>JAAUZJ010000024.1 GCA_014804695.1 Lachnospiraceae bacterium
CTTCGTACATGGTATGAGAATCTGGGAGCAAAGCATATCGGAACGAAAAAATTCGACTTTTTCCCTTTTACCTGTGGATATATGGAAAAAGATATCTCTAAGGAAAACATGGACAATAAACAGAATATTGAACTATGGGATGCCTATTATACGGACGGCACATTAGCCGGATGTGACCTGATTCGGGGTGAATAAACAGGAATTTATGGAGGTTTTCTACCCTAGTCGGTTTGTAGATGGACTAAGAGAACGGTTGCGCGAATTTGTAGAACATGATTTTCAGAAAGAATATGATTGATGCTTTTAAAGATGAACATATAGCATCTGATGAAAGGATTGCAAAGCAATGAAATTAAATCTTCGAAAAAACAATTATAAGTAATTGCCAGATAATAAGATATATGGTAAGATATGACATATGGGAACAATCGTGTCACTGCAAGGTGTTGACCTTAATCGTTTTGATAAGTCAGTAGCGTTTTTCTGAATTTTTAGATAGAAAAACCACCCTTGTATACTTGACCGGTAGAGAGGGTGGAGTTTCTATCGTTTTCAATTGGTCAACCCTTGTGGGCGGTTGCTTCCCTTTTTATGTTTATAATATAGCATACTTTGTGATTTTATTCAAGCAGATTACAAAAAAATGAAATATAATAAATTTGATTGTGTTATTATTCATTATTAAAATCAGAACGATAAATTCGGAGGGAGAAAAATGATACGCAAAGCTTCAAAAAATGATATAAGGGTAATAGCTAACTTAGCGGTCTTAATGTGGGAAGACAATTCTGNTGATGGGTTNGCCGATGAGTTTTNAGAGCTNCTTNCCAAAGATGATGCTCAAATATTCCTGAAATATGNANANGANATCCCTGTCGGNTTTGCACAGTGCCAATTACGGTATGATTATGTGGAAGGAACNGAAACNNCNCCTGTCGGATACTTAGAGGGAATTCTTATTTTGGAAGGCTATCGCAACAGGGGATATGCCAAAGANCTGCTGNAAGAGTGCGAGATGTGGGCAAAAGATAAGGGCTGCAAGGAATTTGCCAGCGATTGTGAAATTGACAATGACAAAAGCCGTCAATTTCACAAGGCAATGAATTTTACAGAGGCAAACAGAATTATATGCTTTACTAAAAAGCTGTAAAAATTCGCTCGTAAATTTCTAAATCACTGTCTTTAAAGACATTAAAAATAATCCGTTCCATGCAGTCACTATGCTTATCTAAGAAACTTGTTACCGTTTTTACNGCAATTTCTGCCGCCTTATCGTTGGGAAAATGGAATTCTCCCGTTGAAATGCAGCAGAATGCAACAGATTTTATGTTATGCTCAAGACAGCATTTCAAAACATTTTCATAGCAGCTNNGCAAATCCCTGCAAAGCTGTTCGTTCAGGCTGCCGTATACAATCGGTCCTACTGTGTGAATAACATAATCGCAGGGAAGGTTATAGCTTAGTGTCAAAGTGGCTGTGCCTGTCGGCTCTTCATAATTCCTTCCGTATTTTATCCGCCTGCGTTCCATGATGTGGCTGCATTCTTCCCGAAGCTGCATNCCNGCGGCACTGTGAATGGCATTATCTATGCACCTGTGACAGGGCACAAAGCAGCCAAGCATTTGTGAATTGGCGGCATTTACAATGGCTCCGACATTAAGTCTTGTAATATCTCCCTGCCAAAGTGATATTTTATCGGCATGGGAGAGTTTACTGTTAAACTGATTCTGTATGGTTGGAATGTCCTCCATACGTATGATACCTTTTGATTTTAATTCTTCCTGCAAATACTCGTCCTGTAAATCTGTTAATCCATCGGAAAACTCTCTTGGCATACGTATATTCATAAGAGAACGGATTGCATTTTTCTTTTCCTCCAAACTGTAATCGTAGGTTTTNAGTTCTTTATATTCCACCGAATCTTCTTTTAACTTTTCTAAAAGAGCATCTATTTTTTTAATTCCATTCTTTTCCGGTTCAATCATTTTTAGCACCTGCCTTACCACGATATAGTTTATTTTACCTCACGCTTGATATAATATCAATGGGTACAACACGCCAGGATTTTNTTGTATTCNTGAACCATTTCCATAAAATATTTGTNTACTCGTTCATCTTCATCTAACTCGGGATGGAAAGACATTGCCAACTGATTCATATAGCGGACTGCAACTATATGCTCATTTTCTTTTGCAAGTATTTCTACTTCATCACTTACGCTTTTGATATACGGAGCTCTTATGAAGGTCATTGGAATGATACACAGACCCTTAAATTCATTCTCCGCATGGAAACTTCCCAGTTGTCTGCCATAAGCATTTCGTTTTACGGTAACGGGCAGCGTTTTCAAGTATTTTCTGTCATCATTTTCTATATTCTCCGCCAAAAGAATTAATCCGGCACAGGTAGCCATAACAGGCAGTCCGTCCTCTATTTGCCGCTTCAAGGAATCAAACATATCCAACTCTCTTAATAGCTTTCCCTGTACGGTACTTTCACCTCCCGGTAAAATAATACCGTCGTACTTCTGAAACAAATCCTCTTTTTTCCGCAATTCCACACATGATGCACCCAGCTTTTCGAGCATTTTTTTATGCTCGGCAAAGTCTCCTTGTACCGCCAAAACCGCAATTATCATTTTACTTTCCTCTTTCTGCCATTAAAAGTTCTATTTCCTGCTCGTTAATGCCGACCATTGCTTCCCCAAGGTCCTCGGAAAGAGAAGCAATAAGGCCTGCGTCTGTATAGTTAGTTACTGCCTTTACGATTGCATTAGCCCTCTTTTCCGGATTTCCTGATTTAAATATTCCTGAACCTACAAATACACCTTCTGCACCAAGCTGCATCATTAATGCTGCATCCGCAGGAGTGGCCACCCCTCCGGCAGCAAAATTCACAACGGGCAGTTTTCCGTTTTCATGTACATAACGAAGCTGTTCCACAGATACTTTAAGCTGTTTTGCCACTTCATACATCTCATCTTCTGACAAGTTCTGCACACGCCTTATCTCCGCATTCATGGCTCTCATATGGCGAACTGCCTGAATAACATCTCCTGTCCCAGGCTCTCCTTTTGTCCGGATCATAGAGGCTCCTTCGCTGATTCTCCGCAATGCCTCTCCCAAATCTTTTGCCCCGCATACAAATGGTACTTTAAATTTATGCTTGTCGATATGATAAACATCATCCGCCGGAGAAAGTACTTCACTTTCATCAATATAGTCAATTTCAATCGCTTCCAAAATCTGTGCTTCCACAAAATGCCCTATTCTGCACTTTGCCATAACCGGAATGGATACGGAATCCTGAATTCCTTTTATCATCTTGGGATCGCTCATTCTTGAAACTCCTCCCGCCGCTCTGATATCTGCCGGGATTCTTTCAAGCGCCATTACTGCACAAGCGCCTGCTGCCTCCGCAATCTTTGCCTGTTCCGGTGTAGTAACATCCATGATCACCCCGCCCTTTAACATCTGCGCTAATTCTTTGTTTAACTTATATCTGTTTTCCGCCATCCTCTTTACCTCCTGAGTTGTTTTTTTAATTGACTTCCATTATAATAGCTACTGAACATATTAAAATACTCAATTTGAATATATTCAAAAAGGTCAGATTAAGGAGAAAACATGCCATGATCACATATTCATTTGCTGATATAGGGTCAGATTCCCTTTACATACATTTATACAAATGCATCAAAAATGACATATTACAGGGCGTTTTACATTCAGGAGAGAAACTTCCTTCCAAACGTAATCTTGCAAAAAATCTGAACATAAGCATTATCACTGTTGAAAATGCCTATGCTCAGCTTATTGCAGAAGGTTATGTATATTCTATTCCCAAAAAGGGATTCTTTGTAACAGATATAAAAGGTTTACATAACAAAAATGAGTCTATTCTTTCAACTGAAAATGTACAGCTTTCCTCTGGCAGTTCAAACTATTTTGCAGATTTTACCAGCAACCAGACACGTTCTGAACATTTCCCATTTTCTATATGGGCAAAACTTACTCGTGAACTGCTAACGCATAACCGGCAAGAACTTTTGACAAATCCCCCCTGTGGCGGCATACTGCCTCTTCGTGAAGCAATTGCAAAGCATTTGAAAGATTTTAGAGATATGACAGTTACACCGGAACAGATTATAATTGGTGCGGGTACTGAATATTTATATGGATTGCTTATACAGCTTCTTGGATTTGATAAACGCTATGCCGTAGAAGAACCCGGTTATAGTAAGATTTCTCAAATTTATGAAAGTCATTGCATTTCATACAATTTTGCCATAATGGATTCTTTGGGCGTAAAGACGCAAGATCTGGAAAATCAAAATATTGATATCGTCCACATTTCCCCTTCACATCATTTTCCAACAGGAATCGTTATGCCTATCAGCCGGAGATATGAACTTTTGGGCTGGGCTGCAAAATCAGACAGACGATACATTATTGAGGATGATTATGATAGTGAATACAGACTTAACGGTCAGCCTATACCAACCTTACAAAGTATTGATGTTCTGGAAAAAGTCATCTATATAAATACCTTTACGAAAACACTTGCTTCCACAATACGAATCAGCTATGTGGTACTTCCGAAGCATTTAGTTAATATTTTCTATTCCAAGATGTTTTTTTACTCATGTACTGTTTCTAATTTTGAACAGTACATACTGGCAAGATTTATATCAGAGGGCTATTTTGAAAAGCACATTAATCGTATGCGAAATTACTATCGCAATAAACGAGATAAACTTTTGCATACAATAGAAACAAGTCCCCTTGCTTCTTATGTAACTATTTTCGAAGAAGATGCCGGACTGCATTTCCTGCTGAAAATAGACACAAAACTTTCTGATAAGGAGTTCTTACTAAAAATGGAACAAACAGGTATAAAGCTTTCCTCTCTGTCCCAATATTTTCAAATTCCTCCCAAAGAAGTTGAACATATTTTTATCATTAATTATTCTTTTGTAACTGAAGAGAGTATGGAAAAAGCAATTTGGACGATTTATCATGCACTGTTCTGAAAAGCAGCAATCAGCATAGTGTGTTATGTAATTTTATGCTATTCTCCGCATATTTCCGGCACATCTACACATACTAGCTTATAACATGTAATAATGTAGGAAAAGGAGAGTTTGCAAATGTTAGGAAAGCAGAGTATTCAGTTTGAAAATCCGCCATATATTATCAATAGCGCTTCTATTGTTGGCAAAAAAGAAGGCCAGGGTCCGATGGGTAAATTGTTTGATATGGTTGGGCAGGATGACCTATTTGGCGCCCAGACATGGGAAGAGGCGGAAAGCAGCCTGCAAAAGGAGGCGCTGCAGCTTCTTTTGGATAAAGAGAAGTTGAAGAAGGAAGATTTACAGCTTATCTTTGCGGGAGATTTACTGGGTCAGTCAATAGCTAGCAGCTTTGGAATTTCATCATTTGAAACCCCGCATGTCGGACTTTTTGGGGCCTGCTCTACAAGCGGACTTTCAATTGCAGTCGGAAGTATGGCCGTAGCAGGCGGATTCGTAGACAGGGCAGCCTGTGTTACTTCCAGTCATTTTGCAAGCGCTGAAAAAGAATTTCGTTTTCCATTAGCGTACGGCAACCAAAGACCTCTATCATCCACTTGGACAGTAACAGGCGGAGCGGCTTTTTTGCTTTCTTCAAAAGCGGAGCGAAAAGCGCGTGCACGTGTCAGCGGCGCAACATTTGGCAAAGTAACGGACTACGGAATAAGGGATTCTATGAATATGGGAGCTTGTATGGCTCCCGCGGCGGCAGACACGATCAAACTGAATCTCAAGGATTTTGGACGCAAACCTGAAGATTATGATAAAATAATAACAGGAGACCTTGGTTCAGTAGGTCAGAAACTTCTTTTTGAACTGCTTAAAGAAGAAGGAATCGATATTACTAAGCAGCATATGGACTGCGGCATGGAGATTTTTGACAGTGAAAAGCAGGATACCAACGCAGGCGGCTCAGGATGCGGCTGCGCGGCAGTAACGCTTTCAGCCTATATTTTGAAAAAGATAGAAGAAGGCGTTTGGAAAAAAGTGCTTTTTGTACCGACAGGGGCATTGCTTAGCAAAACCAGCTTTAATGAAGGACAGACCATTCCAGGCATAGCGCATGGAGTTGTGCTGGAGAGTTGTTAAGAGTAAATTATGAATATAATAAAAAATCCGATGCATCCCACTCTCCCGGACACATCGGATTTTTAACACTTATTTAGGTCTTACGGTAAGATTCTTAATCTGGCCTTCCTCGTTCACTTCACGAACAGTTGCAATTGCCATGATATTATAACCGCCAAAGTTAGCGATAAACTCTGCCTGTGTATCATTTACAACTTCAGCTTCCATTATGGAATACTGACGAAAACCGAATTTATTACGGAAGAACATGTTAATTGCCTCTTTACCGTAAATGTGGTATTCTTTCTGAGCTGATGAATTAGTACAATAATCACTCAGACTGCCATCTTTGCTAAACAGTTCTGCAAGTCCGGCAAAATCTTTATTCTCCATAGCTTCTACATATTTCTCAATAGGTTTCATATTTATACCTCCTAGTAAACTTTTTCAGAATTAAGCAGTGCGTCTGTACCGCCGTCTACGAACATTACGTTACCGTTTACACCCTTTGCAGCGTCAGATACAAGGAATATCATAGCCTCTGCAATTTCGTCTGCATCCATCAGACATTCCTGACCATATTTGGTAGGAATCGGAAGTGCATTAAGCGCCATTTTAGCTGATGTGCTCATTGTTGCTGTCATTGCGGTATTTACGTTACCGGGAGCTATAGCATTAATGCGGACTCCGTTAGCAGCCCATGCGGCAGATACACGTCTTACCCATCTTGCCAATGCGTATTTAGTGGAAACATAGAGTGAGTTACCAACACTTAAGTTGGAAGAATCCATCTGTTCTATCAGTTTAAGAACCCTGCCTTCATCTCCGATATTGTTCAAAAGGTCTGCGATATCCATACGGCCTGCACCCTGGGAAATTGTGTTAGAAGCAGTAACAAGGCAGCTTCCATGTTTTTTCTCCAGTAAATCATGCGCACCTTTAGCAAGTGCAATAGTACCAAAATAGTTCAATGAAATTATAAGCGGAAGATTACCGCATGCACCGGATACTCCGGCATTACAGATCAGACCGTCAAGTCCGTCGGGACACATTTCGTGAAGCTTTGCTACTGCTTCTTTTCTCCCCTCTTCGGATGCTAAATTGACACAAATGTCACCATCTTTTAAGTCAATATTAACAACCTTATGTCCCCGCTGTTCTAATAGTTCTTTTGCTTTGGCGCCAATTCCACTTGAAGCGCCGGAAATTGCGTATACACCCATGTTTTGTTCCTCCATTTCTTTTTTGGCGTATAAGTCCGTTTTTTTGGACTTGCTTTTGTGTTATAATCTAATTATAATTATTTCGGGTAGCTTTTAAATAACCAGTTTGATACAAAATAAGGATACCAGATTATGGCAAGTATAATTTGATAACAAGAGGATACCAGATTATGGTTACATACGATTTGACAAAAAGAGGACACCTTTCCTTATATGAATACCTATACCAAAAAATAAAGGATGACATTATACTCGGAAATCTGGAACGCAATGAGAAATTGCCGTCTAAACGGGCGCTTTCGGAGCATCTTAAAGTAAGCGTCAAGACGGTGGAAAATGCCTATGCCCAGCTTTTGGCCGAAGGATATATCCGTTCTATGGAGAAAAAGGGGTATTATGTAAACCAAGTTTCGCAAACAAACGCAATTTCCACTACATTGTCCGAATCTACCTTTAAACAGAACAAAGAAGAATATTTTGCGGATTTTACGGCAAATGATATCAGCTATGAACAATTTCCACTTTCACTTTGGGCCAAAGTAATGCGCGAGACCTTAAGTGATTATGATACCACCTTATTAAATACGCGGCCTTTTTACGGAATAGAGAAGCTGCGTATAGAAATTGCGAAGTATTTATACCGTTTCCGGGGCATGGACGTATCTCCCGAACATATTGTAATAGGAAGCGGCACTGAATACCTGTACAGTTGTCTTGTACAGCTATTCGGTGACAAAGCCGTATACGGTGTGGAGAATCCGGGTTATCATCATATCGTACATATTTATAATGGCCACCGCGTCCCCTGGGAATATATCGATATTGACCAGTTCGGTCCATGTGCAGAGAATCTCTACCAAAAATCCGTAAATGTTATCCACGTCTCCCCTACGCACCACTACCCTGTAGGAATCGTCATGCCTCTTGAACGCAGGCAGGAACTGCTGAAATGGGTAGCCGAAGAAACCGAACGTTATATTATTGAGGATGATTATGACTGCGAATTCCGGTATTCCGATAAACCATATCCGACCATGCAGTCACTAGACTGTAACCACCGCGTCATCTATATCAATACTTTTTCCAAAACAATGATACCTTCGCTGCGCGTCAGTTATATGGTATTGCCTGAGAAATTAATGGAACGCTATATTTCCACCATGAGCTTCTATTCCTGTACGGTTTCGGGCTTTGAACAGTACGCCCTTGCATCCTTCTTGGAAAAAGGCTATTTTGAGCGTCATATACGCCGCATGACCAAATATTATGAAAATCAACATAAAAAAGTACTTGAGATGTTTCGCAAATCCGCTCTCAGCAAAGTTTCCAGCATATACGAATATCCCGCAGGAACATATTTTCTGTTAAAAATAGATACGAACCTAAGCGATGTCGAAATCAAATGGAGCGCTAAAGAGCACGGAATATTATTAAACTGCCTTTCCGAATATTATTATGATAATCAGCAGAAATATCCGGCAACCGTAATCATTAATTACTCTAATATTGAAGAAAAAGAACTTGAGAGGGCGATTGCGGAGTTGGAAAAAATATTTCTTATATAGTCTTTTTGATTGATATAATTGATTATGCGAATTATTTCCGCAAGGGCGGTTTGTAGATTTCTTTCTCCCAATTACTTTTTGCGTATTCAATTGAATCGCTATAACATTTAATTATTATATAACTATCGTTATATTCTTTAAGTGGCTCTTCATAATTATCATAAATTTCATCAGGAAATCTATGTATAGTAATATTACCTGAAAAATTGATGTTTTTTAAAGCTGCTGAGAGCTGCAATATTTGTTCATCTGAATCAGTCAGCTCCGAATCCTTAATATAAACCAGAAAATCTACACTATTTGAATAATCACCCATATACTTTTCCAAAAATTCATCAAAATTGATTTTTTTCTTCACATCCAAAAATCTTGAAAATGAATAACTTCGATCAATTTTATGTTCCGGAAATACTTCTGAAATTATATCCGACATATATTGTTCATATTCATCTTTAATTGTATAATAGAAATAATTGTCCTCGCAGGTTACTGTTTCATCCTCATAGTAAGAACAAAAAATTTCAAATCTTTGTCCGCTTTCATTAGCTGTAACTTCTCCGTAATATTTGCAAAGGTAAAAGCTTACAGTTGGCTCTATATATGTAACCGTAAATTCCTCATCGTATTTATTCTTTAGGTATTCTTCATATGCAGGCTTTAATGTATTATCAGCAAATTCATCTGTAAATTTTATTTCTGCAACCTTTGAGCCGTTTGCATTTGTATATCTATCGTCTTCATAGCATCCGCTTAATGATAATAACATCAAAATACACAAAACTATCATTAAAGGCTTTAGACCTGTCCTCATATTTGTTCAACTCCTTCTATGACCAAAGTAAACGTTATAAGATTTTATTTTTATGATGTTTACTGTATATAAAAACAGCTGTATTCTTCCCTATTATAACTCAAACTGGTATTTTATACAAATCAAAACCGGCTTATGATGACAGTCTTTTGTATTTATTTCTATTAAGAATTCTTTTACCGTTTATAACTCCCGCTGCACATTTATATTTTTTAATAAAAAACATCACAAAATACTGTAAAATCTTCTTGTACATAAGTGATAATTTTTGTATAATTTTACTTATAGGACAGCCATGTTTTGCCATTTATATAAGCAAACAGACTGAAAATCGAAAGGAGAATGGGGTATGTCATATATTGACCTAATGAAAGAAAAAGCAAAAAGCGATAAGAAAAAAATCGTATTGCCGGAAACAACCGACAAAAGAACATTGATTGCAGCATCTCATATCGTTGCAGAAGGGATTGCTGACATAATTATGATTGGTAATGAGGAAAAGATTCTTGACGGTGCAACCTGGCTGGAAGTAGAACTTGATGGCGTTACTATTGTAGATCCTCAGAAAACAGAAAAACTTGACACTTATGTAGATATGCTTTATGAAATAAGAAAAAATAAGGGTATGACACCTGAACAAGCAAGAGAAATTCTTTTAAAAGATCCTCTTACCTTTGGCGTTATTATGGTTAAAGCCAATGATGCTGACGGAATGGTAGCCGGAGCAGCTCACTCAACGGCAGATACGCTTCGTCCTGCTCTTCAGATTTTGAAAACAGCTCCCGGCGTCAAACTGGTATCCGGCTTCTTTATCATGGATGTACCGAATTGTGAATTTGGCGAAGGAGGTACTTTCCTCTTTGCAGACTGCGGTCTGAACCAGGATCCTACTGCAGAAGAACTTGCTGCCATAGCTGATTCTACAGCCAAAAGTTTCAAGGCTCTTGTAGGCGCTAAACCTATCATTGCAATGCTTTCACACTCTACTAAGGGCAGCGCTAAACATCCTCTGGTTGATAAGGTTGCTGAAGCTACAAGAATTGCAAAAGAACAATATCCTCACCTTTGCCTTGATGGTGAACTTCAGGCTGATGCCGCTTTAGTTCCTTCCGTAGCAAAGACCAAGTCCCCTGGAAGTGATGTTGCCGGTAAAGCAAACGTCCTGATCTTCCCTAATCTGGACAGTGGTAACATAGGATATAAATTAGTTCAAAGACTTGCAAAAGCTGAAGCATATGGCCCGATAATGCAGGGAATTTCCAAACCTGTAAATGACTTATCACGTGGATGCTCATGGGAAGATATTGTCGGCGTTGTAGCGCTTACTGCTGTACAGGCACAATTAAGTTAAAAGGAGAGAATGAACATGAATATATTAGTTATTAACTGCGGAAGTTCTTCGCTGAAATTTCAGTTGATCGACGCAGAAACAGAGAAATTGATCGCTAAAGGATTATGCGAGAGAATCGGTATTGAAGGCAGCCAGCTTGTATATCAGCCTACCGGAAAAGATAAGATTACCACTGTAACACCTATGGAAGACCATACAACAGCTGTAAAACTGGTATTGAACTCATTGACTGACAAAGACAACGGCGTTGTAAATGATTTATCAGAAATCGCTGCTGTTGGACACCGTATCGTACACGGCGGTGAAAAATTTGCAAAATCTACTCTGATCACAGATGAAGTAGTTCAGGCTATTACCGATTGTAATGAACTTGCTCCGTTACATAATCCTGCCAACTTAATCGGAATTGCTGCATGTAAGGAGCTTATGCCTAACACTCCTATGGCTGCTGTATTTGATACCGCTTTCCATCAGACCATGCCGCAGGAAGCTTATTTATACGGTCTTCCTTATGAATATTATGAGAAATACAAAGTAAGAAGATACGGTTTCCATGGAACCAGCCACTCTTACGTATCCAATAAAGCTGCCGAAGTACTTGGTAAAAAATATGAGGATTTAAAGATTATCGTATGCCACCTTGGAAACGGTGCCAGCGTATCAGCAGTTAAGAACGGAAAATGTATAGATACTTCTATGGGTCTTACTCCATTAGAGGGACTTATAATGGGAACTCGTTCCGGTGATATCGATCCCGCTATTATTGAATTCATTGCTCATAAAGAGAACAAATCCATAGATGAGATTATGTCCATATTAAACAAGAAATCCGGTGTACTCGGCTTATCTTCCAACCTTTCATCCGATTTCCGCGACCTTCAGGAAGCATACGAAAGCGGTAAGGAAGAAGGAATCCGTACAATTGAGACTTTTGCATACCGTGTAACCAAATATATCGGCGCTTACACTGCTGCTATGAACGGCGTAGACGCAATCTGCTTTACCGCAGGTCTCGGTGAGAACAGCCCGTTCGTAAGAGAAATGATATGCAGCCGTCTTGGCTATCTTGGCATCACATTAGATAAGGAACAGAATGCAAAACGTGGTGAAGATCTGATAATTACAACATCTGACTCAACTACCAAGGTGCTTGTAATTCCTACCAATGAAGAGCTTGCAATCGCAAGAGAGACCAAGGCGCTTATATGATAGTTTAAAAATTATTGGAGCTCAGTTTAAACATAGTTTGGACTAATAAAACTTAATTTTAACTAACAAAAACTCAGTTCCTGTGAAATCTATTCATTGGAACTGAGTTTTTTATTATGTTTTATATACGCTTTTATTAATAAGTAACACATAACTTATTTCCCAAATGCAGCATTTCTGTATAAACAAATAAGTTATTTCTCTAAACGCAGCATCTCCGTATAAGCAAGCAGGAACGGCCCAACTCCCTTGGCGTCATCATTGACTACGGGCTCTGACATATAGTAGTCAAAAGTACCTGAGCGCATCCCTTTACCGCCAAGACCTGCTACCAGGCAGATTCCGCCAAGATGAAGATTTCCTTCTTCATCTGTAGAAAGATATTTGTCACATATTCCCTTAAATGCTTTCTTACCATATTCACGATAGTTTTCCGGCAATAAACCATGACGTACGCCTTTTAATAATGCGTATGCCATAATGGAGCTTCCGCTGGTCTCAAGATAATTCTTCTCCATACCACCAAGATTCACAACCTGATACCACATTCCGCTCTCGTCCTGATACTTAACCATTGCGTCCATAAGGTCTACAAACGCCTTTTTCATCTTCTCATAAGATTCCCCACAGGATGAATCTATATTGTCAAGTGTATCCAATAGAGCCATTGAATACCAGCCAAGTGCGCGAAGCCAGAAATTCTGACTAAGACCGGTTACTTTATCGCACCAGAACATTTCTCTCGACGAGTCATAAGCATGATAGTATAAACCTGTCTTGGGATCACGCATATTTTTTACAACCTGCTCAAACTGGTTAAAAATATCATCATAATTCTTCTTGTCATTGAATCTTGTTTCATATTCCATATAAAACGGCTGACACATATACAGACCATCTAACCATACCTGATTCGGGTAAATATTCTTATGCCAGAAGTTACCCTCCTTAGTTCTTGGCATCTGCTCAATCTGGCTGTAAATCAAGTCGATTGCTTTACGGTATTTTTCTTTGCCGGTCAGATCATACAGTTCAAACAAAGTCTTTCCGGCATTAATATTATCAATATTGAGTTCCGCCACATCATAACCGTCAATTGTGCCGTCATCATAGACTTTGTAGTCAATAAATGCATCTGCAAAGTCAAAATATTTTTTATCCTTAGTAATCGAATACATCTCCAGAATTGCTTTTATCATACAACCGTCAATGTAATTCCACTCAGACTTCTTACCTTGAAGAATCTTCTCAATATTCCAAATCGGCCTATCCGGCGTACTCTTCTCCATCAATTCATCAATATACTTTTCAATCCTGTCCATAAATATCTCCTTTTAATTATGTTTCGCGAAACTAGGTTGCGGAAATAATGAGTTTCGCATTTGCCTAATTTTTTGCTATCACCCTATACTTCGCATTCATCCCACAGCTTCTGAATATACTCTCTCGATGCAACCGCATTTTCCGGTACTGTATTTTCCAGAGTTACGTGTATATAAGGCTTTCTGGTCTTAATAAAGCTGATAATTTCGCTATAATCCATTTCACCCGTACCAGCTGCGACAGATATCAGTTTATTGTCTTCGACTTTAAAGTCTTTAATGTGCACCACTGCAACATCTTGACCAAGCAGGTCAATCGCATTGTGGATAATCTGTTCCCTATTCTGATAATTACTGATGTCCAACAGATTGACCGGGTCAAAAATAATTTGGAGATTGGGAGAATTAATTTCATCCAATACTTTTCTGGCACGCTCCGGATTACATACTATATGCTTAAATACCGGCTCTATAGCAAAAATTATGCCCATCTTTTCAGCATACTCTATTACCGGGCGCAGATTCTTAACAAAAATCTCCAGCGCTTCATCGGAATGATTGCGTTCTTCATATTTATAACCTTCATTGACCGCTCCGGTCTCTGTTCCTACTACTCCACAGCCCAAAAGCGAGGCAAAACGTATATGCGCAAGATAGCGCGCCTGGTTTTTCTTGAGGCTTTCTTCATTTGGATTTGCCAGATTCAAATAGCAGCCAAGTACGGCTATATCTATATTATTTTCGTTAAACAGCTTCTTCAAATAACAGGCAAAGCCCGGCGTCAATGCATCATCCGCTACGGAGTATTCGGAAATCACCTTAGAAAGCGCCAGATGACCGCATTTAAAGCCCTGCTCATTTGCAATCTGCAGTCTCTCTTCAAGCGGCGCTTTTTTTATATCATGTAAACGTATCCCTAATTGCATGGTAATCCTCCTTTAATCCTGTTCTAACTTATCCACGCCTGCCAACTCGATATCATCGCCTACATTACCTTTGATCACTACATTCTTAAGAATAAGCTTCTTAACATTAGTTGCATGCAGGCCTTTCTTAGAACATGCATCCACTCCGTTTGCCATGATCGGAACATCGGTAGCTGCATCCTCTGCAAAAGAAATTGTACAGTTTTTCATCTTTAATTCTTCAATTTTCTGCTCAGGAAGGCCATCAAAATATGCTGCCGCTACATGACAGTTGACCGCATGAATATCTTCAAACAGGAAATGACCCAATACGGGCGTATCATCATCTACCGGACATGCTTCCCTTGACTGGACATATTCACTACGGCCGTCCGGATCGCAGAAATAGAAAGCATTTGCAGTAAATGGTGTCATTACATGATCCATCTCTATGTTCTTAAACGTTATTTTATCCAAAACCGAATCTTTTCCGCGTCCGCGCCTTGTTTTGATCCTAAGTCCGCGGTCGGTATGTGAAAAGCGGCACTTCTCAACAACCATATTGCGCACGCCTGCACCAATTTCACTTCCTACCGTAACGGCTCCATGCCCTTTTTCCATCAGGCAGTGGCATACATGTATATTTTCGGAAGGTTTCTTGTACTTTTTACCCATATAGATTTTACCGGATTTAACTGCAATACAATCATCTCCCAGTGAAAAATGTACGCCGAGAATTTCAACGCCACGACAGGATTCAGGGTCAAGTCCATCAGTGTTAGGGGAGTTCTGAGGATTCTGTATCTTTAATCCACAGAACATAAGCTCGTTGCTAAAATATGGGTGGATATTCCATGCTGGGCTGTTACAGAAAGTAAGGCCCTGTACCTGAACTTTTTCACAATGATTTAAAAATAACAATCTGGGGCGAAAAGCTCCAACCATAACTTTTGGATTGTTCCACCAATTATCATGTGATGCGCATCCGTTAACTACACCCTCTCCGTATATCTTAACGTCCCAAACATCAATACCTGTAATAATACTCGCAAACATCGGAAGCGGGTTGCCCTCCCACGTTCCGAGATTATATTCGTCCTTTTCATCGTAACTCTCTATCATTCCCGGAAATTTTGCAAAGCGGTTTCTGTCAGTCTGCGCAAGCAGTTCCGCATCCTTTGCAATTTCCAGATTGATGCCGCTCTTTAAAAATATACTTGTAATTTTATATTTCCCCTTAGGAATAAGTACGCGGCTTTTCGCTGGACATGCCATAATCGCAGCCTGAATAAAACCGGTATCATCAGATACTCCGTCTCCGACAGCGCCAAATTCTTTTACATTGATAGTAACAAATTCTTCGTCGGTACGGAATTTAATACTGCCTGCATTCGTACCATCCATGCTATGCACTTCCAGCTCATATTCCGTATCCGGCTTCAAATCATAAATACTTGTAATGACCGTATCAGTCAACATGCACTCTTTATGATTTAAAAATAATCTGTATTTTTCAAAAGTCTCATAAGCTCCGCCATCATCCAATTCAAACGTAGCACTGCGTGCTGTTTTCATAACCAATCGAATATCCATGAAAAATCATACCTTTCTATTAGTATTTCCTATAAGATAAAAAGGTGGCAGCGAATCATGCTACCACCTTTGAAATTTGCTTTGCGCTTAGCCTGGCTGTTTGCCGATGTAAGCAAGAATACCGCCGTCTACATAAACAACATGACCATTTACAAAGTCTGATGCGTCTGATGCAAGGAATACAGCAGGTCCCTGAAGGTCTGAAGCATCTCCCCATCTTGCAGCCGGTGTCTTTGCAATAATAAACTGATCGAATGGATGCCTTGAACCATCAGGCTGAATCTCACGAAGCGGCGCTGTCTGAGGTGTAGCTATATAACCGGGTCCAATACCGTTACACTGAATATTAAACTCGCCATACTCGGATGCAATATTTCTTGTAAGCATCTTCAAACCGCCCTTTGCAGCAGCGTATGCTGATACGGTCTCACGGCCAAGTTCACTCATCATAGAGCAGATGTTTATGATTTTTCCATGACCTTTCTTAATCATGGATGGAATAACTGCCTTTGAAACGATAAAAGGTGCATTTAAGTCTACGTCGATTACCTGTCTGAATTCAGCGGCTGTCATATCACACATAGGAATACGTTTGATAATACCTGCATTGTTTACAAGGATATCGATTACTCCAACTTCCTTTTCAATCTTTGCAACCAGCTCATTTACTGCATTTTCGTCAGTAACGTCACATACGTAACCATGAGCCTCTATGCCCTTCTCCTTATAAGCAGCAAGCCCTTTATCTACAAGCTCCTGCTTAATATCATTGAAAACAATGGTTGCTCCTGCCTCTGCATATGCAGTTGCGATCGCAAAACCGATTCCGTAAGACGCACCTGTTACCAATGCCACCTTACCTTCCAATGAAAATTTGTCCAAAATTGCCATTTAATTGTCCTCCTTTAATTTATACTAATTGAATTATTGATACTTTTAGTTCATGTCGTCAGGTTTGATATTATCCTAGAGTGTAACACCCTGTTTAAATATCGCCATGTCATGGAAGCCTGCTTCTTCACTGCATACTTTCTTACCTGAAGCAACTTCGACTACATAATTAAATAATTCCTGTGCCGTTTCCTCAATATCCTTATCCTCTACAAGAACTCCTGCGTTGAAATCAATCCAGTTTTTCTTCTTGCCCGCAAGAGCGCTGTTACTGGAAATCTTAACGGTAGGAACCGGTGAAGCAAACGGCGTTCCGCGTCCTGTTGTAAAAAGAACGATATGTGCGCCGCTGGCTGCAAGAGCTGTAGAAGCTACAAGGTCATTACCCGGAGCGCTAAGCAGGTTGAGTCCTGCGGTCTCCACACGCTGTCCATATGCAAGTACCCCTTTAACAGGCGCACTTCCGGATTTCTGTGTACATCCAAGAGACTTATCTTCCAGTGTTGAGATACCGCCCTTCTTATTACCCGGTGACGGATTCTCATAAATTGTCTGGTTATTACTCTTAAAATACTGTTTAAAGTCATTGATCAGCTTCACTGTCTCATCAAACAGTTCCTTATTCTCACATCTGTTCATAAGAAGTGTTTCCGCACCAAACATCTCAGGTACTTCGGTCAGAATTGTGGTTCCTTTCTTACTGATCAAAATGTCAGAGAATTTACCAACTAAAGGATTAGCCGTAATTCCTGAGAAGCCGTCGCTTCCGCCGCACTTCATACCTATAACGAGTTTAGATACGCTGATCGGCTCACGTTTAAATGAAGATGCATAGGAAATCAGCTCATCCAAAAGCTCTGCTCCTGCCTTCATTTCGTCTTCCGTATCCTGACTTACTAAGAACTTAACCCTGTTAGGATCAACTTCGCCTATATAATCTTTAAGTACATCAATATTACTGTTTTCACAGCCAAGTCCAAGTACAAGCACACCGCCAGCATTAGGATGATTGATTAAATCAGCAAGAATAGTTCTTGTGTGCTCCTGATCGTCTCCCATCTGTGAACAACCATAAGGATGGGGAAAAGCAATTACTTCTTCCACGCTGCCCTTAATACGCTCGTTGGCAGACTTAGCAAGCGCCGTTGCAATATTGTTTACACAACCTACAGTCGGAATGATCCATACTTCATTACGGACACCAACTTTGCCGTCCGGACGGTTATATCCCATAAAAGTAACGTCCTCGGAAGTGCTTTCTTTTGCTCCTGTCGGCTCATATGTGTATTCCAACAAATCTCCGAGCGCTGTTTTAATATTATGCGTATGAATCCATTGTCCGGCTGAAATGTTCTCCTTAGCATTTCCGATACGGAAACCGTATTTAACAACATCTCCGCCCTCGGCAATATCTGCAAGCGCCATCTTATGTCCTGCCGGAATATTTTCCTTGGCAGTCACCTGTACGCCCGCAACATCTACAGTCTCTCCGGAAGCAATTTCTTTAATTGCAACGATAACGTTGTCATTTTCATGAATTTTAATATAATCTTTCAAATCTGATTATCCATGCCTTTCTTTCATTCTAATTAAACACTTTTTCCATTGTCTTACGCATTCCCATAGCACGAATGTCTGTAATATAGGAAACGATTGCATCCTCAACACCATCTAATGCACTCAGATCCTGATCCCAGAAGTCCTTATTGCTAAGTACTGCATGTACGAATTCCTTCGGCTCCTTGCTGCTGTTAGCTGCAAAAAATTCAAGAACTGCCGCATCGTCCATAATATTGTATTCTGCACCATCACGATGTCCGATAAGTGCTTTGTCCCTGATCTCCGTACCTGTATAGAATGCCATCAGTGCTGCAAGTGAGAATGTCAAGTGTGTAGGGATCTTACCCATCTTCTCTATGTAACCTAAGAAACTCGGCATACATCTTGCTTTCCATTTAGAAACAGAGTTAAGCGAAATAGACAAATGCGCATGTTTTACATATGGATTGTTGAATCTTGTAAGTACCGCATTCGCAAAATCATCAAGTTCCTCTTTAGGAAGCGTTAATGTAGGAATTACTTCATCAAAGATCGTTGCTTTGATAAAGTTAAGTATAAGTTCGTCATTCATAGACTCAAGAACAATATCATTACCGCACAGATAAGAAGCAAGTACGAAAGATGTATGTGCACCGTTCAGGATACGTACTTTTCTCTGCTTGTAGGGTTTCTGATTATCTGTAAAGATAACGGGGAGACCTGCTTTTGGCAGCGGTAATTCATCGCTGATATCCTTAGAACTTTCAATTACCCAAAGTGCAAAAGGCTCACCGGTTACGATCAGATCATCCTGATATCCGAATTCTTTGCAAAGCTCCTCTGCCTCATCCCTGGGATATCCGGTAACAATTCTGTCTACCAATGTTGATGTAAATACGCAGGCATCATCCAGCCATTTTACAAATCCGTCCTCTAAGCCCCAAAGCTTAGCCAGTTTCAGAACACATTCCCTAAGATGAATACCGTTATCATCAATCAGCTCAACAGGAAGCATTACAAGTCCCTTGTCTTTATCTCCGTTAAAATGTTTATATCTCTCAAACAAAAATTTAGTCAGCTTGCCAGGATAGGTCTTAGGCGGATTCAGCTCAAATTTATCGGTATCGTCATATACAATACCTGCCTCTGTTGTATTGGATACGATGAAACGCAGTGAGTCAAGTTTTGCAAACTCTGCATATTTCTCATATTCCTCAATAGCATCTACTGCATCAGTAACACTCGTTATTGTACGGTTGATCTTCTTAGCCTCTCCGTCTGCAATACCTCTTAACTGCACCGTGTACTGACACTCCTGATTGTGGAAACGCTCCAGATTACCGAACTCAATGGGTTTTACTAAAACGATATCCCCATTAAATTCTCCCTTTTCATTTGCGATGTCGATCATGTAATCAACAAATGCACGGAGAAAGTTTCCTTCTCCAAACTGCAGAACCTTTACAGGGCGCTCTACCTTTCCTGTTTTCTGTTTGTTTAAAAGTTCCATGCTGTAAGCTCTCCTTTCTTTGTTCCCCCTAATAAAAATCTTAGCATTTAAATTTTGTACAATTTTTTCCAATGTAAGCATATTCTTTTAATATTTTTACACATCTTGTACAAGTTCGTCAATACATATTTTACCACAAATTTTATGTTTTGTACAAAAAAATTGTAATAAAAAATTTGTTTTATATCTATACAAAAGTCAACTGTTTTTATATTGCTTTATTTTCCGTCATAATGTATAATTATTTAGACTTTAAGTATGTCTGATTTATGTAAAAATGCAGTGTATTAAGCAAATTATGTTAACCGCGAGACGGATTGAAGTGTATTTTGTAAATTATGAAAGCCCAAAGACAGGTTGCGGTATATTATGTAAACCGCAATATGAATGACAGTAGTACAATACATTTGCACTAAAATTATGTCAGTAGTAAATATTATTAAAATTATAAACAATATAAAAAGAAAAGAGGGAACAAAATGAGACAATTTATGGACAAAAACTTTTTACTCTCTAATGACACAGCGCAGAAGCTGTATTTTGATTACGCAGCGGCTACTCCGATTCTGGACTATCACTGCCATATCAATCCTCAGGAAATCTGCGAAGACCGCCAATTTGAGAACATTACCCAGGTATGGCTGGGGGGAGACCACTACAAATGGCGTTTCATGCGCTCCTGCGGTGTAGACGAGCATTACATAACAGGTGATGCTCCTGATAAGGAAAAATTCTTAAAATGGGCTGAATGTCTCGGAAAGGCAATCGGAAATCCGCTTTTCCACTGGTCTCATCTGGAACTTCAGAAATACTTCGGATATACAGGAGTTCTTAATAAAAATACAGCCGAAGAAGTATGGGAGCTTTGCAATAAGAAGCTCGCTGATCCTTCTATGACTGTAAGAAACCTGATCAAGCAATCAAATGTTACTTTGATCTGTACTACGGATGATCCTGTAGATTCTTTGGAATGGCATAAGAAAATTGCCGCTGACGATTCATTTGATGTACAGGTACTTCCTGCATGGCGTCCGGACAAAGCTATGAACATCGAGAAACCTACCTATCAGGAATATCTGAACACTTTAACTGAAGTATCAGGCGTTAAGATCGCTACATTTGCTGACCTTTGCCAGGCACTCCGTGTACGCATGGACTTCTTTGCATCAATGGGCTGCTCGGTTTCCGACCATGCTCTTGAATATGTAATGTATGCTCCTGCATCTGAAAGTGAAATCGAAGCTATCTTTGCAAAACGTCTCGGCGGAAGCGATGTTACCCGCGAAGAAGAACTCAAATTCAAGACCGCATTTATGCTTTTCGTAGGAAAAGAATACTCCAAGCGCGGCTGGATCATGCAGCTCCATTACGGATGCAAACGTGATAATAATACGCTTATGTTTGATAAATTAGGCCCGGATACCGGATACGACTGCATCAACAACTATGCGCCGTCTTCCGAAATGGCTGATTACTTAAATGCACTTATTAAGACCAATGAACTTCCTAAAACTATTATTTACAGCCTGAATCCTAATGACAATCAGGCAATCGGAACAATCCTCGGCTGTTTCCAGGATTCAACCGCTGTTGCTAAAATACAGCAGGGTTCTGCATGGTGGTTCAATGATCATAAGACAGGTATGCAGGATCAGATGATCTCCCTTGCAAACTTAGGAAATCTCTCCGGTTTTGTAGGAATGCTGACAGACTCAAGAAGCTTCCTCTCCTACACACGCCATGATTACTTCCGCAGAATTCTTTGCAACTTACTTGGCACATGGGTAGAAAACGGGGAATATCCGGCTGATTACGATACTCTTTCAGAAATTGTAAGAGGTATCTGCTACAATAATGCGATCAAGTATTTTGGATTTAATTTGAAGCCTCAGGACTAAATAATAAGAAGAAAGGATGATAAAAATGGAGTTAAGAACCGCAGCGTCACCAAAAGACGTTAAACATTATACGACAGAGCGTTTAAGGGAAGAGTTTCTGATTGATGATTTATTTAAAAAGGATGAAATTAAATTGGTGTACAGCCATATTGACCGTATAATTACGGGATCGGCAGTGCCGGTGAAGCCTTTACAGCTTACGGCTGGCGATGAGCTGAGAGCGCAGTATTTCTGCGAAAGACGTGAGCTTGGCGTCATTAATATCGGAAATGCCGGTAAGATTAAGATTGACGGTAAGGTATACGAAGTAGGACACAAAGAAGGTATGTACATCGGAATGGGTTCTAAAGAAATTATCTTTGAGAGCGTAAATCCATCCGAGCCTGCTAAGTTTTATTTAAACAGTGCGCCGGCACATATGACTTATCCTACCGTTTTAATCAAGCCCGAGGGAGAAGCTGCTGAAGGCGTAGTAATTGTAAAAGACAGCAATAAAGTAGAACTGGGTTCTCTTGAAGGTGCAAACCACAGAACAATCTGCAAATATATCCTTCCCGGTCAGGTAGAAAGCTGCCAGTTAGAGATGGGCATGACTAAATTAGAGCCGGGCAGCGTATGGAATACAATGCCTTGTCATACACATGACAGACGTATGGAAGTATATCTTTACTTTGATATGCCGGAAGATGCACTTGTAATGCACTACATGGGCGAACCTACCGAAACACGTCACATTGTAATGAGAAACGAACAGGCTGTCATCTCTCCAAGCTGGTCAATCCACTCAGGATGTGGTACGCAGGCGTATACCTTCATCTGGGGCATGGTTGGCGAGAATCAGGACTTTGACGATATGGACGGCTGTGATATGAAAGACCTATTATAAATAAAAAAGGACGGAACGTTAAAATGAAAATAGCATTAATAATGGAAAACAGTCAGGCCGCTAAGAATGAAATGGTCTGCAATACTTTAAAATCAGTTGTAGAGCCAATGGGACACGAGGTAATTAACTATGGCATGTACTCTGCTGAAGATGAAAATCAGCTCACCTATGTACAGAACGGAATCCTTGCTGCAGTTTTACTTAACTCAGGGGCTGCCGACTATGTAATAACAGGCTGCGGAACCGGTGAAGGCGCTATGCTTGCCTGCAACTCCTTCCCACAGGTACTTTGCGGTCATATTGAATCACCGCTTGACGCATACCTCTTTTCACAGGTAAATGACGGTAACTGCATCGCACTTCCGTTTGCTGAGAACTTCGGCTGGGGCGGCGAGCTTAACCTTACTTATATCTTCGAAAAGTTATTCTGCGCACCGGGCGGCGGCGGATATCCGAAGGAAAGAGTTGTTCCCGAGCAGCGAAATAAAAAGATTCTGGACGAAGTTAAGAAGGTAACCCACAACGATATGGTTTCCATTCTTGAAAACTTGGATCAGGAACTTGTAAAAGGCGCTTTAAGCGGAAAGAACTTCTCCGAGTACTTCTTTGCAAACTGCAAGGATGATGCAATTGCGGAGGCTGTTAAGAAGGTTTTGGCGTAAAATAGCAAATATTTATAAGTATATATAAAAATCTTACCGACTTTCTATTTACTGAAAATCGGTAAGATTTTTTTACACTTTCCATAAGTTTATATATTTCGCTTATATCTTTGACTTACATCTTCTTACATCGCCCGGACCTTTTCCCTAACCTTCAATATCATAGAAGGCGCCACCGACAATTCGTCTACACCCATATTCACGAATTCTTCCGTAAGCTCGGTATCTGCACCCAACTCTCCGCATATTCCTGCCCACTTGCCACATTTATGAGCATTTTCAACTACTATCCTGATCATACGCAACAGCGCTTTGTGGTGCGGATTATAAAAGTCTTCCAGCTTCTGATTCTGCCTGTCAATAGCCAGTGTATACTGTGTCAGATCGTTTGTGCCAATGCTAAAGAAATCCACCAGCTCCGCAAGTTCATCACTGATCATTACTGCTGCCGGAGTCTCTATCATAATACCCTGCTCAGGAATGTTATATGGAATTTCTTCCTTTTTCAGTTCGTCTTCTACTTCCCCGACAATATCATAAATCTTTTTCACTTCTTCTACAGAGATGATCATAGGATACATTATGGAAATATTTCCATAAACCGCCGCCCTAAAAAGCGCTCTGAGCTGTGTCTTGAAAATATCCGGCTGTTTTAAGCAGATTCTGATTGCTCTGTAGCCAAGCGCCGGATTATCCTCTTTGCCAAGATTAAAATAATCCACCTGTTTATCGGCGCCTATATCTAGAGTACGGATAATGACTTTTTTACCTGCCATTGTCTGCACTACCTGTTTATATGCCTGAAATTGTTCTTCCTCCGTAGGAAAATCCTCTCGTCCTAAATACAGGAATTCACTGCGGAACAGTCCAATACCTCCGGCGTCGTTTTCCAACACATAGCCCAGATCGGCAACACTGCCGATATTTGCGTAGATATTGATTTTTCTGCCGTCGCTGGTTTCATTCTCTTTACCTTTTAATTCCTGTAAAAGACGTAACTTTTCCTTTTCTTCCTCGATCTTTTTCTCTGCCTCACTGCACTGAGACTCCGTAGGCTCAAAAATAACCTCTCCTGCCGCTCCGTCTACGATTACATTCATTCCTGTCTGTATTTCGTTTAAGTCCATTGAAACACCGATCAGCGCCGGAATACTCATCATACGGGCGAGAATAGCCGTATGGGAATTAGTAGAACCATGAACAGTTACAAAAGCCAGTATTTTATCCTTATCCATCTGCACTGTCTCGCTGGGACTCAAATCATCCGCAACAATAACAGAGGGTTCCATAGAATCAAAATCCATACCTTCCTGACCGGAAAGATTCCTTATCAGACGCGCGGAAATATCCTTTACATCTGCTGCCCGTGCACGCATATATTCATCGTCCATTCCTGCAAACATCTCTGCAAAATTATCGCCAGTCATGGCTACCGCATATTCTGCATTCACCGTTTCGGTACGGATCATGTGATATATTGCATCCAGATAATCGTCATCCTCCAACATCATCTGATGTACTTCGAAGATAGCTGCGCTGGATTCTCCTACTTCTTTTAAAGCCTTTTCATAAAGCCCGGCAAGCTGGCTTATAGTTTCATTTATAGCAAGCTGTACTCTTTCAACTTCATGCTCCGTATCTTCAATCTTTGTTCTTCTGACCTGCGCCTGACTATTATGTAAAACCATTACCTTTCCCATGGCAGTTCCACTATATACGGTTTTTCCCGAAAACTTTTTCCCTGAAAATTTTTCTATCATGCCTTTGCTTCCTTTCTGACCACAAACTCGCGGGTGAAAGTTTATTTTCACCCTATTTTTATAAATTGTTCTCAAGGAAAGTTTTTATGCCTTCACATGCAGCTTCTTCATCATCACCTTCCACCTGCACCGTAATTTCCATGCCGTTTTTTACGCCAAGTCCCATTAAGCCGAAAACTTTTTTAGCATCTGCTTTCTTTCCGTCTTTGAAAATAGAAACGGATGATGTGTATTCCTTTGCTAATTTTACTAATTCTCCGGCCGGACGTGCATGTATTCCTTCTTTATCTGTGATAACATATGTAAATTCTTTCATTTTTGTATTGCCCCTTTCTAATTTTATTTTTACTTTGATAATTATTTCACAATCATCTGAATATATTATTTGCCTAAACTATTAAAAACTTTCTCTACTTCTTCTCTGGTTGCCAATAACTCGGAAAAAGCACTGGCGCTCCCGGTTGAAACTCCCATTCTGAAAGCATACTCATAATCCTTTTTCTGAGTCCATCCTGCCATAAAACCGGCAACCATAGAATCTCCGGCGCCAACCGCATTAACCAATTTCCCCTTAGGAGCCTCAAGTGTATGTACTTCTCCGTTTTCATCTGCAAGAACGGCGCCCTGTCCCGCCATAGACACCAACACATTTCTGGCACCCTTTTCCTGAAGTTTTTTCGCATATGGGACGACGTCTTCTCTTGTGTTTAACGTCACACCAAATATTTCTCCCAGTTCATGATTGTTTGGCTTAATCAGAAACGGTTTATATTTCAGCACATTCAAAAGCAGCTCTTTGGTAGCATCTACGACAAACAACACACCCCTGTCTTTAAGCCGTTCCAGGATGTCACTATAAATAGAATCCGGCAAAGACTTCGGAATACTGCCTGCAAGAATGAGCGAATCGCCGCTTCTGAGACCATCCAGCTTTTTATACAGCTTATCTACCGACTCTTTATCAATATCCGGGCCCATTCCATTGATTTCAGTACCGTCATAGTCCTTCAACTTGACATTAACACGTGAAAATCCCTTGTCTATAAATATGAAATCCGTAAGCAAACCCATTTTTCTGATTTCTTTTTCAATCTGTTCACCGGTAAAACCAGCCGTAAACCCCAATGCCGTATTTTCTATACCCAGATTGCTCAAAACTATGGATACATTGATTCCCTTTCCGCCAGGGAACATTTGTTCTTCAATAGTACGGTTAGTCATTCCCATTTCGAAACCATTCATAGATACAATATAATCCAAAGATGGGTTAAATGTGACTGTATAAATCATGATCATTTACCTCCGAAATGTTCAAACAGCATATCTTCTGCCTCTTTAGACCAGAGGCCTTTATGCCTCTTACAACACTCATCTAATTGTTTGAAAAATTCATCTTTCTCACCCAATTTACCAAAATCTTCAATTGCTGTCATCGGCATATCAAACTGTACATATGCTAATTTTTTTCCACCCGGAATATTAGGTAAATTATTCGTGGTTTCGACAATGGAATCTATTCCTCCTATATGGGTTACCATTACCGCCGAATTAATCAGGCCTGCTGCAGATTTCGCAATAGCTTCCTTCATATCGTCCGTATTTCCGCCTGTTGAGCCCATGATTTTCGTTCTTGCATAATGACAGTTATAAAGATTCATATTTGCAGAAAACTGGGTATCGGTAGGACCTGCGAAGAAATTCAGGCATCCGTCAACCGCAAGCAGCTTATCACCCATTTCCGCAATACTCTTGATTGGAGCATATACAAATACGTCGCTGTAACCAATACCTTCCGTAATCTCACGAAGCTCTGCAACCGGATCTTCCATACCGGCTGTATTTACATAATGCAGCTCAACACCTTTTTCTTTAGCCTCCTCTTCCGAAATAACCTCTCTTGCCCTGGCAATTTTAGCATCGTTAATATCCGTAACAACAATACGTTTAGGCTTATTTTCAAAAGTAAGACCATAGCTTATTGCACCAAGTCCCATTGGTCCGCATCCGCCAAGAATTAAAATATTGCCGCCTTCCAAAGTTCCCATCTTATGCTCATAGGAAAGATGCTCCGTATGATAATTGCTATGATATCCGCCAATACAGCAGCTCATCGGCTCACCGAGGGAAGCCTCAAAATAACTGTCTCCGTCATATTCCCATATGCATCCTTTTTCAATAACATCATTGGGAAAGATACAATATGTGGCTGCTCCGCCGAAAAACTCATAAGAATATCCCGGTGATTCCATCTGTCCCGGAATTGCAGGCTGTTGCGCAAACTTCTTCCCTTCATGGAATTGATCTTTCCACTTCGCACCGACCTTAACAATATCTCCAGTAAACTCATGTCCGATAATGACCGGATGCTCCGCCACATTTTCCGGTACTCTCTTATGATCCTTGCCCGCCTGAACCATTTTCCATGTAGACATACAAATGCTGTCACTTACAACCTTAACCAAAATTTCATCATCCTTAATTTCCGGAAGTTCAAATTCTTCTAATCTTATATCGTGCGCTCCATGAAGTCTGACGCCCTTTACTTTCATCGCTTTCCCTCCTAATTCAACTTTTCTAATACCCAATCTATATCGCCTGTCGTTTTAAACGTCTCCAAAATTTCCTCATCTTCCAACATACTGCAGATCTTACCGAGTAAATCCAGATGTTCATCACCTACGCCCGCAATGCCGAATACAAGCTGTGCCTTTTCTTCTCCAAAGTCAACGCCCTCCGGGTACTGCATCACAACAATTCCCGTTTTCTTAACCGTATCCTTGGCCTGCGAAGTACCGTGAGGAATCGCTACGCCCATACCCATATATGTAGATACAAGTTTTTCACGTTCCTGCATTGCGTCAGCATAAGACTTATCTACATAACCTAACTCTGCAAGGAGCTCTCCTGCTGCCTGAATTGCTTCCTCTTTGGAAACCGGAGCCAGATTCAGCTTAATTCCGGCTTTTACCAGTACCGTATTTTCGTTTTCTTTTGATTCGGCCGCTGCCGTCTCTGTCTGCTGCACATTCTCTTCCGATACTTCCGTCTGCAGTGTATCTTCCTGCCCGCTCTGCGTTGTCAGTTGTTCATACAGTGCATCCAGTGACGGGTCTGCAAGAAAATTATTTAAAGTTACTATCTGTGCATTAGGTACGGATTTTCTTGCCCGCTCAACCAATGTTATCTGCACTACCGCTATATCGCAATCAGACGGAATATTGTCTACGGATGTATTAATTACCGTTAAATCAGGCCGTTTTTCCTTAATACGGTTCCTAAATTTCGTTGCTCCCATAGCGGAAGAACCCATTCCTGCATCACATGCAAAAACAATCTTTTTAACACCTTCTGCCTTTGTAACTGTCACAGGATTCACATTCATTCCCTTGGCCTGTGCTTTCCGGTTTGCCACTTCCTCCTGTGCTTCCTCAAGGCTCTTACCCTTAGACATACGGATAATAACAGAAGCGATGCCAAAAGAAATCGCTGCAGCTATCAACACACCTACAAGAACCGAAACCATGCTGTCCCTTGACGCCATCATCATGTATGCAATGATCGATCCGGGTGAAGCCGGTCCTACCAGTCCGGCATCCGTCAGATTGTACCAGAAAATTGCCGCAATATTACCGGCAATCGGAGCAATTATCACCAACGGATTCATTAAAATATACGGGAAATATATTTCATGAATACCGCCAAGCAAATGAATGATTACCGCCCCAGGCGCCGACTGTTTAGTCTTTTTATCCTCACAGAAAAACATATATGCCAGCAATACGCCAAGTCCCGGACCAGGATTAGCTTCCAACATATACATGATGGACTTTCCAGTCTCGGCTGCCTGTGCCGTAGCAATAGGAGTAAAAATACCGTGATTTATCGCATTATTCAGGAATAAAACCTTTGCAGGCTCCACGAAAACTGCAATTAAAGGTAACATTCCATGTACCACTAGAATATTGACTCCGGCAGTCAATATCGTTAGTATCAAATTCATGAACGGACCGATTACAAGATAACCTATCATAGATAACAGCATACCGATAATACCTACAGAAAAGTTATTGATCAGCATTTCAAATCCTGCAGGCATATGGCCTTCCATTGCCTTATCAAATGTCTTAATACAAAAACCGGATAACGGACCTATTATCATGGCTGCCATTAACATCGTCGTATTCGTGTCGCTCATGATCGCGCCGACAACCGCAATTGCAGCAACAATACTGCCTCGTTCTCCACCTACAAGCTTTCCTCCTGTTGAGGCAATTAATATAGGAATCAAATAAACTAAAATTGCTGAAAAAATTGTAGCAAACCCCTCATGAGGAATCCATCCGCTCGCATTAAAGAAAGCGGCAAGGA
The DNA here is from genome assembly GCA_014804695.1 of Lachnospiraceae bacterium. Lineage (GTDB taxonomy): Bacteria > Bacillota > Clostridia > Lachnospirales > Lachnospiraceae > UBA3282. The sequence continues at coordinate 29,633 of JAAUZJ010000024.1, forward strand.
ATCCAAATGCAATCAATGCACCAATGTTTGGCATGATCATTGCTGAAAGAAATTTGCCAAAACGTTGAACACCATTTTTCATATATCTTCTCCTTAATTATTTGGTTTGCTCTTGATTTACATAATTTCATGGATCAAATAATCTGCACTCCATACTTCCTGCACTCTTCTATAAATTCTTCCGGAAGATTATCATCGGAAACAATAATATCCACATCACGTAATTCACAGATAGAATATGTATTTTTCACACCGACCTTGGAAGAATCCATCAAAACGATTGTCTGTTCAGCCTGATTCATTACACTTTTCTTCAAAACGGCTTCCTCGTCCACGCCGCAGTTGAAGCCCGTTTGTTCACAATAGCTGGTAACTCCCATGAACATCTGGTCAAAATTAATTCTCTGAACATCCCGAACCGTATGAATCCCACATACACTCATGCTGTAACGATTCATTGTTCCTCCCAAAACATGTACGGAAGGTTTCGCCAATCTCCCTAGCTCTGCCGCACAGGTCAGGGAATTTGTGTAGATCAAATTCGACTGGTCAGGCAAACAGGATGCAAGCATTGTTGTAGTACTACCGGAATCCAAAAAAATGGTCGTATCCTTCCGTATCAACTCTAACGCCTTTTGAGTGATCAACTGCTTCGCCTCAATATTGCGCACCAGCCTCCGACTCAACATATCGTCCGTTCCGATCACAACATCTACGGACTTCGCACCGCCATGCACCCGGACTATCCTCTTTGCTTCATCAAGAGCTTTTAAATCTGTACGCAGCGTCATCTCTGATATTTGGGGAATCTTCTCCTTTAACTGTGCAAAACTTATATTTCCACTCTGATTCACCAAATCTACAATTGTATTTCTGCGCTGCTCCATAGAATCCATCATAATACCTCCTTTTGAAAACACAGTTAAAATCTAACTATGCTTTCCCACTTTATCAATTCATAATAATCTCTCCCTTCTATTTTATCATTTTTTATAATTTCTTCAATCGTTTTCTTTTGTTTCAACAAATATTTGCATTATATTTTGTTGAAACAAAAGTTTATATACCTATATTAACTGCTATTTTATTGTTTGTCAACTTTTATTTCAAAAATTTGGTTGTTTTTTTGAAAGTTGGGATTGTTTTTTTGAAACTATGATATCCAGCTTTCTGTATCACCTTAGCTTTGAAACAGCAAAATTGTATTGCCTATCGTAAATAAGTATGCTATATTATGAATACAAATTCTTTAAATTCTAATAAATTTCTATTCTGGGCTTTGCGCCCAAGTCTAATTACGAAAGGAAAACACATCTATGAATCAGAAAGAGCATTTCACCAGCACTTCCTTGGCGACTTCTTTTATAAACGCCAAAGGCAAAATCCCTTACAACATGACCAATGACTATATGTTCCGTGCTGTATTACAGTCAATTAACAAAGTTTTGCGTGGTTTAATATGCGCCTTGCTGCACCTGCAGGAAAGCGACATCCGTTCCGTAGAAATCACTAATACAATAGTCTTGGGACAGTCAATAGCGAGCAAGGAAATTCGTCTTGACGTAAATGTCTTGCTAAATGATGATAGGCTCATAAATCTTGAGATGCAGGTTGCCAACGAACTTAACTGGCCTAATCGTTCTGTACTGTACCTTTGCCGCTCCTTTGATCAGCTAAACCATGGACAAAACTATAATGAGGTAAAGCCTGTCATACATATTGGTTTTCTGGACTATACTCTTTTCAAAGAATATCCGGAATTTTATGCAACTTATAAACTAATTAATGTTAACAACCATCACATTTATAGTGACAATATAGCTTTGAGTGTGGTAAACTTATCTAAAATAGACTTGGCAACCGAAGAGGATAGGAAATACCACATAGACAAGTGGGCAGCCCTCTTTAAGGCAAAGACGTGGGAGGAGATTAAGATGATTGCAGGTAACAGTGAGTATTTGAGCGAAGCGACCAAATCAATATTCCAAATGTGTTCAGATGCGCAGGTACGCAAAATGTGCCTAGAAATAGAGGAGTATCATCTGGATATGCAATGCTTCCAACGCATTATTGCCGAACAGAAAGAAGCTCTTTTAAAGAAAGATGAAGCTCTTGCAGAGAAAGATGAAGCTCTTGCCATGAAAGACGGTGCGCTTGCCAAGCAGGAAGATATTATCAGACAGCTCAGGGCAGAAAATGAGTTGTTGAGAGGCCAAACAAAATAACATAGTATCACTACGATGTTATTTTGTCGCATTTTTCTCGAAATCACAGCAATTCCCTCATCCTACGCGCAAAATATAACGGCATATTAGTAATACCACCATCTTTACGGTATGAGCGTTTGGAAAAGCGTACGGCATATTCCGGTTTGCAATCGGCAATGTATTTCTTAAATGAGGGGGCTGACTTATCTTCTCCCCCCTTAACCTCAATAGGTATCATTTCAGTTCCGTATTGAAGGACGAAATCAAGTTCCTTGTTCTTGTCTGAAAAATATCTTGGTTCAATCTCAAACTGTCCCCGAAGCTGTTGTAAGACATAATTCTCGGTCAGCGGACCCTTGAATTGATAGTCTGTCTTCAAAAGAATTGCACTATTATCAATGCCGGCCATGTACTTAAGAAGACCGGTATCGAATACAAACAATTTAAATTGATCCAATTTATCAAAAACGGATATTGGATGTTCTATTTTACTTACATTGTATACCCGAATTAGAATTCCTGCCGACACAAGCCACTCTATTGCTTCCTCGAAGTCACGTGCCCTGCCGCCCTCACGTACGGCGCCATACATGAACTTTTCATTGGATTTTGCAAGCTGTGTCGTTATACTACGAAAGACCATAAGGATCCGCCCGCTATTTATTTTGCCATTATGTTTGGAAAAATCATTCTCATAAATTTCAATTAATTCGCGCTGAATCTGTAGAATCTTTTCTGGATCTTTATATTTTACCCACGAAGCAACACATTCCGGCATCCCGCCAATAATAAGATAGTTGTTATAGGCTTCCGTAAGCCGTGTATGAAATATTTCCTCAATCGGTTCTTCTCTTTTATGGTTAACATAATATGTGTACAATGCTGCATCCGTTGCATCAAGGAATTCATCGAATGTTAAAGATGCAATATCAAGAAGATTTACCTTGCCTACCGGATATGACTTCGGCTGCGCAAGAAGAGTTCCAAGCAGACTTCCGGCAGCAATAATATGGTATTCATTTGCTTTCTCATTAAAATACTTGAGTGTATTCAATGCTGAAGGACACTCCTGTATCTCATCCAAAATAATAAGTGTTTCTTCCGGAACTATTTTTTCTCCGGCAATAAGTGAGAGCAATTCAACGATTCTCTGAGGATTTTTGTTAGTCTCAAATATAGATTTGAGTTCATCTTCCTCATCGAAATTAAAGTATACATAATTCTTGTAGTAGTTTTCCCCAAATTCTTTCATCAACCATGTCTTGCCGACCTGCCGTGCGCCTTTTAGTACCATCGGCTTTCGCTCTTCGCCAGACTTCCATTTAAGCAAATCTTTAATTGCATTGCGTCTCAAATCACTCACCATCCCTCTTAACAACGTTTATTATAGTATAACACGTTTTTCCGGATTTTAAACATAATTTTTGCACATTTTTCTTAACTTTTTCTCTTAGTTTAATCACATTTTTCTAATAAATTATTGTAATATTAACACATTTTTTTTAGATTTTATAATAATTTTAACACATTTTTCTGCCATATAATTATTGCATCAAAAAATGAGCTGCCCCAAATTCGGACAGCTCATTGTAGTATCAGATTAAATCAATCTCTTATGCTCCCGCATTCTTACGCGCTTCTTTGCAAAGCTCGGTAATCTTGTCGAAATTTCCTTCGGAGATGTCTGCTTTTTTGCATACCCAGCTTCCGCCTACTGCAAAAATTGCTTTATTTGCAACAAATTCTGCAATATTTTCAGTATTTACGCCGCCTGTAGGAATGAACTGCATATCTGTGAAAGGAGCTGCAAGGTTAGTGATAGCTTTTAATCCGCCATATACGTTAGCAGGGAAGAATTTAACAACTCTAAGACCTAACTTACGTGCTGCCATAATCTCTGTAGGTGTTACACAACCCGGAGCAACATCTATGTTCTTTTCAATACACCATTTTACGGTTTCTTCGTCAAAACCGGGTGATACTATGAATTTAGCTCCAGCTTCTACTGCCTGCTTAGCCTGATCGAGATTCAGTACAGTACCAACGCCTACTATCATGTCAGGACATTCTGCTGCAACGTTGCGGATACTGTCAAGAGCTGCTGCCGTACGCAGTGTAATCTCCATTACGTTAATACCGCCTGCCAATAAAGCCTTCGCTGTAGGAACTGCATCCTTTGCGTCCTCAATAACTACTACCGGCACGATAATTGAACTTTTCATGCTATCTGTAATACTGCTCATTATTATATCCTCCTATCTTTGAACTCTGGCGCCTGCACCGCCCATGATTGCTTCTACTTCTTTTTTGCTTGCCATAGTAGTATCACCAGGTGTTGTCATAGCAAGTGCGCCATGTGCTGCACCGTAGTTTACTGCCTGCTCAGCATCTTCAGTTGTCATAAGACCATAAATCAGACCTGATGCGAATGAATCGCCGCCGCCTACACGGTCCATAATTTCCAGACCATTGTAATCTTTTGCTTTGTAAATTTCTCCGTCTGCCCAGCAGATAGCGCTCCAGTCATTGACTGTAGCTGTCTTAACCTGACGAAGTGTTGTAGCAACTGCCTTGAAGTTAGGATAAGTCTTAGCAGCTTCATTGATCATCTTCTTATATCCGTCAAGGTTCAGAGTCTTTAAGTTCTCGTCGTTTCCTTCGATTTCAAAGCCGAGGCATGCTGTAAAGTCTTCCTCGTTACCAATCATAACGTCTACGTATTTAGCAATTTCTTTATTTACTTCCTGAGCCTTAGCCTGTCCGCCGATTGCGCTCCACATGGAAGGACGATAGTTAAGGTCATAGGAAATTACTGTGCCATATTTCTTAGCGGTCTTGATTGCTGCAAGAACGGTCTCGCATGACTGCTCTGACAAAGCAGCGTAAATTCCGCCTGTATGCATCCAGCGTACGCCGAGTTCGCCAAATATGTAATCAAAATTAAAATCTTCCGGAGTAGCTTGAGCAATAGCCGTATTAGCACGGTCTGAACATCCAACAGCGCCTCTGATTCCGAATCCACGCTCCGTAAAGTTTATACCGTTACGGCAGATACGTCCGATACCGTCTGTCTTCTTCCAATATATCAAAGAAGTATCAACACCACCCTGGTTGATGAAATCTTCCATCAGCATACCTACTTCATTATCAGCAAATGCTGTGATAACTGCTGTATTCATCTTAAAGCATTTTCTCAAACCGCGGATTACGTTATATTCTCCGCCGCCTTCCCATGCTCTGAAAGATCTGGCTGTACGGATTCTTCCCTCGCCCGGATCCAGTCTGAGCATAACCTCTCCGAGAGATACTGCATCAAATTTACATTCGCTTTCTGGTCTTAAGTTTAAATTCATGTAATACTTTCCTCCTGTTCTACATTTTTTGCTCTACCCTTAATTTCCAGTGGTTGACTGTATGAAAACCACCCTTATTATATTATAATTTGAAACTGTAATATTCTCAATCCTTTTTTCCAATTTTTATAAAAAGTTTTTTATTCATTATAAAATTTTATATAACCTTTTATAACTTTTTATTCATTATATAAATTTATATAACTTTCAGTCAAGTATAAAACCGGAAACGCTTTTACAATGGTAATACGAATCAAATAAAACCTAGGATATATCTATGCGATCAGTGATGAAAAGCACTTTCTAAAAACGGTCCTTCCTTTTGTGTTCCGTTTTCCTCAACATAAGATGACAGCGCTTCAATAATCTTCACCGGAGCCGTATAGTATGCACTTGATTTTTGTTTGCTTGAAGCATAGCCGTAATAAGCCAAAGCAGCTCCATCAGAATAAATCTCAACAATCCATTCCTCGGCAAATCGAAACATGATTGCCGGATTGCCATAAGTTTTTTACGTGTATACTTCCACTCATCAAATGCAAATAACTCCGCAAAGCTGTCAGAGGCTTGTAGCTCATAATAAACTCCGCCGGACTTCACTAATGCACCGCAGTGGGCTCCACGTTCAATGCCAGAAATTGTTACAGCGTCCGAGTATGGTCTGGATATGTAAAAGACTATAGCCGCGGCAACGCATAAGCCAATAATAACTGCAATTATTTTCCCAGCTTTTTTCATAAGCCTTATCTCCCCCTATCATTATTAGTATAATACTCCGTTTATATAATACTTCTCCAAATGCTATTTTTACAATTATATTTTCTGAACGGTTTTACAAAAAATAAAATTCCTGTCAAATAGATATTTTTACCGATTTTCTTGAAATAGTTGCCAACTCAGTTTAAAATGGTATATGGAAGGTTATTTTTTTCTTTATTAAAAACAGCATGACTATAATATTTAGGAGGTTAACCATGAAACACGCAAATCCATTATTAGCAGGAAGCGACAGCCCTCACAAATTTATAACAATCGGTGAGATAATGCTTCGATTAACACCCCCCAACTATGAGAAAATACGTATGGCAAGCAACTTTGAAGCAAGCTACGGCGGCAGCGAGGCAAACATAGCCCTTGCTCTTGCCAATCTTGGAGTAGACAGCACATTTTTCAGCGTAGTGCCAAACAACAGTTTGGGTAAAAGTGCGATCCGTATGCTGCGCAGCAATGACGTACACTGTACCCCTGTTATTTTAAGTACACCGGAACAGACCCCTACGCACCGCCTTGGCAGTTATTATATGGAAAACGGATACGGAATCCGTGCAAGCAAGGTTACATATGACAGAAAAAACAGCGCCATTTCGGAATTTGATTTCAGTCAGGTAGACTTAAACCAGCTTCTTGACGGTTTTACATGGCTGCATTTAAGCGGTATCACCCCGGCGCTTTCGGACAACTGTAAGAAACTTATTATGGACTGTTTAAAGATTGCCAAAGAAAAAGGCATTACGGTCAGCTTTGACGGCAATTTCCGCAGCAAACTCTGGAGCTGGGAAGCTGCGCGCGACTTCTGTACCGAATGTCTTCCATATGTAGATGTTCTTCTTGGAATTGAGCCGTATCATCTCTGGAAAGATGAAAACGACCACTCTAAGGGAGATGTAAAAGACGGAATCCCGCTTCAGCCAAGCTATGAACAGGAAGACGAGATTTTCCAGGCCTTTGTTGCCAAATATCCAAACCTTAAATGCATTGCCCGCCATGTACGCTATGCACACAGCGGTAGTGAGAACAGCCTTAAAGCCTTTTTATGGTATGAAAACCATACTTTTGAAAGTAAATTGTTCACTTTCAATATCTTAGACCGCGTCGGCGGCGGAGATGCTTTTGCAAGCGGGCTTATTTACGCTATGATGCATGATTATAAGCCGATGGATATTGCTAACTTCGCGGTTGCGAGCAGTGCGATCAAGCATACTATACGCGGGGATGCGAATATTACGGATGATGTGGAGACTATTCGCAATTTGATGAATATGAATTATGATATAAAAAGATAGGGTTAAAATCAATAATAAGCGTACTGCCCTTTGCCATGTTGATTTCGGCAAAGGGCAGCATACCTTCCACAAACGCGGTGTCAGACATCTGTTCCGCCGCTTCGACCACTGCCATCCATTCTGTCATCTCTTCCGCCGTTCCAGTTTCCATCCATTCTACCGCCTTTTTTACCGCCCATTCCGCCGGAATTACCCGAACCATAAACAGTACTGTCCATTGTAACGTCACTCTCATATGAACCGGCAGTTAATTTATAAGTTTGGCCATTAACAATGGAGGAATGGCTGATGATCATACAGGAGAACTCCCGTTCGGCAGTATGCGATACGACTACGCTGCCGTCAGAATCCGTGAGCTTAATCTCAGTCCCTGCAGGCTGGCTTCCGGTTGCTGCCATAATGGTTCCTTGAGTGGATGCGGAACTGAAATTCTGCGCCATGCCGGAAGCGCCTGTACCGACAAAGACTCCACCACTGATGATTCCCTCTGAATCATAATCGATAATTGAGGTATCACCACTATTGGCTCCAGAAACTGTGATCGTGCCGCCGGAAACGGACATACTGCCATTAGAATCCAGTCCGTCACCGCCCATCTTGATATATATATTGCCTCCGGAAATGGACATAGTTCCGTTAGAGGATGACATCCCGCCGCGACCGCCAGGTATAGTCTTTTTACCGTCAGGCATACCATCTCTATCGCCATACATACTGTCTCTGTTACCACGCATACCGTCTCTGCCGCCGGTTATTCCACTTGAATCCCTGCCGCCGGCTGCATTGATGCCGTCGTCCTTCGCAGTCAGGCTTATATCGCCCCCCATAATATCAATGGACTGGGCTTCCAGACCCTCATAGCTATCGGTTATGTTGATATTTCCGTCCGTTATAGTCAGGCTCTCGTCCCCGTGAACGCCATCGTCTCCACTTGCCAGCTCGAATGTACCGCCGTTAATCATAACGGAAGCATTTGAATGGATAGCGTCATCCGCGGAATCAATGTTGATAGTTCCACTTGAGATAAGGATAGGCGCCACTGCTTTCAAGCCCTTCATACTTGAATCATTGGAATCAGAAATTTCCTTAGTACCATTTTTAGAGCCGCCTCCGGCAATAATGTCAATAGCGCCGCCTTCTATCTGCATATAAGCCCCTGCGCTGATACCGTCGTCTTCGGCCTCTATTTTTATGCTGCCATTTGAAATATATACAAACCCAAGTGAAGAATCGTCATTGTTTTCGGCATGGATACCGTCTTTACCCGCATTGACGGTAATCGTCGTATTGCCAGTAATCCTTACACTGTCGTTAGCATCTATACCGTGCGATGCACAGTTTACATAATATTCCCCATCTGTGATCACAAGGTCATCCTTTGATACGATGCCATGCCCTGCCGGTGAAATGACATTGAGTGTTCCTGAACCGTTAAACGTAATATCCTGCCTTGAGAAAATCACCGAATCAATATTACTATCATCAACAGAATTAAATGTGCCGCCATTTGAAAGTGTATTATCCGTATTATCAGCAAGGGTAACAAATACCTTGTCAGCCTCAAGAATATATAAGGGAGCCGAGGTTTTGCTGTTGATGTTTACTCCATCCAGCACAAGCTGCAGCTTGGCAGTATCCTCGGCATTTACAATGATCATGCCGTCATCAAGAGTGCCTGATATGATATACGTAGCATTTTCGGTAATAGTGATAGTGCTTCCGGATATCTTAACACTGTCGGAGCTTGCGACAGCCGAGGTGCCGTTTAGCTGAATCATTATACTATTCTCTTTATCATAATCGCCCGCAGAGTCGCGGTCTGTGAACATATCGGCATCGGACTTAGAAAAATACTCTTCTGTCAACTTGGCGGTATCCACCGAATTTTCACTGCCGCCTGTGCCGACTTCTTTACTGTTATTTGCATCGATGCTACCAGCTTGTATATTCCTGTCGCTTTCTCCGCAGCCAGAAAGCAGATTAAGCGTCAGAAGCAGTGATAATGCTATGTACATAAATCTCTTCATAAATAATCTCCTTTTTAAAGCATAGACACTATAGTTTCCTGCCGAGAGACAGAAATTTCAAGATTCCCATTCCGGCATCGTATCTTATCGATCATTTCCTTTTCTTTAGCAGTATCACGAAGCGTTACATCATAGGTAAGGCGGAACATACTTCCCATATTTGTTGTTTTTACATAAACAAGTGCATGCTCTCTGGTATATTCCTCAAAAATATCATCAAATACACTGGAATAATCCAAATTCTCCGGAATCGTAATATGTAAGGTCTTGTATACAGCGGCATTCTTTTTGGATCCAAAATCAATGCGGGTATATAGTACAAAAACGGCGCACATTACAACCATAAAGAGTGCGGCAAATCCGAGATAACCCATACCGGCAATCAATCCGGTACCCATAGCAAGAAACAATGCGCAGATTTCCTTTGCCGTTCCAGGCACCGAGCGGAAACGAACAAGGCTGAACGCACCGGCTACGGCCACACCTGTTCCCACATTGCCGTTGACTAACATGATGACAACGCAGACCACAGCGGGAAGCATCGCCAGTGTTACAACAAAGCTTTTTGTATAACGAGTGCGGTACATGTATGCAAACGCCAGAGCAAGCCCCAGCATAAGCGAAAACCCAAGACAAAGCATAAAATCAGTCACACTGATAACGGTAGTGATTGAGGAGTCGAATAATCCTTTAAATAAGAGTTCTGACATATAAAAGCACCTCCTTGGTATTGTTCCGGTAATATCATCATTTTATAAGCCGTTCCGTATTTTGAGAACGAAGTTTTATAAATATGTTCCTCTGAGAGTGTATGTGTCAGCCACATGGGAATACTGCCGGAACACTTGAGTTCCATCAGCGTCATACCCTCCGGAAGAAGCAATGTTCCATAAGCTTCGGATTCAAGTGATAAATCTTCTCTTCTGCAAAGTATTGTATCATCGAAGGTTACACGGAAATCAGATTGATCTTTTGAATAAAAAGCCTCTCTTTCATAAGAAAGAAACACCACCGGATGCAAAGTTTCATAATATTCAAGGAAATAATCCACTTCTTCGGATATCTGATTCTTATTCGGACACTTGAGTTCACCGAGCACCCATTTCATTGCCGCTTCTTCCGTCAGGGAAATACGCCGCTTATAAACAATGGATTGGTATTTCTTTTTCAGCTCCACAAATACGGTACTATCAGGATCCGCCTTGTCATAACTGCGTATCCGAAGTTTCTCCTTGTAACCAGATCCTTCAATGGAATGACGTACCAGGCGGTAATTATCGGTATCAAAATATATGTTCCGGATGGTTGTGCGTCCGTAATCGTCAAGCAACATATACGGCTCCATAGACTGCAGCACCTTTTCTTTTTGCTCATATGTAATCATATATTTAAGCTCATATCTCTTAAATACGGTTTGAAATGCCATATAAAAATTCTCCTGTACTATGATGCAATCATTGTACAGGAGGAAAATTGAAGTTTTATTGAAAACACAAAAAGTTCACATTTGATGATATTTAGCTAATATAACCTTAAATTCAACAAGCCCGTCATGGCACCCGACCTCTATCCTGCCTTTGTGAGCTGTTACGATAGTTTTTGCAATCGAAAGTCCAAGACCATAATGCCTGTCATCGCCATTTCTGACAGTATCGGCACGGTAAAATCTCCCGAACATTTGTTCTATTTGTTCCGCAGGGATAGGCTTCCCTGCATTGGCTACAGAAAGTATTACATGTTTATGGCTTGCTCTCAGTGTCAGGAAAATTTCTTTTCCATCTGTACTGTGACATATCGCATTATCTAACAAAATAGAAACAAGCTGCTTTAACTGATTAGCGTTTCCTTCAATAAATAAATCACTTTCAATATCACATTTCAGAACAAGTCCTTTTTCAAAAGCAACACTTTCAAAAGGCAGCGTCTCCCCATCAACCAAGCGGCTAAAATCCAAATGCTCCGTTTGCAGGGCAATCGTTTCAGTCCGCGTAAGTTCTAATAATTGGATGACAAGTTTCCCCATCCGTTCGTTTTCGTATTGTATATTGGCAAGCCACTGGTTATCGCCAAGCTCTCTCGAAAGCAATTCCGCATTCGCGCTTATTACTGACACAGGGGTTTTCAGTTCATGGCCTGCATCTGAAATGAACTGTTTTTGTTTCCGGTAACTTTCCTCAAGCGGCTTCACAATCCGCTTTGCAAGATATATCGCAACGAAAAACAATGCAGCGATAGTAACGCTTCCAAAAATGAGGGTATAACGAAACAACGTCATCATGCTTCCCCGCATAATGGTATTATCCATGAATGCAACCAGTGTATATCCGCCCTTATCCGAAACAAGATATATCAGGTTTCCCTTAATGCCCTTTTCTTTTTCGTCCTCCAGAATTTCCATAGCATATTCTACAAGCTTGTCTTTTTCGTAAAATGTCTCATCCGCAATATCCGCTGCCAGAATCTCTCCTTCGTCCGAGACTGCAACAGAATAAAAAGTTGATAGCTTAAAGGTATGAATATCATTAACACGGCGTCTTTTGTCCTTGTCCATAGGACCTTCCATATCGGGAAATGTGTTGCCATGCACCATATCGTATTCAAAACCGAAACCTTCTTTCGGATGTTCTTTAAGTGAATACGTCGCCGCATACCGTTCCAGTATTTTTTGGTTAGCTGTCCGTAGTTCAAAATAACTGGAGCCATAAATAATCACAAGCGTACCGAGAAACAGCAGCGCCAGCACAGACATAATAGCTGCGACGATTTTCCGTCTTGATTTTCTAAACATTGCCGCACCTCAATTCATATCCCATTCCACGCACCGCCTTGATCTCGGCTTTTGCTCCGACAAATGCCAGTTTCTTCCTTGTAAAGGACATATATACCTCCACATTGTTATATTCAGCATCGCTCTCAACACCCCATATTTTTAAGGCAAACTGCTCACGGGTAAGTATCTGACCCTGATTGGCAATAAGATATTCAAGTATACGGTATTCCTTCTCGCTAAGGCGCACACTCTGACCATTACCGGTACAAGATAGCGTTGATGTGTTTGTGTCAAGTGAAATATCCCCAAAGGATAAGTTTCCGTCAAGCATATTTATGTTTCTCCTGACAAGCGCACGAAGTCTTGCAAGCAGTTCTTTTGTCATAAATGGCTTAGTAAGGTAATCATCAGCTCCGCTGTCAAGACCCGTTACCTTGTCATCCAACTCGCTCTTGGCCGTAAGCATGAGGATTGGGGTGCGGATACCCTTTTGCCTTACTTTTCTGGCAATTTCGTAACCGTTCATTCCCGGCAGCATCACATCCAAAATGATAATATCATATATCTCGCTTTCCGCAGCGTCTAAACCGGAATTTCCGTCGGCATAATGATCTACCTCATATTTTTCAAGCCGCAGTATCTCACAAAGCGCCTGTGCCATTCTTTTTTCATCTTCTACAAGCAAGAGCCTCATCTTAATAACCCTGCCTTTCTCTCAATCTGGATATTTGGACCATAGGTTCAATTTACCTCCACCAGCTCCGGTGCAAATGTTCCGGCTTCGCTGCATACGGAAATCTTGTAAGAATCATATTCAGGCAGTTTTTCTGGCATGGAGTACTCTTTCATGCAATACGTTATATCGTTAAGATTTTGACGAATATCATTTTTTCCATCATCCGCTACCACAACCGCAAAGTCTTTTAGCGGCAGCGACATCCCCCGCCCCGTTACTTTTAGGAAGCTTTCTTTCATAGTCCAAATTCTGAATATGCGCTCATCTCTTTCTCGTGGGTCCTGTGCCTCATAAATCCAGTTAAGCTCTTCTTCGGCAAAAAAACGCTGTGCTACGCGTTCTCTTCCACTTTTTATAAGTTCTATATCGTTACCGGTTTCATGAGCGCCTATGCTGCAGATGGCGTAATCGCCGGAATGGGATAGGGCAAAATGTATATCGGAGTTATAACGGAAATACGGTTTTCCCTGTTTGCCGACATCGTATTCCATTGTCCGTTCTTCTAAGCCGTATTCTTTTAGCGCGGTATTAAGGGATATGGCTGCTGCCAGACTGCGCCTCTTATCCTTAATATTTTTTAAAAGAGCTATCTTTTGTCTTCGGTACGGTGATACGGATTCTACTGCTGTCTTAAATGCGGCTTCATCTTCGTATTGTCTTGTATTTTTGATATATGTTTTAATGACAGAGTCCATTTATGGTTACCAGCTTTCATGTTCATCATTAATCGTGCGCGTGAAAATCTTCTGCCATAAAGCAATCTTCACATACTCTGTACGGATAATCCCATTCTAAAGACTTTCCACATACAGTGCACTTTTTTTCAAACTGCTGCTTATCTTCTTTTAAAAGTGCCCCGATTGCACGCTGGGTTTCTTCTCTGCCGGCATCCAAAGCCTCTTTGTCAATCACCCAGTTCATTACGCCTGCAAACTGGCTGTATAAATCCAGCTTTTTATAATAGGTTTCCAGTTCTTCCAAGGCCGCTCCCATCGGATATCGCGGACAGTTTTGTTCTTCAGCCGGATTCTCGCAGTATTTAAGCCACAATCTCAAAACTTCCCTGTCTCCCACATCAAAAGGGCAGGTAATTAGGGAAAGAAGCAGTCTTTTATCCTGCATGATCTCATTAGCCTTGCGTGAGCTTTTCAGGTATCTGTATTTTTTAACGCTCTCCGCCATCGATATTTTATCGTATAGCTCCGTCTCTCCTGCATTTTCCCAGATTTCGATAATCTCATCAAGTTCCATATTGATATCCAGCAGCACTTCCGGAAAACCGATTCTTGCTTTTTTGATCGGATAAAAAGGTTCGTTTATTTTTTTACCGATATATCCCATATCCAGAGCGGACTGTACATATCCGATATCATAAAATCCGTAGCGACCAGCCCTTCCTGCGATCTGTCTTATCTCTTCGGCGTTTATGCGACGTTTTGCTGTGCCGTCAAACTTAATCGTATTCATAAATATGATTCTGCGTATCGGGAGATTTATTCCCATGCCGATGGCATCTGTAGCGACCACGACTTCATTAATGCCTTCAGAAAAAAGTCGCACTTGTTCTCTTCTTGTCTTAGGCGGCAGATTTCCGTATATTACACTGCTTTTAATGCCCTTTGCCTCCAATGCCGCAGCAATGGCAAGGACATTCTTCTTGGAAAAAGTAATAAGAGCATCTCCTTTTTCCACATCTCTATTCATATCATATTTGTCGGGTATAAATTCGAGCTTCGTATTGCGTTCGTGATATACAATGTCATAGGTATCCTGACAGCGTTTAATCATCTTAACAAGCAGTTTTTCTGCAACAGGAGATGCACAGACATGAATTTCCTCCGCGCGCACGCCCAAAATTGCCCTTGTCCAAAAACTCCCGCGGTTTTCATCCTCCACCATCTGGGCTTCATCTATGACAGCAATGTCATAAATTTCTTTTAAATCCATAACCTCGACTGTGGAAGCCTGACAAAAAGCCCCGGGAGTTATAATTTTTTCTTCCCCCGTAATCATGCTACAGGGGATTCCCGCATCGGTCATCTTGTCATAGACTTCAAGTGCAAGTAGCCGCAGCGGTCCTAAATATATGCCCTGATATGCATGCTTAAGACGCTGAAGCGCCTGATAAGTTTTTCCGCTGTTGGCAGGGCCTATATGGATAATGAAGTGCCTTTTCATATTGCGGGCCTCCGGATACTGCTTCTCCGGCTCTGCCTCCATCAGTTCTTCAATCCTTTTGCCGACCATGAACAGCATATAATCATCTTTATAAATTTCATAGAGGGATTTTTCGAGGAGCAGCTCATTAATTCCCTCTACCTTTAATATTTCCTCGGCCGATGCACTGGGAGCCATCATCTGTAAAAATGTGATATCCAGTCTTGCCAATTTTTTCAGGCTGTGCCTGTATCTGCCTATAAGCTTTCTTTGTTTACTGAAAACCGTAAAGCCTATATCGGCTGCACGTTTATGCAGCTCCACCATGTCATTTAAAATCTGGTGCGCCTCTAAATATTTTTTACGGGCAATGCGCCGTTCCAACTGCTTAATGCTGTGTTCACAGTTTCTAATGTACTTTCTGTCTGCAGAAGAAGACTTGTTTATAAATGTCTTAATATATATCTCCCAAACTGCATCAACTATTTCATTCGTTGTTTTTTCCATCTAACCCCCATACCCTATTCGTTCGGTCTTTGATAAAAGCGTCCCGAAAGTTCTTCCGTCCTTATTGCATTGACAAACGCCGCCTCATCTGCTTTTTTAACGGCAGATATCACGGCTTTACACTCTTCTTTGGATACAACGGAATATACTATATTTCTCTCCTCATGCTCATATGAACCTTCTCCTTCCAGAATCGTTGCACCATGCCCGCTGACTGTATAGATTGCGTCACATACTTCTTTGGCCTTGTTCGTAACAATATACAAAGTCTGTTTCTGGTATCTGGTATAAAGCACATGCAAAACCTGTGTAGATACATATTGATATATAATGGAATATAAAGCCTTATCCCAGCCAAACAGGACTCCTGCCAATGCAATGATCACAATATTGATCCCAAGTATAAAATTAAATGAATCAACGCCCTTTTTCTCCGAAAAATATATAGCCAGAAAGTCGGTGCCTCCCGTCGTGGCATTCATCATAAGACACAGACTGATGACAAAACCGCTTATCATACCGCCATACACACTTGTCAGAAGGATATCGGTCGTAATTGCATGCACCGTAATAGCGTCGGTAAGTATACTGTTTAGGACAATCATCAGACACGAATAAAGCGTAAATTTTTTACCGATAAATCGAAAACCGATATAAATGGGAACTATATTTAACAGTAAATTAACTACCGTAAAAGGAATTTCTATATTCAGAAATTGAGAAAATATCGCCTGTATCAATATTGTAAGCCCCATAACCCCGCCCGGATACAGCCCGACTTTTTTAACAAATGTATTCGTATTGATTGCCATCAGTACTGCGGCAAAGCATATCGTTATTATTCTTTTTGTGTCTTTTTTGGCATCAAAACTCATGTGGATTTCCTTTCTTTTATCCTTTTACACTCTTTTATGTGGTTACACGGTTTGGCTTTCTTTTTCCCGCGACGTCACTTTTCATACAGAGCATTTTCATTTCAGGCACTCCGATATCATTTGCAATCACTTTGCATTTCGTCATAAGAAGGAAAAAAATATTTTTTTCCTCATCACTTAAACATTCATAATTGGCCTGTCCCTTTGCAATTACAATATCCGCATTTTGGTAAACTTCTTTAAATTCTTTTGACGTTCTGTGCAAAACCGTTCCTAATGAATGATCGCCATTACTTATTATTGTAGCATAGCTGTCCATTCCCACTGCATAAGCATCTTCTTCTACTGAGTCATTCACTACGGCTTCCCCTCTTGTAGCAAAGAAAACATGACATAACGGATTTATTCCTTTTATTTTTTTGATCAGTATCTTGTCAAGGCAGATTTCCCCACAATTGTCCCCTAAATAAAGCAGCGTATCTGCTTTACAGATCTCTTGAAGCAAAAGAGTGGAGTCATTAATTTCCAACTGTTCCTTTTTCAATTTTTCAAAGCTGGCTTCTATATCTGAGAGCAACAAGTCATGTATTGGATTAAAATCAATAATATTCCCTATAATAGCATATTTGATACTTTCCAGAAAAGGATCATCCGATTCATTAATTTCCTGCTCCAATTTGGGAATCTGCTCTAAGAACATCTTATTATAATGTTCTCTGGTTTCTCTATAGGGATCGTCATTACCTGTTTCATCTTTTAATAACGAGAAAATCTCCCCGATCAATTCCGGAGTGGAAGAACTTTTAAAATCGACCTTGCTTAAATAAGCAAATACACTTCTAAGCAAGTCGTCTTTATCTTTTAATCCAACCATATCTGCTACCTTAATCGCCTGATTAACGGTACAAGGTATGCATTTTTCCTGTATTCTCACTCTTTTTAACTCCTATTATATCATAAGCCTGTAAATATTCTCAACGTCATCCTGGTGCAGTTCCACAAAGCCACCAAGCGTTCCGTTTCTTACATCACCGTAACATGCGGTATGCGCCAATTTTTCTATATCCTCCTCTTTTGCCCCAAGTTCGGCAAAGTTCTTTGGCATACCTATAGAAATCAGAAATTGGCGTAATGCTTCAATTCCGGCTTTTGCAGTTTTTTCCGGATGCTCAAAATCCATCTGGCAGCCCCATACACGTACAGCCATCTGCGCAAAACGCATAATATTATGCTCCATATTATAAGTAAATACCGCCGGCATTACAACTGCAAGCCCCGCACCATGCGCACAATCGTACAAAGCCGACAATTCATGCTCAATATCATGACTGGTCCAATCCTGACTCCGGCCTACACCACAGGAATTATTGTGCGCCATCATTGCCGCCCACATAATATTAGCTCTGGCATCATAATTATTCGCATCTTCCATTGCCCGCGGTCCCTCATGAATCATAGTAAGCAACAGCGCTTCAATCATCCTGTCAGTTACTTCCACCTCTTTGGTGTTTGTCAGATAACGTTCGTATAAATGTGCAATAATATCCGAAATTCCGCACGCGGTCTGATATGGCGGAAGTGTCTGCGTAAGCGCCGGATTTAAAATCGTAAATTTAGGACGCAGAGCTTCTCCGGTAGCCCCACGTTTAAACATTCCATTATCATTTGTAATAACAGAATCCGGCGAGCCCTCGCTTCCTGCTGCTGAAATTGTCAGAACCGTTCCGATCGGAAGCGCTTCCTCCACGATTTTACCCTGATAATAATCCCAAAAATCCCCGTCATACACTGCTCCGGCTGCAATTGCCTTTGCAGAATCTATAGTGCTTCCGCCTCCTACAGCCAGAATAAAATCTACATTTTCTTTTCTGCAAAGCTCTATTCCCTCATAAACCAGTCCGCTTCTGGGATTGGGCTGTACCCCGCCAAGTTCAACATACGGAATCCCTGCACTATCTAACCCATCTTTCACACATGCCAGAAGACCAGAGCGGATTACCGAACCGCCACCGTAATGGATAAGTACTTTCTTTCCGCCAAACCGTTTAACGTATTTTGCCGTCTCTTTTTCTGCGTCCCTGCCGAACACAAAGTAGGTCGGTGCATAAAATGTGAAATTTTCCATGAAAATACCCTCTTTCTTTTTCTTTTTATTATAAGAAATATGGCGGATTTATTCAAGGTTATACCCCCTCATTCGATAAGCTTTAATTCTTAATAATTAATTAAATTCCTGACACTTATCTTGACTATTTAATATATAAATGTTAGTTTGTATGCAATATGAAAGTCTTATCCGTATGTCATGGAGGATTTTATGGACAGTGAATCAAAAACTCTGTTTGACAGACAGACGGGATACTGGTTTAGGGGAATTGCCGTTATAATGGTTATCCTGTCGCATTATGCCGAGTGGTGGGAATGGTTTTTTTCAACTGCCGGAAAGGCAGAAGATTTCCGATTAACACTTGCTAAATTGGGAGTATACGGTGTAAACATTTTTTTCTTTTTTTCAGGGTACGGATTGACCAAAGCAGCAGAGCAAAAAAATATAGACGGCAGCTTTATTTTGCGCCGGATACAGTCAGTATATCTTCCTTATCTGGTTATTGTCGGAATCATTCAGATTTTATCCGGAGGATTTGCTTCTTTTTCCGCTTTCGTTAAATTTTTGTATGGTAATGACTATTGGTTTATGGTCATTTTATTCTTATTTTATATCGGATTTATTTTGATATGGGCAGTGCTAAAAAATCCTCATATACGTATGCTGCTTTTCCTTTTATATACATTTGCGATCATTAAAGTGTTATTTGATAAGGAAATGCAGTCATTTTGGTATGTATCCAATCTGGCTTTTGCCATTGGGATTATAATGGGAACATATGAAAAAGACTGCCTCAAAATACCGTTACCAGCTAAAATATTGCTTATTCCTTTGTTGCTTTCATTTGTAATTTACTATGAACTCTATCTGGACAAGGCAGTAATGACTCCGGAGCAGATTCTGTATTTGCAGATGTTAAATACAGTATTGTGGACAATACAGATTGCCTGTATTGCAGCTTTAATATCGTGGCATGGCCGGCTTTTAGGAATATTGGGCAAATGTTCCCTGTATCTCTATTTATTGCATACATACATTTTTATGAGGTGCATGAATTCTTTAAATTGTGATATTCGGTTACGAATTCTGATTGCTGCCATTACTACTATTGTAACAGCCATACTTTGTGAAATGCTGATTACATTTCTTATTAAGTTAATACGGTCAGATTCAAAAAAGAACCGTAAAAAGAAAGAAAACGTATAGACGCATGGAAATATTGAAGCCAACGTATCGTCACATTCGGCGGATGTACTGATTGACCGAGCTAGTCATGGACATATGTATGTTGTTTGTGATAATTCACGAATTGTCGGCTGTGGGGCTATTGCCGCTTACTGGGGCAGTAAAACTGAAAGTATTTTGCTTACTATTTTCGTACTGCCTGAGTATCAAGGCAGGGGAATTGGAAAGTTAATTATTAGAACGCTTGAACAGGATGAATTCTTTTTAAGGGCAAATCGTATTGAAATACCTGCATCAATTACAGCGGTGGAGTTTTATAAAAAAATGGGATATGACTATAAAGACGGGATTACTGAAATAGATGACGAACAGGTTTACCGGTTAGAAAAGTTCAGGTAGGCATCTGCGAAACTCTATTATTCAAACCGTCCGTTGTACAATATAGGTTCTGAAAGTTCGAGTTTCACAATTGCCTATGAAAAGTTCAGATAATGTGATGTATTATCTACAATTCCTATATGATTGCTTATATTTCTCATTTTCCCAATGATGACTTATAATAAAAATATGTTTTCTCCGGAATCCGGTATGCTGCATTTTCTTCGACGCGGTATTCGGTACACTGCGCGAATACTATCCTTCCATCAGGAAGCGCACAGTATGAAACGCCTTCCCACTCACATGGGGCTTCATATGGGGGCAAAACATTTACTGCGCTTTCATCACCAAGATTGTAGGTAAAGATTCCGTCATAGCCCCAGAATACAAAATCAGTATCTGAGCCCGGCGCTATTATATCTAACATGATAGTTCCCACCGGTACAATATCCATATAAATATCTTCCAGGCAGCCTTTTTCCAGATTGACCGAAGCGATTCCCATATGATAATCGTTTACGTCACCTGATGTAACCTGCGTATATACCTTGCCGTCTTTTCCGATTCCGAGTCCGGCTAATGCATGAGGTGCATATACATCGCCAGCATTAATATCAATCTCTTTCACATAATTTCCTTCGCTGTCAAGCACTAACAACAGTTTTCCAGGCGAGCTTGTCGTACGTATATAGATATAACCCTGTTCGTCAACCACCATCCTTCTAATATAACCAATGCCCTTGTCTTTATATGAAGATAAATCAATTTTATTCTTAATTTCTCCCTCTGCGCTTAGAATCCAGAGCGAATTCTTATATTTTTCGCCCGATATAGTCAATACGTTCTCATCACTGTTAGTTTGTTCCATTAAGGCAATATAGACATCCCCATTCTTAGTCTGATACAAGGCGCTGACATCGCTCTTCACATCAAAATTGTCAAAGAACAGCTTAGAATCACTGCTGCCGATTTCCATTGTATGAATAGCGTTCCAACCTGTTAAGAAGATACAGTTTTGTCCTGCTGCTATACTACGAACTTCCAAATCACCGGTATAGTTAATAGTAAGTTCCTGAGATGGCTCCCAAATAGCTTCACTTTCCAATATGACCGAATCAGTCAATTCTTCTTTATTTTCTTTTCCCTCTGATATTTCTTCTGACGGTAATGTCATTTCTCCCTGTGCAATCATTTCATTCACCTTCTGCAGGCTGTAATCACGCTTACACATGAAATCAACTATCTGCAGCAATTCCTCATCATTCATCTCCTTTTCAGGGAAGAAAAAGGTTGTAGTATCGCCATAAAAAGCTACTCCTTTGCCCTTATATTCCTCCGGTTCGGATATCATGGTCAGCACTCCCTCCGGAAAAAGCGCCTCTTCTTCATATGAAATCCTCAACTCCTTTATACGTGCTTTTTCAGAATCAGTGTAAGGACGGTTATAATTGTCAACGCCCATTTTAGAGGTCTGCATCTGTATGAAGTAATCCTCCATCTCCTGCTCATTCATAGCTTCCATACGCTCCCTGTATGCACCAACTGCTGCCGAAACAGTAATTGACATCAGTGTCACAAGCGCAGCCGCCATGATTATTGACTTCTTCCATGTCATTCTAAATATCTTACGTTTGGGCAAACTGACAAGAATGTCATTTACTTCTCTATGTATTGACTCAGGCAGTATCATCTTTTCATCTGCCGCCATCTTAAAAATTTTCTCTTCAAAATTATCTCTCATGGTCAATCTCCCTTCTTACAAATATGTCTTTAATTGCTGCTTACCCCTGTAAAGTCTGGATTTAACCGTTCCTTCGGGTATATGTAAGATTTTACTGATTTCCTTAATAGAAAGCTGCTCATAGAAATATAAAATAATGACTTCTCTATAAGCAACATCGATATCCATTACAATATCCCATAATTCATGATGTTCATCCTGAAATTCAGGCATATATATTTCAACATTCTCTATAGGCGTGCTGCGCTTGTTCTTTGCATAAATGTATTTTGCTTCATTTGCCACGATACGCATTATCCATGCGCGAAAGCTGTCTACATTTCTAAGCGTATGGATTTTCTCATATGCCTTTAGAATTGACTCGGCAACAGCATCCTCTGCATCATCGCTATTATGCAAAATTCCAAGTGCAAGCCTGTATAGATTGGGCGTATATTCTTTAACCAGTTTGGCGAATGTTTCGTTGTCAATAGCTGACATGCTCCACCTCCTTTGCAGATTTTGGCCGGCTTCTATTAATTATGATTAAAAAAGTGGGGGAATGGTTCCCGCAGATTGATAAAAATTCCTCATTCTATATATGATACGTAATTCCACTACCCACATTTGGGAAGTCTGCGCTGTAGGCGGCATCTGCTACAAATATAAGAATCAGGGTTATTGCGGCAATCAACCGCTTTCTCTCTGATATTTTATTATATAATGCGGTATATATTGGGACAATAAAGAATATTAGAAAAATGCCGCCAACACCAAATAGCAGGCAGCTCATAAGACAGATGCGTCCATCCAGATTTAATAGCATTCCGCTGTAATCCCACCATTTAACGCCCCACATTTTCTCAAGAAAAAATCCGGAAAAATATTCCAGAGCAGAGCAGATTGTTAAAGAAATAACAAAGACAAGCAGTGGGTTCTTTTTCCACCGCTTAAGAAGCAAATACAAAAAGAGCGCCCCAGCCCCATATATGGGCAGCCAAGGCCCTGTCAAAATTCCGCGGTTTACAAAATGTTTCTCCCTGACCAGATAGATGCCCACTTCCCATAACCAGCCGAAAAGAGACAGCAAAAAGAATAGTAATACATAATAGTCGAATGAAAGTCTTTTTTCCATACTGTATATTTTGGCAGATTTTTTGTGGTTTATTCATCAATTTCATGCTATACTGGGATAAAATAAGTATGGAGGATTATTATGGCAATCCGGCAGCGAATCAAATGTTTATTTAAACCCCAAAATATAAAACATAAACAACCAATTGAAACCTATTATTTGATAGATTTTGAGAATGTTCATGAAGACGGTCTGATCTGTTCCAAAAGACTTACTCAGCATGACCATATACATATATTCTCTACCACTAATGCGCCTAAAATCAGCCTTGAAAAGCTCGCGTCCTTTAATTATGCTGAGCAATTCTCACATGTAATTCCCGCCGGAAAACAATCACTGGATATGCATCTTGTTTCCTATCTTGGCTACCTGATTGGCTCAAGTACCAATAACAGATGTAAATACATAATTATCAGCAGGGATACCGATTATGACAATGTTATCTCTTTTTTTAAAACTATTGCCCCTTTGAATATTAAAAGGCAAAATTCCATGAGTTTGGTTTCAAAGCCGATTACGATCAATAATGCTGCTTCTACACAAGTAGCTGCTAATAAGCCAGCTTTAACTCATGCTCAGGTTTCGGCTAATAACACTTCTTCAACGAAAGTTACAAATAATAATGCCGTTGGCGGAATAACTGTCACCACTACTCAAACAAACAATAAAGCTACTTCTGCCTCAGAAAATAAAACTCAACTTAATTCCAATATACAAAAGACTGTCAGCAAGGCTGGCTTTGACAACTCAATCGTTAACAAAGTGGCATCTATTGTCTCAAAGCATTATGGAAAAGACAAATTTGCTAATAATATACACAATGAACTTAGAGCCACATATCCTGACATTTATTCTGATATCTACAAAATCATCAAGCCATTAATAAATAAGGCTCCATCAACCGCTACAACTAATCAGAATAATATTACGCAATCTGATAATGAAATCCAAAATACGCTAAGCAACGCAAATTATAATAAAGATACGGTGTCCTACGTTACGTCACTCGTTATAAAACATAGGCATAAGTCTAATGCCAAACAAAATATATACCAAGCTATTACTGCAAAATATGGCCAAGCTAAAGGACTTAAAATATACAACCACATTAAGAAAAAAATATAAGTCCTCCACCATACAGTGAAGGACTAAGCTTTCAAGAAAACCCATAGGAACATTATCTCCCCCTATGCTTTTCTTTCCTTTTTTGCTGTTTCAGTTCAAACCGCCGCTCTTTTTCCATCTCCCGCTGCTCACGGTTTACTATTTTACGTTCAGTTTTGAACTGCTCCTGCTGCAATTTCAAAGCCTGTTGCGATTTTGTACCTATTCCGACGTTCTCTGTCTGTTTGTGTACATCCCGCTGTATCCGTTTAGGATTACGATAAGCCTCTTTTACATCAGCTGCCACAGCCGGACTAAATCGTAGATGATAGTAATTTTTCAAAATGAATGCATATATCTCATAGTCTTTTGGTTCTGCGCCAAACGTAACTTTACACACAGAAAGCTTTCCATCCGACACACGTTCAAACACTCCTACCCAAAATGGATCTTCAAAAAATACTGTCAACTTTCCCGATACTGAAACACACTCGTTGATTTTGTCCATTGACAATCCCTCCTTAATGCCTTACGGCAATTATTGTAATGAACAAAGAATGGACGACCCAAGGAGGGAGGGTTACTTACACCAATGCGGTGCGACCGGACTACCTACCGGTTCTGCAAGATTATCCTGCGTTGTGTTTTTATCTTTGCTTCTATATATTATCATATAAACGTTTGTTTATCTATAATAAGGTTTATATTCTCATCAATAGACTTTGTTCTTCTAAGTTCACAATAAATTCAACTATAATATATTTTTTAATCCCACTGCCCCGGAAACTTCCGTTTCACAGGTGCATCAAACTGTCTGGTAAGCTCTTCATTCTCTTCTTCGGGTAAATCCTCAAATACTTCTGGTTCTATGAACTTACCTCCAAAGCTTGTAAGAGCACCCTCAACAAGTTCAATCCCCATGAATGCGTCAAAGTTCTTACCATCAATTGTTGTAATTCCAAACTTATCACAAGTCTTAAATCCATGCAGCGGATAGTAATCAGGATCCCCAAAAATCACAATACCTTCAAACCCCTCATTTTTAGCTAACTTAAGGGTTTCTTCAAGCAATACTCCGCCAACACCACAGCCTTGCCATTCCGGCGCTACACACAATGGTCCAAATGTCAGTATTTCCTTGTGATCATCACCATTTTGAAGCATCGCTCTGGCATAGCAGATTACTCCAGCTATTTCACCTTCTACTTCAGCCACTCTCGAAAGTTTCGGTAAATATGCGCCGTTGTTTCGCATCTTATGCACGAGTAAATGCTCATTGCAGCCTAAATGGTGCTTATTCCAGAATGAACGCAAGGTAATTTCTTCCACCTTGTGATACTCATCCTCTTTTTCTTTACGAATAATGATATCTTCCTTACGCACATTGGTTTTTCTTGGAAAATACCCCAAATCAAGACGCACTTCCCGCTTATCTATGTCCTTATTAGAATAGCAGCAACTGTCAAATCCAATCAGCTCAAAGCCCTCTTTCATATAAAAACTGATAGCAGGCACATTACAAGACTGTGTCTCCAAAATAATCGCCCGTCTATGCTCTAAGTTCGCCTGTTCTTTGGCAATCGCCATCAACTCATGACCGATGCCTTTTCTTCTGAGTTTCTCATGTACCCATAATTCCGTAACCATCAGTCTGTTAGACCACTCCTCAGGACAGGTCTCTATACAGGCCATCAATTCCTTATTTCCGTCATTTTCTTCTACAATTCCCCAAGCATATGCTTTTTCCCAATGCTCCTGATACAGCTTATCCGGGAAATCATGCTCTTCCGGACAATGTGTAACAGGGGTATCAAATTTCTTTTTAGTAAAGTCTGTATAAAATCCATTTACATTCTTTTCAATCTTAACATCATAATATTCTTCTGTGGTATATCTCATCGGTATAATAGCATTTTTCCACTGCTCTTTAGGAAGATGAATTATTTCATATTGTTCCACTTTCATATCCCCATACTCTTCACCTTAATCTAGCTCACTAAGCCCCGTATACAGCCCATAGTACCTGCCACGCAGCGCAAGCAGATCATCATGGTCGCCGCGTTCGATAATCTCACCGTTTTCGAGTACCATAATTGCATTGGCGTTGCGGACCGTTGAAAGCCTGTGCGCTATGACGAGGGTTGTGCGGCTTGCCATTAATCTGTCCATTCCATGCTCGATATGTTTCTCTGTTCTCGTATCGACCGAACTGGTCGCTTCATCCAGAATCAGAATCGGAGCTTTGGAAATTGCGGCTCTGGCTATGTTAAGGAGCTGTCTCTGTCCCTGACTTAAATTGGCACCGTCCCCCTCTAACATCGTGTCATACCCATGCTCAAGCCGCATTATAAAGGAATGTGCGCTCGCCATCCTTGCCGCTGACTCAACTTCTTCATCCGTCGCATCCAGTCTTCCGTAGCGGATATTCTCTTTGACCGTTCCGGTAAATAGATGCGTATCCTGCAATACCATAGCAACATTTTCTCGCAAATCGTTTCTTCGTATATCTTTAATTTCTATTCCGTCTATATATATTTTACCTTCTTCAATATCATAAAAGCGGTTGATCAGGTTGGTAATTGTAGTCTTACCGGCACCCGTAGAACCGACAAACGCAATTTTTTGCCCCGGTTTGGCATACAGTGAAATGTCTTTTAATATAGTTTTATCAGGATTGTAGCCAAAAGTAACATGCTCTACAGTTACCGCGCCTTTAACTTCTGTTCCGTCTAAGTTTACATAAGTCTTGTTGGATGCAGGCACCTGATAGTATTTTTTACCGTCTTTTTCCACAATAGCTACAGCATCCTCAGCATCCACAGTTTCAGGCTCCCTGTCCATCACGTCAAATACACGCTCCGCACCGGCAAGCGCCGAAAAGATTGTGTTGACCTGCATGGAAATCTCATTGATCGGGCGGCTGAATTGTCTGGAATAGTTAACAAAGATTGTCAGACCACCTAAGTCAAAACCTTTAATAACACACAAAATACCGCCTATGCAGGCTGTCAGCGAATAGCTTACCTGACTTAAGTTACCCATTACAGGTCCCATAATTCCGCCAAAAAACTGGGCATTTATCTGTTTATTACAAAGGTCATCATTCAGATAAGCAAATTCTTCCCCCGCAATTTCCTCATGACAGAATACCTTTACAACTTTCTGTCCGGTAACCATCTCTTCAATGTATCCGTTCAGTGTTCCTAACGCCGCCTGCTGCTGTTTATAATATTTACGGCTCCTCTTAGCTACCGCTCTGCCCGCCATAATCATAAACGGCGCCATAACTACGGTAATAACAGCCAGATATAAGTTCGTATACAGCATAAGCGAAAGTGTTCCCACAATATTTATTGTACCGGAAATAAGCTGATTTATGGTATTATTGAGCATTTCTCCCACAGCATCCACGTCATTGGTGAAACGACTCATAATATCGCCATGATTATTAGTATCGTAAAACCGTACAGGAAGTTTTTCTATTTTGGCAAACAAATCGTTTCTTAGCTTTTTAAGGGCATTTTGTGAAACCGAAATAATGATTCTGGACTGCAGATACTGCGCTACTATTCCAACCGCATAAATACAGCCCATCCGCACTAAGGAATTAAATAAGGTAGTACGGCTGCCGTCTTCATAAACAAGATTATTGATAACAGGCCTGAGCATATATGAGCCCGCTAAATTTGCCAGCGTATAAATCACAATACAAGTCAGAAAAACAACCAGCTTCCATTTGTCCTTTCCTATATAAGCAAAAAGTCTGGCAATTGTTTTCCCCACATCCTGCGGCTTTGAGACCGTCATTGGCCCTCTTCCCCTTCCAGGTCCACGGGCAGGACCCGGACCCTTGTGGAAATTCTGTGCATCGGGTGCATTTCTTTTATACTTCTTTTCCAAACGCTCTATTCTATCCTTATCCATTATGCACCCACCTTTCTATCCATCTGTGAATCGTAGATTTCCTGATAAGCGCCGCATGAAGAAAGAAGTTCTTCGTGATCACCCATACCCACAATTTTTCCTTCCTCCATAACCAAAATCAAATCTGCTTCCATTACGGAGCTGATACGCTGTGCAATGATCAACTTAGTGGTAGATTTAAGCTCAGACTCGAAACATTCCCTGATTTTTGCTTCGGTTGCCGTATCGACCGCACTGGTACTGTCATCGAGAATCAAAATCTTAGGTTTTTTAAGCAGCGCCCTTGCAATACACAAACGCTGTTTCTGTCCTCCAGAAACATTTACGCCACCCTGTCCAAGCTCGGTTTCGTAACCTTCCGGAAAACTGCTTATAAACTGGTCGGCCTGCGCCGCCGAAGCCGCCTTGCGGATTTCCTCATCAGACGCTTTTTCATCACCCCACTGAAGATTTTCCATGATCGTACCCGAGAAAAGCACGTTATTCTGCAATACCATACTAACGCCATTACGTAAATTTTCAAGCGAAAAATCCTTAACATTTATACCATCTACCAGTACCTCTCCCTCGTCCACATCATAAAGCCTTGGAATCATCTGTACCAACGTGGTTTTACCTGAGCCTGTGGATCCTATGATCCCCACAGTCTGCCCTGCTTCTATTGTAAAATTAATATCGTCTAACACCTTTTCATGATTGTCCTTATAATAACGATAAGATACACTCCGGAACTCAATTTTTCCTACCTTTACAAGACTTTCTTTAGCCCCTGACTCATCATCATTTAAATCAATCTCCGTATCCAGCACCTCAATTATTCTCTTGGATGAAGCTACCGCTCTTGAACTTTGCAAAAGTACCATTGCCATTATCATAAGCGACATAAGAATCTGCGTTATATATGTTGTAAACGCGGTCAGGTCTCCTACCTGCATAGTGCCTTTTAAGATCTGGTTCCCGCCAAACCACACCACCGCGAGAACGGTCAGATTCATTGCCAAAGTCATGATCGGCATCTGGATAATGACCACTTTAAAAGCATCCAGACTCGAATTTTTTAATTCCTCGTTAGAGTCTGAGAAGCGTTCTTTCTCATAATCTCCCCTGACAAAAGATTTGATAACCCTGACGTTAGTTAAAATTTCCTGAATATTTGAATTCAAATAGTCCAGCTTTTTTTGCATGATCTCAAAACGCGGAAATGCAATTCTGATGATCGTACCGATTGCAATAGCAAGAATCGGCGCAACTATCATAATTATTACAGCCAAGGAAGCATTCATCCTAAACGCCATAATAATGGCTCCAATCATCATTCCTGGCGCACGTAACATAATCCTAAGACTCATCATAATAACATTCTGCATCTGTGTAATATCATTGGTAAGCCTTGTTACAAGCGAACCGGTACTAAAGCTGTCTATATTGGAAAAAGAGAATTTCTGCACTTTTTCAAACAAATCCTTCCTCAGATCCCTGCCAAAATGCATCGCTGCCTTTGCTGCAAAATAAGCGGCGCCAATGCCGCCCCCCATCATCAAAAATGCGATGATCACCATCTTAATTCCCTTAGAGATTATATACGAAATATCATGATTTGCCGCCCCGATATTGATAATATCCGCCATCATGGCAGGCAAAAGGACCTCTCCTACTACTTCTACCAGTATCATGAGCGGTCCTAAAATAAATGCATGTATGTACGGTTTTACGTATTTTGCATAACGTTTCATTGTTAGGCCTCCTTCATTATATGACAATTAATGGATGCCTAAATATTTTAACCCGATAAAGAGTTGTCTGTCAACTTATTTGCCGTTTTGCCACTTCTTTATTCAGTTTTATTTTTTACTCCTCCGGCATTATAATAGCCGCTATTATATAAGCAAGCGCTCCCGATCCAATCCCAAAAAATGCAAAGAAAAGACATACAATCCTGATGACCGTCGGATCCACATTCAAATACTCGCCCAATCCGCCGCACACGCCGCAGATCATCCTGTTACTTCTGGAACGTTTCAATTTCTTATAATCGTTATCCATATTTATTCCCCGCTTTCTTTTTTATGTTAGTCGAAATCAATATCAATACTTCCCATTGAACATTCTACTTCGAATGTAGAGCTGCTGCCGTTGTTTATGCTTCTTTCGGAAGCAAGACCGCTGTACTTATTATCACCGATACGGACAGATCCCATTGCACATTCAATCTCATAATTATAGTCAGTCTCGCTTCCGTCTACTTTCATGCTTATGCTGCCCATTCCGCACTCTGCCTTGATATCTCCGCTGACTTTTCCTTCCATATCAATATTTCCCATTCCGACATCCAATGATAACTTACCTACATCAACGCCGTTTATATTGATTTTGCCTGCACCGGCTGAAACATCCGCCTTATCGGCAATTATATCGTTAATATCTGCCTTTCCCGCGCCAACCTCGATTTTAACCTCATGAGCACTTATACCATCTATATCAAATTTTCCTGCGCCTATGTCCATATTAATTTCATCCGCATTAAGCGCCATACTTTTGAGTTTGCCTGCACCCACACTCAGATCAATACTGTCAAGCGTCATTCCCTTAGGTAAATAAAGATGTACACTGCCATTCGAAATCCTTTTCCACAGTCTGATGCTGTTTTTACTGTAAACCCTGAAGGTTCCTCCCTTCATTCCATATTGAACCCTATTATTACTTGAAGCTGTACTGATCCAAACATGATCATTCTCAGATTCTTCTATGACTACTGTTTCCCCACCAAGATCAATATCTATATCCGTGATATCAGAAGCACTGTATTTTGTTTGCATTGCCGCTGTATTTTCATCTATATTATACATATCCGTCCACTCCTCTTCGCTCCAGTCATCATCTCTGAATATACCAAACGAATTACCGCTAAATCCAATTACCAGATTACCCAGCCCTCCAAGCCGCACCATCCTGTATGCTCTGGAATCTATCTGCTCAAAACCGCCCATCATTCCGAATGTCAGACAAAAAACGCAGCCTATTATAAAAAGTATCAATGCCGTGATCAGACAGCCCTTTGTAAACTTTTTCATGCCATTTCACCTCCTCTGTGAAAAATATTGTTAAACAATTTCACAATTCCTCTTATTATTGCCGGTACCAGCATACCGCATATTATCACGGTAAGCCAAAGGAAAAGTAAACCAATTGCTGCGCAGACCATTCCAACGCCCATCATAGCAAGCCCTCCAAGCGGCATGCTAAATAACAGTACAATTCCGTATACAAACAGGCATACGCCCACAATTATTAATGAAATAGCCGCCGCTCCGATTCCTACAATAATCCCAAACAGAGCTCCAAACAGACCTACGACAGCACCTAACATACCGCCGCCTATGCCCAGGATAAAAGGTGAGGCAAATATGCATAACACCACGATCAAAGCAATCATACCGCCGGACATGCGTTTCTTTTCGCTGGATTGCGACGTATTTCCATAATTGTTACCCGTGTTCTGATTTCCGTTGTAATTGTTATCTCCGCTAAACTGCTGATTGCTGCCTGCGTTTTGCTCCCAGTTACTGCTCCCGCTCTGCTGCCAGCCACTGCCTGAATTCCATCCACTGTCCGTTCCTTTAGCAGAACCGCTTTCGCTTCCCGCATCGGCAGGATTATTTAGATCCATTACTTCATCACTGCTCTTTGACTCATATCCGGAAAAGCCTTTCTCGGTAAATTCTCCAACATTTCCGCCATCCGCAAGTCCGGTCTTAATAGTTCTTGCAAGCTGTGTGGGACTTCCAAGCGATGCAATAACGCTCTGCTCGTTCTCCTCTCCTGCATCATCAAAGTAATCGTTATAATATTGTATTGCTTCCTCCCTCTCAGTCGGAGATACATCCGCTAACAATTCTGTCAGCTCTTTCATAAAATCCGCTCTGTTCATTTTTTCAATCCTCCCTCAAAAATACTGTTTAACTTTGCAGAATACCGATGCCATTCACTAATATATAGGTTGAGCTGAGCGCGGCCTTTCTCTGTAACCTTGTAATACCTCCTGTTCCTGCCCGCGCACTCCATATCATATACCTCAAGGCACTCATCCTTCTGCAGCCTTCGCAGTACCGGATATAACGTTGATTCTGATATTTCAATTACCTGACGCACTTCCTGGGTTATTTTATACCCGTAAGTCCCCTCCAGCTCACTGGATACTACAGCAAGAACTATTGCATCCAGTAATGCGGCGCCCGTATTAAAAACCATACGATATCCTCCTTTCCCTCTTTTTATACATCTCATACTAATCACCATGCTTTAAAATAATATTATACGAATATGTATTATTGTTAGAATTTATAATATTATACATCGTATAATATTGTTGTTGATAATACTATATGGCATATAATATTATTTGTCAATACATATTATTAAATAATTTCATATATGTCATATGCGGTAACTTAAGGGAATATTTTGATTGAGATAAATGGATAATTATTGTATAATTTATCCATATTTGCGAAATGGCGTCTGTTTTTTGACATTCAGGCACTAAAAATATAAACTTTTACAAAAGGAGCTCATTATATTATGAAGAAAACCACTTACATAATTACATTAATAACCGCCATCCTGCTTATCGGATGCGGCAATACAGATTCATCGGATACCCCGACAGATACTGTATTGTCCGACGAAGTCAATGACGCAGCGTCTATTGATGAGACACAGCCTGCAAATGACGAAAGTGTCAGTACTGTATCTGATTCCACAGATATAACGGAAAACATGGATAAAAAAGAGACAGAAAGCGATGTTTCCGGCATTGACGCCAAAACCAAAACTGACACTGACGCAGATGAGACTTCATTACCTGAATATACGGTAACTTCTCTTGAAGAGACTAAGACAATGTATGCGACCGATTCAGTCAATGTAAGAATAGGTCCTTCAACAGACTATGACATAATAGGCGGCCTTAAACGCGGGCAGGAAATTACAGTGACCGGACAGGCTGACACGTTATGGTATGAAGTTATGTACGGTGAAGATAAGGCCTTTATCAGCGATAAGTATCTTCAGGATGAAAAACCAATTGAAGAACTTGCTGCTGTACCCGATACGAAGGCTAATGAAAATACGCAGCAAAATCCCGAAGAAGCACAGACGCCTTCACCTGAAGCAAAAACCCAACAACCGGTAACAGAAGTTAAAAACGTGGCGGGTGTAATTTTTGTAGGAGATTCAAGATTTGTACAAATGCAAAACAGTGTCGGTGAAAATTCATGTACATGGATAGCTGAAAGTGCCAAAGGCTATAAATGGTTTAACGAAAATGCCATTGCAAGAATTGACAATAACGTCGGAAGCGGTTCTAAGATATTGATCAATCTTGGCGTAAATGATGTAGGTAATCTGCAAAAATATATTTCGCTTGTAAATACCAAAGCCAATGAATGGGTAGGCAAGGGGGCTACTGTATACTATTCATCGGTAAATCCGGTCTGGGAAAACCCTTATGTGACAGAAGAACAGGTGGAATATTTTAATTCCCAGATGCAGGCCAATTTAAACGAAAACGTTCACTGGATAGACAGCCATAGCTATCTTAACTCAGTAGGCTATAGGCTTGTAGACGGGCTTCACTACAGTACGGAAACTTATCAGACTCTCTACGCTTACTATATGAGCTGCATGTAAAAAGTCAGGCTTTTAAGCCTGACTTGCAAGAATTTGCTCAGCAAATTCTCGCTGATTCTGAATTGTTATACTCGA
Source organism: Lachnospiraceae bacterium (assembly GCA_014804695.1). Classification (GTDB taxonomy): domain Bacteria; phylum Bacillota; class Clostridia; order Lachnospirales; family Lachnospiraceae; genus UBA3282. The sequence goes on from JAAUZJ010000024.1 coordinate 63,644, forward strand.
TTCTGAGAATGCTTCGCATTCTCATTGAAATAATTTATGCTGTGTCATAATTCTCTATAACTGTAACTGCCTCAACCTATAAAACTCACCCTTCTTTTCCATCAGTTCGTCATAGGTTCCAAGTTCTTTTAAACCGCCGTCTCCAATAACCGCGATATAGTCGGCATTTTTAATGGTAGAAAGCCTGTGCGCCACAATAAGCGTGGTTCTGTTCTTAACAAGATTATCTGTGGCTATCCGTATTTTTTCTTCCGAAATACTGTCAAGTGCCGACGTTGCTTCATCCAGAATCAGTATCTTCGGATCTCTGATAAAAGCTCTGGCAATGGAAATCCTCTGCCGCTGCCCACCTGATAAGTTACTGCCATGTTCAGTCACTACTGAATCTACTCCGTCCGGCAGCTGTTCTATCAATTCTTCCAAATCTGCCGCCTTTATGACCTCCATCAACTGTTCATTCGGAATATCATCTTTTCCGTAAGTAATATTATCCCGTATCGTACCGGAAAATAAAATAGGCATCTGCGGAACTACCGCTATACCCCCGCGGTAACTTTTTAAATCAATGTCTTCCATATCATGGTTATCAATCAAAACCCTACCGGATGACGCATGGATAAAACCAATGACCATATTTAATATCGTTGTCTTTCCGGCTCCTGATTCTCCTACTAATGCGATTGTCTCACCCTGCCGTATCTTAAGGTTTAGATGCTCAAAAACAGGCGTTTCACCACTTTTATACTGAAAACCAGCATCTTCAAAAGCAATTTCCCCCCGTATGCAAGGCAGTTTCTTCTTATTAGAATAGTCCTCCACATCGTGGCAAAGAAGAACATCACCGATTGAGTCAACCGACTCTAAGCCTTTTGCTATAGTAGGAAGCAGGGTTATCATATTGGAAACATAGGCTATTATTGAGGCAAAGTAGGTCTGGTACATAACTACTTCACCTACGCTTATTTTGCCCTGGCTTGCCAGATAACCGGTAAAGCCTAAGCATAACACCTGAAAAATCTGAAATGCCACCCAGCTGATTGATGAAAAATAAGATTGTACCATATCCAGACGCAAGCCGGATTTGGCCACATTGTAAAGCTGGCTATCCATTTTATCGGTTTCCCACTCCTCTAATCCATGCGCCCTTGTAACCGGTATCATCTCTATCATTTCCATCACATGCACCGAGGTTTCTTCAATATCTTTACGAAATTCCCTATTATAACTTTTAATCCTGCTCTTGAATGTGACCATGATACAGACCGCCACCGGTATTGTTCCTATAAAAAAAAGGAAAACCGTCAGACTTCTACTCACGACCACACCAAAAGCAACCGTTATATTCATAATTATACTAAGTACAGTAATAAAAATCTGCGAAGAGAGCGTTTCTATCTGTTCCACATCCCTCATAATTTTAGACTGCAGCCTGCCCGACTGCATCTCATTATGATACGAAATAGATAATTGCTGTAATTTCCTTACCAGCGTGCTCCTTAAATCCCTCTCCACATTTCTGATCGATCTGGCATAAAATAAGGTATGAAAATAGTTCGTAAACACATTCTGTGCATATGCAAATACTATTATGACCACTTGAGTCAATATTCTTCTGCCGGCATCCTCCGCCGGATTTGTCGCTATGTTCACAATATTGGCAGTTACAATAGGCAGTATCCAGGCAGGACAATGCTTAATTGCAAAAAGCACTACAGCCATAAACAACTCAAGATAATGCCCCTTGTAAATCCCAATCAGCGTTTTCAAAGAACTGTTTTTATTTTTTCTAAAAGTATCCAGCAGTCTCTGTTCGGTATCATCTAAGTCACTCTCATGCCGGTACAATTTATATTGATATTTTCCCTTATTTTTTCCCGTATCAGACATTCTTTAATTATCTCTCTTTACACTGTTCACACAACAGTAAGCATCTGAAATTGCCTGCTTATCTTTCCATCTTCCAGAAATAAGCGCTGTATGGCGGCAATTCGCTGCCTCCTCCAAAATCATGCTCTTTTCCGCTTATTAAATCAACTGCCATGCCACAGCCTGCGTCAAAGTGAGCCGTATAGCTTTCACTGTCCGCATTGATTGCTACAAGCACGCGCTCATTTCCGCTCTTTCTCTCAAAAATACACTGTTTATTGGTCAATACTACCGAACGGAATTCTCCGTAATTAAGCGCTTCCGAACCTTTCTTAGCTTCTGCAAGCGCCGCAATATGATCGCACAGCTCAGTCCACTGCGGTTCATCGAAGCAGGCTCTGAGTGCCGGATCGCCTTCGCTCTTATTCGCTTTTGTTCCCCACTCACTGCCATAGTACACACATGGAATACCCGGCATACCGAAACAAAGCGCATATATGAGCGGCAGATGCTTTTCATTAGTTAAAACACTTGCAACCCTTGTAACATCATGGTTATCCACAAATGATAACAAATGCTTTCCTCTATATAACGTCCAGTTTTCCGGACCAAACTGACGAAGCAGTGAATGAACGATTTCAAACATATTCATACTGTTGAAGCTTGAAAAGAGCCCCTTATAACATTCATAGTTGGTAACCGAGTGAAGCATCTCCTCATTCATCCACTGGTTATAATCCCCATGAAGCGTCTCGCCAAGCAGATAAAAATCTTCTTTAAGTCCATTGCAGACGCCGCGCAGCCTGCGAAGGAAATCCTTATCCAGACAATATGCAACATCCAGACGCAGCCCGTCAATATCAAACTCTTCCACCCAGCCCTTTATGCTGTCAAAAATATGGTTTATAACTTCCTCGTTTCTTAAGTTAAGCTTTACCAAATCATAGTTGCCTTCCCAGCCTTCATACCACAGACCGTCATTATAATTAGAATTGCCATCGAAATTAATATGGAACCAGTCCTTATAACGTGAATCCCATCTGTTCTGAAGCACATCCTGAAAAGCCCAGAAGCCTCTGCCGACATGATTGAAAACGCCATCCAGAACTACCTTAATTCCGTTCTCATGAAGCTTACTGCACACCTTGGCAAAATCTTCATTAGTTCCAAGCCTGCAGTCAATCTTATGGTAATCCCTTGTGTTATATCCATGAGTATCCGATTCAAAAACCGGAGAAAAGTATATTGCATTGATACCCAGTTTCTTAATATGCGGAATCCAATCGATCACCTTCAGGATCCTTGACTCCTGTACTCCGTCATTTTCAAACGGCGCTCCGCAGAATCCTAACGGATATATTTGATAAAAAACACTTTCGTATGCCCACATTTTCTTATTCTCCTCTTTAATTTATAGTATTTAGCAGATATTACTGCCATAAATCAATATCTTGTTTATTATATCATATATAATACAAAATAGGAAGCTCTGCTTTGCATTACATACGTTATGTTATTATGGTATTTATTTGCATTTTTATAATATTTTAAGTGTTATTTTATCATTTTGTGTCACTTTTATGCCATTGACTAAATCGGTTCTAATTTTCATTCACGAATTACAGTAAACCGACTTTTCCACCGTTTTTATGACGATTTTGTTATAAAAGGGTAGTATTTTTGCAAAGAAATCCCCAATTTTCACATAGTTATCCACATATGACACATATGTCATATGGTTATGACTCATATTTCATTTTATGACAAATCTCTATGTCGTTTTCATTATTTCGTTTACAAATATTAAAAATCATTGACTATATTACTCAAAATCAGTAAAACTACCTCTTAAATCGCCGTATAGCATTACACTCGTAATATAATCACATTATTTACTCTTTCAATCTATTCCAAAAAATTTCCACCCTTTTTGCAATCTGCGCTGAGGTGACTACCTCGTAATTACTCCACTCCCTTGGAAACAGCCTTTTATATGAAGCTGTCAGAAACCTCTCGTCTAACAAAACTACAATTCCGACATCCTCCGCCGTCCGGATTACACGCCCCGCTGCCTGTAGTACCTTGTTCATTCCCGGGTACTGATACGCATAGTCGAAGCCGTTTTCTCCAAAGCTGTCAAAATGCTTTTTCAAAATCTCCCTTTCATTGCATACCTGCGGTATACCTGTTCCGACAATAATTACACCGATCAGGCTGTCATTCTTAAGGTCTATTCCCTCGCTGAAAATACCGCCCATAACACAGAAACCAAGCAGTGTCTTTTCTTCCTCTATTTCAATATCCATATTAATTGATTCGGATAAATTGCACTCCTCGTTTCCCATAAACCGTGCCAAAAATTCTTCTCTTGAATTCTCGCTCATATGATCTTTTTGTAAGATACACTCTATATTCTCATTTGCAAAATATTCCATAAAACTCTGATAGACATTCTGTAAAAAAGCATGAGATGGGAAGAAAACCATATAATTTCCGTATCTGTTCTTTACTGTTTCATATATATAACAGGCAATATTATAATATTCCATCTCGCTCCGCCTTGTATATTTGCTGGTTACATCACTCGCAATATACAAACCTCTTTTTTCGGCTTTAAAAACTGACTTGGCATATACCTCATAATCGCCCTCCTGCGCTCCAAGCAGGCTTTTATAATATTGAATGGGCAAAAGCGTTGCCGAAAATAAAATACTGCTCCGCCCCCTCATCATACATTCCTGCAGATTTTTGGACGGATTTACGCAAAACAGCTTCAAGATAAAACTGCCATCATCATTCATCTGGGAATATGTCACATAATTGTCATCCATTAAATCATTAATTCCAAGAAAATGTGAAACTTCAAAATAAAACTCAAGTATATCCTTGCGCACCGGGCTCTCATCGTGTTCTTCTAAATAATCCTCCATTGCTGAATTCAGTCTGTTAAGCGCCATAACAAAGGGCGATATGGAATCCTCGATTTTATAATTCTCACACTCCTTTTTAAGTGAAAGCATCTCTTTATTGCACTTTTCCAGGTACCTTTCCAGCTTAGGCGAATACGGTTTCACTGTCTTTTTCAACTTTAAAAAGTCTTCCTTACATAAAACGGCACTGTACATCTCCCTGCCACGTTCCACCAGATTGTGAGCCTCGTCAATTAGGAACAGATATTCATTCTGGCCTCCATCTGCAAAAAATCGTCTAAGATAAACATGCGGATCAAATACATAATTGTAATCGCATATTACGGCATCCGAAAAAAGACTCATGTCAAGACACATTTCAAACGGACATACCTGATGCTGTTTCGCATATTCTTCTACTTTTTCCCGACTAAAGCTTTCTTCGTTTGTAAGCAAATCATATATCGCCTCGTTTATTCTGTCATAATGCCCCTTGGCATACGGACACGCTTCCGGATTACATTCTATTTCCTCCAAAAAGCAGATTTTCTCCTTCGCAGTCAGTATAACGGTCTTAAATTTAAGCCCACCATCCCGCAGCAGTTTAAATGTATCATCCGCTACAGTTCTGGTAATTGTCTTCGCCGTCAGGTAAAAAATCTTCTCTATAAGTCCCTCACCAACTGCCTTTATCCCCGGAAAAACTGTTGAAATTGTTTTACCAACTCCGGTGGGCGCTTCTATAAACAACTTTCTTCTATGGTATATGGTCTGATATACATAGGTAGCAAGCTCTTTTTGCCCCTCCCTGTATTCAAAAGGAAATGCCAGTTCCTTAATGGAGGCCTGACGAAGTTTTTGCCACTCAAAGCTATAGTCGGCCCATTTTTCATACTTACCTATAACATCATCAAACCATGCCTTAAGCTCATCATACAAATAATCATAATGAAAATACCGGATTTCCTCCGTATCCAAATGGCAGTAAGTCATCCTCACCCTTATAGAATCAAGTTTGTTTTGTGTAGCATAAATATAAGCATAGCACTTCGCCTGTGCCAAATGCACCGGAATTGCCTGTTTCATTTTGGTAAGGTCATGATATGTACCTTTTATTTCATCTATAGTTACGCTAGTATTTTCTAAACTTTCTATAATAATACCGTCGGCACGGCCATCTATCACAATATCATAACGCTCAGTATTATGGATGTAGCGAAGCCCTACTTCGACATGATACTCCGCCCCCATCCTCCTTTGAATCATTCTATGAATACGCCCGCCTTCCTGCATTGCCTCCGGTGAAAAAGCAGCTTTACGATTATCAATATCACCTGAACGCAGGATAAACTCTACCAGACTTCTTACCGAAACGTGAATTTCCATATGTTTTGTATTCCCTCTCTATAAGATAAAAACTCCCTACCAAGATACTACGATATCATGAATAGGGAGTCAATGACGTTATAAAGTTATGTTCTGTCTGCCTATGCATTTTAAGACGCAACTGCAAATCTTTGTAAATACTTTTCAAAATCAGCATCATAGCCATTGCAAGAAACTGTTAGCACCTGATTGAAATTCAATCCCATAACACCAATGATGGATTTGGCATCTACTATGAAACTGTTATAGGAAATGTCAATGTCAAATGTACACTTCTCAGCAGCTATTACAAAATCTTTTACTTCGTCTGGTCTTAACTTAATTCTGTGTTGCATCACTATAAATACCCTCCTTTTCATTTTTCTTTGTGGCTTATACAATTATGATTCCAGACAGAATCATTATGGTATTATAATACTCTATTCATTTTATTTTTGTAAATAAAAAATTTACCGAACATAAAATATCAAAATTTTGCACATTTTTACATTCTGCACATTTTTTTCACAATTTATTTTGTTTTTTTGTAAAATTTGTCAGCTGTCACTTTATTAATTTAAACCGGTAAATCACATATCATTCACTTTTAATAAATTCCACCATATATTCTCGGAATCTTAACGGAAGCATCTGCTGCTGCAGCTTCAGATTAACTCGCTCTTTTATGGCAATTGTCTGGCAAAACATGGTAAAAAGCTCCTGATACTGCTCCTCCCTTTCCGATATCTCAAACATCTCTTCTAACACCTTCTCTGTATCAGATACTATATACCACTCTCTATTGGCAGGATGAACTCCATAAATATTGCGCTTATCATCATAAATAATGAAATTCTCCAAAGGAAGTCTGTCCGCAAAATGGGGCATTAAAAACGGTATGACATTGCATTTCGCTCCTATTTTTGCAAATAATATCCCCTCTTTTGACTCCTTAAATCTCAAAAATTCCATAAAATGGTTTGTCTCATTCGACGTATTTCTCGACAATCGAAACACCCGCTCGACATAGGGATTTACAAGGTTCTCCATAACTCTTCTTCCACCTCCCTGTGTCAATCCGTTAACCACCGTCTTATAAACAGCCTCGCCCTTACCGCTGTCTTCTGTGGCAAGCGCACGGCATATACTCAAATACGCTTCATCACCAAGCCGTTTACAAATAGTTTCCACTACTTTTCTAGTTTTTACAGCGTCTGGAATAATATTCATATACTGAGCAAATAATCTATAATTTTCTTCCTCTCCGATCTGAATATGAAGATGCGCATGTTCTTCCTTCAGTGCATAGGCATCATATATACCTGTAAAAACACCTTCTATGGAATCTTCGCATATAAGATATTTTTCTTTCATAATTATAACCATGCCTTTCTCTTAACCTCATACCATACTAAGAAAACAGCGACATCTGCTCATACCACATTCCGTCCGCAGCAAACGGTAGTCTCTCTTTCTGATAAGTCAAGTGTCTGACTATATAATTTTCCTCAATTTTAGTAGGATACATCATCTTTCCGTTGCATGTAATAAAGTATAAGGCTCTCTTAAGCACAACACCGATTTTCTTCAGATCGTCAAACGTTAAATTAGCAAATCGTCTTGCCCTTACTATGCGCTTAGCGCTTTTTACGCCTATGCCCGGTATTCTCAAAAGAAGTTTATAGTCTGCACGGTTAATTTCTATAGGAAATTGCTCTAAATGCCTGACTGCCCAGTCCGCCTTCGGATCTATCATCATATTAAAATTAGGACGATCACTCGTTAAAAGTTCATCAACTGTGAAATCATAGAATCTAAGCAGCCAATCCGCCTGATACAGCCTGTGTTCCCGTAAAAGCGGCGGTCCTCCCGGTAGCGCCGGCAGTTCTTTATCCTCATTCACATTGACAAACGCGGAATAATACACCCTTTTCAATGAAAATTTATTATATAAACTCTCCGCTACCGACATAATCTGATAATCGCTCTCAGGCGTAGCTCCGATTATCATCTGGGTTGACTGTCCGGCTTCGCAAAAATGGGGCGAATGATCATACAATACCAGTTCCTCGCGATTAGCACTGATTCCATTCTGAATCTGCCTCATCGGTTTCAAAATATTCTTTCTATTCTTATTAGGCGCAAGCTGCTTAAGGCTTTCGGCAGTGGGCAGCTCTAAATTTACACTCATTCTGTCAGCTAGAAATCCAGCTTTTTGTATTAACATGGGATCAGCACCCGGAATTGCCTTCACATGAATATAACCTTGAAAATTATATATTGTACGCAGCTTGTAGAGAGTCTGGCATATCAACTCCATAGTATAATCGGGACTGTGTAAAATTCCGGAACTTAAAAACAAACCTTCTATATAATTACGCCTGTAAAATTCCATTGTCAGCTCACAGACCTCATCCGGTGTAAACGAAGCCCTCGGAACATCATTAGAGCGTCTGTTCATACAATATTTGCAGTCAAAAATACATTCATTTGTAAATAAGATTTTTAACAGGGAAATACAGCGCCCATCCGCTGCAAAGCTATGACAAAGCCCTGCTGCTACGGTATTTCCCATTCCCTTACCGTCACCGCTTCTGGAAGAACCGCTGGAACTGCATGACACATCATATTTGGCAGCATCTGCAAGTATATTAAGTTTGTCCATAATTGACATTTGTTCCGAGATTCTAAACTCCATTTTGGGTACTCCGTTTCTGCTATGAGTGATGGGATTAATATATTAAGAACATTTGTTCTGGTGTTATACTATCACAATATAATTCTTATTGCAATACAATTTCAGAACATTTGTTTTATTTTTATAATCTCTTTAGTTATAGTGTGTCCGTTTTGCTTTTAAAGTAATTAATTCAACAATGAATTCTAAACCATTTTTACTTCACCTAATATTGACGTACCACCCCCTAAATAATATAATATTACAGGTAATTGTAAAATTACTCTCCTATACTTAGAATTTAGTGCAATAACAGAAATTTTTCTGTATAAATTATTTGCTTTATAAATTATCTACAACAAAAAAAGGATGACTAATGAACAATAAATCATTTGATCATAAACGAATTGCCAACGGATATGCAAAAGACAGGCCTTGGCTGCATAAATTAGTCATGGATAAAGTCAGATCCGACTGCACCCTTGATAAACCTTTTAAAAACGGGCTGGATGTGGGATGCGGGGCTGGGTTATCTACAAAGGCACTGAAGCTTATTTGCGATAAAGTTACAGGTACGGATATTTCCGGCGAAATGATCTGGGTATGTAAATCTCTGTATGATACTCCGGAATTTACCTTTTATACGGCAAAAGCAGAAGAAACCAAGCTTCCCGAAACGCCATATGATATTGTTACTGCCGCCGGAGTTGTGTGCTGGGTGGATAAAGACTTATTTTTAGACAACATGAACTCTGTTATGGTTAAAAACGGCCTTCTTATAATATATGACTTCTGGATATCAGACAAAATGGCCGGGAACGCCGCTTATACAAAATGGTATCATGACCAGTATCTTGCCAATTTCCCCAAACCGCCAAGGAAAGAAGATATCTGGCAGCAAAAGGACCTTCCTGATAGCTTTTTTATAAAAAATCAGGTGACTTATGAGATTGAACATGAATTTGATATGGATTCCTTTATCCGGTTTATGATGATCCAGTCAAATGTAAATGCCCAAATTGAAGGCGGCCATAAGACAGAAAAAGAAATATATAACTGGATGTCAGATACGCTTAAACCTATATTTGACAACAAACAGCGCACCTTGATCTTTGAAGGATATAATTGGTATATTGAACATAAATAAAAGGAGGTTTCTATGAACAACTTAATCATTCCAAAAGATTATCAATCTGCCCTTAATCTTCATGATACACAGGTTGGTATCAAAACGGTTAAAGACTTTTTTCAAAATCTGTTAGCCGAACGCCTGCATCTGCTGCGCGTCTCGGCTCCGCTCTTCGTTGATCCTGCATCCGGACTCAACGACAACCTAAACGGTGTGGAGCGTCCGGTAGTATTCGGCATCAAAGAGCAGAATGAGGCTCAGGCAGAAATTGTACATTCCCTTGCTAAATGGAAACGTTACGCTCTGCAAAAATACGGTTTTTCGTATGGTGAAGGGCTGTATACCGACATGAGCGCTATTCGCCGCGATGAACAGACCGACAATATCCACTCTATCTATGTAGACCAGTGGGATTGGGAAAAAATCATTTCAAGTGAAGAACGGAGCATAGACTTTTTACAGGAGACGGTCCGCAGCGTATATAAAGTTCTTCGTAAAACCGAAAAGTATATGGCGATCCGTTATGATTACATAGAAGAAATCCTTCCGCATGATATTTTCTTCATCACAACCCAGGAGTTGGAGGATATGTACCCTGGCACTACTCCCAAAGAGCGTGAATATCTTATTGCGAAAGAAAAAGGCGCTGTCTGTCTTATGCAAATCGGGGATTTACTTAAATCCGGTGAAAAGCATGACGGCCGTGCTCCGGACTATGATGACTGGGCTTTAAATGCTGATATCATTGTATATTATCCGGTTCTGGATATTTCACTGGAGCTGTCATCTATGGGTATCCGCGTGGATAAGGAAGCTATGCTCAGCCAGCTTGATAAGGCTGGGTGTCCGGAAAGAGCGGAATTGCCGTTCCAGAAAGCTATTATTAATGATGAGCTTCCTTTGACAATTGGGGGAGGAATTGGGCAGTCGCGTATTTGTATGTTTTTCCTGCGTAAGGCGCATATTGGGGAGGTGCAGTCTTCATTGTGGCCGGAGGATGTGACGAAGGCGGCGCTGGAGAACGGGATTCAGTTGCTGTAGATAGTAAAAAGGTGCATGATATTTGATTTGCTGTCTTTATCATGCACCTTTATTACGTTGCTATTCAGTTGTATAAAATGTTATTCTTTGATTCTGTCAATGTCTGTGAGGTTTACACCATAAATTTGTAAAATTGCTTTTAAATCTAAATAACGTATATACATAGTTTTATATGCTTTTGCGTCTTTCCCATCTTCAATCATATAATCTTGAAGTCTGGAGAACTCTTCAATATTTCTTTGCATCATTTCTTTTTCAGACATATAATCACCTGCTTTTTTAGAAACGTTATTAACTTGTATTTACAATTATTTTAGCAATCTATGCCGAAAGTGTAAAGCCTTTATTCAATTACTGCACGATATGGGGAGTATGAAAAAGGTTAATGCCAGCGGTACTAAGGCTTTTGCAAAAGATGTCAGCCTCGCAGCCCCTGCACCTCCCCTGCAAAATATTCTCCTAACTTTGCAATAAATCTAAGTATTTCATCTTTCATCGGTTCTGGAAAAGCCGTCAATACAGGAGCTGTTTCAAAACTTAATACTTTGTCATAATGAATTCTCTTAAGTCCCCTTATGAACCCTTCCCAATCCGTTGAGGCCTTATTTTCACGCGCTCGCGAAAACGTATATGGAATCTGATGCAGATCTCCAATCCCATCGTTATCATGAATATGCAGAACCTTCAGCCTATGTCCAAGCGTAGTGATGAAATCTTCAAAATCAAGGCCCACCAGATTTGCATGACCGGTATCAAAGCAAAAACCAAGCACCTGTGCACGATAAGCCTCATTAAACCTATCAATGCGTTCTGCTGCTTTCCTGGCATCACATCCCGGGCCTTCCACTAAATGACCTCCAATATTATCATAAAGATTTTCAATGCAGAGCGTAATGCCCAGTTCTTTTGCCTGCGGCGCGATAAAATGAAGAAACTTTTCTGTCTGTTCCCATTCTTTCTCTTCCGTACCTAAATACCTTGCCAGTTTAAAACCGTGAATCACGATATATGGACATTCCAGAAAAGCACATATCTGCAGACTTTTGACCGCCACTTCATGCCAAAGATAATCATTTATACCCTGGTCCCCATCAGGAATATAAATCGGATAAGGCATATGCATCTGATTAATTGTGATACCAGCGGTTTTAGCTGCAAGCTTATGCGGCATAAAAAAATTTTCCAATTCTGAGATCGTGCGGTCAAAAAAACAATTAATATTCGACTGATAAATACTAATATTGTCCAGATACCCATTCAGTGAAAAGTCCGCACAGGAAAAGCCTGTACGGGCAAGTGTTGCAAAACCTTCCTCCGGGCATCTGTCATTTACAATGTTATGGGTCTGTACACCGATGTGAAACATATCTTTCTCCTCCTAAATACAATCCCTAACAATAAATCCCGTGGCTTTCAACCACTGGTATATTGCTTTTTCAGATACGCTACCGTACTCTCTGGGCAGAGTGTTTCAACAATATTCCAATTCTTTTCCTCTAAAGCTTTCCTCACTAATGTTGCGCTAATAATGGCCCCCCCCTTCTCATCACAAGTCACTCTCGGTATCTCAACGACAGCAATCCCATATTCAGGCAAAATACGCTTCATTGTCTCGTTATATGATTTGGTCACTTCATCAAATGGTTCCTCTCCCACGAACCGATATTGAATTCCCAAATTTCTGGCTACAACCTCACCAAAAATACGGATATCATAATCCATCTCTTCTATAACTTGTACTGTTTCTTTTTCAAAGTACTGAGCAAAAGTATCTTTTGATAAAATATATTTCCCGGACGGAACAACATGTACACCAACTAAATCCAAAACTCCCTGTTCCACCATCCTAAACCTGTCCTGAAATGAAAAATACGATTTATCTTCCTCTACAACAAACAGATACAATTTATCCACTCTGCTCAATGCCTGTTCTATTAAATATCGATGCCCTTTGGTAAAAGGATTACAATTCATGACAATTGCCCCGATCATAGGCCTGTTCGTTTCTTTGCACAATCCATATTGGGCAAAATATTCCATAAAATATTCATGTACGTCCCAACTAATATAATAATCTTGTATTTTTTCAGGCACACTGAAATTTCTCGAAACCTCCAGTACTCTCTCCTTACAAAAATCTCTATAGATCCTCTCTGCGATTTTTTGGTTAACGATATGATTACAATGCAATGGATGATTAATCAGATTATCTGTCAGAAATGGCATCTCTAAAAATACCTCTGTCAAATCTCCCTGAAAAAAAACATTCCGCGACATTTTATCTATCTCCGGTTTTTTTATACACCAGATGATCACAATGTCATTTTCTGAAAGTTCTTCCTCAAACATACGCCCATAACATAAATCAGGATTATACATCCCCTTATTCAATACTTTCCATTCCGTGTAATGATCCTCATTCAAACAATTCTGCAAATAATAAGCAATTGTAGATTCATCTTTATTATATCCCCCTACTATAATACATGGACCAAACATAATAATCCTCCGGTCTGCGCCGACCGGATTATTTGACGTAATACGGTATCCATCTCTAAAATGATAGTATTTTCCATCCATATCAAGAAAAGTTGTAATTCCGTTCCTCACCACAGGCCTGCAAAGATCCATTTCGGATATCATAGTCTCGACTATACCTGTTTCATAATTTAACTGATAAAAATTTCTCCACTCTTCATTTGAAAGCCCCAGTGGGTCAGAACATATCCCGCCATCTGCTTTTTCCCTGCGTTTTCTCAATATCTGTATTTCTTCCTCACTCAAATGCTCCATTACTTCTTTATTTGAATAGCTATAAAGCAAGACCCTTGCCTTTGTCTTACATACAAACCTCTCTATCTCCTGCATATGCCATGCACTTGTCCTGACATATTTTAATGTGCGCCTTTGTTTACTTCTGAATTTTCCTTCCTTTTCATATCTTATAACCCCTGTCAATTCATTCCCATCTGTCACTACAGGTATTTCATTGATAGTCTCTCTACGTTTAAAAAATTCTAACGCCATATGATAGTCAATCTTTTTTAGGAATATATATTGCTGATTGATTTTTAACTCCTGTTCATTTCTCTCATAAAATCGTTCCAGATCCCCAATAGAACATACACCCAGCATTTTTCCCGCCTTATGAATGTACAGAACCTCATCTTCATAATGCATGAAGTGATAATAGGCCACATCTGGCAAATCTAAAATATCCTCCAACTCATAAACAGATGTCATATCTTTTTTAGAAAGAAAAACAAGATCAGCTTCTTTTATATCCATCTTTCATGCTCATTCCCTTCTGTCGGTTATCTAAATTAATTTCTGATAATATTATTTTTTTAATTTCTCTTGCTATTATTTGATTTCCCTTTTCCCAAACATGGCATATATCCATATAAATATCGTTTTCCCCATCGAAGACGTTTGACAGATCATAAATATAATCAGGTAGTTCCGGTGTCAACGCCATGTATTTTCGAAAGGATTCTTTTACCAGTTTTCTTCCTCTGTGACTTTGCATAGAAATTAATATGTTCTTTTCTTTTATTGTTTTTTCTTCCTTACTGCTAAGACACGGCTGACAAAAACTAAAAAATCTTATTTTTCTTTCACTAGCTATCGCGTACATTGTCCGTATGTTGGACAACCAATTATTAAATATATTCTGCGACGTCATAATCCCTGTGCACACATGATTTTCATCCTCATCTATAAAATCATTCTCTATTCGCTCTCTGGCATAATCAAAAAGTAACTTTGCATAACCAAAAGCAAATGGATATTGCTCAATGTTATTTTCTTCAACTTCCGTATCTACAAGAAAACCAGCAAAATCAAAATCCATCAATTTTAAATATTTGGCAAATTCTTTTTCAATATTACTATTCCCATAGATATATACCTTTTTATCTACAAATAAATTAAACATCCAAAAATTCGCAAGCGAAAAGATGCTTTTTCGAACACCTTCATCCATATAAGTTATTCCATTCCGAAAATTATTACTCTCCAAACTGTAATGAAATCTATTCTCGCAGATTTCCCTAATACTCTCATCAAACGATTTCCATTTTTCCATAGCTTCCACAATGGTAACATTCTCTGTCAATTTTCCTAATCTATCCAGCGTATATACGGGCAGTCCGCATTTCATCATCCCAGCTAACTTTTCATTAGAATCCACAAAACATTGTACTTGCATCCCACTGTCTGACAATATTTTATATACAGTTTCTCCTGTCACCCCACAGCCCCCAATAACAACATATTCCGTGTTTATATCCGGATTCAGAATTCGAAGCTTTTGTCCTTTGGCAGATTTATCGATATCCGAGGCTACAAGGTATGGATTATAAAAGACAACAGAAAGTTCTTTATTCAAAGAATCGGCATCAACAATTCTTTTATTATACATTTTTAAGCCGAACAAAGACTCCGCATTAGTAGCAAATCAATCGACATACACATTTTTCTTTATTAAATGATTAAACATCAACTGCGCATACCTATGATCTTCATAAGAATCACTTATCCAAATATATTTTGCCAAATTACTATACACTAATGGGTTCAAAACCAAAAACTCTTTTGCTATCATACCTATACACACAATCCTTTTTTCATTTATTATCTGTTGTTTCACCATGGCATCTTCGAAAGTTATCTATAGTAATGTTGCCACCATCTTTCTTTTAGATTAGCTTCTTCTATATCCACCTTTCATTCCCTCCTGAATATACTGAAAAACAATATCCGCAAGCATCTCATTTCCTTTATTGGAATAATGGCAGTAATCAATATACATTCCCTTTTCCGCATCAAATCTGTCAATAAGGTTTATAAAAATATCCGACATTTCATTTTGGGCTTTTTCTCTATAAATCCTGGTATTTTCTAACATATCTCTTTTTTCATGCATCGTAGTTTCAAATAAAGTCGTAGCAGGCTTTGCAATATTGCTTGGTTGCAGAAAACTGTAAAATTTCGCTCCATAGAACTCTGAAATCATTTTCATTATTTTGGTATTCCTGTACCAGAAATCATACAAAGGCTCTTCACTATGGACACCGCTTTCATACTCCTTCCCCGGTGCCAATGCATTTATCCAGTCAATGAATGTTGTAACACAGAACTGATTATTCGTTCTCCCCTTTTGAGCTATATTGTTCACACCACTCATACTAATAATATAATCAGGTTTCAAATACGGTCCATCCCGCAGCAAACGAAGCAACTCCTGTACAATATCATATCCACATGCAGAACCGTTATATACAGTCACGCTATATCCGGCATTATTAAGCATTTTATAGAACCGATATGGCCAGGACAATGGCCGGTAATGTCCATCTGTCGATGTAGAACCGCCTAATATTAATATTTTTAAATCTGTTTCCTGATTGTTTCCATAAACTTCATACCCTTGCTGTCGTCCATTACCGATTTCGACATGCCCCACTAAGCAATCAGTCAGGATTTTCATCTGGTTTTTAAATTCCGAAGCTTTCGAATAAATAGCAGTATAATTATGATCTTCCATGGAAAATCCCATTTGATCTAATATTTCACAAACATTTTGTGATTTTTGACGATTCCGTTCAGCAATAATAACCATTATGTTTTTAACATCTTCATATGCTAATTCATAAATGTTCTTGATACCCTTTTCTTCTATTTCTTCTTCATATACTTTTCCGCACACGGAAATATCATATTTTCCCAATATATTTTCTATCAATTGAGAATCTTCGTTATCATTCCCATATAGCCAGATTTCTTTTCCCTCAGTGCATGCCTTATGAATAACCTGAAACAGATCTCCCTGTTCACTCCAAAACTCAGGCAAAAATTCATCTATATATTTTACCAGCCTGCATTTCTCTATTTTTCCAAGCATTTCTTCCTGATATCTGTTTACCTTGGCTGCTATGATAATCGCCGTTTTGGAATCTTCCCGCAATTCCTCTATAGCATGTACTTCTAAGCCATTCCAAGTGTCCTGTTTCTTCTCCGTAACATAAACTGCCTCTATCGCAATTCCCCTTTGGCACAATAACTGATAAACTTCTTCTCCTCTCTCACCAATGCCATATAACAGTACCCTTTTATCTTTCAGTTCATAGTCTACATCTAATATTTCATTACTATAGAATACCTTCGTTTCCGGGAACTCCCCTTGTATCTCCGCCTTCGATTTACATGAATGAATAATAATTATATCTTTATTTCCGAACAGGGTATTCCCGCTCACAATTGGCCGGTTCATAAAGTCAGAACCAACATATCTGCCAGATGGATCCACAAATCCGCTTACATTTATTCCACGATATGCCAAATCCGTAAAAACATTCACAGAATCTCTATTTATTCCATATAGATAAATATTCTTATCCTGATATTCTTTCGAAAGCGTATACAATATTTTTAACATGTCATTTCTCCTCATCGAACATATTTTTCAGATACAATACCGTACTTTCCGGGCAAAGCGTTTCAATCATCTGCCAGTTCTTCTCTTCTAATGCCTTTCTGACCAACGTTGCACTAATAACATTTTCATTGGCTTCATCGTACATCACTCTTGGGATTTCAACGACAGCAACGCTGTATTCCGGCAAAATACGCTTCATTGTTTCATTATATGCTTTTGTTACTCTGTCAAACGGCTCTTCTCCTACAAAACGATATTTAATTCCCAACTCCTTTGCCACGACCTCACCGAAAATACGAATATCATAATCCATATTTTCTACGACCTGCACATTTTCCTTTTCAAAATACTGGGCAAAAGTATCTTTTGATAAAATATATTTTCCGGAGGGAATGACCCGGACATCCGATAAATCCCCAACCCCCCGCTGTACCATCCTAAACCTGTCCTGAAAGGCAAAATATGACTTATCTTCTTCAACGACAAAGACATACAACTTATCTACTCTGTCCAATGCTTGTTCGATCAAATATCTGTGCCCTTTCGTAAACGGATTACAATTCATAATAATGGCTCCCTTTACAAGACTATCATCTTCCCTGTACAGTCCGTATTGACCGTAATATTCTATAAAATACTCATGCACATCCCAGTTAATATAATAGTCCTGTATTTTCTCAGGCAGCTTAAAACCCTCAGTATCATTTACCGAATCGTTTAATATCTCTTTCGCACAGATATCCTGATATATACTCTCTGCTATCTTTTGATTCGCTATGTAATTGCAATGCATCGGAGAATCTGCCAGATAGTCCGTTAATGGCTTTATCTCTAAAAAAACATCTGTCAAATTTCTTTCTAAAAGTAAATTGCTTAAATTCTTTTCTGATAGCCGCAAGAAATCCACATATCCAATAATTACAATATCATCTTTCGTCAATTCCTCTGTAAACATCCGGGCATAGCAATAATCCGGCCCGAATAAACCCATATTTAACACTTTACATTGCATATCATGATTCTCATTCAATTTACTTTGTAAATAAAATGGAATTGTCTGATCATCTCTGCAGTATGCTCCCATAAAAAAGCATGGACCATAAAAATAAATTCTTCTGTTTGCATTTGAGGGGGGATTTGGTGTAACGCGAAAACCATTTCTAAAATGATAACATTTTCCTTTTATATCAGGAAAAAATGCCACGCCATTTTCTATCCTTGGGACACATTGTTCCATCTCCGCTTTCATTGCATCAACAATGCCTTCTTCGTATTCATCCTTCCAGAATCTCTTCCACTCTTCATCCGAAAGTCCGCGCCAATTGATATCATCTGCTTTTTCCTTACGTTCTTTCAATATTTGTCTTTCCGATTCACTTAATCGCTCTACAATCTCTTTATCGGAAATAGTATACAAAAAAACTTTCGCTTTTGTCTTATTGATAAATCGATAGATTTCTTTTTTATACCATAATTTCTTCCTCGCTTTTTTCAACTTCGTTCTCTGCGCATTTCTTACCGACTCTTCTTTTTCATACCTTATAATACCCAGCAATTCATTGTCCTCTGTAAGAACAGGTATTTCATTTACAGTCGCCACACGTTCAAAGAAAGCTGCCGCATTATAATAATCAATACCCTTTAGATATGTATATTTCCGGTTTATTTTCAGTTCATCTCTATCCTCCCTGTAAAAACGCTCCAAATCCCCAATCGAACAAACTCCAAGCATCTTCCCTTCATGTAAAATATACAGCACTTCTTCTCCATAATGCATAAAATGATCATATGCCTTCTCAGATAAATCTCGGATTTCTTCTAGCTCATAAACTGATGTCATATTCTCTTTGTCCAGAAAAAGCAACTTTTCTACATCCATTACATATTCCTCTTATCTCCAATATGTTATTTGCAAACGGAACATTCCGGCAAATATTCATCGCTATATGTTTCAATATTTTCAATTCCCATAGACTTTAGCTGCCCTGCAATCTCTGAATAAAACGTATTGCAAATAATAACGGCGCATTCCGGCGGCAGTTCTTTCAAAACCTCCGGTGCTTTTATCTCCAAGCCGCAGATTTCCCTTCCCCAGAGCTTTGAATCATTATCACAGACAAATAACGGCGGATATTCCTTTCCATAAAATTTCATATAATTTCTGCACATATTTCCTGCGCCAAAAAGCACTCTGACCGGATATCCCTTTATATTTTTTTCCATTTCAATCTGCCATCGAAAATATTCGGCCGTAGATTTAATGACCGGATACATCTGCTGACGCAGTAAATGAGAAAATCCGCCAAGCGTATCTCCCGCGGCTATAATCAACATTCCGTCAAATGCAATCCTTCTTAACCCTCTTATCAAGCTTGGCCAGTCCGTACTCATACCACCCTCGTTTCTCCCTGTAAACGGAAGTCGGCTGGCTTCATGAATTCCATCACATTCTCTTATCAAAACGGCTTTCAATCTATGACCAAGCGTAGCTGCCATTTCTCCCATATTTTGTCCGCATAAATTACAAACAGCCGTATCAAGACAATAGCCGAAGATTTCTTTACCCAGCTCATTATTGAGTTCATCAATCCACTCCGACGCAGTCACAGCATCTGCGCATACTCCTCTGACAAGATGGCCATTTATGTTGTTACACTGATTTTCTATGAGAATACAGACATTCTTTTCTGCTGCTATTCTACCCAATTCATAGTAATAGCGGTGATTTTCTTTCCATTCATCCACTTTGGAAACACCTGCAAACAAAGGCTGAATAATGATATTCCTTCTTCCGCTATTTCCGCAATTCATAATACATTCTTGTCCTATCTGCAACATCAATGCATTCAGATCAGACCTTTTCGTGTCCCATTTCAAATGCGGTGCACGCATAATCTCAATTTGAATGGTGCCCTTGCTGCAGTAATGCATCAATTTCTCATAGCGTCCTCTCATTTCTTTTATATCAAGAGAAGAACCATTTTCCCCATGTGTCTCAAGATGTCCCTTTGCATAAAATATAGAAAGGTCAAGCATCATTTCCCCAAATCCCGCATTGACCATATTATTTATACTCTTCTCCAGTCTGGATAAATCTAACAGACCCTTTGATGAATAACAGACCTGCATTTTACGTCCTCTCTTATATCAACCGTTTATCGATCATCTTTTTAATTTTGGTGGAACTGGTAGATTGTGTATAGGGAAAAAATACCAGATCAGAACCTCTCTTTCTCAGATATTCCCTTTTAGCCGCCCATTCCGGATCATCAGCATAGTCGCTTCCTGAAAACTGTACATCAAATTGATACCTGCGGTATGCTTCATCTGTATTATAATATTCCAGTGGTATCTCCACAGCCTCATCCACATACCTGCATGAGCGTACCATCTCTATCCTCTCTTCAAAAGGAATAAAGGGCTTCGTATGCTTGTTCTTTATCACACCTTCATCTGTTACCACTCCTACAATCAGGTAATTACACTGTTCTTTTGCACGCTTGAACATATTCAAATGCCCTATATGAAATAGATCAAAAACACCTGCCAGATACCCAACGTTATATTTTTTCTTTTCCTTCTGCCCATTATCATTGCTTATGCTTACAGCTTTTCGTCTATTATATGTCATATTGCAATCGTAAACGCTGAAATCCGCAATCCCCAGCTCCATAAGCTGACGCATAACTGCAATATAATTTTTGATGCAAATAATCACTTTATAGGTTCCCTGTGCCTGCATTTTTAGGATTTCCGGTGAATCAATTGGAATCCCTTTCAAATCACTCCCCCATTTATGTGAATTATTATCCAAAATTCCTGTAATATCATACTCCTTCCCAAACTGAGAAAGAAACATGTCGGCAAATTGTCCAGACCCAAACAGGTACAGCTTACGGCTGTCAGCCCCTCTGAAAATATCCCTGAATATACGTTCATATTCCTCTGCAGAGAAATTCATCCTCTGCCGGTTCGCGTGAATAACTCCCATGTTTCTGCGAACCTTTTTATGATATTCTTTCAAAATACGGTCATTTCTTAAATTATTTAAAAAAGTATTGGTAAATCTGTAAAAAAGCTGTTTACAGCGAAGCAGACCATATCGTTCCTTTAACTCATTGATAGGCAGTATATGTTCCAGATTACTATTGGACATATATATCACATCAATCGTTCTCATCATGATCACTTTCGCCGGAAGATTATCTATATATAACTCCTGATCATAAAAAACATATCTTCCATTTTCATAGAATGAATTCAGTGGAATCAGGTCAATATAACCCCTCTTTAATATAACGCCAATACTATCCTGTTCTTCCTTCGTACCGAATGCGAGTTTTTTCCAACGGTACTTTTCCTCTTCGTCAAAAATCCTGTTTTCCCAACCGGGCTCATACCTTTCCCAGTCAATTTCCTCATATGGAACATGTTCAGAAGACTGAAGAATCATCTTCCAAAAGGTATCCAGCGCTGTAAGAAACAATCCTTTATCTTTCAAAAGTAATTCCCGGAAATATTCCAATGTTGACTGTGCACGTACATATGGCATGACGCAAATATCATCTTTCTGTTCTTCATAAACCATATTTATATTATGATGTTCAAGATAAATACGATTCTCCAGAAGTTTTTGTATCTTATATTCTCCTTCCTTATATACGGGCTTCTTCTCTACTCTGTCATTCTGATATAGAATGGTGAACATTGCATTCTCCCTACCCCTGTCCATTGACATAGTCACCTGATCCGCCTTTGATAAACCACCGCTTAACGTACATTCTATCCAAAAAGCATTGGCCATCGTATGAAATAAATTATTCTTCAGCAAAGTATCATATAATCTTTCTTCTTCAAGAAAAACCGTATCGGCATGATTATACTGAGGGGAGATTCTGATATCGAGCTGCTCATTTGGCGTATAGCTGTCTGCAAATAAGATTTGAGGTCTTTCCAGCAGAGGGAATACCGAATAAAATTTGAATACAGGGAATCCGGATTCTATAAGCATTTCCTGTATTTCTGCTTTGGCATAGTTCCTGCACTCCATGTGATCAAAAACAGAAATATCCGCTCTGACATAATTTTCTATTCCATCAAAATTTCTATTAGTATATTTATCCCTGTCACCGCAGAAATAACGGATACCGAGTCGATTGTCCATTCCTAAGAACAACGTCCCATTCTCACTCAAAACATTTCGGATCCCAGCCAGAAGTCTTATCGCTTCCCTAACATCTTTTGTGTGCTCTATTGCTGCGGTAATTACAGCCAAATCATATCTTGTCCCACCGGAACACTCCAGTTCATCCGGCTGTACACAATCAACAAAAAGTCCACTTTCCCTAAGTGCATCCACCAAAGCCAGATCTACTTGCGTTCCGGCAGTAATAAAAAGTACCCTCTGCCCTTCTTTAAAATCATACCACTTTATTAATCCCTTAGGAAGCTCCCTTATAATTTCCTCTGCTGTCATTTGATGCCTATCTCCTTACTTACATTGGAATCATATCATCTGTCATCCAATAATAAAAAATTAAATAATCCATTTTCTATAGAAATTCTCTCTTTATATATATAAATATTTGTTTTCATGATTCCCAGTTCTTCCAACTGTACGGCTAATTCCTGTGCATGTTTCTTATTTGCTATGATAAAAAAAGCTTTGGCATATTCATGTACCGCCTCTTCCACTGATATTACCTTCATATCCTCTATGAATTCTCCCTGCCGTAAAAGAGAATTATCACATACAGCACATATTCTGCCTGTGCCTAATTTCTTGTCAAGTTTCAACAAAGAACTTCCCCAATCTCCTGCCGATACCACAACAATCCGAGTGGCATTTCGGAAAACTTCCAGCAATTCTTTTGCATTGGCACGCTTTATTCTATCTATCTCATTTTGTATTGGCAAATCGCTCCAGTCGCCTTTCCATAAAGCAATCATCCTGTCTTTTCCCGGAATATAATGACCGACCGTTTCTTCATCAAATGAAAAAATTTCTTCCTTTTTCAGATTTTCAAGAAAGTGCCGGCGTCCATCAGGATAAAGCCTCCTGTAATTCCACAGATACGAATGAATCTTCATCGCCATAAAGAATGACCGGCTGATTTCATCTATAAAGCCCCGTTCCTGCATTTGCTGCCATATCCATTGATATTCTGTTATGATATGGCTATGCTTTTCCTGAGAACTGACAGAAGCTCCTCCGTGCCCCTGCCTGTAACGATAAAAAAAATCATCCAGAAACATAACGCGTTCTGCCTCTAAAGAACACAATATTGCAAACCCAGTATCCTGGTAAGATGCCCCTCCGCTCTCATGAAAGCTGATATGCTTCTCCAAAAGAAACTTTCTTTTGTATATTCCGGACCATATATTTCCATGGTCTCCATAGACAAGTACTGACAGGTTTCCTTTCGGCACCAGCAGTTTATTATAATTTTCTTCTACTTTTCTTATATATTTCCGATAATGTCTTCTTCCCTCATAATCCATAAAAAGGTAATAATCAGATTTTACAAAATCCAAATCATACGTATATGCCGCATTATACAATCTTTCAAACATATCCTCCGCCACATAATCATCCGGCTCAACAATTCCGATATACTCTCCTTTGGCAGCACGTATCCCGATATTCATCTGATATCCATAACTTTTTTTATCAGAATCTAATATGTGGATTCTGATATCCAATTTTTCATATTCTTTCAGAATATCAAGCGTTCCATCCACAGAACCGGCATCCACACATATAATCTCTATTTCTGATAAAGTCTGTATCCTGATACTATCAATACATTGTTTCAAATACTCCTCTGCATTTAACAGTGGAACGATCACTGATACTTTTATATTATCCATTCATTACCGCCTTCTTCATACCTGCACATCACAAGGTCTTCCCCAAATGATCTTATCTGCCGGGACCGCATATGCAGTTAATTCGGATTTAATCTCTTGAAAAATAAGTTCATTCTTAACCGCTACCAATAAATAATCATATTCCAGTTCACGGACCTGTTCCACCGGCCTTACTTCTAATCCTTCCGCACATAGCTTTTCCCACTCTTTATCTATCCATGCACACACGTCGATATTCTGACTTGCTTTCAGAAATTCATAATAATCACGCCCTACTACTCCGGCTCCATATAAAATGATACGTTTTACTCCTTTTAAAAAAACAGATGTATCCAATACATATTTATTACGCAAAAGATTATTTTCAGAAAGTCCCAGTTTCCAGCGTAAGCCTGTCTGTATACACCGAAGGACATAATAATCGAGTTGTTCCTTTAAAACTTTATCTTCCTTTTCAAATAAATGACTCATATAACGATAAAAATAATTTACTTTTGCAAGATACATATCGTCTTTAGAACGAACAAGCCCATTCTCCCTCTGACAATAATAATATTCTATATCATCTATAAAAATCGCCGTTATATCCTGCATAAGGCATGTCCAGACCAATGCCCTGTCTTCATCATATTGTATCTGGTCCCCTATTTTATTCATGGTATCCACAAGCAAATTCCTGCGATACAATTTGGCAAATATAAATGGCATGATTCCATAATCACAATTCCTGCCATAATAAAATAAATTTCTAACAGCATCGGCCGGGTTCTTATATATACCCGCCTCAATAAGATTTTTTCTTTCTATCTTCCTGCCATCCGGATATATCATGTATACATTGGAAATTACCATATCCGCGCAGCTGTCTTCTGCTGCTTCCTTCAACAATTCAAGCAGGCGGCTCCCAATCCAGTCGTCAGAATCCACAAAAGTGATATAGTCGCCTGTACTGGCCAGAAGCCCTGCCTTTCTGGCCGCATTGTTTCCCTGATTTTCCTGTTCTATGATCCGTATCCGATCATCCATTTCCGCATACTTACGACATACGGAAAGCGAATGATCAGTGGAACCATCATCCACCAAAATGATCTCTGTATTCTTATACGACTGCATCCGTATACTTTCTATGCATCTTGGCAGATAATCCGCCGTATTATATATTGGGACAATAATAGAAATCCGAAATTCCTGCATGGCCTTCCTCACAAATCATCTCTATTCTGTATAAAAAAATTCTTAATCGACATCTCCATTTTGCGATACCAAACTATCGAGGAACTCCACAATTCTTTGACAAGAATTCCCATCTTCCATCAAACGATAGCCCGATAAAAACTGATCCAGCTGCTGCCGATAATCCTCATAATTAAATGTGCGTATCACCTCAGCCAACTCTTCATTATTCTCCGCCAACGGAAATGGCAGGGCTCGGATATCCAACAGCAGATCATAATCATGCGCCAAGTATTCATCAATGTCAGCCGCATAAAGAAAAACCGGTTTTTTAACATATGCAGGTTCGAACATAATGCTTGAGTAATCCGAAATTAATATATCGCTCGCTGCAACAAACTCTTCTCCGTCCGGATATGAACTGATATTGATAACTCTGTCCATCAGGCAGGCCTGCTCACTGTATTTTCGTAATCCCGGATGAAGCCGGAGCAGGATATACCACTGTCCATGGAATTTCTTTTCCAGTTCTTCAATTAAAAATTTATAATCTATGTCGTACTCCGGAAGCTTCTGCTCATAACTTGATCCGCTCCATTTAAAGCGGTATGTCGGCGCATACAACAGTATTTTAGCATCCTGCGGCAGATTTAACATCTCTCTGATCTTAAAACGGTATTTCTGCTCATCAAATAAAATATCTGTTCTTGCCGACCCCAGTTCGACACACTTCCCTTTAGGACAAAATCCCCTTAAACAACTTTGTGTATCAAAATCGCTTGCCGTAATGATATAATCCATCATTTTTGCGTTCTTCTTCCACAATTTGACGCGTTCTTTATTCTTTGTTACTGTAGCAGCATCCAGGTAAAATCTTTTCAGTGTAATTCCAGTCCAATGTTTTGTCTGAATATAAATCTGCCCTTTTCTTTTCCGTACAAATGCTTCCACCGGTGAATTAAATATCCAGATTCCTGCCGTAGCCATCTCATAAATATATTTTTCCACATCCCCGCGCATCACTGTCCTGGCTCCCTGCGGCACATTGACGCTGCTATCCGATACGGCCCATACAATTTCATATCCCTTCTTTTGCCTTAGCAATTCTTCTGTTATATACTTCCCATGATCACAGTAGGTTCCGAACGCAGAAAATACGATTTTCCGTTTATTGATCCGGTATTTTTTGTTCCGATAGAACTCATATACCTTAAACCATTCGTATACTCCCTTTTTTCCCATAAACATCTGCACTCTGCATCGAATCGTTTTTGATTCCATAAGGAAATAAGAATATATATTACGGCCTCCATATGCACGCAGCTGCTTTTCCAAAGTTCCGTATCCACGTATAGGCGTAATGAGAAAAATTCCATTTTCATAATCTTCCGATGCTAATTCGCCAAGTAAAGATACCTTCAATTTTGCGATTTGTTTATTATTTCCACACTGATACAGCTCCTCTAATGACCTTCCACGCTTTCCCTCATCATTATCCAACACACCGGCAATCCGATATTTCTTTCCAAACTTATCAAGAAATTCTCCGGTCTTTTTACCACAGCCAACAAGATAAATACTCCGTTTTCTACTGGCTGTCCGAAAATCCCTCCAGCTCCTGTTACGCAGATCCGGGGTTGTCTCTTCCATTTTCTGAGTTAAATTTAAGTATGCCAGTACACTGATTTCTCTCATAGGAATCCCCCCTCCCGTCTGAACTGCAATATTTATATGCCATATCTCATCCGTCTATTAGCCATTCACTACTTTCCGGCTGATTGGAAACTTTCCATGAAAACCGTTCTTCCCTGCCACAATATCTGCACTGCTCAATTGGGTCTGTATCCAACGCCCTCAATGCTTTACGTAAATCTGTTTTATCATCATAGATATCCACCCCTTCTTCAAAATGAAGCGGTATTTCATATCGTGTAAAAAAGTGATTTCCCAAAGCAGAAAAAGGGCACTTATAAATTTTTCCGTTTCGCAGGAAATGGCATCTGAATTCCCTACATTCCGTCTGTGCTTTATAAGGATCATTTTTTCCGCTCAAATCTATATTCTTTCCAAATGTCTCTACATGTCCACGAAACTCATACCGAATACCGAATTTTTCCAACGTATCAAGAATCTTATCCTTCAATTTTGCCGTCGGCGGATATTCCGTTATACTTACAAGTACATCCTCTTCCTTTATATAAGACAGTAGGTCCTCACTCTGTTTTGGAATCAAAAGACCATTGGATACAACAGATATACTGGTCTTTGGCATATACTTCCTCAAACATTCTATATACTTGCCAAGCTGCCCGGACAGAAATGCCTCGCCTCCAAGCAGATCGAAATGGGTGATATAAACTTTATTTGATAAATATTGAATATCCTTCTCGAAAGATTCATATCCGACTGAATCACCTTTCTGAAAAATATTAGAAAAATGACTGCATCCCTTGCAATTCATGTTGCAATAATCAACTACATTCGTCTCCAGTTTTTTCATAAAAGCTTCTTTATTTTCCAGTTCACCCTTCCATACTATATGGGTATCTTTTAAAATATCTTCCGCCAAATTCAACCGATAGTAATATACTACACCATTCACTACGCCACAATTATCTATCTCCATTTCGCATAGTTCCTGCCAGATTTCCTGCCATTCCAATACTGCAACTAAAAGGACATCCATATTATTTTTATAGCATTTCATATATTCGGATAGTGAAACCACTTTTGTTCCCATAACACTATTGATGCTTTCCGCGTTATGATCGATAAAAATAACTGTATGCTGCTTTTCCATCAGCCTTTCGCAGATATATGTCCCAAATTTTCCTGCTCCCCATATCGCAATATTCATAACATTATCCTCCAAAATCTTATTGATGTATTGCAAAATCATTTGACGAACTCTTCAAAATATCTTCCGAACCTCTGTATATCCAGTTCAATACACTGATAATCATATTCTTTTAAGCAATTCTCTATTTTTTCTCTATAGATTTCACTGACGCCAAAAACGAGACTAAATTTTTTGTTTTTGCTTATTTCTGTTAATTCCCTAACTTTCACGCCTTTTAGCTCTAACGGATTATTAGATTTACTCGTAACAATTACTGCTGCTATTTGTTCGGTCAGATCAAGAATCGATAATATATCCAGGATATATTTTGCCCTCTGCCCAGCCCCATACAAATAGACCGGCATATTTCCTGCCTGATTAAAAGAATCTGAAAAAATATGATAAAAATATCTTTTTTTCTTCTCAATATATTCTTTTCTATTCATCAAACCCTGGAACCAATTATTATAGCATCCTAAATCTCTATCTTTCAGCATCATAAGCAAATTTGCGGCACATCTGTCATTCACATTATGATATAAATTACAAGCGCTTAAATTTTCTTTCTGTGAATCTTCTATAGTAATATCTTTCTGAGTTGCTCCCACATAGACAACCGGTATATCATTCATGATTTCACTATATTTTATCCACAAATCATCCTGTCCTTCGGCTGCACTGATAATATCCTGCATGACAAACCAGTTATCACTTCCTGCCCCAGGTGGATAAAGTACACCTCCCACTCCAATTGCACATAAATCTCCTCTGGGCATACCTTTATATTCATCGGGATACCGATCCCACTTCACATACTCCTCTAATCCCGTTTCCTGCCTGAATATCATTCTCACTGACCGAGCCGATACCGCACCAGGAAAGCACTCGAACCCTTTCATCAAATCTTCGATCATAGACCGGGCATATATTGTATCATCATCTACTGTAATGATTACATCGTCACGATATTCCTGTAAAGCATAATAATACTTCTTATGTGATTTCAAATTTCCCTTTACCCATATAATCCGAAAACCGTGTTTTCCGTTCATTTCAATTAGAAGCTCAGGAAGATCTGACTCCGCATTCGGAAATTCATCCAAACTCAAATAAAGAAGAATTGCATCTGCCCGTATCGTTTGCTCCAATAGACTCTCAACGACTTTATGCACCATTTCTATCCTCTTGGGATACGATGTAAATGAAACGATCACTTTCATGATTCCAATTCCTCTTCTGTCAGCATTGCAAGAACATTTACTAACGTGATTCCGGCATTCCTGACCATATTTTTTATATCCAGATATATTACTTTAGATGCTGTCAAAATACAACCTGCTCTCTCCCATAAATCATCCGGTCCTACAATTTCATATCCGCAGACGATCGTACCCTGTTTTTCAGCATCCTTATCCACGACCGCCGATATTTTTATAGAATTTTCATTTAAATAATCCAGCAGAGCCCGGCCATAAACCCCTGCTCCCCATAAGATAACTTCCCTATTTTGCATAAGCTTGTCTTTTATCAGTTGGCAGACGATTCTCCCATTTCTTTTCAAATGAAATTGAAAATACATATCCAAAGTATTAAACCAACCACTTTCATAGGTGTTATGTAAAAAACACTCCAAAATATATCTGTCATAACTGTCAACTTTCGTATAATACGCTTTTCCATGGTCGATTAGCTTTGCAATCCCTTCCTGATGCAGAAACTGATAAAAATCCTTCCTTCGTTCTGCATTTTTTTCATCTCTTACCGCTGCTAATATTTTCGACGTTAAAATATAAAACAAAGAATCCTCCAGATCACAAAGCATATTCCTTTCATTTAACTCTATGACCAGTTTTTCCATCGCATAATATACACACATGGGGTCTCTGTTCGACGAGATTCGAGACGGTTCAAAATGGTCTCTTGCATAGACCATCACTCTTTCATCGTTCAAAATGACTATTTTCTGTGCACAAAAAACAGCCATTTTAGCATAAAATACATCATTACAACAGGTCAGATTCTGAAACTCTATCCGATTATCTTCAATAAACTGTCTTCTCATCATCTTATCGCAGGGTGAACTGGACCAGTTCGGAAAATCCCTTGGTTTAAAATCCCTTACGGAAAAAGGTTCATTACAATAATACTCCGCAAAATATTTCGGGCGTTTTACGCTTTTTTTCTCATATATCGATTCACTTGGAACGTGCATATACTCGAACAATACAATATCAGCTTGATATTTTTCCATGGCCTCATAAGCCTTTTCCAACATCTCCTCTTCGAATATATCATCACCATCCAAAAACAATATATATTTTCCATGGGCATTTTTCAGGCCTTTATTTCTTGATACTGCTGCTCCCGAATGTATTTCATTAGATAAGATCTTTATTCTCTTATCCTTTTCTTTAAACTCTAATAATATATTTTTGGTATCATCTGTGGAACAATCATCTATACAGATTAACTCAAAATCCACATAGGTTTGCTTTAGAACACTTTCTAATGCTTCCTTTAAATATTTCGCTGCGTTATACAACGGCATAATAACTGATATTGTTCCCATATCCTCTTTCCCCACGTTAATAAAATGCAAACTTTCTAAAAATTATAAATATATTTTGGCAGCTTATCCTGCTCATTCAATTTTTCCCCGGCATTCGCTGCTGTACTTTCGTTATATTCTTTAAACGAATCATATGATATTCTATTTTTCATGGCAGCTACCCCGACTATCTTTTTCACCTGTTCCATTTCTTCATGATCTTTCCACAACTGATTTAGTTCCTCCATTAACTGTGGAAGAGTTTCAAACCCATATTCTCTTATATATGGCTTCGGATCCATTTCAATAAAATAACTTTCTTTCTCCTTGTCACTTTTCTGAAATTGATACTGCTGACAATTTGACAGTCCCCATTCCTTTAGCTTTTTCTTTTCAGTTTCATTTTTATCCATATTCTCATCCCTTTCCTAATCAAGAGCATATAAATTACGCCAATCCTGTGTTTCAACAAATTCCGGCTGCTCTTCTTTATACAACACGCAATTTTCCAGAACCAAAACATCCATATCCGTCCGCATAAAACACTCATATGCGTTCTTTGGCGTACAAACAATGGGTTCCCCCCTAACATTAAAGGATGTATTTACAATAACACTATATCCTGTTAACTTCTTGAATTCATTCAGCACATGATAGTAATATGGATTACTTTCCTCAGCCACCGTCTGTATACGCGCACTGTAATCCACATGCGTCACAGCCGGAATATCTGAACGCTTCTGCTTTACGATTTCAAGCATATTGCCCTGGTACTTTTTCAGATCCTCTTGAACGAAGCTGTCATTACAACGCTCTTCTTTCACATTTTCAACAATAAGCATATAGGGGCTTTCATCATCCAACTCAAAATACTCCGATACATCCTCCCTTAGCACGGAAGGCGCAAAAGGTCTGAATGATTCCCTGTATTTGATTTTCCTGTTCAATTTTACCTGCATGGTTTCAGAGCGTGCATCAGCAATAATACTTCGATTTCCCAACGCTCTCGGTCCAAACTCCATGCGTCCATGAAAGAGTCCTATCACTTTCTCTCCGGCAAGCAATTCCGCTATTTTTTTAAATATATCATCGCCATACACATGATATGGAAGCTTATTTTCCTTTAAATATTTCTCAATTTCCTCCATGGAATATTCAGGTCCCAGATAACTTCCCTTCTGGGAATCTGTAATTGTTACATTCCGATCGATGCATTCGCACTGATACGCCGCATATAACGCACATCCCAAGCTTCCCCCGGCATCACCTGCCGCAGGCTGAATCCATAAATTTTCGAAAATCCCGCTATTCTTGATTTTTCCGTTAGCCACACAATTTAACGCAACTCCGCCTGCCAGAACAAGATTATCAATACCCTTTCCATACTTTTCTTTTGCATGTTTAACCAGCTTTAAAATTATTTCCTCTACCACTTTTTGGGCTGAGGCAGCAATATCCATTTCCCTTTTGGTTATTTCCGTCTCCGGTTCTCTTCTCGGTCCTCCAAATAAATCGGCAAATTTATCATTTGTCATGGTCCTGCCATACTGATAATCAAAATACTCCATATTCATACAGAAAGAACCATCTTCTTTGATGTCAATTAACTCTTTTTTAATCAACTCTTCATAAACAGGTTCTCCATATGGCGCCAGGCCCATGAATTTATAATCACCAGAGTTCACCTTAAAACCACAAAAATAAGTAAAAGCACTATATAATAACCCTAATGAATGAGGAAAATCTATTTTCTCTTTCATGACAATATCTTTTCCACTTCCAACACTGATTGCAGTTGTAGCCCATTCCCCAACTCCGTCAAGTGTGATAATGACCGCATTTTCATATGGTGACGGGTAAAATGCAGAAGCAGCATGAGAAATATGATGCTCACACACCATAAACTTTCTTTTCTCATTCTCCCCTAATATACTGTCTACAACTTTATGTATCCATATTTTAGCTCCGAACATGGATTCAAAGCTTCTGCCTATGACATCATCAGAGTCCCCGCCCGCTGCAAGAATATTTTTGATATACCTATCAAGCGTCAGAAAAGGATTATCGTAAAATATGACAATGTCAATATCTTCCGCCGCTATTTTGCCCTCTTTCAAACAATATGAAATTGCATTCACAGGCATATTGAAGTCATGTTTTATTCTTGTGAACCTCTCTTCCTGCGCTGCTGCAACTATTTTCCCATCAATAACCAAACTGGCCGCCGAGTCATGATATAATGCAGATATACCTAAAATTTTCATATTTTTCTCCCTGTATCATCTTTAAATATTTTCACACCAATCCAATAACTCTGAGAGCATTACAATTGTGTAACTGTATTTTGCTTTCATAAAATCAATAAGTTCCTTTACTTCACCTAGAACAGTCACAACAATTGCATCAACTTCCGGTAACATTTCTCTCATATCTACGATTTTTATGAGACCATCAGGATCTGTTATTCTCTGATCCATAACATATTCTACTGTAATTCTACTGTTTTCCAGTTCATCATACAGACAACATCCCAAATATCCCATTCCATAAATTGCTATTGAATAAATTCCTTTTTCAATCAAAGCAGTTTCCAGTGATTTATGTTCCAGTTTATTACATAGCCAGCGCTGTACAGTTTTCTGAAGCGCCTGTTGCTTTTCGAATCCTCCAGAATCATATACATACTCAGTTTTATCCTGTAAGGAACTATATCGATTGTTCAACTTATTCAACAATTCCGCTTTTTGTTCCCTGCCGGAAACTTCATTCCCCTGTGTCAGACCTTCATATACTTTAATAATGTTTTCCAGATATTTTGCAGCGTCAAACGTATCTACACTATATTGCTGTGCCGCTTTCTGAATTTCCTCATTATTTTCCTGATGCTCTATTGCATATTGCATCACTCTTGCCAGATCTTTATAATCTCCCTGTCTGTATAAATAACCTCTACTGCAGTCTTGCCCGATGATTTCTGCCGTTCCACCCGTATCGGCTCCAATCACAATACATCCTGCCATCATGGCCTCTATCGTCACTCTTCCCAATGCCTCCATTTTGGAAGCGGTAATAGAATACAGACATTTATCCCTCAACTGCCCCAAATCTTTTTTAAAATCCAGAAAATAAATATTACGTTCCAGTCCGTATTTTTTTACATATTTTTTCAGAAGCCAGATGTATTGATAATTTCCGGTTCCCACAATATATAGCTGAATATCTGTCCCGTTCTTAATTATTTCATGCGCCGCCTTAACAGCATCAGCCTGACCCTTTTGCGGAGAGATCACGCCTGCAAACATAAAGCAGTGTCCGTTCTTCGTCTCATAGTTTCTTGACAAAAATCTATCAATGTTCACGCCATTATATATACAAATAGAATCAATTCCATACTTGGTCTTATAAGCATTTTTTACACAATTGGAAATCGCGATTATTTTATCGCTGCACTCAAACAACTCCCTTTTTAACTCCTTATCCGAGAATTCAAATCCGAAATGCTCTTCCAACAGTTCTCTTATATGCCATACATGTGGAATATCAGCCATTAAAGCCGCTATTATCCCTACATTACTCACACTGGAATTGGTATGGATCAATTCTATTTTTTTCTGCTTTATAATGTCCTGCAGTTTCAAAGCCGCAGCATAATTACTGGCAAAAATCGTATCCATTTCCGCCGTCGTATGTGTACCGATTTTTCTATGGTCTGTTTTGAACGGAACAACATAGTATTCAATATCTATTTGCCGTAAGCGTTCTTCAATAATGCCCTCGGAAGGTATGACCACTACAGCACAAATCCGATTCCTGCTTACTGTCAGCATATCCAACAAAGATTGTGCTGCTCCACCAGCTTCTGATTCATTTATTATGTACAACACATTTATCATACTTCTTCTGCTCCCTATCAGACTGCCTACACATCTTTTAACATTTTCTCTACCTGAGGAACCCATACACGATAATCAAATCGTTCCTCCGCTGTCTTTCTCGCATTATCTGAATACCTAAGATAATCTTCCGCATCCAAAGAAATTGCCCTGCGAACTGCTTTTTTAATCTCCTGAACGCTGTCACCATCAATAAAGAGGCTATCGTATCCATTTTTTAAATAATATTTCGTATAATCACCTACATCAGAAACAACTGGTACAACGCCATAAATCATCCCTTCCGGCACCTTGCTCGGAAAATTTGCAAGAGTTCTTTGACATATATTTCTTGCTATAACCATAAAATTCATCTGTTGATATAGCGCAAGCAGCGCATCATACCTCATCCAATCATGCAGGATTATAACTCCGCTCATTCGTTCATATTCCGATGTTGTAAGATACCCTTTTATTGCTTCTTTGCTTATTCCGCACAGATGGAGTTCAATCCTGTCAATTTCCGCTTCTTCCAGACCCGCAAACGCCTTTAACATGAATTGCAAAGAATCCTTTGCAGATGGAATAATGAACTTATATTTTTCTGTTGTTTTAGGCTTTAGAGAATGCTCTTTGCTATCTATCATGGGAGGAAAGCGATATGTTGCCATCCCTCTGCCCATATAATAATGGTCTATATATTCGCTGATTGAAAGAATGGCATCCGCATTTAAATAGACATTTCCTTCTATATGCACTGCCTCTTTATATTTTTCTATCGTCGGGTAATCTTCTTTATCAAATAATTCTAACATACCACATATCGTTTTAAATCCTGCCTGCTTTTCGAATCGAAATAATTCATTGAGAAAATACTCACTCTTAAGCCAAAACACCAATACCCGGTCTTCACTTGTTATTTCATATTCCCTTAACAGTCCAAGCCTTTCCTCACAAAAGCCTGTGGCTTTTTGAGTCTGATATACTGCCTCATCTTCACTTGGCACAACAGGAATGACTGTAATCGGTATGTTCAAGCGCTCAATCGTTGAAAAATCATATTCTTCATTAATATCTGTCGCTATGATCACTTCATATCCGGCACATAAAACTGCTTTTGCCAGATTCTGAATATAATTGGCAAGCGCTTCGCCATGTGGATATTTGCATTTTACCTGTATAAATACACGACTCATAATTATCCACCCCGCTTTTTATGCCCGTTCTTTATCGAGATTGAAATAATGATCATACCACTGCTGAAATATGAAGTATGGCCATATTATTTTAGAATAATTTGCTCCACTATCTTTTCCCTTATCTCCCTCTCTGATATAAGACAAGACAAGCTTTCTGACATTATCTGCATTAAAAATCCCCTGACGCTTTAAAAAATCCATTTCAACATAGGATTCCAGCTGTTCCCGCAACTGATTCCTAAGCCAGAAATCAACGGGTACGCCAAAGCCCTTTTTCGGTCTGTCCAAAAACGGCGCAGGAATATAGTCATATGCAATACTCTTTAAAATCTTCTTTTGATTTCCCTGATCATCCTTCATATTCTGCGGCAGCCGGAAGGAATATTCCATAACATTCTTATCTAAGATCGGGCAACGGCATTCCAGAGAATATTTCATAGATGCTCTGTCTACCTTGCACAGAATATCATTGGGCAGATAAGTATCCATATCCAGAAGCATCCTTCGTATATCCCATTCTTTCACCTGATATTTTGATTCAATCGGATAATAATAACTGATACCCTCATGCAATAATATTTGCCTTATGATTTCTATATAGCTATTTACACCAATCTGTGTCTTAATTTCCCGTTCCCTGCTGTCGGAAACCATTCGCTGGATCAAAGTCCGGTTCTGAAAACATCTCTTTCCAAACAAAGGCATTTTTCTAATATAATAGATCCATGCTCCTTCTAAATCTTTCTTTTGTGCCTGCTGTAATTTTGAATAAATATTATAGCCGCCAAAAAATTCATCTCCACCATCTCCGGATAGGACTACACTTACCTCGCTTTTCGCCAGCTTAGCAACTAACATTGTAGCTATCTGAGAGGAATCCGCGAACGGCTCGTCATAATAACGAGGAATATCTGCCAATAAGCTATACATATCTTCATCCGATATATATAGTTCTGTATGGTCTGTTCCCAGATATTCAGCTATTTTTCCGGCATAATCTGCCTCATTCAGCTCTTTCTGATTAAATCCGATACAATACGTTTTGACCGCTCTACCCGTTAATTTCTGTGCAATAGCACAGATTAAACTGGAATCATAGCCACCGCTTAAAAAAGCGCCTACCGGAACATCCGCAATCATCCTTGCCTTAACGGCATCCTCCAGTTTTTCCTTTAACCCATTCTTTGCTATCTGAAAATCTGTTATCTTCTCTCCTGCATAATGGTGATATTGCTGGGAAATATCCCAATATTTCCATATTGCCAGTTCTCCATATCGGAACTTTAAAATACTTCCCGGGCAAAGCTTAAATACATTTTCAAATATACTATAAGGTGCCGGTACACACATATGGTGTAAGTAATTCCCCAGAATATCGACTGCAATCTCTTTTGAAAAGCCATCGATTTCCATAATTGGCTTTAACTCAGATGCAAAATATATATTATCATCTTTTCTATAATAATACAGCGGTTTCTTTCCTATTCTGTCACGTACCAGATACAAGCTGTCATCCGCCCTGTCCAAAAGTGCCAGCGCGAACATACCATTGAGCTTGTCTATACAGGATATTCCCCATTTCAAATACGCCGCAATAATTATTTCCGTATCACAATTTGATTGGAACGGATAATCCGTCAATTCATTTTTCAAATCACGGTAATTATATATCTCACCATTAAATACTATCGTGACACGCCCATCTATTGAATGCATTGGCTGATGTCCGCTATTGGATAAATCAATGATCGACAGCCGCCGGTGACCAAATCCCACAGTATATGATTTATGCAATTCATATAATTCTTCACCATGATCATCCGGACCTCTATGTACCATTGTGCTGTTCATCCTGATCAAATCATCAATATGTTCTGCTCTCTTTGAATAAAACCCACATATACCACACATAGCATTTACACTTTCCGCTCTGACATCATTTCGCTAATCATTTTCTATTCCAGTTCCTTATCACTTTCTGGTAATATTTCAAATATTTTTTATAAACTACATCAGGGGCTAATTTTTTGATTCTTTCAACAGCTTTTTCTGACATCATCTGCTTTTCTTCCTCACACATATTTAATGCCCTATCTACTGCCTGCAAATAGGATAAGGGATTATCTCTCTCACACAGATATCCGCTGACTCCGTCATCAATCAATTGTTCAAAACTGGCCTTATTTGTTCCAATTACAATCCGCCCCATCGCCATTGCTTCAATACAGGCATTTGATAAATTTTCTATTCTGGAGGGTAACAGACAGACCTGCGCATTTTGAATCAGAGGATATAATTGTTCTCGTACCAGACAACCGACATAAAGAACCCTGTTCGAATGTTCCTTTGCCGCTTTCTTCACGAATTCATGCGCCTTAATTTTTCCTCCCTCTTCATCAAACATTTCTGAATCTGCTCCTGCAAGTACGATCAATATATCTGAATGAGCATCCAATATTGTATGTGCCAT
The DNA here is from genome assembly GCA_014804695.1 of Lachnospiraceae bacterium. Taxonomy (GTDB): domain Bacteria; phylum Bacillota; class Clostridia; order Lachnospirales; family Lachnospiraceae; genus UBA3282. The sequence goes on from JAAUZJ010000024.1 coordinate 102,041, forward strand.
TTGGGCAACAATATGCGTCCCTTTCAAATACTTTAAACTTCCATAATGGATGATATATCTTTTTTCTCTCAACAAAGCATCATAGACACTGTAATCCCAGTCTGCCCTGTTCAAAACAAACGGGCTTTCTATTACCACAGGCCGTATCCTCAGATTCTTCTTTGCAATTTCTGCTAAAAAATAACTGGGCGAAATTACATGTTTTGCCCTTTTTAGAGCAAAATACTCTAATCTGTGCCTCACTGACAGCTTATTATCTTCAAATGATATATTTCCGTTCAGCTGATTTGCGCCGCCATTACACATATTCAAAAAACCTGAAATACGCACGACATACGGTATCCTTTTATCCGCAAACAATGATAATGCTCCAAGATTACAAAAATGAACTATATCAATCCTTTTCTTCTTTTCTATTTTGTCGATTACTTTCCTGACTCTCCAGCTTTTATATAAATTCATAAAGAAACGTCTGATTTCATCTTTTTCTTCATTTGTTATAGACGCGCCGATTCCAGCTATCCGCTCAAATTTGTCCCATAAAGACTTTTCAACAAAGATCTCATATAAATCAATATCCTTATCAAATATAATATTTTCCTTTTTGGTCGTTGCCAAAATAATCGATACGGTATGTCCGTTTTTTTTAAATATTCTGGCTAAATTTGCGCTAAAACTAGCCAATCCGCCCGACGAATGATTGATCGCCGCCAACTCTGTCGTCACAATAACTATATGCATTTTGACCTCACCGCTATTTTCTATTTTTTTCATACCATTGTTGAAATACAAAATAAGACCAACATATTCTCGAAAAATTATGTCCGCTCCATTTTCCCTGATCGCCCGTATTAAAATAATCTAAAATAAATTTTTGCGTTGCTTCCGGATCAAAAATTCCCTGTTCCTTCAAATAGGCTTCCTCTGTCCAGTCTAACAGTTTCTCTCTCAATACCCCCCGCAGCCATTTATCCATTGGCACACAAAATCCTTTTTTAGGTCTTTGCATAATCTTTTCCGGTATATAATCATGCGTTATATCTTTTAAAATTTTCTTACTTTCTCCATCGACTTTAAAGCTAACTGGAAGCCTCAGGGAAAATTCCAGTATTTCTTTATCCAATAAAGGGCATCTGCACTCCAACGCATATTTCATGGACGCTCTGTCTACTTTTGTCAGAATATCTTCCGGCAAATAAGTATCCATATCCAATAACATTCTCGTAACATCATACCTCTTCTCACCGTATTTTGATTCAACTTCATAATAATAATTATTTACCGGCTCATTCAATATCCTATTTACAACATCTATATAAGTTTTAATACCTGTCTGCGTCTTTGCTTCTTTATTGATATCATCGGAAGCGATTCTTTCCGCAATATTCATCTTTTCCCAAAACTGTAGTTCTTTTATGCCCGGCGCACTGCGTATACAATGTACAGCCTTTCCCCACAAAGCCTTCTTCTGCACCTTTTGCAAAATAGAATAAATTGGATATCCACCAAATAATTCATCGCCTCCATCACCTGATAATACAACCGAAACACTCCGTTTTGCTAATTCAGAAACAATCATTGTTGGTATCTGTGAGGGATCTGCAAATGGCTCATCATAATATACTGGTATACTATCAAGCACCGAAAACATATCCTGTTCGGTAATGTAAAGTTCTTCATGTTCCGCGCCAATATGATTTGCAACTTCCTTTGCGTACACTGCTTCATTTAATTCTTCTTCATAAAACCCTATGCTAAAAGTTTTAACAGGCTCCGATGACAATTCCTGTGCAACAGCACATACCAAAGAAGAATCGTAGCCTCCACTCAAAAATGCGCCAATCGGAACATCTGCAGAAAGTCTTCTTGAAACCGCATCCTTTAATAGCTTTTTTAATTCGTCTTTAGCCTCATCATAATCCTTTATCTGATTATCTTTTTCTTCTTTATATTTCCGGGCAATATCCCAATATTTATATTGTTTCAGCTCACTTTCCCGAATTCTCAGAATGCTGCCGGATTCCAGTTTATAAGTGTTCTTATAAATAGTATCCGGTGCTGTAATATATTGTCTGTATAAATATCTTCCGACAATATCTTTATTCACTTCCTGCTGAAAAAGAGGACATTCAACAATTGCCTTTAATTCCGAGCCGAACACGATATTGTTTTCGTCCTGTTTATAATAATACAAAGGTTTTTTCCCAATTCTATCCCTTATCAGATATATGGAATTATCATATCGGTCCAAAAGCGCGATTGCGAACATTCCATTTACCCTGTTCACAAAATCAATTCCCCATTTTAAATAGGCCGCAAGAATTACCTCTGTGTCACAGTCACTCTGGAATGGATAATCACGGATTTCATCTTTCAACTCCCTGAAATTGTAAATTTCACCGTTAAAAATAACGCTGACTCTTTTATCTGCAGAATGCATCGGTTGATGTCCTTTTTCAGACAAATCCATGATTGCCAGACGTCTTTGCGCAAATCCAACACACAGGTTTGTTCCCAATTGATATATTTCCTCACCATGATCATCCGGACCTCTATGCGCCAACACATTATTCATTTCAATCAAATCATTTATATTCAAATTTTTATTTGAAATGAATCCGCATATTCCGCACATATGACCGGCTCCTTACCAGAAAATTATGATCTACTGCTCAAATAAATCTCTTCCAATTTTTTTATTTCATATCTAATATCATATCCTGCACTTCGTATCTGCTCATCAACTTTCGTTCGCACATATCCATCTCCATGATCCAGAATTGCATTGACCCATTGGGACTTATCTAAAGCAAGGAACTGTATATTATCTGTTATTCCGACTTCTTTTGTAATTCGGTCGCTGCATAAACATTTCAATCCGGCCGCCTGCGCCTCCACCAGTGCATTAGGAAGCCCCTCAAAAAGAGTTGGGAAAGCAAATAAATCCATCGCCTGCAAATAATCTTCAACGTTATCTACAGCCCCAGCAAAGATAACTTTATTTTCCATACCATACTGCATGACCTGATTCCGTATTTCCTCTTCCAAATATCCGTCCCCTATTAACAGCAACACCGCGTCTTTATCATTTTTCTGTACTTCATAAAAGCAATCAACTAAAAACTTATGATTCTTTTGATATGCCATTCTGCCTACATTTCCAATGACATATTTATCAGATACATTTAGTTTATTGCGAAGATTATTTCTCTTTTCTTCATCATATGTATATCTGCTGATATCCAACGCATTGTGAAGAATCATAATTTTTTTTCTTGGAATCTGCGGTCCAAATAAAAAGTCTGCAGCCATATGTGAACACGCCATGAAATGTGTTGCTGTTTTTTCTGAAAATTCTTCCTTGCACTTTTCGTGTATAGCAGCCTCTCTTTCTCTTTGTACATCATCATTGACATCCACAAAAGTATTTCTGGCATGCACGAGAATCATCTTAACGCCGGCTTCCTTCGCCGCCTGTTCCGCTTCAAAGCTTTTCCACCAGTTCGTATTTAAATGAACAACATCGTAATCATCCTCTAATATCTTCCGGAATTCTTTACGGAATTGTTCCGGATTCTGCTCAGCATAACAGGAAATATAATGTACTTTACAGCCTTGGTCGATAATATCCTGTTCAAAATCCAGTTTCGTGCAGGTAGCAAAATCAAATTGGAACCTATCATGGTCTATAAACTTCCAGAATTTCATGGCACTTCTGGTAACTCCTCCATTTGTATTACGAATCGGGAAATGCAGGATTTTTATTTTTCCATTTTCCATAAAAGAACTCCTCATCTTTCATTCTTAAATTAATCTTAATTGCTCAATTCTTTTTTTCAGCAATACCTTCTATCAAATCCACCACTCTGCCGCTTGCCATGCCATCCTCGAACATCCCCAGCATTTCCATAAACTTTTTTAAATCCGATTCATACTGCGTCTGGTCAAACATTTCAATATGCCTTTCCAAGCCTTCCATATCATAGGCAACCGGAAAAGGCAGTTCTTTTAATCGGAACACCAACTCTCCCCGATCCTTTACATATTCCTCTTCATCCTCTACGAAAAGGAATCCAGGCTGCATCATAATGGCACTTTCAAATATAGAGCTGGAATAATCTGTCAAAAATACATCACTCGCCGCTATCAGTTCATTCATATCCGCATAATGGCTTACATCAATCACACGGCCGTTCTTTTCTTTTTCGATTATACTATGGCTTTCCTCTGCGACCTGAGGATGTAGTCGAAGAAATACATACCATGTCCCGCCAAATCTACGCTCCAGGGCATCTATCAGTTTTTCAAAATTCAAAGAACCTATATCTGCATTGACACTTCGTCTTCCACTTTGGCTTCCACCTCTAAAGGTAGGGGCATATAAAATAATGGAAACATCCTGTGGCAGGTCATATTTCTCTCTATATTTCCTGTGCATCTGATCTTTCCCATAAAAGAGCACATCACATCTTGGAACTCCTGTCTGTAACATTGCTCCATAATACAGCAGGCCATCCGGCCACATTTTATTGCTCCATTCATTACCGGACAGCACATAGTCAATCAGTCCTGAATCATATTCACTGACAATACGAGCCATACGCGGCAAGCGACTTCCTCTCTGTTTTCCGATTGGCTTGAGTCCTACGATTGCATGCCATGTCTGGATATATATGGTATTATGCCTTTTTCTGGTCCCGTAATCTGTTCTTGTATTTCCGATCCAGAAAGCGGCAGTAGAAAGATGATATGCCCTTTTCCACAAAGTATTCCTGACAGTTTTGATATAAGCGGGAAATTCTTTTTCCGGATCATCTGCCAGCCAGATAATTTCGTACTTTTCTTTTCCGCCCCTATTTCTTTTTATAATTTCCTCTGCAATATATTTCGGGCTGTCACCATACCCACCCTTTCCTTCCAATGTCCACATGACTATTTTATGTGTATTTATAGGAAAAACGCGGCATATATAAAAAGGCAGACTATGAAAAAAAGCTTTCAGTTTTCTTTTATAGATGTACCACTCTTCTTGAAATTCTTGCTTCTTCATGATTCATCCAACAGATTTAAAAATCTCTCCAAACTAAATAATAACAATTTCTGCTCCCCCGATAAGCCATTTACACATCCTGACAGAAATTCCTCTCTCTTTGGACCTTCCCAGTCTTTCATCCATTCCTCTGCCGGCCGTGACATCCCTAATTTTTCAGGAACAGGCAACATTGGGTATTTTTTACGGAACAATTCACGAAGCAGATATTTGCTCTCGCCTGCCCTTACCCTGTTTAAGTCAAGCGGATCGGCCATTCTTAATTTCTCATAAGGATCAAGATAGGACAGTCCAGCCAATTTACAGGCGTTTGTATATGCCGCTGAAGAAGATTCCGCATATATGTCTTTCATAAATTTTATGAAATCAATTCCCGTATCCCCTATACGATAACGGTCATAAACCTCTTTTACATCTCCCGGGGTTTTCAAGACTCTGTCCGGAGATAAAAAAGTAAATCGTTCTACCCATCCATCATAATCCCAATCCCTGGAAAGTAATTTATCCATACCGCCAAATTCCGTATCCGCACAATTCCCATAGATAACAAACTTTGCGCCATCTTCTTTAATTTTTCTTGCCATTACATAGGCCTGTGGTTCATTTGGAATAAACGGCGAGCCATTACGCTGCATAAGAGCATCCATTGTATCCAAATAGTCATCCCATGTGACATCTACGATAACATGCTCTAATCCATTGATCCTGCAGTATTCAGCTGCCCGCTCTGTTTCATCGATTGCACTTTTTGCTACACATCTTGCAGTATAGGCTTTTGTTCCTTTTGGCATATACGAAGCCAGAATAGCCGAGTCCATTCCTCCGCTCAAAAAAATAGCAGCATTTGATAAATCCACTTCTTCCAGTATTTTCTTTATGTATTCATCTATATCGTCAGCACTCTTGCATGGAAATTTATCTTCCACCGGTATCTGATTGTGATCGTCATGATTTACACCTTCTTTGAACACAATCTCAGGATCTGCTACATATCTGAAACAAAGATATGAACTCATGCAATAATTTTTATCAACTTTCATCTATGGCCACCTACCTTTTCCGTAATTTCTGTTGATGAAATTCCCTCTGTATATGGAAAATAGCAAACATCAACACCCATTTCCTTTAATTTTTCCTCATATATCTTGTAATTATCTTTCTTTTTCGCATCACTACCCTTAAAAAGGACATCATAATGGAGCTGGTTCCACGCTGCAAGCTTATCCACATCTTTTTCCGGAACAACCTGATCTACATATTTAATGCTCTCTATAATTCTCGCCCTCTGTGAGAATGGAATCGCCGGAAAAAAGCCCTTCAACTCATAAGTAAGCTCATCCGTGCTTACTCCCACAATTAAAAAATCACATTTCTCTTTTGCACGCTGTAAAATATTCAGATGTCCAATGTGAAATAAGTCAAAAACACCTGTCGTATATCCCACCTTATATGTTTTCATATAGAATTCCTCCTCATAAGCCGCCATACCGCTAAAAATACCTTTTCACTTTACGATAAATACACCTCTGGCTCATTTAAAAATACATCCGTAATTCCATAGCATTCCAGCTGTCCTAAATCCAACTTTTTCCCGGTAGGCAATTCAGGATATAAATGCCCTGAAAACCACGCCCGCACCGTCTGACCTTTTAACTCGTTCCTGGACATATCCATTCTTTTCCAAAACGGATGTAATGCCACAGATACATCCTCACCGTCAAACGCTCCATTTTTTTTATAGAAACAATCCGATACATTTGTATCCAATACACCGACAGATACAGCCGATTCTCGTTTCCTGATCCGCTCTAATGATCTTACATAAAAAGACGAAAATATAACTTCTTTTAGCAGACATCTTTGTCCAATTAAATCAAGTATTTTATCTTCCATACCTTCATAAGGAATTATACTATTCTTCAATTCGATATTCAGCAACATTCCCTGTGCCATCTTATCCCGAAGGAAGTCTAAAACTTCCTGAATGGAAGGAATTTTCTCTTTTTTTTCTTCACCGGCATCTATTATCAACTGTCTGAGTTGCCGATAAGTAAAATCCTTCACATAGCCAATACCATCTGTTGTCCTATCCACACGTTCATCATGTATTACGACAATTTCTCCATCTTTCGTCATCTGGATATCTAACTCTATTCCCGTTAATCCCGGAATTTCCACTGCCTTTGAGAAAGCTGTCATCGTATTCTCCGGAAAGCTTTGACTACAGCCCCTGTGTGCCCATATTTTCATACCACACCATTCCTCTCCGCCAAGAACTGATCCATAATCCCTGCTATCGTTTCAGAATCACCTCTTGTAAGTTTGAAATCTTTTCTCGTATCTCCATTTATCATAGACAGTAAATCAGAGATCTCATACCGCAGACCATCTCCAAGGAATCTTTCCGAGAGCCGCTCAATCTCATTTGGATCCTCATGATGTACTTCAAAATAGCTTGTCTTCCACCATGGCGCTTCTACTACAATATACCCTGTAGTTCCTGAAATCAGTAATTTCCCTTCAGATTTAACCCCTAGTCCACATGTTGCAGTTGCCAACCCGTTAGCATATCTCATATGCGCCTTCGTATAAATATCAATACCATTACTATCCTTGATAGTCTCAAATCTTACTTCTTCATAATCATGCCCGAATATCTTTAATATCGGAAGCAGACAATAACTTCCAAGCTCCGTAAAACTTCCACCATATTGGATGTCTTTTAACTCTCTGCTATTCTCATCTTCCAGTTTTGTAAAACAGGCTTCCAGGCTTCTAATGTTTCCTATAGCTCCACTGCAGGCTATACCCAGAAGTTTTGTAAAACCAGGGCAATAGGCTGTTTTGATTCCCTCAAAAAGAATAAGCTTTTTCTCTTTTGCATACTCAAATAACTCCCGCGCCTGTTCTTTATGAAAACACATTGGCTTTTCACACAAAACATGTTTTCCATGCTCCAGCGACTGTTTAATATAAGAATAATGTGTCTCATGAGGAGATGCGATATATACGATATCAGACGAGTTGAAGAACTCTTCTATTCCCTTACATGCATCTATTCCCCACTTCTTCGCAAATATTTCCGCACTTTCAAAATGAGGGTTATACACACACTGGGTATTGACCCCGCTGACTAATGCCGCTTCAGGTATAAAACGATTGGCTATACGCCCTGTTCCTATGATCCCGATTCTTTGTATTGGCGTTTCTTTGGTTCTCAGCATCGTACTTGATATATTTTTGGTTCTATCCAAATAAACAACTTTACAATAATCCTGCAAGTAGTCAAACACACCTACCCAGTCGGAACCTACTGTAAAAATATCGATATCATATTTTTTAATATCACTGAATTTTTGCCCCTGAGATTCCTCAACTATAATTTCATCCGCAAATCCGGTCTTCTTTACATTCTCAATTCTTGTCATCAAAGAATCTACTACATTCAGTTTTCCTCTTGCCTGATCATATTCTTCTGTCGTCACTCCAACAATGAGATAATCCCCTAATTCTTTAGCCCTCTGCAATAGTTTATAGTGACCTTCATGAAATAAATCAAAGGTTCCATATGTAATTACTTTTATCATATTGTCTCCATCTCAAATTCTGTTTTTTATAAATTCATATACTTTCTTTCCACAACTTCCATCAGGATTAGCTACAATTTCATTATATACTGCCAACTGCCTGTCTTTATCAAATTGTCTTCCTGCAATTGCTTCATCAAGAAATTCCTTCAGTGAATTAAAAGAATTCTCCATGCATACATTCTTTAGTTCTTTGGAATAATCATAAAATCCCGCCCGATGTTTCCGAAGTTCCTCTTTACAGAATTGAATTTCTATTTCTCGATATATATTGGTTTCTGGAGAAATAGTGTAAAGCTTGCGCTTTGGATATGAATATATCTTGATATCAGAAGATTGCTTCTCTGTACCCTGCATAAGAAAATCTCCTTTTGCCGTTGTAAAAAAATACTCTCTTCCTTCTCCTTCCTCAAAAGGGGGATTCCATTGTACAAGTTCGCCCGTATCGATATTCAGCTTCAGATACATATTCCCCCAGTTAGGCGCTAAATACATATATTCTTCATAAAATGACGGAGTACTAAACAAATATTCTTCACACTCACACCCATTCGTCGGGTTGATACCCTTAAAATTCTCAGGAAATTCTGTATATTCTCTTGTTTCTCCTGTTACCGGATTCCAACGCACAATAAACTTTCCTATATAAGGCAACAGCCATATTTCATCTCTGTATTCCACCATAATGACATAACCACCGGTATTTTCTACGGGTAGCTTAATAAGTCGTATCTCACCGCTCTCAATATGCAATGTATACAACATATTATTCACAGGCGAAGCAACATACAGTGTATCCCGATAAATCAAAGAACCTCCGACAATATTCCGTCCATCTTTTTTTTGTGTAAACACCTCTATATTCTCGTAAAAATACTCAATTTTTCCTTTCGCTGTATCGTATCTGACAACAGCCGAATATTTCATCGGTAAAAGGAGCAAATAATTACGATACTTCCACGATACGTAAAAAGCCTGTTCTTTCTCTGCCTTTTTGTCTAATGCAATTCTTCTCTCAATACCATTTTCTCCTATTTCCAAAATATCCAACGCATTAGACGGGCAAGCGTATTTTTTTCCGTCTATTTCATATAGAGTCGTATACACATTTCCATAATTGTTATCTGAAAGGCTGCAGAAAAACTTATAATTATATTGATATGGTTCTGAAATGTATAGTTTATTGTCCCGCGTTATCAGAAATCTGTCCTGCTCCAAAAAATTGAAAGACATATTGATTTCTCCACGCCAACTGTCTTCTGCGGGTTCACTGTGAATCCGGTTATTTAAAATAAAAACCGGTTTTCCAGCAATCCCAAAAAGCGATGTGACAGATGTTCCCGCATCCCCGATATATGCGTCACATAATGCAATGGAATCCGTAATATCAGGGGTATCATCATAAACTCCTGCGTTTCTTTCCAGAAATAATTTTTTCAATGCCTCAAAGACCGGCAGATACTGAGGTCTCATAGAGCGAAACGTAGATTCCAGTAATGGATGCGGTCGCCATAAAAGACAGGAATCCGCTCTCCCTTTAAAAGTATTAAAAACATACATTATTTTCCTTAGAAAATTCTCTGTATCCGCCAGCATCCCCGAAATACTCGTATTATAAAAATACACTTTCTTTCCCTCCAGCTTTTCCTTCCATTCAGCGGGCGGCAGCGGCGGATTCTGACACTTCCTGATTACTCTGTCAAACTTTGGTGAACCGAACGGCAGAAATTTCTTATCAGGTATCCTTTCGTCGAAATAATCTCTGAATTTCGGTGCCTGAATCACAATATAATCAGCATAAATATAGGCAGGACACAAGCTCTGTGCTTCATTCATTCCTCCTGAAGTGCTGTAATATGGAATATAAACTAATAAATCCGTATACTTTTTAAGATTCGAAGAGTAATATCTCGGATGTACACTCGTAACATGATTCCAGTCATCATATGGATTATGTATATAAATAGCATCCGGTTTTCTTTCTTCAAGGTTATAGGCAGTCCAGTCAACTACTTCAATATCCCTTGGATAATCCTTGCCCTCATAATGCATCTTTCCAAAACTATGATCAGGATTTAAGTCATAATAAGGAATCGGTACACAGTATGCATCACATTCCGAATCTTCCTTTGCCGCAAGATACACGCTTTCCAGACTATCCCACATAGACGCCTTATATGGGAAAAAAACAATCTCTTTTCTGATCTGAATGTCATTTCTAACGCTGTTTTCTACTTTGAGAAGCTGCTTTCTTAAAACTTTATACTCTTTATTTTCATTCACTGACCGATTATTCAAGTCTTGAAAAACACAGAATAATGTTTCACAGTATTGCTCCACAAAAGATACTGTGATATGTCCTTCTCCCTCCAACTGTTCAATGTTTTCACCAAGCGTTACTGCAAACTCCTGACACTCACTGAGCATATTCTGTGCCAAGACATAATTTTTTTGTTTTAATGCCCCTTTAATCTCTTCATGCGCCTGATGTAAGCTGTCTATGAAATTGAGTATTTCCTGTTTCTGCGCTTTTCTCATAAGCCGCTCCTGTTTAATACTTCTTTATTTAATTAATAAGGCACATTGGTTACTCTTACGAGTATTGTCAATTTTCTATACATTCTCCAAATATGCTATGCGATATTCTGATTCCTGTTTTGAAAACTGGCTTCGCACCCTTATACATCATTGAATGTCCTTCAATGTTCTAAAGGCCTTGGCATGTCCAACTTACGTTTCCGTAATACTCACACCGTATTGCATATTCATGAGGTGAACACATCACAAGAACTCTTCTAATGTGTTCACCTCATGAATATGCCTTTTATATTTCAGGAAATCTTATGCAGTCTGAAATTCATCAGTCAAAAGGCAATATCACAGCATTGAATTATGCCGCATTTCGTTTTTTATCCGTCTCATATCCGCATTTACTGCATCTAAAAACATCTTTTACATAGATTCCTTCTGCCCGGCACCTGCTGCACTTCCGTGTAAAACGTTTTCTGATATACCCTCTCTGCCATATGCTCAGAGAATAATTGATATAGTCATGAATCCTTGCTTCCAATCTTGCTTTTTTATCCTGATATTTCTTTCTCCACGGATTATTCTGCCTTTCCCTATGATAAGTCCTGTCGCTATCTCTAATAAAATTCACAAGCTCTGTATGCATCTCTCCCAGATTTTCTCCATATATATGCCATTCATGAGTCGTGAACATCTGCCAGATTCCCATGGAAATCCCTATTTCATTGATAAATTCGTCATAATACTGTATTTCAACCGTTTTAGGGATTGCAACATCTACTGTATTGTCTTCTTTATTCAATTTGATATACAGCTGCTTTTTATATTGGTTTGCGTCTGTCAACGGTACAAATACGCGCTTTCGTTTTTCTTTGGTAGAAATATAAATCCCATGGCATTTACCGTTTCCTTCATTATTCTCTCCATATCGATATGCTCTCTCGGTTATGAAAAATCCCTATGCCTTATCCGTATGCATCTTATACAGATTTTTACGAACCTGCCTGCACAAATATCAATGAAGCTTCTCCATATCGGATACGTCCGACCTAAGTTCTGCATATCTACTTTCCATTTCTTTCGGAATCTCTATTTTTTTCCTGCATAAGATACTGGAAAGGCTGACGTCAATCTTTAATACAAACCTTAAATAATGTCTGTCTTCATGCGTAAGCCCTTCATTCCTATTAATTCGCTTAAGTATTTCCGACCTCACTTTTGCCCATTGAGTCTTTATATCTCCCAAGGCATCAAATATAGCAAGATAAAAAAATACGGACGGCATCTCCAGCTCAGCCCGCTTCGTGTCATCTCATTCTGCACCGTATAACCGGGATAAATCTTAGAAAGACTGTTAATACCTCCATACCGCTGATAGACATAATTTTTTACTCTGCTGTAATCATCCGCAATCTCCTGAAGTTTCCGCATATCTTCACCTGAAAGCGATGCTTTGCTATGCTGGTGAATCGTTTTAACAATTGTACCAGACTCTATATTTCTCCTGCCTTCATGGCATAAAATTTACAAGCTGCACATGATTTTCGCAGATTAAAATAATCTGCGAAAAATATATAAAAACAAAAATAGTTTATTTAGAGAAATGATAGGAACGCCATTTTTTTTTACACGTAAATTATACCTGTGTCGATAGGATTTGTCAAATGGAAAATGAATCCTGATATAAGGGCTGATGCGATATATTTCTGGTATTGTGGCATAATGTATAGAATTCTGTCAGAATTTTACCTATGATTCATAGAAAAAATATTATGGGTCAAAAAAATGGTCAGGAGGGAATCGAAAATGCCACGACGAGGAGAAAATATTCGGAAACGGAAAGATGGACGATGGGAAGGGCGCTACTATGTGCAGGAAATAGGAAGCGACAGAAAAATCAGTCATTCCGTATATGCCAAGACCTACACAGATGTAAAGGCAAAACTGGCAATAGCAAAATTATCTATGGAAGCTGCAAAAAAAGAACAGGGATTAGATGTGGAGCTTGACTTTTGCAGGACAGCCGAAGAATGGCTTGGCGTTATTGAACATTCTCAAAAACATGCTACTTATATTAAGTATTCTTCTATCTATGAAAATCATATCAGAAAAAGTTAGAACATCTTTCATTTGCACAGTTAAATGAAAATATTTTGACAGCGGTTTTTCAGGAAAAAGAAAATCTGCTGTTATCTGACAGCATGCAAAAAAGCATTTCCTGCGTTCTAAATCAGATATTTGTTTATGCGTCTTTACATTATCATGTAAAAATGCCCTATTATACATATCAAAAAGAAAAAAACAAAAATGTCCTAGCTTTGAATCAGTCAGAACAAATGAAACTGCTGCAATATTTATATGAGGAAATGGATATTTATAAACTTGAAATTATCATCTGTATATCAACCGGACTTCGTTTAGGTGAAATATGCGCTCTGAAATGGAATGATATTGATTTACAAGGCGGTCTGCTTCATGTGAACACAACCGTACAAAGAATTGCAATGAATGGATATAATACCAGAACGATTCTTTTGGAGGGGGAACCCAAAAGTATATTTTCTAAACGTGAAATTCCTTTATCGGATGAGATAACGAAACTGCTGTTTTCTTATCATAACGTCGGGGAAACCTATGTGATTAACAGAAATAAACCTATGGAACCGAGAACCTATCAAAATAAATTCCAAAAATATCTGCGGCTGGCAGACATACAAAAAAAGAATTTTCACAGCCTTCGCCATACTTTTGCGACTAATTGCATTAGCAGCGGTATGGATATCAAAAGCCTCAGTGAGATTCTAGGACATTCAGATGTAAGGATAACACTAGACCGCTATATACATCCAACGGTCGAAACAAAGCGTTATCATATGAATTCATTATCTGAAATTTATGGTCAATATATGGGTCGGCAAAGCAAATAAATGCCTTATTCATGGTGAAACCGCCGCCTTTTCGCAGATTATTTTAATCTGCGAAAAATCATTATATTATCCCGTATTCATCCCCCGCCTCAAGCGGGGGTAAAATTGTCTGTTTTAGGGGGAAAAATAATTTTTTCATCCGCTAGTTTTGTGCTAAAACACTTTTAACATTACCCAAACATCGCAGATTTTGGGTAACGCATGGAAGTTAGTGTGCAGGTAATAAATCTTATCAAGCCAATCACTGCACGTAAAGATTAGAGTATCCCATTAGGCTTTCATCTACTTTTCTGGCACATTCACGTCCCTGGCGGATTGCTTTTACTACAAGGGACTGCCCGGTATACATATCGCCTGTAACGAATACGTTATCTACGCTGGTCTTGAACTCTCCTTCAGCAGTCTTTACGTTAGTGCGCTGGTCTGTCTCCACCTTGAAGGCGTCGGTTACATATTTCTGGCTTCCGAGGAAACCGGCGGCGATGAGGACGATTTCGGCATCGAGAACTTTTTCGGAGCCGGCAACTTCTTTCATATTCATGCGGCCGGTGGATTCGTCTTTTTCCCATGTAAGGTTTACAATTTTGACACCCTTCAGATTTCCTTCCTTATCTTTAATAAATTCCTTAACGGTAGATTCATATATGCGTGGATCATGGCCGTATACGGCGATGGCTTCTTGTTGGCCGTAGTCGGTTTTACAGATTTTGGGCCATTCGGGCCAAGGGTTGTTTTCGGCTCTTTTATCGGGTGCCTTGGGCATCATTTCTATCTGGGTGACTGATTTGGCGCCGTGGCGGATTGCAGTGCCTACGCAGTCGTTTCCGGTATCACCGCCGCCGATTATGATTACGTTTTTATCCTTGGTGTCTATGTATTTTTTGTCTTTGAAGTCAGAATCTAAGAGACTTTTAGTATTCCTTGTGAGGAAATCGACTGCGAAGTAAATTCCTTTGGCATCTCTGCCGGGGGCATTTATATCTCTTGGGTTAGAGGAACCGCAGGCAAGCACTACACAGTCAAATTCTTTTAAAAGTTTTTCCGCTTTTACGCTTTTTCCGATATCAGCGTTAGTGACAAAGGAAACTCCTTCCTCTTCCATTACTTTAATCTTCCGCTCTATTATATTCTTTTCCAGTTTCATATTCGGAATACCGTACATTAATAAACCGCCTATTCTATCTGAACGTTCAAATACGGTTACCAGATGTCCTCTTCTGTTTAACTGGTCTGCCACCGCAAGACCGGATGGGCCGCTGCCTACAACCGCAACGCTTTTTCCGGTCCTCGTCACGGGCGGTTTTGCAGCCGCGTAGCCTTTCTCATAGGCATTTTCTATGATTGCATATTCATTTTCCTTTGTAGAAACCGGCTCTCCCGTAATATTACAGGTACATGCTGCCTCACACAACGCAGGACACACTCTCGATGTAAATTCAGGGAAATTATTGGTTTTGTGAAGGCGGTAATATGCCTGCTCCCAGTTTCCTGTATACACTAAGTCGTTCCACTCCGGAACAAGGTTATGCAGTGGGCAGCCTGAGGTCATACCGGCAATCGTCATTCCCGACTGGCAGAAAGGCACGCCGCAGTCCATGCATCTTGCGCCCTGAAGCTGTTGTTCTTCCATAGAAAGATGTTCGTGAAATTCATTAAAGTTTTTTATTCGCTGTTTCGGTCCCACATCCTTTGAGACCTTGCGTTCATAATCTAAAAATCCGGTAGGTTTTCCCATTTTAATCAACATTCCTTTCTCTGATTCTAAGCCTTGTTAGCGTAAAATGCTTCAATCTGTGCCTGTTCTGCGCTAAGTCCCTTTTCTTCCATCTGAACGATCAGTTTCAGCATACGCTCGTAGTCATGAGGGATTATTTTCTTAAACTTCGGAAGATATTCGCCGAAATTATCCAGAATCTCTTTCCCTTTGACCGAATTAGTCAAAGCTACATGTTCTTTAATCATATCCTTAAGCTCAAGAACATCATATTTGGAAGTAATTTCATAAGAAGAAACCATTTCCTTATTTACCTTGGTGTATAAATCGTTGTTTTCATCAAGCACATAAGCAACGCCGCCGCTCATTCCTGCCGAAAAGTTCTTACCTGTCGCACCAAGTACTACTACACGTCCTCCGGTCATATATTCGCATCCATGATCGCCCAGCCCTTCAACAACCGCAACAGCGCCTGAATTACGGACGCAGAAACGCTCTCCTGCTACGCCGTTTATAAAAGCTTTGCCAGATGTTGCACCGTAAAGTGCGACATTTCCTATAATAATGTTTTCATCCTGCTTAAACTTAGAGCCTTTAGGTGGATAGACAATAAGTTTCCCGCCGGATAAGCCTTTACCAAAGTAGTCATTGGAATCTCCGACAAGCTCCAGAGTAAGTCCGCTGGGAATAAAAGCGCCAAAACTTTGTCCGCCGGAGCCGTTGCACAAAATACGATAGGTATCCTCCGCCAGCGTGTCTCCGTATTTTCTGGTAATTTCCGAGCCCAGAATCGTTCCGAAAGTTCTGTCCGTATTGCTTACATCCACTTCAATACTTCTCTTTTGTCCGGTTTCCAACGCCTTGCCAAGCTGCTTAAGCAGTACCTTTTCATCCAGCGTCTTTTCTAATTCAAAGTCATATACCTGTTTAGCGTCAAAAATCACTTTTTCTTTGCTTTTTTCATAAGGATTTTCAAGTATCATGCTTAAATCTATCTTTCTTTGTTTTTCAGATAAATCTTCTTTCATTCTTAATAAATCGCTTCTTCCGACCAGCTCATCCACTGTGCGCACGCCTAATTTAGACATATACTCACGCAGCTCCTGCGCAATGAATCTCATAAAGTTTTCCACATATTCAGGTTTGCCCTTAAAACGTTTGCGCAGCTCCGGATTCTGGGTTGCCACGCCCACCGGACAGGTATCTAAGTTGCAGACTCTCATCATTACACAGCCCATCGTTACAAGCGGCGCCGTTGCAAAACCAAACTCTTCCGCGCCAAGTATTGCAGCAATTGCAACATCACGTCCACTCATAAGCTTACCGTCTGTCTCTATGCGCACCTTATTTCTAAGTCCGTTTTGAATCAAGGTCTGGTGCGTCTCAGCAAGTCCAAGTTCCCAGGGAAGACCTGCATTGTGGATAGAGGTACGCGGCGCCGCTCCTGTTCCACCGTCGTATCCGGAAACCAGAATTACCTGTGCTCCCGCTTTGGCAACGCCTGCGGCTACCGTACCGACTCCTGCTTCCGAAACCAGCTTAACGGAAATTCTTGCCTTTGTATTGGCATTTTTCAGATCATAAATTAACTGCGCCAAATCCTCAATTGAGTAAATATCATGATGCGGTGGCGGTGAGATCAGGCTGACTCCAGCTGTTGAATGTCTTGTCTTGGCAATCCAGGGATATACCTTACCGCCCGGAAGGTGGCCGCCTTCTCCTGGCTTTGCACCCTGCGCCATCTTAATCTGGATTTCTACCGCGCTGTTTAGATATTCGCTTGTCACTCCAAAACGTCCGCTTGCTACCTGCTTAATTGCAGAACATCTGTTCAACCCATCAGCTCCAACCGTTAACCTCTCCTTGTCTTCTCCACCTTCGCCCGAATTGGATTTCCCATGAAGTCGGTTCATGGCTATTGCCATTGTCTCATGCGCTTCCTTAGAAATAGAACCATACGACATCGCACCTGTTTTAAATCTTGTGACAATAGTGTCAACACTCTCTACTTCCTCTATTGGCACGGGTTTCCTGGCATAATTGAAATCCATCAGCCCTCGCAGAGTCTTAATGCTCTTTTCATTATTGACCGCTTGAGTATATTTTTTAAACATTTCGTAGTCACCACGTTTGGTTGACTCCTGTAGTAAATGTATGGTCTCAGGATTGTATAGATGCTCGTCCGCACCACTCCTCATCTGGTGATGTCCTGCGGCATCCAGCTCTAAGTCCGTTGATAGACCGAGTGGGTCAAAGGCCATTGAGTGTAAAGTATCGACCTCATTTTCAATATCCTTTAGTGTAATGCCTCCTATACGGCACACTGTATTGGTAAAATATTTATTTATAACCTCTTTGTCAATTCCAATCGCTTCAAAAATCTTCGAGCCTTGGTAGGACTGAATAGTGGAAATACCCATTTTAGAAGCAATCTTTACAATACCATGCAATACTGCGTCATTATAATCGTTGACTGCCGCATAGTAATCCTTATCCAGCATACGGTTATCAATCAGCTCCTTGATGCTCTCCTGTGCCAGATATGGGTTGATTGCCGAAGCCCCGAATCCAAGCAAGGTCGCAAAGTGATGTACTTCTCTTGGTTCCGCCGACTCAAGTACGATCGCCACACTGGTTCTCTTTTTCGTATTTACTAAGTGTTGCTGCAATGCCGAAACTGCCAATAGTGACGGTATCGCCACACGATTTTCATCCACTCCCCTATCGGAAAGAATAAGTATATTTACACCGCCTCTAAAGGCTCTGTCTACTTCCACAAAAAGCCTGTCAATCGCCTTTTCCAAGCTTGTATTCTTATAATATGTAATCGGAACAACTTCTACTTTAAAGCCCTCTGACTTCATATTTTTGATTTTTAATAAGTCCGTACTAGTCAATATCGGATTATGAACCCTTAGCATATTGCAGTTTTCTGGCTTTTCCTCTAACAGGTTGCCGTCTGTACCCAGATAAACCGTCGTCGAAGTGACCACTTCCTCACGTATTGCATCGATAGGCGGATTCGTCACCTGTGCAAAAAGCTGTTTAAAATAGTGGAAAAGCGGATGGTGGGCCTTAGAAAGCACCGGAAGCGGCGTATCTACGCCCATAGCCGCAATCGCTTCCGAACCGCTTTTTGCCATCGGGAGTATACTGGACTTTAAATCCTCGTAGGTGTAGCCGAATGCTTTCTGCATACGCTGTCGCTCTTCATCGCTGAATTCCGGCACTCTCATGTTCGGAATCTTCAACTCTTTTAACGCAACAAGGTGATTGTCCAGCCATTCACCGTAGGGCTGCGCAGATGCATATTTCTCTTTTAACTCATCATCGTCAATCACCCTGCCCTGAAGCGTATCAACTAAAAGCATCTTGCCCGGATGCAGCCTTTCTTTTACGACGATACTGGTTGGGTCAATGTCTAAAACCCCGACTTCTGAGGAAAGAATAAGCGTATCATCATCCGTGATCATGTACCTTGAAGGACGTAGACCGTTTCGGTCAAGAACCGCTCCCATAATATCTCCGTCTGAGAACAGGATGGATGCAGGACCGTCCCAAGGCTCCATCATTGTTGCATAATATTGATAGAAATCTTTCTTTTTCTGAGTCATGGTCTTATTGTTCTCCCAAGGCTCAGGAATAGTGATCATAACCGCAAGCGGCAGCGGCATCCCGCTCATAACAAGGAATTCCAAAGTATTATCGAGCATTGCCGAGTCCGAACCTGAGGCGCTTATCGCCGGAAGCACCTTATGAAGCTGCCCTGCCAAATGCTCGGATTCCATTGTTTCCTCACGCGCCAGCATTTTATCCGCATTACCACGTATTGTATTAATCTCACCGTTATGCACTATAAAACGGTTCGGATGCGCACGCTCCCAGCTTGGATTCGTATTTGTGGAAAAGCGTGAATGCACGATCGCAATCGCGGATTCGTAATCTTTATCCTGAAGATCCATAAAGAAGGTACGAAGCTGCCCTACCAAAAACATTCCTTTGTATACAATCGTTCGGCTTGACAACGAAACCACATATGTCACATCCGTAGACTGTTCAAAAGTTCTTCTTAATATATAAAGCTTCCTGTCAAAATCCAATCCCTTATGTATATTGTCAGGTTTCTTTACAAACGCCTGCATAATACAGGGCATACACTCAACCGCCTTATGTCCAAGCACCGAAGGATCGATAGGCACTGTTCTCCAGCCTAGAAACTTAAGCCCTTCTTTTTCCACGATGATCTCAAACATTTTCTTGGACTGGTTGCGCTGAAGCTCATCCTGTGGGAAGAAAAACATGCCTATTCCGTATTCACGCTCCTTACCTATTGAAATTCCCAGCTTTTCCGTTGCCTTTACCATAAACTTATGTGGAATCTGTGTAAGGATTCCAACACCGTCACCGGTCTTGCCTTCTGCATCTTTACCGGCTCTGTGTTCCAGATTTTCTACTATTTTAAGAGCATTTTCTACTGTGGCGCGGCTTTTTTCGCCTTTGATATTAACGCAGGCTCCGATACCGCAGTTGTCATGCTCAAATTCCATCCTATGCAGGGGCGCATGGGGGATATTAGATTTTGCATCAAACATAGTTTTGTCTCCTTTCAAGAGGGTATTTATTAGATAATTGTGGGGGTATGCAATGTCACGAACTTAGAACATATAAACAAAAACGGGGCTCTAACCGCGGGAGCGAAGGTCGCCCCGTTTTTGTTTATATGTTCTAAGTTCTGGGTATTGGAATGGGGGCACAATTATCTATGGGATGGGTGTAAGGCATCCATGAATTTAAAAAAGTCGCAAAAGTATCAGCTGTTGCTGCGCTCCTTTGCGACTTAAACTATTCATTACTATACACCCTTTTTGGGGGATTGTAAATATAGAATTTTTATGAAATTGTCAGATAATTTGTCAATTTAATTATTATACAAGTTTTGTCTGGCAATCTATCCATTATCAGCACACTTTTCTTACAAATCATCATTTTTACTATTAGTCTATATCGCTCTTTATTCTTGAATTATATTTTTCACACTCAGCTTCTAATTTGGGAAAATTCAGACACCGATTCTTCCCGGTAAATGATTCATTAGAGATGTACTTTTTATATAAGACATTTGCTTTATTACAAATTATTTCACTGTTTTCATGACACCATTCTAATTCAAGAACGCACAATCGCTTGTAATATTTGATATTTTCCCTATCTCTTTTAAAAATAGTTGTATCAACAAGCTGCAATTGTGCTTCTTCAATAGGTATCATCAAATTAAAATTCAAAACACCTAATAATTTCCCACACACTTCAATCTTAGAAAAATCTATAGAGTTCTTCATTTTTTTATGCTTTTCCTTTGGCGATGAAAGTGGTATGCAATATTTATGATCACCACAAATAATAACAATTCCAACGAAAACTCTGTTATCTTTTCCCTCCTGTGGTGAAACAGATAGCACTTTATCATCTATATTATGTAGGTTACGGATATATTTCATATCCACCTTGTATAATTTAAAATCCGTCTGCATATATCTCCTCGTTAAAAAAATCGCGTGCCAGCGCACTCGATTCTGAGAATGCTTCGCATTCTCATTGAAATAATTTACACTGCTGCGTAATTTCCTATAAGATAAAATGGCTATGCGTTTCCACATAGCCATTTGTGTAGTAACTCCATTAGAGTTGCTAACGCTTTTAGCAGTCCACTTTACGGTAGGACTCACCGTTAATAGTATAATACCATATTAATGAAAATAGTCAATATTTTTTGTCCTCTCCTAGAAATAGAAGAGTTCCTCAAACTTCTTATCCAAAGCAATACATAGAATAAGCGCCAATTTAGCAGTAGGATTAAACTGTCCTGTTTCGATAGAGCTGATTGTATTACGGGATACACCAACCAATTCCGCCAGTTGATTTTGTGACAACTTCCGCTCTGCCCGTGCTTCCTTGAGATTGTTTTTTAATACTAGTTTATCGTCCAAGTCATCACCGCCTTATAATATCGTAGAAGATGTAACAAGATTATATATATGACATCCGGACATTGCGGATACCAATACTGTATAGGCAATTGCCATCAAAAGCTCATGCTTACGACGAAGCTTGATGTATTTCACCCAGAAAGTCGTCATATTAGCGCTGAAAACAATCGCCCATAAGCCCCAATTCGTACCACCGCCGACAAATATCTGCGCTGAAAAAAAGATTGCCGCAAGAGCCATCATTACTATGACAGTACTTGTACCCGACTGCTTCAAAACCTCTAGCTCATAGATGTCCTTATTCTTATTTTCCGCTCTGCTCATTTCCAATATTTCTTCCTTATTCATAAAAATAATCGCTCCTTTCTCCCAAAGTGTGAAAAATTCATCTTTCACACTAACCTTCAATCCGTGTTGACAAGTACACTTGGCACATTCCTATTATATCGCTGCCAAGTTTTCTTGTCAACACTTTTTGACAAGTTTTCTTTGCAAAAGTAACGGACAGAACGCTTAGCGAACTGTCCTTATGTTAAGCAAAGCCAGTGAATAATCACCTATCTTCCATTTTCTGTGCAATAAGCGTATCCATACAATGTTTATGCGGTATACCTCCGCTGTTGCAGTCAAATACTTCTTCCTTGCAGGTATGGAACAGCCAGTCATGATAATATCCAAATAATTCTCCTGAATACCAGGGGTCTCTTTTTTCTTCATCCTTTGTACTGTCCGGAGCACGCCCTATAAAAGGTTTTTTAACAAAAACATTCAAAGCATTTATGCCGCCGTCCGCAGTGTGTTCTTTCAGGCTGTCACAAAGCTCTTTTTGCTCAGCCTGCTGTGCAAAGTGCAGCACTCCACTGCTAAATACAATGTCATATTCCGCATCGGGACGATAATCAAACAGGTCGGCTTTAAAAAAGTTAACATCAACCTTGTTGTATTCCGCAAGTCTCTTGGCTTTCTCAATGCCCTGTTCAGATATATCAAATGCAGTTACTGCATAGCCGCATTTTGCAAAGAAAACAGCATCCTTGCCTTCTCCACAGCCAATATCCAGTAAACGATAGGGCTTGACCGGTGGAAGAATTTTCATGATGTCATAGCAAAGACAGTTAGGCATAAGACCCCAGTAATATTCCTGCATATTGTAGCGTCTATCATAATCCGTCACAACACTTTCATAGCCAAGCAGCGCGTCCACTGTTGTATTAAGGGCTGCTGCCAGTTTCGGAAGCATCTCGATATCGGGATACGCAGAATTGTTTTCCCATTTTGAGACTGCCTGAAATGATATGTTAAGCGATTTGGCAAGCTGATTTTGCGTTAATCCCAGTTCTTTGCGCCTTTTACAAATTACTTCTCCTGTTTTCAGATTATCCATTCTTATTTTTTCTCCTTCACTGATAAATTGAATACTGCCTTGTATTACCCTTATCTTAGTATAATGGAACAGTTATCACAATAACGTGGTAAGAGAATGTGAAATATTAATTCAACTGATAGTTGAGTAGGGTGAAAAAAATTATTCTCCGCACCTTGAAGTTGCGCGACTCAGCAAAATAGCGCATATAGATTGGTTGAAGCCTGTAGAGGAAAATACTATACTAATACTGTGCCGCGGCGAAGGAAAATAGAAGGAGAATATTTTATGAGCTTTGGAAAAAATTTGCAGTTTTTAAGACATCTGAAAGGAAATATGACGCAGGAAGATTTAGCTGAAAAAATGAATATCAGCCGTCAAACCGTATCAAAATGGGAGTTAGATACAGCGCAGCCTGAAATGGACAAGGCTATAGAGCTTTGCAGGCTTTTCAATTGCTCGCTGGACAACCTGTTCCGAGGTGACATGGTCGCTTGTAGCGAAGCGTATACAAATTTGCGTGTAGAGACCGTCCCCGCTTTCCGCTATATAAAGCATGCCGTTATAAGCTCCGATCCTGAGGGGGACGCTATCGACAGAGTATTTTACATTGCCCGTAGCTACGGCGTGGATAAACCTCGTGTCATTGGCTGGGATTTTCCCAATGTGTCACAGGAGCAGATAAATGTTTTCAATATGCACGGATACGAAGCGGCATGGATACTGCCCGATGGAGTCGTCCCTCCTGACATTGAAATACACGAGCAGGCAGCCCACAAATATGCGGCGATACACATTGAAAAGCCCTTTGAAAACCCTTTTGTTACCATTCCCAACGGCTATAAAACACTTATGGAGTATATGCGCGTGAACGGTCTGGAACGCACGAAAAAAGACGTTATCCCCTGTTTTGAAACTGATGGTGAGAGTATGGATATTTATATTGCCTGTAAGTAGGGCATTTTAGAAGTTTTCACAAAACATAAAGGCTGTTCACGACATATTACCATGCCATGAACAGCCTTTACTATCAACCTTTATTTTGTTTCAGTTTCTCTAATCAGAAAATCCCGCTCCAGATCAACTTATTGTCAGCGGACGCAATCTTGAAGGTTATGCTCTTCACGCCGCTGTAAGCGCCTGTTCCACGTATTAGGACCGTTGCGGTTCCGCACTTTATATTGTTATAATAACCGATGATCTCGTAGTCTTTTTCGGTCAGGTAGGTCTTTGTCTTTCCGGTCATTGTGTAGAGTTTCACTTCGGGTTCGACGCTGCTTCCCGTGTACTGCTGTGCCGCTATCTTATCGTTTTTAGCTTTGGAGATGTCTTTGACATCTTTTACATCGCGGACTAAGTAGGTCATACTCAGTGCGCCTTCATAACAGCTGTTATCTTTTGCTGTCACCATCACGCGGATCTGTGTGCCATTCTCTACTGTGTCTGTCTTGCCAATCGGCTGACCGGTGGCTTCGTTGGTATATTGTACGGTGTAGTCTTTGCCTGACTTAAGCTGCTTTCCGTCAAAGTCATATACCTTAGGAACGGAATAATAATAGCTTCCTTTCTTTTTGCTGTTGTAGGCTTTATCCGCCACAGTAATCTCCAGTTTCCCGATATCCTGTACGACGATGTCAAAATTCTCTGTGATGGTTCCACTGTAATTACCAATGCCTGTAATCTTCAGGCTCGGTTTTTTCGTGCTGCCGGACGATGTACTGCTGTACTTAGCTGCATTGTTGCTGTATTTCAGCGTGTAATCGACGCCTTCCCGCAAAGTGCGGGCCGTTCCGTTATAGCTGTGGGTTATCACTGGCTGGGGCTTTGTGCCGCCTTTTGCGTATTTTATGTCGTCGGGCATTGTGACCGTTATGCTGCCGGCGGCTTTTTCGGTGGCGATATTGAGTTTTCCGATGCTGTAGGTCGCCTTTAAGCTGCCGGAACAGCCTTTCTCCGGTATACCTGTGACGGTCACTGTGGCTTTACCCTGATTAGTATAATTACTGTACTGAACGGTATATGCGTCAGCTGATATCTGCGTACCTATTCCGTTTTTGCCGGTGTATACATTAATTTCCGGCATGACCGGTTCACCAGTATAAGGGTATGACTTTGCCAGACCCGTGATGAAGCATTTCTTTATGTTCGTTCCTGTGATATTGAACGGAATTCTCTTTTCTCCGGCATAGGCGCTCGTCTGCGTTGGTTCGATCACAACATAGCCAGTTCCTACTGCACCCGTGTTTTCTGTGCGCACTGTATAGTCAGTACCTTTTGTCAGCGTAGTGGTGCCGACTTTTACGGTAATTGTTGCAATGTCTGCTTCCAGACCTTTCGTAATTTCGTTTACTTCCGCCTGAGTCGTGCTCTGTCCCTCCGTATTTCCATTTTGTTCGGCATTCATTTCACCGCTCTGATACTCGTAGCTCTTTTTGATCCCTGTCACCTTTGCGCTGCTTAAAAGCGGCGTTCCTTTGGGTACAACAAGGAATTTTTTCACAATAGTGCCTGTATAGTTTCCCTTTCCGTTTATAGTCACATCATAGCCTTCTGCAGAAGCTGTTTTTATATTCGCTTCATAGGTAAGCGTGTAGTCCGTCTTTTCTTTTAGTTTTTTGCCATTCCATGTGACGGTTACTGTGGGTTTAAGGTTTTTACCTGTTTCCGCGACAGTTGCAATGAACGCTGAAACATTCGTATCTGTATTTATATTAACCGCTTCAATCGTAAATTCCGCCGTGGCTTTTCCTTTATAACTGCCTTTTCCTGTCACAATGACCTGTGCTGTGCCTGCCTTGATGTTATTCTTATAGGAAATAGTATACTCTGCCTTCTCGCGCAGCAGCGTATTGCCATGGTACACACTGATGCCTTCCGGTTTGACCGCGCTGCCAGTGTAGGGTACAGACTGAGTCAGACCGCTGATCCACAGTCCTTCCGGTATTTTATTGGGAATCGGTTCGGTATAGGAATCACCACATCTGGAACAGGTATAGGTCATTTCGCCCTCTTCAGATGTGGTTGGCTCCTTTGTCACCACACCCTTGTAATCATGTCCCAATGCTTCCACCGTGATACCCGATTCTACTACAACGTGACAAGTGGCGCATTCCCTGTGTCCTACTCCTGCCTCTGTACAGGTCGGTTCCTTTTCCCCCACTCCTGTATAGAAGATATCGTCTCCTGCCTCATGGCTCATAACAGCAACCGTCGCCGTTACGGTTTCGAAATTGTCTTTATCCGTCCCAGTATAAACTGCCACAGCTTCTACCGCTGTCTCTTCTTTAAGAGCTTTATCTTTGTCTTCTGCCTGCCACTCCCAATTCTCCGGCAAAGGAACGTCGTCCACTTTCAAAAAGCTGTTTGGAACATTTATAACACTATCCGGCATATTGGGTGCATTTTCACCCATATCAATGGTAATGGTGACTGTCCGGGTGGCAGCAGCAGTATAATTCCTGCTTTCCGCTAAGGCGACTGTGACCGTGGCTTCTCCCAGTCCCTTAATCTGTGCCATGCCGTCCGCTGAGACCGTGACCACATCTTCATTATCAGATACATAGGAGACTTCCCCATCTCCATTAGTGGAGCATTGTAAAGAAAAATCCGGTTCACCGTATTTTTTACTAAACGACGTTTTCGGAACCGTCAGAGTTCCTGTTGCCTTATCAATGGTCAGCATCAACTCAGCCTCGGCGGCAACATAGTTTGTCTGCTCCGCAAAGCTGGCTTTCACCAAATAGTTTCCCGCATCCTTGGGCAAACCGGAACTATAACTGTCAGAGCCCTGTTCAGCATAGGAATAACTGACTGTTCCGGTCTCGTTATTCACCAACTGCACATCGGCAGTAACCGCTGCCTCCTGACCGGTATAGGTCAACGTCTGCGTACTTTCGCCATTCCATGTGACTATCGGGACGGCCTTTGCAATAGTAAATTTCAGCTGTAAAATTCCATAAAATACACCCTCAGCATCTATAATATTAAGGGTTCCAGTACCAGCGTCTTTGTTGTAGGTGTATGTTTTTTGGTTTTTCACTTCCCGTGGTGTTACGTCATCCACCATGAATGTGGCACCAGGCGTATGCCTTTCGCCATTATAAACCAGATTGTCCGCACCGGTTATGGAAGCGGTAAGCGTGGCCTCGCAGGCGCAAACTTTAATATTATTTGTTTCTCCAAACTCTGTGTATTTGCAATCCACTTCCTCTACAGAGCCGCAGGCCGCACAGGTCTGTTTATGTGTAAGACTACCCTTTACATGAGAACAGCTCTGCTCTGTATAGACATGATCCGTACACTCCGCTACCGTGACTGTACCAGTCAATTCCTTTTGGTCAAGTACGTCGCTGAGCGGTTTCCCTTCCTCGGTAAAGTAGGCGTAACGGGTCGCATCAGTGTCCGTACTGCCGTGGTTCAGCAGGAGGTCGCCGACTGTCAGGTTCGATCCGGGCGCGCAGAAAATTATCTCCTCGCCGCCGGTGCTTATAAATTTGCCCCCAGAGAGCCGGATGGTACCGCTCGAAACCAGAAGTGGGTAACTCATTTCAAATGTGCCGCCAATGATGTCCAGTTGGCCGCCGCTCACATTGATACCAATTATGGAAAAGGTATGGCTACCGCCATTAAGGGTAAATTTCTTGCCTGATGAAACAGTAAAAATATACTTTTCTGCCACATCCGTCAACAGAGTGACAGTTGCAGTTCCAGCGGCATCCGCTGCCATCCATGCATCATCAAAGGTGTCGTAATAGGTTGTGGTGCCGTAGCTATTCACTTTCACCGCAGCGGAGATATTGATCTCAACCAAAGCAGCCGCATCCGCAATATCGCTGTTTCCCACGAATTTCACAGTCAGTGGAATGGCTGTGCCGTTCGGCTCCACATGTCCCAGCGTCAGTACATCGGATGCGCTGGCGGTCATGGTGTAGGTGCCGTTTTCACCAACGTTTACAGGCTCGGAAACCTGAACTCTGTTCACAAACAGCGCCATTTGGCCCGCTGTGGGCGAAGTGAAGCTGTTTCCCCACAGACGGGCAGCCTTTTGCGTTGCCACCTCGGCAGCGGCAGGCGTGGCAATTACAGTGATGGTGTCGCTGGCTGTGAAGTCTCTGGTTGCTACCCCGTCGTTGTAAGTCTGTACCTTGCCTTCACTTGTCAAGTCCGTGCTGGATCGCGCCACTGTAAATGTTTTGCTTATAGATTCATCGCCTTTGGTAAACGTGACCGTATACTCTCCCGCATCAACCACTGCTTCGCCGGGGGAAATACTCCGCGTCCATTCGTTCGCATCCAGATCCGCGGTAAATTCTATGCCGCAAATCATAACAGTTTCCTCCAGTTTGATCTGATCTGCATAGTCCGTTCCGGTACAAGCCAGTCCCTCCGGTATCGAAATCAGATCCTCTGTCACATCGATCTGGAAGCTGCCCGTTCCCTCCAGCGTTCCCGCCCCTGTCAGGGAAGATTTATCGTGGATGCGCATGGTTCCGTTATTTGTCAGCGTAACGCTGTCCGGGATGTTCAAAGAAGCGCCCTCCGGAACGGTCAAGATACCCCCATCGACAAGCTTCAAATCCGATGGGCGATTGGCTTTACCGATGACCGTAAATTTATTGGATGTCCCGCTTTCGAGAATGAGACCGTTCAGTTCTGTGTCTGTAATCGTCACGTCTCCTCCCAGACTCCTAAGCGCAAGGGCTGTTTTTTCAACTGTGTTGATCGTGGAATCGACGATATCTATAGAATATCCCCGCAAGCCCTCCACGGTGTCTAAATTGATTGTGGAATTTTTGATGGTAATGGTATCGTTCGCTCCAACACTCCCCGACCAAGGGTTTACAAGGTATGTACCTACCCCTGTTGCGTATACGTTTTTGAGCGTCAGCGTGGAATCCTCTACCGTAAGAGGGCCGTAGCCTATAAGGTTGCATTGCTGTGAAGGATTCGTTGAGTTAATTTCCAACGTGCTGTTATTTTTTACAAATATGCCACCTGCAGCCTGCGAAAGGACAGAATAATATGCATTTTTCCACGCTTCTCCGTAACTGCAATTGAATACGACTGTTGCTCCATCGTCGATACTCATGCCGTAATTGATAAAAATCGTTCCCTGTGTATTGATTGTAAAATTAATATTTCCAGATATCAGCCTAATATCACTCTGGACCATACCGTTCAATGTCAGTGACGCGTTATCGTCTCCCGTGATATTCAAAGCAAGATAAGTCCGGTAAAATATGAACTCATCCTCAGAAATACTGTTGATCGTATTGTTTCCTTTCAGATAAACATTAAGCAGACATCTGCCGTTTGCATTTGCCCCAAGATCAAGGAACTTTGTAACATTTTCCGGATAATCGCCCGCAGTAACAGTCAGGCTATCCAAAGTAAGCGTATTTGAATCTTTGTCATAGCTCCATCCGTCACCGGATGTCACACTGCCGTTTACAACTTCGTTTCCCAAAACATACAGTCTGGAAACCGGTGCAATATCATCCCCATTCAAGGCAAGCTCTGGCGCGTTGACTTCATCTTTGCCTATATCTCCCTGTTCTACAGCCTCTATATCTTCTATTTTCATGCTGTCGGATGATTCATCCATCGTTTCTCCAGCATCTGCTTCCGTTTCTTCTGTATCATTGTTCCCGGTTTCCGGCTCATCTGTATCGCTGTCATCATTTTCCGGCTTTTCCGTATCACTATCGTCTGCTTCTGGCTTTTCTGTATCGCTGTCATCCGTTTCTGACTTTTCCGTGTCACTGTCATCCGCTTCTGGCTTTTCCGTTTTCTCTAAGCCGTTGGCTACGTCAACATCGTCCTCCTGCACTATGACACTTTCAGAAATATCTTCCGATCGTGCCCCCGTCTCTGCATAAGATGCCATTCCCGGCGCTGTGAAAATCATAGCTGCCGCAAGCACGGCTGCCAAAACACGTTTTCTTACTTTTTTTATCCTTCTCATATCTGCCTCTCCTATTTCCTTCCTTGTTATCGTTTCCCAAAAAATATACATGGATATCTATTATCCAATATAGGGATTTCCCCGCATTTTTCAAGCAGTGTGGCACGAATTGTTAAAATCCGTCCCGAATTGTAAAAGATTTTTAAGTCAATGCCAAAAACAAGGTTTAGTTGGGGCTTGCCAAACCTGTTTGAAAAATCTATTTGGCTTATGACAGTCGCTTTTTTTGCTGCTTTATGATATTATGCAGTATAGATATTTTTCAGACTAAAGGAGGCTTTTCCATGCGGATTGCCATTGTAGATGATATTGCGTCAGAGCGTGAAACCTTAAAGACAAGGGTCTCTACCCAGCTTTCCCGCCTTTCTCTTAACGCTGTGATTCACTGTTATGCTTCCGGCACGGATTTCCTTACCGACGCCGGAAAAGAACATTTTGACCTTGTATTTCTTGATATTTATATGGGAAACGAAAACGGCGTGAATACAGCAGAAGAACTGCGCTGCTTCGATTCGGACTGCCTGCTTGTGTTCACTACCACCTCCACCGACCATGCCCTTGACGGTTTCCGTGTCCGGGCGCTGCACTATCTGGTGAAGCCATATGAGGATACCGCCCTTGCTGCATTGTTTGATGAGATTGTAAAACGCTTTCCCATAACAGACAGGTATATTGAAATAAACACCACGAGCGGTATTGTCCGGCTCCGCTTTCAATATATTCTGTATGCAGAGCATTACCAGCACCAGATATATATTTACGGCATAGACGGTGAAAAGTACGTGACACGCCAGACTTTCCGAGAATTTACCGCCGCTCTTACGGATGATCGTTTCTTCCTGTGCAACCGAGGCGTCCTTGTCAACATGGAACATGCGGAGGATTTTGACGGCACTGATTTCATATTAAAAGATGGGAAAAGAATCTCCGTAAGCCGCGATCTTGCCAAAACCGCAAGGATTGCTTTCGGCGACTTTCTCTTTGAAAGGGGGATTTAAAAATGATGGATTTCCTCTGTCCCACACTGGAACTTATGATATTCCTGCCCGGTATGCTGCTGGCTTACCTGCCAATGAAACATTATCTTAGGCTGCATCCTGTAAAACTGGCAGCAATAACGGCACTGCTGACGCTCTTTTTGTGCCTTACAGGCGGCGCAGTAAGCTGCTTTTTCCATATCAGCGCATTGTGGCTGTTTTTCCCCATCGCTATTGTAATGGGCAGTTTCTATGTATATACGCTCAAGATCACACGCTGGAAATCTATCAGCGTCTTTCTTGCCGTATGCGGCGCCTTTTCCTGTATAGGCAACGCCGCCATCGGAATGAGCGGCATCTTAAGCCCCGGAGTTTCTGCCCCGCCCCTTCCTTTCCGCGCTGTGCTGTTCTGGTTTGTGATGTGCTGCGTCCTTGTAGCGGCGTCATGGCATCCTGCCACCCATGCGGCAAGGAATCTTTTAGAGGATGACGCTTTCGCGCAGACATGGTATGTGTTCTGGCTTCTGCCGCCTTTGTTTATCGTGCTTAACCTCACCATTATCCCCAAAGATCCCAGTATAATGGAACAGGGGCGGTTACGTCAGCTTTACATCCTTTTCAGCTTTGTATTCCTATTCCTGCTCCTTTTGTCATACATGCTCTTTTACCTCATGGCAGCCAGCTTGAATCGCAATGACCGCCTCCGGCGGGAAAACCAATTCCTCTCCATGCAGCAGGCACGCTACGACAATCTCCGCTCCACAATCGGGCAGATACGTCAGGCACGCCATGATATGCGCCACCATCTCCATGTCCTGCAAAGCCTTGCCGCGCAAGGAAATCTGGAGAGCATTACAAAGTATCTCTACGAAGCTCAGAGCAGCATCCCCGCCGAAGACCTTGGACTGTGCAAAAATGCAGCCGTAGATAGTGTTGCAAGCTATTTCGCACCACTGTGCCGGGAAAATGGAATTCCGCTTGCTTTCGAGCTTGACCTGCCCCGTGAGCTTCCGGTATCGGAGCCTGACCTTTGCTCCGTACTCTCCAACCTCCTTGAAAATGCAATGGATGCAAGTCTGAAGACGGCTTCAGAACGTCGGCAGGTGAAAGTGTCCGCCCGCCTTCATTCCGACCACATGGTACTGTTGTCCGTCGAGAATACCTATGACGGGAAAATCAAAGAAAAAGACGGCGTGTTCCTTTCCTCCAAGCGTCCCGGTGAGGGCATCGGCTTACAGGCGGTGCGTCATATTGCGGAAAAAAACGGCGGATACTGCCGGTTTATTTATGGGGATGGGGTGTTCTGCGTTAATGTTATACTGCGGGGAGTCACATAGATAAGCTTGAACGCATGCTGTCAGATTTTTCCGTTTATAATGCAAACATTTGATAGTTTAAATTCCTATAGTAAATTTATGCTATCATATAAATAAAATAATGTAGTGTATTACTTGTATGTATGTTACAATCTAAATAAGCAAATACGAAACTGCTACAAATTGTCACGAACTCATCGAAATGGTATTTTGCAATTGTATATTACAATCCATGCATCAGAAGGGGAAATAGAATGAAAATGAAAAACAAAGTAATGTTATTCCTTATGGCAGGTACTATGGTATTGCTTGTAGCCGGAATCAGAATCAACACAAAAGCCCAGGAATGTGGTATGGACGGTTGCACAATAAAAGGAACGCATACGCACAATTACTGTGAAATAGATGGTTGTAACATTATAGGTGAACATACTCACAATTATTGTGATGTAGATGGATGCAGCATTATAGGTGAACACAACCACAACTACTGCGACGTGGATGGCTGCACTATTTCTGGCGAACACAAACACAACTATTGTGACGTGGACGGATGCACTATTTCTGGCGAGCACAATCACATTTATTGCAATGTAGACGGATGCACTATTTCTGGCGAACACCATCACAACTACTGTGATGTAGACGGGTGCAGCATTGAAGGTGAGCATCATCACAACTACTGCAACATAGACGGTTGTACCATTGTGGGAGAACATACTCACAACAATTCGGTCGGACATCATAGTTCAGGGCATGGAAGAAAGCATCATTAGAAACAATTTTATCCCCACCTTTTGTGGTGGGGATTTTTAATGTGAAACAATTAAAGTCACAAAAAACTTAAACATCTTCACTCTCATACAAAACAGCATCCAACAGTTTTTTCTCTATCAACACAATTATAACTATCGA
This sequence comes from Lachnospiraceae bacterium, assembly GCA_014804695.1. Classification (GTDB taxonomy): domain Bacteria; phylum Bacillota; class Clostridia; order Lachnospirales; family Lachnospiraceae; genus UBA3282. Next base: position 135,370 of record JAAUZJ010000024.1, read on the forward strand.
TACCGCAATCAACCCCACCGCAATATAAGATCGAACCACAGCGTTATATAATCCCTGGTTATATGTAATGGTATAAACCGAAATATTTGCTACCGCATGAAACATGCATGGAATCTTAAAATCCTTAAATTTTTCGTATGTGTAGGCAAGCAAAATTCCCATGCAGGTACCGTAGAGCGCCTGCACCAGATTGCCATGCCACGCCCCGAAGAGCAGCGCTGAGACTACAACAGAAATCGACATCGGATAGTATTTTTTCATTTTGTTAAAAATAAGACCGCGGAAAACTATCTCTTCCACAATTGGGGAAACAACACCATATATGAAAAAACCGACTCCGAAAGCAACTCCATACTGCTTCTCTGCAACCTGCTTATAGGATTCGGACTTTCCTACAAAACCTGTCAGGATTAGCAAAATGTTAAGTCCGACCGAAGATGCAAATGCGATAACAGTCGTTATTAAATATGCCGCCGGTTTTGCTTTCGGACCTGCATCAAGATATTTGTTCCTGTATAACTGACCTTTCAACAGTGGAATCAGTGGCAGTATGCCAAAAAGCATCGCAAAAGAATTAAGCAGCACATTCATCATGGCTTCATATCCGTTCCGGCTTTGCAGTTTGGCCCCGACACTGGTATCCAATATTAAACTCATCAAAAATGCAAGCAAAATAAACACAATATTATACACCGCATAGTAGTAAACTGCGGGTGAAAGAATATCCCATGTTTTTTTAAAAGCGCTTATATCTTTATTTGCATTCATGTTTTCATCTGTCCTTCTTTAATTCTGCATCAATATCTGTTCTTCATTAATAACAGGATATCGTACAAGCCCGCTCTTTTCCAAGTCCTCCCTATACATATCTACCGCACAAATCTGGTGATTATCATAGGTTGTATAGTAAAAAATTCCTTTATCCACATTACAGCATGATGTATAAATAGTATATTTAAGGCTGCCTTCCGCAGTTTCGCAACAGCCCTTCTGCTGCTCTACGGAATTAAGAATGTGGAAAAACTGATTGACACTTTCATTTTCCGAATCTCCGGACACTGAGTTCATCTTAGTAAAAACGGCTCTGACGAAACGCGGCTGCGAAGCTAAACCGCCCGGAAGTCCGATAGTTCCCATTCCCATGCTGTATGTCTGAAGCGAAAGCTTATCACAAAAGCAATTTTGCGGCTGTTTCGGAGAAATCGCCATATAATTATTAAGTGAAAACATCTGTTCAGGGAAAGTCGGGTTATTGGTAAGTACACCTACGGTATTATCATAGACCTTAATGCCGTCTTTTACGGATTCTACGGTAATAGCCTCATTTCTATCAGCTATGATCCAGTGAAGCTGTGCGATCGGAAGGCTGTCATCAAACGATAATTCGATTAAATTCATACGTTCAATCAACTCTCTCGCTTCTTTTACACATGAGCATTGTCCAAGAATCCAAGGGATAAATTCAAACTGCGATATATTGCACTTCCCCTTCTCCTCTTTTCCATAAACCGCATTTCCCACAAAATTAAGCCCTGCCATTCCAAGACCTTTTTCATTAATCGCATCATAATACAGCGGATAGTCCTTCATAACGCAGGCTACGCCGATCATTGCATAGTGTGTCTGCATGGACTCCACCTTTTTAAAATGAAACGGATAGTTACGCGGCGTTACTACAACCTCTTCATTATATGACAAAGTATTATCTAACGTACGGCCAAAATAAAAATCTTTTGTAAGATAAGTTGCTGCTGTGCACATACTGACATACCTCCTAATATTTTACTGTAAATGCAATTAGACATGATTTTATCTTACCATGAGCATGATAATCTTTCAATTATTTATACTTGACAAATCACTCTACTCCCCATATATTAATATTACTAGGCATTTGCGAAAATTCTTCCAATACCCAGAACTTAGGAAATATAAACAAAAGAAAGGGGTGAGTTCGCTCCCGCGGTCGAACCCCGTCTTTTGTTTATATCTCCTAAGTTCGTCCGCTTGGACAACATCCCGCAATTACCTGGTAATACTAATTAAATACTCGCTAGGGGAGCACATCGCTGAGATTGAAATATGAAACATATTTCTAACCCTCACTACTTGACCCGGATAATACCGGCGTAAGGAAGCATGGTTTTTACTTTATAGGCAAAAGCATTATTATTTATTTCTATGTTAATTCTACTTTTCTTATAAGGTAAACAAGATGTACTTCCTCCTTGCGCACACGAAGGAGGTTTTTTTATGTCACTATTTCTAAACTATGAGGACGGTTATTACTCACTTACAAATGCAGGCAATATCTTTTTCTTTGTAATAATTGTCGTCTTGATTCTATTGACTGCCTTGGTCAAAAGCAGTGCAAAGTCTGAGAAACGAACCGACAAAGACCAAAACAACGCTGCAAAAGCCTTTTCCACAAAGCAGCTAGTCTTTTCTGCTGTAGCAATTGCACTCGGTTTTGTCACGTCCTATATCAAGATCATACATATGCCTTGGGGCGGTTCCGTAACGCTGTGTTCAATGCTGTTTGTTACTCTGATTGGATACTGGTATGGGCCAAAGGTCGGAATAAGCGCGGGCTTTGCTTACGGTCTTTTACAATTTGTACAAAGCGGCGGCACTTATATTCTCTCACCTCTTCAGGCATGTATGGACTATATACTTGCTTTTGCGGCATTAGGCCTGTCGGGCTTTTTCCACGATAAGAAAAACGGTCTTATAAAAGGTTATATATTTGCTATTTTTATGAGAGGTCTATTCCATTCAATCGGAGGTTATCTCTACTGGATGGATTACATGCCGGACTTTTTCATAAATCACAACCTTGGAGTAATCTATCCTATAGCCTACAACTATGCATATATCCTTATTGAAGGCGTAGTAACGATCATTATCATAATGCTTCCGCCGGTCCAAAACGTTATGACAAGGGTGAAACGCATGGCCATAGAATAGGATATGCTAAAAAGAGGGTACTTCCGGATTATAGGAAGCACCCTCTTCATAATTCAATCACATATTAACTTATGTATCACGCCGTCATAAACATCTCATATGCCTGAATAGCTCTCTGCATCTGTGTTACATTAGCATTATTTCCGCTTTCGGTATTCTCAGCATCGAAATTGGCTTTTGTATTCTCCGCTGCGGACTTAGCAGCCAGCTCATTTGTCTTAACTTCCGCTGCTTTATTCTGATTTTCCGCAGGATCTAATCCTTTCGGCATAATCTTTGCAGCCCGATTCTGCCCTTCCTGCATCTGTTTTGCAAGGACTCCCTCAAAATCTATCGTCTGTCCCTTCTTCAATGGATTCTGATTCTCCTGCGTGGCAGTCTTTGAATAATCTACTTTCTTATCCAGCACATCATCCGAAATTCTGGATAACTTGTTCATACTCTTGGAAGTTACTGTATTGGGATTATATACATAAGTAGGGTAAACATTGCCAATACCGCCTATTCTCATGAGAACATTCCTCCTTTTCTATTCAATAGTATAATCCTGCCTATCTTAAAATGCAATCTATTTTTGAAATAACTAATGAAATTTAATAATTAAGCGGCAGGGCTAGCTCAATATCTCATCAAGTGTCTTAAATAAGTTATTGATGTCTATTGGCTTAGCTATATGGCCGTTCATTCCACACTTTAAGGCATCCTGCTTATCCTCTTCAAAGGCATTGGCCGTCATTGCTATAATTGGTATGGACGCCAATTCCTTATTTTCAAACTGTCGAATCTCTTTGGTTGCCTCATATCCGTTCATTACTGGCATCTGGACGTCCATAAGCACCAACTGATAATATCCCGGCTCTGATTTTTCAAGCATCTCTACTGCCATCTTTCCATTATCCGCAACTTCAGTAGTAAAGCCTGCGTCGCCAAGAATTGCCGTAGCGATTTCCTGATTCATTTCCACATCCTCTGCCAGCAGGATACGTCCAGTACGTAATTTGGTTGATTTTTCACCGTTATTTTGTTCTTTTTCTTCTTCCTTCTTGATAACCGAACTTAAGCAATTTCTAAGTTCTGACATAAACAATGGTTTAGAGCAAAATGCCTTAACGCCGGCTTCTTTTGCTTCTTCTTCTATATCCATCCAGTCGTATGCGGTAAGGACAATAATCGGCGCTTTTCCGCCTGTCTCCTTCTTGATTCTTCTTGCCACCTCAATGCCGTTCATATCGGGCATGATCCAGTCTATAATATATACACTGTAATCATCTTCGCGCGTAACTGCCTGATGTGTCCGCAGTACCGCCTCTTTACCCGACAATGTCCACTCCGCACGCAGTCCTAGCTGTCCCAGCATATATGACACACTATCGCAGGTATTATAGTCATCATCCACTACCAATGCCCTGCAGTCTTTAAGCTCCGGTATCTCATGTGCTTCTTTTGCTCCGGAATAAAGACGGAACGTAAATGATACAGTAAACTCCGATCCTACTCCCATTTCACTTTTTACGTCAATGGTTCCGTTCATCATGTCCACGATATTTTTGGTAATTGCCATTCCCAGACCTGTTCCCTGAATCCCGCTGGTCGTAGCATTTTGTTCTCTCTCAAAAGGCTCAAAAATATGTTTTACAAATTCTTCACTCATACCAATTCCATTATCTTTGATATTGAATTCGTAATTTGCATACCCCTCCGGTGCTCCGGATTTTTCCGTAATTCTCATGCTGATAGTGCCGCCTGCACCCGTATACTTAACAGCATTGCTGAGAAGATTAAGAAGCACCTGATTCAACCTAAGCTTATCGCAGTAAATCTCTTCATCAAAAACATCCACAGTATCAATCTGAAGTTCCATCTGCTTTGCATGTATATCCGCCTGTAAAATATTACGGAGCCCTTTTAAAATCTCCGATAGACTACATGGTTTTTCCTCTAAATTTATCTTTCCGCTTTCAATACGGCTCATATCCAGAATATCATTTATCAGGCTAAGAAGATGATTCCCCGATGTCATAATCTTCTTTAAGTATTCTTCTACCTGCTCTTTATTGTTAATATGCGTAATTGCAAGGTTTGTAAAACCTACAATTGCATTCATCGGGGTACGGATATCATGCGACATATTAGAAAGGAATGTGCTCTTTGCCTTACTTGCCCTATTTGCCTGTGAAAGAGCATCCTCAAGCAGACTCTTTTGCTCCATTTCGTTACGGATTTCCCCATCCACGCTGCGAAGCCCAAGTACAATTCCGTAATCTCCATCCGATTTTCCTGCCCGTACCACTTTCATCTGGAAATATTTCGTTTTTCCGTTTACGAGTGCGCGATAATTCACATAATGCTGCTTTTTCTGTGACATAACACTTTTAAGCTGACCTAATGAAACGGCCTGACGCATCATTCCCTTGTCATCTTCATAAACAAACTCCTGTATGTAGCGCCCCATACTTTCTTCAAGAGATATATTCCCATTAAAAATCGAATCCAGACCGCGTCCGTTCTTTTCACTGCTCTGAATAGGCATACCCATGCCCGTATTCAGATCAAAAAAGCAGACCAGACTGTAATCTATACTAAGTGCCTGTACAAGTTCCATATGGCGTCTTTGTTGCTTTTTCTCCTGCAGCTTTTGCGCAGTGAAGTCTAAAAGGAAACGCTGGCAGATCAATTTACCGTTTTCCATCACGAGTTTAATGTCGCCCATAACATGAAGTATCTCGCCGTCTTTATGCTGCACACGATACTCCACGCTCACACTGTCTCCCTCTTTTTTCAAAGAATTTATACTATCGCGGAGTTTTTGTTTATCCTCATCTACAACTGAGCAGGCAATCAAATCAAAGCCTTCCGCCTCCAATTCTTTCCGTGACCCATATCCTAAAATCTTAAGCGCCGCCCTGTTTATGCTAAGCAGTCTCGTTCCATCCATTGTATGACGTATTACTCCACAATCTATTGTTGTGAAAATAGTCTCCAAAGTCCGGTTTTTCCTCATTAGCTCCTCTTCATAAGCACGCTCCTGTGTCACGTCGATCGCTACGCCCACTGTTCCCATCACACTGCCGTCAACGTCATACAGCGGGGATTTATATGTGGTAAGCGTTCTTGGGCCGTCTCCGGTTGTAATTAATTCTTCGGATACAAAGGTCTGTTTCTTACTCATGACCTCATTTTCCGACTCAATGCAGGCAGGATCATCATGCTCAACATCCCAGATATAAGCGTGTCCCTGACCTTCGACCTGCTCCTTAGACTTATTGACCGTTTTACAAAAACTATCATTTACTTTCTTATGAATACCATCTTTATCCTTATACCAGATCAGACTCGGAACGTTATTGATCGTAGCTTCCAGATACTGCTCCGCCTGCCAGGAATCCTTCTCCCTCTTGTAAGCCTGCTGCCATCTTAAAATGCGAAACCGTATCTCTGCATCAGACATAGGTAAGGTCCATACATCCTTAACTCCGGACAAATCATCTTCTATATATTCAAGCTGATTGCTGTCTGCAAGTAAAATTATCTCCGCTACTACTTTATTAACCGAAGCAAGCGCTTTTAGCGTCTCTTTTACATCCAAATTTTGTAAATTCACAAATAAAACAGATGTTTTAACTATGTTTGACACCTCAAACACATCACCTTCATGAAATTCATGCGTAAAGTTTTCAAGCGCCGGCACTTCCTTAATAATTTCAAATGTCCTGCACTTATTACCTATTAAATATAAATGAAGATGACAGTGGTACATGATCAATTCCTCCCTATCATTTATAGCCGATATTTCCTCTATAACTATATTATCAATTGTAAGAAAAAGTGTCAATATTCTTCATTTATTGCCCTCGCATACACCAGACAGAAACTCATTCCGCCCTCCTGTCTTTTTGCAAAAATATCCCCTCCCATTTTAAGCATGATCTGTCTGTTAATATAAAGCCCCAAACCGTTTCCTGCCTTATTATTTATATTACTTCCCCTATAAAAGCTGTCAAATAAGTGAGGCATCTCGTTTTCGGACACCATATTACCTGTGCTATAGACGCTTATGATCTGGCAGTAATCCTCCTCATAAAAATCTATGGCTATTTTCTTTCCGTCTCCGTATTTAAAAGCGTTGTCCATAAGATTTTCCATTACCTCAAAGGCGCAGTCAATATCGCCTTTTAATAACTTATTTTCATATCTGCCAATTGTAAGATCAGTCATAACAAGCCTGCATTCAGTCTCATAGCACTCCCTCACCTTATCAATATAATCCTTTAAATAAAACTCCAAATTCTCAACCTCGATCGTAAAAATATCCTCGCTCGCCGTACTGACGATTTCTTTTACAAATTCCTCTATTTCATGAGCTTTATTCTCTATTTGCAGGGCTGCGTCATGTTTTTGTCTCTCAGACTCATAAATCCCCTCACGAAGTGCCTTTGCATACAATTTAATCGCGCTAAGCGGAATTTTAATGTCGTGTGAAATTGATAAAAGCAACAGCTTCTTTTCCTTTTCAAGCCTAAGCTCATTATTTCTTGAAGCTTTTAAAGTATCTCTGAGCATTGCTATACCCCAGACGAATTTCCCAAAGAAACGGCTTTTGCTTTCCTTAAGCTCTAATGACAGATGTCCTTTGGCCAATTCATAGGGCATTTCGCTTAAAGCGTTAAACGGCCCTAGAATTTTATGTCTTATATATAACAGCAACGCCAATGTCAAAGCACACACAAGCAATAGGAGTCCCTCCATCGTCCACAGAAAAACGTCGCTATTTTCTCCCGTAACATAATCAAATCTCACATAACCTACTATTTTTTCTCCCGCCACAAGCGGTTTCACCGTCATATTCACTCCATTATGATTTTGGTAAAAAGCCTGTACATCCTCCACAGCTTCATACTCTGCTTCCTTATCCCCATACTCTACCGGCAAAAAACAAACCTCTTTAATATGCACTTTTCCACGCAAATCAGGCTTAGAAAACTCCCCTTCCTTTTCTAAGCCCTGCATGATCTCATTAATTTCTACCTTATAGCTTAAATCCTCTCCCGTTCTTTTGTCATGGAAAAAGAAGTACATAAATACCGCAATTCCAAGATATAAGAAAAAGGTCGCAGCTATAATTTTGTTATATCTCTTCATATTTATATCCTATGCCCCATACGGTTTGAATCCTTCCCGGCTTCTTTGGATTTTCCTCTATTTTATCACGAAGCATTTTAATATGAACAGTCAATGTCTGATTCTCGCTGAAACTCTCCGGCCCCCATATCTGGTTAAATAAATACTCCTTATGCAAGGTTTTTCCCGGATTTTCCACAAGCAAAGTCAAAAGCTCATACTCCTTTACTGTCAGCGTAATTTCCTTATTCTTAAAAAATACCTGCTTTGCTTCTTTATCAATTGAAATAGCGCCTGAGTGTATTAGCGTATTTTCTTGCTTAAGGCTATAACCCCGCCGCATCAACGCCTTTATTTTGGCACATAAAATATCCATATCAACCGGCTTTTCCACATAATCATCCGCACCCTGTAAGAAACCGTTCATCTTATCCTCTTTATCAACCCTTGCGCTCAAAAACAGAACAGGTATATTGCTTCGCTCCCTGATCCTTGCGCAGAGGGCAAAACCATCCATTTCCGGCAGCGAGACATCCAGAATAATCAGCTTAACCCTCTCTTTTTCCAGAAACTCAAGCGCCTCCTCACCTGAAAATGCCCCATGCACCTTATACCCGTCTCTTTCCAAAAAAACCCGTATTAACTGGTTTAACTCCTCATTATCTTCAACTAATAAAATGTCTGTCATAACACTCTCCAATATCCTGCGATGTAATTTAGAAGCCCATTTCCATAAGCCAGTTGGATAATTTTCTCTCCCTCTCCCTGGTCTCCTGCGAATCCGTATATTTTCCAAAGCTATACTCGCCCTTTATGTTTCCGTCCTCCAAATAGAGCACTCTGTCGCTTTTGGCAGCAACCTTCATATCATGCGTAACTAACATTATGGTAGTTCCTTCGGCATTTATACGGTTTAACTCTTTCATTACCTCCTTGGAATTCTGCTGGTTCAACGCACCTGTAGGCTCGTCCGCAAAAATCATCTTAGGATTATTTATAAGACTGCGGCAAATACATGCTCTCTGCAGCTGTCCACCGGACACTTCGTTAATATCATGTTCGGCTATTTCGCTGATTCCAAGCTTATGCATTAATTCCTTTGCCCTGTTATTGATCTCTTTTCTCTTCTCCCTGCCCTTGTTCTCCGCAGACTGATATGCCGGTAAAATAATATTATCATAAATACTTAAATTTTTTAACATATACATCTGCTGGAAAATAAAACCCATCTCATTCAACCGCAGACTGCTCATCTGTCTGATATTCAAGGCACTTATATCCTTTCCGAAAAAATTCACTCTGCCCGCGGTAATATCATCCATGCCGCTTACCGCATAAAGAAGAGTAGACTTACCCGAACCGCTCGGTCCCATGACCGACACCATCTCTCCATCTTTTATTTCCATAGTTATGTTTCTAAGTACATTATTCTGCCTCTTATTAATGATGTATGTTTTACACAAATCTTTTACTGATAATGAATTCATTTTGTTATCTTCCTTTCTTGTTTATTACTCTATACTATTAACCTCTTTCAAATCCACCTTGCTAACTCCCCCCGCACAGATCATCGCAAAAATCCCTGTCACGATAAAAAGCAGTAACGGATAGAAAATATAATCTTTCAAGGTAGCATTGACTAACTCGATTGATGTCGCTCCCATCATGGCAAAAACAGGACCTATTATATACGGCGCAGATAAGTTCGACAGGATCGTTCCTATTACGATTGCCGCCGCAAGGATAAGAAGTACTCTTGCTACCTGCCATGCCCTCAGGGATAGATCCGTAAAGCCAAGACTTTTTAAAAGGGCAATATCTCCACGTTCTTTTGTCATTATGGTTTTCATAATAAGTATGGTGATCAGACTGTTGATAATAAGCACGATACCCACTATAAAAATCATAAGCGTACCAAGCTGGTCAATGACTCCGCCTATCATATTGCTGAGAAATTCCTGTGCGTTCATAATTTTGTATTCGGGAAAAATTTCTTCAAGTCTTTCACAGGCCTCCTCACTTTCCATGTCTTCGATTTCTACCTGCATACATATTATTCCTGCTGCATACTCTCTGTTTATGTCGGCGTTTCTGCTTACACGACAGCCTTTTCCCATCTCCATCATTGACTGGTATATTCCTGTAATTATGAATTCATAGGTCATATCCGATACCATACAATGAATAGTATCGCCTATTCCTACGCCCAGTTCATCCGCTGTAATCTGCGTAATCATAATCTCATTGTCAAGCTCAGGCTCCTTTCCCGAAAGCACCGCATAACTTCTCTCCCAACTCCCCATCTCCTGTAGAACAAAACAAACAATGCTATTTTCAGTATCATCAGCATAACAGGTCATTGAATAACCCATATCTACTCCGGTCTTGGCATTCATACCATTTTCCTCTAACTTCTTTTCAATCTCATTCATATCTTCAAACATGCTGTCCATATCCACCGTATAAGTTTCTCCTTTTCCGGTATCAATATAAACATCTGAAGGGCTTAAGCTGAATTCACGGATAATGCCGTCACTTTTTAAAGTATTGGCTGCGCTTAAAGGCAGTAAGATCAACGTTACACCCAAGCAAAACGTCGCAAGCAATACCCCGAATCGTTTTAAGCTGCTTAAAATATCATTTACAGCCATATATAAATAGGGGCGCATTTTGCCCTGTCTCCATAATTTCAAATGATTTTTTGCTTTATATCTTTCTCCGTTAGAGCCGCTTCTGATTGCCTCCATAGCTGAGATTTTCTTCAATTTATTGGTACTGAGATAACAAAATGTAAGCACTACGGCAACAATCGCTGCGGCGCATACTATATTGACTACAAAATTTTGTTCGGCCCTGTCTACTACAATATTGACTATTGCCTGTTTCAGAATCATTTTTCCAAAAGGAAAACTAAGTATAAAGCCTACAAAGGCGCCTACAACGGAAATAACAAGATACTTTATCAGATATAACCCTTTGATTCCCATATCCGTAATGCCGATTGCCTTCATTATCCCGATTTCCTTGTAATCCTCCTGTATGGTAAACACGATCGTAAAGCGCAGTACCAAAAAAGCAAGTAAAATCAAGCATACGCTAACTATAATAAGGATTACCGCTATTAGCATATCCATGATATAACACATACGGATCGTACTTTCACCCTCTAAGTTGCTGATGGTAATAAAGTTTTGACTTCTCCAGTCATTCTTGAAATCTTCTTTATTTACATAATTTATACTATAAAGCTTGGTATAAGTAAGGTTCTCCTGCTGCTTGAACTTCTCGAAATCTCCTTTAGAAATAAACATCCTTTTAAAGCCCATCATGGAACTTCCAAATACGGCGTCCTTTACAATGGCCGCAATCTCAAACTCCTGCTCTATTTCTCCTAATTTTATTAAAAGTCTATCCCCTATCTGTAAATTATTGTTATCCGCCTCGACCTTCGGCAATGCAATCTCTCCGGAATTTAAAGAAAGTGCGCTGTCATCTTCTTTAAAAACCTTCATAAAATTTTCCGGCACTATTCCGACACAAAGCGTATTCGTCCTTTCATACCGGCTTTTGCCCGGTTCTTCTTTACAGCTTACAATCTGAATATCTTCATTTACAAGGTTAAAGGTATCAATCACCTCATACTCCGATATGTTTTCGTTATCCTGTAAAAAATTGGCAATTTTATCCTCCTTGCCGTCACCTAGCGCAATTGTCAAAAAGTCAGACACCTTGGATATTTCCAGAAAATGGTCTATTGCTCCATTCACAGCCATTAAGTTATCTACGCTGCTTGCAAGAAACATTGCTGCCAGAATTATGAAGAGTAACAGGATGATGTTCATGGTTTTTTTGCGGTTTAGGTCTTTTTTTAGTATGTGGAAAAACATTGGTGGGCCTCTCTTTCGGTTGGTATTTATAGATGATTGCAAAAGTATCATCCGAAGTTACGAGCTTAGAAGGAAGTTTTGCAATCATCTTATTTTAGTCGGGTAATTATTAAATAATCCTTAAATATTGTATATATTTTTTTCCAATTGTTTGATATACTTGTATTGATAAGTTGTGAAAATAGCGTGAGATTGAAAATAATATACGCAAAGAAAAGGAGAATGACAATGCTAAAAGACTATTTGTAGCATAAAACATCACAACAGAAAGGTCACACTATGGCAGATATACTTGACATTTCTGTCTTCGAAAAAGGGCAAAATTGTATATCTCTTGGAAAGCTAAGCCCTGACATGATTGCTTTTTTAATCGAAAAAGTACCCCATTTGTCAGGTGCTCTTAGTCCGGATACTGATATTCTATTTTGGAAAGACAGAATTAAACACGTAGAATTGCATAAAAAGGACTTTATTTCGGACAATGAATTTTATAATTGTCTAAAACAAATACCCTCTATTATTACAAATCCAGATTACTTAAGTGTTCATCCAAAAGATAACAGTATTTCTTTTATTAAAACTTTTTCTTCTCATGTTTCTGTAGCTATCCGAATCTCTTCTACCGGCACACTATCTTTTCGTACCATGTACCCAATTATGAATGCACAATTAACCAATTATATTGATAATGGAAGAGCTTGGATGTGGAATACGCTTAAATAAAAAAACAAAATTCTTGACTTTAAACTTAAATATTGTATAATTGAGTTACCAAATGAGTAAGCTATATTGAATGAAATCTGAGGACGGAACAGGCGGCCGTCACGCCCTATGGGTCTTACAAGAGATGTGGGATTGCCACCCCACCTGTTTCATTCAAGCTTGGTAGGCAGATAACTTCGGTTATCTGTCTTTTTTATTATCCAAACTACCCCACATACCCCTCAACAACACGCCTCACAGACGAAAGATACGTCCGTCCGAATATATTAAGGTGATTTAAAAGGTGATACAAATTATATATATCGCGCCGTCTGCCATATTCCGGCTGTAATAGTCCGCTTTCTTTATAGGCATCATAAAATGTCCGGGGAAATCCGCCAAAAAGTTCCGTCATGGCAATATCCGCCTCAGCATGTCCTACATAAACCGCCGGATCGATCAACCACACCCTGCCGTCATTTCCGGCAATCACGTTTCCGGACCACATATCACCATGCAAAAGAGATGGGTGCTTTGGTTCAACCAGAATATTTTCTATATTTTCTAAGAGTTTCTCTATTTTCTTCAAATCTGCAGCATCAAAATATGGAGCAGCTTGTTTAAACTGCGGTTTAAGGCGGTAATCGCGAAAAAAGGCAATCCAGCTGTCACATGCCGTATTTATCTGAAACCCCGCTCCGATATAGTTATCGCAGAGAAAACCATATTTTCCACCATTAACAAAATCCTCAGTTTCAGCCTTATGCATATCAGCTAATTGATGTGCAAAGGTCTCCCAGTAATTTGATATTTGACCATTACAGTCAATGAATTCCAAGAGTAAGAATGAACAGCCCGCTTTAGTTTCATCGGTTCCGCTTCCGAGAACGCGCGGCGTTCCAATGGTTTTTGTCTTCGCTATGGCATTTAACCCAGCTATCTCCGCAGTAAAAAATGAAGCGTTTTCTTTTGTGTTTGACTTCATAAAAACCTGACTTCCATCGGTTAACACCAGTTTATACGCTTTGTTGATGTCACCGCCTGCAATACTGCTGGTCTTCGCAATCTTGACGCCGTTTCCGTAAATCGAGGATAAGGCAGATTCTATTGAAGTGAACATTTCCATATCTTTTTACTCCCTTGCCGTCCGGATAATCCAGTCCACTGCTGCCTCGGCATGTATGGGCAGATTCCCGGAAGTCTGTCCGGATGTCCCATTTCCCGTATCTTCTATCCCCGTATAAAAGGTATTCAGAGCATATCTCGCCAAAAGTCCTGAAACGCGGCCTCTCTCTATAGAATCTTCTGTTCCAAGGACAACCACTACCAGATCATGCTCCTGACTCCCGTCATTCGCAGTCAGCGATGTGACCAGACAGGCTCCGGCCTTATTGGTAGTTCCGGTTTTTAGGCCTGTGACTTCGGGAAGATTGCGCAAAAGTGGGTTGGTATTGCTCACTTCAACGCCGACGGATTCTATGGTGGCCTCTTCCAGAGAAGTAATGTCCGTAATCTGAGGATAGACTTTTAAAAGGTAAGATACCAGTCTGAACATATCCTCCGCACTCATGCTGTTCTGACGCTTCGCCGGAACGAAATCTTCCGTGTAAGAAGGCAGACCATTGCTGTTAAAAAAGATTGTTTGGGAAAGTCCCAAATCCAGCGCTTTCTGATTCATCATTTCAACAAAAACTTCCTCCGAACCCGCGATAGATTCAGCCAGACACAAGGCACACTCGTTACTGGAAGGAAGCAGAGCGCCAAGCAAAAGTTCCTGAACGCTGATCTCTTCTCCGGCTTCTAACGGAATCACCCCATCGCCTGAAATTGCCAGTGCATGAACTGCATCAGAAATCACGACCTGATCATCAAGGGCAATCTGCCCTGCCGAAATCGCCTCCATAGTAAGAAGACATGTCATGAGCTTAGAGGTACTGGCTATAGGATAAGGCGTATCGGACTGATACCGGTAATAAATCTCCCCGGTCGTGGCATCTCCTGCCAAAACGCCGTTGACGCCGTAAAAATAGCCTGCATCTTCCAGCGAAGCAGGAGAAATACTGAAAGGTTCCTGTGTATTAATCTGTAAGGAGCCTGCACCTGAAACGGTAATATCCACATCCAGAATCATGGCAAGATCCGCTGCCATCATAAAGCAATCATAATAACCCGAAGACAGTTTCATAATCAACGTATAGTAAAATACGGTTTCTCCGTTTACTTTGAATTCATTTCGCCGCAGGGAAATATCCGGGTTTTCGTCTTCTTCCTTATCTTCTTCCCAAATAGTATTTTCCACTCCAATGGGCGTGTAAGCGTGTCCTAACTCCATGGAAACGGCATTACTCGTAATCGCCAAAGAAAAAGCTTTATCCGTATCCTTAAAAAGCATCGCCATGTCCCGCAGGGAAAAATATGTGTTGTTATCATAACTATAATCCAAAGTTTTTACGGTGTTTGCGGCTCCGATATCCGTCTGTACCCTACAGATTCCCGGAATCTCAAAGCTCGCATCTGCCTTAATCGGCAAAATTGAACATACCAGAATTACGGACAATATAAGGGCGTTTATTTTTTGCAGGATCGTTTTCATGAAATCTCCCTTCTCTACTCATTTGGAGTTTGTTCATATATTATGGGATAATAGTCCGAGACGAAATCATCGGAAACAACTCCGCTTTCCCCGGACAGGATCAGGGTGGAGTCCTTACGGATATAATATTCCGCCTTTGTGGTAACAGCCCCACCGTCATCAAACGCTCTTGTCAAAATGTCTTCATCTGCTTCATAGGTGCCGCTGCCGTCATACTCTGCCTGTAAATCTTCTAAGGAAGGCAACAGTTTGGGACCGTAGTCCATCAAATAAGAAACAGTGGACATACCAAAAGTTTCGGTTACAAGAGCTTCTATAGCTTCCTTATCTGTACTGCCCGTATATCCTGCCATGCTAAGTCTTTCGGTCAAAAGTTCCTGAAATGCCATGGCAAATGCCTCATAGGCAGCCTGATTGCAGGCTTCATAACTTTCCGGCGAAACATTGCACTTAAAGGTTCCCTCCCCGCGGCCGGTCTGTTCTATACTCAAATTGACTTGAATAGTCAACCCATGCATGTAAGACTCCATATCCTCCAGGGAAACAGAAACAGCTTCTATGTCCTGCAGCCAGTCAAGAGCTGTAACAACGGCATGTTCTGTCATGTCCAGATTTGTAGTCCACTCCCCTGAAAGCTCCTTTTCACCTGATGCGAAAAAGTGTAAATACGCCAAAAAAGCGGTAGAAATGCTTAACGTTATAAGCAGTAGGATAAATATTGCATTTTTAATGGTTTTTCCCATAGAGATACTCCCTGCCCGAGGTAACGGGCATCCCTTCCTTGGAAATTTATCCGCAGGAAACGGGTTTTATATTTTTATGCACTTATTATGTATTAAATTAGCGTATTCTAGGCAGATTGTCAACGGTGTGGGGATTAAAAAAAGGCTTAATTCAAACGCAATATCTTTGTTTCCTCCGAAGATATCGTCACATCTTTTTTAAATCCCAAAATATATGTCCATCCGATCAACAATGGAACCGCAGCTGCTACAGGCAGTTCATATCGGATAGCATTTGACAGCGGAGATGCGATACAGACCAGTATATTCATAAATTCCGGAACAAGTATGATCAGGAATCCATACTTCTTTTCCTTCAAGAAAATTACGGCGCATGTCATAGTAATCCACGAATACATGCCAGGCATAGACAGATACTTAACCAAAGGAACATTCAATCCGATGTTTCTGATATATGTGAATACGCTGGTGGGCAGTTCATCGAATATCCTGTGTATGCCTATGCCGGTCAAATACGAATATCTTTCCCCAAAATCGGTCAGAATGCCCGCTTCGATATTTGTCTGCACCGGTGCGATATAACCATAAGAGCCATTCAAAACCGCGGATATATAGATTCCGGGATGTTTCAAGAACATTTGAAACCAGACTTTAAAATATTCTGGGAGTTTTGAACCATCCTCTTTATACATGCCTTTGACCGGATCAGAAATTACGGGATCATATTTTTCGACCAAGGAATCGTAATCAAGCACACTATCAATTACATCCTTTTCGTATTCCGTGACTTCATCACCATAGGCAACTACATACCTGGCCGTTTGTTGGAATGGAATGCTTAAAGCTTCTTTCACGGAGCCGTTTTTGATACCAAGTACCGATGGGAAAATGATTTTAACAAAACAGCCGTATATCAATATGGTGCAAAAAAGGGAAATCCATATCGCTTTCCGGAAACGCCTGCCAACATAAAATGCCAATAAAAGGATAACCGGCAGTACAGCGTATATCCCGTTATTCCGTAATAAAGAGGCCAGCACCCCTGCAGCCGCCAATATCTCTGCGTCCCTCTTTGTGCATTCTCTTTTTATCACAATGTCAATCAAATGAATCAAAAATAGTGTAGCAGCTTCTGTGTACAGCAGATCCTTCTCGTACCACTGCACAAAGCAGCCCCAAAAAGGCGCTAACGCATAGAACAGGATCATAAGGAAACAATAGCGAAACCGGAGCCCCACCACATACAGTTTTTTTACACCAGCTGAAAATACCCATGCGCCCATGCATGTCTGGAGCAGCAGATATAAAAAGCATCCGAAGTTTTTGTCCACGAGAAAATCACCGATAACCACTAATGTACCCATGATGTATGTTGACAAAGGCGGATGGTGTGCCGTAAAAGTCGCGTCTCCAAAAAACTGTCTGAGCTGGGCTTGCGAGTCAGGACAAAATGACCCTGGATAATTCATTAATATCCATGGCAGCCAGCAAAGCAGAATGACTGAAAAACTGATTGGAAGAAAACGGACACGGAGATTTTGAGCGGCATGTTCCCGCACGAAAATGCCGGAATGCTCATCCAGGAAGATGAGGATCATTCGTATGCAGAAATAGAACAGCACAAAAAATCCATACATACAAAACCCCGAAAGGAAAAGCTGATACCGGTTCCGCGTAAGAAACGCTGTGCTGTTGAATGTCATATAGCTGTTGGACAAAACATAGGACACGGAAAACAGCGCAGAAAGCAGTGCCGACCATTTATCAACTGACCTGTCCCTCAATGACACATAACGGATCATGAAATATGCCGCAGCCCATACAAACAAATCCGTCAAATTATAAGAAGTAAAGAAATTGCTCAGCTTGCCGATAAAATGAACCACCTCGCTTGCGCTTGAGTCGTATGCTTCAATGATCTGAATTTTGCAATGCAAAACCAATACAACAGCGGCAGCTAAGAACAGATATCCGATTTTTCTTGCTTCCGCTTTATATTTTTTCCATTCCGTTTTATATTTTATCGCTTTGTCCAATTTTAACCCTCCCTTCTTTTACTGCATTGGCCGCCAATACAAGCCGAAATTTAAATTTCATATTTGATGATAGATAGATACTATTTCCATAATTGTTCACCTGCTTTTGAAATCACATAAACGTCCTTTTCATAATGTGTGCTTTTTGATAATAGCCCTTTGCCTGCTCTATTGATATGTCATATAGCCACAATTTGACGATTTATGTTCAAAATCCTAAAAAACACTTGAATTTCGGCGTGATTTGTGGTAGATTTTATAAGATTTAGCAGGCTGTCAAAAAGTACACTTTTTGACAGCCGCAATTTTGTTATTAGTATACTTTTTACTTGTTTCGAAGCATCCTATATTCTCGCAGCCTACGATAAAAAGTCGCCTCACTCATATTGCACTTTTCTAAAACATCCGCAAAAGATAGCTTTTTCTGCTCCCACGCCTTGACAATTCTCCCAAAGTCATCTGGAGCTTCCTTTTCCGGTCTGCCAAACTTCACTCCCCTTGCTTTTGCCGCAGCAATTCCCTCTGCCTGCCGTTTTTTGATGTTCTCACGCTCGCTCTGTGCCACGAAGGACAAAATCTGTAACACAAGATCTGCGATAAAAATCCCCATTAGGTCTTTCCCATTTCGTGTATCCAACAATGGCATATCCAGCACACAGATATCGATTCCAATCTCTTTCGTAAGTATCCGCCACTGGTCTTGAATTTCTTCATAATTGCGCCCCAGGCGATCAATGCTGAGAATATAAAGAATATCCCCCGCTTTCAATTCCTGCACCAACTTTTTATAGTTCGGTCGGTCAAAATCCTTGCCTGACTGCTTATCCATGAAAATATTTTTTTCAGGCACCGAAACTTCCCGCAGGGCGATCATCTGCCGGTCCTCGTTCTGATCTGTGCTGCTGCACCTCACATATCCGTAAATTCTCTTTTCTTCCATATCTCTTTTCCTCCATAAAAATACCCGCCACCATTATAGTTACGGGTCGTCTACATTAAAAATCAGCTAACAATATTCCACATATTTTACAATATAAATGCTTGCAAGTTACATTGAATGAATTTCTCTGCAATACAGCTACCTCGCCCCCTTATCTTTCTGCCTCGTCTGATGCACCTTTCCAGCTTCTCTTTCTTTCACTATCTGTGCTTTCAGACAATTCCTCTTTCAGCAAATCCCGCTTTTTTCAAATTCTTCCTGATTACACTTGGCAAGTTCCCGCCAGAATGCCCTGTCCGGTTCTGTTGCATAGACTTCATAGAGATGCTCCTGTTTGGCATGGCTTGAAATATAAGTGATGCGCCCTGATAAGTCATTGCGGATAATCTGCCGCCATAACGCTTTGTGAGTAGCAATTATAGGGCGGTTGGTTGCGAACTAATGCCCTACGCATAAACCAAAGGTTTGTGCGTAGGGTGTATTTCGCTCTCAAACGCCGAGAGCTTTCGCCCTCCCCGGAAATTGCTGCCTGACACTCCTTGAACCGCTCCAAAGCAGTTCGTGGAGCAGATGCTTCACAGACATAAAAAGCCGCCTGCCTGAAAACTGATATCCCAGCTCCAAAACAGACGGCTACATTTACGCCCTTATTTTGCGGGCTCAAATGCCCGCCCTTTATTATGCAGCCTTTAACGGCTTTATGACCGTGATGGCATTGCGATTGCAATGGCTATGGGAAATGCGCCGCAGGCTGTGGCGATGGAATTGCGAAAAGAATATGCGGAAAAATACGACTGGCTTGTAAAAGAATTTACCGACTTGGCGTTTACGTTTATGACAAGTTTACTTTATTACCTCGATTATGATTCGCTTGACGAAGATACCCGTAACCTATACTGTCAGGGCATTTCCGCTTTCGGCGGCATATCACCGACTAAAATCTTATTAACTATTAAAAGTATATCATATTAAGCTTACTTTTTCAATATTTTTCGAACATTCGTTCTTATTGTTATATATCAACCCAATAGGCTATTTACCCCGAAAGACTATTTAGACACAAATCGCCATATATTATAAAGGGCTTCGGATAACTATCCGAAACCCTTCATTTTATTGAATAAATCATTTTTAATTCATCAAAATTCCGTCTTAATAAAGCACTCTTACATCAGTTCAACCCACACCCCTCACAGGAATCAATAATTTTCCGCACTAACCTCAAAATATGCCTGTGGATGGTCACAAACGGGGCAGACCTCCGGAGCATTGGTTCCTACTACGATATGTCCGCAATTACGGCATTCCCATACCTTCACTTCGCTCTTTGCAAACACTTGCGCCATTTCCACATTCTTAAGAAGCGCCCGATACCGTTCTTCATGGTGCTTCTCGATAGCCGCTACCATGCGGAACTTAGATGCCAGCTCAGGAAATCCCTCTTCCTCGGCAGTTTTGGCAAAGTCCTCATACATATCCGTCCACTCGAAATTCTCTCCGTCGGCTGCAGCGTTCAGATTCGCCACTGTGTCTCCGATACCATTCAGCTCCTTGAACCACATCTTGGCATGCTCCTTCTCATTGTCCGCCGTCTTGAGAAACATTGCCGCAATCTGCTCATACCCCTCTTTCTTTGCCGCAGAAGCAAAGTATGTATACTTGTTTCTCGCCTGTGACTCTCCGGCAAATGCTGCCTCCAAATTTTTTTCTGTCTGTGTTCCCGCGTATTTTCCGCTCATCTGTTTGTCCTCCTGATTTTTGTTATCAATTAAATTTTGTAAATCCTAATGTATGAGTGTAGCACATTTTTCGATAGATGACCATACGGTTATAGCATATTTTATTGAAATTTTACACCGGCAGGCTTCTGCTCACACATAGCGCTCCATACCCAACCCTCTCGTTCGGATACTCCCTTTCCCCCCTTATAGGGTTTGCCCCTTTACGCAGATAGGCCTTCACCTTTTCCCCATAAAGGTATGGATCATTTCCATCGACAATCCCCCACTGCATAAGCAGAGCTGCCGCCCCTGTAACAAACGGCGTTGCAAACGACGTTCCGGTGACCGGTTCATATGTGCCTGCTCTGGTTGGTGCAATAATGCCTACTCCCGGAGCCGCCAGGTCAGGTTTGATAAAAGAGCCTTCAATACGGCCTCCAAGCCTATCCTGATACAGATAACCCCGGCCTGAAAAGTCTGCATAAGCTTCCAGCGCAGCATGATAGGCTCCTACAGTTATCACTTTAGATGCGGTAGATGGAATTGTCAGTGTCACATTCGGAGTCGGTCTAAGAAAGCGTGTCTGTTCTGAGCGTACTGTTTCCGAAGGCAGGTAAAAGGTATAATTCCCGGTAATTGTTTTTACCCCCTCTAATTCAAAAGTCCATACACCACTGTTTATATAGCTTCGATTTTCCAGTGGAAGGAAGTCAAAATATATCTCCTGACTTGTAAGGTACGGTGCCGGCTCGCCATTATACAAAAGTATTCTGGTCTGTTCCAAAACATAGGTCTGCTTGCCCGCCTTGTCCGTATCTACGGTAAAACTCTCTCCGGCAGGGGAAATAAGGCGTATACGATAGCGGTCAACATAATCTTTCCAAAGCTGTACATTCAGCCCGCCTTCGTAATTTCCTACTATAAGCTCTACAAGCGTTTTTGCAACACCACCCGCTGTTCCTGCAGATGTGCCAGTTGCATTTGACGTTATCCCTACACTACCGCCTGTATGCCCACCTGACGCCCCCTCATTGCCACTGCCCACACAGATAACATTTCTCCCAATTTCCGAAACATTATCAATAAACCGTTCTAATAATGACGTTCCATTGTGTGCACCATAAGTATTCCCAAAGCTTAAATTAATAGCTACAGGTCTTCGCAGCTCCAAAGACTTTCTGACTATATAAGTCAATGCCCTCATAAGCTCGGTTGTTCTTGGAAAAGAGTTTACCCTCGGTGTTCCAAGTTTCACAATTATAAGCTCGCTTTCCGGCGCTACTCCTGAGTATACGTCTCCTGATGTACCCCCGTTACCTGCTGCAATTCCGGCAACCGCCGTTCCATGTCCTGATGTATCCAGACTCGGCACAAGCAAATTTCCCTCTATTTCAGATGGTGCACTTAATGCGGCATTAATCTGAGCCTGATTAAATTCCACACCACTATAAAACCCATCAGGCGGCGCATAGTCTATATTATTATCTTCCATAAAAAATCCGCTTTCTATAGCTCTCTCCCTTATCTGCGATGCCTGAAGAGTCTGATCCCATAGATACAATATCCTGCTTGTTCCGTCTTCACTCCGAAAATCCTGATTTCTCCAAGCAATCCCGGAGTCTATTACCGCCACCAAAACCCCCTGTCCGCGCAGTGCAGTTCCAAATTGACTGCCCGGGACTATACATGATGCAAGCTTTCCCTGCAAGGTTTCAAAAAACAATCTCTTGGGTTTCTCAATATATTCAATTTCTTCTACCAACGCTAACGCATCAACAAAAGACTCCGGCACTGTCATAATGGCATAACCTGCTATCAGCTCCTCTATCTGCAATAATCTTCCCTGCGGCAGTGCAAAAAAAGAGGACATACCCTGTCTAAGGTCACCATGATATTTTACTATCAGCTCCCAGGTATTATCCTCTCTCTCATATCCAACATTTAATTCAAGCGATTTATCCCGCTCATCCATAGATGTCTCCAACGCCAGATTCAGTAGATTTTCAAACTTCTGTGACGGCATATCATGCTCCTTATTGACCAAATCGGTCTATTACTAATAATATAATTAATATACTATATGAGCATAATTTTTGTACTATTCGCATATATGGACTATTTCTTATTTAGCTAATGGAAACTACCTCGTAGTCTTTATCCTCCACTGTCTTCTTCAAAACATCATCCGCAACCTCACCACTTAATTTGACTACTGCAGTACCATTTTCATGACTTACGATTGCCTCGGTCACTTCAGTCAATTCTTCCAGTGCCTTTTTAACAGTTGCCTCACAGTGTCCACACATCATACCTTTGATTTCCATTGTTTTTTCCATTGTCATAATCTCCTTTTTATTATTTTTATTATAATTTATATCATTATTTTTATTATTCTTATTACAATTTACATCGTCCTTTTCATTACTTTTTTCATTATTCTTTAGACCAACTTGGTCAATCTTCCTATCCTTCTTTGTATCATACATTTTAAAAAGATTCAAACGAAGCGCATTGCTTACAACGCAAAAGCTGGAAAGACTCATTGCCGCTGCCGCAAACATAGGATTAAGCTTAAGACCAAATATAGGATACCATATACCGGCAGCAATCGGAATACCTATTACATTATAGAAAAATGCCCAAAACAGGTTTTCATGTATATTTTTTAGTGTTGCCCGACTTAACCGTATAGCGGCAGGTACATCACTAAGCCTGCTCTTCATAAGCACTACATCTGCTGCATCAATGGCGATATCCGTTCCGGCGCCGATGGCTATTCCGATGTCTGCTCTGGTCAATGCCGGGGCATCATTAATCCCGTCGCCTACCATAGCTACTTTTCCCCGCTCCTGCAGGCTTCTGATCACACTTTCTTTACCGTCCGGCAAAACGCCTGCGATAACTTCATCCACACCGGCCTGCGAACCGATAGCCTGCGCCGTTCTTTCGTTATCTCCGGTCAACATAACTACTTTTATACCCATATTCTGCAGCTCTTTTACAGCTTTGGCGCTGTCTCCCTTCATTACATCGGCTACCGCAATAATTCCTTTAAAAACTCCGGCCTTACTGAAAAAGAGTGGTGTTTTTCCTTCGTTTGCAAAGCGTTCTGCCTGCAATGATGCTTCTTTTGGAATGTCTGCCTTAGTCTGGATAAATGTCAGGTTTCCTCCGGCTAATTCCTCATTTTGCCACGATCCCATAAGCCCGTTCCCCGGCAGTGCCTGAAAATCATCTGCCGCCTCCACCTGTATTTCCTTTTGATGTGCAAGTTCCAAAATTGCTTTTGCAAGAGGATGTTCGCTTTTTTGCTCCAAGGCAAATGCCAGTTTTAGCAGTTCCTCTTCCGTACTGCCTCCTGACGGCGCAATATCAGTAACTTTAGGCTCGCCGCTCGTAATTGTCCCTGTTTTATCAAGTGCAGCAATCTGAATCTTTCCGGCAAGCTCCAATGACTGCGCTGTCTTGAACATGATTCCATGCTTGGCACCCATGCCGTTTCCCACCATAATTGCAACCGGAGTTGCCAATCCCAGGGCACATGGGCAGCTTATTACAAGTACGGAGATTCCTCTCGCAAGCGCAAAACCAAAACTCTCTCCTACCAAAATCCAGACTATACTGGTCAATATGGCAATAGCTATTACTGTCGGTACAAAAACTCCCGAGACCTTATCTGCAACCTTAGCAATCGGAGCCTTGGTTGCCGCTGCATCACTGACCATCTTGATGATCTGCGATAAAGTAGTATCTTCTCCCACTCTCGTTGCCTTACAGCGTAAAAATCCCGACTGATTCAGTGTCGCCGCTGATACGCTGTCTCCCGCCTGTTTATCTACCGGAATACTCTCTCCGGTCAACGCCGATTCATTGACTGCACTGGTTCCTTCAATGACAATACCGTCTACAGGTATATTTTCCCCCGGTCTTACTATAAATAAGTCATCCAGTCTTACCTGTGCAATATCCACCTCTAACTCTTGACCGTTTCGGACAACGACTGCCTTTTTCGGTGCAAGCTTCATCAGCCCCTTTAACGCATCCGTTGTCTTTCCTTTAGAACGCGCTTCTAACATTTTTCCTACGGTAATCAAAGTTAAGATCATCGCGGCGGACTCAAAATAGAACTCATGCATATAGTTCATAACCGCTTCGCTGTTTCCCTGTATCTGAGCATCTGTCATAGCAAAAAGAGCATATACGCTGTATACAAGTGAAGCACTTGCTCCCAATGCAACAAGCGTATCCATATTAGGCGAACCATGTGCGAGACTTTTGAAACCGCTTATAAAAAATTTCTGATTTATTACCATAATTGCAATGGTAAGCAGAAGCTGCACCAGTCCCATTGCGATATGATTATTGCTAAAAAACGACGGCAGAGGCCATCCCCACATCATATGCCCCATTGAAAAGTACATAAGCGGTATGAGAAGCACTACAGAAACAGTCATTCTTTTTAATAAAAGCGGTGTCTCCTTATCTTCTAACATACCATCATAAGACGGAACATTTACATTGCTGCCTTCTCCACCTGCATTTCCTGAATTTTTCCTGGCTGCGCCATATCCTGCTGCCTCCACTGCTGCAATTATTGTTTCCGGCAGGGCTGTACCCTCTATTCCCATAGAATTAGTAAGCAGACTGACCGAACAGCTCTCCACTCCGGGCACCTTCGATACTGCCTTTTCCACTCTGGCACTGCATGCCGCACAACTCATTCCGGTAATCGTATACTGCTCCATTTCTATTCGCCTTTCTCTATAATTTCTTTAGATATAATTTCGCAATCATCTATACTCATTATTTCATCAACTTCTGAAATAATACCACCAGCTCATCTATAACCTCATCATTTCCGGCACGGATATTATCTGCCACACAAGTATGAAGATGATTGGAAAGCAGGGCTTTGTTAAAGCTGTTCAAGGCCGCGTTAACCGCTGATACCTGAATCAGTATATCCGTACAGTAAGCATCATTTTCTAACATTCCCTGAATACCACGCACCTGACCTTCGATTCTCTTTAGGCGGTTCATCAAATCCTTATATTCTTTTTCTGAGCGTTCTTTGGTTTTATCTGAACATATACAGTTTTCTACCGGTTCCAAATCTCTGTTCTCCTCTCATACCCCCACAGGGTATATTCAATGTTGTTTAGATTATATACCCCCATACGGTATAGTGTCAAGTAAAAAATATAGCTTAGATGTATGTCTATATTATGATATACATCTAAGCTATATTAATAGGCATGCCATTCCAGTAATTGCCTGACAAATGCAAACTCTTACAAAACAAGCAAGTGAAGCTGCTTTTATTTTTTCCCTTGTTTTATATTATTTTCGGTTTCGCGATAAAATGTACTCCGATGGTAATCATCATGGCGGCTGCAATCGACACAAGAATTGAAACCATATTTGGTATATCTCCACGTACACCATAAAAAATGAAATATATTTCTACAAATACTATTCCCATCATTACCCAATGTACGATAGGAAAAGCATAAAATCCATTTCTCGCATAATCCTTTTTCTGATCCGCAATGTATGAGAAAATAATAAAAACGACCGCTACTATTGCCCAAAATACCCAATTTGAGATGCTATCTTCTGCCAAGTCAGTGCAATACATGCCCAAATAATAACCTACCAGCACCTCCATTGCAAGTTTCACTACAACAAAAGTAAATACTGTTCCCGGAATATGGTTTGTCACATTTTTGCAAAAGATCAACAGAGAATAATATAGCATAAATATAATAACGGCTTTCCCGGCATAAGTCCAAAGCTGTTCTTTATTAGAAAAAATAAAGTCTGTGTTTTTTTCTACATACAGTATATCCAGTCGGATGATCGCTGTTAGTATCAGCAGAGGAATTCCTACTATAAACAATCCGCTCAGGTAATGGCTGGTCAGCAAATTGCGTGACTTTACAGGAAATGTACGCAGCACTTCTGTGCGGTTCCTAGTCTCCTGTACCAACAGCCTGACCGTCTGCGCAATAAATGCCACTATCACGGTCGCAAACACCATATGTTCCAGAAACAAATACGGAATCTCATCTAAATATGCACCGGCCGAATTGAGCTCCGGGTGGGTATTCCAAAGGTTCTGAAGGCGCTGTGAACGTTCTAAGTAATCCTCCAGGTGAAATAATTTATGCTCCAAACCAGATACATTCGACAACATATAAATTACCACTAACGTCATGACCACCATCATGATTCCCCAGTAGAACCGGTCTCTTTTGAATAATTTTTTTAAATCACTCATTCTTAAGCCCTCCCTCTTTTTGAACGTCACTCACCCTTCCTTTTCCCTGCATATAAATCTTCTTTAAAAGCGTGCAAATTTCCTCCAGTGTAATTTGTTGACTATAATAGTCAACAATACCCAATTTCTTCAATATGCGTTCGCTCTCTTCCCGCTCTCCCACGGTGTAAAACTCTGATAAGTCTCCAATCCTGGATGCTTCGTGGACAATCATGGTAAAAAGTTTGTCATTGGTTGTATTCTGTGGCAGAATACCTTTCCATTTCTGCACGCTTTCCATGAACTCATCCACCGATTTTTGTGCAAAAACTTCTCCCGCCTCTATCATGGTCACACTGTCGCACATACGCTCCACGTCTGCAAGATCATGACTTGAGAAAAGCACTCCGATCTGCTCTCTGTCCACTTCTTCAATAAGAATATCCCGAAACATTGCTTTGCTCTCTGCATCCATACCGCTCTCAGGTTCGTCCATGATCAGATACTCCGGTTGTTGCGCAATCGCTAAGATAAAATTCAATTTTGACCTTTGTCCCTTGGACAAAGTGCCGATGTTCTTTTTAGGATTAATGCCGAAACGTTCCACCAGATCATCAAACTTCTTTCTGGAAAAAGTATCGTAGAAGTTCTGATAGTATATTGCCATTCCCGCCACAGAATAGATGTTAATAAAGTCAAGCTGCTCTGACACATACGCCACTTTTGCTTTCACTTCAGGATTATCATAGATATCCTTTTCATCATACTGTACCGTTCCCTGTGCAGGTTTATAGATTCCTGCAGTACATTTCAGCAAAGTGGTCTTACCGGCTCCGTTGGAACCGATCAAGCCATGAATCTCACCCCGATTAATACATATGTCAATTCTATGGATAACCGGCCGGTTATTATAGCCTTTATGTAAATTCTTTATCTCTAACATTTGCTTATCTTTCCTTTCTGAAATATTTCTGCCATAACATTAAATGGAAGAATAGATTTCTTTTACCAGATTTACCACATCCGCCTCAGAATAACCCGTACGTTTTAGTTCAATTATTTCGCTCTGAATCCTTCTTCGAATCTTCTCCAGTTCCTCCGTATTGGGTTCCATACTCGGCATGGTCGTTATATAGGTTCCTTTTGCCCGAATAGTCTCAATCACTTTCTGACGTTCCAGTTCCTGATACGCCTTCGCCACGGTGGACGGTGTGATATCCAGAGTCTGTGCCATCTTTCGAACGGAAGGAATAGAATCTCCGGGACTTAAATGCCCTTTGATAACAAGTAGTTTGATTTGTTCAATAATCTGCTCATATAGTGGTTTTTTGCTGCGATAATCCAGTTCGATCAAATAATCACCTCCTCGTCTAATGTATTGATATCAGTTTATATAAGCCCTGTATTGTTTGTATTATCTGTATTGCTTTATATAGTACAGTTATTGTATAATATTTTTTTCTTGTTGTCAATAAACTTTGAATATTTATTATCTATTTGGGAGGTTTGAATAAATATGTAATAATAGATTATATAGATTCCCTGTGATTTGAATTTGTGCGTTATATCCATTGTATAAATGCTGTTTTGTCTTCACTGTTGTACCCTGCTTTTCTATAAAAATTCAATGTGCTTTCTTTCTTAGATCCTGTAAGCAACATCATTTTATAGCAATTTCCTTTCAGGGCAACTTCTTTAGCGAAATTCATGCATTGCGTTGCCAATCCTCTATTTCTGCATTTTTCATCGGTTATCACATTTTCAATAAAAGCGTAAGGCTGCTGGTTGTGAGTCAGATTGGGAATGATGACACAGACACAAGAAGATACTATTTCTCCATTTTCTTCAGCAACAATCACATGATGATTTTTATCTTGAAAAATACTGTCCCAAACCCGCATAAGTTCATCGGTCTTTTCCGGCATAGGATTATCATGTAATTGCATATACAATTTTAATAAACCATCTAAATCATTTTTCACTATTTCTCTGATCATAAATGACATCCTTTCATGTTGTTTTCATGACCTGCTATGGGTAATGCCGCGTGTCAAGCTGGCATAGTTTCTTTTTTGTATTGCCTTACCAATAGGCGAAGTCAGTATTCCGGCAGCGATTCCGATAATCCACACATATTTCCAGCTGACAAGAAAACCCATAAGATTAATCGCTATGATTACACCCAGCCAATATAAAAGCTGAAACTTTGCATTTGCTTTGTTCAGCTCACCTATTATATCGATACCGTCCGATGAATGTGGTGCATTTTCAATGAATTCTGCTGCACCGGCAGTACCGGAGCAGGCACGAAAATCTGCGCTGCATTTGGCAGCAGCATTTCCATATGCCTTATTGTTTAGGATTTTCTGTATGGCTGTCCGGATACCTCCAGAAGAATCATCCTTCAGCATAATTCCGGCACCGATTTCGGTAACTCTTCTCGCTACGGCATACTGTTCACCCGTTTGTGGATAAAGAACCATCGGCGTAGCCATATACAGGCTTTCGGAAACACTGTTCATTCCGCAGTGAGTAATAAAAGCATCTGCTCTGGCAAGAACATCAAGCTGATCAACATAGGGATACACTTGGATATTATCCGGCAATATTCCCAGTTTTTCGCGGTTTATAGTATTTCCGCAGGATATAATGGTATCGACATTCAGGTTTTTCAGCGCATCAATGCATTTACTGTAAAAATCGGGCCGATCATTAATGACCGTTCCCATAGAAATGTAAATGAGCGGTCGATCCTTCTTTTTTTCGGGCAGAACGTTAGAAAATACCGATGGTCCAACAAAAGCATAATGGTCGGAGAAGCTCTCCGCATACGGCTGAAACCTCCGCGAAGTATATACAATGGAATCTGTGTCATTGTCACTCTGAACCAAAGATAAGGCGCTTTTTACATGATATCCGTAGGGCTCCAGTTTTTTCAGTTCCCCAGAAACTCTCGGAAGCCCAAAAATCATGTCTGCCATTTCTTTCGGACTGTTTTTCATGTATTCGGAAGACAATTGATTGAATGCGAAGGTACTTGTAGACACCACCATCGGCACATGGTGTTTCCACGCGTTCAGCTTTCCCCAAAAGCAGACAGAATCAGTATATACCACATCCGGCTGAAAGGATTTAAACTCCTTTTCCAGAAAATCATTCATACTGAGCGTAATGCGAATATCCTGTATAGTCATTTCTGTAGTAGAGACGTTTTTTAAACCAGCTTCTTCCTGCATCGTCAGTTTAGGCAAAAAAGAATCACAGGATATAAACTCAGCTCCGGCAGCCTTGATTTTATTCTCAAATTCGTCAAACGAATAGAACCGAACTGTATTCCCACGTCTGACAAATTCAGCAGCAACCGGGAGCATAGGATTGGTGTGACCATGAGCAGGAATACAAAAGAATGCTATTTTCTTCAATCGCTCTCCCCATCCTTTTCTTGAAATGCCACGCCAAACAATTCAGCAAACGCTCCTTTCGGAGGAATAGCAATACCGCGCTCCTCATCGCCAAGAAGAAGCAGCGTATCTCCTGGTTTGATTTCAAATATATCACGCGCTTGTTTCGGAATAACGATCTGTCCTTTTTCTCCAACAGTAGCCGTCCATGCATATTTGCCCTTTGGTGCAGTCATTTTCTCTCTCCTTTAGGTATGATTTGTATAACAAATTATACTATGCTGACTATCAAATGTCAATGTAATTTAATAGTTTTTAAGGAAAACAAAATCACTTAATTAGTATATCCCACAGCAGCGCCGTGGGATATTAATCAATCAACAATTACCTGTTGCAAACCTTTAGCCCAATCAATAATAACTCGTTTATCATATTTTTTAATATTATCAGGAAGGTTTGCTTTATCAAAAAATCTATGTTCCAATGCCTCTTCCGTATTATTTAGAATTTCACCACTATAC
Organism: Lachnospiraceae bacterium; assembly: GCA_014804695.1. Taxonomy (GTDB): domain Bacteria; phylum Bacillota; class Clostridia; order Lachnospirales; family Lachnospiraceae; genus UBA3282. Next base: position 166,258 of record JAAUZJ010000024.1, read on the forward strand.
ACAGTTGTCTTAAAAACAATACCTGTTACACAACATATATCCCCATTTGGATAAGTAACGATTCCGGTCTCTCCCGAATAAATACCAAACAACTTAAGTTCTTCTATCTCAATTCCGGCTTCTTCATATACTTCTCTTTTTGCCGTTTCTATAAATTTCTCGCCAATTTCCATACCGCCCCCAAGAAGCGCCCATAAACCATTATCCCGCCGCTTCTGAAGCAATATTTCACCTTTGTCGTTCTCGATAATAACACCGCAGCCGGTTACCATAAGAGGGGCATGGCCCACATCCTTACGCATTTCTTTTATATAGTTTTTTCTATACCTTGCTACAATATCTTCCATTTTTAATTCGCCCTTTCATTAATAAAACTATTTTTCATATATTCAAGCAGTCGTTCTGCAATAGGGGTAAATACCTGATATTTTTTCCAGATCAGATAAATTTTTGTTTCAAGTCTTGGTGTAAGTGGACGGAATGTAAGTCCGCTCTCCTCACTTGTATCAATCAAATGTTCAAAAGTTAAAAGATAACCCAGCCTCTCTTTGACAAAAATTGAACCATTGTAGGACAGGCAGAACGATCCTTCGAGATGCAGCTCGTCCATTTTGTTCCCGCACCATTTGGAAATATCGTTATTCCACCCCTGTTCTGAACAGAACAGCGGAAGTCCAACCAGATCGTCTGCGCAGACGGCCTGCTTTTTTGCTAACGGACAGTCCCTCGGCATGACAATGCCCCATACATCAGCTTCGGGAAAAGCCAGATAATGGTACTTTGTTGTATTTGGTTCCTGTGCCAGAACTGCAAAATCTATGATGCCTTTATCCAGCTTTTCTGTAACCTGCTCAGTATCGCCGCTGGTTATGTGGTAATGCAGATCTGGGTAGGTGTCCTTGAATGTTTTGATTGTGGCGGCAAGATACCTGACTTGGTAAGATTCTGCCAAACCAAAGTATACATCACCTCCTAAAACATCATCCAGCGTGAGGAATTCTGCGGTAATCTTGTCCGCCATTTTTACCAAATCTTCCGCCCGTTTTCGTAATAAAATACCCTCCTCTGTAAGTTGGATGCTGAAACTGTGCCGCAAAAACAGTTTCTTACCAAGCTCATCTTCCAGCGCTTTTAATTGTTTTGAAAGCGTAGGCTGGGTAACATGGAGCAATTCTGCCGCACGAGTCATATTTTCTTCTCTTGCCACTGCAAGAAAATATCTCATTGTTCGCAGTTCCATAAACTTCTCCTTGTGACATTCCTAAAATTCATATCATGTTATAAATTATAACCATTAGCGATATGGAAATCAAGAGGATATAATACAAACAGAACAGGAAGGGAGGCGGTCATACGGATGATCTTATTCAAAATTTAGAAGATGCAGGATGTGATTTGGAAACAATCATGAAAGTTTGCAACCTGTATGATAATGGTCAGATTCAAGATGCTGTTAAAGCACTGCGGAAACACCGTTGCAGCCTGATGGATAGTTTACATAAAAGTCAGGAGAGAGTTGACTGTCTTGACTTTTTAGTCCGGCGTATGGAAAAAGCAATAAATTATGAAAATAAAGTGAATGTATAAAGAAAGAGAGGTATATGCAAAATGGCAGATATTGTAAAACTCGAATTAACAAATGAATGGGATAAAACTTTCCCGAAAAGTGAAAAGGTGAATCACTGCAAAGTGACGTTTCATAACCGTTATGGCATTGAATTAGCAGCAGACCTTTACGCGCCCAAAGAGGCAGAGGGCAGGTTGGCGGCTATCGCGGTATGCGGACCCTTTGGCGCAGTAAAGGAACAGGCTGCAGGTTTGTATGCCCAGACAATGGCAGAACGTGGGTTTCTTACGCTTGCATTTGATCCGTCTTTCACGGGCGAGAGCGGTGGAACCCCCCGATATATGGCATCTCCTGACATCAACACCGAAGATTTTCAGGCTGCAGTAGATTTTCTCTCTTTACAGGACAATGTTGATCCTGAGAAAATTGGAATTATCGGTATTTGCGGCTGGGGCGGTCTGGCTCTGAATGCTGCGGCACTTGACACCCGCATTAAAGCAACCGTGGCATCTACTATGTATGATATGACCCGTGTCAATGCAAAAGGATATTTTGATTCTGAGGATTCTGCTGATGCGAGATATGAAAAGAAAAAGGTAATGAACGCACAACGTATCACCGATTATAAAAATGGCAGCTATACTTTAGGCGGAGGCGTTGTCGATCCGCTTCCGGCCGATGCGCCGTTCTTCGTGGCAGATTATTATGATTATTATAAAACCGACCGCGGCTATCATAAACGTTCCCTGAATTCCAACGGAGGCTGGAATGTGATTGGCTGTATGTCCTTTATGAACCAACCCATCTTAAAATACAGCAATGAAATCCGCAGCGCCGTTCTGGTGATGCATGGCGAAAAAGCTCATTCCTGCTATTTCAGCCGTGACGCATATGCTGATATGGTGAAAGATAATCCTTATGCAGATAATAAAGAACTGCTTATCATTCCGGAGGCTGTTCATACGGATCTTTATGATGGAGGCAGTAAAGATGCAATTCCGTTTGACAAACTGGAACAGTTTTTCGGGAAACATTTAAAGTAAAGGAATTTACCGCAAATCAACATTACGCCAACTTTGGCGCAGAATGAAATTCATCCTTACTATTAAATTAGGAAAATGATGTGATTCCGGGTTCAAGTAACCCGGATCATATGCATGATAGATATTGAGAGAATGTTTGTCAGGAATCGGAAAGCACCTCATCTAAAAGTACATCGAAAGATTCATAACGTTTGTATTTATCCGGATTATTTTTCATTTCTTTGTATTCATCCATTACCGCCCTTGTTTCTACATTTGGCATTGGAGGTTTTATTTCAAACTGAACGCCGTTATGGTTAATAGCAGAGCACAGAAACATATTAGTGTTATTTTTTCCCCCTTTATTAAACGACTATTTAAAGTGACTAATAGAAAATGATAATGTGTATCTTACTTCCTTTACCTCATTATCGCAGAACAAATACTCGTTTATAGGAATATCCGCTCTATAGAGAAACACATCATCTATCTCATTCTCAAAATAACCGTCAACACCACCATATTCCCGACAAGAAAACAGATATTTTAGTTTAGATTCGTTTATGTTAATGCCAAGTTCTTCTCGCCCTTCCCGCTTAGCGGCTTCTAAAGGAGTTTCGCCGACCTGAACATGCCCTGAAAAAGAAATATCCAGCATATTGGGAAACATGACATGATCACTTCGTGTTTGAAGCAATAGCTCATTCTTAGAATTCATAATCCACACACAAACACCTCTACGAATAAGCGCTTTTCTATGTGCCTCGTCTTTATCTTCGCTTTTAACACATTTTCGCCCCAAATCATCATAAATATCAATGAATTCCATAAAATAAGCACTCCCCGTCTACCTATAAAATACTCTAAGCGCCTCCAACAAATAAGCAACATCCTTAACCCCTGCGGTTTCCAATGCGGAATGCATGGCAAGCTGGGGAAGACCTATATCCACCATATTCACCGAAACCTGCGATGTGAGAATATTTCCAAGCGTGCTTCCGCCGGCAATATCCGAACGATTCGCATAAGACTGATAAGACACGCCCGCCTTATTGCAGACGTCCTTCATGTATGCCGCAGAATATGCATCTGTCGCATAGCGTTGGCTGCCGTGGTGCTTGATGACAATTCCGCCGTTTAGTACAGGTTTATTAGTTACATCCGCCTTCTCCTGATGATTCGGATGCAGTGCATGTGCATTGTCAGCAGAAATCAGGAAACTGTCCGCCAGCATACAGCGGTATCCTTCCTCATCTATTCCCATTTTCAGGCATATTCTACGCAGTACATCCGGTAAAAAAGTAGAATCTGCTCCCTGCTTAGTTCTGCTGCCTACCTCTTCATTATCAAAAATTGCACATAGATTAATATATTTATCCGGCTTTTCATTGACCAATGCAGTCATCGTCGCAAACGCACACTCCAAATCATCCAGCCTAGGGCCTGCAATATAAGCATCATCAATCCCAATTAACCGGCATTTGTCCCTATTATATAAAAATAAATCAAAGCCTAAAATATCCTCCTGTGATACCCCCGCCTCTTTTGCCAGAAGTCTTAAATACTCATCTTTAGAAGCGCTCTCTCCTATCAGGGGTTCCATGTCTGTCTGCGGATTGTACTCCACTCCCTTATTTGCATCCCTATTCATATGAATGGCAAGATTCGGAATAATTGCACTGTCCTTATCCAAATTCACCAAACGGCTCTCAAAACCACTTTTATTCTTAATTACAACTCTCCCTGCAATGGAAAGAGGCCTATCCAACCAGGTTGACATAATCATTCCGCCATACTTTTCAACATTAAGCTTAAGATACGCATCATCCACCACAATCTCCGGCGCTTCTTTAAGTTTAAAACAAGGCGAATCACTATGTGCCGCCGTCATATGAAAACCTGACGGCTTTTTCTCAGGCATAACAAACGCAATCAACGACGAACCATTTCGGTTCACATAATATTTGCCCCCATTTTCAATTTTCCATACATCCTTCTCGTCCAACTTAACAAAACCTTCTTTGTCAAGCATTTTCTCCAAATTCGCTACCGCGTGAAAGCAGGTTGGGCTCTCGTCAATAAAATTAAAAAGCCTTTTAAGTTGTTTTTGATCATTCATATATTTCACATCCTCTATATAATTGAGAAAATAATTACAAAAGTAATTTCCAGTACCCAGAGTCCGCGCAACATGAACAAAATAAGGGGCGACCTTCGCTCCTGCGGTTCGAGCCCCGTTTTTGTTCATGCTGCGCGGGCTCGTGCCTTGCCACCACCTTCTTAATTATCTACAAATCTCATCCCACTGGCAGTCTCCGCAAATCTCCCCACGAAGCTTAGGTGCAAGAATATTCTCCTGTACAAGCCTAAAAAACTCTGTAAACTCCAGTCCTTCACCTGCACTTAGACCGCATCGTCTCAATACCTCAGAATCATATCGCGCCACCAACTCCGGTTTTTCACAATCTCCATTAATATTATTAGGACATTTCGAACAAATTATGTCAGTTTCCACTGTCAAACGCACAATGGCATCCGTTTTAAGATAATCCTGCACTTTCTGCATATGTACCGCAAACTCATCACTATATCCATACCCTTTAAAATATGCCAAGCACATTCCATGATGTGGCCTTAACATAACAGGTTCTTCAAAATCCTGCACTGATAAATCATTCATTTTCCACTATATCTTCCTCTTGCTCTATATTTTGCCTAAGTTCGTAGCTCAGGACGACAGTTTAGCAATTGCAAAAGTTAATTCCAGTACCCAGAGCCCACGCAACCTCTTTTTCATGCTGCATGGGCTCGCGGCCTGCCACACCAGTGCAGCAATCACCCATTCCGCATAAACATAACCATATACCAAGGCATATAGTAAACATTCCCTTCTTTTTCCACATTGCGGTCACAAAATACAATTCCGTACTCCATGCCCCAATCCTTATTGCCCAGTACATAGTCAAGCGTCTGGTGGGACTTATAATTGTCCTCTGACCTGATTTCTATAGGAATTACCTCTTCACCTTTTTGAATAAGGAAATCCAGCTCTCCCTTATTTTTCTCATTATAATATCTGATTGCAAAGCCGTTTGCAGTAAGGATTCCGGCAAAAGTATTTTCAAGTATACTTTCCATACCGGCTTCAAACTTACTTTGCATAATTCCAAACTGCATATTCTCAGGAGACATTGCGCATAAAAGTCCGGAATCTGCAAGATATAACTTAAACAAATTACGTTTTTCACTTTCTCCAAGCGGGGGCTTTGGCTCGCTTACATAATAGCAGGGCATTGTCAGTCCAATATCAGACAATCGGTTTAAGCTGTTCTCATAACGCTCCATTCTGGCACTTTTACGTATATCAGCCAATAAAAAGCGCTTATTCGTTTTATTTAATTCTGTAGGAACAAAATCCAGAATCTTATTCATTTTAGTTTTTTCAGTCTTAGATACGTTCCGCATCTTTTCAATGTCCTGCCTTTGCAGCTGCAGAATACGCTTATGTACCTGCGTTACCTTGCCCATGTCATGTGTATCGATAAATACCTGAACCGCTTCAGGCATCCCGCCTACCACTACATAATAACCGAAAATCCGCTTAAGCATCTCATGTGCGCTGCCGCTCACCGCCCATCTCTGTTCAAAGCAGTCACGCACATAATCGATCGCGGTGCTTTTAATTCCGTTAGCATACATAAACTCTTCCACATCCATCGCCCGCATGAAATATTTTTCCTCATATTCCAAAACGTCATCCACTACACCCGCCTCGATGCAGTCATACCTTCCGTCTTTTACCAAAAGCCTGACTGCTGCTCTTGCCTGTGGACACTCCTGAATCTCATCCAGGAAAATAAGAGTTTTTCCGGATTTAAGGCTTGTTCCGGTATAAGCGGTAAGATTAGCGATAAGCGCATAAGCAACCGAAACATTGGCAAAAATGTCTGCTGCGGATTTATCTTCTTTAAAATTAATTTCTATAAAAACCTCGTAATTCTCTTTTCCAAACTGACGGATACTGTATGTCTTGCCTGTCTGTCTGGCCCCCGCTACAAGCAGAGCCTTTTTACGCTTCTTTCCTTTCCACTGCTCAAGATGTTTTGCTATTTTTCTTTCCAACATATTTGCATCCCCACTCTCTTTTAGCGACTTTATTCTGCATTATTTGCAACATTTTTGTAACCTTTTTCTTAATTATAGCACACCAAAGAAAAGTAGACAACAAAAAATCCCACCGGAAATATCCGATGGGATTTTCTATAAATCAAATAACTGTACTCTTTATTAATATACAGAATCAATATCAAATAATGATGCTTCAAGATCATAAAGATCGTTCTGATCTGGTGTGTATACCTTATCAATAAGTTCAACGGTGATTGTTGTAGTTTCAGGATCAGCATATGAAACGTTTGCCAATGTCTCATCCAAAACATCCTTAAATGCATCAATCGCCATTGCGACTAACTCATCGTTTGTTTCTTCGCCTGTCAATCCAGCCTGCATTTCCATGATTTCGTCCATATAGTCGTCTATTGCAGGTCCAAAAATTTCCATCTGCTCATATGTAACTGTTACCACATAAGAGCCATCATCCTGCTTTTCTGCCTCACCAACAGTGTATTTAGCTCCTGCCAAGATCTTAGCAAAAACTTCTCTGATAGCCTGTTCCTGTTCATCCGAAACACTATAACCCATTGATGAAACCATGGCACTAACTTCAGAATCAAGACCTTCTTCATACAGCTTTGATGCCTCATCTGCTGTTCCTATCTTCATAGATACAAACTGAGTTGAATCATTCTTATAGGAATTGTCCAATAATGCTTTAACATAACCTGATGCATCAAAGTTGCTTCCGCAGCCGCCAAGTAAGCCAATCAAAGCTACACACGCTGCAATAATAGATAATTTCTTCATCTTATTTCCCTCCTCAATATTATTTAAATAATTATCATTAGACTAATCTATCAGTTTTTTGAGGGGTTGTCAATACTCAAATAACAATTAATTGTGGTAAAAAATTACAAGTCACAATTAACATCCTCTATACTGATCTCCCCCACCTGGAAGTATCCATTCTCCATATAAGTTACCGGCGCAGTAAAATCCATTCCACACTCATATGAAGGCTGTACATAGTTTGAGAGCGTAACGCCTGCCGACATTGTTATATACCATTGCCCGCCCTTTTCTTCCATAAAAATCAAATCGCCCCAGCCTAAGCCGGTATACTCCTCTTCCTGTTCTTCCAGATATTTTGTCAGATCCATCTCCACGCTCTCAGAGCCCGTATCAACCTTCAATATATTTGTTTCTTCATCAAAGGTATAGTCAATCACATCAAACTGATACAGCATGTCATCAGTCGTTAACTGATGAACCCTAAGCCCTGTTTCCTGCCCCTCATCCGGTTCAAGCATGAATAATCCGTCATGATGAAAGCCGGTTCCGGTTCCTAAGACCATCCACAACGCATACTCCTTCGTTCCGTCGTTATCATAATCGGCCTTTTTAACAGTCGGCCATATCGACTGAGGTCCCATCCATGATGCATAAACCGGGTAGATGTCTGAACCGTCACGCAGTATAAGTCCGTCGCCGCCATATAATCCGTATAAAGCGACATCTTCTTTATCATCTTTATACAAAAGCACAAACATGTCATTATCTTCATTTTCGGGCAGTGCCATCCACTCATCCATCCATTCACTGCTGTCAAATCCCGGCTCTTTGGTAATATTGTTTAACGAATCAACTGACACATCTGTCATATATTTTTGTACTTTCTTAGCCTTTGCAAGAGTCTCATCACCGCAATATCCGAACGGAAACCAAAAATCCCCCATTCCATTGCTTGCCTCATCTTCATAGTCCTGCGCCATAATCCAGCTAATACTGCCGCCGTCCACAAAAGTATAAGTGACTATTCTTGTATTTCCGTAAATCACCCATGGCACACTCTCTGCTGTTCCGCCTGAATAATGCAGCAGCTGTGCAATTGCCGTCTCTGGAGTGGACAAATCAACTTTTCCGTCAAACATGCGACCATCAGCCAAGCCCAGACCGCTTATTATGGTGGCTAAATTTCCGTCTTCTTCTTTATAGTCAGCCAGACAAATCTCATATATAAACATATCCGACATAATTTCTGCCAAATCCTCCGCCTGTCCGGCATCTGTAATTTCTTCAAAAGCTTCATTGGTCTGCCTCATAATGTAGGCTGTGCCATCCGCTATATATCCATAAGCGGTAGTTTTATAAAAAGTCGGAATCGAAAATTCATCCAAAGTATAAAAATAAAAAGGAAAATCCCGCTCTTCATCGGAATTTTGGGGCGAGTCCATATATCCCTGCGCCGAGCTACGGCATCCGCCATAGGAATATACGGTTTCTTCCAATTGACTTTCCCAGTCAATCCGAAAACTTTCACCCATACTGTCTAAGTCGGTAAAGTCCATTATATACCCCGACCATAATGCTTCATCTTCCGAGAATTGTATATCTGCGGTAATTTCCTCTGCTTCGTTTGTTTCTATCTCATTCTTATTAGAAAGCAAATCTTCTTGATCTTCACTGCTGCCGCAGCTGCTTATCAATGCTGCGGATATAAGTGCTGCCAAAGCAATAATTTTCTTCTTCAACTTATCAATTGTCTCCCATCTTAACCAGTTTCGCAGCCTGATCCGCTGATATGCAGGCATCTAATATTTCCTGGATATCGCCGTTCATAATTTTATCCAATTTATACAGTGTCAGGTTGATCCTGTGATCTGTCACGCGCCCCTGCGGGAAGTTATAGGTTCTGATCTTCTCTGAACGGTCACCGGTTCCGATCTGGCTTTTACGCAGCTCCGCTTCCGCATCATGCGCCTTTTGCTGCTCAATATCATATAATTTTGCACGTAATAACGCAAACGCCTTAGCCTTGTTCTGAAGCTGGGATTTCTCGGTCTGGCTGTAGACTACTATACCTGTCGGATAATGCGTCAGACGAACAGCCGAATCAGTTGTGTTGACACACTGGCCGCCGTTTCCGGAAGCTCTCATTACGTCGATCCTTATATCTTTTTCATCAATTTCCACATCTACCTCTTCCGCCTCCGGCATAACCGCTACGGTGATCGTGGAAGTGTGGATACGTCCGCCGGATTCTGTTTCAGGTACACGCTGTACGCGGTGTACCCCGCTTTCATATTTAAGGACAGAATACGCTCCCTGACCGGTTACCATAAAAGTAACGCTCTTCATTCCGCCTATTCCTATTTCCTCAACTTCCATTGTCTCCACTTTCCAGCGTCTGCCCTCGGCATAGTGAACATACATACGATATATCTCCGCCGCAAACAACGCCGCCTCGTCACCGCCTGCTCCGGCACGGATCTCAACTATTACGTTCTTATCGTCATTCGGATCCTTTGGTAAAAGCAGCAGCTTAAGCTCATGCTCTAACTCCTCTACTCTCTTTCTGGAAGCAGTAAGCTCTTCTTTGAGCATATCCCGCATTTCCTCGTCAGATTCACTATCCAGCATAGCCAGACTATCCTCTATATCCTGATTGCATTTTTTGTATTCCTTATAAGCCTCTACAATAGGAGTGAGATTGCTCTGCTCTTTCATTAATGCGCGAAAACGCTCCTGGTCATTTGCTACCGAAGGTTCGCTAAGCTCATTCATTATTTCCTCAAATTTTCTAAGTAAATCCTCTAATTTATCAAACATTAGAACAACCATGCCTTTCTATTATAATCCTCTAATCTAATAAGTTGACTTATGGAGAATGCCCGTATTTTGGCATTCTCCAGTGTGAGACTTAGTACTTCTTAGCGAAACAGCCCTTGCTGTGAGCTTTAGAAGTACTTCTCACACTTTCCATGTACAACTCTATCAAGCCCTGCATAATCCTTTACAATTTCAACCTGCTTATATCCTGCGGCCTCCATCATGCTTTTAACTGCCTCGCCCTGGTCAAACCCAATTTCGAAGAAAAGTCTTCCTCCACCGAAAAGATAAACCCCGGCTTGCTCTATTATCCTACGGTAAAAATACAGCCCATCTTCCCTGCCATCCAAGGCAGACGCCGGCTCATGTTCTCTAACTTCCGGCATAAGGGTTTCAATTACACTGCTCTTTATATATGGGGGGTTTGAAACAATAATATCAAACCGGGCTTCCCGATCTTCATTTAAACCATTCCGCTCACTGCCGACAGCTTCAGAAGCTTTATCCACATAGTGACTATCCTCAAGACCTTCAAACAGATCCCCCTGCATGAACTTCGCATCTATTTCACCTTTAAGAGCCTTTAATTTATCTAAATTACGCGCTGCCACATCCAGCGCCCCCTGAGATACATCCACTCCAAGCCCCATGCAGTCATTAGAATAGTACAAGAGACTAAGCAAGATACACCCTGAACCTGTACACATATCCAGAACCCGCATCCCGTCATGCAGATACCGCATCACTTCTTCCACCAGTATCTCCGTATCCTGCCTTGGTATCAGCACATTCTCATTGACTTCAAATTCCAGGCCCATAAACTCCTGAACACCCGTAATATACTGTAGAGGTATGTGCTTTTCTCTCTGAGAGATATAGTTTACATAACTATCATATTCTTCTGATGATACTTCTCTGTCGCCATGCACCAGCAGCGTATTTCTATCCGTTTGGCATGTAGATTCAAGTAATATTCTGGCATCCAGTTCAGCCTCTGAAATTCCCGCTTCTTTCAGCCGCTCCGTTCCCCACTTATATACTTCTCTATACTTCAACGTCACAATCTCTATTCCTCATCATCCACCGTATATCCAAAGGTATCATACAAATACCCTCTCCAGTCAAACACAGCCTCAACCGCCGCAATAGCAACCTCAACCATATCTTCATCCGGTTCCTTAGTCGTCAGCCTCTGAAGCCACATTCCCGGAGCGGAAATAATCCTGATTATAATATTATTGCTTCTTCCCGCCAATCTGATAATCTCATAAGAAATCCCCGCAATAACCGGAATCAGGGCAATTCTAAGCGCAACCTTATAAACGGGATTCTCTACCCTGATAAAGAAAAACAAAACCACACTGACTAACATTACAAACAATAAAAAGCTGGTTCCGCAGCGCTTATGCTGTTTAGAGCTTCGCATTACATTACGCACCGTAAGCGGCCGCCCTTTTTCAATACAGTTTATACATTTATGCTCCGCACCATGATACATATAAACTCTTCTTATATCCTTCATTAACGAAATTGCGACTACATATAATACAAAAATAAGAATACGTATAACTCCCTCGATTATAGCCATCAAAGAAGCGTTCCTAACGTAATCTTTAAACAATGAAGTCAGATAGTAAGGCAGAACCATAAAAATTGCAACGGCAAGAATAACGGAAATTACCGTCACTATACCCATAAAAACATTCTCCGCCTTATCCTTAAATATCTTATTAAAAGCCTTATCAGCCGCAGTTTCTTTTGCATCTTCATCTTCATAAAAGCTTGAGGAAAAGTTAAGGCTTTTCATTCCTAAAATAAGCGAATCAATAAAGTTAAAAATTCCTCTTATAAACGGTATATTAAGAAGCCTGCTTCCATGAATAACTCCATGATAGGTATCGACTTCTACTTCAATCTCTCCATTTGGTTTACGGACAGCTACCGCATACTGTTCCTTATTTTTCATCATAATGCCTTCTAAAACAGCCTGCCCGCCAATTCCGGAGTAATAGTCGCGTCTATTTCTCAATTTATCTGCCTCCGCTAAAATAACAGTTATATTTAAATAAGGTTGAGACATTCATCCCAACCTTTTTTTCCAAACTATTTGTTTCCCACACCGTATTTCTTATTAAACTTATCAATACGTCCTCTGGCCTGTGCTGCTTTCTGCTGACCTGTGTAGAACGAATGGCATTTGGAACAAACTTCCACGTGAATCTCAGGTTTGGTAGAACCTGTTACAAACGTGTTACCACAGTTACATGTTACAGTTGCCTGATAATACTCAGGATGAATTCCTTCTCTCATTTTATCGTACTCCCTTTCCTATATTTTACGAACGTATAACGCCGCTAGAATTCTTTTATGCCTACTGCAGTTATTAACCAACAGCTTATATATTGTAGCATAGGTATTTTTCGTATGCAAGCACTTTTTACAGGAATTTTATCTTTTTTACCATATTAACGAATTCATTGTTATTTCTGGTTCTTGCAAACATATCCAGCACCTTATCAACAGCCTCTTCGGGTTTTAGTCCGTTTAAGGCTTTCCTTATTATGTTGATTGCCTCAAGTTCCTCAGGATTCAAAAGCAGATCTTCCCTTCTGGTTCCTGATTTTGGAATATCAATTGCCGGAAATACCCTTTTTTCGGAAAGTTTACGGTCAAGTACCATTTCCATATTACCGGTTCCCTTAAATTCCTCATATACCACATCATCCATTTTACTTCCGGTCTCTACAAGCGCGGTTGCCAGAATAGTCAGGCTGCCGCCTTCACGCATATTTCTTGCTGCACCAAAGAAGCGCTTAGGCATATGAAGCGCAGCGGGATCAAGACCTCCCGACAATGTACGACCGCTCGGCGGAACCGTAAGGTTGTAAGCTCTTGTAAGTCTTGTAATACTGTCCAAAAGTATTACAACATCCTTTTTATGCTCTACCAGACGCTTTCCGCGCTCGATCACCATCTCGGACACCCTCTTATGGTGCTCCGGAAGTTCGTCAAAAGTAGAATAAATTACTTCTACATTAGGTCCTTCGATCGCCTCTTTAATATCCGTCACCTCTTCAGGACGCTCGTCTATCAAAAGAATTATAAGATGCGCTTCCGGTGTGTTTCTGGTAATTGATTTTGCCACTTCTTTTAACAGCGTGGTCTTTCCTGCTTTAGGCGGTGAAACAATCATTCCTCTCTGTCCTTTGCCCACAGGACTCATCAGGTCCATAATGCGCATGGCTACGGAAGAGCCCGGCACTTCTAATTTAAGGCGCTCATTGGGGAAAATCGGGGTTAAATCCTCAAAGTTAGCTCTTTTCATAGCAACGTCCGGAGAATAACCGTTTATCGTTTTTACGTACAAAAGTGCACTGAATTTCTCACTCTGCGTCTTGACTCTGGTGTTACCCTCCAAAATGTCACCTGTCTTAAGCCCAAATCTCCTGATCTGGCTCGGCGCTACATAGACGTCATTTTCACCCGGTAGATAGTTTTCACACCGTATAAAGCCGAAACCATCGCTCATAACCTCTAAAATACCATGCGCCATTATACCGCTGTCAAGTTCCGCCGGAAATTTTTCTTCTTCATTTACAGGCGTCGTACTATCTGTTTTTCCTGCTTTCTCCGGCTTTTCAGACTGCTCTGTTTTCTTAGGTGCAACAGATTTAACGCTTACGTCCTTTCCCTGCGCTTTGTCCTTCTCGTCCTCACGAAGCATAGCTTCTACTAAATCCGCCTTTTTCATAGTAGAAACTCCTTTGATTCCTCTTAGCTTTGCGATTTCTTTTAAATCGGCAAGCGCTAATGATTCATACTTTTCTCTCATTAATATACCTCCTTGTCCACTTTAGCGGACATCAACCCAATACTATTTCATTCACTCTTTGGTTTAGGGATTGTACTTCTTGATATGTAAACTGAAATGCCTAATATCTGTTTATGAATGATATTATACACTATAATGGAAGAAATAGGAAGAACTTTTTTCTACTTACAAAAGCTTATGGAAAAGCAGGCGGCTCCCTCATTTAAACTAATCATTGCAGAAAATCCATAAATAATATATGATTATATAGAATGTCACACTTTACGTGACATTCTCATGTTAATCAAAGAAATGAGGTAATATAAATGACGACAAACGAAAAAGCACTCAAACTTCACGAAGAATGGAACGGAAAACTTGAAACAATATCAAAAACACCGGTTAAAACCAGAGAGGACTTAGCACTTGCCTATACCCCTGGGGTAGCAGAACCCTGTAAGGTAATTGCTCAGGATAAAGAAGCTGCCTATACCTATACATGGAAAGCCAATACGGTAGCGGTGGTTTCAGACGGAAGTGCAGTGCTTGGACTTGGAAATATAGGACCTTATGCCGCTATGCCGGTTATGGAAGGAAAAGCGGTGCTTTTTAAGGAATTCGGCGGCGTTAATGCCGTACCTATCTGCCTTGATACCCAGGACACCGAAGAGATCATCAAAGCGGTAACTTATCTTGCACCGGGCTTTGGCGGTATTAATCTGGAAGACATAAGCGCTCCGCGCTGCTTTGAAATAGAAGAAAGATTAAAAGAGATTCTCGACATCCCTGTATTTCATGATGACCAGCATGGTACGGCAATCGTCGTACTTGCCGGAATCATCAATGCACTCAAGGTTACAGGAAAGAAAAAAGAAGACTGTAAAGTAGTTGTAAACGGTGCCGGAAGCGCGGGAATTGCCATTACCAAGCTGCTTCTCACATACGGCTTTACCAATGTGATCATGTGCGACAAGATAGGTATTATAAATAAATCCGTGGAGGGGCTGAATGAAATGCAGCAGAAAATGGCCGAATTGACCAATCCGGACAATGAAAGCGGCAGCCTTGCAGATGCAATGAAAGGCGCGGATATCTTTGTCGGAGTCTCAGCTCCAAATATTGTAACACCTGAAATGGCAGCATCCATGAATAAGGATTCCATTCTTTTTGCAATGGCTAATCCTGTACCGGAAATCATGCCGGATAAAGCCAAAGCTGCGGGTGTCCGTATAGTAGGCACCGGGCGTTCTGACTTCCCTAATCAGATTAATAACGTAGTTGCATTTCCCGGCATTTTCAAAGGCGCCCTTGAAGGACGTGCAAGGCAGATTACCGAGGAAATGAAGTTGGCGGCAGCTAATGCGATTGCCGGACTTGTACCGGATGATGAACTAAACGAAGATAACATTATGCCCGAGGCTTTTAATCCACAAGTGGCTGAAGTAGTAGCCAATGCAGTTAAATCTCATATACATGACTGAAAGGCATGATTATTAATATGATACAGGAAGATTCATTAATACAATATAAATTGATCGTACTATATATGCTTGGCAGGGCCGCTTTTCCAATTACTAAAGCGCAGGTAGCGGATTTTATCTTAGAGCAGGAATATACTGACTTTTTGACGCTGCAACAGGTTTTTGCCGAACTTGACAATTCAGATATGATAACGGCAAGAACCGTCCGCAACCGTACACATCTTACAATAACAAAAGAGGGCAGGGAAACCCTGTCCTTTTTTGAAAAGCGTCTGAGCAATGTCACCAGAAAAAAGATCGACGATTTCTTTCGCGAAAATGAACTGGAAATGCGCAATGAAGTCTCCATTCTCTCTGATTACTACAAATCTACATCGGGAGAATATGAGGTTCACCTTGTTGCTACGGAAAAGAAAATAAACTTAGTTGACATAACTATGTCAGTGCCTGATGCCGAAACAGCGGCTTCCATCTGCGATAACTGGCAGAAAAAGAATCAGGCAGTATATAAGTATTTAATCGAACAATTATTTTGATATTTTAATCACTTTTAATAGTTCTTAATAACTTCAACCCAACTTGAAATTCCTATAATTTTCAATGCGAAGTCCGTATATTCCGACGCCTTATCCGTATCTATATACTTATATGCGTTATATATGGACTTACGTCCGCCTCCGGCACTGTTTAAGCCAAACGCAAGCCCTTGTGCTACTTCTACGGAAGCATCCGTTTGTCTGGATAAAAGCAGTGAATCAATATACTGGTTTGCTTCCACTATTTTATATGCATATACAAAGGAAGCTGCCTGCAGTTCCTGTCCGGCAGACGAGGTATAGCCCATTTCACTAAGCGATACATGCCTTACCTCTCCCGAATCTGTCAAAAACTCCTCTTTTTGCAAATAATCCGTCAGTACATGAATATTTTTAATTGATAAAACCGGCGTAGTCTCCGAGTCCAGTATATATGAGGCTGCTTTACCGGACGGACTCCATGCTTTTGCACTGTTTAGGGGATAATTGTAAGGATGCTGCGCTACGTCCCAATCAATATTTCCGCCGTTTTTAATATTAATGTTAAAAGCATCCAATATTTCCTTAGCGCCGTACCCGTTGGTTTTTGTCAGGCTCTTGCCCCACTGCTGGTCTAATGAAATATAAACCCTTGCATTGCCGTTGATGCTCTTTATGGAATTGTAAAAAACGCGAAAAGCCTTGGCATACTCCTCGACGTAATCTTTCGTCTCCATATATTTTATATAATTCCACTCATGTCTGGCGTTTATCTCATTTCCGATTATCCAGTTCATAACCTTTCCATGGGAATTTCCGCTGTAACGCTCCGCCAGAAATGAAGCTATTGCCGCTATATGCTCTATACCGCTCTCATCCGCTGCATTAAAAGCAGCATAAGGTGCGCTTCCGCCGGAACGTGCCAACGGATGAATAAGCTCTGTCTTACCTGACGCATTATTTAAAATGATCGCCGTAACATCTATTCCTTTTTTGGTCAATGTTGAAAAAACATGGTCATATTCTTCCACCACCGAGCGGTTGAAGGAATAAGTTTTTCCATTATATGTATAATTCACTCCGGAGCCGCTAAAAAACCGGCTTAAGAATATATTGTAAGCCGCATGCTTAACACCTAAGTCATCAAGCTCTGAGCCAGAGAGTTTGTTAGGATCAACCAACAACCCTTTCTTGGACTTCGTCTGTGAAAAGGATGGCGTATACTTTGCACTCTCCTCCGGGTTGGTAATATAACGCGGCTTACTGATCTCAACAAATTCCCCGTCTTTGAGCATCGCCACAACAAACTTTGAAAAAAGTCTGGAATTAGCGGTATTGTAATTGAGATTGACCGAAAAAGTCAATTCAGTATCCTTCTGCTCTTCTATTATGTATTCCTCACCGTTTATCGCGCTTTCAAAGGGTTTTTCCGCAAATATGTAGTAATAACCGTCATCACTTGCTGCAATCGCCGGTGCGGTAACTTTAACATCCACTTTTCCGGTTTCGCTGTTGATCAGGCAGCTTTCAATTGTTGCAAATTCAGCCGTATTTTCCGCCGTGAGCTCTACCTCTTCCGGTCTGTTCCCTATACCTTCAAGCATATAGCTCATTACCTTTGCAGAATCTACAGAAGTATCTTTGCCTGCCGCCTTTACAAGTCCCGCTTTCTTACTCTGCCTATAAGAGTATTCCATCACTTCTTCTATGCCGTCATAGTTCATGGTTTCTACTGCTGTAAGTTTAGCTTTATGAGTACGCATTAAAAGATAAGCCGAGGCAGAAAGTAAAAGTACGGCTGCTACTGCCGCGGAAATTCTGACCGCCGGATTTTTTATTAAATTGGCTATTTTTATATTTTTTAAAATATTATTTTCTTGACTATACTGGTCAATATCAGTATTTTCTTCATGTATCAGCTCTTTTTCCCTGAGCCTTATATCTCTTTCCCTGCGTTTCTTTTCTTTTATTTTCTCTTTATTTGCTTTAATCTTTTCTCTGTCAAGTTCTCTTCTTCTATATTTAATCTTATGTCCGTCCATTTTTTCTTTCTGATTCATGGGCTGCATCTTCCTTTATACGTTTCATGTGTTCTCTTATTTTTGCTTCATAACCGTTTCCTGAAGGCCTGTAGAATTCCTTTCCATTCAGTTCATACGGCAAATATTGTTGCTCTACATAATTATTAGGATAATCATGAGCATACTTATATCCTACCCCGCGGCCGAGATTTTTGGCACCTTTATAATGCGCATCCTGTAAATGCGTCGGAATCGGAAGATTTCCGGTCTGTTTAACTGTTTCCATTACTTCAAAAATTGCTTCGCAGCAGGAATTACTCTTTGGCGCCGACGCCACATAAGCGGCTGCCTGCGATAAGATTATCTGTGCCTCGGGCATACCAACCCTTTCAACCGCCAAAGATGCACTGACTGCTACAGTCAATGCATTAGGATCCGCATTTCCCACATCTTCTGCCGCGCATATCATAATTCTTCTTGCGATAAAAGTTACACTTTCTCCTGCATAAAGCATCCTTCCCAAATAGTAAACAGCCGCATCCGCATCAGATCCTCTCATGCTTTTGATAAAAGCAGATATGGTATCATAATGGCTGTCTCCGCCCTTATCATAGCGTATAGTCCTTCTCTGAATACACTCCTTGGCTACTTCCAGCGTAATATGTATCTTATTATCCTCACTTCTTGGCGTAGTCATTATGCCTAACTCCACCGCATTAAGTGCATGCCTTGCATCCCCGCCGGAAAGGTCCGAAAGAAACTCCAATGCATCTTCGTCAATGACCGCGTCGTATCCTCCCATTCCTTTGTCCTTATCATACACGGCTCTCCGGATCAGTTCTTTGATATCCTCTCTATCCAAAGGGTTAAGTTCAAAAATTATAGAACGGGAAATCAAAGCTCCATTTACCTCAAAATACGGATTCTCGGTAGTTGCACCAATAAGTATGATTGTTCCATCCTCTACAAAAGGCAGCAGATAATCCTGCTGTCCCTTGTTAAAACGATGTATCTCATCTATAAAAAGTATAGTCTTTTTTCCATACATGCCATTTACATTCTTGGCCTGCTCCACCACTGCTTCCATGTCCTTCTTGCCGGCTACAGTAGCGTTAATCTGCGTAAACTCCGCGCTTGTTGTATTAGCAATTACTTTGGCAAGCGTAGTTTTACCGGTTCCCGGCGGTCCATAGAATATGATCGAGCTTAACTTGTCCGCCTTGATTGCACGGTACAACAGCTTGTCCTTACCGATAATATGCTGCTGGCCCACTACCTCATCCAGAGTAGTTGGCCTTAATCTTGCCGCAAGCGGGGATTCTTTTTCCATATTTGTGCTTCTCATGTAGTCAAATAAATCCATTGTATTGGCTCCTGTGGCGCCTATTTGCGCATTTACTCTATCTTAACACCTCACAATGCCAAGTGCAAATGTAAAATTTAACTCTCCCGATAATTAACAGCCAATATATATTAATGTAAAAAAACACATTTATTCCATCTTTTTGGAAATCATGTGCTTTTTAGTTCTTATTATTACGAATTATGTATTGCACATCGTACATAAATGTGCTATATTGTGTACATCATTTCATTTTAGTGTTATATCATGTTTCGCATACATCATTAAATATACAATAATTCACAAAGTGAATTTCCGTTTTTTCTCAAATCTTAAATTATTCTCAGGATATATCATCCTGTCTTATCAAGAAAGGAAAGCACATCTATGAATCAAAACACATCTACAACCCGAAATGCGTATACAAATTCAAACATACCTACACTCTCAAACCGACACACTATCTCTTCTTTTCAATCTGCACATGGCACAATACCTTACAACATGACCAACGACTACATGTTTCGTGCAGTCTTACAGTCCAATAACAAAGTCCTCCGCGGGCTAGTCTGTTCTCTCCTTCATCTTAAGGAAAGAGAAGTCCGCTCTGTTGAAATCACCAATAGTATAATCCTTGGCGAGTCCATTAAGGACAAGGAAATCCGACTCGATATCAATGTCATTTTAAATAATAATACACATATCAATCTTGAAATGCAGGTAGCCAATGAACTAAACTGGCCTGACCGCTCACTCCTGTATATGAGCCGTTCATTTGACCAACTCAATCACGGGCAAAAGTATCAAGAGATAAAGCCTGTTATACATATCGGTTTCTTGGACTATACCCTTTTCAAAGAATATCCGGAATTTTATGCAACTTATAAACTAATTAATGTTAACAATAACCATATTTATAGTGACAAAATAACCCTTAGTGTGGTAAACTTAGCTAGAATAGATTTAGCAACAAATGATGATAAGGAGTATCAAATAGATAAGTGGGCTTCTCTTTTTAAAGCGACTACTTGGGAGGATCTTAAAATGATAGCAGCTAATAATATATATTTAAACGAAGCATCCCAGACTATTTACCATATGAACTCGGATTACTGGATTCGTAAGGCATGCATTGAACGTGAGGAATATTATCTGGATATACAATGTTTCAATGAGACCATTGCTGAACAGGAGAAAATCATCGCAGAGCAGGGTAATACCATTACCGAACAAGAAAACACTATCCAACAGCTCCGTGCTGAGATTGAATCCTTAACAAGCAGGTAGATGTTGCATGTCAATAAAAGAAACAGCTGCTTTGACAAGCCATATCTGATTCTCTCTAAAACAATGTGCCTCTTATATCATAATAATATATATCAACGTCAGCGCCAATCCAATCCCAAACATCAACAACCCAAATGACAAGCTCCTCTGGATGATCATCGAACTCTCCCTAATCTCCTCATACCTGGCTGCCGCCGCATGCACGAAATCAATGTGCTTAGGATTTTTTCTGCCCCACAGGCGGTTTCGGACTGTCTGACATAAGTTCATGGTCTTTCCTATAAATTCGCTTATAATATTCCCTTCCCTGCGCTCATGCGGCAGTTTGGAGTCTTTATACAGAGTCTTACGCAGTATCACTACAACGGTATCTAATAAGCTATCACATACTCTGCTTGCAATCGCACAGACAGTCGGAATGAAGCCTAACAGTATAGGCCTATATATCAGATTTTCCATATCCAGCCACTTCGGCCATGCATTGATATAATCGTCCTCACGCATAAGGAGCTTCCGTATTATCAGGAAATATACTAAAACTCCGATTATAATTGATATGGCAGCGCCCTTTAAATTATTAAGGCTAAAATATGCCACCGCATGCCCTGTGTTCTCTGCTGCATAAAAGCCAAGCCTTAGCGCTTTATAATCCATGAAATTTTTACCAAGTTTTGCCACTCTGTCCATTAAAGTATGCGGGAAAAGCCCCCATATAAACAGGACCGCCGCGCTCACTGTCAGTGCAAACGTACTTTCTGCATTCATATAATGCTTTAAATTGTCATATTTACTCTGTTTATTGGCATCCTTATTTTTTTCCACAAATATTGCGACGAAAATCTTAGTCATATATGCGAGCGTAAGCCCGCCGCTTAACAGGAAAATAATCTCAATGGTTTTCATTATCCCTGCGCCGCCGTATTCCACTATGCTTTCGTGAAGGAGCGTCTTGCTGATATATCCGCCAAATAACGGAATTCCGGCTATAGCCAGCGCACCGGTTAAGAAACTGAGCATAAGAAGCGGTTTCTTTCTTCCAAAACCACGTATCTCATTCAGGTCAAGGGCATGTATATTCATGAAGATAATACCTGCCGCCATAAACAGAACTAACTTAATCATTGAGTGGTTGAGCATATGAAGCATTGTGCCATTAACTGCCAATGTGTTTTCCTCACCCAAAAGTCCCTGCATACCTACGCCAACCAGAATAAAACCGATCTGGGACATAGACGAGCACGCAAGAGTACGTTTTAAATCTATGGAAAATACCGCTAAAAGCGCACCGCCAAACATAGTCAGTACTCCGATTCCCAAAATCAGGCTGCCCCACATGGCATCGTGCAGAAAAATGTCGCAACTTACTATCAGTATTCCAAATACTCCCGTTTTAGTCAAAATACCTGACAAAAGCGCAGACGCCGGTGCCGGAGCTACCGGATGGGCCTTAGGCAGCCAGATATGCAGCGGAAAAGCTCCTGCCTTAGCGCCAAACCCTACAAGCAGACATGCGCCCGCCGCGTAGAGCAGAGGCTTATCAGGATAAAGCAGCGTCATTATGAAAATCTCATCCATATCCAGAGTTCCAAGCTCATGATAAAGAATAAAAATTCCCATAAGCATAACAAGACCGCCAATAACCGCAACAGCAAGGTATGTTGCCGCTGCCCTTAACGAAGCCTCGTTTTCTTCCTGCGCTACCCATACATAAGATGTAAACGACATAATCTCAAAGAATATAAAGGTTGTAAACAAATCCGATGAAAGAAATACTCCCATTGTTGCGCCCAGCGTAGCGAGCATAAACAGATAAAAGCGGTTTCTGTTATCATGATGCCTGAAATATTCCCTTGAAAGGATAGTCGTCATCATCCACATAAATGCCGCCACCATAGCATAAACCAGTCTGAAACCTTCCATTGTAAAACTCAGCCCCATGCCACAGATTCCGGATATCTCGCAATAATAAAAAGACAAGGAAGTGCTTTTAGTGCAATTAGATACAAACAGCACAAGCGTTATTATAAACTCGCTTATTACAATAAAATCCGCGAAATAATCCCTCACTATTTCCTTTTTCTTACCAATAATACAGGATAAAACCGCCCCTATAAAAGGATAAAACACCAATACGGCAAGAATCACATCTCCGTTCATATTCCTAAGTCTCCTTACATCTTAATAATCCTAAAACACCGACGCCACAACCCCGGAAACCGCGTCCACCATAATCTGCGGGTGCAGCCCGATTATAAACATCGCAATAACAAATATTGTAAGCGGAAGCAGCATAACCCAGTTCGGGTCCTCTACATCCGAGATTTTTTCATAGTCAAAGCCTTTTTCCGGAAAAAAGGCGCGTACCGTAATAGTCAACATATATATTGCCGTTAAAAGCGCGGAAATCAGGATTGCGGCAAGACCTATATAACCAAGTGGATTAAGGCTCTCTACAGCGCCTTTTGCCAGATACCACTTACTTATGAAACCGCAAAGCCCCGGCACTCCCATAAGCGCCATTGCCGATACGGTATATGTGCCAAACACCCACGGCATCTTTTTTCCAAAGCCGTCCAACTGGTGTATATAGTTTCTTCCGGTCTTATAGATCACCGCGCCTGCACAGAAGAAAGCGCATATTTTCATAAGCGCATGACTGAGCATATGGGTCAATGCACCCGCAAGACCAATCGGAGACATAAGCAGAACGCCAAATAATATATAAGACAGGTTACTGACCGTTGACCAAGCCAGTCTACGTTTTAAATGTGTTTCTTTTAATGCACGACTGCATCCGTATACAATTGTAAATATTACAAGCGCCATCAACAGATACTGTGCCCATGTTCCCCTAAGCAGCTCTGTACCAAAACTGAAATAAGTAATCCTAAGCGTTGCAAAAGCGCCTGCCTTTACGACTGCCACCGCATGAAGCAGCGCGGTAACCGGAGTCGGAGCCACGCCTGCCTGTGGAAGCCAGTCCGAAAACGGGCACATTGCCGCCTTGACGCTGAATCCGCAAAAGCAGATCACATAGATAAGCAGCAGTAAATTAATATTACCGCCCATCTTTGATAAATCCATTACCCCGCCCGGAATAAAGTTCGATGTATTACCATAAAACAGCACAAAAATCATTCCAATAAAGGCAAAGGCCGCGCCTCCAATCGAATAATACAAATAGGTGCGGGTTGCCAGTACCGCCTCTCTTGAGAGCGTATGCAGTACAAGCGGCACCGTAACGAGCGTAAGCATTTCATAGAAGAAGTACAAGGTTACTATGTCCTCCGCCATAGCAATTCCAAGCGTTACGCCAAATGTGATCGTATAAAACATGAAAAATATCTTCTCATGTCCCTCATGCTTCATATATTCAAAGGAATAGAGGGTAGCAAGCGGCCACATAAACGCAAGTATTGTCGCAAATACGCTGCCTGTAGCATCCAATCTGAAGCTTATACTAAGCTGTCCCGTAAAACGAAACAATACAAATGCATCCACAGGCCTGTTAAATATGAGCATAAACGTAAGCGCTGAGGTTATAAGCACTATTATCTCTATATAGGCTGCCATAATATTTCTTTTTCCAAAGGGAAGAAATGGAATTAGCACCCCTCCCAGAATCGGCAGCAAAACCGCTATCACCATAATATATGAATCCATTATTAGTCCTCCATCCTTGCCCATCCTGTCCATTTGGGCGAATCCTGACTTTACTTCTCTATATCTTTAACTAAATTTAAAAGAGTCCGCCCGCAATTTCACCGACATAATTTATAAGCGGATTAGGCCACACTCCCATAAGTACCGTAAATACCGCAAGGATAAGCAGCACAGCGTTCATCTTATCAATACGCTCTTTCTTTTCCTCCACCACAGCATCCTTTCCCGGTAAAAAGCCCTTCATTGTAACAGGCAGCAAATACCCCGCCGTCAAAAGCGCACTTATAAGCAGAACCGCCGGTCCAAGGAAACGGAATACTCCGGTCTGCGACTGCAAAGCTCCCTGTGCCAGATACCATTTACTTATAAAGCCGCTCATCGGCGGAATACCTATGAGTGCAAGGGAAGCAAATGTATAACACCAGAGGGTAAGGCTCATATGCTTTCCAATCCCTGCGTACTCATCCACCCTCGTTTTGCCCGTATGGAAAATAAAACTTCCCGCCGTTAAAAAGAGTACGCTCTTAATGCACGCATGAAATACAACATGAAGCATTGAACCCACAAAAGCCTCCGGCGTAAGCATTG
Source organism: Lachnospiraceae bacterium (assembly GCA_014804695.1). Taxonomy (GTDB): domain Bacteria; phylum Bacillota; class Clostridia; order Lachnospirales; family Lachnospiraceae; genus UBA3282. The sequence continues at coordinate 191,280 of JAAUZJ010000024.1, forward strand.
ATAACCCGAATAATATATAAGAAACCTGAGAAACCGTTGAATATGCGAGACGCTTTTTAAATACTTTCTCACGATACGCTAACATCGATCCCATAAATACGGTCAAAAGCGTAAGCGCGATCCATACGTTCTGAACCCAGCTTCCCCTTATGAAATCCACGCCGACAATATAATAGACGCTTCTTATTATAGCCAGAACACCGCCTTTTACAATAATTGAAGAAAGCACTGCAGACGCCGGTGCAGGCGATATGGGATGCGCTGCGGTAAGCCATGAATGAAGCGGAAACATACCGGCCTTCGCTCCAAAACCTATAAGCATCATGAAAACGGCTATCAAAAGTATGGTCTCATTTCCTGACACCAATGTCATATTCAATGTACCGCCAGCCTTGAATGTCAGGGTATCGCAGTACTTGTACAGAAAATATATTCCGAACAGCGCACAGTAAGCTCCGCACATGGAATAAAACAGATATTTTAAAGCCGCCATGATCGCTTCTCTTGAGCCGTTATGCAAAACTAAAGGCATGGAAGTCAGCGTCATCAGCTCATAAAAGAAATACAGTGTTACAAGGTTCCCGGAAAGCTCAAGAGCAATAAGTACAACATACACCAGAATATAAAAGCCAAAAAACCGCTCCTCTTTGCCTTCATGTTCCATATATACGAATGCATAAATCCCGACAAGCACCCATATTATGCTTGTCAGCGTAACAAATACCCTTGCAAGCGCGTCCACATGAAAGTAAACCGGAATATCATCCATTAAATAGAATAGTGTCAGACTTCCCTCACCCGACCACACAGTATATAACGCCGCCAATGCCAAAGCCAGCAGTATTATCAAAACAAAAAGATGTAATTTTTGCAATTTAGAATTCATTACAATCAACCATGCCTTTCCAACAACAATTTTGCAAACGCCAATTCCAAACCTAAGTAAGTCTGCAACAACGCCGAATGTTTTTCCCGCAAAATTTATGCAAACATCTCAAGTCCACGCTCAATCAACTCAACAACCGGTTCGGAACACAGACCAAGGAAGAAATTCAGCGCAATAAGACATATCATCGCAATACTTTTTGAAGACTGTTCCCATATCGCAACATCCTGAAATCCTTTATCTACAACAACTTCCCTTTTTTCAGGCGTATAAATCCGGATAACGGTTTTCAGGAAATAGACTGCATTCAAAATAGTGCTGACTGCAAGCGCAAACAAGGCAATCAATATCTTATGCCTGTTTTCAAGCGATGCCTGGGCGAACAGCAGTTTGGATATAAAGCCCGAAAACATCGGAATTCCGACCATTGACAGCGAACCTACCGTAAATGCCGCTCCGGCAAGCCTGTTTCTGTATCCGGATCCCGTTAAGTCAAAAAAGTCCTTGCTTTTTCCCGAAGCATCGGTAATTCCCGATGATGCAATAAATAAAAGCGATTTGGTAGCGGCATGTGAGAGAATATGATATATGCTTGCGATTATACCCGCGGTAGTTCCAAGACCAAAGCCCATGTAAATATAACCGATCTGCGCCACCGACGAGTAAGCTATCATACGCTGTATATCGCTCTCCCTTATCGCGCTTACCGAACCCATTATCATACCTGCAATTCCAAATACAAACAGCACGTTTATAACTTTGCTTTCTTTTATAATGTCAAAACCGATCACACGATAAAAGATTTTGACAAGCAGGAAAATATATCCCTTTGAAACCAATGATGACAAAATCGCCGCTGATGACAGAGTTGAATATCCGTATGCGTCAGGCAGCCATGTATGAAACGGATAGAGTGCGCTTTTGATCGCAAGTCCCACCGACATAAGGCAGATAGCGGTAAGCAACGGCACCTGATACGCTCCTGCTGCCTGAATAAGAGCCACCTGTTCCTTGATATTACTCATCAGCAAATGTCCTGTCAGACTATATAAAAAGCAGATTCCAAGCAAAAGCAGACCCGAACCGAGAAGACTCATGATCATATATCTGGTCGCCGCCTCAATCGTCCTTCCGGTCTGTCTTATCATGATCAGTCCGCAGGCCGATATCGTATTAATTTCCACAAACACATAAGCGGTAAATAAGTCGTTAGTGTATATAAGAGCTAACAGTGAGCAGAGTAATAGGTTTACCATAATATAATACAGATTATGTTTCGTCTCTTCGATTTCAAGCTCTCGCTCAAGCACGCCGCCGATCACACATAAAAACATGACTGCGCAGAAAAACAAGGCCATAGCCGCTTCCAAAATGCCAATCCTGATCTCATTGCCCCAGGGTGCCGCAAAATGACCCATCGTATAGACATACGCCTGCCCGCTTCCCAGCACAAAAACAAGCACAGCGGTTGACATAATTCCTATGGCGACAATTACAAAAAGATTCAGCCGCTTTGCCCACTTTTTATCAAGCACCGAAGATATAGGGCCTGCAAAAAGCGAAAGCAGTATGGATATAAAGGGAAAATTCTGTACAAATGCCATCACAATCCCTCCTTTTTAAGCCTTGTGGATATTTCGTCCAGATCCAGCGTATGATATCTGTTATATAAACGTATGGTAAGCGCAAGCATAAGAGCGGTTACCGAAACGGATACGACGATTCCCGTCAGCACAAGTCCGCTTGGAATTGGGTTAATATACGCCTCCACGCTCTGTACACCGTCTACTACTATGGGCGCCTTACGGCCTGAAATATATCCCTTCAGCGCAAGGAAAAGGTACATGGAAGTATCCATTATGTTCATGCCTACGATTTTCTTTATAAGATTTTTCTGCATCAGCAGATTCGTGAAACCGATGCCGAACAGGATCATTGATACGGCTTCCTCATAATTTATAAAAATATTTCCAAAATCCATCTTTATCCCCCATTCTTACCCAAGGGTGAAAAATTTATTTTTCATCCTAGTAATCTCCTTTTCTGAACATAACGTAGAAGGTATACATGGTTCCGGCAACAACGATTCCAACGCAGATATTCAAGATAAGAATAAGACCGCTGCTAAGGATTGCCCCCGGAGTTCCAAGCGGTATTACACTTTCAATATGATTGGCCCCGGTGTAAAACGAATAACTTTTCGCCAGACAGTAACAGCCAAGTGCGCATACACTCAGTATCTTGTATGTTTTTCCCGTAAAAAAGCGTTCCGTCTTCTTAAAGCCAAAAGCATTCAGATATAAGATCAGACCTGCCCCGATTATGGCTCCGCCCGAAAAACCTCCGCCAGGCCCTAAATGCCCGCCAAGAATAACATATATTCCGAAGATGATGATCGGCGGCACAAGCACACGCGCTGCCGTCTGCAGGATCACATCGTTTTTTGGCTCATAGATTCTGTCGCTCACCTCTATATTGTTGCCATTCTCGTCCTTTTTCTTATCTTTGCGAAGCAGGATAAGTACAGTACAGGTTGCAATAAAGAGAACATGGGATTCGCCTAACGTATCAAAGGCCCTGTAGTCCAGAATCATACCCGTTACTATATTGACCGAACCGGTCTCCTGTAGTCCGTCCTCTATATAACGTTTTGCCACCTCATTATTTACCGGATTCTCCGGGTGTCCGTACGCGGGCAGAAATGACACTGCAATCAGTAACATAAGCACTAAAAACAGACAAAAGCATACGCAGAAAATTCTGTATAGCCTGTTAAAACCGTTTATTTCCCAGTTATTTGCAAGATCATAAACCCTTGCCATACGCTGCTGTCTATCCTTTGCCCTATTTATGACAGTTGTGTCATCTTCTTTAAATTCCTCTTGTTCTTTCATTTCCACGGTACCTGTAAACACATCCTTCGTACCGTCTAGCCATCTTTTTAAACGAAAAGAAAGTGTCTTTTCATACTCCTTGTCAGGAATTTTCCTGCTCATTGCCTTTCTCCCCTTCCTCATTATCAGTCTTAACCATAGCCCGTATCTTCTTTAGCGTAACAAAGAACAATACGCTGGTAACTCCGGCTCCTACCGCAGCCTCCGTAATCGCCAGATCCGGCGACTCAAGGATGATCCATATAATTGACATTACCAGACTATACGACATAAAGATCAAAATAGTGTTCAGAAGATTCTTAGATAAACTTGCGGCTATAGCGCACAAAATCAAAAATGCCAGCAAAATGTTTATAAATAACTGCATACCACAATCACACCTTTCTATCAGCTTTAGGCTTTCTTTTTAGAAGCCGTAAGCTCCGTCACCGAATAATGTTCCTCCCGCTCTTCATCCGTTGCAACTTCCAGCCTTGCAATCAGATGTGAGGATGTAGGGGAAGAAAACCATAAAAATACAATTACACAAAAAAGCTTAAGCGAGGTAAAATTAAGTCCGCTTATGATCATAAGACCTACCAATGAACAGCCTATGCCAAGGGTATCCCCAAGCGCAGCGGCATGCATCCTGTTAAGCACATATTTAAAACGAAATACGCCTACCATTTCAATCACAAAGATAAGAAGGCCGCAGAGCATAAACAGAGCGCCAATAACAAACCTTATCCACTCAATTACTTCCATTTTCTCCCTCTCCTTTCTTCTCCCTGTAAACTCCCATATAAACCTTGGTAAGCACAATAACTGCCAGAAAACTTATCATTGCATATATAATACAGATATCCACCAAATAACCTTCATCCAGCATAATCGCAAATATGGCGATAATAACCATAACAATGGTTCCCATCATATTGGTGGCAACTATTCTGTCGGCAACCCTTGGACCTTTTATTGCACGAACAAGACAAAGTATGACCATTATTGCCAAAACAAGCAGTACCGCCATAAATAAGATCTCATATGCCTGGTCCAGCGTCGGTATTCCCGTTTTCATCTATAAACGCACCCCCTATGCTTCCTCACAATTCTTTATTATCTGTGCAAAAACAAGTTCATCTATTCCTTCGGAAAAATCCTCATCGAGACAATGTACCGTATATTTATTGTCTTCAAGGATCACCGTAATCGTTCCCGGCGTAAGTGTGATCGCATTTGCAAGCATCGATCGCCCGATCGGCGTCTTTAAATCCGATGTAAACGTCACAAGCTGCGGCTGCGGCTCTTCTTTTTGTGTCAAAATAAGGTGGATAACCGCCATATTTGCTTTAAAGATTTCTATAATAAGCACAATAATATAGTGAATCATTCTAAATAAATTTTTAAAAATCTTCTTTTCTTTTTCTATGCTGTAATCCACAAATTTACAGGTAAATGCAAATAACGCCGCTGATATGATCACACCGAATATCGCAATCTCCAATGTCAGTTGTCCGTTAAAAATTACCCATAAACAAAAATATAATAAAATCATATCGGAATCTTCACCTTCCTTTATTATGTTAGTTCGTCACCCGCAATAACAGTTACTTAATCGCCAAATTCACTCTTTCCCATCCTGACATCTTCTAGCTGCTCCGCCAGTTCATCCTCCACCGTATCAAATAAATACTGTTTTCCATCCGAAACTTTATCTTTGAATAAGTTTCTCAACTCTTGATTAGTTGACATAATTTCTTCTTTCAATTCCCTTGCAGACATCCGCCTTGCACCCTGTCCCATAATTATAAGCTGCTCAAGACCATCTGAGGTTGCCACCGTCACATGATGCTTCTTACCTATTTCATGCGTAACTTTCTCAATGTACTGATCCGCAGTCTCAGCTTCCTTGGTATAAACCACATGTATATTATGATAGGTCTGGACACTGCCCGGATTTCCTTTTACCCTGTATGCATCAAATACCAGAATAAGATTCATCTTACGGGCGCCCTGATAGTTGCTTAAGATTTCCATCAACCGACCTCTTGCGCTGTCTAAGCTGATCTTAGTCAGTTCCTCCAACTCTTCCCATGCAAATATAATGTTGTAGCCATCCACCAGCAGATATTCGTCTTTTTTTTCATCGTGGACTGCCTTTTTAGTTCTGTATCCTGCATTATTACTATCCCCGGCGCGTATTACTTTATGATAGCCCGGTTTTTTTCTTTCTGAGGTTGTATTGTTTCCGTAAGTACGGTGAAAAATCTCTTCTAATTCTTTGTCACTGACATTGATGTCGTTGTCGGAACGATTTGTTGACCGATTTGGTTGATGACTTATTCCACCTGCTCCACCGACTGTGTCAGTCGCACCAGCTCCGTCTAATTCATCCCCCATATTGGTTAAATAGGCTTGTCTCTGACTTCTGCCAAACGCACTCTCAACATGCATGTACTCTTCCACTTCATACCAAGGCACCACAAAACCCGCGCCATGAGCACAAAATACGGAAGAAGGCGGATTATCCAAATCGCTTTCGGCATCATAACAGACCTTCTCTATTACTTCTTCGGCATTATGGCAGGGCTCATATCCTTTTAGAGACATAAACACCCTTCCAAGTCCGCCGGAGTATGACATTACCTCTGTCTGGTAGCCCTGCATCGTTGCAACAGGGACCGTACCGGTCAATATTGACATATCACCCTCTACCATGGGCGTATCAAAACGGCCATGCATAGCCTGTATATCTGACATAGCCCTCCCTATCATTGCAGAGGGCAGTTCCAACCTGAATTCATAAACCGGTTCCAACAATATACTTTCCGCTTTACACAACCCCTGCCTTATGGCGCGGTAGGTTGCCTGCCTGAAATCGCCGCCTTCAGTATGCTTTAAATGCGCTTTTCCGGCAATTAATGTTATCTTCATATCGGTGATAGGAGAACCGGTAAGAACTCCGATATGCTCTTTTTCTTCCAAATGCGTAAGAATAAGGCGCTGCCAGTTTTTATCAAGCTCATCCTCACTGCATCTTACATCAAATACCATACCGCTTCCTGACTCAAGCGGCTCTAACATAAGATGCACCTCAGCATAATGCCGCAAAGGTTCAAAATGCCCTACTCCCTCTACGGCGGCCTTTATTGTTTCTTTATATACAATACTGCCTGAGTCAAATTCGACTTCCACGCCAAGTCGTTTCGCTATCAGATTTTTTAAAATTTCTATCTGAACTTCACCCATCAGCTGAGCATGAATCTCTCCAAGCTGTTCTTTCCATACAATATGCAGCAGCGGCTCCTCCTCTTCCAGTTTACATAACTCTTTGTACATCACATGTACATCGCTGCCTTCCGGCAGTATAATTCTATAGGTAAGAACCGGTGCAAGAAGCGGGGTTATGGAGTCAGCTTCAAAACCAAGCCCTTCTCCCGAAAAAGTCCGGCTAAGTCCCGCTACCGCGCAGACCGTGCCTGCTGCGGCCTCTTTTTCCATAGTGTACTTAACACCCGAATAAATCCTTATCTGATCCGCTTTTTCCTCCCACTCTCCGTTCCTATCCTGAAGAGTCTGCTTAACGGTAAGCTTTCCACCTGTAATCTTCATATATGTGAGACGGGTTCCGTTATCATCCCTGCCGATTTTATATACCCTAGCGCCAAAAACATCAGAATACTGCGTATCAAGGGTATACTTCCCAATGCCGTCTAAAAGTGTGTCCACCCCTTCAATTTTCAGGGCAGAGCCAAAATAGCAGGGAAAGGCTTTTCTTTGCTTTATTAATGCCGCAATATCTTCTGTTTCAAGATTTCCATTATTAAGATACTTGTCCAGAATTTCTTCATCACATACGGCAAGACTCTCAGCAAATGCCTCATCACCCTCAGATGTAAAATCAATACACTGCGTGCTCAAGCGCTCCTGAAGTTCTTTAAGCAATGACTCCCTGTCAGTATCTGGCTGGTCCATTTTATTTATAAATAAAAAAACCGGAATATCGTAGCGCTCAAGCAGTTTCCATAACGTAAGCACATGCCCCTGCACACCGTCAGCCGCACTTATAAGAAGCACCGCATAATCAAGCACCTGCAATGTACGCTCCATCTCAGCAGAAAAGTCCACATGCCCCGGTGTGTCAAGCAGGGTTACATCCATATTATTCCATGAAAACTCAGCCTGTTTAGAGAAAATTGTAATTCCCCTTGTCCGCTCTTGCGCATCAGTATCAAGAAAGGTATCTCCGTGATCCACACGACCGGCTTTTCGTATGCTGCCGCTTATATATAACATGCTTTCCGCCAATGTCGTTTTACCGGCATCAACGTGTGCCAGAATCCCCAGCGCCAGTTTCTTTCTTTCCATCTGTCAAATCCCATTTCCCATGATTTAGTAATCGCTTTTATTATAGGACAAAATGTGGAGTAAGTATAGTCATTGGTGTGAATTTCTTAGACAATTGCGAAATACTGTTCATGCGGACAAACTTATGCTTTGTGTTTTTCCAATGTCAAATTATAGTCCTTTAAATTTGGATTTGTCAAATGAAAATTTGGTGTGATTGGATTGCGAAGAGTTGAATTCCCGATAACCAGAACTTAGGAACGGACACAGGCACTATAAACAAAATAAAGGGGTAAGTTTGCTCCCGCGGTCGCACCCCTGTTTTTGTTTATAGTGCCTGTGTCCGTTCCTAAGTTCGTGGCTTCGAAAATCCCTTCGCACTCATTCCTCTAAATATACGAAACCATCCAATAAACCACTCCCAATATCCAACTGGTGAATATCCCGTATAGAATAACCGGTCCGGCAATGGTAAATATTTTGCACCCGATACCAAAAACCTGTCCTTCCTTCTTATACTCAATCGCAGGCGCCGATACCGAATTTGCGAAGCCTGTAATCGGCACCAGTGCGCCTGCACCGCCCCACTCAACCAGTCTTGGATAAATATTTAAGCCTGTAAGCACTACGCTGATTAAAACAAGCAGCATGGAACACCACGCACCCGCAGTCTCCTTATCAAGCCCCATGCTATTTGTTGCATAGTTTAAAATAGCCTGTCCTATGCAGCAGATAATTCCGCCCATTACAAATGCCTTAAGCATCTGAACAAACAGATTGTGTGTTGGCGTTAACGCCTTCACCTGCTCCTGATACTTCTTGTTTCCGGCACTGCTGTCTGCCTGTTTATTTTTCTCCTGCTGCATGCCTTGATTATTTTGTTCCATGTATAATACCTCTCTTTCTTTTTATACACCGCCATACATATATACACTCTGCGTAAAATAGATTAGGCTTCCCACAAGTTTTCCAAGTGCAACCGCCAAAATCGCAATTCCAAGTCCATGTCTGAACCCGATTCTTCTTGAGAAAATCGGTATCGTGTTAAGCATCTCTGCAATTGCAAGCGCCAGCGTTCCCACAAATATACCTGAAAAAAGTCCAAACATTATCACTAAAGCGTTACCTATTATACTCCAAACCGTATCTGTCATGGTCGTGCCAAATACATCATGCGAAAGTATCCATTCACCAAAATAGGCATTATCGCTGAATATACTGAAAAAGCCACCTGCAATCGCTCCCAAAACAACCATTTCTTCCAGTATGAAGATGTGCTTTGCTATATGCATCTTACCTGCAAAACGCGGAATCAGGCCCACAGATATAAGTACCGTAAAAACCCCGCCCGATACAATAAACCCGAAACTTGTACCCAAAACCGCCATAAATATCTGCCTAATTAACATCTATCATTTTTCCTTCCCTGTCTGCAGTCTCTATCAAAGCTTTATTTACATCGGTTTCATATACACGCATTTCCACCTCAATAGGCGTTGGATCTTTTGTAATACGCCGGCCGCCTATATGATTAAAGAAAATAGTAATTCCGACCGCAAGCCCAATAGAATATGAAAGCTCTAAAATTCCATAGCCATCACTTGCCTGCCCCGTGACCATTTCATAAACCTTGGTAAATACGTCGTTAATCCCAATATCATTGTGAAATGCCATAATTGTAAATGCGGTTCCGAAAAAGCTGATCGCAGACACAAATATAATCTTTATCGTCTGCACAGCACCTTTATGCTTATCAACGTCAATCTGTTCCACCAAAACATCAATCTCGCCTAAATTTTCCACTGTCACACTGGGAAAAGCCGTTTCAATTTCTTCAATCACCTTCAGTATACTGATGACCTGTCTTTTCTTTTCTCCCTCTTTAAAATGATAAAGTTTAATAGCCTTTACCTTCGACAGAATATGCTCATCCTTACAAGTCAGTTTACCGATATCTTTGATATAAACATCCTCAGACTGCAATTCTACGTTTTGTTCAGCCTTTAAGTATAGTGTTACATTGTTGGTTGACATAATACTTTCACACTTTCTTTTTATATTATAGGAAATTTCACAACAGCGTAAATCTATAGATTATTATTAATAAATTAAAAATATTTTATTCATGAGTTTATGCATTAAAAAATGGCTATGCGTTTCCACATAACCATTAATCATTTATATTTCTTATATTTGCACAATCATACTCAGACCTATTCCATAATCTGATACTGCATATATTCATACAATAACTTCGTTCCTTCAGTAATCTCATGCGGCAGTAACGCTCTGGCTACCAGTTTAAGCTCATCACTCTCAATATCAATACGCTTAAGATGCGCATAATCACCGTCAATACTTACTACCTGATACTGAAATGTATTCATATTTAATCTTCCTCATCCTCTACTGCTGCTGCCACTCCGCTGACAACTGCAGAAACTACTGAAATTACAACCGGAATTAAAATAATTACGAAACCACCTGCTAATAATAAGAATTCCATATCTTAACCCTTCCCTCCACGCTTGGTATATTATTACGTGAATTAGTTATTTATCTAACCGTTTATATTTTACATGAATTATTTGGAAATGTAAAGTGCTCGATGTTAAAAATTGTATATCTTCTAACCACCATTACAAACTTCAAACCACCCCAAAACACTTCAAATACTCATTCCACCCAATCATGCAAATAACCACAGCTCCAATTATCACAAATCCCAACACCGGCAGCAAACACAGACGCTTATCCTTTGAATACATCTTTTTGCATAAACTGACAAGTACCGGACAAACCGCCAATATCCAAAAAATCAGTTCAAAAACGCCCATCGCAATTGAAATATCTTTTTCGGAACCCAAATCATAGCCGTATCCTTTTGCATGCCCTGTAATATCCATGTATATGATCGCTATCCATACCGGAGTTGCAATTCCCATCAAAACAGCCCATATAACCGAAATAATACTTTTTATTTTTTTCAACACTTCTATCTTCCCCTATGCTGGTATTTGTAAACATTTTTTATATTATACCAGTAAATTATCTTTATTCCCAGATATTGAAATCATAAAAAATGACGTGTAAAATATAGATGTTATATTTATCAAATGAAGAAAGAAGTCAGCAGAATTCAGGCAGACAAGGGGTGTAGAAATGAAAAAGATTCAAACAAAAATTATTATTCTGGTTATGGTAGCAACTATGGGAGTTTCTATAATAAACAGTATCCAAAGCATAGTAATTTCCAGACGTTCCACCATAACAGCAATTGAAAAAAATCTAATGGAAACAACAGAGTTGGCAGCCTTGGCCGCACAGAATATGATTTCCACTTATACTTTAACAGTTTCGGAAATCGCATCAAATCCTACATTATACAGTCAGTCGGTGACGGCTGCACAGAAACAGGAACTCATACAGGAAAAGGTAGATGCCTACTATATGCGTTTCGGCGGTATGGCAGACACCAACGGATATGATGAAATCCATGATGTTGATATATCCACAGAACCATTTTTTAAGGAAGCTATGAATGGCCAGAGCTATATGTCCACCCCCTATATCGACGGTGATGATATGTATATGTTTGTTTCGGCGCCGGTCATACATGACAATGAAATCATAGGTATAATTTACTTCCAATGTGATACATACATTTTACAGTCCATTGTTCAGGACATACAGATAGGTGAATACGGCGAATCCTATATTTTGGATAAGGAAGGAAACACCATAGCATGCGGCGATTTGCAGGCCGTAATAAATCAGGAAAATGCTATTCGCGAGTCGGCGGCAGATCCGAACAATAAGGATAAACAGACACTTGCAGCCGTTGAGCGTAAGATGATTGCCGGCGAAAGCGGAATTGAACAGTATTACTATGAGGGCGATGATTCAAACAACATCCAAGGGTATGCCCCTATTCCCGATACCGATGGCTGGAGCGTTGCCGTAACTCTTGATGAAGATGAATTTATGAGTTCTGCGTATACCGGAAACAATATACAAATTGTGGTATCCGCCGTACTATGCATATTAGTTATACTAGTTTCCGCTGCCGTAAGCCACTCTATTGCAGGACCTATTGTAAGATGCAGCAATCGTCTTCGCGCACTTTCAGAGGGTGACTTAAAAAGTCCCGTACCTGTGGTTACAAGTAAGGATGAAGTTCATCTGCTGTCTCTTTCTATTGCCGGGCTGGTAGAAAACTTCAGTTCTATAGTGGAAGACATCGGTACCGTATTAAGCAGGATTGCAAACGGTGATTTGACGCAGGAAGCAGTAAACGCCGATTATCCCGGAGATTTTAGCAATTTGCAGACTTATTTACGTATGATCAATGAAAAACTCAATAACACCTTGGGCGGTATTGTCGAAGCGGCCTCAAGAGTATCAGAAGGCTCATTGATGATGTCCTCTATGAGTTCATCATTATCACAGGGCGCTATGGAACAATCCAGTGCAGTTGAACAGTTATCCGTTACCATGCGGGATATGGACCGCGACGCCGTGCAGACTGCCAGACTTGCACAGGAAACAAAGAATGCTGTTGACAGTGCAGGAACACAATTACAGGAAAGCAGCAACTATATCGACAGTCTGAATCAGGTAATGAATCTGATCACTACATCTACAAATGCAATCAGTCATATAATAGATACAATAGAAGATATAGCGCTTCAGACCAACATTCTTGCACTCAACGCTTCTGTCGAAGCTGCAAGAGCGGGAGAAGTCGGAAAAGGCTTTGCTGTCGTAGCCGGTGAAGTACGGGAATTAGCTGTAAAGTCTGATGAGGCCGCCAAAGCCACTTTAGATTTGATCAGAAATTCGACTGAAGCAGTCAACGAAGGCAGCGAAGTTGTTGAAAAAGTAACTCAATCGGTAATGAACGTAGTTGAGATATCCTCCCAGACAGCTGAACGTATGCAGCTCGTAACTGCTGCAGTAGAACGGCAGACAGGCTCTATAGGTCAGGTAACAGAAGCAATAAGCCAGATTTCAAATGTGGTCCAGTCCAACACCGCATCAGCTCAGGAAAATGCTGCTACAAGTCAGGAATTATCAGAACAGTCTGCGATTTTAACCCAATTGGTTAATGGGTTTTCTTTGCGAAATTAAACAGCAGGGGTTCCGTTACAGGAACCCCTTTTTGTTTATATTCCTTATCACTTTTTCAAACTCCTCTTCAGACACCTCTGTCTGTGAAAAAGCAGCCTTTTCTAATATTTGCACACACTCCCTGCCTTCCTTCAGATCCGTTTTCCAGAAACCATTATGAAGTAACCAATCAATTTGTTCCTCATGATTGACCATTTTAGTCAATTCTTTATTTTTTCTTGCGATTTTACGGATATAGTTTTGATAGCGTATAACCAATCTGCCATTCCTGTCAGAATTGCGATAATTATTTAGTAATATCAGCTTTTTAACCAACGGACGGCATATTAGTATTATTATAAAAATCGCTGCAATACACCATAACACATTCGCATACAACTGTCTGGTCTGCTCGTCTAAGCCTGTTTCTTCCTGTTCGTCGGTATCTTCATCATCCTGGTTTTCAGAGTCCTGGCCGCCTGTAAGGAAATCCATTAGCCGCTGCCAAAGGCTTTCGCCGGGTTCTTCCTCATATGAAATCGGAGTTACTTCTGCCACTATCCAGCCGACTTCACTATCATAAACTTCTACCCACGCATGAGCGTTAGCGTCAGTGGCATCTACCGAAACTACCGCATCTGTCTGAAGCGGTGAATAACCGTCATAGTATTGGCTGTATTCTTTATCGGAAAGCAGTTCGCCCCTTCCTGCAATATCGGTCGGGTCAATGGCATATCCTTCTACATATCTCGCCGGAATCCCAAGATAACGGAATATAAGGGTTGCCGCACTTGCAAAATGCGCACAGTAACCCCTCTTATTTTCGGCCAGAAAATAGTTAACAAAATCCTTCCTATAAGGAGTCATTCCGGGTCGCAGCGTATATGGTATGTTGTCCTGATAATACTCTGCAAGCGCCTTCACCGCACCTTCTGCATCCCCCTGGAATGAAGTAAGCCCCGCTTCCGATACAAAAGTCGATATAACCTCAACATTATCCCTTGGTACCCCCATCCATTGTCTCATGGCATAATAATCTATATCTTCCTTTTCCTTCAACGGTCCATTATATACACGCGGATAATAAGTATATTCCTGCGTCCGCCCCACAAAAGTAAGCTTATCCGTCTCCTCAGAATAATAGGGCAGATACATACCGATTGCCGCCGCCACATTTGTAATTTTCATAACGCCTTTTGCGGAATACTCCTCACCGTCCTCATAGCGTTTCTTTAGAAGTGCAACTGTTTCATCTGCCTCAACTATTGCTTGACCATTATAGTCAACCTGACTGCTCCATCTATTACTATACGGAAGATAAGTTTCACCTACAAATGTTTTCAAATACACACGTTCATCATTATATGGCGTAAACTCTACAATTAAATCCGTCTCAAGGTCGAGTCTGACCGAACTGATCCCGCCCAGCACTCCGTTTGTAAGTCCGCCTGTATTTGATGAAAAATTAAATAATCCCATCAAACCAAGAATCGATATATTCTCCACTGTATCCATCGTACTTTTTTTAATCGAACTCATGGTACGAGCGCTCCTAAACTGTTCTTTAGGAAAAATTATGGAAAAAGCGCCGAGCAAAACCGCACTTATTATTAAAACCGCCGCCACAATCCCGGCATTTGTCCGCGCCGCATAAGTATATGTAAACTTCTTCCCCTTGCTCTGGTATTCATAAGTATTATTATTCAGTGTCAGGGCATAATGCCCGTTCACTCCAATTATGTAAACCAGCACCAGACTGCTTACATACATTATCACATATATAATATCAGGTTCCAATTCCAGATACATTGGTATCAGCATTATTACAAAACTTAAAAAGGGAAAACGCATTTTTCTTGAAACCATGATATTGGTAGTAATACAACACACACAGCCAATGAAACTCATCGATATCGTAACCGCCACATAACGGTTCCCGATCTGTTCCGCATAGTTTCTCATAGCGCTTGTATCAAAAAAAACAGCTGCCCGATTTGAAATCTCATTGGCTATCGCATAAAATCCACTGTTTATATATTTGCTGAATAAATTTCCGAGGAATAAAACCATAAAAAGTAAGAACAGATATCCAACATTTTCCCAATACTTATTATAATAAAGCATCGAACAAAACATTGCGCATGCAAAGATCACCAAATGGAGCGTAATTGCAGAATACTTTATATCAAGCGAAGATAAAAAACAGCCCATAGCGCCCATCACGATCAAATATACGAGCAGCCCTTTAAGAAGCAGCGTATACTTACGTTTCTCTTCCTGACATGCGCCATCACAGCTTATTATGATTCCTTTTTCCGGATAAGCTGCAGTTTCCCCTTCCTTTTTATTCCTTCTTATGCCAATCATGCGTTACATCCTCATCTCTTTTTAATGGAAAATATCAAATCACATGTTCTCAAGCATCCCGACCTGAACTGAACCATCTTTTAAACCAACGCAAATATAAGTTTTTAAATATGGGAAAAAGTTGCCGATCAGCCTCATACCTTCTTCATTAATGCGTGCGGTCAGCGGCAGCCTGTAAACTTCCGAGTAAGTCTGTGCTAACTCAGCATCCGAAGCACATCTGTATTCATTAAAGCAATACTCCGACTGATTCCAACATAAAACACACACCGGAAGCCTCTGCCGTATAAAAGCACAGGCAAGGCTGTATGTATACGTGAGAATATGCTGCGCAGCCTCCTCATTTTTTACAAAATCAAGAAACAATACCATCTCGCTTCCCGCCGTTGCTACCCTCTCCTTGACCATGAGTTCATTACATCTTGCCGATATCTTCCAATGGATATCTCTGATACGATCTCCCGGAATATATTCGCGTATATCGCTCACTTCACTGAAATCACTGCCTTTATGCGTACTTTCCTCTACTTCCGCCGCCCCTGCCATGAAGTTTGTAACATCAGGTAATGCGTCCGCGGCCGAGCCCGGCAGCACATATACCTCTCCCAAAATATCAATCGGTTTTTTTACAATAATAAGTCCCATTATATCCTGAAGGGAAAAAGTATCGGCTTCTACGGTAAAACGCCCCAGATTTATGAAACGAAACGACAGGCCGAGCTTACTCTCCCCATGTGCCTTAACAGGCATCTCCAGAACCCGTTCTATCTTGTTTTCCAGAAAAGTATTGGATATATTGACTTTAATACTGCTTTGAAGCGCCGGAAACCATACATGATTTTTTAACCTTATTTCTATCAATAACTCTTCACCGTACTCAAGCGTGCTTTTACCGATTCCAAGCTCAGCCTTAAGATTTTTACATGTATAAAAAGCCCCGGCTATCGAAACAAACGGCATGGTCGACATAACTATTGCCATTAGCAATAGAAAATAACTGTGAAGAACATAGTAAAGAAAAATATCCAAACCGATAGAAATCAGATAACTTATTATCCTTATCGGACGCAGCCTGAAACGAATTTTTTCTTCCATCCGGCACCTCACTCAACTTCGCGGACTTTTTACACTGTATAAAAGCTCCTGCATACATGCCCACATGTTTTTCCCCTCGGCACGTGCCCTTGTACTTAGCTTCACGCGGTGTCCAAGCACATCTACAAGCACGCTCTGCACATCCTGCGCCGTCACAAAATCCCTACCATCAATAAAGGCCATTGCCCTTGACATACGAAGCAGCGCGATATCGGCGCGGGGGCTTGCGCCCATTGAAAAAAGCTCGTTTGCCCTGGTTGCTTCCACTAACGACACTATGTATTCATAAATTGCATCATGCACAAAAATTTTTTCCACACTGTCACGTAACTGCTTAAATTCCTCTACCGAAATGACCTGTTTAACGCTGGAAAGCTGCTTCCATACCTCATCCTTGATCATTGCCACCTCCGCCGCATGCCCTGGATAGCCCATAGATAAACAGATAAGAAACCGGTCCAGCTGGGAATCCGGCAGCATCTGAGTTCCGGATGAGCCTGTAGGATTCTGCGTGGCGATGACAATAAAAGGCTCCTCTACCTTTCTTGTCTCCCCTTCCACACTTACCTGTCTCTCCTCCATAACTTCAAGCAGCGCCGACTGCGTCTTGGGCGAGGTACGGTTTATTTCATCTGCAAGAAAAAGGTTGCAAAAAATAGGTCCCTCATGGAATTCAAATTCCCCGCTTTGGTTATTATACATGGAAAAGCCCAGAATATCGCTGGGAAGCACATCCGGCGTAAACTGCACTCTTCGGTAATCCAAAGAAAGCGCCTTGGCAAAAGTAGTGGCAAGCGTGGTCTTTCCAACCCCCGGAATATCCTCCATTAGAATATGCCCGCCGCCAATCATCGCTGCCAATACTTTACGCACCACAGCTTCCTTGCCGCGCAGCACATTATTTACTTCGTCCTGAATCATTTGAAGCTTGTCCTGATACATTTCATCTTTTCCTCCATAATATGAATAACACTATATATATCTTACACTTTATTGTGAAAAAAGGACAGACTATTTTTAAAATCACATATTAAAAGCAATAACACTTCATGTGGTTGTGCTTCCTTTCTTGTATGTGGAGGGGATTCGGGATTCAAAAGATACATTTTTGGGGGATTGGAAGGTCAAATTGCGCGAATAATAAGCTGGGCGTGTGTCATTGTACGGAAATAAGAAATTCTAAACATTCCTATTTGGATTGTGGAAGACGGACGCAAACGGGGCAAATTCGCCATCCATGGCTCAGTTGCCCCTTTTCGGAACATCGTGTTCCGAAATTGCTGGATATTGGGATAGGAATGTTAAGAATTTCTAATTTCCTTCCAAAAGACACACGCCCGGCTTATTATTTGCACAATTTGACGTATCAATTTTCTAAATGTATCTTTTGAACCCCGAATCAAGATAGAAATTATTTTCCTCTTTCATTCTTTTTAAATTTATAAAACCTCCGCATAATACACTTCCAAATCAGCCATAATATATCTGTGTCAACACACATAAACGTTGATGCACCACCCCAAATCCCAAAAAAAGGAGAATCACCATGAACAATAAAGACTATACCGCCTCACTGGCGATGAACACCCTGGATGATATTCCCACCCCAAACGGCAATGCCAAAGACATAGTAGGTCTTGTCAAAAGCAGCGGCAGAATTACCGGCTACCAGCTTTCCGACGGTACAACCGTTTCTAAACAAGAGGGAGTCGATCTTGCCAAGGCAGGCGAAATCAACGGCGTCGGCGTTGCTCATCGTGGAGACAGCGAATATTTAAAGACTATCCCTGATGGCACGGAAGGCAACAATCTAAGCAACCTTCCATCCGTATCAGGCTAGAGATATGATAGAAAAACGTCGCTAAATCGCGACAATTCGGAGAATGCCCGAATTTGGGGCATTCTCTTCTCACATTATTTTAATGAAGCAAATTCAAAACTTTCCGATTTCAGATCACAGTAATGTCTGCCCTTTATTACAGTGAATTTCAATACGCAATAATCTGGATCAATTACCCCCTGCTTATAGTACATTGTATCTCCGGGACGCCATATTTCTTTTCTTATTTCATCGTCCTGTAAAACCTCCATTGTACCTATCAGCATAATACCTTCATATTTGAAACGCCCTTTATTATAAAAGTAAAGGCTTGCCTTCGGATTTTTCATAAACTGTTGTGAGCGCATAGAGGATGTGTTCGTTGTAAAATAGAAGCAGGCACCATCTATCTTGCGCGGTACAAACATGGCCTTCATATTGGGAAAACCATCTTCATCTACAGAAGCTACTATGGCCGCATTTCGTTTTTGGATAAATTCAATAATCTGTTCTCTTGTTCTCATCAGACTTCCTCCTATGTTCTCAAATTATTTGCTTGTATGCAGATTTTCTGTCAAAGTTTCAAGTATTCTTTCCAGATACTGTTCAAATTGCTGCTGCTCTTCTTCAGAAAATCCCTGGTAAAATAATGTATTCATCTGCTGGGATACAATCTCATATTTTTCCTTCAAAGATTTAGCATAATCTGTAAGCGATATAATGGTCTGACGACGGTTATCGGGATTTATATTTCTTTCCAGAATCCCCTTATTTACCATTCCGTCCACCACAACTGACACCGTATTTTTGGCAAGGGAAGTTTTTTGGCTTATTTCACTGATCGTAAGTTTATCCGTCTTCCATAAAATAAACAAAATACGCCCCTGCCCGCCGCTTATCTCAATTCCGTTTTCTATCAGCATCTTTTCAAATATTCTGTCCTGAAGCTGTTTTATCTGCGTAATATAAAATCCGCCTTTTGTTTCCAAAATTACCACCTATATTATTCTAATTAGAATTGTTCTATATAGAACAGTTATATAATATCATAGCTCCCCATAAATATCAACCGGAAATCTTTCTTCAACTACATTGCCATTCTCAATAACATAACTATCTATAAAAATAGCTTCCCCTACAACCCCTTCCTCAAATTCAACAATATCCGCTTCTCCATCCTGCTGACCTGCACCTGGCTTATCCCAAGCCTCTTAGCGACCTCAACCTGCGTCTTATCCTGAAAATATCTTAAATCTATAAGTTCTCTCTCATTTTCCGCTAATCCGCTAAGCAACTGCTCAAGTAACATATGATTAAGCAATTTTTCTTTTTCCGTATCCTCGCAGATGCCGCTGCTTCCATATGAACCGCCCTCTAATACGGAACGTCCTACGCCTCCTGCTTCGCCCACTACCTGATCCACCAGATAGATTTCGTTACCGTCTGACTGATAAACCGATTTATATATGGATTCTACCTCAACATTAGCATCCAGCGCCAATACTATATCTTCAACACTAAGTTCTGTTTCCCGCGAAATCTCATTAAGCGTCGCGTCCCTTCCATACATATGCGAAAGTTTCTCCGCTGCCTGCTTAACCTTCCAGCCATTCTCCTTTAGCGTCCTGCTCACTTTTACCATGCCGTCATCACGCAAAAACCGCTTAATCTCTCCCTGTATCATAGGAACCGCGTAGGTGGAAAACTTGACCTCAAAACTCAGATCAAACTTATCTATTGCCTTCATCAATCCGATGCAGCCTATCTGAAATAAATCTTCCGCATCATACCCTCTATCCAAAAACCTTTTTACAATATGCCTTACCAGTCCCAGATTTTCCTCTATAAGTTTCTCCCTTGCTTCTTTATCCCCTGCCTGTGAACGTCCAATCAATACGGCAGTTTCTTCCATAGGATACTCCTTTCCTAATCTTCATTTAAAATCCATGAAGTAACGCCCAGCTTCTTAACCATATGTACACATGTACCCTGTCCAGGCTCTGAAATCACTTCCAAATCATCCATAAATGCCTCCATAAAGGCAAAACCCATTCCGGAACGGTCCAATTCCGGTTTTGTTGTAAAAAGAGGCTGCATTGCTCTTTCTATATCTTCAATTCCGACACCAGTGTCACGTATTTCCACATCCAGTACATCATTTTTAATGAAACAATTAAGCCATACCCTGTCATCTTTGCAGTTTTTCCCCTCATAACCATGAATAATGGAATTTGTCACCGCCTCGGACACCGCAGTTTTAATATCCGAGATCTCCTCAAGCGTCGGATTAAGCTGTGTTACAAATGCAGCCACTGCCGTTCTTGCAAAAGCTTCATTCTCTGAAATCGCCCGAAATTCCATCCTCATCTCATTTCGTATCTGTGTATCATTATTTACATTTACTATTTCTATCATTTCCTCCATCCTTTCTATTCCATAATCTCAACAATATCATTCAATCCCGAAAGCAGTAATATCCTTCGTATCTGCTTGTCCACATTGATCGCAAACACCTTCCCGCCAAAACATGATATCTTCTTATACCTCCCAACAATGATCCCGATTCCGGAACTGTCCATAAAAATTGTCTTCTCAAAATCAAAAACCACATTTCCCACTTGTTCATTCACTATATATTTATCCGCCATCTTACTTATGTAAACCGACTTATGATGATCGATCTCATCCGGCATCCTTATCATCAGGTAATTGTCAATAACCCTAAACTCATTCTCCATAATACGATGCTCCTTCCTTATAAATTTCCTAAAAAGAAAAAGAGAACAAGGGATATCCCTTGTTCTCTTTCGTGTCTTAATTATCTTTACATTCTTATCCAATCTGCGATGTTTGGGCGTAAGCACAATACTCTCAAAACGAACAAGTTCGTTTGTGAAAAATTTATTTTTCACCCTATTCTCCGCCTTCAAGCTCTGCCAAAAACGCTGTAGATTTGGTTGCCTTCACCGTTCCCGGGAACAGCTCGATAACCTTTCTGTATGCTTCTATTGCCTCCTCAGTGCGCCCTACGCTATTATAGCAGTTTGCCAGATAGTAAAGCGCTTCTCCGTTACGTGAATCATATAGTGATGCCCTTTCCAGATTCGGAATTGCGGCCTCATAATCTTCTCGTCTGTAATCTTCATAACCGATATTGTAGTAAGAATCCGCTGCTACCGGCCCTACCAGTGCCAAAAGTGTATTATATAACTTCTCAAATGCCTCGGATTTCTCGTTTTCCTCTTCATTTAGCTGCGCATCAACCTCATCCAGATAATCTGCGACTGTCGGAACATCCTCAGGATTGGTTAAATAAGCATCCGCTGCTTTGGCAAGCGTATCATAATACTGTAAACTGCCATCTCTGCCCATAAAAGCTTCTAAATCCTGCGTCAGCGTGCTGTTATCTTCCCTAAGGCTTGCAAGCTGTTGTTCAAGCTCGTCTATCGTTGCGCTCTTTGCATCGGACTGTTCGCTTACTGCACGAAGCTGATCATTGATCGTAGCTTTCTCAGCCTGAATCCTCGCCGGTAAAATAAGGCATATAGCAATCGCAATACCAATCAGGATTCCGATTCCAAGATTGAGCAACGAACCAACCCCTTTACCCTCTTTAATGTTTACAGGCTGAATTATCGTTTCATTTCCACTCTGATACTTAACAACATCATCCGAACGTGATTTCTTCTTATTTTTAGGTTTTACGCCCTCTTCCGGTGTCAGCATATCGTCTACCTCTTTCAGATAGCGCAACGTCACCGTATTGTTTGTATCAATCTGGACACACTTTGTCAGCTCTCTTTTTGCCCTTTCCCACTCTTCACTATTTATATATAGAAGGGCAAGAAGCTGATGCGCCCGGATAAACTTAGGGTTAAGCGACAATACCTTTTTCAACTGTATAACAGCTAAGTCCTGACTGTCCTGATTACAGTAGATCAAAGCCTGATTGTACTTCTTAATTGTCTGATTAATTGTATCCAGCCTTGTAGGGTTGGTCTGTATCATATTAATATAATCATCAGCTATATTTTTCTTAGGCTGTAGATTCTTGCTTATAACCCATTCGCTTAAAGCTGCTACCACCTCGCCGGTCTCAAAATAAACCAGGCCAAGCAGATTCCTTGCTTCCACATTATTTTTATTAAATTTTAAACACTGACGTAAACTTGAAATAGCACCAGTCAAGTCTCTGACATTTGCCTTCTCCAGGCCATCATTATAAAACCTATTGGATATATATATGATTTTCTTATAAAGGGATACATCAGCACCACAACTGGTACAAAAATCATGTTCAGACAGGTTACACCCGCAATTAAAACATCTCATTTATGATTATCCCCTATTCTTCTTCCACCGTCGTCTTTGATTCCTTCACTACTTTAACCATCAGGTCCGCCATATCAGTCATATCCTGATTATAAATTGCTTCCTCAGCATCCTCAACCTCAAGGCTGGGATGAAATTTCTTAAGCTCTTCTTCAAAATTAATCATGAGAGGTCCTCCTTAAAAGGGCTTTAACTTCGCCCGCTAAATATAATGAACCGACAATATACACTCTATCTGCCTCCCCACGCTTATCTGTAATCTCTTGTAAAGCGTCATCCAATCTGTCGTATTTTTGTATCTGTAATCCTGTATATTGTCTGAAATAATCTGCCATAACATGTGCAGGCAATGCCCTTTTATCATGCAATGCCACTACACTGATCATATCAAACAGTCCAGACTCTGCAATCATATCCATAACAGCCTGATACTGCTTGTCCTTTACCATCGAAAAAAGCAAATGCCTTCTTCCTATACAGCCATCCTGACGGACTGTCTGCAAAAATGCTGAAATTCCATCGGTATTGTGCGCCCCATCCAGATATACTGAAGGCATAATCTCCTCCATCCTGCCTTCCCAACGCATCTTACTTATACCATTTGATAAATGCCTGAGTGTTATATACTTTCTGTCATCAAGCTGTTCAATCGCTGCAACCGCAAGCGCAGCATTTTCAATTTGGTAAAATGCAATAGTAGGCACACTAAACCTAATATATCCATAATAATTTGATTGGAAAGAAAAATCAATAGTTTTATTACTACTATTTATTTCTTTTATCGCATTAAATGATACCAAAAAAGTCAAAGCCCCCATATCATGCGCATATTTTTGTAAAATTTGTGTCACTTCTTTTTTTTTATCCAAAAATACGGCAGGCACATTTTTACGGAAAATTCCTGCCTTTTCCGCTGCAATTTCGGGAAGAGTCTCTCCTAAGTACTCCGTATGGTCATAGCCTATAGACGTAATTACGCACACTTCCTTACTGTCAATCGCATTTGTAGCATCCAGTCTGCCTCCCAGCCCTGTCTCCAATATCATATATTCCACTTTATAACGTGCAAATAGCTCTATTCCCATAAAAAAAAGATATTCAAAAAAAGTAGGATGGTACTCCAAGTCCTTAAGTCTCTGCGGCATATTTGCAAGTTTTAATGCCACGCTGTTAAATGCCCATACAAAATCCTCTTCAGAAACCAATTTACCGTTAATAATAAAACGTTCACACATACATACAAGATGCGGAGAAACAAACATACCTGTAGAAAAACCGGCCTCCTGCAAAATGGAGCGTAAATAAGCACAAACAGAACCTTTCCCGTTTGTGCCCGCTACATGAATAGTTTTAACTTTCCAGTCCGGATTTCCCAGACAGGCTAAAAAACATCTGGTGTTTTCCATGCTGTTTTTCTGCGTAAACCTGGGAATATCCAGAATATACTTTTCAACTTCCGCATAAGTCTCCATCGGATTAATTGTGTATGATGACACTGCCCTCTATCGCTCCTTTATCGGCATTGTATTTCATATAACAAGTATTGCGTTCAATAACCATCTGTTCGGCATTAATACAAATAACAACCCCCCGGTAAATATTGCCGTCTATCTTAATCTGCGCACCCCTGCTCTTTTCCACCAATTCTTCCAGACTGGTCCTGTCTTTATCTATCTTATCAAGTTCAACGAAATACTGATCCTTTAATTTATTCCATTCGTTAAGCCGCCGCTCGGTCTCAACGGGCGTGCTTGAACCCCGCAAACGCTTCTCGCGCAGCGCACCTGTCATGGTATCAACCAAATCGGCTATCTTAGTTTTAAGATCCGTTTCCTGACGCTTAATCTGAAGAAGCTTCTCATGCGTCTGTGCCTCATATCCGCAGTGAATGATCGTCCTCAGCTCCACATCATTTCCAACATTGATGGCCTCAACACCTTTGATCGCATCAATATAGCCACCGATGATCGTTCCTCTTTTACCGGTTGCAACTACTTTATCTTTGGCAGTTATATTGGAATTCATAATAATATTGGCCTGTACGGAACCGCCCGCTTCAACTGTCGTATGCTCAATAAAGTCTGCATACACATTGCCTCTTGCAGATACCTTGGACTTATTTCCGCCCTGAATTCCCCTCGATAAAACAATATCGCCGCCCGCATACAAATTAGCAAGGCTTGTGGAACCATGAATCTCTATATTTCTTCCGGCACGAATGGTGACACCCTCTTCAACGTTACCATAGATTATAATATCGCCAAAAAATTCCACTTTACCGATGATCATATCCACATCGCCCGAAATCTCATGTACATTCTGAATATCTATTTTACCGTCTTTAACCTCAATCTTACCGTCATTCTGGGCATAATACGCTTCATCCTCACGACGGATTCCTTTGCCACGCATAGGCGGCAGGTCACGATAAAGTTTTCCTTTCATTACATTGCCAAGGACAGTGTGACCGTCTACAGCCTGAATTGCCGGATGATATATCGCTACCTTCTCTCCCGCCTTTACATTATGAAGTGCACTCATATTTGTATAATCTACGGTGCCATCCTCTCTAATCTTAGGTACTCCATACTCTTCCGGCGTAAAAAGATATTCAAAATATCCATCCGCTCCCTCCTGCACGTCACTTCCACGTGCAATCAGAATTTCCCTGTTATATACTCTTTTCTTGATCATTCCGGAAAGGTTCGATTGATGCAGTCCTTCTATTACCCCATGTTTTGCGAGATAATCAATTAAATCCTGCTTCGTATAAGTCACATCGGGCTCGGGTGGCATCAAAAAGAGCCACGCTTCCATCTCATCCTCAGTAACTCTTACATAAGTTCCCTTGGATAAGACGCCTTCTTCCTCTTCTTCTTCCTCTTCCTTATCAAGGACTACGCCCTCTTCCCTTGCAACTTCATCCATTGTCTCCTGCAGCTTAGCCATAGCAGACTTCAGTCTATCCATTTGATCAGAAGAAAAATCCATATCCGTAACCACGTGACTCACCTCCTCCTTAATGACCCTTATCCTTATTTTATACTAAAACTCCGAGCTTTTCTAGTGCAAACACAATATTTATATATTTTTTATAATAATTATTGCACTATGCTATTTTTTACTGCTTCATTCTCTTTTATTGCTTCTATGCTGTTTTATTTAAGCTGTTCCAGACGCTGCTTCACCTGCTCCATCATCTGCGTATATTTAGCCAGCTTCTCACGCTCTTCCTTTACTTTTGCCTCAGGAGCCTTAGACATGAAGCGCTCATTATTCAACATACCGTTAACGCGGGATAACTCTCCCTCTAAACGCTTCTGTTCTTTCATAAGACGCTCTATCTCCTGCTTAATATCAACCAGCTCTGCAAATGGAATGTAGAGCGTAGCGTCAGGAATCACAACCGACACTGCATCGTCCGCAATGCCTTTTCTGTCTGATTGTATTGTTACCTCGGAAGCACCTGCAAGCGAAGCAAAGAACAACCGGCCATCCTCAAAAATATTTTGTACTTCTTCTTTTTCACTTACTACGAAGACTGCTGCCTTCCTGCTTGGAGCTACGTTCATCTGCGTACGTACATTACGGATACCGCGAACCGCTTCTTTAATTAAGTTTATGGCAGTTTCTTCTTTAACAAAACTTCTCTCTTCTTTATATATCGGCCAGTCGGAAACCATAATTGATTCTTCCTCCGACTGAACAGTGCAGAAAATTTCCTCCGTAACAAAAGGCATATAAGGATGAAGCAGTTTAAGTGCATCGATCAATACATTTTTCAAAGTCCATAACGCTGCATTCCTGCTTGCCGCGTCACTGCCTTCTTTATCGTATAAACGCGGCTTGACCATCTCAATGTACCAGTCGCAGAATTCATCCCATATAAAATCGTACACTTTCTGTACGGCTATGCCCAGCTCAAAATGCTCCATATTGTCTGTCACATCCTGAATGAGCGTATTTAATTTGGAGATGATCCACTTGTCTACCGCTTCTAAATTACCCTTTATTTCATCATATGAAACTTCCCAGCCGCATGAGCCTGTCTGCTCCTTTGCCTGTTCCATATTCATCATTATGAAACGTGAAGCATTCCATACTTTATTGGCAAAATTACGGTTCGATTCCACTCTCTCATAGTAGAAACGCATATCGTTACCCGGTGCGTTACCGGTTATCAAAGTCAGCCTCAAAGCATCGGCACCATACTTATCAATAATTTCAAGCGGATCAATACCGTTTCCGAGAGATTTACTCATTTTCCTTCCCTGCGAATCTCTTACCAGCCCATGAAACAGTACAGTTTTGAACGGTTTTTCGTTCATATTTTCATATCCTGAGAAGATCATACGGATAACCCAGAAGAAAATAATATCATATCCCGTTACCAATACATCAGTAGGATAAAAATACTTAAGATCCTCGGTTTCCTCCGGCCAGCCCAGTGTTGAGAAAGGCCAGAGCGCTGAGGAAAACCATGTATCGAGCGTATCCGGATCCTGTGTAAAATGACTTTCACCGCACTTAGGGCATACCGAAGGGGCCTCTTTTGCTACGATAATTTCACCGCATTTGTCGCAATAATATGCCGGGATTCTGTGTCCCCACCATAATTGACGGCTTATACACCAATCCCGTATATTGTCTGTCCAGTTAAAATAAATTTTATTCATCCGCTCCGGAATCAGCTTAATATCACCATTTTTAACAGCTTCTACCGCAGGCTTGATCAGCTCGTCCATCTTAACAAACCACTGTTTCTTAATAAGAGGCTCTATAGTAGTTCCGCAGCGGTCATGCGTTCCGACATTATGTGAATAATCCTCTATTTCTACCAATAAACCTTCTTTTTCCAGTTCATCAACGATCTGCTTTCTTGCCTCGTAACGCTCCAAACCTTCATACTTTCCGCCGTTTGAGTTAATGGTGGCGTCATCATTCATGATATTTACTTCGGGAAGACCATGCCGTTTTCCAACCTCGAAATCGTTAGGGTCATGCGCCGGAGTGATCTTAACTACACCGGTTCCGAATTCCATATCTACATAATCGTCTTCAACGATCGGAATCGCCTTGTTCACAATTGGCAGCCACACCTGTCTGCCCTTTAAGTGCGCATATCTCTCATCATTAGGATTAATTGCTACAGCCGTATCTCCAAGCATCGTCTCCGGACGTGTCGTTGCAAATTCCAAAAACTCCGTCTTACTCGGCTCGCCGTTCTCATCCACCAAAGGATACTTGATATGCCACAAATGTCCGGTCTGCTCCTCATATTCCACTTCTGCATCCGAGATAGACGTATTACATACCGGACACCAGTTGATGATCCTGCTGCCCTTATAAATCCAACCTTTTTCATGCATCTTACAAAAAACTTCGGTAACGGCCTTATTACAGCCCTCATCCATAGTAAAACGCTCTCTCTCCCAATCACAGGAAGAACCCAGTTTCTTAAGCTGCTCTATTATACGTCCGCCGTACTCCTTTTTCCACTCCCAGGCTCTCTCAAGAAAACCGTCGCGTCCGAGGTCTTCTTTAGTTACTCCCTCTTCTTTCAGTTTCTCAATAATACGTACTTCCGTTGCGATGGAAGCATGATCCGTTCCCGGCTGCCACAGCGCATTATAGCCCTGCATCCTTTTAAAACGGATCAATATATCCTGCATAGTGTTATCCAGCGCATGTCCCATATGAAGCTGCCCGGTAATATTCGGGGGCGGGATTACAATTGTGAACGGTGTCTTGGTTTTGTCCACCTCTGCGTGGAAGTAATTCTTATCTAACCATTTCTGGTATAACTTATCCTCTATTCCTTTGGGATCGTAGGTTTTGGCTAATTCTTTGCTCATAAATGTGTAAGCTCCTTTCTAATTGAATTAAAAAGCGCCCTTTGCCGATGTTCTCAGCAAAGGGCGCTTGTGTGCGCGGTACCACCTTGATTTGTCTCTCAGTGATTCTTAGGAATTTTGTTCTTAAAAATCTTATCCTTTAACGGGGATAGGGCGTGGGTACTTACTACAGAATTGTCCATTCGGTACTCCGGTTCCAAAGCTACCTTCCACAATACTAGTCCGAAACGGTCTTCCAGCTAATGACCGTTCTCTCTGGCGGCAGACATCATGTACTCCTCTTTGTCATTACCTTTTACAGATTTATATTAAAGCTACTGTACTGTATTTAACTATATTAAATTGGAGATTTTTTGTCAATATTCAAATTTAAAATCCAATTTAAAAAACAACAGATATGATAATTATAAAATTTATAAATTATAGTGACAAACAAATTAATATATGTTAATATATCGTAAAAGCATATATTTCAATTCTAAAAATTGTTAATTATCTATTGACTGACATAATAATATAAATATATCTATATTGTTCGGATGCAGTGATTAATAGATAATATCCAGTTTCTGATAACATTCTAACGAAATCATGCTTTTATTCCCAAACAAAATGAATAAAGCAGAAGGTTTCGTAGATGTAAATGTAAAGACTATTATAGTGAAATCTATTATAGCGAACTCAGTAATACCAGTACCTTCTGCACGAAGGAGGTACAATGACTATGAAGAATGGAAATCGGAAAAGTTATCTTTCCGATACACGTAACAAAATCGGTAACAGAATCCGCAGGCTTTTTTACAGGCGAAAGTATAAGGACAAGCTTTTCCGTCGGCTTTTTAACAATTCCAAGGAATTAATGGACTTGTATAATGCAATAAACCAGACAGACTATAAGGATGAACGTGCGTTAGAAATTTACACGCTTGAAGATGCAATATACCTCAGTTATAAAAATGATGTATCTTTTATCGTCTGTGGTATACTAAATCTATACGAGCAGCAGAGTACCATCAATCCCAATATGCCGTTGCGTGGTTTGATATACTTTGCAAGACAGTATGATGCGTATATAGCCCAGCATAAACATAACCTTTATGGACAAAGTCTGATTAAACTGCCATATCCTCAGTATGTCGTTTTATACAATGGAACCCAAAAGCTGGAAAATGATGCGGATTACATGGAACTTAGACTCTCGGATGCATTTGAGCAACCAGCTCCCGGTATGGCAGCCCCAAGTCTTGAATGTATCGCAAAAGTCTATAACATCAACTACGGCCGCAACAAGGAATTAATGATGCGCTGTCGTAAACTTGAAGAATATTCAATTTTCGTAGGAAAAATAACCGGATACCTTGAACAAGGAATACAATTTAAAAAAGCTATTGATATGGCTATAGATGAATGCATTGAAGAAGGTATACTGGAAGACTTCTTACGTAAGCATAGAGCGGAGGTCGTTGGTATGCTGTTTGAACAGTTTAATATGAAAGAATATGTGAAGATGGAGAAACGTGATAGTTACGAGAATGGCCGATTAGAGGGTTTGGAAGAAGGGCACCTTAATGGATTGATCGAAGGTGAAGAAAAACTAAGCCATTTAATCCAGTTACTTTTTACGGCATCCCGCACAGATGAAATACTCAAGGCCGTTAACGATAAAGAGTATAGAAACAAACTTTATAACGAGTTTAATTTGTGATATAAAAGCACTTTTCAAGAATAGACAAGGGAGACACACAAGTGCCTCCCTGCTTTATTTTGGTACTATTTGTTAGTTGAGTATTCCGTTCATAAAGCTCTTGAATTGGCTTGTGATTTCACTCCATGGTATATTTCTATTTTCTTCGCCAATTGCCATCGTTTTACCAACAATCTTGAACTTAACAGTCTTGGTGCCACTGTACGAACCAATTCCCTTGATTACCGCTGTAGCTGTTCCTTTGTTGATATTGTTGGAGTATGATACAATTTCATAATCTCCTTCGCCTTCAGCGTTCTTCATCTTAAGGTTACCGGTTACACCATTCATGGTTACTGTAAGATCGCTCTCTTTAAGTTCAATCTCTTTTCCTGTATACTGAGCTGTAAACGCTTTTCCGTTAACTTTATTGAGTACAACCTTCGCTTTAGCTATGTTATTACCTACTTTGAACTCAGCTTTGGCTGTAGTGCCGGTAATATCCTTATTGCCTTCTTTAGCTGTTGCTTCAACATAAATCACATCGTTTGCTTCCAATGCATCATCTGATTTAGTATATTCAGTAAAGCCATTACCATCACTATTCTTCTTATAAACCTTAAGTGTATACTGTGAAGGTTTAAGCGCATTACCGTCTTTATCAACTACTGTTGCTTTTACTTTGACTGCCTTTAATCCAGCGTATACCTGAACAGCTTTGATCGGATTCTTATTACCGGTATCCTCAGCAGACCATACCAAAGGATTAATATCATATGTTGCTGCTGTGTACTTCTTAGCATAGTTGCCTTTACCTGTGATAGCAATCTTACCTTTTACCCCAACCTTCTTATTAGAGCTATATTTAACTGTATAATCCACACCGTTTATCAGGTCTTTATCTATGTTTTCATCTTTATAATGTACAGTTAATTTAGGCACCGCACCCTTTACTGAATATGTTGCAGGATCTGCAGTTACTGTAAGCTTGCTTTCTGCCTTTGATAAATCTATCGCCGTAATCTTGAAAGTCTTCTTTATTGTTGTCGGCTTGCCATTGGCACCATTTTTACCTGTTAAAAGAATAGTTGCAGTTCCCTTATTAATGTTATTTGACAGGGACACTTTGGCACCGATTTCTGTTCCTTGGTCTGTTCCTTCTTTTTTCTTATATACCTCGTCCTCTTTATCATAGGTATATTTTACAGGCATTCCATTCTTTAATTTCAGTTCAATTTCAGGATACTGAGCCTCTCCGTTATAATCAACAGGATTAATTTTGCTAAGTTTAGCACCCTTAAGGTCTTCTAATGTTGCCTCTGTTGCCTCTGTTGCCTTAGGCTCTACTATCTTGAATGTAGCCTGGGTATCCTTGCCTGCATAGTTACCCTTACCTGTTACTGTAACCTTTGCAGGTTTATCAGCAGTACTTACTTTATTGTTATTTGCATACTTGACAGTATAATCAACTCCCAGACTTAAAGCCTTGTGTCCGTCAATACCATTATCATCTTCAATATCGTAATCTACAACTGCGATATTAGGGATTATCTTGGCTCCTGTGAAATCGTATGTAGGTTCAAGGCCGACAATTGCGATGCCTTTATGTGAAGGAGCCTTTTCATATACTGCTGTAAGGGTTACATCCCCTGTGACTGTATAAGGAAGTTCAACAATTTCATCATTTACGCTCCATCCAATAAATCTATATCCTTCCTTTGTACACTTACCAGGATTAATTTGTTCATCCTTTTTAGCTTTACGTACTTCTACATCACTGTCACTAAGCGTACCACCATTAGGATTTAATGTTACCGTATAATATGTATAACCAACATCTCCGTATACAGCTGTAAAAATAATAGTTTTGTCAGAGTCTGCATCAGCTGCTTTAACAGTATAAGTTTCAATATAGTCAGCCGAGCCCTTCTTATTCCATCCAAGGAACTGTTTTTCTGCAGGAGGAGTACAAACAGGTAAATTAATAACGTCTCCCGTATAAGCCTGCTCTGTATCCGCCTTTCCTGCCGGCAGCGTACCATCACCGACTTCATACTTAATAGTATAAAGCTGTGGTATTTCCCTGTATACAGCCCTGAGAGTAATTGCTCCATTGACTACATCAGTCGGTTTTACAAGATAATTCTTAAATGGTTTCGAATCTCCTACACTCCATCCTACGAATCTATGTGTTTCAGTATTTGCAGGCGTACAATTGCCAAGAGTTAAAGTCTGTCCTGTTGTTCCCTTTTGAGGAAGTCCCTCCGTTGGAAGCGTTCCTTCGCCGGGATCATATGCAATATCATATTCTGTTGCAGTATAAAGCGCTGTAATTGTTATTACATTATCTGCAGATGCATCTTCAGATTTAACGGTATATTTATCTCCGTCAATCAGCGTACTTCCATCCAATGACCATCCTGTAAATGTATATCCTTCTGCCACCTTATATACAGGAAGTGTTATTTCCTCACCTGCTTTAGCAACAACACTTGCAAAATCTCCTGAAGCTGCTGCGCTGCCGGGTTTGTATACAATAGTATACTGCTGTTCAATAACGTTCAGGCTATAGTAAATTAAACCTTTATCTCCTTCAGGATATAAATAGTATTTGCCTGCTTCACTTATTTCAAATGTCTCTGTTACTTTGGTTCTACCTTGTGTGATGTTATGCTTCTGTTCAGAACCAGCAGGTGCACCATCTTTAGCCAATACCAACCTATATGTTTTACCGGTTTCAGGATTTCCTGACAGTGCTGTTTCTACAGTCAAAACGCTGTTTGCCGATGTTTTAAACTCTATGGCTTTTAACATAGGGTCTTGGTCTGCTTGCAAAAGCACACCGTTTGTATATAACACTTTCACATTGTCTGTATCGCTGTTCTTGAGTGTCATATAATATTTAGTACTTCCTACCGTACCCGGTAATACATGAAGCGTAAATCCATTGATTGTTTTCTTGGTTGTAATAGTATCATAGGTCTTATTGTCTTTAGTTTCTGTATCATCTACCGCACTGTCAAGATCCTTGGAACAATCAAGTGAATGCGTATTTTTTTCCAATAAATTCCAATGCGCATATACGGTACAGCTTTCGCTCAATTTTGAGCCATCAATATAATCTACAAGCTTACCGCCCTCTCTTTCAGTATACCAACCTGCAAAGGCATAGCCTTCTCTGGTAGGTTTCTGCGTAATCTTGTATATCTGCGATGAGGATACTTCAGCTGATGTGTTTGCTAATGATCCGCCGTTAGTATCAAATTTGATATAATAAATAGTATCATCCGACATAGCAGGTATAACATCGGTTTGTTTATCACCACATCTTGAACATTTACGCTCCTTCGAACCGGCTTCCGTATCAGTTGCCGGCTTAGTCACAGTCCAGTCTGAATAATTATGTCCAAGCGCTGCAATGGACTCTTCCTTTGTTTCATTACAGGAACACGTATAAACCTTCTTACCTGCCTCTGTACATGTAGCATCTTTCGATTTTTGAGTGTCCAATACCCAATTATGATCATGCTCCGCAGAACTATTTGGCGTAATCTTTAATTTACTGATTGTTATATCCTTAAAAGTCGCCGGCAAACGTGATGCATATTTAGCTGCTGAAATATTAACAGACTGTATCCAATAAGTACCTTTAGGAAGATTTATTACGCTGCCATCTCCTTCAAGCAGATTTTCTCCTGCTTCATTCACAAGAACTCCTGTTCCCGACGAATACTTAACCTCCAAATCAAAATTTTGACCGACTGAAAAAGCAAATACCTTATTCTTGCCGGGCGCTTTATCATATGGAAGTGTGATCGGATTAACTGTCGTATCGCTTGGGATCATAGAATAATCGCTTGATGAAAGTTCATCAGCCAATTTAGGTTCCCTATCCTGTACACCTGCCTGGGATTTGATTATCTTTCTTAACTTAGTAAAATCTTCTTCAAGAATATAATCACCGGTAGGAATATAAGATAACTTCGAATCCACATCAAACTTATTATATTTAATATTTTTATTTTTAAACTGACATTCATTTGGCACATAAACCGTTTTTTCCTCAACAATAGTACCCGGTGTCGTACCATCATTCCAAATCACACTGGAAATTGAGTCATGATAACTCTTAATCGCGCCACTCTCAACTTTCTGTGGGTCAACACATGCATAAAACATATTATATTCAGAGAATATGTAGGCATCTGCCCTTACATTCTGGGCATAATAGGTCTGCATATCAACTATATTATTATACATATGTATATTGGCGTTACGTGAAAGCGGTCCTCTCGAATTACACATATACCAATGATTATGATGATATGTAAGATTGAACTGGAGCGATGTATCATCCGAGCCTACAAGGTGCGTTTTATGACAGCCCTCAAAATAGTTATAACTGCAGGTAAAATACTGCCCCCTCTTAAAGTCTACGGAGCCGTCACCCTCACCTTTGTCTGTTTCTGCGGGGTTTTCAATCTTTGGACAGTAAAACTCATTGTTGTGAATCCAGCATCTCTCGACACTCGCCGAAAGTTCTGAGCTTGTATCCTTACTTTTCTGCGAGCCTTCCATACCTACTGCATCCTCAGGCGTATTAATAAATGTAAGGTTACGCACTTCAAAGCTCTTACCATAACTAGAGTCTGAACTCTGAGCTATGTAATGAAAGCCCCAGCCATCTATCGTAGCATCATATCCAATACCCTCAAGAGTGATATCCTTACCGGACTGAATACGCGCCAAATGACCATTATCACCCACCGCTCCTCCATTGTCCAGCGAAGAATAAGCTGTAAGACCATCAATCTTACCTTTAGAATTGGCATCAAATGAGCCTTTTTCATAAAGACCAGTATTTGATACTGTACCTATAAATCTGACTACAAGCGGTTTACCTGCCTTTGCAAGCTCTTTTATGATTCCCTGATTTGTATTGGCCTTGCCCCCATTGGATGTCAGACCGCTAGTTTTTTCCTGACCTGCGGAATTTAAAATATTACCGATACCCGTTACAGTGGTATTTCCGACCGTAAGTGTTACTTTGTTTTTATTTTCATCCGTAACATATAGAACTATTGCATTATCTTTCAATGTACCGTCATCATTATACGCGCCGACGCCTTCCGTATAATTAAAATGTGCATATCCGGAACGGTCGTACGCACTTACTGTAATGCCGGACTCTGCAAGCGTACTTGTACCTACTTTCACAGTAAGAGTATATGTACCTGCTTTGAGTCCCGGTATGTCGATGCGGACACTTTTATTTGTGTCACTTCCGTTGTCTCTTACAAGATACTTTAAATCCTCCGTACTGAGTTTTCCTGTCATAGCGCCTGTATAACTAACTTCCGAAACATCCGCGGCTTCCACTCCGGCTATCTCAGCATAAATGCTCTCGAACCAGCCTCCCACATTTGAAAAGCCGCTTGCTCTGACTGTTGACGCTGCTTTCACAGCAGTTTCTTCTTCTGATGTCTCGACAGATGCATCCTCAAGCCCCTCTTCTTCACCCGAAGTTGTCTCAGAGTCTTCTTCTTCCGATGGCTCCTCACCTATATCGTCAGAATTTTCCGCATCGGAATCATCCTTTTTATCGGAGCCTTCTGTGTCGGAAGAATCAGTATTATCGGAACCTTCTTCCTTAGAATCTTCTTTATTATCAGAGCCTTCACCATTGGAAGAATCCGTATTATCCGGAGTTTTTTCGTCTAATCCAGCATACTTATCGTCACCGTTAGATTCAAGATTACCGATATTTGCATCATTATCAGAGTCTCCTGCCTCATTATCGATTGTGGAAGCGGATTCCGCATTATCTCCAAGTTCCTGCGCCATTACCTCATTCGCCGTTGTAAGCATATCTAAGGGTAATATGCAGAAGACCATCAATGCCGCTATTATCCTCGCTATGATGATTTTCGATCTTTTCTTCATTTTTTTATTACCTCCCCAGATTCCTTTAATTTTATTAAATAAGCTCTCCGTCCTACGGTTGGTGAACGATAATAGTATGTCATATTAATAATTACATTCATTATAGCATCTTTCTTTATAAAAACCAGTATGATTTGTTATAATGTTAAGAATAATTCATTCACAGACAAATAACTATCCAAAGAAAAATATATCAAAAAAACACAAAAGGAGAGGCTCACCTGCCACTTTGGTGAACCTCTCCAAG
Source organism: Lachnospiraceae bacterium (assembly GCA_014804695.1). Lineage (GTDB taxonomy): Bacteria > Bacillota > Clostridia > Lachnospirales > Lachnospiraceae > UBA3282. The sequence goes on from JAAUZJ010000024.1 coordinate 227,837, forward strand.
TCCCTCTAATTCCCCCTGTATATAGGAGTGGTACTTATTTAACTATATTTTTCATAAAGCTTGTAATAACATCTGTTACGTCATCCCATGTGATACCATCTTCACCATCAATAGCCATAGTCTTTCCTACAATCTTAAACTTAACTGTCTTTGTTCCGCTGTAGGAACCAATTCCCTTGATTATTGCCGTAGCAGTTCCTTTATTAATGTTATTTGAGTATCCCGCAATCACAAAGTCAGTTCCCATTTTAAGATTGCCACTTACACCCTTCATGGTTACTGTCAGATTGCTCTCATTAAGCTCAATCTCTTTTCCTGTGTACTGAGCTGTAAATGCTTTGTTGTTAACCTTATTAAGTACAAACTTCGCTTTAGCAATGTTTTTCGCCTTCTCAGCTACTGTAAATGGTGCCTTGGCTGTCGCTGAATCTTTTGTAAGGTTCACAGTATCTTTAGCTTTTGCTTCCACATAAATCGTACCTTTAACGAGCGGCTTCGAAGCATCGTAAGCATTTTGTTCTGCATCGTATACATTGAGCGTGTACTGTGAAGGTTTAAGAATATTTCCCTCCTTATCAAGTACCGTTGCCTTCACCTTACCTGCCTTTATGCCTTCGCACGCATTTACTGCTTTGACTTCAAGTCCAGACATATCAAGCTTATTAATTGAATATGTATTGCCTGTGATCTTCTTAGCATAGTTACCCTTTCCTGTAATTACAACCTGAGCTGATGTTGTAACCTTTTTATTGCCTGTATACTTAACAGTATAATCGATGCCCTTCCTAAGCTCCTTACCACCATAGGTAACCTTTATTGATCCGGGTGCAGCACCCTTTACGGAATAAGTTCCTGGGGTTGTAGTTACGTTGACCTTAGTTGAATTTTTAGCTAAGTCTATAGCTGTAATCTTGAAGGTCTTCTTAACGCTTGTTGCCTTTGCGTTCTTCTTGCCCTCCGGTGTCGCACCTGTTATAAGGATTGTCGCAGTTCCCTTATTAACATTATTTGACACAGCTACATTCGCATTAATCGGAGTTCCGGCACCGGATTGTCCTGTTTTAATTACATAACCACCGTTATCATAAGTGTAAGTTACTGCACTCTCCCCTTTCAGCGTAAGCGTGAAATCAGGATAATGTTTTTCTCCTGTGTATTCTACATTGTTTATCTTAGCAATCTTCGCACTCTTGAGGTTTGCAAGGTTGGTTGTCACTTTCTTAACTTCTTCAATCTTGAATTTCTTTTGAATATCCTTGCCCACATAGTTACCCTTACCTGTTACGATAATCGTCGCATCTCCGGGCTTCTTGTTATCCTTATATTTAACAGTGTAATCAACTCCCGGCGCCAACATTTTACCGTCATCACCGATATTGTAATCCACAACACCGATATCAGGAATTATATTAGCTCCTGTGTACTCGTATTTAGGTTCAAGGCCGACAATTGCGATACCTTCATGGGAAGAGCCTTCTTCGTATTTAGCCTTAATCGTTATATTGCCTTCGACTATATATGTAGAAATATCAATTACATCATCACTATCACCTACAGTCCATCCGACAAATCTGTATCCTTCCCTCTTACATCTAATATCAGGAAGTTTATCGCCCTCCATAACCGTTATAGTAGTTGAGCCAACGCCAACAAGATTTCCGCCATTAGTATCTATTGTAACGGTAAAAGAATTCTGTTCTTTAGAACCATAAACAGCATTAATAGTAATTATCTTGTTTTCATCTGCATCATTTGCATTTACGGTATAAGATGAATTAAATATACTACCTGCATCTCCAACTCTCCAACCAATAAACTTTTGATTAGAGTCTGTTGGCGTACATTCACCAAGTGATATTGTTTCTTCCTCGAGTCTTACAACAGATTCTGACATTCCTGCCGGAAGCGTTCCCGCGCCAGCTACAAATCTGACTGTATATTCTTCCTTGGCTTTTTCATATACTGCTTCAAAAGTAATCTTATTGCCTGAAACTGCATCCTCTGCTCTTACTGTATAAGATTTTCCATATAACTTGTTGTCTGAAGAACCGACAACCTTCCATCCGGCAAATTCATAACCACTCGGCGGTGTTGGTGTTTTCAGTGTTATAACTGTTCCTGCCGCATATTCAAGCACATCATTATCTGATGTTCCACCATTACCAATACTACCACCCTTAGCATCATACTCAATTGTATATATTATAGGAGTATAATCAGCGGTAATTGTTATAACGCCATATGATGCATCATCCGAATCAACAGTGTATTCAGTTCCACCATTTACCGGACTGGTGCTGCTTCCTATTAACCAACCCTTAAACGTATATCCTGGTTTAGTACTGGTAATAGGAAGAGCTATTTTCTCACCTGCTTTTTTAGTAACACTCTCGCTATTTTCAGCAGTTCCGCCCTTTGTCTGATACAGGATAGTATATGTGGGCTGTGTAAACTTAATACTGGAATAAGCTACGCCCTTAGTTCCTGTTGCATATAAATAGTATGTTCCGGCTGCGTCAATTTCAAACTCTTTATTACTTTGGCTAGTGCTTGTAATTGATTGTTGCCGAATAATCTGTAAAGCACCATCGCTCATCTTAGCAAGAGCAATATTGCATGTAGTACTACCACTAATGCTGCCTGAAGCAGCTACTCCTACAGTTAATATACCGGCACCGGTTGTCGTAAATTCTATGGATTTCAAAAACTCATCATTCTTGCCTGTAACACTTGTATCTGGTAAAAGTACACCATTTGTATACAACAAATTATTTTTAACAGTCATATAATATTTTGTATTCTTATTATCAGAACCAACGGGGGCACCCTCACCGTCCAGTGCATGAATTTTAAAGCCTTTAACAGTTGTCAGCGCCGTAATATTTCTTTCACCATTACCATTACCATTATCTGTACCAACATTATTAAGATCCTTTGAACAATCAAGTGAAAGATCTTCATCCACAACCTCTGTTGAATTCCAATATGCATATAATGTGATACTTCCGGTTAATTTAGTGCCATCAACTACCTCTACTAACTTACCGTTTTCTTCCGCGTCATACCAACCTGCAAATGCAAAACCGTCTCTGGTTGGCTTCTCTGTGATAGTATAAATCTGTGAATCAGTCACTCTGGCTGTTACTATGTCCGAACCACCTTTTGAATTAAATATCACTGAATAAGTTTTCTCAGCCGGTCCATAATTTTCTTCCCAATCTGCATAGAATGTAGCGTCACCATTTACTACATATTCATAGCTAACTTCATGCTCGCAGTCAGCGTCTGTATATAAGCCCTTTAACTGATGATTTCTTCTGGTAAATGATGCTGGCGCTAATTCTGCCATAGATGCATATCTCTTACCTGCAACAACCTGTACTTCTTGAGCATCTGGTGCATCATCATAATTGTATTCAAATGAAAGTGTATAGAAAATCTCCTCTGTTGGAGGATTGGTTACAGATACATAGGTCAGGTTCTTCTCACTTGAAGTGTTGCCTTTCTTTATTGTATATGTACCAGCCGGCATGTTCTTAATTGTAATAGTACCATCAGCCCCTATGGTCTTTTCATCTTCACCAACCATTACCTTTAAGCCTGCATTACCTGGAGCAAATGCCAAAAACAGTGTTGCTCCCTCGTTACATGAGAAAGTTACTGTACTCGAAGCCATCTTAAGACTGTATCTATATGTAGTGCCATTTACTATAACATCGCCTTTTGAGTCTGAATAACCACCACCATCATTTACAGTAAAGAATTTGCTATCGTCAATTACTTTTTTGCCTTCAAAGTTAAGTACATAATCTCCTGGCTCAGTAACAATGCCTGTATCACCACCACCTGTGCCGCCACTGCCGCCTGCCGGTATCGTAACACCAGCCTTTTTATCATGGCATACGCTACACTCCTGATGTCTCTCGCCTGCTTCTGTTTCTGTAGCTTCTTTATCTACTACCCATACATATGAATGTGCAATAAGCGGAATTTCTTCTTCTTTTGTTTCATTACAACCTGCACATTTATAGACCTTCTTACCCTTTTCGGTACATGTTGCAGCTTTATATTGTGTAGTATCCTCCACCCATTTATGATAATGGGCATCTTTATCATATGCCTCAATTACTATCGAGTCTATATTGCAATCCTTCCAAATATTTTTTCCAGTTTTAGACGGATCTATATTGGAAGGTTGTATCATATACCTACCGGCAGGAAGGTTTATAAGTTCACCACTACCTTCAAGCAGATTTTCACCCGCATCATTTATAAGGATACCGGTATTCGCGCCATATTTAACACTTATGTTAAAAGAACCTTCAATATTAAATGCATATGTATCTTTAGAAATCTTACCAGGTGCATCATTAAATGGCGGTGTAATTTGCTTAATATCAGCGCCACTCTTTACTACCATTGAATAATTGTCAGGAGTAATTTTTTCAATTGGAATAGGATTTTCATCCTGTACACCCAGCTGGGATGCGAGCACTGCTCTCATCTCCATAAAATCTGTTTGAAGATCATAGTCGTTATCCGGAATATAAGATTGGGTAGAATCTAAATCAAACTTATCATATTTGATATTACCCGCCTGATACTGACAGTTATTAGCAATGTATGTACTTTTATCATCGACAATATTTCCCTTTTCATCCCATAATACACTGGAAAACGAATCCTTATAACTCTTAATGGTTCCCCCGCCCTCTTTGCTTGTTACATGCGGGCTCTTAGATGCATAAAACAGATTATATTCGGCAAATATATATGCATTTGCTCTTGCATCCATAGCATAACTTGACTGCAGCTCATAAACATTATTGTACATATGTATATTAGCATTACGCGAAAGAGGTCCTCTGGAACCACATCTATAGTAGTAATTATGATGATATGTCAAGTTGTACTGAAGAGATGTCTTCGCGGAACCTACCAAATTCGTCTTATGGCAGCTTTCAAAATAATTATAGCTACAGGTAAAGTAGTTACCTCTCTTAAAATCCACTGAACCATCACCTTGAGCTTTATCACTTTCTGCAGGTCCACTAATACTCGGACAATAAAATTCATTATTATGAACCCAACATCTCTCAACACTAGAAGAAATGGGTGCAGATACGTTTTGGCCATCCATTTGTCCTTCCATACCTACAGCATCTTCAGGAGTATTAATAAATGTCAGATTACGTACTTCAAAACTCTTGCCAAGCTCCGGACTCGAGCCTTCTGCTATATAATGAAATCCCCAACCATCAATTACAGCATCCGTTCCTATACCTTCAAGCGTAATATCTTTTCCGGACTGAATACGTGCCATATGTCCATTATCACCGACTGAGCCACCGTTATCCGTTGAATCAAAGTCCGTAAGCCCGTCGATTTCTCCAGCATCTGCTGCACTCCATGAACCCGCACTGTAAAGTTTTGACTCTGACACCGTACCAATAAACCTGACTACAAGCGGTTTGCCCGTCAACGCAAGCGCTTTTATGATTCCTGCGTTTGTATTGGGCTTTCCTCCATTGCTTGTCGTTCCGTTGCCAGTATTCTGTCCTACGGAATTAAGGATGTTACCAATACCCTTTACGGTTTTACTTCCGACAGTAAGTTCAACATCATTCTTGTTTTGATCCGTAACATAAAGAACGATTGCACCTTCCTTTAATGTACCATCATCCTTATACGCACCGACGCCGCTAGTATAATTAAAGTGCGCATAACCAGAGCGGTCATATGCATAAACTTTAATATTATCTACGGTTTTCGTACTGCCGCTAAGTGCTTTTACAGTAAGCGAATAGGTTCCATTTTTCTTAAGTCCCAGAATATCAATACGGACAATATTACCTTTATCTCTTACCAGATATTGCAAGTCCTCTTCACTAAGTTCGCCATTTGTATCACCGGAATAGCTGACTTCTGCGACATCAGCAGCTTTTATACCTGATACCTCTGCATAAATACTTTCATTCCAACCTTTAGCAGTCATTTGGGTTATAGTAGAAGTTGTTGATCCAGCTGCTCTGCCGCCAATAGCCTCCAAAGTCTCATCCTGTACTTCTTCCAGACTTTCATCAGCTTCTGCATCTCCCAAATCCTCAGAATCACCATCTTCTGCATCCGGATCTTCAGGATTTTCAGTATCTCCGTCTTCTGTTCCGGAGTTCTCGGAATCGCCGTCCTCTGTTCCTGTGTTATCAGAATCGCCGTTCTCTGTTCCTGAGTTGTCGGCATCCCCATTTTCTGTTCCTGAATTATCGGAATCACCGTTCTCCGTTCCCGGATTCTCGGTATCCCCACTCTCTGTTCCTTGATTCTCGGAATCGCCATTATCGGTATCCGGTGTATCTGAATCGTTATTATCAGTATCCGGCTCGTCCGTCGTAGCATTATCCGTTGGTGTATCAGCGCTTTCCTCTTCGATTACGGGTTCCGCAGCATACACCGGCATACTCTGCATTACAGGTACAAATACCATACTTGCACTCAAGAGTATTGCCATTAACTTGTTGCTAAGTTTTTTTGCCTTTCTCATTTACTCCCTCGTGATGTCTATAGAAGCAAAAACATCATATTCCTTTCTTTTTAATAATTAAATTTAATAATAACCTTATGATGGCTTCCATCTGCTAACATCCAACCCTTCATTCTCCAGGCTTGGACAACATCATCATAAGTTTTAGTGCCGATATTATGTTACTTTTTCATTTCCGCCCCCTTTTTATCAATACACGACGCTAATAACGCATTTTATATATAATTTTACCACAAAAACGGTATTTTTCAGCACTTAATTGTTTGAAATAAATACTAAAATTTTGTTTGCGAATTTGGGCAATTTTACTGATAAAAAGAAATTTATGGGACATTTTCTTATTACATTTATAAAAGAAAAACAAGGTCTTAATAATTAAATAAGACCTTGCTAGTCAAACAATATCTCCTCCACCGTCACAAACGTATACCCGTCCTCCTTCAGTCTGTCAATGGCGCTTAGCGCGGCGGTTACGGAAGTGGCGTAGTAATCGTGCATCAGGATGATCTCGTTTTCTCCCGCTTTTTTTACAATTTTATCAGTGATACCGGAGGCGTTTGATGAACACCAGTCTAAGGGATCGATGCTCCAGAGTACTGGAAACATGTTGAGTTCTTTTTCAAAGCTCTTATCCCATGAGCCATACGGCGGTCGCACATATTGCACTTCATCTCCGGTAATTTCTTCAAGAATCTCGTTTGTCTTAATTAGCTCCGCCTTGAATTTTTCCCTGTTTGTATTCGTGAGCTGTATATGACTGTAGGTATGATTGCCGATGAGATGGCCTTCTTCCTTCATCCGTTTGATTATGTCCGGATGCAGCTCAGCGTGCTCACCGGTGACAAAGAAAGTGGCTTTTACATCCCTTTCCTTCAGGCCGTCCAGAAGCTGCTCCGTATAATTAGGATGCGGTCCATCGTCAAAAGTAATTGCTATCTTCTTTGGCCCCTCCTCATACTCCTGCGCTACAACTTTTTCTACCATTATGCTGCCCTCGGTTTTTATCTCCTTTACGCCTATTTTAGTCTGATGTTCTTCGGCGTGAATTCTGCCCATAAAATAAAAAAGCAGACCCACAATAAACATTACGGAAAATATAAAAAGCTGTACTCTCCTATTGTTCATGAATCTGCTCCTTGCTGCTATTCAATTATATATATGCTGCGATAATGCATTTTAGGATAATGATATAAGAAATGCCTTGGTAAAACCGTCACCACACTCTCTTTTCAACTCAAGTTCCCCGCCATGCATATGCACAATCTTGTATGCAATGCTAAGGCCAAGGCCGCTTCCGCCCCTGCTGCTTCTTGCCTTGTCGCCTCTGGAAAAAGGCTCGAAAATGTGTTCTGCAAGCAAATTGTCTATAGGCGCCCCACTGTCTGCTATGCTGATCTGATACCCGCCATCTTCATCGGTGCACAAACTTATACGCACATTAATATTCTCCCCACTATGTTTGACTACATTAGTCAATATATTCCCAATTGCACGAGCCATCTGGATTTTATCCATTTCATACGGAAATTCTTTTTCAGGTATCTCAATTTCCAGTGTCATTCCTTTTTCCTCAAAATCTGAATAAAGGAGTGCAATATTTTCCCTGAGCAGTTCCCCTAAGTCTGCGTTCTCCTTATGCAGCTCAAAGCCGCTGCTATCAAGCTTCACGTACTCAAATAAGAGGCTTATAAGCTCGTCCACCCGGATGGATTTGGCATAGATTGCCTGAAGATATTCCTTTCTTTTATCCTCTCCATCTACCATGTCATCGGCAAGCGCCCTTGCATAACCGCTGACAGTTGTAATCGGGGTCTTGATGTCATGGGCAATATCGGATAAAAGGAGATTTCGCTGCCTGTCATACTCCTCTTTCTGCTCTCTTTGCAGTTGTAAAAGTTCACTCACTTTGCCGGATACGGTCCTGTAGTACCAGTACGCCGAAATTATATACGGCAGCAGTGTTACAAAAAGAAGTGCAAGGAAAATCAGGATTACCGCAACCTGATAAAGTTCAATCAACACCGGACTTGTCACTCCCTCTAACAGCGGGGATGTAATGCCTAACCCGATATCGGCTTCCAGACTTTTTCCAACAGTCGCCTGTATTAATCTTGCCATATAATCCGGCAAAAACGACGCTCCCGAAAGCAAAAGCAGCTTGAGGATAAGTAACAACAGATTGCCATCTCCCGACGTTATGCCAGACAGCTCTATGTGCATCGTCTGCGACAAAAACGGGGCAATTATGAAGCGATAGAGCATGTTCAGCAGCTCCTCGCTAATAAATATGAAAACCATGATTATTACAAAACGGCGTATCAAAAACCATTTCAGGGAATGAGGAGCATCCTGTGAGGGCTGTTTCATTGTCTCTTCCTCCGTGTTCCAATATCCTGCGATGTTTGAGCCTGACGCAAACGGCGTCAGCTCAAACTCGCGGGTGAAAAATTTATTTTTCACCCTATTCTTTCAATCTATATCCTAATCCGCGGATAGTCACAATATACTCATTGGAATCCTCGCTCAGTTTGGCACGCAGCTTACTTATGCATACCATGATGTTATTATCGGAAGCTATATACTCATCGCCCCAGCCTTCTTCAAATATCTGTTGTTTGGTAAAAACCCTGCCGGGATTTTCCATAAAAAGCTTCATTATCCTAAATTCTACGGAAGTCAGTTCAATATTCTTATCTCCCTTTTTTAAAAGGCAGGCGCCAACATTCAGGCATAAATCACGCACAACTATTTCATCCACCTGTTTCTGCTTACCGGCGCCAAGCGAATAGAACCTGCGGATATTGGAATTAACCCTTGCTATAGCCTCAAGCGGCTTAAAAGGCTTGGTTATATAATCATCAGCTCCCAGATCCAACCCCAGAATCTTATCGGAATCATCGCTTTTGGCAGATATGATTATGACCGGAATATTGTTATTTTCCCTTATGTTTCGCAGCACACGGTAGCCGTCAATTCCGGGCATCATTATATCCAAAATCACTAAATCGATAGCCCCGGCATTTATAATATCCATTGCCTGCGTGCCGCTTGAAGCTTCTACAACCTCATATCCGTCTTTTTCCAAATAGAGGCGCAACAGGTCGCGGATTTCCGGCTCATCGTCTGCTATTAATATTTTGTAATTCATTATTATAACCACGCTCCTCGGCATTGTTATTATTTCTGCAAAGTGCATAATAAAGTGACGCATGTGTCAGATTTATATATGGGCAAACATATAATATCTCTGTAATTCCGCAGGTTATCATGCCAAGCATATGCCATAATATAAATGATAAATCCAGGACAAAGGTATTCCATTTATGGCCGTCCATCATTTTCTTACTTAACTCCAGCACTTCTTTATACGGCATTTCCGGATTTTCAGCAAGGATGTATTCAACCATATAATACTGGTACTTTTTATAAATTCCCGGGATTATAAACAGCAGCATCCATAGAAATATATACATTTCACGATAAAACATTGTTTTTACACAATTTAAATATGAATGGTCAAAGGCATATCCGACCTCCGCAATCCTGCCTTCACCGTAAACGCTTTTTAACATAAAGCGTCTGGCGCCTATTATCAGCGGATTGGCTATGAAAATCGATGCAGCCAGCACAACTGCCAATCCTATAATTACAATGATCATAAACACGATCACTGCCGTGGCAATTACTACTGCATCTGTCTGTTCCAATTCTGAAACAACAGATTCGACAACAGATCCTGTTTCAGTATCATATACTCCACTTACATGTTCATACTTATGATTATTGACGGTTGCCCCTGATGAAGAACCGCCGCTTGCCGTTGCCGGAGTGGCTCCGCCTCCGAGCATGATCAAAATGAGAGATACTAAGACTGCCTTCCAATAGTTTCTTTTTAACGCTTCTTTTGCTGTTTGCTTTAATTCTTGTCTTGTCCACATAGTTTTATTCTCCTATCTGTCTGCTTATTAGGCAGGATTCAGGGCTGATTGCCGCACACCTTATCCTATGCATTTCTATATCCTACAAACAGATTAATGCTGCCGCCTTAAATTAAAAGCATAAAAACCTTAACGTAACCTTATTTTGTATCAAAGGAAAACTATCTCTCAGGAAAGTTAACATAACTAAGGTACAGGCTATCGAAGCCTTCCTCCTGTGCCAGATTAATGCTCTCTATCCGACTGAACCGCTCAGACAGTTTATCATCGGTAAGCCTGCCGCTCCAAAGGTCTTTTCCCATATCAAAAGCGCCGGCAAGCGATGTGTTTCCTGCTACATGAGTACAATTCCGCAGATTTTCCGGAAGCAGACCAATTGCAATTGCCGAATTTACATCCAGATAATAACCGAATCCACCGGCCAAATAGACCTTAGATATCTTACAATTTTCTATCTTACTGCATAAAATATCTATTCCCGCCCGGACTGCCGCCTTCGCCATCTGTAATGCGCGGATATCGGTTTGGTTCAGATGAATAATATCGTTTGCAGCCGAGTGGAGGACATCTATATCTATTCCCTCACTAAAATAAGGTTCTATCATAAGTCCTGTTTCGTCTATTATTCCCTTATCTAATAAAGAAGCTACGACCTTAATCATATCGCTCCCCGGCACTGCCGCACTCGCCCCGCCCTCAAAAGCCGGTCCTGCTGCGGTTGCCGTCACTACTATTCTATCCCCGCTGACTATAGCCATCTCACCATTGGTTCCTAAATCTATGAAAAGTATGGCAGCGTTTTGGATAATGGTGTTTGGGATTGCAATGCTTTGCTGCTTCGGGGACGATGTATCAAGTAACTTGCAATGGTATAGTCCGGCTGCTATATCGCCTCCAACGAAAGTGCTTATACCTGGTGTTATGTAAACTAGGAGCTTATGTTCAGTTGTTTTATTTCCGTTTGCTGTATCTTCAATTTCCACGTTTCCGGTTACCGCTTCCTCAATTACTGTGTCTCCGTCTTCTGCATTTATGGCTATTGTAGATTTCTGCAACCCAAGCTCCACCGGCGTAAAAGGGCTCTGACCCAGATTTTGGGTAGAAAGCCCCATAAGCAGATGCTCCATAGTCGTATTACCTGCTATGCACATACAGCATATTGTCAAGCGTGTTTCCTGTGCTTTATTTGTGAAGCGGTTTACTCCGTCATAAATTACCTTCCACACACCTTCTTGCATTATCTTGGCATGACCTGTATTCGCAGCCTGTATTCTGGATAAAACATCGGCGCCATAGCTTCTTTGTGGGTTCATTGCGCAGTAAGAATCAATTATTTTTCCGGTTTCTATCTCTAATAACTGCATGGCAATTGTGGTGGTTCCAAGGTCTACGGCTATTATGCATCTTAGTTGACCGTCAAAGTCAATGCAGTCCGATTCGATATCTCCCGACGCACATGACAGATTTGTCCGCTCATGCAAATCTTCATCTTTCTTGATGTCCACGACCTCGGTTACTATGTCTACATTCTTACTTTTTACAAAATCCAAACGTACAACACAGTCATTACGCGGTTTCGCCATACAGGCAAGACGATATCCCTGTCTAAGCTCATCCGGGCTAAATGCACTTCTTTCGACAACTGTCGGAATCGGCGCAGAATCCATAAACTGTATCCGGCATCTTTTACAAACCCCTCTACCGCCGCAGAAATTCTCTGACACAAGCCCCTCCTTCAACATAGTTGACATAATAGCATCACTTGTGTTATGCGATACATTTGCATCATTTATTCTTTTTTCTATAACAAATGTTATTTTAATTTTCTCAGACAAATTATCTCCTCTACTCAATTGGTGTATTCAGGTCAAATTGCACAATATATGTGTCTGCAATGGCTGCCGGTACTGTATAATAATCTGAAGCTGTGTCTATGGAAGGAAATTAGAAATTCTTAACATTCCTACTTAGGTATCCAGCAATTTCGGAACACGATGTTCCGAAAAGGGGCAACTGAGCCATGGATGGCGAATTTGCCCCGCTTGCGTCCGCTATCCTCAACCTATATAGGAATGTTTAGCATTTCTTATTTCCGTACAGCACACAGCTTCAGATTATTATACAGCACCGACAGCCACTGCAGACACATATATTGTGCAATTTGTCCCCATACTCACCAACATCATTTCCTCACACAAACTGATTCCTCTCACCATCATAATGATAATCAATACCCGCAAGCTTATCAACAATTTCCGCTTTATCCAAATCCATATCCTCACACAAAGCATCCAGACTTCCATAAAAATCTCTCAGCTTTAAGTTTACATAACTCAGTAACATGGCCGGGTCTTTTGGTACCATAACAATTTTCTCCTTTTTAACACAATCTCATATTAACAGTATAGCGATTTTCCTCTGCGTGTACATCCGCCATACTTCCGCACACAAGCGGCATCATCGGTGGAATATGCCCTATATCCACATCCATTACAACAGGCACATTATACTTTTTAATCACCTCATATACTGCCTGATATTGATCTAAGCCCATCATTTCCTGTCCGTTGCACAATGGTCTGCCAATCAGAAATCCGCTGCAGTTTCTAAACCAGCCCGCATGTTCCATCTGCCACATTGCCCGCCTTATACCCATCACATTTAAATCACAGGCCTCAAGAAACCATAGAATTCCATCGTCTTTATATTTATCCACAAAATTACACACGTTATCATATTTTGTACCAAGCAGATTGACAAGGCAATCCACGCAGCCGCCTAAAAGCCTGCCGCTAAAATCCAATGTTTCATTCGGGAATTTACGTATTACCGAACTTTCTGTCACATTATAAGGCTCCAGCGGATTCTCCTCATTCTTAAGCGACTCCTTTTCCCACTTATCATAACCCTGTAATTTCAAATTCTTACCGGTCATAACATCCATAGCGTCCTGCAGCGAGGGATGCCAGGGCTCCATGCCAAAAGCCGCCGCACAGGGACCATAAATAGAGGCTGTATCACATAGCGTCGTTAAAAGAAAAGTCATATTAGTATTATCAGAATATCCCATATACCACTTGGGCGCGGCTTCTTTTATCCGGGTAAAATCAACATAGTCCAAAATCTCACACATCAGCTCGCCGCCGCCGCAGGAAATAAGGCAGTCGCTGTCCTTATCGCAGTAAAACTCCTGCAGCTCCGCACCGCATGCTTCAGGAGTATTGCTGATACCAATTCCTTTTTCAACATAACAGTTAGGACCAAGTTTAAGGTTATAGCCTGCTGCCTCCCACTTTTTCTGTGCATTGGCAAAGGCAGATTTATAAGGCTCTGTCGCACAGCCAAAAGAGGGGGCGACAAAGCCTATGGTTCCGTTTGAGGGTAAAAAATTGGGGTATCTCATGCTTATATCTGTTTCCTTTCAAAAGTGTTGGGGGATTGCAAAGGATTATCAAATGCCACGAACTTGCACAATATAAACAAAAAAGGGGCTCGAACCGCGGGAGCGAAGGTCGCCCCTTTTTTGTTACAGATAATTTACGAAGTAAATTTTCTGTTATTGTTGCAAGTTCTGGGTATTGGAAATGGTTTTTGCAATCACCTGTTATTTAAAGTATAGTTCTTTCTTTATTGTAACATCTAATATAGGCATTTGCAAAACTTAATTCTAATCTTTCCGTACAGCTTCCAATTTACCATCCTGTACTCCAATTAGTATTGTATCTTTAGCAGCCACCTTATCCGCAAGGATCAGTTTAGCTGAGAGTGTTTCTACATATTTCTGTATATAACGCTTTAACGGTCTTGCGCCATATACGGGATCGTATGCATTTTCTACGATCAAATCCTCTGCCTGTTGAGTCAGTTCGATAACGAGCTCTCTGTCGGCCAGTCTGTCATTTAAGTCTTTAATAATAAGCTGGATAATACCGCCAATGTCTTTCTTAGTAAGTGGTTTAAACAAAATAGTTTCATCCAGACGATTCAAAAACTCAGGACGAAAATGGTTCCGCAGATCATTCATGACCAGTTTCTCGGCATCTTCATCTATATTTCCGTTCTCCTCAATTCCCTCTAAAAGATAATCTGCTCCGATATTGGAAGTCATGATCAGAATCGTATTCTTAAAGTCCACGGTTCTTCCCTGTGAGTCCGTAATCCTTCCGTCATCCAGCACTTGCAGCAGAACGTTAAATACGTCCGGATGCGCTTTTTCTATTTCATCAAACAGCACCACTGAGTATGGTTTTCTTCTGACTGCTTCGGTCAATTGGCCACCTTCCTCATATCCCACATATCCGGGAGGCGCTCCGATCAGCCTTGAAACGGAATATTTCTCCATATATTCACTCATATCGATTCTGACCATGTTGTTTTCGTCATCAAAAAGCGATGCCGCCAACGCCTTGGCAAGCTCAGTCTTACCAACGCCGGTAGGTCCCAAAAACAAGAATGAGCCAATCGGCTTAGTCGGGTCTTTGATTCCTGCCTTGGAACGGATGATAGCCTCCGTAACCTTCGTGACGCCCTCTTCCTGGCCAATTACACGCTTATGAAGTTCGTCATCCAGATGTAAAGTCTTGTTGCGTTCGCTCTCTGTCAGCTTAGATACCGGAATTCCGCTCCATCTGGAAATGATTTTGGCAATCTCTTCTTCTGATACGCTTTCGTGTACAAGGGAAAAGTCCTGCTTCTTAACCTTTTCCTCCTCTATTTCAAGCTGTTGCTTTAAAGACGGCAATTTTCCATAACTAAGTTCCGCCGCCTTTTCATAGTCGCCTTCGCGCTGAGCAATCTGTATCTGACCGTTTACATCGTCAATTTCCTCACGTATTTTCGACAATTTTTCAACCGAATTTTTCTCATTCTCCCACTGTGCCATTCTGTTATCTAAATCAGCTTTAAGTTCGGCCAGTTCACGCTGTAAATTCTCTAAACGTTCATGGCTCAGCCTGTCATTCTCTTTTTTAAGCGCAGTCTCTTCAATTTCAAGCTGCATCACCTTACGTCTCAGTTCGTCCAGCTCAGTCGGCATGGAGTCCAGTTCGGTCTTAATAAGCGCACAGGCTTCATCCACCAGGTCAATCGCCTTATCCGGCAAAAACCTGTCAGAAATGTAACGATGCGAAAGAACCGCAGCGCTTACTAACGCATTATCCATAATTTTTACGCCATGATAGACCTCGTAACGTTCTTTAATCCCACGCAAAATCGAAATTGTATCCTCTACCGTCGGTTCCTCAACCATAACAGGCTGAAAACGTCTCTCAAGCGCGGCGTCCTTTTCAATATATTGACGATACTCATCCAGCGTAGTTGCTCCTATACAATGAAGCTCTCCCCTTGCAAGCATGGGTTTCAGCATATTTCCGGCATCCAACGCACCGTCCGTCTTACCCGCGCCTACAATTGTATGCAGCTCATCAATAAAAAGTATGATCTGCCCGTCGCTGTTCTTGACATCATCAAGTACCGCCTTCAACCGCTCCTCGAACTCTCCACGGTACTTGGCGCCTGCAACCAGAGCTCCCATATCCAGTGCAAAAATCTTTTTATCCTTAAGCCCCTCCGGCACATCGCCACGCACAATGCGCTGTGCTAAGCCTTCCGCTACCGCGGTCTTACCTACGCCGGGTTCACCGATAAGCACCGGATTGTTTTTGGTTTTTCTTGAAAGAATACGGATGACGTTGCGAATCTCGTTATCCCTTCCGATCACAGGATCAAGCTTCTGGTTTTTTGCCTTTTCCACCAAATCCTGTCCGTATTTCTCCAATGTATCGTAAGTCGCCTCCGGATTATCGGAAGTCACCCTCTGATTGCCGCGCACCGTAGAAAGCGCCTGCAAAAACCGCTCTCCTGTAATTCCAAACTCCCTGAAAATCTCTTTGATTTCTTTATTGGGATGTTTTATCATCGCCATAAATAAGTGCTCAACGGAAACATATTCGTCTCCCATGCGCTTAGCCTCATCTTCTGCTGTTATAAGCACCTTATTTAAATCTGCCCCGATATAAATCTGTCCGCCCTGTACTTTTACACGCTTCTGCAACCCCTGTTCGACGCGGTTTAAAAAATACTCCTTGTTGATTTCCATCTTCTCAATCAATTTTAAGATCAGACTGTCCTCTATAGTAAGAAGCGCATAGAGAAGATGTTCCTGCTCAATTTCCTGATTTCCAAATTCATATGCGAGTTTCTCACACTGCTCTACCGCCTGTATGGATTTTTGGGTAAATTTCGTCAAATTCATACTCTCTGCCTCCTTTTTGATTTGGTTTGTTCTATTTACAGTATAACAATACAGCGTTTTGTTAGCACTGTCAAGAGGTGAGTGCTAATATTTTCTGAAAATTATATAAAATTCTGACATATAAAATCCACCGCCAATATATCTGGCGGTGGATTTCCATCATAACAGCCCCATCAACTCCTCATGAACCTTCCCATTCGTGGCGACAACCCCACCCCTTTTCAGAAGATTAAGCGGCTCTCCCGCAAAATTTGTTACCCGTCCTCCGGCTTCCGTAACCAACAGCATTCCGGCGGCAAAATCCCATGGACTGAGACGTGGTTCAAAAAATCCCCCTGTACGCCCACATGCCACATATGCCAAATCCAGCGCTGCCGTACCAGTTCTGCGAATATCCTGACTTTTGTCAAAAACTCTCTGAATGCGTTTAAAATTTTCTTCCGCCAATTCTCTGTCATAGGGCGATGTACCAATAGAAATAATGGTTTCGTCAAGAGCTGCAGCATCGGACACATGAATAGGATTTCCATTCAGGAAACTGCCCTTCCCTTTCTGCGCATAATAAACATCACCCCTATAAGGATCATAGATAACCCCCAGCGTAATCTCTCCCTTATCATATAATCCCAATGATACTACACTGTGCTGATAGTCATGGATGAGGTTAGTCGTGCCGTCTATGGGATCTAGAATCCAATATGTATCCCCGCTCATCTCATGCAGGCCTTCCTCCTCGCCCATAAATTGAATCTCCGGAGCCAGTCGTCCCAGTTCCTTAGCTAAAAAATTTTGAATATCTGTATCCACCTTCGTAACGTAGTCCGCTGGGCCTTTCACTTTAATATGACTTGCCCGCTCCCGATTTTCCACAAAAGGTTTCGTTCTCTTTAACAGTTCAATAATATCTTGCATTACAATAATCTCATGCAGATCCATCTTCTTTTATCCTCTCTTTCCACTCTATCTGCCGTTTCCGACACAATAACTTTCAAAATTAGATTGTTCTCATTCTATATTTTTGTTTTCTGCCATATATTTAACTGCCTCATCAGCAGAACTTCCGTAATTCATTGATTATTTCTCTATACGCTTGACTATATCAGTCAAATCATAGATATCCCCTATACCTTTTTGCTTCCTGTCAATCCGAACAAATTGGCAACCCGCATTATATGCTGTTTTCCTGTCTTTTTCTTCATCACCTATAAAAATCAATTCTTCTATTAAAACCCCATATTGTTCTGCAATCAATTCCAACCCCTTACAGTTTGGTTTTCTGTATCCACAGCTCAAAGAAGAAACATAAAAGTCAAAATAAGGAAGCAGCTGCTTAATATCATTTTTAAATAAATCATCCGGCATTGCTGTTGGTAAATCAGTCAACACTGCAATTCTATATCCTTTTTCTCGTAAGGATGTCAATGCAGGAATTGTATCCGGATATATCATTGCTTTCAGTTCTAATCCTTGAAAAAACTTATATGGACATTCGTGAATCGGAAGCGCTTTAGACCAATGTTCTAAAACTTTGCTGAAAATGTATTCCGGTGTATATTCTACTTCCCTATAACAAATCCTCGCATTAAATGACTTTAATATTTCTATTGATTTGCCTATGCAGTCTGCTGAGACACCACAATGATAAAATCTGTTAATTTCTTCAAATCCCTGATTATAATATTCCTCCCATGAATACGGCATCCCTATATATTCCATAAGAGTTTCGCCTAAATCAAATACTATAACTTTTATCATAAAATATAGCATCCCTTTTTTAATATAATATTTTAATTTTACAGTTACCAGTATAGCCTAAGACATATTATCAGACAATCTATTTTACAAAACAAAAGCTTCCTTATGAAAAAATTTTCTTGTGAAAAAGTTTTCTTGTGAAAAAGTTTTCTTGTGAAAACTGCACGAATCTATTATAATTTAAAATGTATTAATATGCATAAAAAGGAGGGAAAAAATGAACGAAACTAAAGAATTCAAACCGTATATTCCTGCTGAGAAGATCACTCCGGAATTTACGGTGACATCAATCATCATGGGAGTTATTCTTGCCATAGTATTCGGCGCCGCTAACGCGTATCTTGGACTACGCGTAGGTATGACTGTGTCCGCGTCTATTCCTGCAGCAGTTATTTCCATGGGTGTAATCCGTGTCATTATGAAGAAAAACTCCATTTTGGAGAGCAACATGGTTCAGACAATCGGTTCCGCCGGTGAGTCACTGGCTGCAGGCGCTATTTTTACTATGCCTGCGCTGTTCTTGTGGGCGGAAGAAGGCTTGTGCGATATGCCGAGTCTTGTAGAAATCACACTGATCGCACTTTGCGGCGGTGTTCTGGGTGTATTGTTTATGATTCCGCTTCGTAATGCCCTGATTGTCAAAGAGCATGCGACGCTTCTGTATCCTGAAGGAACAGCCTGTGCAGATGTACTTCTTGCAGGTGAAGAGGGTGGTTCTAATGCATCTACCGTCTTCTGTGGTATGGGATTTGCAGCGATCTTTAAATTCATCGTGGATGGTATTAAAGTCATTCCTGCAGATATTGCCGCAGAGTTCCGCTCTTTTAAGGGCGAGCTGGGTCTGGAGGTCTATCCGGCACTTCTCGGAGTAGGTTATATCGTAGGTCCGAAGATTTCTTCTTATATGTTTGTAGGTTCACTGGTTGGATGGATGGCGCTCATTCCGTTAATCTGTCTGTTCGGTGCGGATACCTGGATGTATCCTGCGGAAGTGGGTACGACCATCGGCCAGCTCTATGAGAGCGGCGGCGCATCGGCAATCTGGAGTTCCTATCTGAGATACATCGGCGCAGGCGCAATCGCTACGGGAGGTATTATTTCCCTTATCAAGTCTTTCCCGCTGATTGTTACAACTTTCAGGGATGCGATTAAGGGCATGAANNNCGGCAAGAATACAAGCAGTGCAAGAACTGCACAGGATCTGCCTATGAGTNTNGTTTTAGGCGGTATTGCGGCAATGATCGTTATTATCTGGCTTGTTCCGGCNATTCCGGTTAACTTNCTNGGNGCACTGCTTATTGTAGTATTCGGNTTCTTCTTTGCAACCGTATCTTCCCGTATGGTAGGTTTGATCGGAAGTTCCAATAACCCGGTATCCGGTATGGCGATTGCAACGCTTTTGGCTGCAACTATTACCATCAAGCTAAGCGGCGACAGCGGAATCACAGGAATGATAGGCGCGATTGCCATCGGTTCTGTCATCTGTATCGTTGCGGCTATGGCAGGTGATACTTCACAGGATTTAAAGACAGGCTTTTTACTTGGTGCAACGCCTAAGAAACAGCAGATTGGTGAATTATTAGGTGTAGTTGCTTCCGGTCTTGCCATTGGCGGCGTACTGTATCTGTTAAACGAGGCATGGGGCTACGGCGGTGCGGAAGTTCCGGCTCCTCAGGCAACATTGATGAAAATGATCGTAGAAGGTATCATGGGTGGCGATCTTCCATGGAACCTCGTATTTATCGGCGTATTTCTGGCACTTGGACTGGAAATCTTACAGGTTCCGGTTATGCCTTTTGCAATCGGCCTTTATCTGCCGATTCACTTAAATGCCAGCATTATGGTCGGCGGCGTTGTACGTATGCTCATGGATGCCAGAAAGAAAGTTGATGATAAAACGAAAGAGCGTCAATCCACAGACGGTACATTGTATTGTGCAGGTATGATCGCAGGAGAAGGTCTGGTAGGTATCCTGCTTGCGCTTCTTGCAGTCGGAGGCATTAACATGGATCTGTCCGGTTCGCTCAACCTTGGCAATATCGGCGGTCTTGTGCTGATGATCGTGATGATCTTATGTCTTTTGAAGTTTTCTTTGTGGAAGAAGAGTAAGAACTGATGAAAAAAAAGAAAAAGCAGCAAAAGAATTACCTTGATCTGATTCCGGAACGGGCACCTGAGCTTACATGGAGTAAGGGCGAAGACGGAATCGTCACTCTGGAAGTGGAGAATACGGGTATATTCAACCGTATCGCGCAGAAGCTTTTTAAAAGACCGAAATATACCAAGGTCCATATGGAAAAATACGGCAGCTTCTTATGGCCGCTTATTGACGGCAACCGGACGGTCATGGAACTTGCAGACCTCCAGAAAGCAGAATTCGGAGATGAGGTTGAGCCTTTGTATCCGCGGGTGGTAAAATATATGCAGATCATGGAGAGCTATAATTTTATCAGTTTTAAAAACAGAGACATTAAATAACACTTATTATTAAAAGGGGTACGCCAAATTTATGACGTACCCTTTAATTCATGATAACAGAAAGCTTGCAGAGCGTGCTTTCTATTGTTTATTTTTCAGACTGCTTAAGTTTCGCGAAAAACTCATCAATCACACTTTTAATAGCTTCCTCAGACATAGTTTTAAGCAGGTATCCTTCGGGTTTTAATGCCATAACCTTTTGTACGCTTTCCCTATCGCCTCTTCCCGTAAGAAAAATAACCGGAATGTTTGCAATGGTTTTCTCCGAACGAATCATTTCCAAGGTCTGCCTTCCGTCACAGACGGGCATTTCATAATCAAGCAGAACTAAATCAGGTCTATTTACAACTATACTCTGAAGGGCCGCTACGCTGGAGGCCGCATCTACTACATTATAATCATCCTTCAATAACTTAACCATGCTTTTGCGCACAAAATCCGAATCATCCACCACAAGGATGCTCTTCTTATGTTCTGCCCATTCTTTATTTTCTTCAGCTATATATTGTTTTACCCTATCCATTGCATTTTGATGATTAATGGAATCTCCGATTTTACCACGAAGCGAATCGGCGCTTCTTACACAAAATGCAAAATATCCCGCTCCGGAATCAAACAGCAGACTGCATGAAGGATGATCGCGCTCAAAGGACGCTACAAGCTGATCATGAGTCAACAGGCTTTCTTTCTCTAAGTCAAATAATTCCAAGTTCGGAAAGCTCTCTCTGACACGTTCTATAAACTGACGCGAAATATAACGGCTGATATTAATTGCCATCTCATCTATCCTGGGATACTCCATGTTAAGTATTCCGCTCATGATCTTAAGCAAAAGCTGCTCTTCATAGACGAGAATAACCTCCCACTTATTTTTCTCTTTTCCTTTATAAACGAAACGGCAGCACACAACCTTCCCAAAATCCTGTCCGATATACTGATCACTGATAAGCTTAGCCTTCAGATGAAACATATCCTGAATAAGCTCAACAATTGTCGTTTCCATTGCATTTTGTTCGCCTTCATGCGGAATATCCAGCCACTTACTGTTTGATCCCCCCGTAATCGCCAAATCTTCCGTCAATGTATGGGAAATTACCCAACCAATGCAAACCCCAAGAAAATGTCTTACAGACTCTACCGAATATTTCATTTCATCCATTTCCCGCTCTAACGCCGGCAGTGTCTTCTCCCTGAAATTATCATGCAGCCGCTTATGTACCTCATATTCTTCATAATCAATTGAACGCATATACTCTTCTTCGTGTTCAAAATGCTCTATGGAATGATTTTTTAAAAATTTAACGCCTTCCTGACACACCCATTCGCTCTTAGTTTCGTCTTCGCTAATCTTCAAAAGTTTATTCATAGTCGAAAAAAGTGCTTTATGCTCTTTGTCAATAAAGTCAATTCCCATACTATATGATTCATTCCATTCAATCTTCTTCATGGTACTTCCTCCCAGCTGCAATTTATGATCGCCATTCGACACTCACCGTATGAGCAAGCTCATCCTTCTCGCTAACGCTCATTATATCATATTTTATATCACCTTGCATATCTTTAGTATCAAATATTCATAACTTTTTTCAATCTTTTTACCCCACTTTAAAAATGCAGTTAATCTCATTCCGGCACTCGTACAGTCATATTATATAAAAAGCCGGAACCTGGGATTTCTACCAGGTTCCAGCCTTAATTACCAAAAATTTGAATTCTTGTAATACAATCTGTCAAATTTAATTTTTACTTCACTGCACCGGTAATACCTTCTGCGAAAGCATTCTGTAAACAGAAGAATACAATTGCTGTGGGCAGTGTACAGATAAGTACCGCTAACATAAGCATACCATAATCGGTAACATAGCCCTGTGTCAGATTAGCAACTACCATCGGCATTGTCTGACTGTTAGAGTCTGTCATTATTACCTTCGGCCACAAATAACTATTCCATGCATTCATAAAAGTAATTGTCATTGCTGCCGCATATGTAGAACGCATTGTCGGAATAAACATCTGGAAAAAGATACGTATTTCAGATAAACCGTCAATTCTTGCCGCTTCCATAATATCGTGCGGGAATGACCTCGCGCTCTGCCTGAACATCATGATCAAAAACGGCGTCGAAATTGTAGGAAGCATAAATCCAATCGTAGTATTTAACCAGCCTGCCTTAGAAAACATCTGGAAGAGGGGAATCATAGTCGCCACGAAAGGAACCATCATAGCCAGCAAAATAATGCTCATTACAAAGTCTTTTGCCTTATCATGGAAAATCTCAAAACCATATCCGGCAAGAGAACTGACAACAAGTGAAATAAGTGTCAGAATAATGGCATACTTAAAGGAATTTCCCAATGCTCTGCTGATATTCTGGGAGGCAACCAGGTTCTTAAAGTTCTCTACAAAATAAGTTCCCGGAATCAAACGTCCGCTTATAACTTCCGCACTCTTATTTGTTGCTGCGGAAATCATCCAGTACAATGGAAAAACGGATATAAAGGACACAATTATCAAAAATAAATACATTAAAAATTTTTTACCTTTAGTCACGTTTATCACCTACTTTCATCTGCAGGAATGCCAAAATAGCAACCAGAATCAAAATCAAGAATGACATTGCTGCTGCATATCCGAATTTCGGAACATATTTGAACGATATATTATATATGTAATGTGACATTGTTATCGAAGCATTGGCCGGACCGCCATCGGTTAAGTTCACAGACTCATCAAACAACTGCAGTGTACCATTAGTTGACATAATAGCTGTCAGCAAAATTGTAGGTTTAAGTAACGGTACTGTAATTTTAAAAAATGTCTGGATAGGTGATGCCCCGTCAATCTTAGCAGCTTCATATACAGAATATTCTATATTCTGAAGCGCAGATAAATAAAATACCATATTATATCCGGTCCAGCGCCAGAGCAGCGCGATAATTATTACTATTCTTGCGCTCCACGTATTTGTCAGGAAAGCATATGGCTGGGACAATATACCGAGTTTCACTAATATTAGATTGATAATGCCATTATTGGCAAACAATGATCTAAAAATAACTGCATATGCTACCAGCGATGTTGCACATGGCAAAAAGATCATCGTACGGAAAAGACCTTTAAAACGAAGATCCTTGTTATTCAGGATAGATGCCAGGATCAATGCAAAAATCAACATGATCGGCACCTGGATGATCAGATAAAAAAATGTATTTTTAATGGATTGGATAAATACCGAATCCTGGAACATTCTAGTGTAATTAGATATTCCGCACCAGTCCAGTGCAGCGCCGGTGCCGGATTTAAAAGATAATATCAAAGCTCTGAACATAGGCACAAAGCTCATAAAAAAAATCAGCAGCGCGCCAGGTGCAAGGAATATCCAGCCTGTCAGATTTTGCTTTTTATCCAAAGTAAGTTTTTTTGATGAATTACTCAAAAATACCCCCTCCTTCTGCTTTTATAAATGTAACCCTGTAAGATAAAAGGGGAACAGCCAATAAAACTATTCCCCTTATGTTTAAACCTTTTCAAACTAACCACTATGGTTTGTCAAAATATGCGATGTTTGGGCGTACGCCCAAACTCGCGGGTGAAAAATTCATTTTTCACCCTTTTATTGCATATTGAAGTTTACGGTATCTGCAGCTCCCTGCATCTCTGATTCAAGATCAGCTCCGTTAATATAGTTTGTAATTGCTGTTGCAACAGCATCACGTCCTTCATAATAGTACACACCTGTGATATTAGAAGGTACCTTAGTTGAGAATTCAACTATCTTAGCAGATACAGCATCTCCGCCGAAGAAATCATTCGGTACTGAATATGCATCTGAATCACCTGCCGGTGCCCATGTTGCAAGAGCGCCGCTGGAAAGGATGTTATCATACAGCTCTGTGCTTCCTGCAAATGTGCTTGCAAGGAAATCAAATGCAAGTGCTGTATCCTGACAATTAGCGCTTACAGCCCATGAAGAACCACCGTTATTAGAATAGTTAGTTGCTCCTGATGCGCCTACAAGACTAGGCATATTTGTAACTGCCCAGTTACCTGACTGATCTTCTGCAGTCTGGATAGAAGCCATGATCCAGCATCCGTTAATTGTACCTGCTACATCGCCGCTTACCAATGAGCCTACATACTCATCCCAGCTGTTTACTTCAATAAGGACGCCTTCATCCTTCATTTTCTTATATGTTTCCATAACGATCTTCAGTGTTTCATTACCAACGATGTTTGCTGAACCGTCCTCATTGAATAATGAAGAGCCTGCGGACTGCATCATCATCATGATAAGATCACATTCGCCTGCCTGCATGGAGATGAGGGGCTTGCCTGTTGCTTCAAGCACTTTCTTACCGTTTTCAATGTACTCATCAAATGTGATATCTGTAAAGTCATCAACTGTAAGACCTGCCTGCTCCAGATAATCTGTACGGTAGCAGCCGATTACAGCGCCGTTATCAAACGGAACACCATAATTCTTGCCATCGATTACTGAATAAGCTACTTTACCTGCTGCAAACTGTGAAAAATCAACACCGCTGTTTGTTAAATCAACAACTGCATCCGGGAAACTGATAACATTCTTCTGGAATGCATTATCCTGCATTAAGAAGATATCCGGAAGTGTGCTTAAATCACCTGAAGTTGCTGCTGTAGTTAACTTTGTCTGTACATCTTCCCAAGGTGTCTCAACAACATTCAATGTAAAATCAGGATGATCCTGCTGATAAACCTTTTCTGCTTCATACATAGCATTCATGTTGAATGCGGGGTCCCAGCACCATACTGTCAGGCTCTGAGCTCCTGCAGATGTATCTGCTGCCGGTGCATCAGTAGATGTGTCTGCTGCCGGTGTAGTGTCTGCCGTAGAGGCATTTGAAGATGAGTTGTCAGCGGTGCTTGATGAATTTGAGTCGCCGCCGCAGCCTGTCAGTGTAGCGCCAAGCATTGCGCCAACCAACAGAAGTGATAATACTTTCTTTTTCATTTCTTAAATTTCCTCCCTATTATTTTTTATTTGGCATAGGATTGTGCATTTTGTATATTTTGACACAAAATTCCTTTACCTATTTAGAAATTATAACATCTTTCATATTACAATTGTCCTCACATTCAATCAAATAGTGTGCAAATTCAATCATATACAGGGCAAAAGTATCTAATCTATTCTTGTATTTCTTGTGCAAAATATGTATAATTTGATACAGCTTATTTAAAAGGAAATTTGTCCATGAATAAAAAAAGAAAGCAAAAAATGACATACAGATATTATGAAGTGCCTCCGGGCAGCCCTGTGCTTGCTCTTTTGAAAGAAGACTGGCTGCATAAGGACGCAATTGATACAGACTCTCTTCATTTTCATAACCATATGGAAATAGGCTATTGTTATAACGGAAACTGTTCCGTAACCCTGGGCGATGAAGAGCTTGCGTGCAGTGGCGATATGTTCACGATAATTCCCAAAAATTACCCTCATGGGACAAATATCGGCAAAGAGGTCGCTGACGCATGGGAATATTTAGTTATTGATGCCGACAGACTGATTACCGATACATATAAAGATAATTTACCCATGGCAGATAAACTGATCCGCAGGGTAAACCAAAAAGTCCATCTTGCAAAATCAGAAGATCAAAGACAGATTGCACTTTTAATACAGCAGATCATTGAAACAATGAGAACACAGAAAGAATTGTATCAGGAAGAGGTAAACGCCCTTACAATGGTGCTGCTTATCCGTCTGGCGCAGTGGAATAGAAATGAAAAAGATGATATTAACCTGCCCCGCATGGAAAACAGCACGATTATTTCCCCTGCCTTGGATTATATAAGTATGGTCCCCGAAAGACAGATTAAAATAGAAGAGCTCGCAGAAATGTGCCATATCAGCGAGCCGCATTTTAGAAGAATCTTCGTAAACTGTATGAAAATGAGTCCGGTAAAATATATAAATCAGGTGAGAATCCGCCGTGCCTGTGATGAGCTCAAACGCACCAATGAATCAATGGCAGCTATTTCAGCAAGGGCAGGCTTCTCCACACTCTCAACTTTTAACAGAAACTTCCGTCGTATCATGGGAATTTCACCACAGCAGTGGCGTAAAAATCCCGAACAATACGAATGGAAGCTCTTGGAATATGACATACAGTCAGGAAATGCCAAGAAATCTGACAGCCACAAATCGCCCCCCCCGACTAAAAAATAGCCGCCTTGCACATCTGTTCCCACTTTATCTCCATATCCGCCACCAGCGCAAGCTGGCTCCGACAGCGGTCAAGATTATGTTGCTTATGCTTAATCTTATAATAGGTATCGCCCTGAAGGTAATCTGTCAAAAAGCGCATACCACACTCCAATGTCATCATCTTGGCTCCCATCGGAAGCATCTCAATCTCCTTATCTGTAAGCTGTCCGCCACAGCCTTCTAAGAAGCCTTTTACATATAGCTCATATAGCGGTAAAGAAAGAGAAACTTTACTAATATCCGGCTCATCCTCCGCCGCAGTATTCGCCCCAAAACGAATAGCGTCCCCAAAATCATGCACCGACAGTCCCGGCATAACGGTATCCAGGTCAATTATGCATATCGCCTTGTGGGTAGTGCTGTCCATCATTATATTATTCAGCTTGGTATCGTTATGCGTTACTCTGACAGGTAGTTCCCCTCGCTTTTGCATATCGCTTAGTATGGACATTTCTTCTTTGCGCGCTCTTATAAACCCAATTTCTTTTTCCACTTCATGCGCCCTGTTTAAAATGTCTTCTTCTACCGCTTTTTCAAAATCAAGATAACGCTTGGGCGTATTATGGAAATCCGGAATCGTTTCATGCAAAGTCCCCGCCGGATAATCTGACAGCAATGCCTGAAATCTGCCAAATGCTGCTGCACTCTGATAAAAAACCTCTTCATTCTCTACCCTGTCAAACGTCATGGCATTTTCTATAAAAAGATATACTCTCCAGCTATTCCCTTCCTCATCCGTATAATAACTGTTGTTATCTATTGTTCTTACAATGCTAAGCGTCTCCCACTTCGGATCTCCACCCGCATTTATGATCTTTTCCCTAAGATAATCAGTAACATGCACAATATTCTCCATCAACCCTTGTACATTTTTGAATATGGCTGTGTTGATTCTTTGCAGGATGTATTTCTTTTCCCCATCGACAGTTACCGCATAAGTATGGTTGATATGTCCGTTTCCATGCAGATCGACAGAGTATTCCTTTTCTTCTATCTGAAAATGCTTTAAAAGTTCTCTTGGTTCCATATATTTATCTCCCCCCTGCTATTCTTTAATTTTCACTACCTCATATAAATTCCGGCCAGTCTCATCTCCTTATCATATGTAAGCCTGTAAGTCACCGCAACATTCTCATAGCTTACTGTAATCTCTCCTACTGCAAAGCGCGAACCGCACTGTACCAGCTCCACCATATAAACAGCTCCGAACTTCTCACGCTCACCCCAATCGTCTGATATCGGCGACTTTCCCTTTTCAATAGCTTCGTCATTCAGAAAAGGTTTTATCTGTGCGATAGCATTTTCCTGCAGCGTTTCATACTCACCTGCATCTAATAATTCTACGGTCTCCTTCATCGCTGCTTCCACATCCGCCGCATTAAAATATCCACTTTTCCCTATATCATAGCTTTTCGGAATGATCCAATAGCCAAAGTATAACAGTAAAACAAAAGCCAGCACACATGGTATTACAATTTTAAGCGCCTTGTTTCTTGAATACCGCTTCTTCTCACTATCAGAAATATTCTCGTTAAAGCTGTCTGCAATTTCTTTTACACTTCCCATTTGCGCCATTACATCCTCAGGCTTTTCGCCCTGATCGATCCTCATATTAATATCCGTAAGCAGCTGCTGCTTAATCTCCTTTTTCTTATCGCCGTTGCATTTAATTTTCTTCGCAATAGCGTTCACATATTGATTTGCTGTCATAAGTCACCCCCATAATTTCCGTTATTCCGTCAGAAATATGTTTCCAAACCGTTTCAATTTCACCTAATGCTATTTTTCCCGCATCGGTTATTTCATAATATTTCCTCGCTATCTGCCTGCCCTCAGCCTCGCTCCATCTACTGATCACCAATCCGTCATCCTCCAAACGATATAGAATCGGATAGAGCGTGCCGTCTTTCAACAAAAAGGTTTCCTTGCTCTTTTCCCTCATTTCCTGAATAATCTGATATCCATACTTGGCTTCTGATTCAAGCAGTTTCAGGACAAGCATATCCAAAACGCCCTTTTTCATCTGTCTTTCATATTTATCATTCATACAAACTCCTTGTATACTTTGTATTACTAAGTATATTATAAGCCAATGTTTATTATTGTCAAGATGGAAGGTGCGCTAATTTAATTGGAACCTTCATTAAATTATTCTAAACCAAAAAATAACGCCCGTTGTCTATTATCAAAAAAACAGGCGTTATGCATATTTAATTACAGTTATGAATGAAAGCTTTGCAATTATCCAATATCCCTTATTCCACAATCAACTCATACATATATTCCATCCGATCTTCATCTGATGATTTATTCCTTCTTCCACTACTGCAGCTTACCCTGTGCATACCCAATTTTTCCATCAGACTGTATGAAGCAGCGTTTTCACTATCGCAATGTGCTATAAAATGCTTTAATTTCATAACGTCAACAAAATATTCTATAAGAGCCTGTGCCGCTTCAAATGCATAGCCTCTGTTCCAATACTTTTTATTAATGATCCAGCCTAATTCTCCTTCGGTTCTATCCTTATTAAGACAGATGCATATAGCGCCAATATGTATTCCATCTGCCAAAATCGCAAACTCATAGTCTTCGGGAGTGCTCTTTTGCCACTCCTTTTCAACTCCGGTTAAAAACTCCACTGTCTCTTCAATAACATCGCTGGGTAAATACTTCATAAATTTAGTATTTTCAATATCTCTCGCATATTCGAATGTACTATTAAGATATTTAAGTCCTAATGGGCAGAGCAGTAATCGTTTAGTTTGAATTTCCATGTTTCACCTCGGGAATTATCTTTTTTTACAATAGTGCATTAATAGTCATATTATAGCATTAGAAGAGGAATTGCATATATCATCACAAAACTTTATCCTGCTGCCAGTATCTCCGGATCTGTTCTTCGGTAAGCGCATCCACAAAATTCTTCTTTAACTTAAGGAAACGCTCCAAGTCCATCAAAATGGAATACAATATGGCCCGCTCCTCAAATTCTTCCCTCGTGACAGGCAGCGGTGAATCCTTCATCTGTGAAAGCAGCTCAGAAAGTGCTTCAAGCAGAGCCCTGGCATTATTGTACTCGCCAAAGGAAACACTTATTTCATGAATAAATACCGAAATTTGTTCTGCCTGTGGAGGAATCTTACGGATACTTACGATTTTCTTATAAATCTCTTGTAAGACGCTGCACTGCTGCTCCCTCATATTCATATAGGCAATATAATACTCAGACTCTTGAAAAAAAGTATTATTCATATAGGCAAACGCTTGTTTTTTACCTGTAGAAACATCAGAAGACAACTTTTCAAAGCACTCTCCCGTATAATCTGATTTATCTTCCTTTTTTATATATTCTGACATGCGAAAGAGCACGTTTCTTAAATCCTCTTCCAATGTTCTTTGCATCGTACGGATTTCCTTTATTTTGCCCGGCATATAAAGGTTCAACAATGTGCCTATTCCCGCACCTATACATAATAGCATGGCTTCATTTCCAATCGTGGGAAGCGACATATCCTTCTTCGCCAAATAGTGAGTAACAAGAACTGCATTAGTAGACACAGCATTACTAAGACCTAACGGCCTACAACAGGCAATAAATAAAAACAGAAAGATACCGTAAGAAAGCACCCGGTATCCAACAAGATGAAATACTACATATGCGAGGACTGCTGCCAACAGAAACGCCACAATACGCTTTATTGAGATAGCAATAGTTTCTTTGGTCGTGTCCTGTATTGTCAAAAGTGTAACAATTCCCGCAGATGTACTATAATTTAAGCCAAGAGCGTCGGCAAGCAAAATAGCCGCGACGCTTCCGGCAGCAATTTTAATAATTTTTAACATGATATCTTATAACCTTCTTTGGGATTTATTTTATCCAATAGGCAGAAAATTACACTTTAAGATTTCACATTATTTTCCATATTCTCCGGCAGCACCAGATTTAAAATGACCGCCACAAGGAAAACTACGGCAACACAATTTGTTGCAAAGACATTTTGAACAATCTGAGGAAAAATCTCAAATATCTCCGGTACTTGTGTAAAACCGATTCCCATACTCATAGACAATGCCACTATCGTTACATTTCTCTGCGTATAACCGCAGTTACTGATCATCCGCAGGCCGCTTACAACAATCGTGCCAAACATCATAATAGTACAGCCGCCCAGTACCGCATCCGGCAGCGTTGCTAACAGTGCACCAAAGCCCGGAAAAATTCCCGCAATTATCATGATTACTGCGCCGGTAGCAATGGTAAATCTGTTGACTACTTTGGTCATTGCAACAAGTCCCACATTCTGGCTAAAAGATGTAATCGGCAGACAACCAAAAAGTGACGATATTGCACTTATAAAACCATCACATGTAAGAGAACCGGCAACCTCTTTTACCGAAGCTTCCCTGTCAAGCCCGGAAGTTGCAAGCGCCGAAGTATCCCCTATTGTCTCTGTCGCGGACACCAGAAAAATAAGAACCACCGCAATGATAGCGCTTATATTAAATTCCGGTTTAAATGGCAATATGGAAGGCAGAGCCACAATAGAAGCCGACTTTAATGCAGTGAAATCCACTACTCCCATAAAAACAGCCACAATGTAGCCCACAACAAGACCAAAGAGAACAGAGAGCTGCTTCCAATAAGACTTTGCAAAAATATTAAAAAGCAAACAACATAAAAGCGTTATTGTTCCAAGGATCCAGTTAGTTGCAGAGCCAAAGCCCTCGCTTCCGCTTCCGCCGCCAAAAGAAGCGGCTCCAACCGATAACAGCGAAAATCCGATTGCCGTAACAACGCTTGCTGCCACAATCGGGGTAATCAGCTTGGTCCAATATTTTGCAAACAATCCCAGAATTCCCTCAACAATACCTCCGACTAACACAGCGCCAATGATGGCATTATACCCATAAGTCGGCCCTATAAAGCAAAAAACCGAAACAAACGTAAAACTGATTCCCATGACAATAGGCAGACCAGAGCCGATCTTCCACAACGGAAACAACTGTATGAGCGTTCCGATTCCCGCCACGATCATTGCGCTTTGTATCAGCATAGCGCTTTGCGAAGAATTCAGACCACAGGCTCCCGCCACAATGATGATCGGAGCAATATTTGCCACAAACATAGCCAATATATGCTGCAATCCAAAGGGAATTGCTTTTTCTAAAGGAACCTTCCCCTCCAGATGATAAATATTATCAACACTCGCCTCTTTCTTCATTTGTATAACACGCCTCTCTTATTTATTTTCATCATTATTTCTAAAATCAATCCTGCCTGTAGCTGCATCCATACCGTCTACAATCGCAAGAGACTCTAAACGATAACCAAGATTCCTGATCGTACGTCCGCCTGACTGGAATCCCTTTTCAATCGCAATTCCGATTCCCTCCAAGGTTGCCCCCGCCTGAGACACAATAGAAATCAGCCCCTGCAAAGCACAGCCGTTTGCCAGAAAATCATCAATTATTAAGACATGGTCATCAGACCCCAGAAATTTTTTAGAAACAATCACCTGATTTTTGCATTTATGGGTAAAAGATTCCACTTCCGCCACATACATGCCTCCATCAATATTAATACTTTTGGATTTTTTCGCAAAAACAACCGGTACATCAAAGTATTCGGAAGCAACACACGCTATTCCGATTCCCGATGCCTCTATAGTCAATATTTTATTGATATGCGTACCCTCAAAACGCCTTTTCCATTCTTCCCCCATCTGCCTGAAAAGCCTGATATCCATCTGGTGGTTTAAAAAGGCATCAACCTTAAGAACATTTCCTTCTTTTACGATACCGTCTTTTTGTATCCGTTCCTCTAAAAAGTTCATTTGGGTGTCCCCCTTATCTGCTTTCTTAAAAAATATTGTAATATGGATATCTAGTCCTTAAATTCAGTTGAATCAATTACTTCCCATGTTTTATCAGATATCTTAAAAGCCAGTTCAGAAAGATCCTCCACAGGCACATAGAGAATACCTGTGATCAAATCCTGATAAAACTTCGCTACAAGCGGTATTGAATCTCCCTCTTCAAACTTGAGAAGCGCTTTCCCAAGCGCTGCTATTATAAATGGCGGATAACCTACAGCCCTGCAAATCTCCTTCATATCTTTGGATTTCGTTGCTTTCGTTATTACATCATGTGCGATGATCCTGGCCTTTTCCCATCCGTTACTGAGGTTTTCTTCCATAGCTTTCATAAATGTGCTATGCTTTAAGCCTGCTAAATAAGCTGCCCTAAAGGCCATAGCATCCGGATAGCAAATACATGGTATACGTTTACAGATACCATTCCCCGGCGCCTTGGCAAACTGCTTACGCCAGTCATCAAATAACTTATGTAAATCCGTATGCTGCCAGGATTGAATCGGACAGCAGGTATAATCCGGAGCACTGTCGTACTCAGCTGCTTTCTCAGGCAGCATCGCTACCTGTTTCACTATGAAATTTT
Source organism: Lachnospiraceae bacterium (assembly GCA_014804695.1). GTDB lineage: Bacteria > Bacillota > Clostridia > Lachnospirales > Lachnospiraceae > UBA3282. The sequence continues at coordinate 261,508 of JAAUZJ010000024.1, forward strand.
GTTTCTGATAAATTATCTTACCATATGGTCTCCAATCATTAGGTTCAGCTTGCATCATGTATCCTCCGTTGATAAAAATAAGCCTGTTCAGTAATAATCTAAAATAAATTCTATCATAAGACGGTATAATTTGCCACAAAAAATAATTGACGGTATATCGTAAATTAATTATATAAAGTCATTATGGGCGACGGAAGTATTTAAATATCAACAAAATTTAATTTTATTGTATATATTTTATTGCAATGTTATAATTTGATAAAGCAAATATTAAAATTTTATGCGAAGTAGAATTACGTCGCATTGTGCTTGTGAACGAGGAGGGGTTACATATGAATAAGAAAAAGAGACGTTCCGATGCAAATATTCCGATTTTTCAGCAGTTACGGTTTCGCTTAATCGTTTTCTTTTTAATTCCGGCATTGTGTATTATCATATTGGGAGTTGTTTCATATCAAAGAGCTTCAAACGCTATTATTACCAGCTATGAAACTTCCGCATCCCAGACAATTAATATGATGAATCAATATATGTCTCTTGCTATAGATACGGTACGTACTTCCTATAAATCTTATTTGAATGAAGATGATCTTACCAAATATTTTCAGGGTATCTATGATAACGATTCCGAAACCCGTACAAATATGAACAAAACTTATACGAAAGAGCTGAATGGCAATGTCAATACGGATGCGCTCATTTCGAATATGTATTTGATATCCGACAGTGAGCCTTCAATTACGTCTACCTCCACTAAAACAGAAATGCTTTACTCTGCTTATGCAGATACGCCGTCAGGAGCAATGGCCAAAGATGACAAATATAACTACTATCTTTTCGGAAACCAGTCTTCTGCGGATGAAGCCCTGGGTACTGATTCCTCTAAATATGCGCTTCGTCTGGTTCGTGGTTATAATAAGGTAAAGGCTATGATGATTGTAGATATAAATAAAGATATTGTAGTCAATACGTTATCATCTATTGAAACAGGGGAAAACGGATATACCGCTTTCATTACTATGGACGGTACGGAATTTTATCCTGACGGTTCCTCAGCTACTTCGGGTACTATTTTTACCGAAACAGACTTTTATAAGAACGCGCTTGCCTCGGAGGAAGAACATGGCAGAGAATATGTAACCTGGCAGGGGGATTCCTATCTGTTTCTATATTCTTCGCTCACCACCCATAACGCAATGATCTGCACATTGATTCCCAGAGCTACGATTATTGCGCAGGTGGCGGAAATTAAATGGCTGACGATTATAATCGTAATAGCGGCGGTACTTATTGCTACAGTTTTGGGCAGTATTTTGTCAGGACATATTAATAAGAATATTTATCAGATTTTTACCCAGCTTCAAAAGGTTGCTTCCGGTGATTTAACCTCCAGACTTAACATAAAAGCAAAAGACGAATTCAAGTTGCTTGCAGAGGGTGTAAATGTCATGATAATTAATATGAAGCATCTGATCACCAATGTGACCGCGGCAAGCAATGCCTTGACCGAGTCCGCTGTGCAGGTATCTTCTTCTGCGGAAACTTTCGTTGAAACTTCCAAAGATATTCAGGAGGCCATTGCCGAAATCGAGTCCGGCGTTTCCAATCTGGATGAAAATTCCGCAGACTGTATGACTCAGATGGATACTTTATCGGGAAGAATCGGAAGTGTCACAACAAGCGCTGAGGAAATCAGTCTGCTTACCGATTCTACAAGCGCCTCCATTGAGGAAGGAATTTCTTCCATGCAGAATTTGACGGAAAGTGCGAAAAAGACTTCCCAAATAACCGGAAATGTTATTTCGGCAATTGAGTTACTGTCGGAAAAATCGCGTTCCATAGGTCAGATTATAGAAAGTATTAACCATATTGCAGACGAAACCAGTCTGCTTTCCTTAAATGCTTCAATTGAAGCGGCCAGAGCCGGAGAAGCAGGACGCGGTTTTGCGGTCGTAGCAGAACAGATCAGGGTACTGGCTGAACAGTCCGCCGCTTCCGCAGGTCAGATTCAAAACATTATAGATGATATTGTTAACAATACGGAAGATGTTGTACGCATTGCCAAAGAGGCGGAAACAACCGTTTCTTCTCAGGAAGAGGCAATGCAGCAGACAGCTGACTCTTTCCGTGATATGGATACGCAGATTCAGTCTTTGATGACTTCACTGTCTAATATCACTCAAAATGTTGAAAATATGGAACAGGCAAAAGATGCTACTTTAAATGCGGTTGAAAGCATTTCTTCCGTATCCGAGCAGACAGCCGCAGGTTCTTCCAATGTAAACCGAACGGTATCTGCGCAGCAGGACGAAATCGCAACATTAGATGTAGCGGCAGAAAATCTCCGGAAGAAGGCCGAAGAATTGTCGGAGTTGCTGCAGCAGTTTACGATATAGACAATATAGGAGTGTGCGTTCTTAAATGCGTTCTAAATGAGTCTCCACAAAATCCACAAAAAACGCATTTAGAACGCATTATATTTGACTGCATTTCCTCTCGCTTTTTCGACGGGATATTTTACCTCATTCTTATCCATTTTACTGTTCACTATTTCATCCGCATCAAGTCCAAGCTTGTCCAACATATCCTGACAATACACCAAAACGTCCGCAAGTTCCTCTTTAACATGCTCTATATCATAATCATTATCGCTCCACTGAAAGCACTCTAGGAGTTCGCCTGCTTCTATCATAATGGATTTTGCCAGATTGGCCGGAGAATGAAACTGATCCCACTCACGATCATCTGTAAATTTTCTAATTCTGTCGATTGTCTTTTGATTCATATCTACTCCTTATTTTGCTGCCTTATTCAATTCATTTCTAAGTTCTTCGTCACATGCATAAATATATAATCCGTTTACACCTCGTGTCATAAGAACCCTTACCTCGTGCTGTAATAAAATTTCTCCATATTTTCTCTTCGTTCCGTCAGATAAAGTTCTGTTTCTGATCGCCTTTACGTTGTAACTCGCCGCCGGATCAAAAACAATATGACCATCTCGATATTTCACTGATGGACCAAGTATTACACCAGCATAGTTTAAATCGAATCCCTGTATCGTAAATGTTGATCCAACTTCACCTATTGTCTGTGGCTGTTCTGCCCAAGACAAATTCTTTATTGCCCTCTTCTCCTTATTGCTAAGTTCTTGCTCTAATTCCCTATTCCATGGTTTGTGCCATTTGTCAATCATAACCTCCCAATATTTCATCACTCTATCTGTACGCCTCGACCTCGAATTATAATCCCAATCATAAGTTGCAATAATTCTCGACAAAGATGTCTGCACACAACCCGCTTTTCTCTGAATTGCGCAATCCAATTCATCAGGCGAATCAAAAATTCGGATTTCATAATCCACAGAGGAATTCGGTATTTTTTGGACCACTCCTTCTTTTGTGAAAGAATCAATCCACGCTAATGTATCTTGATCCGCATGCATTCTCATCTGCTTCTTAAGTACTAAATAGTTTTCTGCATCTTTCGCCTGTCTTCTGTATTTTTCAAGCAGTTCCACTTCCCAAAACTGTTCTGTTGTCAATATCTGGTTTTCATCAAACACTACGACCGTCACTTTGGCCCGATCCATAATATCTTGAAGTTGATTATTTCCTCTATATGATTGTTTTCCCTGTGTCAATAAAAGGTGTGCTTCATCTATAAATGCAACATCTATTGGGTTATCTTCCGAATGTGTATTAATAAATCTGGTAGGTTTGTAAACCACTTCACCATATTTATCTGTCAGTCCCAATTTTGAAGCAATCTGTTCATATACCGTTATCTGTTCTTCGTGATTTACAATCATACTGCATCTTATATTCTTATTACCCTGCTCTTCTGCCTGACAAAATATCTCGTAAAATGTACTACTGTTTAAAACAGTCTTTCCTGTCCCTGCCTCGCCTTCTATAAATATAATCTGACCAGTTTGATTATTCTGCAATGCACTTCTTACTCTGTCAACAATCATGTCTCTGGCTTCAATCTGATCATTTGCAAGCTTATGTAATGGTGATGCTTTAAAAATAGCCGAATCTCTTATTGAACTTTCCAACGGGAACAGTTCATTGTTATCACTTCTAAGTTTTCTCCATATTTTTGAAAATATAACATCCAGTTCTTCTATAGGATAATATTTATTCTGCGGATTTCCGCGCAGATTGTGAACTCTTCGCACACTTGGTACACTAAGCATGTAGTGCATCAACCTATTTTCAATGTCAAGCGTCATTGATTTATTAAAATGCTCATGTCCGATAATATACAAACTAGCAATTTTACCAAGCATTTCTCCCTGCCATGACTTATCATCTTTAATTCCCTCATCATAATGTTGACGCGTGCGCGCAAATACATTATTTGACTCTCCAATATATACCTCATAGTCACCGATATCCTTCCAATTGTGTATATACACTGTTGGAAATGAAGCTATAATCTCCTGTATCTTATCATCTTCTGACGGAAGAGATACCAATTCAAAATAATCCAATGCATTCTGATTATCTTCTATTTTTCTAATCACTGGCTGTGAAATTCCCATCTTTTTACCTCATATATGTAAATAAAATCAATATATCATAATAATTGTATCATCATGCAATTATTTACTAATTCGCTTTTTCTTGTATCGTCACACTAATTGATATGCATCCATTTTCATCGTATATAAACAGAATTGGATGGTTAATATTTTGCACGCTTTGCGTACTCAACAGAGCCACTACCCATAATAGAGGACTGGGCTTATTACCCAGTCCCCAGCATATCTATGATAATAAGACTTTCATATTTGTACTCATTGTGCTTATGATATTCTCCACCATTGCTAACTTGTCAGTATCTTCACCGGCAGCCTGGATTTGAGCCACAGCAAGAGAATAAATTAAGAAATCGACAGACGTAACTAACGTTTTATTGTTTTGATTTTCTTTTACAAATCTGCGATAAAATGGATGATCCACATTCCAAGTAATGATTATCGTCTTTCCTTGCTGGTCAACCTCATATATTGGTCCCATATGACTGCAATGTCTTGTTTCAAATTTTACATTGGCATTTGCCCCTTGATATTTCTTGGGCATTCGTTGTCTTCTTTCTTTCTCTTCCTCAGTAATATCTGCAGAATTTTCTCTTTCCTCTCTGGTCTTAGGACTATTACGCTTTTCTTTTTTTACCGGAGGTTGAATAAGCACCTTTGATTTCTTATTAATGGCCTCTTCCGCCTCTAAATGATTACTCATCTCCTCTTCCGAGGTTTCTGCTTTATTGGCAGCTGCGCGTTTTTCCATAGAAATCATCTGAGGCGCAAGTATCGCTTTCAGAGCATGATCTACAGAATCAATCATATCAATATTATTTTTTGTGAAATTTACCCCCATTGCATCATCCATTGATGAATCAAATGAAATTTCTCCTCTAATACGATTGTATCTATTATGCTTACTATGCCAAGGCATTACACCATGAGCAATTTCTCTGTTATTTCTCAGAATTGAGAACCCTTGATTCGGTATATTTATACCAAGTTCTGTAGCTTTAGATTGAGATGTATTTGGAAGCAGTACCAGCTTTGCATGTATCTTACCAGACATTTTCTCATTAGTAATTTTATCAGTCCAATTAACCTCATATTCTTCATCTGAATAAAGCTCAGATACATATTCCTTATCATCAGATGAAAGCATCAATGGATCATATGGCGTAATTTTCTTATCATTTATATAAAATTCAATTGAATCCATAAATTTTCTAAATTTTCTTGCAACTTCCTTAATCAGTGTATTGGAGAATTGTGTAACATTCTGATTTTTAACGCCAAAGCAGTTTTCAAGTATTACTATAGTTCCTGACTCAGATCCCTCTAGTTCAGACTCAAAGAAAGATTTTTCGATTTCTGCTGCTTCTCCAAGAAACTTAACGAATGCCTCCTCTTTCTTAATAATCTCAACATCTGTTGCACTCTTGTACACCTTATCGCTATCTTCATTTTTAGTTAAAACCGTTGTCTTATCTGCAAGAGATAAACCAGCTGTACTCAAACCCATACCATACTTACCCAAATCTACTAACTCATCATGACTGCTCTTAGAACCAAATTTTAATGCTTCATCAAGAGCTTCTAATGTCATTCCATGACCATTATCTTCAATCAAAATCTTAAATTGATTATTTTTACTGGTTACAAAAATCTTGATCTTTGTAGCATTCGCATCAATACAATTATCAATTATATCACACAAAGCAACATAATTGTCATACCCAAGATGCTGCATTGCATAAACCAGTACCCCTGCATTAGGGTTATTAGGTATTCTGGTTACATCGGTTGTTTTGGTTGTTTTGATTGTTTTGGTTGTTTCTGTTGCCATATTCTTTTCCTCCTGTTATTAAAAAGTAATAAAAAAGATCTATCAGATTATGATAGACCTAACACAAGCCAAACAGATACAACTATATTCTTAACTAACATACAGCTGATCTATGCCCAATGCTATATTAGACATTCACAAATTTAATTTTGACTTGTAAGACTGGGTGCTATACCGAATCTTCAATTATCATTATATACATTTTGTTCATAAAAAGCAAGGAAAAAATAGAGGTAAGATATAAATCGTAACTCATAAATCATCCTACTGTTCTTGATATATCTCTTTATAAAACATAACATAATCCGTTATGATTTCCGGATATTGATAATAAAACTTTCTACAGACTCGCTTAAACAAATCCAGCATTTCATCACTCATGCACACAGATACCAGTCCATCTAAAACATTTTCAAGTTCTTTTTCCTCTACTGCTCTTCCAGAACAAATTTCATCCACAATAGGCTTATATACTGAAAATGCCTGTCTATTTAAACTTTTCATGCTTTCCACTATAGTATTTATCATTTCTTCCATACTTTCTTTCACAAAAAATCCTCCTACTATTTACAGACAATGAAAAAACACCTGCATATAATAAGAGGATAATCTTAAATATTCTTTTTGTCATTGGACGGATAGTCCAATCGCTTTATGAAGCTTCACTGAAACGTTTTATATATGATATTAATCTTCCGGCTCGGACAATCTCCATCGTTTTAACAATGCTATCTTCCATATACTGCCCCTGTAAAACCAGAAGATCTTCCATATGAACATTCAACAATTTACTTAATGCACATAAATGTTCTACTGATGGCAAAATCTTTCCCTTAAACCACCTGTATATTGATTGCGGACATGACAAATGAAGGTATTCTTGAATATCTCTTACATCATACCCGGCAGCTTTTAACATCTTTTTCAGTTTTATACCGGTTTTGGCCTGATCGATTGGCTGAAACACTCAAACTCACCTCCAATATTTATCACTTATCCGCTGCTTCATCCTCCACCAATTCGTATACCCATTGCATTATCTCATCTGCATATTGAATGGCTTCCTTGGCATGATGCTCCTCCAGAAACAATTCATTCGGATATCTGACAGCCACACCATACGGAGTAAGTGTATCAGCGTAGTCATAGTACTTTTCTTCAACCATAACAAAATTTTTAATTTGATTTAACAAAAACGATAAATCATGAAGCTTTGGCAATCCTCCCTGCGTTCCTCGAGATATCACTAATGCTTTAATGGCTTTTTCCGCAGCTTGTTGACTATGGTAACAAATAATCTCCAAAGGTTTCGGATAGTAATTCTCCATCAAATATTTCGCAACTCCCAAGTCCATATCTGCCATATCAAGCCACTGTTTCGTTTCCTGATTCATATAACAGCACTCCTTTTTCAAACACTTCATTTTCCACAGACATCATGTTCTTTCTTTCATTGAATCGGCTGCTGGTTCCTACGATTATATCTACGGGTCTTTGTTTTGTTGTCCGAATTGCTTTATACGCACTCGCAGTCATTTCCACCAAATCAGTAACCTTATCATCTACTACAATATAAAAATCAAAATCGCTATTCTCCGAATTTGTTCCGTTCGCAAAAGAACCAAACAAATATATCCTTATGGGCGATAACTGTTTTATAAATTGATTTTTCAACTCTTCAATTTCATTTATAGGCATGGCAAAGATCTCCTTCCCTTTTTCACAAATGTACTTCTAATTCTAATTATATACAGATGCCGATATTTTATCAACAATTTTCACCGTTCCTTTTCCACTATATAATAATAAGCGCACCTCGAAAATGCTTCGCATTTCCTCGGTCGCGGGCATTCGCTAAATGCCCGCAAAAGCAATAAAATAGGGACATCCAAGTAAACTTGGAGTCCCTATTATTATCGCTTTTTATGCGCTTATCTCATTGCTAAACGAAAGTTACTCGATGATAGTAGCAACACGGCCTGAACCAACTGTTCTACCACCCTCACGGATTAGGTTGGGAGAAGCTTGTGTGACAAATGGCGTGTTTTAGGGATTTTCTGTCATTTGATTTTCTGAAAATAGCGATTTTCTCTGTATTTTCAAAATTTTTGTAGCCAATTTGTAGCCACGCACAATTTAGATTTTCAATAAAAACTATTTTTCTCGTTTTTAACAATGAACTCTTCGAAAATCCACTTTAGATTCACTTCTGCCATTCATTCTCATTAATCAATATTATATTTTCGCTTTCTCATTTGGAAAGCATCCCTTCCACCTTCTAGAATTTGAACAACTTTTTCTTTTACATTTTTTGCATCTATCGAGCCAATCCCATTTTCAGTAATTTGACCATGCCCTTCTTTTTCTTCCATAGCAACAATCAATTCTGCGTCACCAAAAACCGGTATATTTGCGTTGTGTGTAGCGAAAATGTACTGACGTTTAATCTTATTTTCCCTAATAAGATCTATTAAATTTTCAGCTATAAAGGAATTGTCCAAGTTATCCTCTGGCTGATCCACAACAAGGGGATCTTTATTATCTAATAGCAATATATTTAAAATTGCCGTGCATTGCTGTCCTTTTGACAGTCTGTCAATTGTTTTAAAATTACCTCCAACTTCCAATTCTATAACATATATATTCTTCAGTTGCAGTTCTTCCAATTCTCGTAATTGTCTTTCATCAAGACTCATAACAATTTTTTCTGCTACACTTGCTGTCAGAGAATACTCTCCACTCAATACATCTTCTCCTTGTCGGACATTATCAACAAATGTAAATATTTCAAAATCCTGATAATCTAAAATACCCTTTAATCCTTTTTCAGTAACCCTATCAATCTTGGATAAAACCGACACTAATTCCTGCTTCTGTTGATGAAACTTAATTGACAGTCGTACTTTACCATTTAATTTCTTTTTATTAAGGTTCTTTACTTGTTTCAGCAACTCGGCATCACTTTCATCCCAACATTTTCTACACTCTTCAATAATATTTTTTCTTTCTTGCAATAACTGCTGTTTTTGCTTCTCCAAAGAATCCTTCTTGCTCTGAATCGGTTCAGCAAGCTTAACTTTCTTTACCAACTCTGTATATTCCGACACAATCTCTGAAGCAGACTTATCCTGTATTCCTTCAATACCTTTTAATGACTCTTTAACCTCATTTTCACATTCATTTCGCTTGCTTTCCCAAATAATCTTCTCATTATCGTATTCTTTTTTCAATTTTTCTACTGCCAATTTATAAACAGCTTTAATACGCTCAACAGTTTCATTGTATTCATCAATGGCTTTCTCGTAATTCGATAATTCTGTATTATTAGTTTCAATTTTCGCTATTGTTGTTACACTTAAAGTCTCACTTGGCATTTTGCTTTTATAACTTTCAAATTGTGCTTCTTCTGTTGACAATTTTGTTATTAGAGATAATTTTTTATCAATTCCTGCCGTCTCAAAATATTTTAATCGTTCTTTTACAGCTGGCAAATCACTAACTGTCTCATCACCACTTTCTATTTCTTCCTCTACTTTTCCCAATTTATTTCCATTATCTTTTAATTTTTCGTATGCGTCCTCTATTCTTTTCTTTACTTCCTGATTCTCCGGAAAAAGCCTCTTTACAATTCTTTCTATTCTTTCTTGATTATTAACAGTTCCAATAATCTCATTCTGCCCATAAATTTCAACTAAAGGTAACAACTCACTTACCTCTAAATCCAATACATTATTCTTTTCATCTTCCACTACAGGCTTTTGATTGTATCTTCTAATTATTTTAAATTTATTTCCGTAGTAACTATTAGAAGCAACCTCGATTTCCACTCTTCCCTGACTACCCAAATTTGCAGTAATCATACTATCAAATTCTTTCTTTTCTTCCTTTCCCTCAATTCCGATATTCATAGCATATCTAATCAAATTTATTATTGTTGACTTACCAGTCCCCCTTCCACCAATAAGTGTTGTAAGATTATCCGAAAATTCTATTACCAGTCCATCTAAGTAGCCTCCAAAAACTTCTATCTTTCTAATACAACTTTGATAGGTATTCTCCACTTCCGAATTTAATCTTATCCTTGATTCTGGATCATTAAATGCCATAACAAAATTATCAAAAGAAGGGGATGTCATTTTTATCAATGTTGATGCTGAATCTGTCTCTAAATCCTCTGGTTTCTCGATATCTTTTGCATTTATCAATGCAACTTTATGTTCTCTTTTATATTGTGGATCGGTATTACGAATTATGTTGACATACTTGGGATCGATTTCTTCTTTAGATGCGGGTATTTGTGCAGCCACCAATAACTTATCTTTCCACACTTGCTGCATTTGCCCTAACTTCAATATACCATTATCTCCAGTAATATGCGCTGCATACCAAAATCCCCCTGCATCTTTAATTGTTCTTGCAATTTCGATACAAGACTTTGTGCTTGGATCAGTTCCCATCTCCATTGTAGCTGGAAGCCCTAAAGAGCCCAAAATTCGATTTAATTCCGATAATGTTTTTTCTGATGGAAATAAGCACACCATATGTATTTTCTCAGCAGATGAAATTTCAAATCCCGGGAATACAACTATCCCATTTTCCTGAAGTTTGTTTCTCAATGTTTCAGTTGTATCAACTGATCCGTGATCTGCCAAACCAACAACTCGTATATCAAATTGCTTACATTTTTCTATAATATTATCATTATATACATCTTCATTTTGAACAGCATCTCCTCTATACTTTGCGTAGCTAAACGGATTTACTTGTAAAGCACATTTATAGTATTCTGCATAAAACCCCATATTCTATCCTCCCGTATCCTTTACCATTTACATTCAGTGTTCTCTACTTTAAATTTTCTCTATCCATCTTAAGCCTTGTGCTTCTTCTCTATAACCCAACCTAACTTCTCTAAAGCTATACTTTCATTTTTCTTCTTCAATTCACACTCCCAGATTCGTATCACCCTCCAGCCTCTTTTCTGAAAAAGTTCCGTAATTTCCTGATCATGGCGAATATTTCGTTGACGTTTTTTGTTCCAGTATTCTTCATTGTCTTTGGGACGGATATTTCTACATTCATGACCGTGCCAGAAACATCCGTCTACAAACACTGCTATCCTTTCATCTAAAAACACAAAGTCCGGATGGCCTTTAACTTTATAATGACGTCTCCATCCTGTAACACCATTATCTCGAAACAATTCTATCAATCGAAGTTCTGTAGACTTATTTCCTTTTGCTCGAACTTTACTCATTATGCTTGATCTCTTCTCGTTATCAAATATATCTGCCATTATTCACCTCAAAATTCAATCAACTCTATTTCTTCAGACAAAATCTGAATTGCTATATCGTCAATTCTATCAACAACCATTCTGTGCATAACCAAAGTATTAAGGAAGTCTAAAAGCCGAACCACATCTTCTCCAGTAAAATCGCAATGAGTAAAATTGTAAGAATTAAATTTCAACCAAACATTTTTTACTACATCATATCCAGAAATATTTAGCTTTTGAAGATCTATAGGACAAGATATTTTTATTTCAAGCTTTCCATCGGTCAAGATCAATTTTTCATTCTCTTCGTCAAATGGATGAACAGAATTAGCAAGGTGAAAGCCTTTGGGAACTTGCGCCTTTATAGACTCATAATCAAATTCTAGTAGATTTTCCGGCTTGTAATCCGCTTTTTCCAACTCAGCTAACTCTTTACCCAGCTCACAAAGACGCTTAAATACTTCTGCATTATTTACAATTGGCACTCGCGCTCTTTTATCGGATTGATTGACTGTAAACAACGCACCCTCAAACTCATCCAAATATACCTGCGAACACAATATCGCATATACATAGAAAACCAATTCTTTTGCTACAGTTTTGGCATCCTTATCAATTAGTCTTCCAAGTCTTTCACTTAAGGAAATCTCTATATTTTCCTGTAACTTCCCGTTTCGTCCAGCGACATACTGATTCATATAAATATGCGAATTTCCACGTGTACACATATCATTATCTGGATAATACCAACAAAAGGAAACGAATTGGCTCAGCGTAGGATTCAAGTCCTTTGGCGCATGTGCCATAGCGAAACCTATGGTCTCTTTATCCTCAAATGCAGTTACTATTTCTGGTCGCAATCTTGTGCCGCCGCCTCCGGCTTTATATGATTTCAACAACTCTTTCCATAGTAAAACATTAGATGTCATAAACGGTCTAAAAGCATATTTTTGTATGCTCTTATCCATAAGCCGATCTATATTGTCTGTTCCCCCACAGTTCTTTAATGCATTTTGAAAAGCTATAATTTTATCATCTTTTGGCGGACGATCCTGTTTCGAAAGCCATTCATGTGCAGCCAATACACCTCTCTGCGCAATTTCTTTACTTCGTCTTTTTAGCATAGGCTTTTTATTATGAGTAAAAATTGCCGTAGGAGCTAGTTTTATTCCAGAGCAATGTTGCCTAAAAATTGCTCGTTGACCAGCTTCTCCGCTAATCGGCCAAAATTTGTTATATAAAGTTTCGTTAAAAGGTTTCGCCGGAATAAAACTATATGTATCTAAAGATACTTTGTATTCTTTAAATAATGTCAAAATTTCTTCTTTTTCTTTTGTAAACATTTCATTTTTTTGCGCTCTATTAAGTCGGGACAAATCTATATGATAATACGTCTTCACCCCTTCATTGTCCTTAAATCTATGAGTCAAAATAATGACCGCCCTTCCTTGCAGTGTCTTAAATAAACCGTTACTTCTTGCACCAGTACGTGCATCGGCATCTACTTCAACCACCCAAACATTGGAAAATCGTTCAACAATATATTTACGCGCATATTTATACGATTCTGCTTCTAAAAACGACAGTGGAACTACAAAAGATAGAATTGCATGATTTTGCGTTGATAGCAACTTCTTACAACTCCACCTAACAAACTGCATATAAGGATTATTAACCTGTTTTTGCACATTTGAACGACCATGCCTTTCTTCTGCAGGTGGTCTGAAATCCTCCATCAATTCGTTAATTATCGAAAAATCTTGCGTAACATTTTCACGAATAGAATCTGAACATGGTGGATTGCCTATTATTAATTTTATTGGTAATGAAGCCAATTCATTTGCTCTCTTTTGCTCATGTCCCTCTATTGTATCATCTTCAATTGCTTCTCCCAAAACACTGTTACTTAGCGTATTAGCTAATAGTATACTTATATTGCGCTTATGGTCTTGAAATTGCCGATTTATCAACGCCATACGATAATTTGCTAGCATATATGGAGCGGGTAATATTTCAAAACCGCAAAGGTTATATACCTCATTCTTTGAATCATGCAAAATCAATTCTTCCAAAAATGATCCTGTTCCACAACAGGGATCTATTATCGTATTTCCTGCATCATAAATACTCGTTCCAGAAAATGTACTTTCCGCAATCGCATTTGTTAGCCCAACCACAAAACTTGCCAAAATCTTAGGTGTATAATACGTTCCATAATCAAATCTCACCTGTGGATCATATTTTGTTAAAAATAGTTCAAACAACTGATGATAATCAGGATTTTCTAACTGTTCATCCGTCATTTGAACAAAAGATAAAAATTTTATACACTCATCAACTTTTTGTGATAAAAAAGCATTGGTACTTGCATTGTCTCGCAAATAAATCATTAAGTTTCTGAACGGACGAAGCGTCTCACTTTCAACTAGATCATCTGATATATAATTTCTTATTTTCTGCTCCTTTTCTACTGGTGTGTCTTGATCTGTACAGAAAACTCTATGTGCATATAAAAGACTAAACATGATTACCTGTGATGTGAAATCCGCAAATACTTTCTCCGTTCTCAAACCTCTATCATTGTGCGCATAAACTAAATTACGAATTCCTGCTAATAATTCTACAGCCTGCACTTCATCCTCATTTACAGCCTCATCTGCTCTTATCTCTGCATAATGAAGTATATCGTCAGATAACCATCTCGTTCTTAAAGCCACCTGCTTTACCAGCTCATTTTCATTGCAATATCTCGGCGATGGATTTGAAAAAAGATTCTGAGCAATAAGCATAAACTTCTGGTTTATTTTTAGGCGCGACCATTGTTTCTTAGACAGATCAGTTTTATCAACCAACGATATTACCGTTAACTCAGAAGCATCATTAGGGCAATACAAATAATCAATGCCATCTGTTATTACTAATTTATGTCCCAAAACACGATATTTCTCAATTTGCTCCTTGTAAGGTTTTATGTCAAACGGTTCTTCTGATAATCCCTTTGCTTCTATATACCCATAAATTCCAAGCGTATTTTTATCGTGAATTCGCCAGTCTGGCCGTCCTGCGGTTCCCTGATTTTTGGGTTCAAGTATGATATCACAACTATTTTCTTTGTTAAACTCCCTCGCAAGGTTGCGAATAAACATGTCAAGTATCGGTCTATATGACAACTCCGCCGTATGCTGACCTCCTCGTTCTGCAGCTTTATATTCTTTTTGTAACGCTTCCAAGTATTTTCTTATTATAGATTCACATGACATCGCCATGACTCCTCTCATATACATCTATGATATTTTTCCCAATGATCTCAGCCAATAAAGGAGGTACCGCATTACCAATTTGACGAGCTATATCTACCTTGTTGCCTGCAAATTTATAATCCAAAGGAAAAGTTTGCAACAATGCTCCCTCTCTAAGTGAAATACTTCTAGGTTGATCAGGATGTCCAAATTTTCCTCTCGTAAAACTATCGAATCTTGCCGTTATCGTTGGCGCGACATCATCCCATGCCATTCTTCCGTACACATTTCGATATCCAATGACATCGCTACTAACTTTATGACAATCTGCCAATAACTCTTTAGGAAGATCATCTCTTCCTTGTCCTTCCTTCAAGGCGTTTATGCGTTTTAGATTTATATCAGATAACTTATCACGCCTATGAAGCGGAATATCGGGATGATCAGTTCCATCTGCTGGAGGTTCAGGCAAGTTCGCAATCGTCTGCCTTACAGTTTTTCTCTCACTACAAATTGCCGGAAGCCTATAATTATTTCCTAAATCTTTTCTTTCACCAACAATAATATATCTTTTTCTTCTCTGTGGAACTCCATAATCCTGAGCATCAATCAAATCAACATGCACAAAATATCCTATTTGTTCCATATCTTCAACTAGTTGTTGAAGAATTGTCTTTCCCCTCTTACCTGCAATTCCACTTACATTTTCCATTACAAAATAATATGGAAAAATCTCGTCTATCAACTTGCCATATTTTAGCACTAACTGATTTCTTTCATCAGTATCATCACCACGCCTTTGTACAGAAAATCCCTGACATGGAGGTCCTCCAGCAAGTAGAAACAATTCTCCACGCTGTAGTCCGCATATATCTAATAAGTTTCCTCCCAACATATCTGAAATGTCAGAAGATATTGCAGGATGATTAAAAAAATTTGTGTTTTCCTTGAGAGTTTCTATACATTTGGGATCTATGTCAAAACTAAGAAGAATATCATATCCTGCTGCTGAAAGGCCTAATCCAAGTCCGCCTCCGCCGCAAAAAGTATCTATACAGGTGTATTTCATAGAATTACGCCCTTTCTTTCATCTTTATTCCTGCAATAACGCTAGAATATGAACTGTTTACTGGTTTAGCAATGGACTTCGGCGAATCTTTCCTTTCTTCCTCTGTTGGTTCTTCAGAAATTAGTTCAATCAAAACATTTGTTGCAATTGCTGCAGACAAAAATGGCGGAACCGCTTCTCCAATCTGTCGGTATATATCATCAGATTTCCCCATAAATTCAAAACCGTTTGGAAAACTTTGAAGCAAAGCTGCTTCTCTAGCTGTTAATCCTCGATCTTGTTCAGGATGCGAATATCTGCCGCTCGCGGGATTTCTGGCATAATGGGTTATTGTAATAGAAGGTCTATCCCAATACAGCCTTCCATATACATCTGAAAAGCCCTTTATTCGGTCTAAACATGCAGGTCCTACACCTTCAGGTCTGCTTCCTCCATTATGCGGCACACTTTTTATTACATCAATAGTACTTGCTTTGTGTGCAGCACTTTTATGCATAGGATCGTTAGGCGCAGCTACTCCTGCAGCCACTTTCGGCAGATCGCCAATAGCATCTCTAACGGTGCGGAAGTTTTCTTTTTGTAAAACCTCCTCCGGCAACAAGAAATCTTTTTTCATTCCAATGATAACAGAGCGAAATCTTTCTTGTGGAACACCAAATGTTGCTGCATTATATATGTTTTGCTTTACAATATAGCCTACTCTTTCAAAATTTTCCTTTGCAGAAGAAAAATATTTCCAATATCTTTCAGACAAAAATTCCGGTACATTTTCCATAACTATAGCATCAGGTAATATATATTCAACTATTTTGGAAAATGCAATAATTAAACTATTTCGAACATCATCCTCTTCGTTCCAATGCTTCTTTCTATGTGAGGAAAATCCCTGACATGGCGCACACCCTATAAGAATACACGGTAACTTTTTATTATAACCAATCCGTTCTAAAAATTCATCCAGCTTTCCATCTTCATATGCCAACTTCACTATATCTTCGTTCAATAAAGGCGTACTATAATTATGACTATATGTTGCAGCCGATATAGCGTTAATATCACAGCCTCCAAGCATGTTAAATACAGGGAATATGTCATTCAATGCCACAAAACCCAATGATGTTCCGCCTGCTCCGCAAAATAGATCAATTACTTGTATTCCTTCTTCATACATAATATGATCTTTCCTTGGGCGAAATTTGATTATTGCGTTCTGATCTAGCTTTAACAATTCCTGTTTTAATACTCTAAAATCTTTTTTGCCCCACTTTTCTCGTTGAATACATTTTTTTATTTCCTCAACAGTCATATTCTTATCTCCCGTTAAATCTAGTTATTTTCTATTTTACTTTTTATTGCGTCCAATAATCTGTACTCATAAGGATAATACTCGAAATTCATACATCCTCTATAAATTCAACAATTTCACCCACGTCACAATGAAGCGCCTTACACACTTTCATAAGTATCTCCATGCTAACCGCTTCACCTTTAGACATCTTTGTTACTGATGCCCAACTAATTCCTGCCGCTTTCTGCAAATCTTTCTTCAACATATCTTTATCAATTAACATTTTCCACAGTTTCTTATAACTTACAGTCATTATTCAATCTCCCATAAACACAATATATTGCATTCACATCTTTACTTAATACATTATATGCCATACCTTCATAAAATACAAGATTTATTCTTGTGTTAACGAGAATGCTTACTGTTATTCAGAAGAATATTGTTTGTAAAGTGAAATTTTAAATTCCACATTTTTAACATCAAAAATACTAATCTGGAATTTACTCTTGCACATAGTTTTTGATATGATGAAACGTGGTCATCTGTCTGTCAGAAAGGAATAA
>JAAUZJ010000025.1 GCA_014804695.1 Lachnospiraceae bacterium
ATTGTTCTCAATAATATAATTAGCAATATTAATTGCTCTTTCCTCAATATACTCTTTCAAAAAAATCCCCTCAAGAATACTTTTTTACATTGTATGAAGTATTCTGGGGGGTTATGACTACAACAATTCTTCAAGCTTTGCTTTAGTTTTGTAATATATTTACCAAAGTTATGAATTACACATCATCCCAACTAAGCGTCTTTTTATCCTCTTGTAACAATTTGCGCACTTTACCCATAAAACTCTCTTCATCAACGGGTTTTACAGCGTAATCATTTGCGCCTCCGCTGATTGCTTTCATGACATGCTGTCTGTCATTATTAGAAGTCAGAAAAATAACCGGTACTTGTTCCAGTTCCTCCTTCTTACGTATCATTTCAAGCATTTCATATCCGTCGATTTCCTCCATATCAATGTCCAGGATAATCAAATCAGGTACAGCATTCTCCTTTAAATATTTGAGCGCCCGCATCCCCTTGGTGAATGCATGGTACTCATATGTTTCTCCAAGCAGCTTCTCAAGAGTCTTTAATACGATACTGCTGTCATCTACTGCTACAATACATTTTCTGCCCGTCACTTTTCTGCCTATCATTTTTCATTCTCTCCCTTCAAAAGTTCTATTGCCTTATCTTCATCAAACTCGTCCTCTATTGCAGAAAGCACGTCCTTTAATAACTGTCTCCTGCCGGATTGCAACGGGTTTTTAAGCCATTCTTTTATCTGCTTTACTGCGTCGTCTGTCTGAAACGCATCAATTAACGCTGCTATCTCATCAAGCCTCTCCTGCGGCAGTTCCAGTGCATTTCCTTCCTGCACACCTTCCTCTTCTGCCGATTCGCAGGCATATTTTTTATAGATGACCTCAAAAGTCTCCAATGCGCTTTCCCAAGCCTGCTTCAGCACTACCCAATGTTCGCTTATGTAATCTTCTCTGCCCGCCTTGCTCTGCATTTCATGATCATACGCAATATCTGCAAGCTGATCTGCACCAAGCATCCGCGCATTGCCTTTCAGCGCGTGTACCTGAATGGCATAATTTTTCATGTTATGGTCTGACAGATATTGTTCAAGCTGTATTATTTTATTTTTATCTATTATAAACAGCCGGACAAGCTCCAGATAAGTATCCATACTGCCCTGCGCATGCTGCAATCCGTTTTTGACAGATACGCCATCCTTTAAATATACATTATATTCTTCCCAGACTTCACTTTCTTTTCTCTCTTCGTCATCGTCTGTAGCTGATAAAATCAACTCCGATGGAAGATATTCGCATATTGCCTGCTCCATAAGCTCCGCATCAATCGGCTTTGTCAGGAAATCACAAAACCCTTCTGATAGATACTGTTCCCTTGCGCCTGCCACTGCATTTGCCGTAAGTACGATCACAGGTGTATCCTTATTTATATGCTCCGTCATCTCATTCATCTTATGAAGTGTTTCGATTCCGTCCATCTCCGGCATCATATGATCCATGAAAATGATATGAAACTTCTCCTTTTGAATGTATTCCAGACACTGTCTGCCGGAATCTGCTGTTGTGACCTGCAGCTTTGTCCGCTTAAGCAGAGCCTTAAATACCGTCAGATTCATAGCATTGTCATCTACCACAAGTATGCTTGCCTGTGGCGCTGTGAAGCTTCCCTTTTTCCTTCCTACCTGCTGCGAATATTTCTCCTGTATTGTTTGAAAACTTCCCAGTGGTACATCACTTACGATTTTCTGCGGTATTATTACCTGAAAGGTTGATCCTTTATGGTATTCGCTTTCTACCTTCATATCACCATCCATCATTTTTAACAGTGACATTGTGATATTCATACCAAGTCCCGTTCCCTCAATGTTACGGTTCTTCTTCTCATCCAAGCGCTGAAAACTTTCAAAAAGCTTTCCCATATCCTCTTTTCTGATGCCCATACCGGTATCCTTTACGGATATTTTAAGCAGTATATTGTCTTTGTCCTGATATTCACAGGCAAGTATCAGTTCCACACTCCCCTTTGGCGTGTACTTCACGGCGTTTGTCAAAAGATTGGTTACAATCTGTTTAATCCGCACATCATCACCGTAGAGGACGCTTGGGAGCGTTTCGTCCAGCTCCACGCTCAGTTTCAATTCCTTTTCCCTGGCACGAAAATATATCACATTCCACAAATCCATGATAACTGCCGAAAGTTCATATGTAACCGGAATAATCTCCATTTTACCGGACTCAATCTTTGACATATCCAGAATGTCATTGATCAGAAATAACAGTGTTTTTCCGGAGCTTTGGATGTTGGATGCATATGTTAAAATTTGTTTGTCTTCAGATTCCCTGAGTATCATCTCATTCATGCCAAGTACAGCATTGATCGGTGTTCTGATCTCATGCGACATATTGGACAGGAAACGGCTTTTTGCCTCATTTGCATGTTCCGCTACCTCCAAAGCAACCTGCGCGTCACGCAGTTCGTTCAGCTTTGTCATATCATTTATCACCACTACAACCGCCCGTTCTCCGTCAATATAAAGATAGCTTGTCGTCAGAAGCAGGCTGATTGTCACACCGTCTCTCACAAAATCAACAGGTGCCTGATCGGCTTTTGCCTTTTCGTAGATTGTATCTAATATGATTTCATTAAACGCGTCATTTTTTTCCTGCATCAGAAAAACATTCATATATGACTTTCCGACATCATCCGGTTTCATACCAAGTATGCGTTCTGCCGCCGGATTCAGCATGGCTATCTTCCCATCGATGCCAATCACCATGACGCCCTCCTGCATATTTCGCACAATCTCCTCATAGAATCTTTCATCCAATTGTTTCATCTCTGTATCCTGTCTTTTTCCTAAATATTCTTTTTAATTCTCAAAATGTTCTGTCCGTCTTTATACTCATAAGAGACATCATCCATCGTCTTTTTTACCATATAAATTCCCAAGCCACCGATGCCGCGCTCCTCGATAGAAAGCGAAATATCTGGGTCCGCTTTTGCCAGCGGATCATACGGGACACCGTTGTCAATGAAGGTGAGCACTACCGCAAGCGGATCTTCAATTACCTCAACGCGCACGGTCGCACTGCCGATCTCGGGATTGTATGCGTAATATGCGATGTTACTGAAAAGCTCATCAATTGCCATGTCAACCTGCATCTGCGTCTTCATCGGACATTCGAGCTGTTCTAACTGTTCATCAACAAATTCCGTCACCTTAGGTATGCTCTCAATTGTCGCTTCAACTACAATTTCCTTCATTTGCATTCCCCCATTCGTAATTCTTTTTCATTTATATTCATCCGCAACCCGCAGAGAAAGCATTGTAATATCATCAAATTGCATCGCCTCTCCCACAAACCGGTCTATCTCGTTCTTTAACCCTTCAACCAGTTTCTTCGGATCAGTATCATTCTTTTTATTAAGTGTTTCCAGCATCCTCTCTGTCCCAAACAGATTCTGTCCGGCATCCGTCGCTTCCGGCACACCGTCTGTATATACAAATAACGTATCCCCGGCGTGCAGTTCAATTTCATATTCCTTATACCGGGTGTTCTCCATTCCCGCCAGAACAAATCCGTGAGGATCTTTATGCAGTTCAAAACTGCCTCCCTTACGTCTGATTGCCGGATATTCATGTCCTGCATTTGCTGCGGTCACTTTCCCCGTTGAAATCTCATAAACAGCAAGCCATACCGTGACGAACATTTCCGCCTCATTGTTTTCACAGAGCTGATTATTGACCGCTTCAAGCACTGCTCCCGGAGATGCGCCCATCATCATTTGGTTTTTGATCAGTGTCTTTGTTATTACCATAAACAGCGCAGCCGGAACGCCCTTCCCCGACACATCGGCAATTACAAGTGCCAGATGATCCTCATCTATCAGAAAGAAATCATAAAAATCTCCTCCCACCTCTTTTGCCGGATCCATGGATGCAAAAATATCAAACTCTGCTCTCTCCGGGAAAGCAGGAAAAATGCTTGGCAGCATATCCGCCTGAATCTGTGTAGCAATGTCAAGCTCCGCCCCTATACGCTCTTTTTCCGCTGTCACAACTGATAACTCCCGCAGATATTCCCTAAGCTCCAGATACATCTGTGCAAAGGATTCCGACAGCTCTTCGATCTCATCACCCGTGCATATCTCCACATGAAAGAACTCTTCACTCTCCAGACTGCCCACCATTTCTTTTGTGGCACTGTTTAACCGGTCGATAGGCGTAATAATATTTTTTCTGATAAAGACATAAAAAAGCCCCATCAGAACGGCAATTACCGCTGTCACGCTGAATATGACCGTTATCAGGAAATGAAAAAGCGCTTTGCGTATTCCCGGCATTGACAAATCAACACCCACAATCGCCACCATCTCCCCACCGCTATCCAGAACCGGTGCGTAGGCTGACGCGATATAGCCATACTCCGAATCACGTGTTACAATGATTCTTTCCGTATAGGTGTTCGTAAAAATCTGCCCGGCGATTTCCTGACCGCCCTCCATGTATGCCTCGCGATATCCCAGCGGACGGACGCCCTCACTGCTGCCCACATCCCAGATATAGACAAGTTCCTCCTCATATGGTACAAACACAGAGTAATATTCCAGATCCGTCTGTGCCTGCGATATGGCAAGAAATCTCTGTACCTGCCTGTAATAGTCATCCTCCGTATTGTTTTCTATATAGGAGCGTATCCTGTCTCCGTCGATATATTCCGCTGCCGTCCGGGCATAGGAAAACGCAATATCGTTGTATGCGCTCATCTGTTCTTTCTTATAACGGATATCAATTGTCAGACTGGTTGACAATATCACAACCACCGCAAGGATGAACAATCCCGCCAGTGCCTTCATTCCAAGTTTATGATGCCTCATTTTTAGTCTCCCGTTCAATCGCTTCTTTAAGTATATTTGCCGCTTGTGGCAATTTGTTTCGCCTTTGTTGCAGACCAGAAATGCGCCGCCACAATAGAGACAATACTGATACCTGTACCAAGCAGCAGCGCCAGCGTCACTGGTAATTCCTGTGTTCCGCGCAGGATATATAAAATCACATTGGTAATCCACATGACAAATACCCAATGTATACAATATACCACATTGATATTGCGGCTGATCTCTCCGACGCAGTCAGTCATTCTCTTCGGCAGACGCGGGGCAACCACATGGTAAATCCCAAGCATGCCAATTGCCGCGGCAATGCTTACAAGAACATCTACGGTGATAATATGGTAATAACAGTTCTGTCCCTCGCCAAACATTCCCCAGCCGCCACTGATGGCAGGCGGAAAATAGACTATACAGACCAGAATTCCCACCGTTGACAGAATCCCGTAAAACAGGTTTTTGTTTTTCACATGCAGCAACAGCCCTCCGAAGACATAGCCGCTCACCGGAACGATTAGCCAGTTAAACAACGGGAAATCCGAGAACACTGCTCCCGCAGGATCCTCCGTCCCTATAAGATACCCCAGAAAGATATTGCCTGCCGGAGACCCGACATCCAATCCCTTCAGAAAAGTACCCAAAAAGGACATAGCCAGGCAGACGAGTATCATTGCCGCATTTGACATGTGAAGCTTGACAAACAAAGCAATCATTATCATTGCCAGTGCGGCAAATTGCAGTATATCATTGCCAAAAATCCGGTATGGTATTGGTTTTATGTATTTCTCAATATCTTCGGTCAGGAGATATCCCGCCAGAAAAGGAATCAGGAATCGACATATGTTTAACACATAACTGGTAATACCAATCCGGATTCCCCGACGCACATAATCTTTCGGCGTGTGGCGCTTTGTGTATACCATGCCAAAGCCCATGGCGAACATGAACATGGGCGCACCCAAGGGACCTCCGAGTACAGAGTCAAAAAAGAACGGAATACCATGAGCAAGCTGCTCGCCGGATGTACATTCTATGATGCAGTGCACCAGCGCCAGACAGAATATCAGCACGGCTTTCGCCAAATCCAGCTCCGGCTGCCTCCCGCTGTTTACAATTTCTTTTGAAAAGATTTTATCTTTCAAGCTCATTTCGGCATTTCTCCGTGTCTATTCAATGGTCAGAATATCTATAAATCCTGTCACTTGAAATACATCCATGATCATGTCATTTGCATTCTTTACAACCATATTGCCCTGCTTGTTCATTTTTTTCTGTGATGCCAAAAGAACGCGCAGTCCTGCAGATGAAATATATTCAAGATCTTTTAAATCCAGAATCAGGGTCTGTACATTTTCCGTCAGCTCTGCACCAATCTCCTTTTCCAGTTCCGGCGCTGTATTCGTATCCAATCTTCCTTCCAACGCTAGTGTAAGCACTCCATTTTCTGTGTTTTTTGTAATCGTCATTTTTCTCCTCCATTCCAAAGCATTTTGTAATGCTTCATGCACATATTTTATTTATTATAACTGCTTTCTCATCTAAGGTCCACATACTCAACGGTTTTGGCAAACTCTTCCTCCTTCGCGCACACGGACACTTTATATCCCGGAATTTCATATTCCATAATGTGACAGGAAATGAGTTCACTGTCCCGACGCACTTTTATTTTCTCAGAGTCCAGAATCAGCTCAAAACGGTCAAAGTCAAGGCTCATTCCTTCTCCGGTCATCTTGATATAGCTTTCTTTCATTGTCCAGATCCGGAAAAACCTATGATCTCTCTCCTCTCCCACGCCTGCATTTATATATGCACATTCGCTGGAGTGGAAAAAACGCTCCGCCACTCCTTCCGGAGCTTTCACGATTTGTTCCACATCGCAGCCCACTTCCTTCTCTGCTGTCGCACAGATGACAATGTGACCGGAGTGAGACAGATTAAAAAAGATTCCTTCCACTTCCGGTTTTCCATCTGCTCCTAACCGGATTCCTGCGGGTGAAGCCCCATAACGGGGCAAGATCTTGTTCAATAAAAGACCTGCCCCAAGGCTCCGTTTTCTGTCTTCCGCCTTAAGATATTTCATAATTTTGCATTTTCTTTCTGTGTCTAATTCATCCAGCAGTGCGGGATTTTCTTTTGGATCCGTCAGATTAGCGGTATCCGCTGCATATAAGTGTATCATCTCTGCTTTCCTACCCGAAAAATCCCAGTTTATCTAATGCATCAATAGCATTTTCCAGATAATTGTCATCTGTGATCGGCCACTTATAACCCAGGCGGTATAGCACCTCCGTGGTAAAATGGTTTTCATATCCGACTGTGTAAACCTGTTCTCCGTCTCTTGAAGCATACGCAATCAATCCGGACACCGCCTCGCTGTCTTCATGGGTTGCAGCATAATCATTGACTGCCTGTTCAAACTGATCATCACTTACAATCTGAATCTCAAATCCGTGATTCCTCATTGCATAAATCAAATCTCCCATAAAAATATGGTGGCTGTTGCACGCATGATAAACAGTGAAATTCTTATCTGTTCCCGCAAGCTTCAAAATTGCCTCTGCGGTAGAATCAATAGGTGAAAATTCAGCGCTTTCATTCATACCACCTACAGGGAACATTCCTACTGCCACATATCCGCGCACACCCCGTAAGAATCCATTGGTAACGAAGTTAATCTGGAATTCTCCATCCGAGTTACGACTCATCAGATTTCCCACACGGATGACTTTTGCATCCAGTCCGTCATGAACTGCTTCCAGTATATAACGCTCTGCCAGGAATTTTGTCCGGATATATTCATTTGCAATCCTCTGTCCAATATACAGCTCATGCTCACAAAGATCCCTGTTCACGCCGGGTTTATCACCCATTCCTTCTCCTGCAACAGAGACTGTCGATATCTGAATCAGTCTCCTGTCCAGTTCACTGCACAGCGCAATCAGATTTTTGACACCGTCTACATTAATCTTCTGAAGAGTATCATCTGATGAGAAATGCTTTACGCATGCTGCACAGTTGATCAAGGTCTTAAAAGGATATTCCTTTAAGCTTTCCAATGACTTCGAGTCTGTGATATCTCCGTCAATACAGATAATCCGTTTCCCGAAAATCTCCTCACAAGGATCATCNAAATAATACATCAGCATNTTCATCANCCGNTTTTCAGAGGAAGGATANTTNCCTTTCCTTACCAGCGCATATACCGTTCCCTCATAAGAATCCAANAATGCCTTCANCACATGNATTCCAAGGAAGCCCGTAGCGCCNGTCAACAGGATATCGCCNANTTCTTCTTTCTTTACCAGATCTGCGTTCTTTNCTCTGTTAGGAAGNAGAATACGATTGACCTTGTTATAATTGTGAGAAGATANTTCATCTTTTTCCACNGTTTCNTCTANCGAGTCNTCACATACNCCTGCTGCAAGCTGTCTTACTGTAGGGTATTTGAAAATGTCGGCATATACTACAGGAAGCTTTTTAGCCATACAAAGCACTGCAATCTTGGACGCTGTCAGNGANGTGCCTCCNAGTTCAAAGAAATTATCGTTGATTCCGACTTTCTCCATTCCCAACGCNTTTTCAAATATNTCACAAAGCTGTTCCTGTATCGGATTAACNGGAGGTTCATATCCCTCTCTTTCCGTCTCCACGTCAGGCGCAGGCANTGNNCGTTTNTCGATTTTTCCGCCCGGTGTGATAGGCATGCTGTCAAGATGNACATAGAANGCNGGCAGCATATATTCCGGCAGNAGCGGCTTTAAAAATTCCTGCCAAATCTGCGTATCCGGCGATGCACCTGTATAATATGCCACGATATACTTNTTTCCNCTCTTCTCCATGACTGTGACCGCTGCTTCCACAATTCCCTCATAGGACAGGANAGCNCCTTCNATTTCGCTTAANTCTACCCTGTATCCCCTAATCTTTACCTGNGAATCTATTCTTCCGATATATTCTATATTTCCNTCGCCTCTCATGCGCACCATATCGCCGGTATGATACATTCTTGCATCATCCGCACAGGTTCTGAAAGGATTNTCAACAAAGGAAGCNGCTGTCTTTTCCGGNAGGTTATGATACCCTCTTGCAATCTGTCTGCCCGCAAGACATAATTCNCCGGATGCGCCCACNGGCAGNCGGTTTAACTTCTCATCCACAATATAGCAGCGNACATTCGTCTGNGACCTTCCTATAGGGATGTTCTTATATTCCTTATCCACCACAAACTCTGTGGATGATACCGTATTCTCGGTAGGNCCGTAACCATTGATCATGGTGTAGCTGCGGTTATAATAGCGCTTAAATTTCTCACCGCCCAGAGTNACGAANCGCAGATCACANGGNTCTGTCAATATCTCTGCCACAAGNTCACCCATCTGGGTAGGGAAGGTTCCTATGGTGATTTTTTCTTTTTTAATGGTCTCCGCCACCTGAAGGGCATCCTTCCGGATGGATTCCGGGAAAATATACAAAAGTGCGCCTGCCGTAAGCGGTGCAAACAAATCATGGACTGAAGCATCAAAACAGAAACTTGCAAATTCCGCCCAAANATCCTCNGGANNGGTTTTCAGGGAGNTGTTCGTNTACATNATCANATTGACCAGATTTCTCTGTTCAANCATAACCCCNTTGGGCTTTCCCGTGGAACCGGAGGTATAGATCATATANGCAAGATTCTCCGGCTTAGGNGCTGTAAGCTCTGTGGNCAGCNNATAANNTTCACCTTCTTTTACNATATCNTNNAGCCACAAAATATTTCCCTTGTAAAACTCNGTTAAGTCTGCATATTCTTTTACAGCCAGAAGNTTATCCGCACCGGAATCACTNAGCATATATTCCAGTCTGTCTCTGGGATATTCCGGGTCTAAAGGCACATATGCCCCGCCTGCNTTCATGACGCCCACATATCCTATCACAAANTCTCTCGTTCTTCCTGAAAGGATTCCCGCTACCTTTTCCTGNCCNAATCCGTTTTCTGTTANCTTTGCTGCNACATAGTCTGACAGTTGATCCAGTTCACGATAGGTAATCGTTCCATTCTCATCACGCACTGCNCCTCTGTCAGGGTACAGTTCCACTGCCCGTTTAAATAGATCCACAAANGTNTTTCNGGTATAAGCAGGNTCATTTTTCATTTCTTTTTCTTCTTCAAACAAAAGCCGTATCTCTTCTGCTGCCTTTCCCTGAACAAGCCCCTGCGCCGCTATGGAAAAGTTCTCTAATATGTAATCGATAGATTCCGTTTCAAACAGATCTTTTCTGTATTCCAGCTCATATACGAACTTACCATCCTCCACGCTGATAGCAAGGGAAACCGGTGCTTTTGCCGCATTTAAGTGAAGCGGTATCTCCTCCGCCTTCTCCTGCCCGATGGAATCAAATGCGAAATTATCTCCCTGATAAACCAGCATTGCATCAGGCTGAATCTTGCAGCGTCTGCTGATTTCCGAAAACGGATAAATATCATTATCCATAGCATTCATAAGCTGATCCTGTAGCGCACTGAAATAGCTTTCTGCATCAGCCTTGATATTACAGCGCACCGGAAGCGTTTTTACCAGCATACCNATCGTCTCAGCCAGACGGGAATCATTCCGCCCATGATAAATGGTGGTGAAAACTGCCTCATCCTTAAAATGATACTTTGCCAGAAGCATACCGAAGACACCAATGAAAAATACATTTTCGGTGATTCCGTATTTTTCGCAGAGATCACGCACCTGTTCTACTTTCAGATGCTCCTCTACAAGTCTTGTATTACCAACTTTAGGTTGTTGTTCATTTTTATCAGGATAAAAACTTGTATCTCCGCCGCAATTCTCAAACTCTGAAAGATAGAATTCTTCTGCAGCCTTGTAAGCATCTGATTTCACCGCTGCCTCATGATCCAGTGCAACGTCGTAACTGGAATAGTCTTCCTCAGGAAGAATCTCTCCGCTGTAAGCCCGGTTGATCTGATCGATCAGTATGCCCAGTGAAGTTCCGTCGGCAATTAAGTGATGCAGATCCATGAACAGGTAACTGCCTTCCATTGTCCGGTGAATTTCAAACCGATACAATGGTTCACCAAATAAACCATAAGGACGGACCAGCTTGTCCATATCCATATCGTCTATGATTTCAACCTTGGGAGGCAGTGCATCATTTCTTCTCTGCCTGATTTCCCCTTCCTCATCCATGAACAGCTGTACCTTTAAGTACGGGTGAACCTCAATAACCTGCTCTACGGCTTCTTTCAACTGCTCAAGATCAATCTTGTCGCTTAGCTTTAACAAATAAGGAATATTATATACCGTTGTGCCCATGTTTGCAGTACAGTCAATGAACACTCCTGCCTGGGTATTTGTCAGCGGATAAACCTCCTGCACCTCATGCTTTCCAGCCGCGCTGCTTTGAAGAACAAATTTTTCCAATTGCAGGATCGTAGCGTTTTTCTTCAAGTCAGCCGTCTTGATCACAATATCAAATTCCTTGGCAAGCAGGACATTCAAACGGATCGCGCTGACGGANGTAAGTCCCGCAAAATAAATATCTGTAGTGATTCCAAATTCCCTATGGCCTACTGCTTCTGCCACACACTCAAAAATACGCTTCTGAATCTCAGTCTCAGGTGCGATTATCTCTTCCTGCTTCTTCTCCGGTATTGGAAGCGCGCGCTTATTNACTTTCTGATTCTGGTTAAGTGGAATCTCATCGATCTGCATGGTAACTGCCGGAACCATATAAGGAGGCTTGGTCTCCAGGATAAATCTGTTCAATGCATCGATATCCACTTCCTGATCCGATACCACATAAGCTGCAATATACTTTCCGCCGCCCTTTTCATCAAAGGCTGCCACGGTGGCATCCTTGATTCCGGGGAATCTGCGGATTACTTCTTCCACTTCGGTAAGCTCGATACGGAATCCGCGGATCTTTACCTGTGCATCCTTTCGTCCTACAAACTGTATCATTCCGTCTGGAAGGAAACGCACAACATCTCCTGTGTGATACATACGCTGATAATCTTTATTCTGTGTATAGGGATTGACTGTAAAGCTTTCTGCGGTCTTATCCGGGCGGTTCAGATACCCCCTGGTTACCTGAAGACCGGAAACTAAAAGTTCGCCGCAGGCGCCTATAGGAAGCCTGTGNCCCTGAGCATCTGCAATATATAGTTTCACATTATCCAGCGCTTTTCCGATGGGTATATTATCATAATATTTATCAAACAACAGAGCTGTAACCGCTACCGTACATTCCGTAGGACCGTAAAGGTTATGGAACTTATAACCTTTCGGCGGTTCCATGGGCACAAGTTTTTCACCGCCCACCGATAAATGCTTCAGGAATTTATTTTCCATTCCGAGGGCAAACTGCCGTCCCACCTGAGTNGTCATAAAGCTGTTCGTAATCTCATTTTCTTCAAAATAATGATTCAACTCCATGAAATCCAGCCGGATATCATCCGCAATAATATGGAGCTCCACACCTGCCGTAAGACTGCTGAAAATATCCATCATGCTGGCATCAAAGCCAAAGGACGCATATTCCGCCATGCGGCAGTCCGCGTTCAACTGATAATAATTGTGATACCATCTGCAGAATGCCGTAATGTTTCCGTACTCCAACATACATCCTTTCGGTACCCCCGTTGAGCCGGATGTATACAACAGCACGAACATATCCTCAGGTTTTGCTGCTGGAAGCTGAATATCTACCTCGGGTAATTCCTTAATCTTATGAGTCAGTAGAATTTCTCCTCCGAAATCCGGCACAAGCTCTAACATGGTTTCATCTGCGATCAATAACTTAGCGCCCGAATCCTCTAACATAAATTTAAGCCTGTCTTTCGGATAAGTAGGGTCAAGGGGCTGATAAGCACATCCTGCCTTAAGGACGCCTAATGTTGCCACCGCCATATATTCACATCTGGGAATGATTATGGCAACCGGATCTTCCGCTCCCAATCCCCTCTTCGTCAGATACGCACCTATGCGGTCTGTAATTTCATCCAGTTCTTTGTAAGAAATCCTTACGTCGCGGTAAACCACTGCCGTGTGATCCGGATAGTTCCCAGCCACCTCCCGGAACATATCAATCACCGTTTTACTTCTGTCATAAGGCACTTCCGTCTCATTAAACCGATCCAGTATCTCTTTCTGTGCGGATGAGAGAATAGATATTTCAGATACGTATTTGCTCTTCATCATGGAATCCATGGCTGCTTCATATGCCTCCAGAATCCCATCTATGCTGACAGCATCGTACATGTCTGCGCGATATTCGGCAGTCAGTACATAGCTTCCCTCATAATCTCTCACCTGAATAACAAGAGGCTCTTTGGGCATATCCAGCGATAAATCCTCACCTTTCGCTACTGTATCTCCCAAAGGATAGTCATCCGTAAGTTCCGCCTGGTAAGCAAAGATCAGATCCGAATTGATCCCATATTTTGCCGCAATATCAGAAAACGGGAAAATATCATTTGCCATAGAATCCATCAGCTGATTCTGCACCGCCATCATATAGGCATTCACAGATGTTTTCCGGTCAAAGCTGCAATAAACGGGCAGGGTCTTTACCAGCATACAGATCGTATTCTCCAGTCTTGAATCATTCCTGCCGTTGTAAATCGTGGCAAAAAGGGCATCCTCCGTGTTAGCATACCTCGCCATTACCACACCGAAAAGTCCTGTAAAGAGAGTGTTCGGCGTTACCTGCATCTTATCGCAGTAAGCCAGTATCTTCTCCCTGGATATAGTCATCTTTCTGGAGGTCATTCCCTTTGCAGGAACCTCCTCCTTCTTATCGGCAATAGGAAGGGATTCTGTCTCAATTCCTTCAAAAATTCCATCATAATAAAGCGCAGCCTTCTTATATCTGCCGTCTTTTATTTCCTGTTCTTCATTCAGCGCCGC
Source organism: Lachnospiraceae bacterium (assembly GCA_014804695.1). Taxonomy (GTDB): domain Bacteria; phylum Bacillota; class Clostridia; order Lachnospirales; family Lachnospiraceae; genus UBA3282. The sequence continues at coordinate 13,772 of JAAUZJ010000025.1, forward strand.
ATCAAATCCCGTATAGGTTTCTGCCTTAAGCTCTTTTCCCTGATAAGCAGCATCTAAATCTTCGAAGAAAATATCATAGGAATTTCCGTCCGCAACGATATGATGCAGATCCACAAATAAGTATTTCTTTGACTCTGTTACATAAATCTCAATACGGAAAAGCCTTTCCTCCTGAATCTTAAAAGGCTTTACCAGTTCCTTCTTTTTCTGTGCAAATTCCTCATCCGTAACTTTAATAAGTTCCGGCTGAAAGTCTTCCTGACAAGGCTTCTGATAAAGTTCCCCGTTCTCACTGATTCCGATTTTTGTCAAAAGATAGGGATGAGCCTGAACTACCTTTTCAATTGCATCTTTCAGTCTGTCAAGGTCTGTTTTATCATCCAGTTCAAACAGGAAAGGAATATTATAAACGGTGCTNTCCGGATTTTTGTTGCACTCTACGAAGATTCCCTTCTGNGATCCGGTCAGNGGATAACTCTCTCTTTGTTCATGCACCACCTGCTTAGGTGCGTTTTGGATAAACTGCTCCAACAGCACAATGGTATTGTTTTCATGAATGTCACTGGTTTTTGCCGTGATACCAAACTCTTCCGCCAGAAGGAGGTTCAATTTCATAGCGCCAAGTGATGTCAGTCCTGCCCTGTAAAGGTTCGTGTTGATCCCGAAATTGACATTTCCCGTAACAGAAGATACAATATCAAAAAGCTTCTGCTGTGTGCGGTTTGCAGGCACTTCAATTTCCTTCTGTTTGAATACCGGCTTGGGAAGCGCCTTCTTATCAATCTTCATGTTAGATGTCAACGGCATTTCCGCTAACTGGATCAGCACATCCGGAACCATATAATAGGTCAGGTAAGCAGAAGCATGCTCCGACAGTTCATCCACNTCAATTTCCCGNTCTGCTGTAAAATATCCACAAAGATAAGAATCNTCCANGGGAACTACCACACNGGTCTTAACCCCCGGNAACTGATTCAGTACCTCTTCTATTTCNCCCANTTCAATTCGAAGTCCCCTAAGNTTGATCTGATTGTCAATTCTTCCATGGAATTCAATCTCNCCGGCATCATTCCACCTTGCCAGATCGCCTGANTTATAAGCCCTCTGNCCATGGAAATCAATAAATACTTCTTTGGTCTTATCCGGAAGATTTATATAGCCGCGTCCNACGCCTTTGCCGCAGATCAGCATNTCACCCATTTCCCCNTCGGGTACCACTTCNTTTTTGTCATTGATAATATAAACCTGTACNTTNGNATTAGGAANACCNATNGTAATATTCTCACTGCNGGAAATGACCTTCATGGTACAGCTNATNGTNGTCTCNGTAGGNCCNTATCCATTCATNATATAAGCATCCGGTCTTACATNTNCNATCTTTGGNTATAAACCTCCCGGNAANGCNTCCGCTCCTAAATCATACACCGCTATTTTCTTTAAAGCCTCCGNCATCTGNGGCAGATCCAACAGCTCAGACAGGAAGGANGGCGTAGTGATCATACAGTCNACATCATTATTACAGATCAATTCTGCAAGCATAGGNGGATTTANGATTTCTTCCTCATTNGCCATTACCACGGTAAGTCCGTTTGTAAGGGGAATGAATTCTTCCATAATGGACACGTCAAAAGTAATCGCTGCCAGTGCCAGACATACATGCGCACGTTCTGTNATTCCTATCGTCTCGTAATTCTTTTCATTTGGATTTACAAAGTTAGNAAGGTTTCCATGCTCNATCATAACCCCTTTAGGTTTGCCTGTGGAACCGGAAGTATAGATACAATAGCANANATCATTCTCCCCTATGACAAGCCCGGGNTTTTCATCCTTTTCATTTTTCAGCAANTCTTCAATTAGTAAAACCTTACANGNAAGCTCACTCCATAAACTTTCATGCTGCTCTTTNATCTCTTTTGTCGTAATTATAAANCCTGCATTTGAATCNTCTAANATATACCNGATTCTGTCNTCAGGATAATCGGGAGCCATAGANGCAAANGCNCCNCCGGACTTTAATATTCCCTGCCGTGCCACATAGACGTAACTTGTCCGCTCAAGCAGCACGCCTACNATTGACTCTGNNTTTACTCCCAATGCGATCAGACTGTTCGCNACCCGGTTCGCCCTNNAGTTCAGTTCNTCATANGAAAGNCTCTCTTNNCTGGTAACCACCGCTGTCTTTTGCGGATGCATTCTGACCTGCTCCTCAAACAGCTCCGTTACAGGGCNATACACAAATTCAAATTCGGTTTCATTGTACTTCTTTGTTTCCATTCGTGTCCTCCATTCTTGCAAATGCAATTACTGTATTNTTCATATCCATTGTNCGNATATAATCCACTTTCGATGAAATGCGTTTGACNAGTTCAATGCCNNGAAATTCAAACCCATCACTGTCATAGGTATATTCTGCNGGATTAAAAGGTATTCCGTTATCCCGGATCCTNAGTCTCATTTCCTCTTCCTCAATGGATAAATTGACATCAATCCACCGGGCACTTTTTCCCCCATANTTNATAATATTGACCGTCATCTCTTCGGATGCCATTGCAGCCAGATTCGCCGTATTGGGNNNAACGCCGTTTTCTTCACAAAANNCCGTNATCTCCAAAGGTANCTTAACCGCCTCTTCAAGNGANGCCNCNACAGAAATGTCTAAATTNACTCCTTCNTTTTTCTCNGGCAGAATATAAAAATCAGAATGNTTATACTTTATCTTNCGGTAAATATATGCTGTTGCCGCCGTCAGTCCCTCAGCACAGATAAATGCAAGGGCAAGNCCGTTTACTCCNGTNCCTCCAANCGCCTGNCCCAGCAGGATTCCCAAAAGNGCCGCCGGAAGTATGTANAGAAAATTCTGCAAAAAAGTAANNANACTTGCCTGAANNGTCTCCTCTATGGATTCGTAATAACTTACNAGNAATTTATTCCAAAGATAAAATGGCAGAGAGAAAATATAAATCCGCAGNGCCCCAATCATTTCCTTCTGCAAGACCGGCTCCGTAATACCGAACAGTCTTGTNACCTGCNCNGTAAAAATCATGATAAGAACCACTGCCACANANACCACGATAAAACTATACTGAAGNGTTTTTTTGCAAAGCGCNCGNATTCCNAAATAATCCTTTTCACCGTACANNATACCCGCCATATTNGGAATGATTCCTATAATACCGCCGGAGAGCATCTCNACNATCATCAGNATGTTATCACAGACCGTATAAATCGCCATTCCATCCTGTCCGGTCAGACNCACNATGATCGTATTAAGCCCCAGTGCTTTTACAAAACTCATTGCCATAAAAACAAAAACCGGCGCTCCCATGACCACCGCCTCTTTNATCAGGGAAAANGNCGGNNCTTTNACAAAACCGATCATTCTTTTNGGTGAACGNATATATCTGACAAATACNACCATTCCCACTANAAATCCTAAAACGGTGGATAAAGCCGCCCCTTTTGTTCCAAGAGNCGTATATTTCAAAAAGATAAAATCAAGAANCANATTNATNACATTNGAAATGATCAGNTAAGCNGAGGANAATTCCGGATGATTNTCCGTTCCCAGATAACTGACCATTAAAAGACCNATTCCGATAAAAGGNGCNCCCAGCATACTTACAAAAATATAATCCCCNGTAAGATCCGCCACGCCCGCTTTGGAAGCCAGCATCTGTGCCAANGGNTCCGTCACNAATAATGCCAGCNCACTGAATAAAATACCACATATAANTGTAANAAAAAAAGTAAGCGTAAATACTCCGGACGCCTTTTCACGTTCNCGTCTTCCCAGCATNACNCCNGCTGCAAGAGCGCCCCCTGTTCCCANGCAGTATCCCGGNANCTGAAGTATCGTCTCCACCGGAATGCTTANGGATACCGCTGTCATNGCATCNGTTCCCAGNAAATTTCCGACCATAATCGTATCCAGAATATTTCCAAGTTGCAGCGATAATGCCATCATNATCCCCGGAAAAAGATATTGGTTNATCTTTACATTGATCAGNCGATCATTTCTNTGATGCATCCCTATACCTCCTGAACTTTTTTNCTTTTTTCGGTAAGACCTACATAGAGCCTTACGATTCCACCCGTGACTATCATGCACAGAGCAGTAATAAGCCAGCATTGCAGCGACGAAAATCCTTCGTATTTATGAAAACCATATATAGTCATATAAACAGCTATATGTATTGCATAATATTTTGATATATGTCTGTTGTAATAAAGCACCTGCTTTCCGATCACTCCACTTTTTTTCATCGCCCCGTCACCAAAGTACAACACACCCGCAAATAAAAGAACATGCGCAATGCTTGCGATAACGTGAAACAGGTCGGGATGGCTATACGACATACACAGATAGATGTAAAATTCTTCGCCAAACCCATACTTATTTATGGTAAATATCCACCATACCAAAGCGATCACCGCACATATCGGCATTACCAGACAGTAAAACGCTTTTTTATCCTTTACTCTTTGCAGCAAATGTCCGAATGCCACACCCAAAAATGCGTAAGATAAAAAGTAAATTGCAGCAAAGCTGACAAAATAATCCTCACCTATAATAATTCTTACTATGTAGCCAAGCACAGGAACATTCACGGGTGTTCCGGATATAAACGGAGCCGTTATGGCAAACAGCAAACCGACAACCGCATAACCGACAGCAGGAAGCTTTATTTTTTTAGCCAGTGCAAGTGTCAGATATATGATACCGGTTATAAAAAATATGTTTATAAACTGTAAATATTCCAACACAATATCAAAATATACCTGCTTGTCATCAAGTCTGTTCCTTACGAACAGATATGGCAAAGACAAGGCTGCAACATAAGCTATATTGCTCAGGTATTGGTATGCGACCATAACAATACCGCTCTTTGCAAGTGCCTTTGCTTCTGAGTTCCTGCTGTACACAGTACCCATACCCATTACAAAGATAAATATGGCGGCACCCGATAAGGTGGCAAAACCGTATATTACTCTTATAACGATATCTTCATTGCTCGCGGTTGCCTGATAGGCATGCACCAAAAAGATAAACACCATAAAAAAACCCTTTAAATAATCAAATTCGCCTTGTCTTGATGTATTTACAGGTTCCTTATCCAATATACGGTCCATAGCAAAGCACTCCTTCCGAAACATCCCCAGATACAGACACCGGAAAGCAGAAGACTCTCCATTAAATGTCAATTCTTTTCTTAATAGCATACCGCAACAATTCAAAAAAGACAAGTGTACCAAAATGAATTGATAGTGTAACAACATGAATCGACCGTGAAACGACATGAATCGACCGTCGTGTTTTATTAGCAGGGGGGTAAATGGGTAAATTAGCCAAAAAAATAGAACCCTAACATTCAAAGTTAAGGTTCTTCCTCTTTCTTTTTCCTAAATCACAAACATAGAAAACAAAACAACATAGGCCTTCTTCAAATCCCGATTAACAAGCAAGTAAACGCTTCCCATCGCAAACCCCAAAGCTATCCCTAATAATCCTGTCAACAGATTTTTAGTAAAGATATGCGCAAGCCCCCAAGTCAGACCACAAATAATTCCTCCATAAGGAATTTTTTCTTTATGAAACCATACTTCACAGGCCTTCTGGCCGAATACAATAATAAGCAGAAAGAGCATCGTTTCAAAAGCGTAATATATGTACTGAAAGATAAAAAGAAGTAATCCCTTATTCACATACTCCAAATACACCTTGAACCCATCCCATACTATATAATCAGTGACAAAAGCTATCAGAATGAACAGAACACATAAGCCATATTGCCATAATCTCATTGGTTTTCCTTTTTCCAGAAGTTGAAAACGATATTTTTCGCCGGACTTCCTAATCAGGATAAAAGCAAAAATCCCCCATGTAATACAAGTCAGAATCCAATGTATAATAATCTGTGTATCTGACCAGTCCTGCATAGGCGCACCATATAATACGGGCTCAAGCAAGTAAGCATAAAGCACTTCCATGCCAAGTCCCGCAAAAGCATATAATCCAAGCGCCAGGTAATCTCCGCCCGTAATCTTCTCTTTCCTGTTTTCTTTCTTTTCTTTCATGTTCTCTGCTTCCTTTCTACCCTATTTATGATGTTCTTTTATCTCCTTCAATGCCTGATTGGCAGATTTTATCTCATGAAAAACCGCTGCATAATAAATAATGACTCCTATGACATACGGAATCGTAAAAGACAAAAACATATCCCTATAAGCATCTTTGTGAAGCTCACTAAACCGGCCGCCTAACCATGTTATAAACATAACAACAGAAATCAGCAATATATACTGCCCCAGAATAACAACCAGCAGTGAGTATTTTTGAAAACGATAATACTGTGATAATACGAAAGTTGCCAAAAGGGAGAGTCCGAACATAATCAATATGTTTTCCTGATAGTTGCCAAAAACCCCTTGCACAATAAATTCCAATAATATCTTACCAAGTAGCAGCATTGTAAAGACCGTACATACAACGCCCCAAAAATTTTGTCTGTTAATAATTTTCATAACCCACCTCCCGAATATGATGTAACGCGTCCAAAAAAGATTTTTTATATGTTCTATTCAAAATCAAAAGCTCGCCATTATCCATTATCAGCCTCAGTCTCATGTTCAAATCTGTTTTTACCTTATTCACTTTATAAAGATTTACGGCGGTTGATTTCCCGATTCGTACAAAGCCATAGTTTTCAAAGCATTCCAGGAAATGCTGCAGGCTGTACTCCAACAGATAAACTTCTTTTTCCTGATACGCAAAAAGTTTTCTATCTACCACTTCCAGATAATAAATACTCTCAGGATGAAGCTTATGAATCTCATTTTCCTTCTTACCGGCAATACTTTGAAATGCATTAAAAAAATCCCGTATTGTTTTTATTTTCTCGGTCTCTTCCCGGAAATGTACTTCCACATAATCCTCTTTTAAGGAAGGTTCATTTTGATACCGTATTTTCATATAAATCTCTAATCCTTTATTTATTTTTACAATCACATTTATACTATATTTATTACTTGCTTTCATTGCAAGATGGTACTGCATAAGTTGCGAATATCGGATGCCAAGCTGCACAGTTCATCCGTATGTCAACGAACATATCTGTACACATCATTATGTCAATAGAAATGCGCATGATGCATTCTTAATATGCCACCATGCGCACTTATTATAGGATTCATTCCTCAAATATATTTTTAAACAAAATCTTAAATGCCTCTTACACTATTTCCTATCCTCATCCAACAGCTTTTCAAAATCCTGCCGACATACAGGACGTGAATAATGGTATCCCTGAAGCAGCGTTGCATTCAAGTCTCCCACGATATCCGCCACTTTACTGTTCTCAACACCTTCTATAATAGAATTATATCCTAAGCGCCTGCACATTTCCAAAAGACTGTCAACAATCACATAATCTACGTCGTGTCCCGGCTGTGCAAGTTCCCTGATAAAAGAATGTTCCACTTTAATATAATCCACAGGCAGCCATTTTAGCATCTCCATAGAAGCATACGCCGTTCCAAAGTCGTCCAACGCTATTTTAAAGCCACGCTCCCGCAGCCTGCCAAACATGGCAGCAAGTTCTTTTGGATTTTCCACCTGGCAGCTTTCCGTAAGCTCTATAATAATATATTTCGGATTTACTCCATACTTTTCCACACAGGAAATCGCTCTCTCCTCAAAGGCATCGTCTATAAACTGCTGGTAAGATACGTTAAAGCTTATCTGCAATTCTCCATATATATCGCGCCATTCCGCTTGTTGCTTAATCGCCTGCTCCATAACCCAGAAGCCGACTTCATTAATATCACCATAATCCTCTAAAACCTTAATAAACTCCATCGGATAGGAATCTTTAATTCTTTCCCCTTTCCAGCGCAGAAGAGATTCACAACCTGCAATCATGCCGGTGTCCGGATTGATAAATGGCTGGAAGAACAACTCAAACCCTTTAAAATCATTTTTAATGCACTGCTTTAAATCTTCCCGTAAAACTAATCCTCTTTCATGTTTTGCGGCAATCTCATCTGAGAAAAATGCCAGGTTTCCTCTTCGGTTATTCTTGGCATACTCCAGCGAGTGCTCCAGTTTATTGATAAGAACTTCTCTGCTATCCGCATCCTGAGGGAAAAACACTCCGCCGGCCGATATGGAAATTCCAACTTTTCGCCCGTCTTCCAGTTTCATAATATCCGTTTCCCGACGTATATTCTCATAAAAATCCGTTACTTCCTGCTGATTTGATGCGAAAGCAATAACAAGGAATTCATCCCCGCTAAACCGCAGCACTTTCCATCCGGGATTGCATAAAGCGCTTATCTCTCTCGAAAATTTGATCAAAAGCTCGTCCCCAATATTATATCCGTAGTTGCTTAAAATTTTCCGAAATCCATCCATACCGATCAACAGAGCAATTCCGGACTGTGAAGCAAAGTCAAAATAGTGCAGCTCATGTGTTGTCAAAAGGCCTGTCAGAGAATCGTATTTGCTCTGCCCATCTATTCTTGTCATAAGTCCCGCAAAAATGATAGGATTTCCTTCCGCATCCCTAATCACGCTGCCCTTGCATTCCACCCACACATAGCTGCCAGATTTATTCAATGCCCTGTATTGGCAATTATGATATTTATTTTTGCCGGAAAACACACCTTCAATATCATCCACATAAACCTTCAAGTCATCCGGATGTACATGCTGTGCCCATACATTCGCCGCATCCTTCAGATACTCTCCTTCTAATCCGAAATAATTCACGGCAGCTTTAGACCAGCGGGAAATATCCGTTTTCATATCACATACATAGATGTAAACATTATCGGATGCCGACGCAAACGCTTCGAACAATTCATTATTAAAAACATCACTCATAATAACCCCCACATTCTTGCTCAACCTGCTATGTTTGTACCTGATGCCAACGGCGTCAGTACAAACTCGCGATTGAAAAATCTTCGATTTTTCAATCTAGTCTCACAACCTGGTTCTTTCCGGCTGCCTTTGCCATATAAAGAGCTTTATCTACTCTGTTGTAAATCGTGTCGGCACTTTCATCCTTTGCCTGCGTTACCCCAATACTGACTGTCTGGCATCCGGCAGTTTCATATGATACCGCAGAAAACTCCATACGGATTTTTTCTGCCAGGGCTGCTGCATCATCCACATTACTGTCAGACAGCAATATCATAAATTCTTCACCGCCCCAACGACCAAGGGAGCAAGCGTGTACCCCTTCCGTTGTCTTCCTGAGAACGTCTGACAGTGCTTGAATTACGTGATCTCCCTCTTTGTGCCCATAGATATCGTTTACCTTTTTAAAATTATCAATATCCAGCATGATCAAGGAAATATCATTGCATATTTCCTGATTTTTACGTTTATCCAAAGCTCTGCGGATTTTTCTCTCAATCTCCGCACGGTTATAAAGCCTTGTTAATCCATCCGTAACAGAGGTTAAAGCAAGCTTCATATTCATTTCCTCTAACTCTGCAGTGGACGCCTCGATAAAGGAAACAAAACGCCTTATAATAGGTATCCTTTCGTTATTGTCATTGTCAATCTGCGCCTTGGCTATATTCACTTTATTGCCATTCTCCGGAATATCTCCTTCCCGCATGGCAACAAGCACAAGGGTCACATTGAAATTGAGCATATCACCCTTTATGCGTATAAACTCGCCATGTGTATAAAAGCCCGTTGTAGATGCAACGCTGTTAAACAAAATCGTCTCGTCACTAATATTTTCATCTCCCCAGAATGCCTTTCTGGCAGCACAGGAGAAAGTCTGTATAACTTCAGGGCAAAAGTCCGCTATATTCTGCCCATCCTCCCTGATACTGGCAAGAATTGTCTCCGGATCGCCATAGGCAAGTCTGACAATCGCATCTTCCTTCATGTCAGAAGACATCACAAGAGAATCGTCATCATTGACTGCCAGCGGACAACGCAGAATATCAACATCGCCATGTTCCAAAAAAAGCGGGAATTCCAGTGTATTAGAGAAAAATCTTTCATTTTTGTTGATATTTAAAAATCTCCGGTAAACGTCTAAAGCGGGTTTGCCGTCCAACTCATACAAAATCTCCCTGTCCGCCTTTGTAATCCTGAATCTTCTTTTTAACGGCTTCCATCCTGAAATAAATGTGCTGTATGTATGAAAATCTTCCCCGCCCAACAACAGAAAAATGATACCATGCTCTAAAAAACCGTTACCTTTGGAAAACACGAATGCCGTATCATCATCCATATCGGGATTAAATGCACCGCCGCCAAATACCTGGATATCCTCCCGTAAATGGCTCATTTCATTGCAAAACTCCATCATGGACATATCCATGATAGTAGCATGCATTTCTACTGCCTGAACCCATGGATTTGCATCACAATATCCTTTTAGCACTTCCACATCCTGAACCGCATTTTCCTCCGTAAAAGGAAGCTGAAGAATTTTCGCCTGAGTAGTCTCATATTCAAAAATGGTACATGTCAAAATAATCTTGGTGTCTGACAATGCTCCATCCATGATATTGGCATTCGTTGTACATCCCAAATACAGCGCATCCGGCATTTCGTCATCCAGACAATCACAAATATCCTGGATATGTTCAACATCCATATCCTCCGAATATATTCTGAATATAGTAATATAAGCCGAATGGGAAGCTCGCCATTGCTTAATCTCCTTAAGCTCTTCAATCAATCTTTTATCATCTTTATAGAGAATTTTAAATTGTTTCATGTATTTCTCCCTCTTTTTTATTCATAGCTGCTTTCACAATATATTATAATTGTTTTTTAGTGTTTTGGCAATCTTTACAAAACTCGATCAGTCAAACCCACGGAGGAAACTCCCCTGGACAAGTTCTCAAATGTCCTTGTTTTACAATCAATTTCCATATGACAATAACAAAGCCACCTCTGATCACCTTTATATTCTGAGAGATGGCTTGCTATATATATTTAATTCTCTAAATCATCTGCTTCAATTAACAATATCTTTGTTTGGAAAAACAATGTCTGTAGCTATTTATCCTTCAAGCCCACACATTTTTACACCTTATCGCACACCTTAAAATAACTGACATTCAACTGATACCGAATCTGCAATCTCATCAAGTGATCAAATATCGCAAATAACAAAATAAACACAACAGCCTGCGACACAATTGTTCTGAACCACATACCACAAAAACGATATAACACAAAGTAAAAAATAATAAAAGAAACCGGAATCGAAAACGTAATTCTTATTATAAAATCACATATGTAATAAAGAAGCGCATCATATTCTTTCTTGCTTATAAGCCTAAAGAATAAGATAAGAAACATATTTGCAAACAAAAAAGCTGCAAGCAAAAGTGCGCGCTTTGAATCAATAAAATAATTTCCAAAGATAGAATCCATGACTACGGAAATATAAATTTCATTCATAATAGTAACAAATACAACCGACACTGTCGCTGCATAAACGATCAAATTAAAAGCACGGAAAATGTAGCGGGCCGGCTTATATTGATTATACATATGGAACCCCTCCTCACACAAGGCATAATCTTTGCCTTGTTGTCAATAATTAATATACTATAGTATTTTTATAAAGTCAATTATCACTTTATAATAGTAAATAAATATTTGACCATCATAAGAGGGTATGGCATGACACTAAATGAAAATATTAAGCAATTACGTTTGGCAAGAAATTTATCACAGGTTGATCTGGCAAACGCACTTGGCGTTACCAAGCAAAGTGTTTCTAATTGGGAAAATAATAATATCCAGCCTTCTATTGATATGCTCATTCGCTTAGCCACGTTTTTTTCAGTTTCTACCGACTACATCTTAGGACTTAATCACCGAAAATATATAGAAATCAGCGAATTAACGGATTGTCAATTAGCTCATGTATCTGCAATCATTGATGACATACGCGCCGCAGGCAAATAATTAACATATTCCGTCCTCATACAAAAAAATCCCTCACAATACTTTTACATCACATAAAGTATTGTGAAGGAATTATTAATATACAATCCTATATAACCCGCCTAATCGTAATAATACTCCTATATGTAGCCGACGCCTTTCTTATTCCCGTGCGTTCCGTACTGGCATGTACGATCTCTCCGTTTCCGATATAAATCCCCACATGACCGCCATAATAAATAATATCGCCCGGTTGTGCTTCCGAATAGGAAACTGCTTTCCCGACTGAAGACTGGGCATATGAGCTTCTTGGAAGGGAAATTCCAAAATTATTATAAACCGCCCAGACGAAGCCCGAACAATCTGCACCGTTAGTAAGACTTGTACCGCCTGCTTTATATGGATTTCCTACCCATTTGCAGGCAAAGTTGGCTATCTCTTGACCTTTTGAGCTTCCGGAAGATGATGGTTTGGGAGTTTCCTGTTCTGAAGACTTATCTTCGTCATTCTTGTCCCCTTCATTTTTATCTCCGTCACTTTGGTCTCCATCGCCGTCAGTTTCCTCCGCTGCCTTACGTGCTTCTTCTTCAGCCTTTTTCCTTGCTTCTTCTTCGGCTTTTCTTCGTGCTTCCTCTTCTTCTAATTTCTTAATCTGTGCGGTTTCCTGTTTAATCTTAGTCGTATATGCGGCTGCTTCCTGCTTTGCCTTAGCCAGCATTACATCATAGTTTTCATACTCTTTTTGTTTCTTGGCAAGAATTTCTTCTACGTAAGCCTGTTCATCTTCAAGCTCATATTGTGAAGTCTGCAGTTCAGACTTCTCTTCCTCTAACTGGGCCTGCAAGGCAGCAACCTCTTCAACGGTCTTCTGATATTCTTCCAGAAGTTTTCTGTCATATTCATAAAGAGCTTCAACATACTCGGCCTTATTCAGCATATCACCTATACTTGCCGATTCAAAAAAGAGCTGCAGGTATGAGGTATCACCCTTTTCATACATGAACTTAATCCTGATTTTCATGGACTCATACTGTTCATCCTTGGTGACAACCGCGGCATCATAGTCTGCTTGAGTTTGCACTATCTCTTCCTCTTTCTTACCGATTTCTTCCTCAATCAGATTGATATCGGTAAGCAGACTGACCATATCTGCATCCAGTTCTTCAATTTCCGCTCCGATGTCCGCCTGCGCACCTTTATACCCCGAAATCTGTTTATTGATATCGTTAAGCTGCGCCTCGTTCTTTTCCTTTTCCTCTTGTATCTCAGAAATAGTAGTAGCATTCACCGGCGTCACTATTGAAGAAATTACACTTATGAAAATAATCATTATGACAATATTTGTCATTCGTTTCTTCATACGCACACGCCTCTTCATACTGTAGTGTAAATATTTCATTCTCCATATACTGTACAACGTTTTCTAAAATCCGCCTTCTTATCCTGTAATTTAACCAGGCGATTGCGAAACTCATCTCCAATACCCAGAACTTCGGCAATATAAATAAAAAGGCGGGGTGAGTTCGCTCCTGCGGTCGAACCCCGTTTTTTATTTATATTGCCGAAGTTCGTGCCTCTTGAATATCCTTGCGCAATGGCAGTTATAATTCGCAGTTATTCACCGTCCTCGGGAACGGAATAACGTCTCTTATATTGCCCATGCCCGTCAGATACATAACGCATCTTTCAAAGCCGAGACCAAAGCCCGCATGTCTTGCGGAACCGTACTTTCTTAAATCAAGATAGAACTGGTAGTCTTCCTTGTTAAGTCCAAGTTCATCCATTCTCTTTTCCAATGTTTCTAAATTGTCTTCCCTCTGACTGCCGCCGATGATCTCACCGATTCCGGGTACTAAGCAATCCATAGCTGCAACCGTTTTTCCATCTTCGTTTAACTTCATATAAAAGGCTTTAATTTCCTTCGGATAATCTGTCACAAATACAGGGCGCTTGAATTCTTTTTCTGTCAAAAAGCGCTCATGCTCGGTTTGAAGGTCGCATCCCCATGATACTTTGTATTCAAATTCATCATTGTGTTTTTCAAGAATATTGATTGCCTCCGTATAAGTCACATGTCCGAAGTCGGAATTCAGCACATGATTTAATCTGTCAATCAATCCCTTATCTACGAACTGGTTAAAGAAATTCATTTCCTCAGGCGCATTGTCAAGCACATAACGTATAATGTGTTTAAGCATTGCTTCTGCCAATATCATATCATCTGTCAGATCCGCAAAAGCTATCTCAGGCTCGATCATCCAGAATTCAGCCGCATGTCTTGTGGTGTTTGAATTCTCGGCACGGAAAGTCGGTCCGAATGTGTATACGTTTTTAAAAGCAAATGCATACGTTTCTACGTTTAGCTGTCCGCTTACGGTAAGACTGGTAGGCTTGCCAAAGAAATCCTGTGAATAGTCTATGCTGCCATCCTCAGTTCTCGGAATATTCTCTAAATCTAACGTAGTTACCTGGAACATTTCGCCAGCGCCTTCACAGTCGCTGCTGGTAATAAGCGGTGTATGCACATATACAAAGCCGCGCTCCTGGAAAAAGGTATGAATCGCATAAGCGATCAATGACCGGACACGGAACGTAGCCTGAAACGTGTTTGTCCTTGGCCTTAAATGTGAAATTGTCCTCAAATATTCAAAAGAGTGTCTTTTTTTCTGCAAAGGATAATCCGATGTGGAAACGCCTTCGATCATAATTTCCTTAGCTTGCATCTCAAAAGGCTGTTTTGCCTGCGGAGTTTCTACGATCTGTCCCTTAGCTACAATTGCAGAACCCACATTGAGCTTGGAAATCGCATCAAAATTCTTAAGCGCATCGCTGTATACAATTTGCAACGGCTCAAAAAATGTTCCGTCATTGAGCACGATAAAACCAAAAGTCTTAGAATCTCTAATACTTCTTACCCATCCCCCGACTGTTATCTCCTTATTAATATATTCTTCTTTGTTTCTAAAAACGTCTCTGATATCTGTTAATTCCATTCCCATTTCATATCCTCACTTTCATTCTGCTTCATTTGTATTTATTATAGCGTTATCAACTAAAAATTCTACTGCTTTTTCCGCCAGTATATATTCATTCATAGTTTCTTCGTCTATCTCTTCCTTTAATTCATCCACGGATTCAAGGCCGTAATTACTTGCCAGTTTCTCCATAATTTCCTCTTTTTCTTCATCTGTAAAATCAATACCCTCTGCATCAGCTATTGCATAAAACATTACATACCTCTGTGCAATCGTCTGCGCATTCTCCTTAAGTCTTTCTTTATAATCTTCTTCCTCCATACCGTAGTAATTCTGAATATAAGTGCTTAAGTCCGTGCCATAAGATTCTGCTGTCGATGTCACCCCATCTAAAAGTTCATCATAGTAGCGGTCAACAATCTCGTCCGGAAGTTCTTCAAAAGTACAGTTCTCCATAGCAGCCTCGATAACATCATTATTAACGGTCTGATTATAATTCTGCATAGCAGTAGAATAAAAAGCATCGTACAGATAACTCTTGAGTTCCTCCACAGTAGTACAGTCTCCGATAGCCAGTTCCACGACAAGCTCGTCCGTAAGCTCAGGCGTCTCTGTAACCGAAATACTATTGATCGTCACTTCAAATACAACATCAGCGCCAGCCAGATCCTCGCTGGGATAATTCTCCGGGAAAGTTAAATCAAGCGACACAGTTTCTCCGACCTCTGCGCCAATCAGTCCGTCTTCAAAACCTGAAATAAAGCTTCCAGAACCTATTACCAAATCATAGCCCTCTGCCGTACCGCCATCAAATGCCACTCCGTCTTTGTAACCTATATAATCTATATTAGCGGTATCACCTTCCTGAACATCAGTCCTGTCTTCAACTTCCGTCTTGACTGCCTGCGAAGCAAGAATATACTCGTCAATATACCGATCTACATATTCATCCGGAATAGAAACTGCCTCTTCGGTCAGTTCAATTCCCTTATACTCTCCAAGCGTAACATAATCGGCCGCATTTATTGCACTTATACAAATGTAATTTTCTGCCTTATTTTCCACACTGTTCCCCGAATTATTACCTGTGTCGGCTTCCGTGTTGTTTTCTGCATTATTGTCTGTACTATTTTCTACATTATTATCAGAATTATTTCCACAAGCCGATACTGTTCCCACCATCAGCATAACAGCCAATAATAATGCTGTCTTTTTAATATCCATCATTATACCTCTCTTATTTATTTCATATCAGACATTTACGAAATTCATTTCCAATATCCCATATACAGATAAATATATCATAAATCACAACTATATTAAAGTATTTATTTTTAATTAAATTCCCCAATTCAGTTAATTTAAGCCAAATCAATAAATATTCTTCTTCCTGCCCTTGCTTAATATTCAAATCAATGCTAAAATATGGAATATCTATGTTCGGAGGTGTCAATATGAATACAGTAACAATCGTAATATTGAGTATTTTAGCCGTTCTTATTATTGCGGCGGTAGTTTTTTACTTTTTAGGAAAGAAGCTGCAGAAAAAGCAGGCGGAGAGCCAGGCACAGATAGATGCTATGAAACAGACGGTATCCATGCTGATCATTGATAAAAAGCGGATGAAAATGAAGGACGCGGGGCTGCCCCAAATGGTTATGGAACAGACGCCTAAGTACCTTAGAAATTCTAAGCTGCCTGTTGTAAAGGCAAAAGTCGGACCACAGATCATGACTCTGATCTCCGACGAAAGAATTTTTGATTCAATCCCTGTCAAAAAAGAGGTAAAGGCTGTCGTAAGCGGCATATATATCACTGATGTCAAGGGACTTCATGGCAAACAGCAGGTTAACGTAGAGAAAAAGAAAAAAGGCTTCTTCAAACGGGCTATCGAAAAAGCCCAGGAAAAGGCCGGTGCAACACCTATTAAATAATAAAGTCAGGCCTAAGCGCCTGACTTTTTATATTATATTTTTAGATTGAATTTTCATATTCATACTGCAGTCCGAAAGATGCCCGCCGTCAGCATCCAGAGTATATTCCAGATCTATTTCAATTATATCGGGCTGTACTGTAACATTAATCTTTTTCGTGCTTATTCCAAGCAAAATATTACCATATGGGGTATTATAGCTTGTCACATTCTTTTTATTTTCCTCAAAAAGCATACGGACGCCTATAGGTCCGCTCCTTATGATTTCAAGCATATTTTCACTGATCTTAACATTAGTTTTCACAGCTTTACTAACGCCTTCCATCACCTCGTCATAAAAAATATAATGTCTGCCGTTTTTTTCATAATAATTGCCGGATATAAGAGTCTGAGTTCTGTCTTCCTGTGTTTCTCCAGAGTTAGACTGCACGGTGCAAAGCGATATCAGTACATCCTTAGTCATTTTAAAATTCCTCTATATTGATTGTCTTGGCCGATAAAATTCCATAAGGAATGATTGAATTGGCAAATTTCTGAAACTTTTCTGCTGCATCACTCACAAAAAATCTATACAGCTCCGTTCCCAGCTCAGGCCTTTTATCACTCTCTAAATCCTCTTTTTCCAAAAGCTCTTTAAGCTCTCTCGCCGTCTCATAAGCCGGATTAACAAGAGTCACTTTGTCTCCCATAATTTTTCCGACAGTGGAGCGGATAAGCGGATAATGTGTACAGCCGAGAATAAGGGTATCAATGTCAATATCAATTAATTCTGAAAGGTATCTTCGGGCAATCTCATCTGTCACCGGATCCTCCCACAAGCCCTCTTCCACAAGAGGAACAAATAGCGGACAGGCTTTTTCGACAACACTGACACTCATGTCATTTTCTTCTATGTATCTTTTATAAATCCCGCTGCCGATAGTTGCCTGCGTTGCAATAACACCGATTTTCCCATTGTGCGTGGCCTCTATTGCGGTTTTGGCCCCCGGCTTCACCACCCCGATTATAGGTATATCCACTTCCTGTTCGAGTTCATCCAGTGCATAAGCGCTTGCCGTATTACAGGCCACTACGATTGCTTTTACATCCTGCATTTGCAAAAATCTTACAATCTGTCTTGAAAATCTTGTTACGGTCTCTTTGGATTTATTTCCATAAGGCACTCTCGCCGTATCCCCGAAATACACTATTCTCTCATTCGGCAGCTGTCGCATGATCTCTCTCGCCACCGTCAATCCTCCGACTCCGGAATCAAAAACCCCGATTGGCGCATTACAAAGCAATTCCTTTTCTTTCATCACATACTTATGCTCCTTCTTTTATGCAATAAAATGTTTTAACTAATTCTTTTTCTTATCCAGCCACTCAAGCAGTCTGCTTCCGATAATTATCTGCTCGTCATCCGCCTGCAAAATATCGGGAAAGTCTTCTTCTTCTGCATCATCCTCATCATCTACAACCTCGTAGGTATCCTGCGGAAAACACAGTTCCGGATAAAACACGCACCACCAGACTAAGGCCATAACTCCTGCAGCTGCAATTCTATTTTTTTGACTTAAAAAAGTATCTTTAATTCTATTTCTCTGAGTCCCAAAAAATTCGTTGATCCTATTCATTGTAAATCCTCCTTTACGCCGATATCTTCGGCTTATAAAGGAGTATTGCCAACTGTGTGGCGGATATTCTGAAAATATTATTTTTTAGGATACCGTTTTATAGTTCATTATTCTCCATCCTTATCTGCCTGATTATGGATTTCTCCTGATTGTCAATATGAAGTCTGGCTGCCCGGGCTGCCATCTCTTTATCATTATTAATTATGCCGTCATAAATCATTCTATGTTCTTCCACCAGATTATTATGCTTGTCTTCTTCTTTAATGTACTCAAATCTATATCTGTACATCTGCTCGGACAAGTTATTAATAAGCTGAATCAGCCGCCGGTTTCCTGTCGCTTCCACAATAATATTATGGAGCTGTACATCAGCCTGCGCTATAGTGGTTGCATCTCCGGTTCTGGTTGCTTCCTCGAATTCATTACAGGCGTCTTTAAGTCTGACCTTTTCTTCCTGAGTAATCCTGTCGCAGGCAAGCTCCGCGCAAAGCGCATCCAACGCCCTTCTTACCTCTAAAACATCCTTTAGATCCTTCTCGGTAATCTGCGCCACCTCAGCCCCGCGCCTTGGCATCATTATAACAAGTCCTTCTAATTCCAGTTTTCTGATAGCCTCTCTTATCGGCGTCCTGCTAACACCTAACTGCTTTGCAAGATGAATTTCCATCAAGCGCTCTCCGGGTTTCAATTCCCCTGTCAGAATCGCTTTTCTAAGCGTATTGAACACCACATCCCTTAAAGGAAGAAATTCGTCTAAATTAGCTTGAAACCTATCCTCCATATTTTTTCCCCCACTATACGAATTTAGTCACAAAGACCTGTTTCGACAATCCCCGCTGCCTAATTTGTTCCGCCGCGTCTTTCGCCGTTTTCTCGTTAACAAATATACCAAATACCGTAGGGCCGCTCCCACTCATCAGTGCATTTTTTGCGCCTTCATCCTTCATCAATTTCTTTATCTCATCAATCACCGGATACTCTTTTACCGTAACCGTTTCCAGTACATTACCCAGCTTACCTGCAACTTTATCCAGGTCTCCTGATGTAACAGCCTCTATCATTCCATCAATGTCCGGATGATAGGACAGGCTATCCGCATGCAGATTTTCATAAACAAATTTAGTAGACACATTAATATCCGGTTTGGCAACCACCATAGTACACTGTGGCGGCGACGGCAGCCTCGTTAGAACCTCGCCTATTCCTTCTGACAAAGCAGTTCCCCCCATAAGACAGTAAGGAATATCCGCTCCCAACTCCACACCTATTTTCTGCAATTCTTCCAAAGAATGACCAAGTTCAAACAATTCATTGAGCCCATGAAGCGTCGCTGCAGCATCCGTGCTGCCGCCTGCCATTCCTGCCGCAATAGGGATTCTTTTTGTTAAAAGGATCTCTACGCCTTTATTCACTCCGCTTTCTGTAAACAACTTCTCTGCTGCCCGGCAGATCAAATTATCTCTCCCTGCCGAAAGCTCACTGTTATCAACCTTTAAGACAATCCCGGGTTCCTCTTTCGCCGTAAATGTCAGTGTATCGTAAATATCCACCGTCTGCATGATCATCTTTACATCATGATAACCATCCGGCCTGCGTCTTAACACATCAAGGGCCAGATTGATCTTCGCATATGCGTTTTTGGTTATTTGTTTCATGTGGGTTGTCCTCTTTTATGTATACTGTATTCAAAAAATAGATTGTACTTAATTTTATACAATCTAACAAACTTTGTCAATGTATCCACTTATTTCCCTATGTTTACTAATGAAAAAACTCCCAACATCAAAGTCAACCTTCAATGTCGGGAGCCTAATTCTCATTTAAATTTAATTACTACTTGCTGCAGCGCTGGTTGTAAGTCCGGCATCCTCTGCCATCTTATCAAATCCTGCCATAACAGCATCATATGTCTGCTTAGAGATTTCAGGAAGTTCGCCTCCCCATGTCTTCTCAGCCTGCTTGTAGCCCTTCTTAAATGCTTCACGCATTTCTTCAATCTTATCAGGATCTCCACCTGTAAGTGCTGTAGCAAAATCAAGGATACGTTCTGAAGTCTGTTTTACACCCCAGTAACCATCTTCAGCGATATCATTTTCCGCCTGTGCCTTGGTAGCAGCATCTACTTCAAAATTACCGCCTGCCAAAATGCTCCATATGCCGTTTGCACTATTAAAAGTCTGACCCTGCTTGGTCATCAGCTGTTCTACAATGTTCTGTAACTGTTTCTGTCTTTCTTCCTGATCTGCTTTCATCTTAGCAACCAGATCAGTGTTCTGGGTATATGTCTTCTTAACAGTACTTGTTGCAGTTTCATTTGACGGCTCATAAACAACACCTGATTCCTCAGTTGTTTTGTTTTCGCTCTTAGTCTCTTCTGTTTCTTTTGCTGCTGATGTCTGGCTTGTCTGATAAACATCATAAGTGTTTACAACATCGGTAACTCCATTTACGCTCATTGTTAATCCCTCCTTGGAAAAATTTAAAATAGTCACTATAAAGAATCTATTGATTCCGCCACTTCTGTTAATTATATCGTACCGTTTTTGCCAAAACATTAGGGCCATAATGAGTTATTTGCCATTTTTATGTATTTTTTATTACATTTTTATACCCATTCATGACTATTTAATATTTTTTCTTGTTTTTATCATTCTCCGAAGAGTTATCTGTATTGTTATTATTATTGTTGTTATCGTTATTCTTGTTCTCATCCTTAGATGCAGAATAAGAAGTAGTATTTGTTCCATCCGCTGAATTAGTAGTCATGGTACATCTTCCGTCGAAGCAGGCATCCTCGTCTATTACAAGGGATCTTGCAGTGATGTTTCCTGTTAATTTACCGGTAGACAAAAGCTCCAGTTTTCCATTTACAACAATATCGCCCTCTACCTTTCCGGAAATAATTACATTCTGGGCAGTGATATCACCTTTAATCTGTCCATCCGTGCCCAAAATAAGCTGTTCTTTACATTCACAATTTCCATTCAGCGTACCGTCTATACGGATAGTTTCAGGCGCGGTGATATTTCCGTCAAATACAGCTCCCTTTCCAATTATTGTCCCAATCTTGGTCCGCGCATCTGCTCCGGAATTTGTGTTTTTGTTTCTTCCCATCATTATATAATCCTCCTTTTATCCTTTTGCCTTAATTACTGTCAACGGATCTATCGGATTTCCTTCAAAGGTAATCTCGTAGTCCAGCTGTGTATCATCTATAGTAATAGTAAACAAGGTATCTCCTGCCTCAACCTGAGCTCCCTCTGTCGCCTGAACTTCAGCTTCCTGATGACACATATAACGCGTCTTATAACCCTTTTTATGTTCAACTTCAATTATGACCGGACATGTATCATCGGACGTTACCGAAGTTACTGTACCGTCTCCGGTTGCCACTATGTTCCCATCAACATGCGTATTGATTGAAAGATACGGCTGTTCATCAGAATAAGAAGCAAGTACAGAACTTATTCCCGAAGAAGGATAACGGATCGGAACATAGTCCTCCGGATCAGGTTCCGGCTCTGCCGCAGCCTCTTCCTCTTTATTCTCAAGCTCTTCTTTTAATGCTGCATTTTCCTCTTTAAGTGCCTGCATTTCATCATTTAAGCTAGTCTTTTCTGTCTCTAACTGTACAACCAGCTGTTCCTTAGTCTCCAGCTGTTCCTTTAAATTATTTTGTCCGCCACCCGACGGATATAAGCGATACACCATATATCCCATAATTGCTGCTGCCGCACATATAACAACGATAAGGCAGATAAGCGCACGAAAAGCAAACAGTGAAAGATGGAATTGCTTTCCTGTCTTACCTGTATTGGATATGAAGAGTATAGAAAAGGATTCCTTATGCTTATGTCCTTTACGTTTCATATAACCACCCATACCTTTCCGTAACATGCGACATTTGCGCCGATGG
Source organism: Lachnospiraceae bacterium (assembly GCA_014804695.1). GTDB lineage: Bacteria > Bacillota > Clostridia > Lachnospirales > Lachnospiraceae > UBA3282. The sequence goes on from JAAUZJ010000025.1 coordinate 36,144, forward strand.
ACACAAATAATCAATTATTAATATATAATACCATATATTTTAGAAAAATAAAATATATGAAATGTCGCATGTTTAAAAAAATGCAAAAAAGTTCCGGACAGGATTTTCAATATAACGAATCCCGTCCGGTTTTTATCTTTATAAAGTTTGAAGTTTATGAAAAATTTGTTAGGAAATTCCTTTTACCACAAGGATTTTATCTCCTGCCTTAATTTCTTCCGAAACAAGCTCGTTAATTTCTTTTAGCTGTGCTATCGGCACATAATATTTTTTGCCTATATCCCAAAGCGTATCGCCGGTTCCGGCAATATAAATAACAATGCCCGGAAGCTCGCTGACCTTATTCATATCTAACTCAGTCACATTAATTTCCGTAATAAGACTGGTTTTTTTAGACGTAAATACAAGCACATCAAAATTAAGCACTGCCTTGATATCCAATTCGTCACTGTCAATCATTGTCACAGAAAGCTGTTCCATGTTCCAATGAATATGATAAGCACATGAAGAATCTATACCAGGTACATCGATGAAGTATTGGAAAGGCAGGACACTCCTGGTCGCATACAATGTATTCTGTCCATTGGTGCAAAGATAGATTGTTGTAATATTAAGCACTCCTGTAACAGAAATTCCACTCTCAGCAATCGTTTGTTCCGCAATCTGAATCTCGGCCTCGCTATGTACAAGCTGATACATGTGCATTTCGGTATTCTGAATCTTGGCATGCTCTGCCACCCTGCATTTTCCGCTGTTATGAAGCAGCAGGCTTTTTAATGACACATCTGTCGTTATTGCTTCAATTTCTTTTGCCACACCATAAATATCGGAAAGCACTTCCAAACTTTCCTCTTCATAGAGCCGGATTTCCAAATCCAATACATTCTCTACGCAGAATACTCTTTCTTCCCCGTCAAAGTCCGGTTTAACTTCCACATTGCACTGGGAAGTTGTATAACGGATATCAGGTATCATATTTTCACGGCAGCCATGGCATTCTATCATTCCGCTGAACGGTACGGTATTTTCATACCATATTGCCTTGTCATTATCGCCTTCTCCCTCATAAATGAAAAAGGCTTTCATCTCTCCCTGCAGACCGATCTTTTCATCCAATGCCTTGAACTCTATATTATTCAGAGTAATACTTTGCCATATTATATTAAAAGCATTTGGAAGATTGCCGGGAAGCTCCATTTCTTCCTTGATACGGAAAATATCTTTTTTGTTTACCGTCATTTGCAAAAGCGGATATATCTGCTTACGGTATTCTACCGGTTCCTCATGGTAAATGTCCACCGCCGCTTCCTGTTCCATTTTCTCTTCCTGTTCGATTTCAAAAGAAATCATCGCCTGCACACTGAGTTTTCTGGAGTTAATAAGTCCAACGCTCAAATCCTCGATCGTCCACGAGGTCAGCACGGTATCTCCGTTATGTATTCCCTCCATATTAACTTTTTCTTCAAACGGAAGCTCCGCTTCCATGCTGGCGCACATTCCTTCTTCTTCTGTCAGATACAACATCTGCACCTGGAGCTTCCCCCTCAAACTGACACGATCGTCATTTATACGGATTTCATCCATAACGACCTCTCCCTTTACAGAGATCAGGTTGTTTACGTCCGGTCTATTATCCGATATATTTACATCCTCTTCCAATACCATCTGGGTTCCTGCCTTGCTTGCGATGCGGTCCATATGTATCTTTTTCTTCACTAATTCCACAAAAATACCTCCATGCGTATTCTTATTGTATTGTATGCCGCATGAAGGTAATCTATGACTTTTATTCTGCCTGAGAGACGGTTTATTCTACCGCGCCTATTAGTTCGTTTATGTCTTCAACTGAATTATTCCGCATATATTCTTCAATTCCCTCTACCACTTCCACAGTTGTATAAGGATTGACAAAATTCATGGCGCCAACGGCTACTGCCGAAGCCCCCGCCAGTATAAATTCGATAGCATCCTCTGCTGATGCAATCCCTCCCATTCCTATAACCGGAATCTTTACGGCATGGGACGCCTGATACACCATCCTTACAGCCACCGGCTTAATTGCAGGCCCCGAAAGACCTCCTGTTTTATTGGCAAGCACAAATTTTTTCCTATAGATATCAATCTTCATTCCGGTGATCGTATTGATCATCGAAAGCGCATCCGAGCCTGCAGCTTCCGCAGCTTTAGCCATCTCTGTAATATCCGTAACATTCGGACTAAGCTTCATTATAATCGGCTGCTTTGCCTTTTTCTTTATCTTGGAGGTTATGTCATATAAGCTGTCGGCTTTTTGTCCAAATGCTATTGCCCCCTCTTTTACATTCGGGCATGAAACGTTAATTTCCAGCATATCTACAGGCTCGTTGGCAAGCCTTTCTACAACTTCAAGATAATCGTCCACAGTTTTACCGCAGACATTTACAATAATTTTGGTATCATATTGTTTTAAAAAAGGGATATCCCTTTTTACAAAAACATCAATTCCCGGATTCTGCAAGCCTATAGCATTTAACATACCGCCGTACACTTCCGCCACGCGAGGCGTCGGGTTCCCCGGCCATGGCACATTGGCAACACCCTTGGTGACCACCGCTCCAAGCCTGTTCAAATCTACAAAATCACTGTACTCCATTCCCGAGCCGAATGTTCCGGAAGCCGTCATAACCGGATTATTAAAAGTAACTCCTGCAATCTCAACCTTTGTATTCATAAAAGTGTCACCTCGTTTGCTTCAAATACCGGACCATCAGTACATATACGCGCATTGTTCACATGCGAATGGTGGTCCACCTCCTTTGTCTTACATACACAGCCAAGACAGGCTCCCACACCGCAGGCCATCCTCTCTTCTAATGATATATATGCTTCAATCTTATTCTCTTCTGCATATTGCTTAATAGCACGAAGCATAGGCATAGGTCCGCACGCCATTATCACATCCGCATGCAGGTCATTCTCTCTTATGGCATCCATAACATTACCCCTGCTGCCTACGCTGCCATCCTCTGTCGCAATATAGAGATTACCATTTTCAGATAACTCCTCTTTTAAAAAAAGGTCGGCGTTCCGGTATCCGGCAATGATCATTTTATCAGCGTTAAGCTCTTTTGCCAATTGCAGCATCGGTGGAATTCCTATGCCGCCGCCCATAATGAATACCTTTTTCCCTTCAGCCTTCTCAAGAGGAAAACCATTTCCAAGTACGCCAAGAACCGCCGCCTTATGTCCCGAATGATATGTGGAAAACTCTCTGGTCCCCTGTCCTGCGATCCGGTATACCAAGCGAAGATATCCCTTATTTTTATCCACCTCACATATGCTGATAGGTCTTGGAAGCAGCGTTGCGGCATTACTTGGATAGAGCGCTATAAACTGCCCCGGCTTGGCATCCTGTGATAAGTCTGTTTCCAGCCATAGATCATAAATATTTTCTGCGATTTCAGCTTGTGACACGACTGTCGTTATTACTTTCTTCTTATGTGCCATATTAATAACCATGCCCTTTCTCTCAAAGGGTAAAAAATTTATTTTTCACCCTATTATTTCTCTGGATTTTCATACACAACCTTCCCACCACATATAGTATATTCAACAACGCCCGGCAGGCTCTCTCCGACAAACGGCGAATTACTTGACTTAGATGCAAAATTTTCTACCTGCCACTCCGCATCTTTATCAAAAATAATCAAATCCGCAGGTGCACCCACCGCTACGCAGCCTGCATCCAGATGATATAATCTTGCAGGCGCAAGGCTCATTTTCTCTATAAGCTGCATCATCGTTAAATATCCGGTGTCCACCAATTCCCTTATTCCAAGCGACAATGCGGTTTCCAATCCTATGATTCCGCTTGGCGCCTCAGTGATGGGTTTAGATTTCTCTTCGCTGCTATGAGGCGCGTGGTCGGTAGCAATCATATCAATCGTTCCGTCCTTTAGTCCCTCTATAATTGCCATTCTGTCTTCTTCTTCACGCAGCGGCGGATTCATTTTGGCAAGCGTACCATGCTTGATGGCCGCCTCCTCTGTTAAAGTAAAGTGATGAGGCGTAGCTTCCGCAAAAATATGACAGCTGTGTCGTTTTGCCTGTCTGACAAGCTCTACCGCTTCTTTCGTGCTTATATGTTGAATCGATAAATCCGCCTCTTCTTCGACCGCAATCTTAATATCCCGCTCTACCATACTGATTTCAGCTTCCCGCGGCGAACCTCCAATTCCAAAGTGTGCTGCGGCTTTTCCTGCATTAATACCGTTATTTGTGATATATTCAGGATTTTCTTCATGCAGGCTCACCGGCTTGTTAAGTTCTGCCGCCTTTCTCAGTGCCGTGCGTAACAGTTCTTCATCCAAAATGGGAATGCCATCATCCGTAAATCCGGCTGCTCCCATCCCACTTAAAGTTTCCATATCACTTAGTTCTTTACCTTTCATACCTACGGTAACATTGGCACAGCTATATACATGGATATTGGTTTTCTTCCCCTTCTCAAGCACATATTTAAGAGTCTCGCCGTTATCGACTGCCGGATTGGTATTTGCCATTAATACTACACTGGTAAAACCTCCCTTGGCTGCAGCTGCCGCCCCGCTCTCAATATCCTCTTTATAAGTAAACCCCGGATCCCTGAAATGCACATGCACATCCACCAGTCCCGGCGCAACAATTTTGCCATTGGCATCAATATGAACAATACGGCTAAACTCATCATCATTAATTTTAAGGCCGCTTTGCTCTATAAGCTCATTTAATGAACTCTCGGTCGGCGCAATACAGGCAATACGCCCATCATTGATCAATATATTTCTGAACCCTTCCAGCTCTGACTTAGGGTCAATTAAATATCCATCCGTAATATATAACATGTTTATTCCTCTATCCCAAACAACTATTTCGGATGACTATTGTATCGCTCACAGCCATCCCTTCGTCTGTAATAGCCTAATTGTATCATATTTTTCAATCAAACACCACAGGCTTCTCAATATATTCCATCTTCACCACAACATACGGATAACTCGGCGAACTCTTTCCCTTCTCCTCCACGCCAGGCCCTATCAGATTCGTGTCAATATAAACAGCATTGCTTGTTTCATACAACTCATTTACTGCAATACTATAACCTCCGGTTTCCTGTTCTCCATACCCGACACAGATATAGACAAATCCCTGATCCTGAAAAGTCATCTTAAAATTAGAAGCCTTCTTCTCTTCAATCATATCAAGCAGTTCTTCCGGAAGCTTATCTTCCGCAATGACGGTAAAATCCAAATCCCTGATCTTCTCCATCGGATCCTGTTTTGCACCACAGGCAATAACACCCATGCATAATAACACCACTAATGCTGCGCTGCACATTCTTTTTCCTAATTCATACATAGTAATAATCTTTCCTTTCGCAATTGTCTATCACAATACAAACTTGTTATTACTAATTCTATTAGGAAACAGAAAAGTCTATTCCTATTGATTAAAAAAGTGAAGTCCTATATAATAAACCTAAGGAGACGATTGTTATGATTCGATTTATTTTAGTTGCGCTGTTTGTAGTCCTGTTTCTTGTATGCAGTATTCCTGTTCTTATAATTGAATATATCATAGGAAAATTTAATATGGATGTGAAAAACCGTAGTTCGCTCGCCATTGTCAATGCAGCTTTCCGTGTCTGCTTGTTTATTGCGGGGACCAAAGTAACCGTAATCGGCGAAGAGAACGTTCCAACGGACAAACCTGTACTGTATATCGGTAATCACAGAAGTTATTTTGATATATTGATTACTTATGTAAGAGTTCCACGCCCCACCGGATACATTGCTAAAAAAGAAATGCTGCGTTATCCGCTCCTTCGTAACTGGATGAAATATCTGCATTGTCTGTTTTTAGACCGCGACGATATAAAACAGGGGTTAAGTACCATAAAAGAAGGTATCGAAAAAGTTAATTCGGGAATTTCAATCTGCATCTTCCCGGAAGGCACACGAAATAAAGTCAATGATACTTTCCTGCCCTTCCACGAAGGCAGCTTTAAAATTGCAGAAAAAAGCGGCTGCGCCATTATTCCTATGAGCATCAATAATACCGCAGCTATTTTTGAAGACCATTTTCCCAAGATAAAGAAAGCGCATGTTGTTATTGAATACGGCAAGCCTGTTTATATGAGTGAAATGACGCGGGAAGAGAAGAAAAAAATCGGTGCCTCGATGCGCGAAATCATTAAGGAAACATATTTTAAAAATAAAGAGCTGGTGTAAATCACAGCTCTTTTTCTATCGCACTCATTAACAAAATCAGCTTTGCGTTTAAATCAATCTGCTTCATGATTCCGCTCTTTTCATTTATAACCTGATAATTTCTGCTGCCCAGACCGTCTAAATAACTAATTGACATAGCGTTTCTGCCCAGAAAATAATGCAGATGATTTTCCAAAACCGTCGTATATTCATGGTTTGTAATAATATGGTCGACTACCGCCAGCCGCTCCATCTTATGAAGCAGTTCTGCATTATTGTCCTGTTCTTTGTTTCCCTCCGTCAGATACTTCGAGTTCTTGGAATCATAAGATATATTTTCTACATACTTAAGTAAAATACTAATGACATTATCACACAAATTCGTATCTACTTTCTGCTTAGTCGAAAGATAGGTAACACAGCCCCAGAAAACATAATCATTTTCCATATCAATCTCGGTTTCAGAAGTTAAATAATCCTGTGCAGCCTTCCGATAGCCATTAGCTCCGGTTGCCCTATACAGCTCGGCTGCCGCACAAAAATAGTCCTCGGGAGAAACATCATTCAAATATTTCTCGGCAAAGCGATAAGCCCTGTCGGCAGCTTTAAGGCATTGTGTTGCATAGTTAAGGTCATATCCTTGATATAGATAACTGAACTTAGCCATTGTAGAGGCAAAGCGTATTGTTGCCTCCATTGAGACAGGCTCGATGTAAAGTTGATATGTTGCAGCGGAATTATCTATTACATTTACAGCGGAATAAACCGCTCCGCTGGCGTTATCCTGCATCTTAAGCAGCCAATCGATTTCGTATTTTATTTCATCCATAATGTCCGGAATTCCGTTGCCGCTTTCCGGAATCCCTATATCATCGGTAAAAGCTTCCCCATACAGCTCATAGGCAAGCAAGATAATCGTTACGGCTTTACAGCCGCCCGAAACATCCCTATAACCGTTTTCACCAGTATGCCAGCCGCCTGATATGTCTATCTCACTTTGCGACGCCGAATCTTCCATAAATTTTGCCATCTTAGTATGACAAGCATTATGCGCTGCGTCACCGGCAAATTCGGATGAGAGAGTAAGCCCGCAGCGATTATAATAATATTGTTTAAGCGCCTCCTTAAAAACATCAGAATAAGGATTATCTTCTATAACAAACGAATAAGAACGCCCTATTACATCTGCCTGTAAATAATAAGTCCCGGCAGTATTGTAATCCGTAAAATTCCCGTAACTGATATTTTCTCCGGTTATCTCATTATAGCCCTTTGGCTCGATCTCCCCGGTATATACAACCGCTCCTGTTTCAGCGTTTACCAGATCATATGTATCAGGCAGCGATTCTCCCCGAAACACTGCAACTTTATTACTGCCTGAGGCATAGCCCAATTGATCGACCATAATGTCCGGAAGGATTTCCGGTATATCATAATCAAATTCAGGTGACAGACCAAGACTTTCCATTTCACCGTCCTGAGTCTGTTTATCTTCCCCTGTGTATGTTAAAGAATTATTGCCACCGCAGCCGGTTATGAGTCCGATGCACAAAAGCATGGATATGGCAGCGTTAATACATCTTCCATTCATAAATAAATAACCTCATATTTTATCAGTCTTTGTCTATTCTACCATAAAAACTTTCATCAGTATATACAATTTTTCCTTCTATGATCGTACATAAAGCCCTGGTAAATACCTCCATCGGATTTCCGTCAAAAATAGATATATCTCCGTCCTTGCCCACCTCTAGACTTCCAACTCTGTCATCAACGCCGCAGATCACAGCTGGATTGATGGTTATAGCGCGCAGCCCCTCATCCGCCGATAAGCCTGATTTAACGGCAAGTCCGGCGCAGATTGGCAGAAACTGGATCATCGAAACCGGGTGGTCCGTCGTGATCGCCACACGTATTCCTGCCTGACTTAAAATGCCCGCTGTCTTAAACGCCATATTCTGTACTTCAATCTTATTCCTGCTTGCCATATCGGGGCCCACTATTGCAGGAAAACCGCTCTCCTTAATTTCATCTGCTATTAAGTGCCCTTCACTGCAATGGTCTAATGTCATGGATAAACCATACTCCTTAGCAATGCGGATTGCAGTCAAAATGTCATCTGCACGGTGAACATGCGCCTTTAAAGGAATCTTCCCCTCAAGTACGGGAAGCCAGCACTCATACCTAAAATCCATTTCACACTGATTGTTTTTACGTTTGTTTTGATACGTTTTGGCATCAAAAAGTTCCTGACGAAGCATGGCTGCAATTGCCATCCTTGTTGCCGGGGAAACATCTTTTCCCGAAAAATTTACCTTCGGATTTTCTCCGAAGGCAATTTTCATAGCGGCCGGTGCTTTAACGATCATGTTATCAATACATCTTCCATGTGTTTTGATAAATACAAACTGTCCGCCTACCACATTAGAACTTCCCGGCCCTACCATTGCAGAGGTTATACCTGCCCGCAGTGCATCATCAAAAGCTGCATCCATTGGATTGATCGCATCAACGGCCCGAAGATACGGAGTGATGGGGTCTACATTCTCATTGCAGTCATCCCCCTCCATTCCCTTTTTCTCTTCCGTTATGCCCATATGGCAGTGCGCTTCTATAATTCCCGGCATCACCAGATTGCCCTGTGCATTTATGACACTTGTGTCATTATCATTTACATCTGCACTGTGTCTATCATTATTTTCATTTTCATATTCAGGACAATCTGACATATTTCCGATAGCGGTAATTTTTCCTTTATCTATCCTTATAAAACCGTCTTCATAATCTACGCCCGTCATAGTTTTTATTTTTCCGTGAATGATTGTAAGCATGTCTATTTCCTCCGCAGCTTAACCGATATATATTTCTAATTTAATTTCGCAATCGGATTTACCGGTTCTCCGTCTTTGGTCAACTTGAAATAAACATTTGCACCCTCCGTACTGTAGTACTTAGTCGGATACGCCACGCTTCCTATAATATCTCCGGTAGCAACATAGCTTCCTTCACTTACTGTAATATTATCGAGCTGTCCATAGGTAAGCTCATATTGATTGCCCAAATCCATCACAACAATATTTCCAAGCTGGGGATCATAGTTTACTGAAACAACTTTGCCGTCAGCTGCAGCGGTAATAGTCTCTCCCTCTGTTGCCGCAATAACAATTGCCGGATTATATTTATACTGCTCCAGTGTCGGAAAATATATGGTCTTGTCCATACTGTAATTTAATAGAATATCACCCACGATCGGCCATACCAAACCATCTTCTTCGCTAAAATCAAGTATTGGCTGTATATTGGTTGCAATTGCTTCCGTATCCTCAGGCATTTCCTGCATAGTTTCCTGGGATTCGTCAATCATTCCCTCTTCTTTATTGTTCTCATCTTTCTTGCTGTCTTCTTTTTTACTATCTTCTTTTTTAGAGGTTTTATTATTATCCTCTGTCTTCTTGTCATCCCTGGCGCTGGTTTCGGATTCAGCCTCTGCGTCCTCGTCATCATTCTTATCCGAATTTGCTACATTACCTGAATTAGCTTCCTGAAAGCTTGGATCATAATCCAAATCATCTGTTCCTACTTCGGTAAACAGCGTTCCTATCTCTTCACTGGGAAGAATATTTTCCGCAGTCTCGGAAAGTCCGCTTTCAATTGCACTAAAATCTACTACATTGTTACCTTCATCCGTACGGCGGTTACTTCTTACAAAAACTCCTGTAACCGTAAGTGCTGTAAGCACAAGCGCTGCCGAAGCGAGCATAATGATTCGTTCTTTTCTAACACCATTTCTATTTTTTCTCATATTCATAATTAAATTGCCTCCTACTGAGAAATCATTTTCGTTTTCTGGTGTTATTCTTTCCCGAATCTTACATATTATTCAATTTTTGCTAATTCTGTCTGAAAAAAGTAATACTTGAGAATCTGTTCAAAACTTTCTCCCGAAATCGCCCTTTCATTAGCGCCATACTGACTCATGCCAAAACCATGCCCCATCCCCTTTACATGAAAAATTACTTCATCCTCATTCCACTCTGCCTGAAAACTGGCTGAATTTAAACCAAACTCACTTCTAAATCTTTCTCCGCTGCATGAGGCTTTGGCAAACTTGACTTCAATCACATACCCCGCAGTATCATATGTAAATTCCATATCATCCCATTCGTTATTTAGTTTATTTTTTATTGTTTCATCGTCACCATATATTTTCTCAACAATCCGGCAATATTCATCCTTGGAAACTATGACTTGACTCTGATAATCTCCTGACATAATATCCTTACTGCACTCTACGCTTACAAGATATGGATAACTTATATTTTCCCAGACCTGCGACGCATCTCTTGTATACCCATTGCTCAGTGGGAAAAAGGCCGCCTTTACCGGCTGATTATCATAGGACAGATAAATTCCGTCCGTCTCGCATACCGCCTTTTCATACAATGATTCGCTTGTACCTTCTGATATGGTAGCCGATTTATTTTGTATGTTATCAGAATCCACACTATACTTACTATGGACCTCTGTATTATACATGCTTATATCATCCTGTATGGTAACGGAAGTCTCCGAATTCAAATCCACGCCAGCATTGGAAAAAAGCGCCCATAACTGCGTCCGTAAAAGCACCGCCTGGGCTTTAAGCGCCTCAAGCTCATATGAAGCTCCCTCTTCTCCCATCACGATTTTCAGCTTGCGTATCAAATATTCCTGCATGGACAGTGTTCTGCTTCCCCAGTCTCCCTCAAGAATGACATCGTATTTTTTATCTATAAGACTTCCTTCTTTTTCACTACTGCCAAATACCTTCTCCGTCTCTTCGCCGACATGCCCCCACAGAAACGAAATTACATACGGCAATAAAAAAACAAACAAAAGCACCGTTCCAACATCCCGGTAAGGTCTGTTTTTACGATTGCTTTTGTCTGTTTTTTTTTGGACGATTTTAAATAAGTTCATAGGACACCTCTTTTAAGTTTATGTATGAGGTTCCTTTTTAATACTACCGGAAATTGTACCATTTTCTACTGTGCCAGATCAAGATGCTGCACAGTGCCGACACTTCCGTTTTCGTATAGAAAAATGCCTGTATTTCTGATCACACCATTATTATGATTATCTGTCAAGGAATTCAATGCAAATTCTGTCTGGGTATTTTGCAGGCATATAGCGCCCACTCCGGCCTCAGCCAATGTATAGAGCTTATCCTTTCCATTTTCATCCTTACACCAGATTAAGAGTTTATCCCAGATCTCGTCATCTTCATCAATCCAGCCGTCTCCATCTGTATCATATTTAGCCAGGTCCTTAAAACCGTTTCCTGACTGGGTTCCGAACAACTCGCTTCCGTCATTAATAATTCCATCCTGATTCAGATCAAGCGCCAGATAACCGCTTCCTGCCTGCAAAGAAGAAATTTCTTCCTCCTCGCCGTCACAATCCAGATCAAAGTAAAACTTCTGATCAGAAAGTCCCGCGATGTTTGCATCCAAGTTGATAACCAACGGATCTGTGTACTTTTGTTGAGCCTGCTGCAGCACGCTTAAATCATAATTCTCCGAATAATACTCTTTAAAGCTTCTGCTCATCTGCAAATCAAGTCCGAAACTTATCTCCCTTCCGTCTGCGGTCTTTACAATTCCTCTGGTGGAAAACTCCGTTTGTTCCGACTCACTGTGATAATACTGGTTGGAATAACCAATAAAAAGATTGTTTGACGTAACCCCGGATGACAAAGACTGTGAATCCTTTATATTATCTTCCCAAATCCTGCCTCTTCTGTTACCGCCGCCAAACAATATATATATTAGAAAGTTCATGCAGGACTGCCTTACGTTCTCTCTGGCTCTTTTCTCCTCCATGCTTGCTTCTACCCTGCCTGTATTAGACAGGTTACGGAAGTGAAGCGTAACATCCTGTAAAGTAGTCTGCGCATTACTACTTTCACGTTCATTCTTTGCTTCGTCTTCCATTGCCCAAAAGCCTCCCAGAAATCCATTTCCGTCTCCAGCTGTCAAGCTTTTGGTGTTTGCCCTATAATATAGGGTAGATTTTGATGTTACTGAAGAATAACTTCTGGCGGATTCCATTCCTATGTTACTGGAACTTATTCGCAAATATACCTCCTTTTTGCTTTAGCTTAATTCTGCCCTGACTTAATTTTGGGCAAAATAAAAGGACGGTATTTTCAAGGAAATTCCCTTTTCCGTAAAAACACCATCCGTGGCTAAGCATAATTTAAATTCAAGGGGTGACCGTCTGGCCAGATGCAGCCATCCCTTGTAACTTATATATCGGACGATTTACCATTTTCTTTAATTTTAATTCCAAAAAAAGACAGATATTGTTTCCACCACGCTTTATCCATAGGGACGAACGCAGGGCAATATAAATAAAAACGGGGCTCGAACCGCGGGAGCGAAGGTCGCCCCGTTTTTATTTATATTGCCCTGCGTTCTGGGTATTGGAAACGTGGGGTGAGATTGATATGAAAAATTTGTGGAGAAAAACCTAAAAACTAATACATCAAATTGCCGGGTAGATGTGGCTGCAAGGGTGTCCGTGCTGCATAATAATCTGGCTCTATGTCTCTGGAAGGAAATTAGAACTTCTTAACATTCCTACTTAAGCGCCCAGCAATTTCGGAACACGATGTTCCGAAAAGGGGCAACTGAGCCATGGATGGCGAATTTGCCCCGCTTGCGTCAGCAATCACAACCTAAACAGGAATGTTTAGAAGTTCTTATTTCCGTACAGCGTCATAGAGACAGACTATTATGCAGCACGGATACCCTTGCAGCCACATCTACCCGGCAATTTGCCCCCCAATGCGCCCAGGGCACCCGAACCCCAGAAAGATTTTATTCCTTCAATCTAATCCACACGGTTATAATTAATCAGGCAGCCCTTAAGGATAATCTGGCGTTCCTCATCCGTCAGCTCACCTAATTTAAGTTCAAATGGCGTCAATGCATCACTTTCTATCGAAACCGTATATGCGGTAATCGTCTCCCATTTTTCCTCAACCGCCTTTTTGATATCCGGTATAAAAAGATAGTCCAGATTCTTAAACGGCAATTGTTCGCTCTGTTCTATAACAAATGGTAACATACCCCAATTAATCAGATTGGAACGGTATCTCTTTGTGGCATATTCATTGGCTATATTCGCCCAGCCGCCTAAGACTTTCTGGCAGCTTGCCGCCTGCTCCCTTGCAGAACCGTCACCCGGCTTTACTGCAAAAATCGTGGAGCCAAAGCCTGTATTTTCATGGGAAGCATCCGCAAAAGTCTTCTTAACAACATTCATAACAGGCTTAACATCCGGATGTGCCTGACAAGGATGCTCTCCCGCCATTCTTGCCTTCTCCGCCTTCTGTATATCTTTGGCACGTCCTACATACTCAGGGTCTTTTCTAGAGAGAGCAAACTCCGCAAGTCCCAATGGATTGGAACGGTAGGAAGAAGTCTCGCCTGACGGAATAAGCTCGTCCGTTGTTGTAACCGGATCATGAATTTCAGAAACAACACGCAGCACCAGATTCTCCGGAAGCGCACCCATTACAGGCCAGTCTTTTATATTAGGACCAAACTTAATCTCAACACTTTCATCAGCTACGCTTTTAGAATCAAAAACACGATTCGCATAAATGTTAGCATCAAAATGATATTTATATTTTCCGATTTCACCGTCAAATTCCGTTGCAGGCGTCAGCACACCCTTATTAGCAGCAGTCGCCGCAATAGAGCGGGCATCCATAAGCGCAACCGAAGAAATCTGTCCGTTTTGCAGCTTAGAGCCTTCACGATTCGGGAAGTTCCTCGTAGAATGGCGAATACTGAAAGCATTGTTCGCCGGAGTGTCACCGGCTCCGAAACACGGACCGCAGAATGCGGTTTTCATAACTGCTCCGGTCTCTAAAATTGCAGCCGCACAGCCATTTTTAATAAGCTCCATATAAACAGGCATAGACGCCGGATACACACTGAGCGTAAATTCATCCGAGCCTATATATGAGCCTTTAAGTATATCTGCTGCCGCACAGATGTTTTCAAAACCGCCGCCTGCACAGCCTGCTATAATTCCCTGGTCTACCATAAACTTACCGTTAACTACCTTATCCTGAAGTGAATAAGGCACCGCTCCGTCTAAGCTGACTTTAGCTTTCTCCTCCACATCATGCAGAATATCCTTAAGATTACTGTTCAATTCCTCAATCGTATAAGTATTGCTTGGATGGAACGGCATAGCTATCATAGGTTTTATGGCCGATAGATCAACTTCTATCATGCCATCATAATATGTGATCTCACCCGGATTTAACTCCTTATAATCTTCAACTCTTCTATGAATATCATAAAACTCTTTAATATTTTCATCTGTTGCCCATATCGAAGACAGGCAGGTTGTTTCCGTTGTCATTACATCAATTCCGATACGGAAATCAGCGCTTAGGTTTTTCACACCCGGACCTACAAATTCCATTACCTTATTCTTAACATACCCATTGCCGAAAACCGCGCCGATAATTGCCAATGCAACGTCCTGCGGGCCTACGCCTTTTACCGGTTCGCCCTTTAAGTAAACTCCGACAACTTCCGGCATATTTATATCATAAGTCTGTGACAGCAATTGTTTTACAAGCTCAGGACCGCCCTCGCCTACCGCCATTGTTCCAAGCGCACCATATCTGGTATGGGAATCGGAACCAAGAATCATTTTTCCGCCGCCTGCCAGCATTTCTCTTGCATACTGATGTATTACTGCCTGATGGGGCGGCACATATACACCGCCGTAACGTTTCGCGCAGGTAAGGCCGAACATATGATCGTCTTCATTGATCGTTCCGCCTACCGCACACAATGAATTATGGCAGTTAGTCAGAACATAAGGTATCGGAAATCTGGTAAGGCCTGACGCTCTTGCCGTCTGAATTATTCCTACAAATGTAATATCATGGGAAGTCAGTTTATCGAACTTAATTTTGAGCTTCTCCATGTTACCGGAAGTATTATGTTCTTTTAAAATGGTGTATGCCATTGTACTTTGCATAGCTTCCTGTTTGGAAATCTCTTTTCCGGTTTCAGCTTTTATCTGCGCTGCTGCATCTGCGTTATCCAATACTATCTGTGTTCCGTTAATTAGATATGCGCCGCCTTTTGATAGTTTAATCATGTAAAGTCCTCCCTGTGTATTATTTAAATACTTGCAATAACTCTTTTACTGAATAATTTCATTTTAATTAAAATACCATTCTCTCAACCTACAATGTATGAGCCTGATGCCATCGGTACCATCACAAACTCGCGATAAAATCATAATACCACACTTAAGGCACTATTGCTATTACTTTTCGTATCTGAGCCAATATGTCCGGCAATAATATTTCTCAAAAGTAGAATCAAATCATCTAATTCGTTTTTAGATTAAATATTTGTCGTAATATCGGTAATCTTCCATTTTACAATTTACTTTAATTAGAACGCCGTCTTCCTTATACTGTGTATCATAGACCACTGCATTTTCATTCAGATATGACACTGCCCTGCCATCTGTATATGGAATGAGCATACTACATTCCTTATATCCGCCAGACAGTTTCTCTTCAATAAGACAAATGAGTTCTTCCATTCCTATTTTTTCTTTAGCGGATAAATAAATGCTGTTTTCATTTACTACCGGGAGTCTGGAACAATCAAGAGCAGCATCGAAAGTCACCTTATCTGCCTTATTATAAACATAGAGCATAGGTATACCATCTGCTCCCAACTCCTTTAAAGTTCTTTCCGTCACTGCAATCTGCTCCTTATAATGCTCGTCGCTATAGTCTATCACCTGCAGCAAAATATCGGCTTCTTTTGCCTCTTCAAGTGTTGAATGAAAAGCTTCCACCAAATGATGCGGCAGCTTATGAATAAAGCCTACGGTATCCGAAAGCAAAAAGGCATGATGATTCTCCGGCGCTATTTTTCTCACCGTTGTATCAAGGGTTGCAAAAAGCATATCCTTTTCCA
>JAAUZJ010000026.1 GCA_014804695.1 Lachnospiraceae bacterium
GGACCTGTTGACAAACTAACGAAAAATAACCTTCTGTATGATATAATTATTATATAAACTGCAGGAGGTTATTTTTATGATGGGAAAACAGGACAGGCAGATGCAGATGATTATTCTAGATATTGATTCTATGATTCCACAAGACCATCTGCTGAGACAGATTAAGAATTGTGTAAATTTTGATTTTATCTATGAAAAGGCCAAGCCCTACTATTCAAATATTGGCAGAAAATCCATTGATCCGGTAGTTATGATAAAGATGCTGTTGATTGGATATCTTTACGGTATAAAATCAGAGAGACGTTTAGAAGAAGAAGTATCATTAAATTTGGCCTACCGTTGGTTTTGTGATATAGATTTAACACAACGGGTTCCTGACCATTCTACTTTTAGTCAAAACAGGAAGAGACGTTTTGGAGACAATTCAGTTTTCAGAGAAGTCTTTAACGCAATAGTCCTGCAATGCATAAAGCGAAATCTTGTCAGTGGAGATATGCTCGTTGCAGACGGTTCTTTTCTGCCAGCAAATATATCTGTACAAAGTTCTATAGAAGTAATAGAAACTGTACAACAGTCATCTATCAAATATCTGAATGAACTCGAAAAAGAAATGTCAGAACTTCCAGGATATCAGCCACCTGAACCCAGAGAAATACAAAAACGTACACTTCAAAGCCGTACGGATCCCGATTGCGGATACATCAATCAGAAAAACAAGAAGGGACTAGGATACTTAACAGAAATGACAGTTGATACATCCCACGGCATCATTACCGGAGTAGACTGCTATCCTGCAAATCACAGGGAGAGTGACATCATCCTAAAGCATATAAAACGCCAACAGGAAGATTTATCCCTGACAATAAACAGACTGGCGCTTGATGGCGGGTATGATGTTGGTGCTGTTCACAGAGGACTTGAACTTTTAGGAATAGATGGATATACCGCAATCAGGGTTTATCAGAATAATGCTTTAAGAAAAGGATTTCAGTATAATCAGGAGAAGGATTGTTTTATTTGTGAAAAGGGAAAGGAACTGTTATTTAAGAGACTTGTTTTTAAAAAGAGCAGCCAGAATTATTACCGGCTGTATGTACTTCCCCGCAAAGAATGTTCAGGATGTCCACGAATAGGTATCTGTGAAATAGATCAGGGAAGTATCCGTATAAGCGCAAGTGGCAATTATCCGGCATTTCACCGAAACAAGCTAAAATACCAGACTCCAGAGTACTATGCAGCCATGCGACTCCGGAAGATCTGGTCGGAAGGAACGTTCTCGGTTTTAAAGAGAGAACACAACTTAAAACGTATCCATAAGAGAGGGATTCATCGTGCAACGGAAGAATGCCTTCTTTCTGCTACAGCATTGAACCTAAAACGGATGGTAAAAGCAGTCTAAAAGTACTGAATTACCATCCGTTTTATTATAATTTATTAAAACATTCGTATAGATTATCGAAAAAATGAGTTTGTCAACAGGTCCTTTTCTTCATACACTCCCCAACGGGCTTGCCGGAGATGATATTCCCCTTATAGCACGCATAATCTGCGCGTCCGATGCGTTCGATGCGATGAACAGCCACCGCTGCTACCGCGACCCTCTCTCCGACGACGTTATAATCGGCGAGCTGAAAAACAACAGAGGAACGCAGTTTGATCCCGTTATTACCGACTGCCTTCTCGCCCTTATAGAAAACGGAAATATTACAATAGCGGAAAAGAGACTGTCGGAATGACAGCCTCTTTTTTGTTACACACTATTTTATTTCACACTATTTTATTTCACCTTTAACTTTTTACTTTCCGCTTTTTCTTTTTTTCACAATAACGCCAGCTCCTACTGCTATAACCACTGCCACAATCACAATCGGGATCATCGGACTTTTACCCGCCTCTTCCTCGGGTGTACTTACATTATCATCCGCCTGGCTTATTTCTTCTCCAATCGTTTTCTCCGTTGGCTGCGAAACCTCTTCCGTTTTCGAATTACCTACTAAATTCAAATCTTCATCTAAACGCATATCCTCTTCCGATTTCAAATCCGCTTCCGATCGCAGATTCTCTTTCGCCCATAAATCCTCTACTTCTACCTTGCGGTCATTATAACGTTTGATAATGTATTTACTGGTGGTTGTCAAATCATCCTCTATCCAGTTTCCATCATACTTTTCCAGATTCTCTTTAAAATATGCTGCCGTCTCATAAGAATTACTGATTGCCCAGCAGGCGTAGCTCACATTATTTTTGTCACATATATCCAACCATTTATCCGCATTTTCCACATCATAACGCCCGTCGCCACTGTATGTACATACTCCATATTCCGAAACAATAACAGGCACTCCATTTGCCAATGCATCCGTTAATTTTTTCATTGGTTCTGCATAGTGGGAGGCGGAATAAAAATGGCAGGTATAGATGGTATTCTTATCTTCTAGCAAATGGCCGGCTACCTCATCCACTTTGGAAGAATAGCTGTCTGTACCGCAGATTACAATCGCATCACTTCCACACTCACGAATCACATTAGTCAGCTTGGTACAATATGAATACAGGTCATTGTCCGAACCATTAAACCATGCGGTTCCTGTCGGTTCATTACAAATCTCAAATATTACATTCTCATAATCTTTGTACATGGTTGCATATTTCTGAAAAAATGCAGTTGCTTCCTCTAAATCTTCGTTTGGATTATAGTTTAACACATGCCAGTCAATAATCACATACATACCAAGATCAGCAGCTGACTGTACGCCTTCCTGAATCAGTTTATCATTATATTCCTTATTCTGCCCCTCTACATAATAATTACCTTCTCTTTCTGTCCATTCCTTTGCATATTGATTCACATATGCATTATCCCCTTCATGGGCATACACTGCAATACGAATCAGATTCACGCCCCAATAATCACGAAATGTCTGGAATGCACCTTTATTCACATACTGCGGGAACCATGAAAGTCCATGCGTACTGACGCCACGAAGCTGATATGGATTATTGTACTTGTCCACAATCACCGGCGCGATATAACCGTCCACGTCAGCTATAGACAGTTTACCATGCTTTCCGACTTCTGTAGACTCCGGAGCAATCTCTTTCATTGTACCGGATGGTTCATACTTCAGTTCGTTATTCCCTTCTTCTGCTTCAGCGGCTTCCCCATCACCTATGATTCTTACTGATTCCACTTCCCATTCGACAGATGATCCAATCTCGCATCCTGCCACTTCCATTCCAATCTCGCCTAATGTTCCCTCTGCAATATATGGTGC
The DNA here is from genome assembly GCA_014804695.1 of Lachnospiraceae bacterium. Classification (GTDB taxonomy): domain Bacteria; phylum Bacillota; class Clostridia; order Lachnospirales; family Lachnospiraceae; genus UBA3282. The sequence goes on from JAAUZJ010000026.1 coordinate 3,276, forward strand.
CAGATCCAATTCAATTTTTACCGTTTGCGGATCCTGTATCAAATCACAGTCTGACATATTCCAATTTTCATACCTGGAATCCATCCCATATATGTATACGATGGGTGTCAAGCGATTGCCGTATGTATCATATTTTTCTCCTGTCAAGGGAGTGTAATTTTTAACTGTGACAGTCACTTGTAATTTCAGCCAGTCAAATCTATTCAGACCTTTTTTTAGTTTACTTGGAATATCAAATTGACAACCCGATACAAAATCTTCTGCATATGGGTTTTTTTGAATGATTCCGCCGGATGCTCCTCCATTAGTACCATCAATAATTTCTAGACCTTCTGCAATCACAAAATCGTCACTTACTTCATCTGCTTTTACCTGCGTTATAATCGATGTCGCCAATATAAGAGTCGCACACAATATGATTCCTGCTTTTTTTTTGATTCTATCAGAGACACATATTTTTCTCATTAAACTTCTCCTTCACATATAAACGCACCATATTATATACCGATTTAATAATTGTATATCAAAAAAAGCAAAATTATAATATAAATATCCTTCCGTATCAAACCACAGAATTCCGCACTTTTCATAACCTTATTCTCTCGTAATTGAATCCTCAACAAAATTTATCAGATACTCTTTCTTTGATAAATCTCCCATATCATCAAATACTGCATTGTAAGCTACCAATGCCGTTCTGACATACTGAGCATTATTTTCAAACAATTCACGATTAGGATTCAAACCAATCTCATCAGCATATTGGCAGCAAAAAGTGACAATTGTTCGGGTGTTACCCTCTCTGAACGGGTGTATCCGCCATAACTTCGCCAAAGAATCTGCAAACTGTATCGCTGCTTCATGCACGATCATGTTATTCCATGACTTTTTTCTCATTTCTGTCAAAACATCTTCCGTATCCTTTGAAATAGCCGTCATATCAGAATAATCAATAGATATTCCTCCTAATACAGGCTCTTCTTTATAAATGTTCAGCAGTCTCGGCTGACCTGCCCATTCATAAATATCTTGAAAAATATATTTGTGTACCTTCAAGAGATGCTCGTAATCATATTCCCCCGGCAAAGGATTTATTGCAATCTCTTTCAAACGATATGTCACATAATCCGCCTCTGCATCATCAAGAAGTGTTTTATCCTTTATATCCAAGAGATTTTTCAAGACACTACAATCCTCATAGAGATAAATATCCTGCATAGGCTTACCCTTCTTTTACTTTGTATTTCTTATCAAGATACTGCTTAATGTCTGCCATTGTAACCTCGCCACGCTTCTCTTTCTCAATATATTCCTTAAACTCTTCCGTAGGTTCAAGACCATCTACTTTTATCAAGCCAACCGCATAATCCCACGCCTGTGTGTTTGTCATTGCACTGTCCTCCATTTTTTCAACTTATTATGCTGCCATCAATTATTATTATTCACAGTAATCATCATGTTTCAAATTGGTTAGATAATGTCTACCCAACTCATATAATAACAAAATTTATTACAAAATACTATATCCTCACAAAATCAATTTTGTCTTCACCGCATTTCTTTCTTCCCAAATTTTCTAACAGCCAGCAAAAGCGCTAATACAAAGACAACCATTGCACATGGCAAAAATGGAAACATTGAAAATGCTGTACCGCTGCTTTCCGCTGTAAAGTCATGCAGTGAACAGGATACCAGATAACCACTGTAACAGTATGGATATACAATCCGAAGTGGTGTATTAGCTATCAAAACGCCGGGAATAACAAGAAACAGGTTAAGTCCTACGGAAATCAACGTTTTTTCAAACAATACCGTAATTGCCCATATAGCTGCAATACAAGGCAGCATCGTAAGAAATAATCCCATACACCACTTAACAAGATAAAACAGTGGCAAGGCTTCTGTAATTCCTGTTGTTCGTATAGCAACGATACCGGCAATCAAAAACATAATAACAAAAACAACCATTTCCATAAACAGATAAAACACCAGAACAAAAAATTTTATCAAAGATAAAGCATAACGGTTGACCGGCAATGCCAGCATTTTCAAAATACCATTATTCTGTGTTTCACGCCCTGCAATCATCACACATACAACAATCATTGAAAACGGCAATAAATAATAAGCATAGACTAATGCACTCTGAATAAACATTGCAGACCATGCATTTGTATATTCCGGCGTAAAATAGGTACTTAAATTAGCTATACCTGATGTTACCACTAATATTGGAGCGATAAAAATCAATGTAATGATTTTAGAACGCTTCACTTTCATAAATTCAATTTTTAATAACTCTAGAAGACTCATGACAATCCCTCCCAAACAAAATTTTAGCCTTTACTCGTAACGCAGATGCTTAGCCATCCACAGACCTATGATAAGAAACAGGAATATTTCTGCCAAAGATATCATTATTACCTTATTTTCCGGCTGTGCGCTCATTGCAACAGCAGGTTTTAACATTACAATAAACGGATGAATCAACAACAACTCCATATCAGAATTTGCCAAAGCCATTCCACTTAAGAATCCGGTAACTCCAATCCCAAGGGGCATCCACATATTTTCAAAACGTGAGGAAATCAAAATCATAAAAGATAATGTCGGCATTGAAGTAATAAATGAATATGCTGTGAACTTAAGTAATGTATTCATTTCAAAAGTCCCCTCCGGCAAGTCATTTATGCCAATTTTTAGCAAGGCTAAGTTCTGTAACAAAATCGCTGTCAAAAACAATACTGTTAAAATTAAGAATTTGCACAGATATATTTTAGGAACACTTACTGGCAGCATATACATCTTTTTTATCGCATTTCCCCTAAATTCCATATTGTAGAGAATACAGGCAGCAACCACAATACCAAACATATTCAAAACCATGATCATTCCGTAAAGTTGTGTCAAAAGAACATCCATCGGAGCCAGCGGAAGGTTCAGCAACGTATCCTTACACACAATAAAATTTACAATAGCATAGACTGCTCCCAAAGCACCAACTAATAACAGCAGCAAAATAATACCGCTCCTTTTTTCTTTACGAAGTTCAATGATAAGTGTATTCATAACACGGCCCTCTTCTTTCTGACAGGCAATGCTTCCAATGCCTTGTTATCATTATCAATCATATAAAGGAACATATCTTCCAAAGCCACTCCGCTGATCTTATTATCAGAGCTAATCTCACTATCCGCTGCAAAGTCCGCCTGCATCGCATTTTGCCTCAGTTCGTCCATGCTCCCCTCAAACAGCATACGTCCATGATTAAGAATACCGATATCATCTGCTATCAGTTCTATTTCCGACAGCATATGAGAAGAAATCAGGACAGTGCAATCATAGAGGCTCGGCAATGATTTTATCAGATTACGAATTTCATGAATACCATAAGGGTCAAGACCATTAGTAGGTTCATCCATAAAATGTACCCCACTCCTGCAATCCCTTGTAAATACTGGCTCTAACGGCATACAAAAGTGTGTATTGTGTTCTGTTTTTCTGTCTTTTCCCAAAAGAAAAAGCATGACCGCAGCCATACTCCGACATTTTTCTGTTTTTTCATTTATATGTGTTTCTATCCTGCACCGGAGATTCTATGATTCCTGGTATCCATTCTGCAGGATATGTACTCAAACTTTCTTTGCCAACGACCAACAGGCATACTTTTCTGTATGCTGGCTGCCGGTTCTTACCC
>JAAUZJ010000027.1 GCA_014804695.1 Lachnospiraceae bacterium
CAACAAGATAACCTTGGCTTCTCTTGTTTCCGTTATACTGTTTGTTGCTTTTCGTTCTTGCTTTTCTGAAATTCTCTTGAATTTTCAGGGTTGCATTACTGTTTGTTTGTCAAGGTACTATTGTCCTGCGGTGCTTTCTATCAAACACGCAGCTTTAGTATATTACCATAACTGCGCCCCACCGTCAAGGGCTTTTCAAAACTTTTTTGAAATTTTTTCAATTTCATTTCCCACCTTATGCGGTGGGTTTTCATTGTATCATCCATTTCCAGCTTTTGTCAAGCGGGTAATTGATTTTAATTGTAAAAATAACTTTAATTGTAAAAAATAATTTATGCTGTTAATCTAAAGAACAAATACCCCTGCATAATTCAAGATAAAATATAAAAGCCCCCCAAAAATAACCGCTTCTCCAAAACCAAAAACTGCACCTAAAAATTTATCCAGACTGTTAATCAGAGAAACATTTACAATAGCGGTAAGCGGTTTAAAAATAAGGGTACACACTTTAAAAACAATCCCTATGGCTATCAGGGCAAATACGCAAAGCGTCAATACACTATAGGTATGTGCCTTAACACTGCTAACCGTCAGAAAAATCAGCACAATACAAACACATGAAACGACCGCCGATAAAATATTTACTATTTCCTGCACCATCCCATTTTCAAAACCTTTTCTTATCCGCCATACGGCCAGTAACAAAAAGATAAAAACAAAAATCATTTTCAAGTCAATATTCAACACCTTTCCAAACTCTGTAGCTTAAATACTTTTATTTTAATTCAATCGTATCTATGGAATCCGGTGTAACCAATATATATTTATATGAAGATGATGTAGGAAGCATCGTGTATACAGACTTTTCAAAAACACCGGAATATTTTTCCACGCCATTCATATTATAAATCTTACATTCCGCTTCATTATAAATAATGATTCTGTCATCTTCAAATAAAATATCCGAATAATCAATATTAAAGTTAATGGTTTGAATCATTTGACCTGATTTATTATATACATCTAAACGATATCTGTTATTACTGTCCACGCTGTTAAATATCAGCCCGACATAATCTTTTCCATAATAAATTCGTTGTACATCTTCACTGAGCATACTTGTAGCTATGCTGACAGGTTTCTCCGCGCCTGCAAAAAATTCAATTCTGTCATCAGATACCGCAAACATGGATTTATCATCCCAAAAGCGTGTATAGCCGACAATTACATCCAGATAATCATAGCCGCTCACATAATTATCGGTATTATTCTGTCCTACTTCTCCGAAATTGTAAAAAGCAACACTGGATTTCAATTCACCGCTATCCACATATAAATAAGAAACGCAAACCAATTTCCCATTTGGGGAAATGGCCACCTTAAACGGATAGCCGGTGCTCTTCATCGTCGTTCTGAAACGCACCAGTTCATTTCCTTTTGTATCATACAGATAAATTAATGTAAGATCCGAATCATCCAAAACAACTGCCACAACACCATTTGAGGCCACGCAAAAACTTCTGATCGGCTTATTTGTCGTAATCTGCCCCAAGCGGCTATTGGTATCCATGACATATATATTTCTCCCATTATAATCACCGATAGCTACCACGTTCTGGCATATATCAATCATTGGATTCTGCATCTCAAAAGTTTCATTCCAGACTGCGTTTCCCTTTGTATCTATGCAGCTTGCCCCATCCTTACTATAAGTCAATATGCATCCTGCAAAAGGAGTCAGATTTCTGCTTTGAACAACTGCAATATCAACGGACGACACGACAACGCATTCCGTATAAATCTTATTTTTCCATTGGATTATCACTGCCGCAACTATTGCTGCAACAAGCAGCGCCACCAACATGCTGCGGTAAAAAATCGTAAATTTATGGCTTCTGATTCTTTCCATATAATTTACACGAGTTGCTTTTTTATCGTTTTTCTCCTTGCCTTTGAAGTAACTTCTAACGTTGATCATACGTTATTCCTCTTTAATAAGATACAAATTTTGCCACCATTATATTGTATCACACATTTAGCTAGGGTAGTAATATTTTTTGACCGTATTTTATATTATCAGGATCATCAATTTTATTTATCTCACAAATCTCATTCACTTTTGATACGTCACCATACAACTTTATACTGATTTTACAAAGCGTATCGCCCTTTTCGATCTGATAATACTCTGCGAAATTTCTGGCAAAAGCTTCTTGGCTTGGAGGTTCTTCTTTAGAATCAGCAGACTTGTTATCCTGTGCGGATTCACTGGCAACATTTTCTTTGCCTTGCGTGGATTCACCCACAGCATTCTCTTTGTCCTGAGTAGATTCACCCACAGCATTCTCTTTGCTCTGCGTAGATTCACTATCAACATCTTTTTCCTCTTTATCATTGTCTGAAGCATCTTCCTGTTCACTCGTATTGTTCGCTTCTTCCTTAGCTTCCTGATTTTCCTTTTCAAATTCCGCATCTAAATCTTCCAGACGCAGTACCGTTCCCTGCGTTCCATCTGCCACATCTGAAGTTTCCGACTCCTCAGATGCCCTCCCATTGCCCTTTTGAGAGGCCTCTTGATTTTCCATTGTAAAGAAGACTTCTACCGCGCTCTGTCCAAGTTCCCTCAGCTTCGAATAACTATTTGTAGAATTAATAATTATTGCAGCCAGAACCAAAAAAACCGCCGATAACTGAAATGCCATAATTCCACCTTTAGACTTTTCGGCTTCTTTCTTTTTATCACGAACATAGGCTTGTTTATCGTTTGATTTTTGCTCCCTATTATTATTCTTTTCTTCGTCGGTTGATTTCAATCCGCTTCTAGCCCGTATATCCGAAAAATCCTGTGGCCTTACCTTATTCTGCGATCCTATTTTATCCTGCGCTCTCAACCTATTCTGCGATTCAGACCTCCCCTGTGTACTAAACTTGTCCTGTGCCTTTTCCTCTGTCTCATGACCTTTTCGCTGCTCTATCATATAACTCTGCATGGCTTCATTACTTTGATAAAAGATATAATATCCCGAAAGCTCATATCTGCCCGAATCCTCTTTTATGGAAAAAACAGGCTTGTCCATATCAAAACGGCACACAATTTCGTCCAGCAATTCATACCTTACAAAATATGAAATATTTTTTTGCTGCCCTGCTCCGTATATGTAATATTTCTTATTCTTCTGTTCCCTTGTTCCGTAGAAAAAAATCTTCCTGCCATTTGAAGTTCCATAATTTTTTAAGTAGGACATAACATAGTCTTCTACATACAATTGATATTTTTCCTCTTTTTCCCCTTTGTGAATCACAATATCTGTTGTTTCCATTCTGCTCATCACACCTTTCCTGCGCCCACATATACAGGCATACTTTTTATAACTATAGCATATGGAAACTGCGAAATTTATCAAATCCCGCGTACAAAAATTATTGATTGATAAAACACGAAATTGCACAAACAATAGCTGGCTTTACTTACTGTCATAACAGAGACGCAAAGCTTAGTAACTATTTGTGCAATTTCTCACTTTAATATATATTACAATCTACATTATATAATCATAAATCAATTTCAAATAAACTGATAAACCGTCACCGCATCATAATCCCTGTTCGGTCCAAATATTGGCGAAGGAAACTGTGGGTTGTTTACTGCATCCGGATAATACTGTGTCTCAAGGCACATACCCATTCTGGGTTCATACGAAACGCCTTCTTTACCTTCTCCATTTGAGATACAATTGCCGGCATAAAACTGAACTCCCGGAAGGGTTGAAAAAGCTTTTAACTTTCTGCCGCTTACAGGATCCTCTACTATCGCAATTTCCCTAAGCGTGCCATCAGCGCCATCTACTACGAAGTTGTGATCATATCCCTGCACCAGTTTAAGCTGTTCACAGTCCGCTCCAATATCCTGCCCAACTCGTTTCGGTGCGGTAAAATCCAGAGGAGTATCCTTTACCGGTACAATTTCTCCCGTAGGAATCGCACCCTCAACAACAGGAGTATAAGCGCTTGCGTGAATCGTCAATATATGATCTTCTATTTTACCGGACTTATGACCGCTTAAATTAAAATACGTATGATTTGTCATATTTATCAAAGTGTCTGCATCAGACTCCGCATGATAAATTAATTTCAGCCTGTTATCATCAGATAAAGAATAAGCTACTGAGAACTTTCTATTTCCCGGAAATCCTATGTCGCCATCCGGAGATTCGAGAGAAAAAGTGACACTATTGTCAGTTGTATCAACAACATCCCACACGCGCTTATGAAAGCCTCCATCCACATTACTGTGCAGATTATTAGGCCCGTCATTAACCTCCAGCTTGTATTCCTTATCAGCTATTTTAAAACTTGCGCAGTCTATACGGTTTGCATTAGGACCTACTACTACTCCAAAATAATTTCCATTGTCATAATAATCCTCAAGCTTATCATATCCCAATACAATATCATCCACATTGCCCTTTGCATCAGGCACGTAGAGATTTAATAAAATCGCACCAAAGTTAGTAACCCTTGCCTTTACCCCATTTGAATTTTCCAAGGTAAACGCATATACCTCTTTTCCATCCTTGGTCACGCCAAATACTTCTTTCTTCATTTTATCACCATTCTCCTTTTACAATTCCGTCCGCCCCTCCAAAGCCCGAAGAAGCGTCACTTCGTCTATGTATTCCAAATCGCCGCCCACCGGTACACCGCTTGCAATCCTCGTCACTTTAACTCCGGTCGGTTTAATTAATTTGCTGATATACATAGCCGTAGTTTCACCCTCAAGACTGGAATTCGTTGCAATTATTACCTCGTTTACATCTTCCTGCAGCCGCTGCATCAGTTCTTTTAATTTAATATCTCCGGGCCCAATCCCAAGCATTGGTGAAATCGCCCCATGCAAAACATGATAAACACCGGTATATTTGCCTGTTTTTTCATATGCTGCCAAATCCCTTGCGTTTTCCACTACCATAATAGTCTTGTGATCTCTTCCCACGTTCGCGCAAATCGGGCAAACCTCTTCATCAGTAAGGGTAAAACAGGTGCTGCAATACCGGACTTTGGACCTTGCTTCCATCATAGTAGCGGCAATTCTGTCTACCCTTTCCTTTGGCATATTTATTATGTGAAAAGCAAGACGCTGTGCCGATTTAGTACCGATTCCCGGAAGGCTCGAAAGTTCTTCTATTAACTTATTGATGTATCCGCTGTATAAGTCCATTAGAATGGCAAACCTCCGCCAAGATTCAAACCGCCTGTCATCTTATTCATTATTTCCGCATTTGCCTCTTCTGCCATGCGAAGCGCCTCATTCGTTGCTGCCATAACAAGGTCCTCTAACATTTCGACATCATCCGGATCTACAACTTCCTGAGACAGTTTAACCTTGGTAACTTCCTTTTTACCGGTTACGGTTACTTCTACTGCCCCGCCGCCTGCTTTGGCTGTAAATTCTTTTTCTTCAAGCTCTTTCTGGCTCTCCTCCATCTGACGCTGCATCCTCTGTGCCTGCTTCATTAAATTGTTCATGTTTCCGGGTATTCCGCCTCCCGGAAAGCCTCCACGCTTTGCCATATTGCTATCTTTTCTCCTTTTCTATTTAATTATCATCTTCTTCTATTTCCATATTAATAATACGGCTTAAATCAACATAGTCATTCTCAAAGCTCTGCTCACTGCGTATGCTTTGTATATTTACTTCAATCTCTTTGCCTGCAATGTCGGACACGATCTGCTCTAGCAGCTCTTTATGCCCCTCCTGCCGTAAAAAGTAATCCGAAGCCATTCCGTCTTCCACAACAAGCATAAGCTTATTGTCACCGCCAAGACTGAGTTTGGCAGCCTTCAAATACTGTTTCATGGGCATGGAAGTCTCTCCTACCACTGACGGCCATTTATTTACGATCATTTTAATATCTTCAGGAATTGCCTTAGGCAGCTGCGGACGTTTAGCTGCCATACCTGCCTGCGCTGTGCCTGACTGACTCAGCACAGTCTGTGCAGCGGACGGTGCCGCCTGTACTATGCCTTTTTCCAGTTTATCTTCTATTACACGAACCCTGTCTAATATGGATTCTTTATCGGTTTCCATACTGGGACGGCATAATTTTATCAACGCAATTTCGATTAAAATTCTCTTTTGTGCCGTGTACTTGATCTGACCTGAAAGTTCCGAGAAAATACGGATATAACGCATTACCGTATCCTGGGAGACACCCTCGGCTTCTGCTTTCAATCTTTCCAGATTTTCAGAGGACATATCCACTGTCTCCTCAATTGTATCGGCATCAGAAGTTTTTACCAGCAAAAGATTTCTCAAATACCATGTAAAGTCCGTTATAAACTGAGTCAGTTCCCTTCCCTGCATCACAATCTCTTCAAGCAGGGATATACAGCCCGCCACATCCTGATCAAGCACATGTTCAAAAAGCCTTCCAAACACTTCGGTATCTACCGCGCCCAACACATCCAGAACCATATCATAAGTCAGTTCTTTTCCAAAATGAAAAGCTATACACTGGTCCAACAGACTTAAAGAATCACGAAACGAACCATCAGCGCTTTTGGCAATATAGCGAAGCGCCTTATCCTCTACGGATATCTGCTCTATTTCCATCAGCTCGCGAAGCCTGTTAGTAATCGTATCAATTGCAATTCTTTTAAAATCGTATCGCTGACAGCGTGATAAAATCGTAATCGGTATCTTGTGCGCCTCCGTCGTTGCCAATATAAAAATAACATATGACGGCGGTTCCTCCAACGTTTTTAAAAGCGCATTAAACGCACCTATAGAAAGCATATGAACTTCGTCAATAATATAAACTTTATATTTTCCTTCAGCCGGAGAATAGGATACCTCGTCTACGATTTCCCTGATATTGTCCACACCGTTATTGGACGCTGCATCAATCTCAATGACATTCATGCTTGCACCGGATGCAATCGCCTTACAGATACGACATTCACGGCATGGGCTTCCGTCTATCGGATTTTCACAGTTTACGGCCTTGGCAAAAATCTTGGCAATAGATGTTTTCCCCGTTCCTCTTGTACCGCAAAAAAGATACGCATGCCCTATACGTTCCGCCTTAATCTGATTCCTGAGTGTTGTCACAATATGTTCCTGCCCCTTTACATCCTCGAAACGGTCAGGCCGGAATTTCCGGTAAAGTGCTGTATATGACATATGTGTCACCTATGCCTTCCCTCATAAACTAAAAAATCCCTGATTTTTCAATTTAGTCTCCGAAACTAATACCTGTCAATTTAGCTTCCTGCACAATTGTAGCGTCAGGAGATACCATTTTAAGCTTACCTGCTACCTCTTCAAGCGGAACCTTAACGATTTCTCTATTTTTATATCCTACCATGAAGCCGTATTCTCCATTTAAAATCATCTTTCCGGCTTCTGCTCCAAGACGTGTTGCAAACACACGGTCATAAGGACATGGACTTCCGCCTCTCTGTGTATGTCCGGGCACTGTTACACGCACATCCAGTCCGGTCTTTTTCTGAATCTTATCTGCGATTTCATAGGAAACCGAAGGATACTGATAATTTTTCATCTTCTCCTTATATTCCTTCTTCGAGAGCTTGGCATCCTCTTTGGATATTGCGCCCTCTGCTACTGCCATAATCGTAAATTTCGAACCACGTTCGGCGCGGGAGTTAATAGCTTTAACTATCTTATCAATATCATACGGTATTTCCGGAATCAGAATGATATCCGCTCCGCCTGCCATTCCGGCGTTCAAGGTAAGCCAGCCTACTTTATGTCCCATAACTTCCACTATGAAAATACGGCCATGAGAAGCTGCCGTTGTGTGAATACAGTCAATACAATCTGTTGCAATATTTACCGCGCTCTGGAAACCGAAGGTCATATCGGTACCCCATAAATCATTATCAATAGTCTTAGGGAGCGTTACAACATTAAGTCCCTCTTCCCTTAACATATTCGCAGTTTTATGAGTTCCGTTTCCACCCAGAATAACAAGGCAGTCCAATTTCAATTTATAGTAATTCTGCTTCATTGCCTCTACTTTATCAAGACCGTTCTCGTCCGGCTCTCTCATTAATTTAAAAGGTGTTCTGGAGCTTCCAAGAATCGTGCCGCCCTTGGTTAAAATACCCGAGAAATCCGCGCCTGTCAACATACGAAAATCGCCATAGATCAATCCTTTGTATCCCTCTAAAAAACCATAAATTTCAACTGCTTCTCCGCTGCATGACAAACATTTAACAACTCCGCGCATTGCCGCATTCAATGCCTGACAATCTCCTCCACTGGTCAACATTCCGATTCTTTTCATTTTGCATCCTCCTTAACGATTATTTAGATTACAAAATAAATTATATAATATTTTGAGGAGTATCACAAGACCTCAATCCGATTCGATAGCATCAAATTAAATGTAAAAAACAAGCAAACGCTATATAGCCTAAGAGCGCACACCCATCATGAGTGTGCGCTCTTGTTGTATTGCTTTAGTTTGTTTATGGTGTTGTTGTTGTTTGTTTTTTCATTTCTTTTGCAGCGATCTTGAACTTGATCGTCTTAGTACCGCTGTAATCACCAATTCCCTTGATTACCGCCGTTGCGGTTCCTTTGTTGATGTTGTTGGAATATGATACGATCTCATAATCATATTTTTCGTCCTCTTTCACATCTTTCTCGTCCGCCGGCTTCATCTTCAGGTCTCCACTTACATTCTTCATTGTTACTTGCAAGTCATCGCCGTTAAGCTCAACGTATGTTCCGGTGTATGCCTTCGACTTAACATTTAATTTAACCTTTGCACTAGCGATGTTCGCGCCTACCGTTACCTCCAGCAATTTCGTTGTCTTCGAGTCTGGCACAAGATTCTTTGTATCCTTCGCTACTGCCTGGATATAAATCTTTTCACCTTTGCTAAGCTTATCAGCTGTATAATCTGTCTTGCCCTCATCGTCTGTATATACCTTTACAGTATACTGTGATGCCTTGAGTGCATCGCCATTCGCATCAACGACAACAGCCTTGATCTTCGCTGCCTTTACTCCTTCATAAGCAGATGCTGCCACGAGTTCCGTATCCTTCATGTCAAGCTTACCAACAGTAAAGGTTTTCGCCGGTGCCTTCTTCGCATAGTTGCCTTTTCCTGTGATCACTACCTTACCTGCTGCATCGGCTTTCTTGTTTGCCGAATACTTCACGGTGTAATCCCTGCCGGCTTTTAATACCGTAGCGGTTTCTGCGCCTTCAAACTTATAGCTTACCGTCACCTTAGGCGTTGCTCCCTTTACGGCATATGGTGCACTAAAGTCTTTTCCTTCTTCTTCTTCTGCAAATTTTACTGTAAGCTTATCTCCTGCCTTTGAAAGATCAATAGCATTAATCTTGAATGTAGCCTTAACGCTTGTTACTTTATTGTTGGAGCCCGTTTTACCTGTTACAAGGATTGTCGCTGTTCCCTTATTAATATTATTGGAAATTGCTACGTTGACATTCGCCACTCTCGCAGATTCTGCTTCATCTGCCTGAGGCGCTGTTTCAGCCACTTTCTTCACATAGCGGCCATCGACATACTCATACTCCACAGCTGTCGCTTCACCCTTCAACTTAAGCTTGAAGTTAGGAGTAATCTTGTTTCCTGTATAGTCCTCCGCAGCAATCTTTTCAATTTTTGCACCCTTAAGGTCTAACAGCTGTACATCTTCAACAGTTGCCGTCTTCGCTGCTTCAATCTTAAATGAGCCTGTAACTTCTTTTCCTGCATAGTTGCCCTTACCGACTACTGTAACTGTTGCAGTTGAGTTTTCTTTCTTGTTATCTTTATACTTAACGGTATAATCGGTTCCCAATGCCAATACTCTTGCGCCTGAGGATTCTTTAATACTGTTATCCACAACGCTGAAATCAGGAGTTATAGCAGCTCCGGTGTAATAGTATGTTTCTGCGAGTCCGACTATTTCAATACCACCTTTATCATCTATTGTGATATCGCCTTCGTCATCGTCCGGTTTGTTTGGATCATCCGGAGTATCCGGAGTATCTGGATTTAATTCAGCCGCTTTTTCTTTGATAGCATTAATCATTGCCTGACCGATGGTTTCCCAATAATCGGCATGCTCAGTATAGTCACTGTTGATATCAAATGCTGTCAATACATTGCTGTTATTTACAGTAAATACTGTTTTTGCATCTGTGGTCATTCCAAGTACCTGCGCAGGAGCTTTCACTGCATAGGAAATATTTACTTTCAGATCCTGGATTGCCGATGCAATAGCCGCCGCTTCAATCATACCACCCAGCTTATTGTTGTGTGTCTTGTCATTTGTATGCATAATCTGGGTACCATAAGTATTACCATCACATGCTTCCCATGCATCCTCAAACAGTGTCTTGGTCAATTCAAATCCATCAATCAATAACACATCCTGCTCATTGGCAAGCTGTTTAACCGCCGTTACATATGCATTGTCAGATGTCGCTGAGGAATCATGATGCGGAGAAATATTTCCATCAGAATCATAATACATCCTTGAAACAGGAGTAACTAATACCGGTATCGCCCCTGCTTTTTTAGCAACATTTATATACTGCAGCAGATACCACTTGAATGTACCTCCACAATCGTATGTATAACAGGTGTCCCCATAACCTTTACCGCTAAGTGCTGTAGGCGTTGCCACTTTTGTACCCGCAGTTGTAGGATATACACCATCTACAGGCGTTCCCAAGGGCACGTACCTATCATCTATATAAGATTCACCATCTGAACTGTCGTTATGCCCAAACTGTATGAACATATAGTCGCCTTCGCTAATCTGCCCGGCAACCGTATCCAATGAACCCTCATTTATAAAGTTTCTGGAACTCCTGCCTCCATTAGCATAGTTTACTATAGTAACATTACTGCTATCAAAATAAGTCTGTAAAAACTCACCCCAAGCGCCTTCATTCCTTGCAGTTCCGCCAGAATTTATTCCAGTTGCAGAATAATCCTTAACAGTGGAATCTCCTACCAGGAAAATATTCACACCATCGCCAAGATTTGCGCTACCGCCAGACTGATCAGGGTCTTCATATCCATCTCCTACCGTATTCTCTAAAGTACACGCTTCTGCTGTTCCGGTTGTTCCGCTAACAGTAGTAGGTGTAACTACTACCTTGATATATGCCCCTGTATCCGAACTTTGAATCTTGTATGTTTTATCCACTGTAGCATTGTAAGTCTTTACAAGGGTCTCTTGATTATCTTTTACACTATACCACTGAATCAAAGACGCGTCGTTTGCATCATTTTTATCACCAAGGGAATAACCTACTGTCAGAGTGTTTCCAGGATATGGTGTATTCAGGTCGCCATTACTGGTTATAAAAGGCTTGGTAGTAAATGCAACCTCTGCATCCTCTTCTACATAATAATAAGGTGTCCATCCTCCAAAATAATCTGCAACTGTAATTGCCGCAGCAGCTGCTGCATCTATTACAGTTCCTGCTACACGACCACTTGTACTAACCGATGCACCTGCTATAGTAGTAGTATTGTACTCTTTAAAATTGGCATCTTCAGGCAGATTTTTCGGGTTACTACCCATACTATCCCAGCCTGCCGATGTAATAAGACTTGCATCCTGCAGCTTGGTATTCATAAATACTACGCTTGCATCTGCGCCCCAAGGTCTTCCAAAATACCCATCTACAACGGTCAACTTTTTATTGTCATAAGGGTGATTGTTTGCTGTAACAGTACAGTTCCTAAACCAATAACCGTTCTCACCCGATGAAGGTTGGTTTGCTGTAATATATCCTCCCTGGGAGTTTGCACTATAACCTTTCCAACTAAGTTCACAGGCATCAAATACACAATTACCTCTTCCGTAAATATAATCTGTCTGTCCTTCTATTATACAATTTTTAAAGTACAAATGCGCTCCCTGAGTATACAGAGTATCCTGACTGCTGTAGAAAGCACAATTTAAAAACTCAGATTGATCCGCTTCAACAGCAATTGCAGCTGCACGCTCAGTAGCCGCCTTACTATTTACATCGGTATTATAGTTTCTCTCTACGGCAATATTGCTATTTGAAACGCTGTAGTCGTTAACAAGTTCTACACCATCATCAAGTTCCTCATCCGTAATATATCGGTTAAATGAGTTTTCAAAGGTGATTCCCTCTGCCCTGAATGCCGTTGCCGTATTCTTTATGTATACAGCAACACCCCATCTACTCGGATGATTTTTATCGTATTGATCATATGCATTCTCAGAATTATAATAGCCGCTTGAATCTGCACTATAATACTTATAACCTATACCATAGTACCAAGTCAGTAAAACTTCTTTATTCGTATCATTTACAAAACTTACGTTCGGGGCTGTTACAATAATCTGCTCTCTGTAGGTTCCAGGTGCAATATGAATCTTAACACGCTGTCCCGCTGTGCGGTTCATAAGTTCACAGGCTTCCACAGCCTCGCTTACAGTCGCGTAATTATTTGCTTTATCCGGATATCCTACATATATATCTTCTGCATAAGTAATACTTCCCTTAGATGCAGTAGATACAAACATAAGGTCTCTTGTTACCGCTTTACCGTTTACAATTACATGGGTCTTAGTACTGTATCCGGTCACTTCAGCGCTTGCAAGATATGTACCATCCCTTAATTCAATAGTATATCCTTCACCGTCGCTATTAACGGTTGCATCATAAGGATAATCATCATCCACATTGGTTAATGTCAATTTGGTAACACTTGCAGAATTACCCAAACCAATAAAATTACCCGTTACTTCATATTTTGGTTTTAAATCTACAGTAATAGTTTTATTTGTATAATCACCAGTGCCGTCATTATTTACGCTAGTTGGTGCAGTTACTTCATAATCGCACGCACCTTCCATTTGTATGGTGTATGTTACGTCAGGTTCCAGAAGTACGCTAAACGTCAAATCAGTTTTATCAACCTCAAGAGGCTCCTCACTTGCATCAGGAAAACTTTCATCCGGCACCATTGCCATATCTAAATCAGATATATCATAGCCATCCGCAAAACCTACAATTGTACCGGAATAAGTATAGGTTGAGGCTTCCTTAACCACTAATGTTACACCATCTATTGTGCCGGTTTCACAGTCTGATTCCTCTACTGTTACGTTCTTAGATTCATTTGTAAATCCAAGTCCTGTCGCATTTAATATTGCTCTGTATGTATAACCAGGCGTAAGCTTCGCTGTAAATGTTTTCTCTGCTGTATTTACTTCCGCATCAGTATAAGTCTTGGTTGTCTCATTATAAAATCTTACCGAATACTCATTAGGAAGTGTCACAGCAGCGTCTGAGTCATCAATAGTACCGCTTACAGTCACAACAGGCAGCTTCATAATCCTGTGGTACATGATTTTACCAGTGCCGCCGCTTTGGTAAATATCATATGAGCCGTCGTATTTAGCAATAAATTCAAATTTATTGAAATCTCTAGTACTTACCGATACAGTTTCTGTCTGTTTTTTGGTAGTATCTTCGGCATCTCCCCCATACGCAAATGTGAATTCGCATTCACCAGCATCATGATGGTTACCCATGTAAGCCACAATTTTGTCGCCTGCTTTTACATTATTAATAGTTACTGTTCTTTGCTTAGCGCTTCCTGCTCCATTACCATACCATGCACCTGCAGATGCATATCCATCACTGTATGTTTTCTGAGCAGGTGAGTAAGAGCCTGCATTATATGCAGATAATGACGGTATATTGGAATAAAACCGATCTCCACCTACATAATTCATCTCCAAATCACCAAAGGCTGTAGGCCCCTCACTCTTATATGAACCGCCTTCAGCAACAATACCCAATTTTCTTATAAGACCGGGTGTTATATTGTTAGTATAAAGGTCTGTATCCTCCTCTACCTTTCCGCCAAAATCCCATACCTGAATATTGTTTTTAGGTTGCGGCGGTGTATAGTTGTCGTTCGGTGTAACTTTAATATACTTTATTTTGTTGACAGCATCCTCGCTTCCCGCTGCTGTATTATCCGGACCGGTTATTTCGAGCAGAATCTCACCGTTGACTGCATCACACGTAAATACTTGACTTCCATTTGCAACTGTAGCTTCGTTTATATAATCCACTGTATAATCCTTAGTGAGCGCATATACTTCTACATCCACATAAGCTCTCTTTTCTACAGGAATAACAATTGTAGTATCTTTACTTGCTACCGCCCAACCGTCAGTTCCTGTTGAATCCCACTTACCTTTAGTTGCATCAACTAGAAGTCCTTTCGCGTAGAAGGTTGTATTTTTTCCTGTTCCTTCACGCAGTATTCCATTTGTTTCACCAGTGAGTGTAGAATCTGTTTCGAAATTCCACTCGGTAATAAGCGGTTCAAAGACCGCCTTTATTTCAATATCATTGGCAGGCATAGTGTATTGATTATCAACACTGGTTGTTGTCTCTCCATTGCTTGTTATCTGCCATTCTTTGAACATATAGCCATCATTTGGCGTTGCAGACAAAACAACTGTGCTACCTTCTGAAGCCTTTGCATTATTTGTTTCAGCAGTTCCGTTATCATCGCTTGTTACAGTTATATTATGACTTTCTTTTCTTTCATCTACTACAGGATTTCCGTCTACCTCCAGATAAATATTACTGAAAGTAACGTCCGCATTTCTTGCAACAAACATACCTATATAAACATATTCCGGGTCTACACTTGTCAACTGGAAATCATAACCGCCGCTCTGGGGGGTTTCATCGCCAAACGTACAGGCAAAGCCATCACCATTATATACGATGCTTAAGTCATAGTCCTTACCCTTCTGCAAAGGATTCTTAAGCGTTCCTTGACCGCCCAATTTACCACTTTGACGATAATAACAATTACTTCCCTTTCCCAAGCTGCCCGCTACCACATAATCGGAAGCAACAGCTTCATTTTTATCGATGTACATATCATCTCGTGCCATTAAACCAAATGCCACCTGATCATTAGTATCAATATCCGTTAAGGTGGCTTTCGCGGAAAACGTAAAGTGAACTCCCGCAGGCACCTGATAATAATACATTGCTATGCCATCTGCGCTAGCCGCAATTTTTCCCTTATTGTTTTTGACTTGAATGTGCATATTGCCATTCGAATCTGTTCCTAATATGTGGTTAGAAGAGCTCGGATTACCACCCAAATCTCCGAAAGCGGTTCCTTTAAAATGAACGGCATCATTCCCCTCGCCTATCACATAGTCTTTACAAATAGTGCTATCAGTCGTAGGCGGTGCATATGCCGATTCCTTATAGTCAGGATTTGATTGCAAATCTGCTGCCTCTGTAGGCTCACCTGCACTTAAATCAATATGACTTGCCAATTCAAGCCCATTTATATTTTTTACCGCATTTGCAAACATCCATGCTACCGTCTTAGCACCATAGATATTCAAATGCGTATCATCTGCAGAAGTTTCCTTACTGGAAGTCCACGCATGAAGCTTCAAAGTTCCGCTTGCACCAATTTCTTCATACAACGTCTTAGTCAATGCGGTCAAATCCACAACAGGTACATTAACAGCCGTACCCAAATCACGAATTGCCTTAGCATAATCACCACCCGGATAATCTACGCCATTCGTTGTCTTATCAGCAGTTATGTGACATTGAGAATCAGTAAGTTTATCTCCAGATTTATTCCTTCTTACTATAGGAGTACAAAGAATTACCTCTGCGCCCGCATCCTGTGCAATTTTTACATAATTGTCATACAGACTCTTGGCAAAAGAACCTTCAGTCTGATAATCATCATTAGGATTAGTGTATCTATCTTGCGCATCCTTTTCATCATTATGACCAAAACCGATAACCAACACATCACCTGATGTAATACCATTTTTCAGAGTTGTATAGTTAGCTTCACTCAGAAAGCTCTTGGAGCTTCTGCCTGACATAGCAAGATTATTTACTGTATATGTACTATCCAGATAATTCCCTATCTGCGTACCATAACCATATCTTGGATAATAATAGTTATCATTAAATGAACATACCGTAGAATCACCAACCAGCCACATTGTATGTGCAGCACGTGGTGTCGGTGTATCATTATTCTCAGAAACCTCTGCCGCTTCCAATCCAGCTTCAGCTTCCTGAATGTCTGCATCTGTTTCTTCAGGTGCCTGAACTTCCTCGCCGTCTTTCTCCGGCTCAGAAGCATCCCCCCCCTCTACGTCATTTCCGGGGTCGGAATTTTCATCAGATGCATCTGGGTCCTGTGCATCTCCTTCTGTTCCTTCCTGCGATGTTTTATCATCCGCAGTTTCATCCTGTGCCACATCATCCTGCACAGTTTCATCGTTTGTCGATGGCAGTTCTATTGCGCCTGTTTCGGTATTTTCTACAGCTTCATCTGTCTGAGCTGCAGGTTCCGAATATTCGCTCGCATAAACTGTCATGTTTGACATGATCATGGCTATTGTTAACAATGACGCCATAATCCGTTTTGTTGTTTTGCTTGCTAATTTGCCCATAGTTTCCTCCTCTTTAATATTTTTAGTGGCATTTTGCACTATTTTTTCAAAAAAACGCAAAAAAATCATGCTATAATTATAGCATAGATAGATATTTCAAACAATATGGCTTTTATATATTTTTAGCCATAAATAAGGCAGTAGTTTTCCATTGGATGATTGCATTGCGGATTGCGTTGTATGTTTTTCACGAAAATGATATAATATACGATATGTCGTTATGAACATAGCTGAATAAAGCAATATCTATGAGTATTAGTATAAGTAAAGAAGAATTAAACAGATTGATTTTAGATTGAAAGAGGTAACATATGTTAATAGATATTTATTGTGATGAAAGCAGACAAGATTTACTTGTTAACAGAGCGAATGTTAATACAAATAATAGATATGTATGCTTTGGCGGAATATGGGTTCCGAATGAAAAGAGAGCATTAATAAAACAACAGATAAACGAAATCAGGCAAAAACATGGAATCCACGGTGAGTTTAAATGGGGAAATGTTTCCAATAGCAAGCGGGCATTTTACAGAGAACTTATAGACTTATTTTTCCGGTCAGAAAATGATGATATATATTTTAGATGTGTGGTCATTGATGCATTGGAAGTTGACAATGAACAGTTTAATGATTCGGATCAGGAATTGGGATATTATAAATTTTATTATCAATTGTTACACAACTGGTTGACCGAATCAAATGATTATTATATTTTTACAGATTTTAAGACAAATAAGGATAGGTGCAGACTGAATGAATTGAGAAGAATTACAAATTTGGGAATGCATGGGGATAGAATAAAGCTTATACAAGCCATAGATTCGAAAGAATCTGTTATATTGCAATTGCAGAATATTCTTATGGGTACGGTTGCGTATAAGTTTAATTTCGGAAGCGATGGACAGTCCGAAACCAAAAAAGAATTAGTTTCATTGGTCGAAAAGTATTTGGAGCAGGAAATTGCTCTTATGTATAAAAATGAACAAAAACGATTTAATATTTTTAAAATATCACTTAGAGGAGGACGTAGATGAGTTTACCGGCATTGAAAAGCTTCTCGAGTGAGGCAGAGTGTAAACAATACTACATAGATAATTATTGTTGTGCAAATATAAAAACCTTTGACGGGATAATAGTAAAATTTTATGAAGATGCTTTTGAACACGCATTTTATACTCGTACGAAGAAAAGCTGGAAAGCAGCAAAAGATCATTTTGCTACGGAAAGAGGCGAGAGAATAGATTGGATAAAGGCAGTTTTGGAAGATCCGTCAATTGTTCCGAGAAAAGGGTATGATAAAGCAAAAAGAACATATGATAGCAGTAGACGGGTTACTTTTTTAGCCCCTAATAACTATGTAGTTGTAATTTATATTAATAAAAAAGGCGAAGGAAAATTTGTAACGGCATATGTAGTAGATAACGCAGATACTGCTCAAAAATTAAGTAGCGCACCACTTTGGAAAGAAAAAAGGCATAAAAAAACCACTGGTTATCTGGCCCAGTAGTTGAAGCCTTTATAGATCCCAAACAATAAGTAAAGGATTAATTATATTGTAAATAGTCATGGGCAAAATGTCAAGAAATTTCCCTGCCCATGGTATATTTTATGCATTCAGTTGCAGATTATACATTAAAACGGAGACGGAGGGATTCGAACCCTCGTGCCCCGAAAGGCAAACTGATTTCGAGTCAGCCCCGTTATGACCACTTCGATACGTCTCCATATGTATCAAATTATATATATTTGTGGATTTATAGTCAACTTATTTTTTAAAAAATCAAAAAGAAATCGGTGAGAATATGAATACTGATGAAAAATATATGAAGGCCGCAATCAAGCAGGCCATGAAAGCATATGCACTTGGGGAAGTTCCTATAGGCTGTGTGATCGTTTATGAGGACAAAATAATTGCCAGAGGTTACAACCGTCGTAACACTGATAAAAATACGCTTGCCCATGCAGAAATTACCGCGATAAATAAGGCGAGCAAAAAACTGGGTGATTGGCGGCTGGAGGGCTGCACCCTGTATGTGACGCTTGAGCCATGCCAGATGTGCGCAGGCGCAATTGTTCAGGCACGCATTACCGAGGTTGTTATGGGAAGCATGAATCCCAAGGCCGGCTGCGGCGGCTCAATCCTTAACATTCTTGAAATGCCACAGTTTAATCATCAGGTTCGTGTCACAAGAGGTGTTCTTGAAGAGACATGTTCTGAGATGCTGACCACCTTTTTTAAAGAGCTGCGAATCAGGAACAAGAAAGAAGCCGCTAAAGAGGCTGATAACCAGTTGCTCAATGACTAACAGCGCGAAGATTATCATTTAGGAAAAGTTGACAAAATCGCAAAAAACCAGTATACTAATTAAACCGTGCAGCCGGGGCGTTAGCGGTGTCCTGTACCTACAATCCGCTCTAGTAGGGGTGATGCTTTATCGAGGGTTTTGGCTTGTGTAGCTGCCCTTTATAAGTGGCGTTGAAGTTTGGGTCTTGCGCAATGGGAATCCATGAACCGTGTCAGGGTGGGAACACAGCAGCACTAAGTGGAACCTTCCATGTGCCGTAAGGGTGCCTGGCGGAGTTAACTGTAAAGGTAACGTGCATGAGTCGGATTCGACATAGGGCGCACGGTTTTAAATTTCTACTTTTCTAAGATAATAGCCGAATTTTCCTTCTTCGGCCTCTCCTCCCTCACATTCAAACGCTTCAAAGCCAAACATCAGCGCGACCATTTTTTCACGTTCATAAAATACTCCGGGCACACCAATATAATAATCTTTTTCTTTTCCCAAAATAACATAACGGTAGTTATAGAATCCATGCAGCAGGAAGCTGTTATTTACAAGATGCTGATAGTTTGAACGAAGAACTATAAAGTCCTTGGGCTCTAATTTTATGTATGTCCGGTTATCACCATATGGATGAATCTGCTCATATGCCGAAAGAAGCTGCTCCCACTTGCTCTCGTATAATGGCGATGTTTCAATTCTGGATCCTCTCTTCGAATTATTTACGGCACTTAACGGCTCTTTATTTTCTAAATCGGCTTTTATTATTTCTGTATCTGAATGTCTATTCTGATTCAAAATGGTCTCTGTGTTATTTTTTGATAATTTATTTTCTTTTACGGTTTCATTAACCTCAGTATGCCTATTCTTCTTAATGTCTTCATTTGTTCCGAAATCCTTATTTTTCTTAATTTCTGCATTGGCTCCAGAATTCTTATTCCCGTTAATTTCTTCATTTGTTCCGGAATTCTTATTCCCCCTAATTTCTTCATTTACTTCGGAATTCTTATTTCCCTCAATTTCTGCATTAACTACTGAATACTTAATTTGCACGTTCCTGCTTTCACCCTTAATTCTATACGAATCCGACAAAAGAACTTCAGCCTTTATAACCTGCTCTGATACACTTCCTGTCCACTTACCGCTTCCGCCATTAATTGTAAGCGAACCGGGTTCTTTCCAACCGCTTGTTCCCTGAATCCGGATAGGGAAATTGCCTGTAAACTTATTCGGGACACTTTTGACTTGAAGCTCTATGTTATAGTTCTCCTGCTTTTTTTCCTGTTTAAGATAGCCTACACAGCTGATTTTTATATTATTCTCAAATAAATTCATATAGACAATTTCTTTCTGATACATATTGCAGCCTCTCCCATCGCCAATTATGCAAACTAATGTTCGCTTTACGCCATCTACTATATGTATATGATTTGCCAAATAAAAAAATGCCAGACAATTTCTCATCTGACATTTACATTCATTATAAAGCATCAAGGTATTTACATATAATGCTCCAAATCACCAAGCCAATTCCATTGAATACTACAAAGTCCCAAAGCGATTCCGCCTAATACTTCAACGAATCCATATACTTCATATAATTAGCCACCATGAGTGCAATCTTAAAAGTAAGTGCATCATCGAAAGTACGAATATCCAATCCTGTAGTCTTCTCCAATTTCTCAAGGCGGTACACCAACGTATTTCTGTGTACAAAAAGCTGTCTGGAAGTCTCCGAGACATTCAAATTATTCTCAAAAAACTTACTAATTGTTGTAAGAGTCTCCTCATCCAGCTCATCCGGAACATTAGCGCCAAAGATCTCATCTATAAAAAGACGGCAGAGATTATTCGGAAGCTGGTAAATAAGCCTTCCTATTCCTAATTTGTTATACGCTGTCACTCTTTTTTCCGCATAAAAAATCTTTCCTACATCCAAAGACATTTTAGCTTCTTTATATGACTTGGAAACTTCCCTGAGTTCAGTGACGATTGTTCCGTAAGCAACCCTAACGTTCTGCATAGCCTCCATGCTCATCATATCTACAATCGTATTAGCCGTTTTCTCAAGCTCTGCATAGTCATCCACGCTTTCCATTGCCTTTATTAAAACTACGCTGTCTTCGTCCACAGTCGTAACATAATCGCCCGATTGCGCGGAAAACATTCCTTTAAGAAATTCGGCAGCCACTGAATCTTTCCCCTTCTCAGTCTCAACCAAGACCACCGCTCTTGGCGCAGAGACCTCAACATGCAGCTTCTTGGCACGATTATATATATCTACCAAAAGCATATTATCCAGCAATAGATTCTGGAAAAAATTATTTCTGTCAAGCTTCTCTTTATATGCAATAATCAAATTCTGCAGCTGACTTACGGCAATTTTACTAACCATATAGGCATCTTCGCTGGTTCCTTTTGCATCAAGAATAAAAAGCAGTTCGCCATCATCCAATACTTTCATAAGGTGATGTGCGCCAATTATCTGACTATCCGCCGGAGAATTAATAAAACCTTCAATCAATCCATCAGAAATATCATCAGGCTCAAAAGTAGCCGCAACTATTTTTCTTTCCAAATCGAATACACACAACTCAACCCTGGTGATTGCCTTCAACTCATCTATACTGGTTTTAATTACCTGACTGGATATCATTACATGACCTGCCTTTCAATTTATATAGAATAATAATAAAACATTTTGAGGTTCAAGGCAAGTAAAATGCAACTGCCAGCTTTAACAAAAAACTAATTAATTACACAAAAGAGGATGCTCCTCCGGTTGTATAACCTTTGGAACACCCTCTCTTTAATTTTTACACTTTGAAAAAGTGAAAGTTCATCAGACTAGAAGCCCATAGCCTCCACTACTACCGAAAACCAGTCTTTGTTCTCAAGCTTCCTTGCTGCTATAGTAAAGGTTGCAACTTTACCGCCTGTATAAGACGTAGTTGTGTCATCCTGTACAGAAGTATCTGCAGGTTTAATTACTACCGTTGCCTTACCCTTATTAACATTGCTTACATA
>JAAUZJ010000028.1 GCA_014804695.1 Lachnospiraceae bacterium
TATTCTTCTATGCCGCCTTTGAGCCGTTGTGCGTACTTTGATATGGATGATGTTGTATTATATGCAAACAGTAATTTTTCAGACAGCCTTATCAACGGTATTAATTATCTTACTTCAAATTTTGGAAATGATACGACTACGGGCTTGCAGTTATTCGTCAATTTTGCTGATAAAAACGGTGTTATTATGAGTCCTTACCCGCCTTTTTTTTCATATAGTGAAAATGGCTGGACAGACGCAAATATTCGCGACAGTTATCAGCGTAAGCTTTTAGTCAATCCTTTTTTTATGGGTTCGACGCAATCTACTGCAAACAAACACTTTATTCTTTGTTCGTCGTCGGGAAGTAATATCCGCTACGTGCCTTTTTTTAGCAGTCTTAATTCTTATAAAAATTGGATTACGGGCAACGGTAACTATTATCGCTTTGAATCCGGCTATACGGGCGGGGACATTACGATCAATCCCGATGCAGACTACAGTGAGATCATAAACGCGATCAAAAGCGCGATGTTGCAA
Source organism: Lachnospiraceae bacterium (assembly GCA_014804695.1). Lineage (GTDB taxonomy): Bacteria > Bacillota > Clostridia > Lachnospirales > Lachnospiraceae > UBA3282. The sequence goes on from JAAUZJ010000028.1 coordinate 520, forward strand.
TCTATCGAGAGCGGCAAAAACATATCCGAAGCACTTTCCGCTATGCAGTCTGCTTTTATATCGACGCTGGATAAGATCAACGGCACATTGGGCGATATAAGTGACAACACGGCGGCAATGAACGAATGGCTTGAAAAAATCTATCAGAAGTTATCCGAAATCTACAACACGGATGATGATAACGACTCCGCTTTTGATCTGCTTTTCAGTGGTCTTCGTAGTATGACAGTGCTAATGGAACTCTATGACACGCACATGGACGATCGCTTTTTACGGCTTGAGGCTTTGCTATATTCTTATTTTTCCAGCGCTTCGGAGAATTTAGAGGAAAGCAAAGGCTTTCTCGAAAACATATCTCACAAGCTCGACGACATTTATAAAAAGCTCAAGCAAATTCTTTTTGTGGAATCTGCTGATCTTGCTTGGGATATACTTTCGAAGCTTTTTGACTCTATCAATGATTGGATAAAAAACAAGTTTTCCGAATTTGGAATTTTGGCGGCGGCTTCTACTGTTGGTGATGTCATGAAAACGAAGTTTCCTTTTTCTATCCCTTGGGATATATATGCTATCCTGCTTATGTTCGATGCCCCGCCAAAGCCGCCCGTAATCAGTCTGCACTTTGAATTTCCTTTTATTGAATTTGAATGGGATTATGAGTACGTGATGGATGATAAAGCTTGGTCTGACCTTGCAATGGTCTGTCGCTTTTTCTTGACGATCGGTTACGAAATTACATTGATACATCTGACACAAAAGCTCTATGCGGCGGGACTTTTTGATACGCCAAGTATCGGGCGTAAAAAGCATTAGGGGGTGTGAATATATGATTGAAGTAATTATGTGGCTTCTTGGTCTTCTTCCCGATTCTTGGTTTGTTCATGCGGAAGTTTCCGCGCAGATAGCGGAATATATATCATACATGAACTTCTTCATTCCGTTTGATTCGGCGATCAACATTACGACCGCTTGGCTTGCGTGTATCGTTGCATATATCGCGTATTCGCTATCAATTAACTTCATTAGTGCGATTCGGGATTTAATGTGATTTTCCGAACGTTCGGAAAAATGAAAGGATGGTACGATGATCTATTTTTATACTGGTGTTCCCGGTAGCGGCAAGGGCTTGCATTCGTCCGAAGTAATATATAAGATGCTCCAGTCGGGAAAAGACGTGATCACGAATGTTGTATGTCATACGGAGTTGATCGAGCCGCGCAAAGACAAGCCTATCGGACATTACATTTTTGTTCCAAATTCGGAATGGCTGAATGATGCTTTTATTAAAAAACCAAAAGAAAGCCTTGAAAAATTTAGCTATTTACAGGGCTTGTATGGCTATGCAAATAACTATCATAAACTTAATTCTAACGGGGAATTTTATGAACATCAGACATGGCTTATTATTGACGAATGTCACGATCTTTTTAACCCCCGCACTTGGAACAGAAAAGACCGCCTTGCATGGTGTTCTTTTTTCCGCGAACATCGGAAATACGGTTATGATGTTATATTGATCTCGCAGGATGATAAAAGCATTGACAAGCAGATACGTGCCGTGCTTCAGAAGCAGGTACTTCACCGCAAAGTAACCGATTATAAGGTATTCGGTAAGGTCTTAAAACTTTTAACAGGCCGTGATCTTTTTGTTGCGATCTCATCCCAATACGGTATGAGAAAAGCAGACGCAAAGATCGGTTCTCGATTCTTTTTCGGAAAACAAAAGTACTATGATTTCTATAACACGATGCAGACGTTCCGAGACAGTGGACTATAAAAGCGGGTTCAGTATAGGTCGGCAAGCGGGCGGCGGGAAGTTCCGAGCATGCCGCGCAGGAATAACCGACGCGCCGCTTGCGGCGCTTACTTGACAGTAACCTCATTTCTCGGACATTTAAGCATTTCAAAACAATAAAGGGTGTGTTCAGTGTGGCATCTTATAACGTTAAGCTCTTAGATTATGGCGGCACTCGTCAGATTCGCCGCTATGGTGCTAATATTACAAAAAAGGAAAGGGAGTATGTAGAACAATATGATATGGAGTATACGCCGGATGACGGTTATATCATGAAAAAGCGGCGGGTGGTTGACGTGACACCAAAACAGAAACGACCGCAGGATGATGACGAAAAAGAAGATAATAAAAAGTCCGAACGTCCGGAATTTTGGAAGATCAAAAAACTTCGCGAAAATACAAACCGTGCAAAAGGCAAGATATATGAGATTGCCCGTGCGAATGTATGGGAATGGTTCATAACACTCACATTCAATCCGCAGATCATAGACAGTATTGATTATGACCGTGTGAAATATGTAACGTCAGATTTTTTTCATGCAATGCGGAAAAAGTATGCACCTGATCTTAAATATCTGATCGTTCCCGAATTTCACTTGGACGGGAAAAAGTATCATTTTCACGGGATACTTTCAAATATCGGTAATATGCCTATGTATGATAGCGGGTTGACTTTTAACAGTAAGGTTGTTTACAATCTCACGACATGGCGTTTTGGCTTTTCAACTGCGACACAGGTCACGGATACAAGACGTGTTGCATCGTACATTACGAAATACATTACAAAAGAATTGTGTGCGGTGACGGATGGTAGACACAGGTATCTAAATAGTTCTAATTGCGATCGACCGAGAGTGTACGAATATAATATGTCCAGTGAGGAATATTCGGAAGCGTTAGAGGGTATCTACGATAATATCGGGCATATGAAAACGATCAAAATTCCGTATACGAAAAACAAAGTTGAATACATTGAGATCGATGATTTTTAAGGAGGTAAATATATTATGTCTATTGATAGTTCAAAAATTGATATATTTCGTTGTGCAGATTGTTCTTGCGATTTAAATTCTGACGCATGCCATAAATGTGAAGTTTTTCCTTATGCTTTAAGTATGTGTTATATTTTTCTTCGTCTTGGTGTCGGATTTTTTAGGTCTGTATCTAAAGTTGATAAAAGTGAGGTAGAACAAAATGAAAGTATGTAAAAATTATGTTGGCGGTGCATGTGTCAGCGGGGAATGTCCAAAGGCATTACGTGATGAGTATGCAGAGTGTGGTATGGATGTTATCAATGATTGTAGCGATTGCGGTTATTATTTAGGCTGTGAGGACTGCGCAATGCCTTATTATGTTGGATGTGATGGTAAATCACATTTCAAAAGATAATTGATTTTATAATTGAATATTGGATTTGAAAACGGCTGATTAAATAATCAGTCGTTTCTTTTTCCAAACGTTTGGAAAAAATTACTAATGCGAAAAGAGGTATAATTTATGAAAGGATACTTAAAAGAGCGGGAACGCTATACGATCGAAGCCCTTTTGCGTGAGGGTTTTAGTGTGGCTTATATTGCGAAACGTCTTGGACGTTGCAGGGCGACCATTTACAATGAAATTCATCGCGGTACGGTTGATCGCATGGATAAACAATTGTGTATTAAAAAGGTATATGATGCATATGCCGGACAGCGTGTGAAAGAGGAACGATCAAAGAACAAGGGTATTGATTTAAAGATCGGTAATGATATGTTATACGCTCGCAAGGTTGAGGAATTGATACTTGATCGTAAGTACTCCCCTTATGCGTGTGTGGTTCATATTGCAAAAAATTGCCCCGAAATCCTTACGCGCGTATGCACTTCCACCCTTTACTCTTACATCTATAAAGGGCTTTTTCTAAATGTCAAAAGGACTGATCTTCCTTACCGCAAAAGCCCCAAAGGAAAGACCCAAATAGCCCCAAGAATGCCCTTAAATCACAGGATCGGGAAAAGTATCGACGACCGTCCCAAAGCCGTTATTTTGCGGGATTCTGTTGGACATTGGGAAATGGATACTGTAGTCAGTGGACAGGGAAAGAGCCGCGAATGTCTGCTTGTTCTCACCGAGCGAAAAAGCCGTCTTGAGATCGTCCGCCGGATGTTGGATAAACGCGCAGCATCTACTGTATCCGTGTTGGATGATTTGGAATATAAATTTGGGTCATGTGGTTTTCGTTCGCTTTTTAAGACAATCACAACAGATAATGGCTGTGAGTTTTTGGATAGTGAGGGAATCACTAGATCATTAGATCATACTGTTCGCACAAATATGTACTACTGTCACCCTTATCGTAGTAATGAGCGCGGTTCAAATGAAAATCAGAATCGTCTTATTCGGCGTTGGATTCCGAAAGGCTCTGATATATCCCAATATACAGATCAGCAAATCCGGCAAGTCCAAGTTTGGCTGAATGATTATCCGCGAAAAATGTTTGGTGGTTTGTCTGCGCGTGAAGTGTTTGAGCGGGACTATCTCAATTCTTCATGATTTTTTTCCAAACGTTCGGAAAAAAAAAATTCCATGACAAAAGCCGCCTTTTTCGACGGCTTGTTTGTCGTGTCTTATTTTCAATATTTTTTCCCTGAATGGTTTACCAGTTTGCACGTTTCATAATAAATCCGTATTTTATTATCTGATTTTTCTTGATTTTTCAGTATTTCCAGCCCTTAAAAAAATTTTTGAAAAAATTTCTAAATTCTTCTTGACATTTTCA
>JAAUZJ010000029.1 GCA_014804695.1 Lachnospiraceae bacterium
AATCGTTTCCTGCTCGTATCGTGACAGTTTCATAATGCCATATCCCCCTTTCCCTTGCTGTGGTTTCTGTTCTTTTTTCCCTCGGCAACTGTCGGCTGTTTTGACTGTTCCTTTGCTTTAGCTAACCTTGTCTTTATGGAATGGTCACGCTCGGTAATTTTCCGCCTTTTGGTGGTAGCGGTCAATTCCGCACACGTTTCCTCTGACAAGGAATTTAATTTCTTCAAAGTGGTGCTTACAATCTGCTTGGTGTCACTGTCCTTTATCTGTGGCAGGATTGCGGATAAACTGGCGCACGTTTCCGCCTTGCTCTGTTCCCCAAACTGATAAATCAGATTGATTTCATCAGCATTAAAGGGTATCTGTATATTTGCCCCCTCACATAAGCGTTCCACGCCCACGCACTTAGGGATATTTCTTGTAAGTTCGTAGTTATCCCTCGCTGTGATTGTTCCATGCCTGTCGGTCTGCCTTACCTCAACTTCGCACTGGCTTTTCTGCTCCAATACAAGCCACTGGTATTTATCATTTTCTTTGGTAAATACGCTCTGATGCGCATTTGAATGTAGCTTACTGTGGATATATTTGTCTGTGGTGCTGTAATAGTCCAAAATCTGCTGTTCCTGCTCTTTGTTCATGGTCTTTTCCCTCCCTGTGGTACATCAAAAGTTAGATGTATAAATATTGATTGATATGATTGATAGATATATCTGCCAAATAATGAATATAAACAAAATGCCACTTATGAGCGTACACATGATGCCACTTATGAAAGTAGATGTTTTTTGATTTTTGTCCGTTAGTTGTCGGATATTTGGATTGCGGAATATTGTAGTTGGATATTTCTCTGCTTTGGGGAATACGCTTTCATTTCCTACGATAATAACCGCATGAAAAAAGACTATAACCGCTTCTGTCATAGCCTTTTAAGGATTGAGGAAGTCCCTTTTTTATTTGTATTTGTTTGTCACCCCTCCGCACTATCCAACATCTGGTAGACAAATTCCGGCTTGCAACAAAAAACTCTTGCGTGCTTCTTGCAGCATGCCATATAATAAATAAAATGTAAATACATTTTTAACTATCAATAATTGTTTCCACAGAAAAATTCTCCTTGTCTAATCTAAGATTCTTTTTACCCATTGGAGGCATTTTTTACAGGTATTGCAGGGGGCATGTAATGAAAGTTGAACATATAGCAATGTATGTAAATGACCTTGAAAAAGCAAGGGATTTTTTTATTAAATACTTTAATGCGGCAGCGAATGACGGTTATCATAATAAAACCACAAACTTTCGCTCTTATTTCCTGACTTTTGATGACGGTGCGAGAATTGAATTAATGAATCATCCGGATATGCAGGACATGGAAAAGGGAATTAGAAGAACGGGACTTATCCATATAGCGTTCAGCGTGGGTTCGAAGGAAAAAGTGGATGAATTAACGAGGAGACTCAAAAATGACGGATACGAGATTTTATCCGCTCCAAGAACAACCGGTGACGGATATTATGAAAGCTGTATTATAGGAGTTGAGGGTAACCAGATAGAAATAACAATTTGACAAATATAAGGAAGTGTTTTTATGCACAAACCTGCCTTGATAATTGGATAGACTATATATCTCGTTTATGATATACTAACATTGTAGCAATATATGCCACAATATAGAAAGCAGGTGATTATATGCCATCAGGTATTGAAGTAACTAAAGCAGCTCTTGATGATTTTAAAAAAATTCAAGATTATATGATTTCAGCAAAGAAAGAAAACGCTGTCGAAACATATGCAAAGCTAAAAAAAGAGTATCTGACAATAAAAGCATTATTAAATGTTTCCGGTGTGAATCTCACAGACATAGATGAAATTAAAGAGTGATCAAATATCCGAATAGCAATTGTAATCAGGTGTAAAGTCTATTGAATTACTAAGGCTTTGCACCTTTTTAATTTTGGTTTAATGCGCTGACTGTAAATTGAAAATTCGGGGATGGTTTACATAACAAGAATTTAGAGGAGATATTATCAATATGATACAATATGCTGCTGATAAGGATTTTGAATTATTAAGAAAATATGATAAGCATATTTGTGAAACGGAATTAAAAAATCGTATAAATATAGGAAGAATCTTAATCATGTTCAATGATGATACCTTTATTGGATGGTTACGATTTAGTTTGTTTTGAGAAAAGGAAATGTTGAAAAGTGTATTCCTGATTTCCTGTCAAAGACCAATACGCCGGAACCAGAGGTGCTGATTTATGAATACTAATAAAAATAAATATATGGTTTATTTACTTCCCATTCGCTGTGTGATTTTTGCTTTAATATTCGTATTAGGGTCAATTATTACAAAGCAAAAAGTAGATGATATAAGCAATTGGTGGTCAATTGCAGCCAGCATAGTAAATGTTATTATAATATCAATGCTCTTTTTTATTGCAAAGAACAATAAAAGCAGCTATCAGGAATTGATCAATTATCAAAAAGGTAAGACAAATGTCGGACAAATAATTGGAATATCTGTTTTGGTTTTAGCAGTCGGAATGACCGGAATGTATGTGGCTGGATATATTTGCTACGGAATCATTCCATACGCCGCGCCAATGATGATTGCGCCTATACCGGTGTGGTTAGCCGTTATAAATACGGCTATATTGCCGATAACAACTGCGTTTGCAGAAGAGGGATTATATTTGGGGTGCGGCGTTAATCAGATACAAAATAAGTTTTGGGCAATAACTGTTCCAGCCTTCTTTTTTGCCTTACAGCATAGTTTTATCCCGACACTGTTTGATCTGAGATACATTATTTACCGTTTTATTTCGTTTTTACCACTGACACTGATTTTGTGCTGGTATTTCTATAAAAGAAGAAACCCGCTGCCTATAATTGTAGGCCATGCAATTATTGATGTTGCAACAGTGCTGCAGATTTTAGCGACATCGGCAATTCCGGGATTATATGAGATGATATGCGGAATGTAGGATTGTTCTGCTTATTGCAATTTAGTTAATGTTTTCTGACACCATAGGAACAATTTTTCAAATGCCTGTTCAAAATCATATATTTCATTTGAGTTTATTTCCGAGGACATCGTCATGATTTCTTTATCAGTTTCATCAAGTTTACATAATAATTCTTTCTTAGTAAGGCAGAAAACACCTGTTCTTAAGTAATATATATTCTGTAGAATGAAAAATACATTTTTATAAGTCATGGGAAGTTGCTGATAATTTTTTATTCTATCGGCATGCAGATATCTATGACACATTTCATGATACATATTGCCAAGACTTATCTTTATATAATTGATTATATCTGCCTCTCTATATTCAGGAATTAGCAAGGAGAGCTTACCATAATAGTCCTTTGTACTATATAAAATGTGGCATAATTCCAGTGGATTCCATTTAGAAAACTCATCCATTCCACAGATAAAACCACATGATTTTTCATAATGCTCCATTTGGGTAATTATTTCCCTGTATGAATCCAAGTCCTGCACAGAAAGACTATCTATGATCACCATAATATCTATATCACTGTTTTCTGTTGCTTCTTCGCGAAGATAACTGCCCTGTAGCCCTACATATAAGAGCCTGTCGCCAAACACATCCTTCATTGAAATAATTAGTTTATTCAAATATTCGTCTACTCTAAACATTTCGGATCACCTGCCTCTTCATTTCCGAGATAAATTTTGTATGGTTTGATATAAAGATTCTAGTATTTTCTTGTCAGAATGTATAGACTTGAAATAAATAATTTGATATACTGTATGATGAACTGTGCCCAAAAATTATTTGGGCATTTTTTATATTTATGAAATGCTTCATTTAATATATCGGTTAAAAATGAACAAGCTGCCCGACATTTGCTGGATGGAATCGAAAATATATATGAACGTTTGGAAGAAAATCCTTTGCAATTTCCATTTAGCAGAGATATATATTTAGCAAATAAAGGTTATCATGAACCGATTGTGTCGCAATGGATTATGTAATTGTTTTTAGTATTAAAGCTGATATTGTGAATGTGGTTGGTATATTCCATCAGTTAGAGAATTATCAAAGAAAGATGTAATATAAATGAACACTAGGGGGAGATTCAATGGGCATATTGGATAAATTCAAAAAAACGGAAAGCAGCATATCTTTAGAGCAGTTAAAGAACGAGCAATACGAACAGGAATACTTTGAAGCATGCAAATTTATATGGAAAAATTATGTTCCAAAATCAGGACAATCAACAGCTTTACAAGGGGAATTATTAAGAGAACTTGAGAAACTGCGCCTTGAAGCACAGGATAATGGAAACATAAACTGGGACAGTGATTTTTCGTATTTTTGCGATTTTATTACGGAAACGCTCTGCAATCAAACCATATATACGGATGATGAAAAGGCAAAAATAAAATTAATATTATCTTATCTGCAGGAATGCGGCAATTATGCAGCAAGGTATAATAAGGGGCAGATTCCGGATAATGAATTAGATGTAGAAAAAATAGCTTATGTTGATGACAATTTATACGATATCGTTGCTGATGCCATCGGCAAGCTGCAAATTCAGAATCCTGCCCCTATTCCTTTTGAAAATAACAGTGAAATCAAGCGGTAAACAAAAGAAAATTTACAATATCAATTTCCAGTACCGCTCCAATATATCCGTCCCGGAATTGAATATTTCATGTTTAGTTCCGGGAACCTTGATCAGCTTTGCATTTCCGGATTTCTTCCGATTCAATTTTTTCACAAAACGTACTTGTTCTTCCTGTGAGACATAGTTTTCGCACTCAGCCTGAAAAATCAGCACGGGACAGGTAATCAGCCGCCATGCTTTTTGTTGAAGATAACGGTTTAGCCGCGCAGCCTGCCAAAGCCATCCGTAGGATGCCGCACTCATCTGATACAAAGGCTCTTTACATCTTTTTTGATTATAAAAGTTAAATCTTGCTTCTGAGACAGAGGCGCTGTCAGCAAACGATTCAGGTCCTTCATAGGGATGATTTCCGTTTACATAACATTCCGATTTCCCGGCCATACAAAATAATTTAGCTATAATGCAGGCCAAAGACCACGGCACAGGAGCGCTGCTGGGCCGTATCATCGGTGAAGAGAGTACGAGCCTGGAAAATAATTCGGGTGCGTGCGCCGCAGCGGCAGCAGCAATACCGCCGCCCATAGAATGTCCGTACAGAAGGATTGGCAAATCCGGAAATTCATGTGCCGCTCTACGTGATATAAACAATAAATCGTCTACATATCTTATGTAATCATCCACATGTACCAGAGATAAGTCTTCTGCATCGCTGCACATCCGGTAGCTGTGCCCATGTCCGCAATGCTCCGCCATAAAAACATGATATCCCCCACAAAGAAAATAGTAGATATTTTCCAGATGCTTTTCTATGGTTTCCGTATAACCGTGTGATATAACAGCAATACCCCTTGGATTATCAGCAAGGCACCGGATATAGAAAATCTTTTTCCCTTCTTCACGTTCGCAATATTGCTCCGTCTTTCTCTGCTCGATATATGGAAGAACAACTGTTTTCATTGTTTCATCGTAATTTTCTTCACGTAATATCATATTTCGAATCTGTTCTTTATCCATTTTATATTCATTCCTTTTATATACTCTCATTTATTTTCCGCTCATTATAGAACAGGAACACAATCCCGCCAAGTACACAGAACGAAGCCGCCCCAAACGCTGCAATACGATACCCCATGCCGGTTGAGGTCCCAATCGTGGAAACCGCCGTAAATAACAGCATGGAAAGACTCTGTCCCAGTTTAAAAGCAAAGGTTCTGGCTGCGTAGAACATTCCTTCGCGGTTGCTTCCCGTGCGTTTTGCATCGCTTTGGGCGATATCGGCAACAACTGCCTGAGGAAGAATTCCGAATACAGCCATTGGGAGTGAAGCCACTACCATCAGGATAAAACCTTGTATATTGGCCGGAATCGGTAAGAATCTGCCAAGAAATCCCGTATACAGATAAGATAGTGCAAATATTACAAAGGCTGTAAGGATAAGTTTCTTTTTTCCTAATTTGGGAGCCAGTTTATTTATAGGAATATAAAATATCAGCGACAGGGCAGTCATTCCGACAAAATAGATGGTTGTCATCGTTTCAGGTAGCTTTAAGAGGCTGGTTACAAAGAAGGGCAGTCCCGTCTGGAACATGGTGATGGCGATCCAGTATAAAATATCGGAAGCTACAAATTTTCTGAATTCTTTATTCCGGAACGTGGCTGCAAGGGATGAAAATGCCGTATCCTGTGAAGGAACCGTATTAACATATTCCTTTTCATTTATAGACCATACCGGCACCTGCATACATATAAATGCTATGACTGCCATAACCGCAAATGTCACCCGGATTGCATTTACACGTCCGAATGAGGGAATCAAAGTTCCCCATATTACAGGAGCCAGATAAGCTACGGCCGTTCCTGCAATAAAGGTAAAAGAGATTACGGTAGAAATATTTAAGCGTTCCTGCTGGTCGTGCCCAAGTTCCGGGATCAAAGCGTTATATGGCGTGCAATAAGCCGTGATTGACAAATAATAGGTCATTACCATCAAAAATAGAAAAATTGCGTTTATCCAGCTGTTTTGGTTTACCAGAGACCAGAATACAAGTACAGTGGAGAGCGCTAACGGCAGGGATGCCCATTTTAAGAACGGAATTCGTCTGCCTTTTTCCGAAGTGCAGCGGTCTGATAAAGATGCGATCCAAGGATCGGTAATAGCATCAAAAAGCCGTCCGAAAGCCGTAATGCCTCCGATTATTGTAAAAATTCCCAAGATAACAAGTCCCTGCGGAACAAAAACAATCTGTCCCTGTGAGATAGATGCCTCATCGGGCTGATAGAAATAAACCAGCCAGTTTGAAATTAAGCCGGACAACAGCGACCACCCGAACTGTCCAGTGGCAAAAAGCCAGATTTTTTGTGTAGATAGTGATTTCATATTAATCCTCCATTCTCAGTATTTTTTCCTGTAAGTCCTTTTAATAGTAGATTTTCGGTGATGCGTACCTGCAATACCAGTTCGATCCGTTCATCTGAAGAAAGGATGCATCCGTTATAGGATAGTTTTTGCATCAGGCTCAGCAGTGTATGCATGATCGAAAAATATACTTCTTCGACCGTATATGGGAAATCAAGACTTCCGTCCTTCAGACCTTTTTCTAAAGCGTCTGTCACATAAGGTTTCAGATTTAGGATACATTCTTCATATTCTGTCAGGCGTTCTTTGGGAATATTATATCTGCGGACAAAAATGTCAAACTCCTGAAGAAATTTTAAAAACATAAATTCTTCTTCAAAAATTCTTATAAAAATTTGAAAAATACAGTGCATTTGGCAATAACCATTCATTTCCATGTATTTTTTCTCTGATAAAGTGCATATATATTTTTCCGAGATTTTCTGCCAATAGGCAATCCCTGCTGAAATCGCCAGCTCTGCCTTGGTCTCAAAATAGCGGTAAATTGTAGCCGGTCCCACGCCCGCGGCCTTGGCAGTTTCTTCCACAGATGTATCTTCAATGCCCTTTTCACAGAACAGTTCAAGTGCCGCATTAAGAATTTGCCGGGTGCGCTGTTCCATCTGTTGTTTTCGTATTACGGATTCTCCCAATTTAGCACCTCCCGATTTTATTACAGCGATTTTGTGATAGTAATACTATCACATTTTCCTGCCGTATGTCAAGTATTAGTCCAAATGCTATACACGCTATTTTGTGAGGCCGCATTCCGGATACGACACAAGACTTGATAAAACAGTATGTTTCTTCTATAATAAAAAGGTATTTTAATAAAATATATATGACAGATTATTATATGTAGTTATTGTGATTTGACTACGATTTGGAGGTTGTACATAGTGCGTTTTAAATACTGTCCACATTGTGGAAATAAATTAATAAAAAAGGAAATAGGCGATGAAGGTCTGATTCCATTTTGTGAAAAGTGTAACGTACCTTTATGGGACATGTTTACAACAAGTATTATAGCTGCTGTTGTGAATGAAGAAAATGAGGTTGCTCTACTTAGGCAAAATTATGTTTCAACGTCAAGCTATGTGTGCGTAGCAGGTATAATGAAGATCGGAGAGTCTGCAGAAGAAACCGTCATTCGTGAAGTTAAAGAGGAAATCGGGCTGGATGTTATCAAAATAAACTTCATACAAAGTTACCCATATGAGAAAAAAGAAATGCTTATGTTAGGATATAAGGCAATCGTTAAAAAATCTGATTTTATAATTTCAGGGGAAGTTGATTCTGTAAAATGGGTAAAATTTGAAAATGCTCTGGAACTACTGCGTGAAGGGAGCATAGCGTGGCAATTAGTCAAAACTGTAATAGAAACATGAAAAAGTGTACATATTAAACAATATTTGAACAAATCTTGAACAAACTTTGAAAAATTTGTAGTTGACAAATAAAAAAAACTGTCCTAATATACACAGTATATAAATATAATCTTATAATATTATACTGGTATACAATAAATAAGAATAGATAAGTTTACATAATGTAAGCAGAGTTCTTATTTATTTGATGGGTCAAAGATGACTTTCTCCAAGCCGGGAAGGTCATTTTTTATAAAAATATATACATGGAGGAGATTATTATGAAAAAAAAGTTACTTGCAATCTTATTGTCAACTGCAATGGTTTGTTCATTGACAGCATGTGGCGGCGATTCAGCAGGAAGCACTGCTGATTCAGGCAGCAATACTGCAGCAGACAACACTGCGGCAGATACAAATGCAGCTGCTCCGGCAGACAATGCAGCAGACACTAATGCAGAAACTCCGGCAGATAATGCTGGTACAGAGGGATCAGGTTCCCTTACAGGAACTCTTAACCTTGGAGTTATCGGACCACTTACAGGTCCTGCTGCACTCTATGGTAATGCCGTAGATAACGGTGCAGCTATCGCAGTAGAAGAAATTAATGCATTAAGCTCAGATTTCCAGATTGAGCTTAACTCACAGGATGATGAGCATGATGCTGAAAAATCAGTAAATGCTTACAATAACCTGAAAGACTGGGGAGCACAGGCAATAGTTGGATGTGTTACAACAACTCCTTGTGTGGCAGTTTCTTCTGAGGCATATTCAGATCGTATGTTCATGCTTACACCTTCAGCATCTGCAACTTCAGTTACTGAAGGAAAGGACAATATGTTCCAGTTATGTTTCTCAGATCCTAACCAGGGTTCTGCATCCGCAACTTATATTTTTGAAAACAATCTTGCAGAAAAGGTCGCAGTTATTTACAATAACTCAGACGCTTACTCAACAGGTATTTATCAGACTTTCCAGGCTGAAGCTGATTCAATCGGACTTGAAGTTGTTTCCGTAACAACATTTACAGATGATACAGCTAATGACTTCTCCGTACAGCTTACAGAAGCTCAGAATGCGGGAGCAGATTTGATTTTCCTTCCTATCTACTATACTCCTGCATCTTTGATCATGCAGCAGGCTGCATCTATGAACTATGCTCCCACAATGTTTGGTGTAGACGGCATGGATGGTATCCTTTCACTTGAAGGTTTCGATACTTCCCTTGCAGAGGGCGTTATGCTTCTTACACCATTCTCAGCAGATGCTACGGATGATGTTACAGTTTCATTTGTTTCTAAGTATCAGGCTAAAGCAGGTGAGATTCCTTCACAGTTTGCTGCTGACGCTTATGACTGCGCATATGCAATCTACGCTGCATTATCTTACTATGCTGATAATAACGGCGGTTATAATGTAGACGGAGTTGATTATACAGAGTTATGTGAAATCCTTATTTCCGTATTCTCAGATTCTAATTTCTCCGTAGACGGTATTACCGGTGCAGGAATGACATGGACTGCAAACGGAGAAGTTAACAAGGCTCCAAGAGCAGTTGTTATTGAAAATGGTGAATATGTAGGTCTGTAAGCTTTACAGCATTAATGTAGCTTTAAGGGGCTGTCTTTTGATGGCAGCCCCTTGTTGTATATCTACTGGAGGAGAGGGTTGTTAGTATGTTAAACTATCTGATAAACGGTATAAGTCTTGGTAGTGTTTATGCCATTATTGCACTGGGTTATACTATGGTTTATGGTATTGCCAAGATGTTGAATTTTGCTCATGGAGATGTCATTATGGTAGGCGGCTATGTTGCGTTTTGCACTACGAGTTACCTTGGATGGCCGGTTATTCCCGCTGTCCTGTTGTCGATATTCGTCTGCATGGTGCTTGGCATAGTTATTGAGAGACTTGCATATAAGCCGCTCAGGACAGCAACGTCTTTAGCAGTGCTTATTACAGCAATCGGCGTTTCATACTTTTTACAAAATGTGGCATTGCTGATTTGGACTTCCAATCCGAAGGTATTTCCTAATATGGTGACACTTCCGTCACTTGTTATTGGCGAAATTCAGATATCCTCAGTGGCACTTGTTACAATTGCAGCTTGTATTATTATTATGATTGTACTTACTTTGTTTACTAATAAGACCAAGATGGGCAAAGCGATGAGGGCGGTATCAGAGGATAAAGATGCGGCCCAGCTTATGGGAATCAATGTAAATGCGACGATTTCCTTAACGTTTGCCATTGGTTCAGGCCTTGCGGCTATAGCGGGAGTGCTGCTTTGTTCGGCATATCCTACACTGATGCCTACAACGGGTTCAATGCCCGGTATCAAGGCATTTACCGCTGCGGTATTTGGCGGTATAGGCTCTATTCCGGGAGCTATGCTGGGAGGAATTCTGCTTGGAATAATTGAAATATTCGGTAAAGCGTATATTTCCACACAGTTATCGGATGCAATCGTATTTTCAGTATTGATCATTATCTTGCTTGTGAAACCTACGGGACTTCTGGGCAAAAAAGTCAATGAGAAAGTGTAGGTGGACATATGAAAAAAATTTCCAAAAGCGCACGAAGCAGTTTTATTAATTACGGAATTGTGCTTATATTCTTTGTGTTTTTTCAAATTATGCTTTCTACGGGAAAACTTAGCAACTCACTTTCGGGTCAGCTTATTCCCATTTGTACTTATGTGATCATGGCTCTGGCTCTGAATCTGGTAGTAGGAATTTCGGGAGAACTTAGTCTTGGACATGCGGGATTCATGAGCGTAGGCGCATTTACCGGAGTTGTAGTGGCTACTGCTCTAAAAGATGTTATTACTTTATCACCGGTACGCCTTATTTTGGCAATTGTGATAGGTGCGGTGATTGCGGCGATTGCCGGTACTATTATTGGTATTCCGGTACTTCGTCTTCAGGGAGACTATCTTGCCATTGTTACACTGGCATTTGGTGAGATCATTAAAAATGTATTGAATTGCCTTTATATAGGAGCAGACTCTAAGGGGCTGCACTTTAGCATGAAAGACGGTAATTCACTTAATATGGAAACAGGTGGAACGGTTATTATAAACGGACCTCAGGGGGCGCTTGGAATACAGAAGATTTCTACATTCATTGCAGCCATCATTCTGGTCCTTATCGTTCTTTTTATCATACAGAATCTTGTAAACAGCCGTGCGGGACGCGCGATTAAGGCAATTAGGGATAACAGGATTGCGGCTGAGTCCTGCGGTCTTAATATTATGAAATACAAGATGATGGCATTTGTGCTTTCTGCGGCCATTGCAGGCGCGGCGGGAGCATTGTATGCTTTGAACTACTCAACCGTAGTTCCTAAGAAGTTTGACTTTAATACATCTATATTAGTTCTGGTGTTTGTAGTGCTTGGAGGAATCGGAAATCTGCGCGGCTCCATGATAGCGGCGGCAATCCTTACCGTACTTCCGGAGCTTCTTAGACAATTCCAGGATTACAGAATGTTGGTATACGCAATTGTGTTAATTCTTGTCATGATCATTACTAATAATAGTAAGGCAAAAGATATGTTTGGCAGAGTCAGCGCAAAAATCTTTAAAAAATCAGCGGTTCAAAAGAGCTGATGTAAATTCTCAGACTGGAAAGGAGTTTGGTTATGAGTGAAAAAGATAATAGACCTATTCTTGAGGTCTCTCATTTGGGAATAGATTTTGGTGGTCTGACTGCTGTTGACGATTTTAATATATCTCTTGCAAAGACGGAAATTGCAGGTTTAATTGGACCTAACGGTGCAGGTAAAACAACTATTTTTAATCTTTTAACTAAGGTGTATCAGCCGTCAAGGGGAAAGATTGTCTTAGACGACAAGGATACTAACGGAATGAATACGATTCAGGTAAACAGGGCAGGCATAGCCCGTACCTTTCAGAATATCAGGCTTTTCGATAAATTAACCGTAGAGGACAATGTTAAGATCGGTCTGCATAACCATACAGAATACAATATGTGGAGTGGTATATTCAGACTGCCGAAGTATTGGAATGAAGAAAAGAGAAGCCACGAGAAGGCGCTTGAACTTTTATCTATTTTTGACATGCAGGACTTGGCTGATGCGACGGCAGGTTCGCTTCCTTACGGTGCACAGAGGCGTCTTGAAATTGTGCGTGCGCTTGCAACCGAGCCTAAGGTGCTGCTTTTGGATGAGCCGGCAGCCGGTATGAATCCTTCGGAAACCGCAGAACTTATGGAAAACATCCGTAAGATCAGGGATAAGTTCCAGATTGCGGTTCTTCTTATAGAGCATGATATGAATCTGGTTATGGGAATCTGCGAAGGTATAGCAGTGCTTAATTTTGGTAAGATCATAGCAAAAGGAACACCGTCACAGATACAGAACAATCCTCAGGTTATCGAAGCATATCTGGGTAAGAAGAAGGAGGCTAAGTAGGCCATGAGCATGCTGAAAGTAGATGATATTAATGTTTATTACGGAAATATTCATGCAATAAAAGGCATTTCCTTTGAGGTAAACGAGGGAGAAATAGTAACATTAATAGGCGCTAACGGTGCAGGTAAATCAACAACCCTGAATACCGTTGCAGGCCTTCTTAAACCTACTACAGGAAATGTTGAATTTGAAGGTGCCTCATTACTTGGAGTGCCTGCACATAAAATTGTTAATAAGGGGATGGCGCTTTGTCCGGAGGGAAGAAGAATCTTCTTACAGCTTTCCGTACAGGAAAACCTTGAAATGGGTGCATATACCCGTTCTTCTTCGGAAGTTGCCGATTTGATCGCGAGTGTATATGAGCGTTTCCCACGACTTAAGGAAAGATATAAACAGGTAGCCGGAACTTTGTCAGGCGGTGAGCAGCAGATGCTTGCCATGGGGCGTGCGCTTATGTCCAAGCCTAAGCTTATGATGCTGGATGAGCCTTCTATGGGTTTGGCGCCAATTTTGGTTGAAAAGATTTTTCAAATAATAGAGGAGCTTAATAAGGCGGGAACAACTATCCTTCTTGTTGAGCAGAATGCGCAGATGGCGCTTTCCATAGCCCACAGAAGTTATGTTCTTGAGACCGGACGTATCGTAAATTCCGGAACCGGTGAAGAACTGCTTCATAATGACGCTGTCCGCAAAGCTTACTTGGGCGGTTAAACCAAACAATCTTGAAAGAAAGAATTTATTCTTTCTTTCTTTTTTTTAGTTAATATGGTATCATTATATTGTATTGTATCTCGTATGAGAATAATAACAGGAGGAAATGTACCATGAAAAATGAAAAGACTTATGAACTTGTGCTTACGGCACTGTTCACCGCCATTATTATAATAATGGCATTCACACCACTGGGATATATCCCGTTAGTTGTTATCAACGCAACGATCATACACATCCCGGTTATCCTTGGAGCGCTATTTCTCGGACCGAAGAAAGGTGCATTTTTAGGATTCGTATTTGGACTGACAAGTTTTATTAACAACACATTCAAGGCAGTTACGCCCTCGGCCTTTGTATTTTCGCCTATACTTGCTGCTAACGTAGTAGGTGTTTCCGGAATTTTCAAGAGCCTTTATATCTGTTTTGTACCAAGAATATTGGTTGGAGTTATTCCGTACTATGTATATCTTCTGGTTCGTATGCTGCTTAGAAACGGACAGAAGGTGTGGCGTATTGTTGTGAATCTTGCAGCTTCCCTCATTTTAATAATATCCTTATATGCATTATTAAACCGTATGCTGCAGGATAAACTAAGCGGCAGATCCACGACAGTAAGTCTGACAGTGGCCATTCTGGCTGGTGCGGTTCTTTTTATAATATTGACAATAGTAGGGCAAAAGAAAGCTACGGCTAATATAGCCCTTGCCTATGCAGGACTTTTTGGAGCTTTTACGAATACATTGTTTGTAATGAGCGGTATTTTTATTTTATATAAAGACGCCTATGCTAACGCGCTTGGCATTGCAGGAGAAGCCGTGTTTGATACGATTATGGGAATTATTACTTTTAACGGTATTATAGAAGCAGTTGTTGCCGCAATCATTGTTGCAGGCGTGGGGCTTGCATTAACAAGGATCAAACCTGTTAAAGAACTTAAAAGCGACAAAAAATAAATGCAAAACCGTTAGCAATAGCTGAGAAAAGAGCATGGAGGAACAAAGATGATTCTTGCAGTTGATATCGGAAATACAAACATAGTTATAGGCTGTATCGAACAGGAGAAAATCTACTTTGTGGAAAGGGTGTCAACCAATATTTCCAAAACAGAACTTGAGTATGTGGTTGAATTCAAGACACTTTTAGACCTCTATAATATAAATATTAAGGACATCAAAGGCTGTATCATTGCCTCCGTAGTGCCGCCGCTCAATAATATAGTAAAAGCCTCTATGGAAAAGCTGCTGCACATATCCCCGCTGTTAGTTGGCCCCGGAGTAAAGACCGGACTCAATATACTAATGGACAATCCGGGACAGGTAGGCGCAGACCTTATTGTAAATGCCGTTGCGGGACTTAGATACTACGGCGCTCCAATCATAATGATCGATATGGGAACCGCCACTACGATCAGTGTAGTTGACGATAAGAAAAACTACATCGGCGGTCAGATCCTCCCGGGAGTTAAAGTATCCCTGGAATCCCTTGTAAACCGTACATCCCAGCTGCCAAGGATCAGCCTCGAGGCTCCTAAGAAGGTAATCGGCAGAAACACAATAGACTGTATGAAGAGTGGAATAGTAATAGCCCAAGCCGCCTGCATAGACGGTATGCTCGACAGAATCTGGGAAGAACTCGGCTATCAGACCAAAGTAGTAGCCACCGGCGGCCTTGCAGGCAGTATAGTTCCGTGCTGTAAAAAGGAAATTATATATGATAACGAGCTTACATTAAAAGGGCTGTACGTAATATATAACAAAAATATAGATGACTACGTAACTCATTCACGATAACCAGAGTTTGAACAAAATAAACAAAAAAGGGGCGACCTTCGCTCCCGCGGTTCGAGCCCCGTTTTTGTTTATTTTATTCAAACTCGTGGCCTTGAGAAAACGTTTCGCAAACATCCATTGAAAGGACCCCACCATGCTACAAGGAAAGCACATAGTCTTAGGCGTAACCGCCGGAATAGCGGCATATAAAATAGCATCCTTAGCCAGTATGCTTAAAAAGCAAAAAGCTGACATTACTGTCATAATGACTCCGAACGCCGCTAACTTTATAAATCCGATCACTTTTGAAACCCTCACCGGCAACAAGTGCCTGATAGATACGTTTGATAGGAATTTTAAACATAATGTGGAACACGTATCACTTGCCAAGCAGACAGACGTAGTTCTTGTTGCACCGGCGTCTGCGGATGTGATTGCCAAGGCGGCACATGGAATTGCGGACAATATGCTCACAACAACACTGCTTGCCTGTGAATGTCCCAAAATCTTCGCTCCGGCAATGAATACACGTATGTATAATAATCCTATAGTGCAGGATAACATGCATACTCTGGAAAATTACGGAATGGAAGTAATAAAGCCGGCAACGGGCTATCTCGCATGTGGAGACACAGGAGAGGGCAAGATGCCGGAACCTGAAATTTTAATGGAATATATAATAAAAGCTTTAACTCCTAAGGATATGAAGGGTATCAGGCTTTTGGTGAGTGCAGGTCCGACAAGGGAAAAAATAGACCCGGTACGTTATATAAGCAACCACTCAACAGGAAAAATGGGTTATGCTATTGCAAGGGCAGCCATGCTTCGCGGAGCAGAAGTGACACTTGTGTCAGGAAAAACAGATATTACCCCGCCGCTTGGTGTTCATACTATAGACGTTATATCGGCCGCCGATATGGCGGAGGCGGTAAAAGAACATGCAGATGAGCAGGATATAATCATCAAGGCGGCAGCGGTAGCGGATTACCGGCCTAAACATACCGCAGATGAGAAAATGAAGAAAAAAGATGACGAGCTTACGATAGAGCTTGAGCGTACCGAAGATATTCTTGCATTTCTTGGGGAACATAAGAAAGAAGGACAGTTTTTGTGCGGCTTTTCTATGGAAACCGAAGATATGATAGAGAACTCAAGGAAGAAGTTGGAAAAGAAGAATCTTGACCTTATTGTAGCGAATAATCTCAAGCAGTCGGGAGCAGGATTCGGTGTCGATACCAATATTGTGACACTGCTGTCACAAAATGACATCGTAGAGCTTCCGATAATGAGTAAAAGCGAAGTGGCGGATAAGCTGCTTGACTATATAGTTGAACGTATGAATTTCGCATGGGAAAAGGGGGTATCTGTATGAAAAATTATGTTATTACCATTTCAAGGAGCTACGGAAGCGGCGGCAGCCATGTTGCAAGAAAAATTTCATCGGAGCTTGGAATTAAATATTATGATGAAGAAATTCTTCAGATGGCGGCTGATTTAAGTGGAATTAATGAGAAGTACTTTTTTGAAACTAATGAAAAGATAAGAAAGAATATAATTGCGATTAATTCATCCAAGGGTGTGTACGACGGAAAAGTATATCAGGTAAGCGATAAGAAATATCTTTCGGATGAGAACTTTTTCAATTTCCAGGCGCAGGTAATAAAAGAACTTGCAGCCCAGGGAAAGGAATCCTGCATCATTATAGGCAAGGCGGCCAATTATGTTCTTAGAGATCTGGATAATGTAGTAAGGATCAATATTCAGGCGCCTAAGGATTTATGCCTTTCAAATATTATGGAAAGACTGCAGAAGTCCCAGAGCGAGGCCGAGAGTGTAATTGCAAAAACGAATAAGTACCGCTCCCAATATTATAAATACTTTACGGGACATAATTGGCTTGATCCGGCACAGTATGATCTGTCCATTAATACTAAAGCACTGGGTGAAGATTATGCGGTCAAACTTATTATACAGCTTGTAAAAGACAGGGGGCTCCTTGACTGATGAGGATAGGAATGGGATATGATGTGCACCGTCTTGTAAATGACAGGAAATTAATCCTTGGTGGTGTTGAGATTCCCTATGAAAAGGGATTGTTAGGACATTCCGATGCGGATGTTTTGCTGCATGCCATTATGGACGCTCTTCTTGGGGCGGCAGCGCTTGGCGATATAGGCAAACATTTTCCGGATACGGATTCTAAATACAAGGGGATTTCTTCACTAAAACTGCTTGAGCACGTAGGCAGTCTATTGGAAGAACGATTGTTTCTGATTGAGAATATTGATGCGGTCATTATAGCGCAGAACCCGAAAATGCGCCCATATATTGATTCCATGAGGAATAATATTGCAGATACATTGAAAATAGACATAACCCAGGTAAACGTAAAGGCAACGACAGAGGAAGGCCTTGGCTTTACGGGAAATGGAGAAGGGATTTCCGCGCAGGCAGTTTGTATGCTTACAAGCCCTATGGAATTATATGATAAGGATGTGATGTCCGAAAGGAAATGCGAGGGCTGTATGGGTTGTTCAATGTTGCCAAAAACAGAGTAATGTGCTAACATAAGGCGAAAAATAAATTTTTCGCCTGCGAAAATAAATTTTCGCCTTTGAAAAATAGGAGGTTTAAAATGAAGTACAAGACATTGGTTATGGGAAAGAGTAATTCTGTTATAGATGATTTCTTTATCCATATGGACGATAGTTTTGATGTGATTTCCTGTTCGACGCGTTATGGAGATATTATCAGGCATCTTAAATATTTTGCACCTGATGTTTTCGTATACTGTCTATATAATGAGTCCCAGGAAAGTATAAGGCAGATGATCACTATTAAACCTTTGATGCAGAAATCCAGAACTCCGCTTATAATAATCGGTTCCAAGGAAGATTGTGACGACTTTGAAAGAATGGCGGTCAATACTGCAGATATGACGTTGACAAAGCCGTTTACGGTGAACTCGATTAAAGAGAAAATTGTAAAGTTTCTGGATGAGAGACAGCCTTATGTGGAAACATACAGAGAGAAAAACGGTTTATCTGATATAAGTGCTCCGGATAATAATGATACCCAGCCGATAGATATTGCTTCACTTAAAGAGGCGATTTCATCACTTGAAGCATCATTTAGTTCAATGGATGATGGCTCCGGTCAAAATCCTGTCTCCAATTCTAAAACTGATCCAAGAGATGAAGCGAAAACGGGAGCAGAAGCAGAATCGGATGCTCGTAAGCACATTCTGGTTGTAGATGACGATCCTATTATGTTAAAGACCGTAAAAGAGCAGCTTCATGATGACTATGATGTTGGAATGGCAATAAACGGCAAAATAGCAATGAAGTTTTTGGAGCGTAAACGGACTGATTTAATATTATTGGATTATGAAATGCCGGGAGAAAACGGACCTGCAGTTTTAGCCAAAATACGTGAAAATGATGAACTCAAGGATATACCGGTAGTCTTTTTAACCGGAGTTTCAGACAGGGATAAAATTAAAGAGGCAATAGTTTTAAGACCACAGGGCTATTTATTAAAGCCCATTGACCACAATAAGTTAATGGAGACTATAAATAATTTCGTTCGTTGACAAGGGTGAAAAATAAATTTTTCACCCGCGAGTTTAGCGCTGCCTAAACTCGCAGATTAAGTAAGAATGAGGAATCTATAATGGATAGGGATTATGAATTATATTTGACAGATTTAATAGATAGAGATGTACTTCAGAGGCTGCAGAATGCATTTTCTAAGCAGACGGGCATTGCGGCTCTGACAACGGATAGAAATGGTATTCCTGTTACCGAAGGTACTAATTTTTCGGATTTTTGTACGAAATATACGAGAAATTCACCGGTTGGCTGTATGCACTGTACCCAGTGCGACAAAGAAGGGGCAGAACAGGCAATGAGAAGGGGAAAAGCAACGGCCTACTATTGTCATGCCGGACTTGTGGATTTCGCTGCGCCAATTATGGCAAACAATAAGATGGTGGGCTGTTTTATCGGCGGACAGGTTCTTACTACACCGCCGGATGAAGAGCAGATTAAAAAAATAGCCAGGGAAATAGATGTGGATCCTGACGAATACTATGAGGCCGCATGTAAGGTTAAAATTGTGGATAAGGAAGCCATAGACAACGCCACAGAGTTCCTTGGCACAATTGCAGGCATACTTTCGGATATGGCATATAATGAGTACTGCGTGCAGTGTGCCAATCGGGATCTGGAAAAAACCTCTAATATGAAGTCTGATTTCCTTGCCAATATGAGCCATGAGATCAGAACGCCTATGAATGCGGTTATAGGTATGGCGGAAATGGCGCTGCGTGAGGAACTTCCGCCCACGGCGAGAGAATACATTTTACAGATTAAGGAATCGGGTAAGGCATTACTAACCATTATCAATGACATTTTAGACTTTTCCAAGATTGAATCGGGTAAGATGGATATAAACGTCATTGATTATGAGCCTATGTCAGTGATAAGCGATGTTACCAATATTGTTATGACAAGGCTTAAGGGTAAAGATGTGGAATTGATCCTTGATATTTCACCCAATTTGCCCAATAAACTTTTAGGGGATAATATAAGAATTAAACAGATTCTTCTTAATATAGCCAATAATGCAGCGAAATTTACCAACAGAGGCAGAATTCTGATAAAAATGGATTATGTGAATTCGGCGCCTGATGAGATTGAGTTGCAGGTTTGCGTGGATGATACCGGAATTGGAATTAAAAAAGAAGATATGGATAAGCTGTTTAAGTCATTCCAGCAGGTTGATAGTAAGAGAAACCGTAATATTGAGGGAACCGGACTTGGACTTGCCATATCACAGCAGCTTTTGGAATTGATGAAGGGAAACATATGGGTAGAGAGCGAGTATGAAAAGGGAAGTAGGTTTTCTTTCACAATTCCGCAGAAAGTAGTTGACGATACACCGTCAATCACAGTAAAAGATGCAGAAAATATTATGGCTGCAGGATTTATTTCCAATCAGTATGTAAAAGAGCGTCTAAGCGCGGATATGAACAAGCTGGGCGTGGAATATATGGAGTTTGGTTCAAATATCGATTTCGGGGAGGTTCAGGGAGATAAGCAGATTTTTATTTTTATTGAGCAGCAGGCTTTGCTCGCGCCGTTTGAAGAATTTATAAGGAATAATCCGCAGATTACGGCGGTGCTGTTAGTTGACTTTTATGATCAGGATGAGTATGAAAACATACCGAATATGCTTGTGGTAAAGAAGCCGCTTTCAATATTAACTATTGCCATGATACTTAATAATGAAGAAATGAGTTTTTCAGGTAATGAGGGGGCAATGAGTGAATTTGAGTTTGTGGCTCCGGATGCCAATGTACTTATCGTGGATGATAACGAGGTTAATCTTACAGTAGCGGAGGGACTTTTAAGACCGCTTAATATGAAGGTTGACAAGGCAAACAGCGGTAAAGAGGCAATAGATAAAATTGGAAAAATACACTATGATATTATATTCATGGATCATATGATGCCGGAGCTTGACGGAGTGGAGACCACACGTATTATCAGGCGGTTTCATCCCGATTATAATGATGTTCCAATCATTGCCCTTACTGCTAATGCAGTAGAGGGAACCAAGGAAAAATTCTGTGAAGAAGGAATGAATGACTTCGTTGCCAAGCCGATTGAGCTGCGTTTATTGATAGCCAAATTAAGACAGTGGCTGCCCATAGAAAAGATACAGAAAGTATATAAAACCCAAAGCAGTGAACCAAAAGATAAAGATGATACTGATATTGCAGTGGGTGATTTAGATGTGGAATTTGCTTTGAAGTTTCTCGGCAGTAAAGATTTGTTCTGGACTATACTAAAGGCATATTACCGTACGATCGAGAAAAAAGCTAATCTTATTAAGTCTTATGAGGAAAATGAGGACTGGCCGGCTTATACCATAGAGGTTCATGCACTGAAAAGTTCGTCGAAGCAGATAGGAGCGGTGAAGCTTTCCGATGAAGCTGCAGCTCTTGAAAAAGCAGGAAATGCAAGGGATTCCGCTTTTATACACGATAAGACCGACGAAATGCTTAATCATTACAAAAGCTACATAAAAATACTTGCTCCGTTCTGCGTGGAAGAGGAAGTCAGCAAAGAGGATAAGAAGAATGTTACTTTCTCAATACTGATTGAAAATTTCGCAAGTATGAGAACTGCGATTGAGAATCTTGACATTGACGAGATGGAGGCGGTGCTTAAGAAAATGAACGAATACAAGTATATAAGCTGGCAGCAGAAACTGTTTGACCGGCTCAAAGAGGCGGTGGAAGATATGGATTATGACAGATGCGAAGAAGTGATTAAGGACTGGGGAAATACGCTGGTGAAGTAACCCCGCTTGACAAAAATATATATTTTGCATATTCTGATAGTAATAGAGTAAAACGGCGGATAATTTCGTCTCTCATATTGCAGGAGACAGGTTATCCGCTTTTTTACCTTAGTTTAATATGAAGGAGTATGATGATAAGAAATGGGTCTTATTAGTCACATACGTGAAGAGATAAAGGTTATAAGAGAACGTGACCCTGCAATACATTCCAATTTGGAGGTCTTTCTTTATCCGAGTTTCAAGGTAATGATATACTACCGCATAGCTCACAGGATGTATGAGAAAAAACATTATTTTCTCGCCAGATGGATATCCCAGAAGGGAGCACGTAAAACCGGTATAGAAATTCATCCGGGGGCTAAGATTGGCAAAGGGTTCTTTATAGATCATGGAAATGGCGTTATAATAGGTGAGACTACTATAATCGGAGATAATGTAACCCTTTATCAGGGTGTGACTCTTGGAGGTACGGGCAAGGAACATGGAAAGAGGCATCCGACTGTAGGAAATAATGTCATGATAAGTACGGGAGCTAAGGTACTTGGCTCTTTTACAATAGGGGATAACAGTAAGATAGGCGCGGGGAGCGTAGTGCTTAAGGAGGTTCCGCCAAACTCTACGGTAGTCGGCGTGCCGGGACGTGTGGTGAAACGGGGAAATATCTCGTTTCCGCAGGAAGAAATGGATCAGATCAATCTGCCCGACCCTGTTATGGAGGATTTGGCCGTATTACAGCATGAAAATGAGGAGCTGACTAACCGCCTTATTGATTTGGAGAGGCAGGTAAGGACGCTTCTAAAACAATAATGCATTGAGTAAGAATGGGAGATTATTATGAAAATATATAATACATTATCTAAGAAAAAAGAAGAGTTCGAGCCTATCTGTGAAGGAAAGGTAAGTATGTATGTGTGTGGGCCTACGGTCTACAACCTTATTCATATAGGAAATGCCAGACCTATGATAGTGTTTGATACGGTTAGAAGATACATGGAGTATAAGGGGCTTAATGTTAATTATGTGTCCAATTTTACTGATGTGGATGACAAAATTATCAAGAAAGCAAATGAGGAAGGCGTAGAGCCGTCTGTAATTTCCGAGCGTTATATTGAAGAGTGTAAAAAAGACATGAAAGCGCTTAATGTAAAGCCCGCGACCACTCACCCCTTGGCTACCAATGAAATAGATGGTATGTTAGAAATGATAGAAACTCTTTTGGAAAAAGGTCACGCTTATGTGGCGTCTGATGGTACAGTATATTTTAAAACAAGAAGCTTTAAGGACTATGGTAAACTTTCTCATAAGAATCTTGACGATCTGCGCGGCGGTAACCGTTCGCTTCTGGTAACCGGTGAGGATCAGAAAGAAGATCCGCTTGATTTCGTTCTATGGAAACCCAAAAAAGAAGGCGAACCATACTGGGAAGCACCTTGGTGCGACGGGCGTCCGGGCTGGCATATAGAATGTTCGGTTATGAGTAAGAGATATCTTGGAGATGAAATTGATATCCATGCCGGAGGGGAAGATTTGATCTTTCCACATCATGAGAATGAAATTGCGCAGTCTGAGGCCGCAAATGAAAAACCTTTTGCAAAATACTGGATGCACAACGGATTTTTGAATATAGATAATAAGAAGATGTCCAAATCCGCAGGCAACTTTTTTACGGTAAGGGATATCGGCGAAAAATATGATTTACAGGTGCTTCGTTTCTTTATGCTCTCAGCACATTACAGGAGCCCTCTGAATTTCAGTGAGGAGCTTATGGAAGCTGCCAAGAACGGGTACGAGAGGATTGTTACTTGCGTATCTAACCTGAATTACCTTATAGAAAAGGCCCAAGTAAATGAAATTGGCGCAGCGGCGGATGGAGAGAGCGAGCGCTCATATCTGGAAGAGGCAAAAAGCTATATTGCTAAGTTTGAAGAGGCAATGGAGGATGACTTTAATACGGCTGACGCTATTTCGTCAATTTTTGAACTTGTAAAATATACTAATACAAAGGCCTCGGAAAGCAGCAGTAAAGAGTTTCTGACTGAACTTAAGAATGTAATACTCATGCTTTCGGATATCTGCGGTTTGATCGTGGAAAAAGAAGATGAGATTCTGGATGATGAAATAGAGGCTCTTATCCAGGAAAGACAGGATGCAAGAAAGGCAAAGAATTTTGCGAGGGCGGATGAAATACGTGATGATCTGCTTAAGCAGGGAATTATTCTGGAAGATACACGAGAAGGCGTAAAATGGAAGAGGGCATAACGTTTTTAGATGAAATTAAGAAAAAATTTGATTGTAAGGCGGCGGATATAAGAACTTATTCGCCCCTTACATTAGCTTATATCGGAGATGCGGTTTATGATCTGATCATCCGGAGTGTAATTGTGGAAAGGGCTAATATGCAGCCTGCGAAACTCCATAAAACGGTAATCCGCTATGTCAATGCAAAAACGCAGGCAAAGATGATCGAGGCGATTGAGGATGAACTAAGCGAAGAGGAAAGCGCGGTATATCACCGTGGACGAAATGCCAAATCCTATACTACCGCAAAGAATGCGTCTGTGGCGGATTACCGTAAGGCAACCGGATTAGAAGCGTTGTTTGGGTATCTTTATCTAAAAAATGAGACGGACAGGCTGCTTTCGCTGATAAGTCTGGCTTTTGATAAAATGGGGGTAAAAATATAATAATGGGATATACGGAATCGAAGATAGAGGGAAGAAATGCCGTAATTGAGGCATTTCGCTCAGGAAAGACGATAGATAAGTTATACATATTGGACAATTGCCAGGATGGTCCGATCATGACAATCAAGAGAGAGGCAAAGAAGCAGGACTGTTTGGTTAAGTATGTAAAAAGGGAGAAACTCGATCAGCTTTCGGAGACTGGAAAACATCAGGGAGTAGTCGCGATAACGTCGGCTTATGAGTACGCCAGTGTAGAGGATATATTGCAAAATGCAAGAAAGAAAGGGGAAGACCCTTTTATTTTGTTGTTGGACAGTGTTGAAGATCCGCACAATCTGGGGGCTATAATAAGGACTGCAAATCAGGCGGGCGCTCATGGGGTTATTATTCCCAAAAACCGCGCGGTCGGTTTGACGGCGACAGTCGCAAGAACTTCTGCGGGAGCGCTTAATTATACTCCGGTTGCAAAGGTGACTAATTTAGGCAAAACAATAGAAGAACTTAAGAAAGAAGGTCTATGGTTCGTTTGTGCCGACATGTCCGGTACAACGATGTATCAGCTTGATTTGAAAGGACCGATAGGGCTTGTGGTAGGCAGTGAAGGTGAAGGCGTAGGAAGGTTAGTAAAAGAAAAGTGTGATTTCACTGCATCCATCCCCATGAAAGGAGATATTGATTCTCTGAATGTTTCAGTAGCAGCCGGGGTGCTTGCATATGAAATCGTAAGACAAAGGTTGGTATAATGAAAAAATCACATGATTACTTATTTATAGCGACATTTATAATAATGGCAGTTCTTATTGCAACAGCGGCATTAAAGGCTTATGACAACTATTTCATAAAAAAGGAAGAGCAAAAGTTTGAAAGTCAGGAAATGGCAGCAATTATGGCAAGGAATGCCGAATCCCAGAGACGCGTTACGGAAATGGAAGTTGAAATTGCACAAATGGTAGATGATCTGGAGGGCTTACAGACATTTATCAATGAGACTGTTGCGGCAGCAAATGAGGTGCAGAACAGAAAGAATATGCTCAGTGTGTCCGATAATGTGCCGGTTTATGATGCGATGACTGTGTCGGGGAATTATACTGTTTCGGGAGATTATGTAATTTCCGGGAATGGTTTGTATATTGACGGGATGACTGTTTCGGGGAATGGAGCAGAGATTGGGGCATGGGACGGATTCGGAGGCTTGTCAGTTTCAGGAGATGATGTGGAGTCCGGGGCGGTGCCTGCGCTTAGCGGGGCCGTGTTGTTTGGAAATGGTGTATCGGGCAATGATATTTCCTGGAACAGTGTTTCCGGTAATAGCGTTTCAGGGAATGATATCTCGGGAAATAGTATTTCCGGTAACGGTGTATCGGGAAATATGACCGTATCAGTCAATGCATTGGAGAATAGTTACTACGGCGCATGGCAGTATGAACCGCCTAAGATGAGTCTGGAAGAGAGAAGGGCTTTAAAAACCTCTTATGAAGAAACTTTGGAAGTGAATAATGCGGACAGGGAAATTATTGCCGCAAATAAATACGACTTTTCACAGATGAAAATTGCATGCCTGGGTGATAGTATTACAGCGGCTTCAAATCTGGAAAATGAAGATGATTATACGCAGTATTCCTATCCTTCTGTCCTTGGAGAACTCTTGGGTGCGGGCGAAGTCGTGAATCTCGGCATCGGAGGTTCGTCAATCGGCAGATACTGGGCGGATGCTTATGTTGAGCGTTATACGCAGATCCCCGAGGATTCGGATATAATTATAGTTATGGGTGGAACGAACGATGGTTTTTGTGTCTCCGATAATGAATTTGGCAATCTCAATGAAAGGGCGCCGTATACATTTTGCGGGGATTTGAATGAGCTTATGAAGGGGCTTAGGGAGAATTATCCCCAGGCAGTTATTTTTTTTGCAACACCGCTTCCAAATGTTTTGCATGATTATCTTATGAGTGAAAAAGAATATCTTTTGCCTCAGAGATATTTTGCAGATGCAATTCGGACAATTGCCGGAGAATACGATATACAGACGATTGATTTATATAATTCAAATATTCTTGATTCTCATGATGCAAATATTGTTGCACAGTATATGCCGGACGGTGTACATGGAAACCACGAAGGATATCGGATCATAGCGGAGCATTTTGCGGCTGGGATTGTAGAGTATTATAAATGAGAGAAGGACATGGTTATTAGAATATATGAAGGAAGATTATCAGCATTACAGTGATGAAGAACTTATGATACAGCTGCGTGACGGAGATGATGGGATTATGGACTTTATTATGAATAAGTACAAGAATCTTGTGCGCAGTAAGGCTAAGTCTATGTATATTTTAGGAGCGGATGGAGACGATTTGATTCAGGAGGGGATGATAGGGCTTTTTAAGGCAGTTCGTGACTTTGACAGCGGCAGGGACGCAAGTTTTTTTACATTTGCTGATTTGTGCATATCCAGACAGATTTATACCGCGGTGCAGGCTTCGAGACGGCAGAAACACATACCGCTCAATACCTATATTTCCCTGTATGCAACAGCAAAGGAAAAGTCAGGTCAAAGTGAGGAAGATACGGCGCTTGTTGATATTCTTGCACTGGGTTCGGGCCAGAGTCCGGAGGAAATGGTAATCGATAAGGAAAATGTAGAGCAGCTTGAGAGGACTATAGAGAAGGAACTTAGCAGTTTTGAAAAGCAGGTACTCGATCTGTACCTGACGGGCATGAGTTATACCCAGATTGCCAAAGTGCTTGGGCGGGATGAAAAGTCTACCGACAATGCCTTGCAGCGCATCAAAACTAAGCTACGTAAGGCCATTTACACATAAAAAAAGCTGCTGACGGGAATCGGACTTGATTTCGCCCCGAAAAGCCAATAAAATCAAGGAGGAATGCACACTGTCTACCATGTGTCTACAGCTTTTAAAAAATTTGTAAAGTGGAACTAAGCCAAGTTTAGACATAGTTCCATTTTTCGTAAAAAAACAAGGTATCATTACGGTATCTTGTTTTTTAATTAATATAAAGATGTACAACTTATTTTAGGTTGTTTCTTCTTCATCATAAATAAATTCCACAACATCATTCGGGGTACAATTCAAAATTTTACATATCCGTTCTAATGTGTACATGGTAATTGATTTGTTATGTTTTAGGTTGTAAATAGTTCTTGAAGAAATTTCATATTTAAAAATCAATGTGTATGTACTTATATTCTTTTCTTCCATTGTCTTCCAGAGTGGTTCATAACTTAGCATATTTGTTCCCTACCTTGGCTTTTAATTAATTATCTTTTAATGGAAAACTCTTGAATATGCTGAAATACTTCAGTATAATAATGTCAATAGATTACATGGAACATATGATAGATAAACTGAGTACATTAAAACGCGAAGGAGAAAAAAATTATGAAGAAAATTTTGCAATTAACCAAAGCGATAATATTAACACTGGCGGCAGTAATAATGCTTTTAAACACTAATGTATTAACAGCATTTGCTGGAACAATGATGTTTCCGGGCATGACAA
>JAAUZJ010000030.1 GCA_014804695.1 Lachnospiraceae bacterium
GGCGTGTCCGCTACCCAAATGGAGCGCAGGGGGATTGTGACCGAGAAAGGCAATAAAAACCGTCTGATAAAGGAGCAGAACCGACTGTTAAAAGAAGTCAAACGCCGGATTGCAGAATTGGGAAAATGGGTAAAGGAAAAATCAGCACAAAAGGACAATCAATCCATCAATCCTATCCATTCCGTTCCTGTCCATTCCCCCACGCTTCTTGAACTGCTGAATACTGCCATGCAACAGGCAGGACAGCCAAACAGCCGATACGGGAAAATAAGGGATTTGAAAACCTTTGCAAAGGCGGTCAGCTTCTTGCAGAGCAATAACATTTCCACTCTGTCCGAGTTGCAGGAAACGCTATCGGGAATGAAGAAAAGATACTGGAATACCAACAGCGAGATAAAGCAGACGGAAAAGCTACTCCACGAGCGGAAAGAACTGATAGAACAGGCGGAAAACTATCTCCAGTATCGTGAGTACCACAAGGCATACAAACAGACCAAGCCGAAGAAACAGGAGGAATATGCGGAACGCTACCGCACCGAGCTTGCACTGTATGACCGAGCAGAAAGGTATCTGAAAGAGCATTTAGGGAGCGACACCAAGCTAAGACCGAAAGCATGGAAAACCGAGGTTGCCGACCTCACAGCACAGAAAGACCGCCTTTACATTGAAGTACGCAAGCTGAAAGAGGAAGTTGCTGAAGCCGAAACGGTCAAGAAGTGTGTTGAACAGGCAATACCGCCGACCGAACAGAAAAAGGAAAAGCAGAAAGACAGAGATATGTCGTTATAATCATTTACAGCGGGAAAGCTATCATAGTTTTCCCGTTTTGACATTCAGACGGAAAGGAAAATCATATGCAGGAAATTCAAGATGTTACAATCCCAAACAAGCCACCATGTATCAAAAGGACAATCGGAAATACAACCTATGAAGTATCATTGCATTTCAGCGAAACAAGCACCGAGAGCGCACATGACAAACTCAAACGGATCATAATCAACGACTGTACCAATCCCAAGCAACGCCGGATAAAATAATAGTCAGTATCAAACAGGGGAATGACGGCATATACGCTGTCATTCCCCGATATCTTTTTATGTCCCTTATCAGTCAAGCAGAGAAGCACTATCTGCAACAGTTTCAGTCACAAAATTTGCTTCATAGGCATTAGACGCTTTCGACAACAGCCTTTCATTGTTCCACGACCGTAATAATCGGCTTCTTTCTTGTTCCTGCTTTGCAATCTTTTCATTCAACATTTCCTGCTGCTGTTTTTTAACCTGCGCCCGCTTTTCCAGATATTCTTCCAGAAGCTCTTTTTGCCTTGCCTTTTTCTGACTTCCTGCGTCACTTCTGCCTTTTGCAGAAGAACTTCCAGAATAACCAACATTCTCTTTCATGCCCTGCGTATAGCCGTAACATTTCTCCCATGTATCATCTATATGCATATATGAAATCTCCGGGATATTTCCCCCGAAATCAACAGCCTTATTCTTTGCCAACGCATCAAGAATCTTCTTCTCATATTCCGGGTCTGTCTGCATTCTCTTATAGGCAGCGTCCGTTATATCAATCACATCATTCCTATTTCGCTGCGACGGGTGGGTATACAGGCTGTTCATCTTTTCATTAAAATACTGCTTGTATTCCTCCAAAGTCATATCTTCTGGGGAAACAGAGCTTTTCTCTGTAACCTTATCTGCAAAACTGTTTGTTTCTCCCATGCTGTTTACGCTTCTTGTACTTTTCGTTGTTGCTACATTGTTCTGATAATAACTTTGTCCTACTCCACTAATAGCCATTTTTTAATCCTCCTTCTTTACTACAATAAAAAATAGCGTTACTCTCTATCATAATTTCTATCCGTAGAAAAAAACGCTATCCGTAGCTCAATATTTAATTCTATTTCATATATCGGACATAATTTGATTTTTATTTATGTTTATTTCTCTTTTTTTGTGTGTCCCATATCACATTCTAAATGTCTTAGCTGTTGTCGTCATTCATTGGGTAATTAGAAACACATATAACTGATAATTTCACATAATACAGAAACACCATAATGATAAAAAAGTCCTTGACAAATTGCAACAGGTCTGACTGATTTGGATTTAAGCAGTTTTAATACAAGCAAGGTTAAATATATGTTTGAGATGTTTATGGGTTGTGAAAATCTTAAGAATTTGGATTTAAGCAGTTTTAACACCAGCAATGTGATTAAAATAAATGAGATGTTTGATGGCTGTCGAAGTCTGACCAGCCTGGATTTAAGAAATTTCAACACGAGCAAGGCTATAGACATGAATAATATGTTTAGTGGATGTGAAAGTCTTGAAAATCTGGATATAAGCAGCTTTAACACAAAAAATGTTGGAGACATGACTTATATGTTTGCCTTCTGTTATAATTTGAAGTGCATAGATTTAAGCAGTTTTAATACAAAAAATGTATGGTCTATGGATTCTATGTTTTGTGAATGTACTGGTCTGGAAAGTCTGGATTTAAGCAATTTTGATACAAGTGAAGTACGAGAAATAGGTGATATGTTTATGCGCTGCGACAGTCTGACAAGTTTGGATTTAAGCAGCTTTGATTTGAGTAATTTAGGTAATTATGAAGAGGATGATTATGAGGATTACGAGGATTATGCGCAGACCTATTCTTTCGGATATAATAATGAAGTTTTCACAGGATGCAACAATCTATCTTTTATACGCACGCCGAAAAACTGCCCCGAAGAAATCAAACTGCCTACAGGAGCGTCCGGTACGGACAAATGGTATCAGGCACTGGATGCACAATGTACCACCCTGCCGATAAGTCAATCCACCAGCATTGATTTATACAAAAATGGCTATCCCGGAGATGCAAACGGCACGAAAAAGGCTGCATTTATTTCAGGAATAAGCATAAACAACATAGTTTATAACGGACAGAATGCTAGATATTTAGGAACGGCAGTAGTAACGGATTCAAATAAAAATAAAATAACGGGCGCTACCCTAACCTATTCTTATATAGGAACACTTGCAGACGAAACCGACTATAAGGAAAGTGCACAGGCGCCTTCCAATGCAGGAGAATATAAACTGCTCATAAAGGCGGAAAGTGATGATTATAGCGGACAGGCGTCATACAGTTTCCGCATAATTCCAAAGACTGTGGTGATACGTGCAGACTCGCTTTCTATTGATACAGGAGTGGTCCTGCCTGCTCTGGCGGACCTGTCATATACGGTGTCCGGACTTATAGGGGATGATAAGCTCACCGTAGAGCCAAAGTATACATACAGTGAAACCAATATCTCAACAGCTTCTGCAGGCCGTTACGGTATTGTTCCATCAGGAGCATCTGCAGGGAATAACTATTATATAGAATATGAGGAAGGAACCTTAACAGTGGGAGATCCTGATGATGATTCATCATTTGAAATGGACGAAAGAAACGGCTTAGACTTAAGCTCTTTAAGCTGCACTATAGCCCCTGTCAAGGCTAAGATCTACGACGGTTCGGCATATGAGCCGACAGTAAAGGTTACGGTAACTGAAAACGGCAAGAAGAAGACTCTTGCGGAAGGCACCGACTACAGAGTGCTGTACGATGGCAACGTAAACGCAGGAACCGGAAAAGTAATTGTCAGGGGAAGCGGAATATATAAAGGATATAAGGAAGCGTCATTTACAATCAACCCCAAAGCTGTTAAGAAGCTGAAAGTAGTTACCGGAGGCGTTGCAGGAACTATAAGTGCAGATGCTGTCAACAGCGGAAGCACGAGCCTGCCTGTCTATATTTATGACGCAGGCAAGCTTCTTACAAGGGATAAAGATTACACTCTGACATATGATTCAGTGAAGAAAGGAACCCTCACCGTTAAAGTAAATGGTGTGGATGGAAGTAACTATACCGGAGAAACTAAGGCGAAAATAGCGGTATATGAGGGTGCTTCATCAGACAAAATTATAAACCCCGACAACGTCAGCCTGAAAAGTTATACTGAAAAGTACACAGGCAAGGCAATTAAGCCTGTTGTCGAAGTAAACATAAACGGAGAGGTTGTTTCAAACAAGAATTACAAGGTGCAGTACCAGAACAATAAAAATGCCGGAACCGCCTATGTAATTGTAACAGGCAAGGGCGCATACAAAGGAAAGGTTGTAACAGCATTTGAAATAACCGCAAACACTCAGAAGCTGCATATAACCAACATAATCAAGGCACAAACCTACAAAGGAAAGTATGTTAAACCGTCTGTTACGGTTAAGGCCGGAAACAAGAAACTCAAAAAGAACACAGACTATACAGTAACCTATAAAAATAATCTCCATGCAGGAACAGCCACCGTCACGGTAACCGGAAAAGGTAATTACACCGGAACGGCAAGCAAGACCTTTACCATCAATCCGTTAAACGTATCTAAGATTTCTGTTAAAGGAACATGGAAAGACAGCGATGGAGACAACATTAAAGACGGAGGCGCATTGACAGTAACTTATGGCAAGAGACTGCTGAAGGAAGGCGTTGACTACACACTCGAAGCCGGCGAAATCAAGAAAAATAAGATCAAGGTTACGTTGACAGCAGCAGAGGGCAGCGACTTCACAGGCAGCGTGGTTAAGACGCTGAAAATGGAGTAGTACGTTTATTGCGTTTATATGAGGTGATACTGCTGTTTCCGGGTGGCGCTTATAGAATAACAACTGATACTTATCTGTCAGAGGCGGTTCTGGAAACGGCAGCAATGCCGCGGACACTGCATTTACAACGTGCTGTTGCAGTGAGTGGCAAACAGTTATTTGAGAAGGACTATAAATACTACTTATTTTATAATGCAAAGGAAATAAAAATATGAAGATTATTAATGAGATGAAAATAAAAACGGTAAGTCTATGTTTTATAATGATTTTATTATTAACGGCGTGTGGTAAAGAAATACCAGAAACTACAACAAACAGTGCCGATCCTTTTACGGAGGAAAAACATATAACGGTTGATGACGTAAATGAAGCATTTTATCAGGCAGAAGAAGAAGAAACTAGAAAAGCATACGCAGACAGGGACAAAATATCCTGCGCATTATATGAGCAAAATTCAGATAAATATGTAAAGATAAGCATTCCTCAAGAATTTCTGGATGAAAATGCAGACTTTGTACCTGACGATAAGGGAGCTATAAATACTTCATTACTGGTTGATGGTGTATCATTTACATTATCTATTTCTGTAGTGAATTATGACTACAATAGTGGAAACTATGCAAAAAATTTAATATATCGAAATCATAAGCCAAATCATGCCATGGGATACACCGAAATATCAGCTCCAAACGGCACTAATGGTTCTTTTAAATCTGCTTATTATAAAGATGGGGAAATGACAACTAATAAATATATGAATATCGGTAATGATGTAGTAATTAATATCACTTTGAATACAGGGCATAAATTTTCTTCGAGTACTGAGTCGTACGATATAGTCGATGCGGTGTATGTTTCTTATATTGATGCAGATGAAGCCGAAAGTATTAACAAAATAGCTTATGAAATATCTGATGAAATAAGAGAAAATGCAGGATATCTGGAATTAAGAAATCCATATATAATGGACGGTGCAGATATCCTTTCCTCTGATGCTGAAGCAGTAACTAATATGCACCTATTTATAAATGAAAATGGGGGTTACATTGAAAGCATGGGCTATGATAGAAGTACAGTGACAGATATCTCAGAACTCAAATATTTTAAGAACCTGAAAAAATTATATATAGACTATATAGCAATTAACGTAGGGGGACCAGGTAACCTGCACGGATGGGAAGAATTAACTGATTTGGCAAATCTGGAAGTAATTGTTCTTGATGTGAGAGACGATGATGGCACAGATATAGATATTGATCTCAGTGGATTATCTTATTTACCAAATCTGAAAGCTCTATGTTTGCACTATAGTGGAGCTCCCGACAAAATATTTAATATTGAAACACTTGAAGGGCTGCAGCATTTAGAACAGCTTAAAATAGTCTCCTCCGGATTAGAAGGTATTAATGTGTTAAGTACGCTGCCGAAACTCACCAGATTAAATATATATGCAAACGGGTTTATCGATTTAAATGAATTAAAAAGCATCAAAAATCTGGAAGATCTGGAAATAGAATATTTTAGTAAAAATGGATACTCTCCCGGATATCTTGTTTCGGGATATTCAGCATTAACCGAAATGCCTAATTTAAAGATCCTAAATATAGAAAATCTGAATGAAAGACTTGATATTAGCCTGTTAAACAGTTTAGAGAATTTAGAAAAGGTAAAAATATACAGTTCCGTTAGTGTGTCATCAGTGGAGGAATTAAATAATCCCAATATTAAATATGCAAACCTTAGTGCTTCATTATTTGAAGATCCTACACCCAGTCCGGATTGTCAGTATTTTGAGATTGAACATAGCTTTGAATTTTCGCAATGGCTATGGGATGAAGAGGAATATAATCAATAATTTTTCAATATTAATATTCAGAAAATAAGTGGAGAATTAACTTTAGTCATGGCTGCCGGCTAAGCCGGCAGCCTGTTCTGTCTTTCTTTCATATGCAAAATTTCCCTAAATTTCCCCCAATTTTATAAAAATAAAACCTCTTTAACTGCAACCTTTTCAAACTTTTTCCTCTCTTTTGTAAATATAACTCCAAAAAGAAAGGAAAATCAGATGAAAAAAGGAGAAATTAAGCCGGAAACCCGGCAGAAAACAGAGAGCTCGCAAAATAAACAGGAGGAAGTTAAAAAGGAAGAAGTAGAAAAAATGCACGAGGTGGAACAAAACAAGGATTTTTTCAGGTGTGAAAGTGAAGAAAACGCCATTAATCAGGGCTGTCTGCAAAAGACGCTGAGTGCAGAAACAAATAAGAAAGCACATGTTATTTTATGCTTGATTAGAAAACCGGATAATAGAATGTGCATTTTGGAAAAGGAGGTAGTAAGGCGGTATGTGGATACATATAGCAGGTGAAGTAATGGATGAAATGGTGGAAGAAGAAAACAGCAGCAGATACCATATTTCTGCAGACGGAACAGAATACGAAGTGATCGTTAAAGGAAGACAGGCAATGAAGGATTATCTGTTTGTAAGAAAGCATCAGCAGGTTGAAATTTATGGAACTTTAGAGGCAAAGAAAATTTTTTCAGAAAAAACCAGAATACAGCTTCAAAAGAGAATGTGAACATTTCGGATATAGACACCGGAACAAGGAGGAGATAAAGAAGATGAAAGCACCAGAAGAGCTGCAAACGGCAGTAGAGAGGTACAGGAATGGAGATAAGAGCTATTTTGACCAGATTTACAAGCTGTCCCATAGATATCTGTATGTCTGTATAAAGCATATAGTAAAGGATAAGGAGATTACAAGAGATATGCTGCAGGAAACTTATCTGGAAATAAGCAGAAGCATTGAACAGTTGAGGAATACGGAGGATTTTATTAACTGGGCGGTTGTGATTGCAAGGAGGAAGTGTTACGCCTATCTTAATAAAACGGATAAACTGTTCTTGTCTGACACGGGTAATGAAGGCGACAGACAGGAGATTTTTGAGAGTATTGCGGATGATGAAGCATTTATTCCGGAATCTATAATGCAGGATAAGGAGAAGAGGATGATGATAAAGAATATCATCGATGATTT
This sequence comes from Lachnospiraceae bacterium, assembly GCA_014804695.1. GTDB lineage: Bacteria > Bacillota > Clostridia > Lachnospirales > Lachnospiraceae > UBA3282. Next base: position 7,670 of record JAAUZJ010000030.1, read on the forward strand.
AAGCGATATGCAGAGACTGTGCGTAATCGGATATTATTATAATGAACAGAAGCAGGAGGAAATATCGGAGGAACTGGGGATACCGCTAAATACTGTGAAGTCCCACCTAAGCCGTGCAAAAGCGAAACTTAAAGAGGGTATTTTGGCATTGGAAAGAAAAAAAGATACAAAGCTATATGCAATTCTGCCGTTCTTGCTGCTTTTATTTACAAAGGAGGCACAGGAGTGTGAACCTGTGCCGATGTCGCCGGCATTGAAAGAGCTTATGGTGTAAAAATAAAGCGTTGCAGGCGTCAGTATATATTTGTGGCTGGTTTACATAACACCAGCCACATTTTCTTTTGGAATTACATAATACCAGCCACAACCTCTTGTGGAATTACAAATTCCACACAGCCCATATACATAGGCGCTACATCGCCTTCATTGAAGGCAATTACTATATTTCCATCCTGATTCAGATAAAAATTGGTTTCGTCCGTAATTTTATCAAAATTCAAATCCGGTATATCTGCCTCGAGCCAGTAAATAACATTTTCGTCAGCCTCCATTTGTTCTTTCATCTGCTCTTTAATATTATCACTGATAACACCTATATAGTCGCTGCCTTCTACAAAAAGGTCTGATAATTGAAGACGGTTGCCGTTTTCTAAATCTATAGTATAGAAATAATCCCATTCTGCGCCGCTTCCTGCCCCCTGATAGCAGATCAGTTTCAAAGTGAAATAATTATCAGTCGTAGCTATTACCTCAGAGGTCACCATCATTTCCTGATAACCTTCCTCATACTTAAGGTTTTCTTCAAATTCCTGTATTAATTTTTCTGTAATCTCTTTAATTTCTGCATTAATCTCATCTGCGGTTTTTTTAATATTTTCCGTTGCTGACTGGGTTCCCGAAGCGTTTTCGTCTGTCGTTTGCGGTACGGTTTCCGAAATGTTTTCATCTGTTGACTGTGCTATGGTATCTGTAGTGTTTTCGTTTACAGCTTGCGGTACAATTTCCGGAACGGTTATATCGGCCGTATTTCTATCATCGCTGTATTGATAGTCTCTAAAGGTGACAACTTTTACCCATTCTGAAAGTAAGGGTATACGGCTCATTGCATAAGCTACGTTAGCGGAAGTGTTAGGCAGTACTGTAATAATTATAAATGCGGCAGCAACAGCAGCAAGGCTTCCTTTTAGTATACTGTGTTTATATTCTCTGTGGTTTTCTGATTTTGCTTTTTCAATGCTTTCTTTCATTTTTTCCACTCCTTCTTCTGACATATTGTGTGTCATGTATTCTGATCTGATTTCGTTTAATTCTTTTTCCCGATTTTGCATATATTACCTTCCTTTCCATTAGTGGATATTATTAATATGATAACATGTGTTTTTATTGTTTGGCGGCTTTTATTCATTCTCCAATTGAAGCCTCAGTTTACGGAGGCTGCGGTATAATCGGCTTTTGATCGTACTGAGATTTTCATTCATTATTTCCGCAATTTCTTCTAATTTCATATCTTCAAAATATTTCAGTTCAATGATCATACGCTCCTCATCGGATAAGTTTTCTAAAGCTCTTCGCAGGTCAATATCCTCGTAATTGTCCTCCGCTGCCTGCTCAATCTGTATAAAGCTTGTTATTTGGGCTTTTTGATGCTTACAGAAAGTAAATATTTCATTTAACATAATGCGGTAGAGCCATGTAGAAGCGTACTCTTCATGCTTTAAGCTGCGGACGTTTCTGATAGCTTTATATGCGCCGTTTTGTACTATGTCACAGGCGTCGTCGCCGTTGTGAACGTAACTGTATGCAAGCCGGTAATATTGATTGTAATTACTAAGCAATATTTCTTCGACTATTTTTTCTTTTGTTTTATTAAAAAATAATCCTCCCAAGTTTCCTGCCTCCTTTCGGATGATTTATATATTAGACTGTGTACGTTTGATTAAAGTTTCAAAAATTAAATAAAAATATTATAACCTAAAGTACCGTTTATTGTACATTGACTTTGATAAGATATAGCCATAATACAAATTCATTTTTTAAATTAAGAAAAATAAAATCATCTTGAAAAAATCGAACATATGTTTTAATATTAAATTAGAACATTTGTTCTGAATTTGGAACGGAGGAAATATGGAGAGAAAGAATTGTATATTTTGGTTAATGACTATGCTGCTTGTAATTATAATTTTGTTTTGCAGCACGCAGACCGTACTCAGCCAAAACAGTGGTATGAGTAAGGAACAGAGGCAATATTATGCTGATATGGAGAAAGAATATTTATCTAATATAGAATCGCTTCTTTGTAAAAAGGGATATTTAAACAGTGGAATTAATATAAGATGGGTGTCAGATGCAGAGGGATTAAGGGATTATACGATAATGATACATCATAGAAGAATAGATTCGCTTGATATCCGTGAGAAAGAAGAATTACTGAACGAGCTTAAAGCGATGGAGTTTAATGATAGCAACGCTGTATTCAATTATGAATTTATAACAACATAATATTTAAGAATTTTTAATAATTTAAAGGAATGACATTTCAAAGGTTTGGGATTATAATAATACGGAAAGAATTGCGGACGATTCTTTAAATGAATTCATTATATTAATATTCAATTTGATATCATGCGTTATTGAATTGAGAAATGGAGCATAAAATGAGACATAATCCACAACCACAGGAAATGTATAAACACTTCAAGGGTAATATGTATCAGGTGAGGTGTCTTGCAAAACATAGTGAAACAGGGGAAATGTTAGTCGTTTATCAGGCGATGTATGGTGATTTCCAGATTTATGCAAGACCGCTTTCATCCTTTATGGAAGAAGTGGATACAGAGAAATATCCTGATGCAAAGCAGAGGTATCGCTTTGAATTATTTAATTCTCAGACTGAATATGAGGCAGAAAACAAGGTTGACAATATTAAACATGAAAGTGTTAGCCAAGCAACTGAAAACATAGAATCTGAGACGGCATCTACTGCTGATATACCCGATGAAGAATATGAAACACAGGAAGAACTGAATATTGATCCTCTGGTATTACAATTTCTGGATGCGGATTCTTATGAGAAGCGGCTTGAAATCTTAAGCAGGCTCCACAGTCGTATCGATGATGATATGATTAATACAATGGCTGTTGCAGTAGATATTGAAGTCAAGGAAGGTGATATAGAAGACAGATATACGGAACTTAAGAATTGTCTTCTTACCTTTGAGAAATACGAGTGTAACAGGCTTAGATAGAGTATCCTGACAGAGAATCGATATAAGGTTTAGTTTCAAAGACTGCAAATACCATATAGCGGTTTTATGTCAGGAGGGATAATATGTCGTATGATTTGGAAAACAGACTTGTTGTAGGTGTTTCTTCCAGAGCGCTGTTTGATTTATCGTGTGAGAATCAGATTTTTGAGACGGACGGAGTAGAGGCTTACTGCCGTTATCAAGTAGAGCATGAGAACGAAATACTGAAACCGGGACCGGGATTCCCGTTGATCAGGGCACTGCTTAATCTAAATGAGCTGCCGGGTAAGGAAGGCTGTGTGGAAGTAATAATTATGTCGAGAAACAGTCCTGATACCTCGCTTAGGGTATTCAATGCGATCAAACATTACGGATTGAATATAACGAGGGCGGTACTTGCCAGCGGGGCGTCATTAGCGCCGTATTTAGAGGCTTTTAGGACGGATTTATTTCTATCGGCGTATGAGGATGATGTGCAGAGCGCTATAGACTCCAATATTGCTGCCGGGATTATATGTAGTGATGGTATACATACATATGATTATAAGCATCAGATTAAACAGATAAGAATCGCCTTTGACGGAGATGCAGTGCTTTTTTCAGATGAATCTGAGCAGATATTTAAGGAGCATGGATTAGAAGCATTTGAAGAAAATGAAAGAAAGAACGCTGAAAATCCTCTTAAGGCTGGTCCGTTTGCCAAGTTTTTAAAAACGTTATCCGAATTGCAGAAAGACTTTGCGGCGGAAGAGGCACCGATACGAACCGCGCTTGTAACTTCCAGATGTGCGCCGGCTCATGAGAGAGTAATCCGTACATTGCGGGCATGGAACGTCAGGATCGACGAAGCCTTTTTCCTTGGCGGTGTACAGAAGAAAGATATTTTGAAAGCATTTGGAGCGCATATATTCTTTGATGACCAGCCCCAGCATACAAAAAATGCTTCCGAGGTAGTGCCTGCAGCAAGAGTCCCTTATAAGAATAAGAAACTTGACAGTAGTTAATAAATCGTCCGGAGGATTCTTTCTGAATGGATAAGGGTTAAGATACAGGAGGAAAGACTGAAAATGAAACTATTATCAATCGCTATTCCGAGCTATAATTCAGAAGCTTATCTTCATAAATGCGTTGATTCACTGCTTGTAGGCGGTGAAGAGGTGGAGATTTTAATAATAGATGACGGCTCTAGTGATAAGACGGGAGAAATTGCGGATAAGTATGAGGAAATGTATCCAAATATTGTCAAAACTATTCATCAGGAAAACGGAGGACATGGCGCTGCAGTCAATGCAGGGCTCGAGCATGCTACGGGTTTATATTTTAAGGTAGTGGATAGCGATGACTGGGTTAAAGAAAGTGCATATAAGAAAATTTTGGAGACACTTAAGGAAATTGTGGGAGGGCATACTGTCCTTGATATGCTCATCAGTAATTTTGTATATGAAAAAGAAGGGGATAAGAAAAATAAAGTGATGAAATATCATCATGCCCTTCCCAAGGACAAGATATTTACATGGGAAGAAGTAAAGCATTTCCGCAAGGGACAGTATATTTTAATGCATTCGGTTATATATAGGACTAAACTTCTTAGAGAATGTGAACTTAAATTGCCCGAACATACGTTCTATGTAGACAACCTGTTTGTTTTTGAACCGTTACCATATGTGAAGACCATGTACTATCTGGATGTTAATTTTTACAGATATTATATTGGAAGAGAAGGTCAGTCCGTCAATGAGCAGGTTATGATATCCAGAATCGATCAGCAGATATTAGTCAATAAAATTATGCTGGATTACCTGTTAAAGAAGAAGGCGGAAATATCCAAGCATCGTAAGATGCGTATTTATATGGTAAATTATTTAGAGATAATTACCGTGATTTCTTCGGTGCTGCTTATTTGTTCCGGTACGGATGAGGCTCTTGAGAAGAAGAAAGAATTATGGAATTATATAAAACAAAAGGATATTCTTCTGTATACAAGACTCAGATTTGGCATTATGGGTAATTCCATGAATCTTCCGGGCAAAGGAGGAAGGAAGATATCTGTAGAAAGTTATAAAATCTGCCGGCGTTTCTTTAAATTCAATTAGAAAACCAAAATTGTTTAACAAATAAAAAAGGGGTCAGAGAATCTCTGGCCCCGGTTTACTTTTCTTACGGTTCTGATAGCTGTGTCTTATGTTCAATAACAAATCTGAACGATATACGATCAAGTACATTATAGTTGCCATAATAAAGGCTGTTGTAACATCATAAACAGAATGTTGTTTTATAAACATGGTTGCCATAATAATTGAGGAGCAAAGAATCAGGGAAGCAATCCTTATTCCTTTTTTCTTTTCAAAATGTGTGCTCTTTATTATTGCAAAGTGGCAGCCAAGTGAATTATACACATGTATGCTGGGCCACAGATTGGTAGGCGTATCGGTTTGATATAGCATTGCTACCATGTGGGTAAATATATTGTCTCTTGGCATGATGGCCGGTCTTAAGTTCTGCCCGTTTGGCCACAGGGTGGAAATTAACAGGAAAATGGTCATTCCGGTAAAAAGGAAGGTGCAGCATTTGTAATAATCGTCCTTATCCTTAAAGAAGAAATATGCAACTACAACTGCCACATAGAGAAACCATAAAAAATATGGAATGACAAATATTTCACAAAACGGAATATAATCATCAAGTGTAACATGAATTATTCTATATGTGTCTATTGTTTTTTCAAGGTGTCCAAACCATGCAAGATATATTATTCCATATATGATCAAGGGAATTGCATGCTTATATTTAGATAAATATTTCATACTGATCAAACCTGCTCCTGTCTTTACAAATCCTTATTTTAAGCCTACGACTCATATATTAGCAGAATAGATTTAAATGTCAAGCAAAAAAGAGAATGTATGTAATATTATACATTCCAGGATGAGAATATATGTAATATTGTACATTATATATATTGCGTCATAATCACTCCTTATGATATACTTACACTGGTTTTTTATTTTAAATTAGAGAAAGGCAGGAAAAGGAATGTATTCATTAGACGAAGTAAGGATGGTAGATGAGGAAATTGCACAGGCTATAGTTGACGAGCAGGAACGTCAGAATTCCCATATTGAGCTGATCGCATCAGAGAACTGGGTAAGTAAGGCAGTAATGGCGGCTATGGGCAGTCCGCTTACAAATAAATATGCAGAAGGTTATCCAGCCAAAAGATACTATGGTGGCTGCGAATGTGTTGATGTAGTTGAGAATCTGGCAAGGGAGCGGGCTAAAGAGTTATTTGGCTGCGAATATGTTAATGTTCAGCCGCATTCGGGCGCTCAGGCCAATATGGCAGTATTTTTTGCAGTAATGGAACCTGGCGATACCTTTATGGGAATGAATTTGGATCATGGCGGACATCTTTCCCATGGTTCACCGGTGAATATGTCAGGGAAATATTTTAAATGTGTACCTTACGGCGTCAATGATGAAGGTTTCCTTGATTATGATAAAGTTCGTGAAATTGCGTTGGAATGTAAACCTAAAATGATTGTTGCAGGTGCCTCAGCTTATGCAAGAACTCTTGATTTCAAGAAATTCAGGGAAATTGCAGATGAAGTTGGAGCAGTTTTGATGGTAGATATAGCACATATTGCGGGCCTTGTTGCAGCAGGTCTTCATCCAAGCCCGATTCCATATGCACATGTGACAACAACAACAACCCATAAGACATTACGCGGACCTCGCGGCGGCATGATCATGTCCAGTCAGGAGGTCGCTGACAAATATAACTTTAATAAGGCAATTTTCCCGGGAATTCAGGGGGGACCGCTGATGCATGTTATTGCGGCTAAGGCAGTCTGCTTTAAAGAGGCCCTTTCACCGGCGTTTAAAGAGTATCAGCAGGGGGTTATCGAGAATGCACAGGCTCTTTGTAAGGGACTTCTTGCGAGAGATATAAAGATTGTATCCGGTGGTACGGACAATCATTTGATGTTAGTAGATCTGACAAACTACGATTTGACTGGAAAAGCAGTTGAAAAGCTGCTCGATGAGGCACATATTACAGCCAATAAGAATACAATTCCGAATGATCCGAAATCACCTTTTGTAACAAGCGGAATCCGTCTCGGAACTCCGGCCATAACTTCAAGAGGCTTAAATACCGCAGATATGGATCAGGTTGCAGAAGCAATCTCTATTGTAATAAAAGAAGGCGAAGCAGGTATTCCCAAAGCCCGCGATATTGTTAGAACACTCACTGATAAGTATCCACTTATTTAATAACAGGGGTTATGTAAGATGGAATTAAGAATGAGATTTCCGGGTGGGAGAAAGAAGGCCCTTACATTCAGTTACGATGACGGAGTTGAGCAGGATATCCGTTTGATAGAAATAATGAAGAAAAACGGAATTAAGGGCACGTTCAACCTAAATAGCGGTAATTACAGAAATGATGAAACAAAGTATGAACCTGGTGTGATCCAGCGTAGACTTTCGGAGAAAGAAGCTTTATCATTATATAAAGACAGTGGTATGGAAGTTGCCATACATGGTCTGACGCATCAGTTTATGGAGAAAATTCCGCAGAATCTTTGTCTTGCGGAAATAATAAAAGATAGGGAAAATCTGGAAAAACAGTTTGAAATTATAATTAGGGGTGCAGCTTATCCATACGGAACATATAGTGATAATGTAGTTGAGATGATGAGAATGGCGGGAATTGTTTATGCAAGGACCACACACAGCACCGAAAGCTTCGATATCCCACAGGATTTACTTAGACTTAATCCTACATGCCATCATATTAATCCTGCGCTTAGTGAACTTGCAGAAGATTTTGTGGAAGAACGAAGAAGAGACCGCGGATACCCATTGCTTTTTTATCTGTGGGGGCATAGTTATGAATTTGAAAAAGATGATAACTGGGAGGTCATCGAGCGTTTTTCCGCATATATCGGAGGACGGGAAGATATATGGTACGCTACTAATATAGAAATCTGTGAGTATGTTGAACATTACAGAAGTTTGGTCTTTAGTATGAATGGAAAACGTGTATACAATCCTACATGTAAGACTATATATCTTGAGGTTGATGGTGAGTCATGTACCATTGCTTCAGGGGCAACCATAGAGTTGTAAGTGTATGGAAGGCTCAGAATCGAGTGCGCCGACACTGGATTTTTACTTAAAATAAAGAAAGAGAGGAAAACAGAAAAATGATTCATGCAGCTGTTTTAGGATACGGTACGGTAGGAAGTGGTGTCGTAGAGGTAATAGAAACCAATAAGGAAAGTATCAGTAAGAAAATTGGAGACGAAATAAATGTAAAATATATTTTGGATTTGCGGGAATTTCCCGGAGACCCTTGTGAAAAGAAGGTAGTCCACGATTTTGATATTATTCTGAATGATCCCGAGGTTTCAATTATCTGTGAGACAATGGGAGGAACCGAACCGGCACTTACTTTTTCAAGAAATGCGTTGCTTAAGGGTAAAAGTGTCTGTACTTCAAATAAGGAGCTTGTAGCGAATCATGGACCGGAGTTAATACGTATTGCTAAAGATAACAATTGTAATTATTTGTTTGAAGCAAGCGTAGGTGGCGGTATTCCGATCATACGGCCTATAAATTCCTCTCTCACCGCAGAGAATATTGATTCAATTACAGGTATTTTAAACGGTACGACAAATTATATACTTACCAAAATGGATGAGGATAATGCAAATTTTGACGATGTGTTAAAAGAGGCTCAGAATAAGGGCTATGCCGAGAGAAACCCGGAGGCGGACATAGAGGGGTATGATGCCTGCCGTAAGATTGCAATTCTTTCTTCATTGGTAAAAGGTAAGAATGTTAAATATGAAAACATATATACTGAGGGCATTACAAAGATTGAGGCAGCAGATTTTGCATATGCAGGAAAACTTAAGAAGGCCATCAAACTTTTGGCAATGTGCAAGAATACTGAGGATGGCTTTTATGCAATGGTAGCGCCTTTTATGATTCCAAAAGGACATCCGTTATACAGTGTCAGCGGTGTATTTAATGCTGTTTATGTGCATGGAAATATGCTTGGCGATTCTATGTATTACGGGCGCGGAGCAGGTAAGCTGCCCACGGCGAGTGCCGTTGTATCCGATGTAATAGACTGTGCAAGACATATGGGTAAGACAATTATGTGCTTCTGGGATGCAGAGGATATGGAATTAATGGATATTGCGGATACTAAGCGCAGATTCTTTGTCCGCGTGCCTAAATCCGTGAAGGACAAGGTTATAGAGACTTTTAACAATATTGAAGAAGTAGAATCGGTGGAAGAGGGCGAGTATGCTTTCGTAACACCTGTTATGAGTGAAAAATCATTTGATGAAAAAATTGCGCTTATAGGCGGATGTATAAACAGAATCCGTATAGAGGATTAGAAAGGTTGTCCTGACAGTTCATGCAGATGGGCTGAGAAAGGAGCATGGTTACAGTTATGAAATATATAATAGTTTTAGGTGATGGCATGGCAGATGAGCCGATTGAGAGTTTAAATGGAAAAACACCGCTTGAACATGCAATAACACCTGCTATGGATAGGCTTAGCAAGAAATCTGAAATTGGAATGGTACACACGATTCCGGATGGGATGAAGCCCGGTTCCGATACGGCGAATCTGTCGGTATTAGGATATGATCCGGCGAAATACTATTCCGGCCGCTCTCCGTTAGAAGCGCTTAGTATCGGTGTTCCGATGCTGGATACGGACATTGCGATCCGCTGTAATATTGTTACAATTTCTGAGGATGATGTCGCTTTTGAGGAAAAAACGATCATAGATCACAGCTCCGGTGAGATAAGTACGGAAGACTGCGATGTTTTACTAAAGGCAGTCAGAAGTGAGCTGGAAAGCGAAACTTATAAATTTTATACAGGAACAAGTTACAGACACTGTCTTATATGGGACAAAGGAGAAGTGGTTGGGCTTACACCGCCGCATGATGTGCTGGGGCAGCAGATTGGAAAATATCTTCCGCAGGATGCCATGCTTCGTGATATGATGAAGAAGAGCTATGATATTTTGGTGAATCATCCGATAAATATCGAGCGTAAGAAAAAAGGGCTTAATCCTGCTAACTGTTGTTGGTTCTGGGGAGCGGGTACAAAACCTATGCTTTCTTCATTTGAAGAAAAAACGGGAAAGAAAGGTATTATGATATCTGCCGTAGACCTTTTAAAAGGAATCGCGGTAGGCGCAGGAATGGGAGCCCCGCAGGTAGAAGGCGCAAACGGCGGTCTGAATACCAATTATGAAGGTAAAACTCAGGCAGCCCTTAAAGCATTGCTTGAGGATGGTTATGATTTCGCCTATATTCATCTGGAAGCACCTGATGAAATGGGACATCAGGGTAGTGTAGAGCGTAAAGTAAAAGCCATTGAGTATCTGGATGCCAGAGTTATAGCGCCTTTGTGCAAGGGGCTTGATGATAAAGGCACACAGTATCGTATGCTGGTGCTTCCTGACCATCCTACGCCAATAAGAGTCAGGACACATACTTCGGACAGTGTACCGTATATGCTTTATGACAGCACCAATGAGCTTGATAAGACTTGGAATTATAATGAAAAAGAAGGTCGTATAAGTGGCAATTTAATAGAAGAAGGCCATAAACTGATAGACCACTTGTTTGAAGTGTAAAGGTATAGTATTGAAGTCATAAATTTATATACAGAGTATTATATAAATGTGAAGATAAAATTTTCTGAAAGAGGATGAGTATTAATTATGAGAAAAGTAGTGAAATTCGGAGGCAGTTCGCTTGCCAGTGCTGAGCAGTTTAAAAAAGTCGGTGATATAATCCGTTCGGATAAAGAGCGTAAATTTGTAGTCCCTTCCGCACCCGGAAAGAGATATGATGATGACACAAAAGTGACTGATATGCTTTATGAATGTTATGCTCTGGCGGAAGAGGGTAAGGACTTCAAAGGAAAATTAAATGAAATAAAGGCAAGATATCAGGAAATTATAGACGGTCTTTCGTTAACTCTTTCCCTTGAAGATGAATTTAAGACAATAGCTAAGAATTTCAAGGATAAATCCGGAAAAGATTATGCAGCTTCAAGAGGTGAGTATTTAAACGGTATAATAATGGCAAATTATTTGGGTTATGAGTTTGTTGATGCCGCAGAAGTAATTTTGTTCGGAGAGAATGGCGAATATGACATGGAGAAGACCAACGAGCTTATGAGGGCACGTCTTTTATCTTTAGAGGCGGCAGTGGTTCCGGGCTTTTACGGTGCATATGAGGATGGAAGTGTCAAAACTTTTTCACGCGGCGGTTCAGATATTACCGGATCTATTGTTGCGAGGGCGATTAAGGCTGACGTGTATGAGAATTGGACTGATGTTTCAGGCTTTATGGTTGCAGATCCGCGAATCATCTATAAGCCCAAAAGCATTGACACCATAACCTACAAAGAACTTAGAGAGCTTGCGTACATGGGAGCGACCGTTCTTCATGAAGATGCTATCTTTCCGGTAAGAAGCGAGGGAATTCCTATCAACATTAAAAATACCAATTCCCCGGATGATGACGGTACATGGATAGTGGAAAGCACATGCCAGAAACCCAAGTATGTAATTACAGGAATTGCCGGTAAAAAAGGATTTTGTGCGGTTAATATTGAAAAAGACTGTATGAATTCAGAAATAGGTTTTGGCCGTAAGGTTTTACAGGCATTTGAGGATAACGGTATTTCGTTTGAACATGTACCTTCAGGCATTGATACGATGACAGTATTTGTTCATCAGGATGAATTCATGCATAAAGAACAGAAAGTTGTTTCGGGAATTCACAGACTTGCAGATCCAGACACAATAGATATAGAGGCGGATCTTGCACTTATCGCGGTTGTTGGTCGGGGAATGAAGTCTACAAGAGGAACTGCAGGCAGAATTTTTTCAGCGCTGGCACATTCCAATATTAATGTCAAAATGATAGATCAGGGTTCAAGTGAGCTCAATATCATAATCGGTGTTGCAAATGCGGATTTTGAGACTGCGATTAAGGCTATATATGATATTTTCGTTTTGAGCCAGTTGTAATTGGCTATGTAGCAATAATTAACTATATAGCAGTAATAAAATATAGAATTGAGAAACAAAACTTAATAAAAATGCCGGTGTCTTATATATGGATACCGGCATTTTTATGCAATATTTTAAGTATAAATTCAGTTTAATACGCTGTTTCCTTAATACTAATTTAATTTCAGTTTATTTCAGTCCAATTATTTTAGTATCCTAATTCCTCACCCACAAGGTACACCTTAATTCTTCCGGTATGTCCGCTTCGCCTCGTTACAACAATCTGATTACAGAAACAATTCGGTGAGAGACAGTCATGGCAGTGTCCTGATACGGCACAGGGAATGTCTTTGTTTAGACGGATGGCATTAGGCGGGGATGCCATATTTCTGACTCTGGCAATACCGCTTTCAACATCGGTGACAATCTTATTCATTCCGACAACTATAATAACATGCGATGGTCCATGTATCAGGCATGCCACGCGGTTGCCGTTTCCATCAATATTTATCAATTCACCGTCAATAGTAACAGCATTGCTGCTCATTAGATAATAGTCGGAAAGGACAGTCTTTGCATATATCTGCCTTGCTTCTTCGGGAGTTTTTGCGAGGCTTCTGTCAATCAATTCATAACACTCGTTATGTATGGCATCCATAAGTCCGATTTCCTTAATTGTTTCACTTCCACCCCAACCGATCACGCTTCCCTCCGGAATGGAGCTGGTAATAGCCTTTACACATTCGGCGCCTGTTTCAAAATAGTACCCTTCCATATTTCTTTTTTCAAGGTTTTTAATAATTGATTTTGCCATTGCCGCAAATGCTGCAGTTTTATGGGTCATGGTAAGAACCTCCTTGTAATGATGTGTTATTATATTATATCAGTTTTTATATATTTGATTTAACTGTAAATATCGGAAAGAAAAGTAAAAAGTGTGAAAAAATGTAAATTAAAATAAAAAAATGAAAAAATTTAAATTTTTTTCAAAAAAAGTGTTGACAAATTAATATGGCGTGTTATAATAAAATCACAAAGAAACAAAATTCATATAGATATCCTAAGAAAGAGAGGTACGGACCACCAAAAACTTAATCTAAAACCCATTTAAAGTACAAATGAATAAGGAAACTAAAGAAGAAAAAGAATGATTTAATCAGGAATCATATCAAAAATCAATCGTAGTCGAGTACAGAGGAAAAAGTAGCGCAAGACCTAAGATAAAAGATAAGGCTCGTTACAGTATATTAATACAAAGGAAAAGTGGAAAGAGTACGAAGGAAGAAAAATGGAGGTATGGACCAGTGGATACAATAGTTTAGAAGCGGGTGTTGATCGCAAGGATTGATGCCCGCTTCCTCGTTATGTTGAAATGAATGATTAACAAAATGGGGGATAGAAAAAATAGTGTGGTAAATTGTCTGGAAATAGTTTATTATATACTATATATAGAAAAATTTATACATTTAACAATACGTTGCAGAAACCTAAGTTATGCCGAAGTAATTTCTGGCATCGCGGAAAGGCATGGGTATTTATATGATAAAATTGTTTGACCGACGTAAACATATTATTACGGAGGAGGAAGCGGCGGATGATACATCATCTGAGGTGGCAATCAATGAGCATGAGTTGGATCCTGTAGAATCAGAACAGCCTTCCAGTGGGGAAGAAACAGATAATATAGAAGAATCCGATAATAATATATCCTCACAAGATGAAGAACCCTCACAAGATGAAGAACCCTCACAAGATGAAAAACCTTCACAAGATGAAGAATCCTCACAGAACGAAGGATCCTCACAAGATGAAGATGAAATTGATTCAGACGAAGAATTGGAAGAAGATTCTGCTCTCTCACCTGAAAGAGATGCGTCATACGAAGAAAACCGGCGTGCATACAGGCGTAAAAGACGTATACGAAATCAGATAATTGCATATGGCGTGGTAGTGATTTTTATGGCAGTGATAATTGCTGCCGGTATTATGGCTGGTCACAAGGTTTCCAGTATAATTAAGGAAAAAAGACAAAATGAGGAGCAACTTGTTCAGCAGGCCGAAGGACAGGACGTAGAGGGTGATAATCAGTCTGAGGAAATATTGATTGAAGAACCTCCTGAAATAGAGGAAGTTAGTTTGGACGAACAATTGGAAGAAATCGTAAATAATTGTATATCGGTTATGCCGTTAGAGGATAAAGTAGCCGGGCTTTTTATCATTTCACCTGAGGCGCTTACAGGCTATACAACGGTGCTACAGGCAGGAGAGGCCACACAGGAGGCCTTGAGCAAGTATGCAGTAGGCGGATTGATATATTTTTCACAAAATATTGAAGATAAAGAGCAACTTTCACAGATGCTTTCCAATACTGTTGCGATGAGCAAATATCCGATTTTCCTTGGGGTAGATGAAGAGGGCGGTTCTGTAAGCCGAGTGGCAAACAGCACTATTGAAGTTGCGCAGGTCGGTGATATGCTTACAATAGGTGAGTCCGGTGATACAACGGCTGCGTATGAAGCAGGAATTACGATAGGTTCTTATTTAAAAGACCTTGGTTTCAATTTGGATTTTGCTCCGGTAGCAGATATTGTGGTAGATGCACGAAGTTCACCCTTGGAAAAACGGTCATTTGGTGCGGAACCATCGCTTTGTGCAGATATGGTATCTAACATGGTAGAGGGTATACAGGGAACTTCCGTAAGCGCATGCCTTAAGCACTTTCCGGGCATAGGAGATTCAAAAGATGATATGCATGAAGGAAAGGCAGAGACAACCAAGACGCTGGACGAAATGAAAAACTCAGATTTTATCCCATTTCAGGCAGGTATTGAGTCTGGAGTAGACCTTATTATGGTAAGCCATATTACTGCTTCCGCTGTGGATACGGAAGGAACGCCAAGCTCATTATCAAAGATTATGATTACAGATGTGCTTCGCACGGAACTTGGGTTTGAAGGTGTTGTTATAACGGACGCGTTGGATATGAGCGCGATTTCTGATTACTATACTTCTGAAGAAGCAGCAGTTAATGCTATAGCAGCCGGAGCAGATATGCTTCTGATGCCGGAAGATTTTGAGGCGGCATATGACGGTGTATTGGCGGCTGTCCAGAATGGAAGAATTTCGGAAGAAAGAATAGATGAGTCATTGAGAAGAATTTATAGGATTAAGTATGCCGATAAATTGGAATGAGATTGATTTGTAAAGTGAATTTGCGAAATTTTCTGAATTTATTAAATTTGTTTTTGGGCGTTGACAAAAGCAATTAAGTGTAGTATGCTATTACTTGTCTGAAAGAGATGGCTGTTAAATGGGTATGATGTTTATCAGTTTTCTCAATAAGATAAGTGATATGCGCGAGTGGCTCAGTTGGTGGAGCGCGACCTTGCCAAGGTCGAGGCCGCGGGTTCGAGTCCCGTCTCGCGCTCTTGCCTATTATGTACCCGGTAGTCTGCCGGGTATTTTTTTGTTTATAGTTACAAATAATTAAATACTATATGTTATTTAATATTGAAGTCCAGCCCCTTCTGCATATATTCAAGAAGGACGCTATAGTTATCTTTATAGTTCAGTATGTAGTTGCGTTCAGTAGTCACCATCTCGGAGTGGCCGAGCAGATCGCTTATATATCTGGTAGGCATCCCAGACGCATGCAGCATGGTTGCAAAGGTCTTGCGTATCATATGCGTGTTAAAATATTTAACTTCAGCGTACTGGCAGAGCCGGCGGAGCGTCCGGTCAAGGGAGCGGACAAGGATCGTATCTTTTCCGTCATACGCAAGGCAGCGGTTATGGTACCGGCATGACTCATGGTGTGCCTTAAGCTGCTGCAGTATATAGACCGCTTCGGGCAGCAGGGGGATCTCCCTTACGGAGTATATTGTTTTGGTATCTTCAACAATGCGGTACACCATAGAGCCAGAGCGGTTGCCTTCGTCGTCACGTTCATAAGACTTTGTTTCGGTCTTGAAGATCCGGACGACCTTTTTGTCAAAGTCAACATCCTGCCAGTTTAAGGCTGCAAGCTCACCGATGCGAAGCCCCAGGAAGAAATTCAGGACAAGGCAGAGGCAGGCTGAACGTTTGAGTGGATAAATGTTACAGATGACCACAAGCTTTATAAGTTTTTCAACATCTGCCCTGGGAACTGCAAAGTCCTGATGCAGATCATGGACGATCTTTCCCTCCGGTATGTATCTTTTAACCATGTGCCAGTCTATCAGGCGGGCACCGCCGAGCCCTAAGTCCCTGGCATATACCATTACATTGTTTATTATCTGGTATATCCTCTTGAATTCTTTTACCGTTATATTTCCACATCCTATAATGATCTCCGTAATAAAGCGGACTGCGGTATCCTCATTAATGGAAGAGATGTTCTGCAGAACAAGCCAGCTGCCGGCATAGTAACGGTTATATGTCGCTTCCAGACGGTCACAGCTCTGGGCGCGGATCACGTTCATTTTCATGAGAAACCATTTCTTATATGCTGTTTCAAATGTCATTTCATCAATCTCAGGCGTTTCAACCGCGCCGCTGCGCATGCCCATATCTATCCATTCTTCAAGACTTACCATCTTTTATCTTCTCCTATCCATATGACCGGGTGTTCCTTCAGGGTACATTGATGCGTATACCATTCCTAACCCCTTCCCAAGAACCCGCTAAATTCGTGGAATACCTCATCAAGCGGTTTCTAGGTGTTCCCCTTCCCCTTCTCCAGGGGGAACATTAAGCTTCCTGATGCCGCGCTGTGCCCACGGACGGGGAAAGAGTTCCCCCTTCCGTGAATAAACTTTTGTCGTGGACCACTATGTAATATCGCCTTCCCCCCTGTTGACAAATTGCAACATTCGTATTCTACTGTTAATGTCACAGCGGTGGGAATTAGAGTATTCCCCCAAACCCCCCTTACATAAGGGGGGCTTTATCAAGCAGTCCAGGCTTTAATGTATCGGCAATCATAGAGCGTATCAGTCCGTCGCACTAAGCTCGCTACGATTCAGGGACAACATGGATGGCTGCTCTAGGTTGGTTGCCCCTGAATCTACCTCTCTAAGTGCTTTGGGACAGCTTAGACGCTAAGCAGATATTAAACAAGGAAACAGGGTGGGGGAGAGCCGGGCAACTCTTTCATAAGCTTCAGGCCTGCATCAGCCTGCAGTATTTTCGGCGGTTTCTTCCTGCTTTTCTGTGCTTTCTTCCTCTTCCGGATTTTCGGCAGCAGGGGGCGCGGCAGCAGGCTGCAGCGTAATCGTGGGGCCCCCTTTGCCCCCACTCATACGCTGCTTCTTGCTGGGGCGTTCCGGGCTGTCAAAATGGTTATAAGAGTCGTAAATGGCGAAAAGTTTACGGCCGCCGAAAAAGAAGTTTGCTTCAACACGCTCTTTTATGGGATACCAGCATTTAACTGCAGCATACAGGTTGTCGTTGGTAAGCAGGCCGATGAAAAAGCCGGCATAGCCAAAGCGGCTTACTTTCCGATGTACATGTTCATATTCGATCAGCGAGCGTATCTGCCTGTCCAGCATTCGGTCAAACTGCGCTGCGAGTATGATGTCATACCCGTAGTGCCGGTGCTGGGAGAAGAAGGAGAGCCATCCGCTATGGCTCACATGCTGCCATTCCCGGCTGTTAAAAAGAAGCTGCGCCTCATCTATTATCAGCAGTATTTCACCTTCTTTAAGCCGCCTTCCGAGGTGATTTGACAGCTTCCTAGAGAACATCAGGAGACGATCCGGGACAAGGCGGTCATTGCTGACAAAAAGATAAGTGCCCTTGCAGCGCTTTATGGCTTTTGTGTCTACATAGAAATTTCCTATGATAACACGTTTATGCATCCTTAAGCGGGAACGTATTTCCTTGGCCGTATGAAGGCTTTTTCCGGAGCCGGGAGTTCCTGAATACAATTCTATCATAAATGAACCTCCTATCCGAGAAGTTTTACCCAGCGGGCAATAACGGTCCATGCATAATAAGCGCCTATCGCGCTGATCCAGAGGGTACCTATCTTCACAAAATCGCCTATGGGAACAAACCAGTTGATGTATTTAAGAAACGGCATTCCGGACAGTTCGTTTATCACCGGCATAAACGGGGAGAGCGGAAACAGTTTGATTACGGCACTTAAGAATTTATCAAGTATTTCTTTCATAAAAGCAGACATCACATCACCACCTTATCACTTTTGAAGTTGCAAACATTAGGAATATTATAAAACTGACTTTCTCACACGTGCGCATGACTTTTGCGACATCATCAAAAATTGACATATCTATATAAAATGTCTCTTCATAGTCGAGCGCGGGTATTACAACCGGAAAAGCAAACCGGGGGGCTTCCGGTTCTGTAGAGAGGACCTTAAGCAGGGCAATAAAGTCAAACGGTATGCAGAAAGGAAAAACACCGGTTAGTTCAACTTTGTAATCGGACATTTCTGGATCAGCATCGGTTCCGGGATCAGGATCCGGATCAGGATCAGTGTCACCACCGGGGGTTGGCTTGGTAGGCGTAGGGTGGGCGTCTGGTGACGGATAGTAAACAGGCTCCGTTCCGGGTGCAGGTTCCGGGATAGTAACAGGAGTTTCACCGGGAAGAAGATTAGGATTTACTGCAGGAAGGGATTCCTTAATAAGTTCTATAAGTTCTGCAGGGGAAAGGTTGTTTCCTACTGCAGTAAGACCGAGGGCCTTCATAAGCGCAAGAAGCTGGCTGAGGGTAAGGCCGATGTTTGTAAGCGGATCTATAAGCTGCCCGGCCCAGTCATCAGAAAGCCAATCGGCATGGCGGTATACTTTGGCGTAGTTTAGGGCATTTGTTACATCGCCCCTGCCCAACAGGTAATTTTCCGCGTCAATACGGCTTGCAAATACTGGAAAATTGACGCTGTAGGAAAAAGAAATACAACTTACACCGGAAACACTATTACTATTGTAATTAAAAACGTTCGTCCCATAAGAATTTATAACTGTCCTACTACCTTCTAAATCGAAACCAGTTATAGAAGATGAATTATAAGGAGTATAAAAAAACAAACTATATTCTCCTTTGGCTGCATAAGAAGTATTTAAGTATCCTGCTACAGGTAAATTATAGGATGAAGACATATAATATATTTCATGAGAACCAGAATCTCTTACAAAATCAACATCTACAGAATAACCAAAAGTTTCCCCGCTCCACTGTGCTGCAACATCATACTGGTTGCAGTATCCGGATACAAGCGGTTCTATGGCAGCAAGTTCGGCGTCTGTCATTTCCTCACCGTTTATCCATTTCTGGTAGAGTTCAGAGGAATGGGCAATAAGCCAGGTGGAGCCGAGGGCAAAGAAGTCGCCGACATACTGACTTGCAGACTTACAAAGATTTATAATTCCATTTTTATTATCATCATCGTCATCATCATCGTTATTATTGTTAGGCGCACCGCCCTGGATCACTTCCCAGGAAGTATCCTGGACAAGTTCTAATGCCTCGCTTCCAAACACATAATCCTGACCGCTGGATATATCGGTAATTTTTGAAATCCAGCCTTCAGGTATTTCCTTTACGGAATCAATAAAGTTTTTACCGGCACGGGCTATTTCTTCCTGGTTGTCTATGACTTCTCCGGCTGCCCAGGATATGGCAAACACAGAACCTACTAAAACGCATATCTGGAAGAGCGTTGCAGCAGTAATCCCACCAGCTACTTCAATTACTCCGGTTGCTTCAACCTCATTCATATGGGCAGCATCGAAGTAGTCACTGCCAACGGTGATGCTGAGAAGGATAACTGACATGAAGACGGTCAAAATTCGCTTAAATTTGTTCATTTTTGCCACCTTTCTTGTATGTTTATACATAATAGACTAATATACTTAAAAAGGAGTAAATTTATGGAAAACATCTTTGTTATTGTCATTTTTGTATTATTTTGTGCGTTTCTTTACATAAGGTTTTGCAAAACCCCTAAGATTAAAACTGTAAAAGTACCGACTGCAAAAGCGATAAAGCGGAAAAAGAAACACAACAGGAGAATCAAAAAAATAAAACGTATATTCAAATTACCATACCGGGGTAAAACCGAGATAGTAAAGTACGATCCGTATAAGGAGTATATTGAAAGCGTATGGGATGAAATACAGCGTAAATAAATGAGTAAAGGGCAGGGCACATATATGCCTTGCCCCTTTTCATGGTGCGGCGGGATTATCCCCTGACTTTTTTAAGCCACGATATTCCGAACTTGATACCGACAACCGCGGCAGTTACTACTGCAATCGCAGGAACAACTATAGCAAGTACGGAAAGCATCTGGCTTTTGGTAGTGTCTACAGCGCTCTGCATTACCGTAGTGACATCAAACGTTGAAGAATCACCGCCACCTTCTGCTGCAAATGCGGTAAGCTTAGTAGAGCCTGCAATCAATGCCGTTGATAAGGCAAATGAAAGAATAGCTGCTTTCTTTCTGGCGTTCTGGATCATGCCTTTTGCTTTGTTCATTACTTTGCTCATTGCGTTTTTCATTAAAAATCACCTGCCTTTCATCATCGAAAATACGCTTGTAAAAGTATAATCGAATATTATTACTATAAAACCTATTAAGGAGCCGGCTCCAATGCCAGCACCGGCAAGGTTTAAAAACTGTTTTACTGTCTCCTGCATGTTATACCCTCCTCAAACGGAATCCATGTATGATCAGGACTCCAAGTATTGTGCCAAGGATGAAAAGTGTGCTCATAAATCCGGCATACAGGATATCATTCTGTCTTTCCAGAGTTTCAACCAGCAGGATGGAGTCAATACCGTCTGACTCATACGCTGCATGCGTGGAAGCATCCGCGCCGTTTCCGATTAGATTGTCTGTACTGTTTCCGCTTACTGTTTCCGGGCTGGAAACCGGACGATTAGGTTTTTCCGGATATGTTTCACTGCTTCCGGTCACTTCACCGGTAACACTAACAGATTCCGAATCTTCATTAGCATCAGATTCTGCATCTTCATCTATATTCGATTCTTCATCTTCAAAGAACTCAGCATCTTCCACATCGTTTTCATCCGAATCTTCTTTAGATTCAGGTAATGCAGATTCAGTATCAAGATCTGTAGCTTCAGGAAGTACATCCATGCCATCACCTGTTGATTCCGTATCCGGGGTTTCAATTGTAAGTTCTTCCATATTTACGCCTTCCACGGTTTAAATGAAAAATCCGCGAGACGGGGCTTTCCAAAGCCGTTAAAACCGAATTCAGGTATAAACTCCTGTCCCACGCATTCCGGAGTAAGCGTTCCGACTTTCTCATCCGGAAGGAAGAATTCCGTTGCACGCATTCCGAATACTCCTCTTGAATTGTCTGCCGGCGTACACTCCGAAAATACGGTTATGACCGTAAGCGGTGTACCGTCCGCCTTTTTGTTGAAATTCCTATAACCCAGCACCTGAAACTTTTCCATCTTCTTCACCTTTTCCCTTTCCTTATCTGTGCCGTTTTCAGTTACATCCTTGTTAACGCACAAGCGCTGAATGCGGAGTAAGCGCCATGACTTCCACCGGATAAAACACGGATTATGAAGAAATGGAAATCCTTGCTTTTTTCAATCCACTCTGATATCATGAAAATAAGCTGTCTCCACTCTGCACAGGACTAAGTATCTGCCAGATTACTTGTAGGGCGTCCTGCGCTGGGAGATAAAATATAATAGATATCTATAGATATCAGTAGACATCTACTACTATAAATACCATACATTAGAGTAGATGTCAACAGATATTTATTTGTGTTGGGGCTTTTTATGGGAAAATATAAGAATAAAGCGTATTCATTGCGCATAGACAATGAGTTAATGGAGAAAGTAAAGATAATAGCAGAAAATGAAGACAGACCAATAAGCAAGCAGTTAGAGCGAATAATTAGGCAATATGTGGAACAGTACGAAAAGGAGCATGGTAAAATTGAGACTGGGGGGGGTAATTAGGAGCAGATTGCATATTGATTTTGTTTTCTGCATATGCTATAATGCCGTTAGGCGAACGAGTTAAGCAAAATTTGTACACCAAAAACGAAACCCCGGCAGTTGCACCTGCTGGGGTTTCTTCTCGATTTATGGCTGAGCAGACCAAGGCTAGTTGTTGTCATCCTTTCCGTCTAGCCATTTGCAGACATAGTAAGCTACTATGCCTGCCAGTACGGAAAGAATAAACGAGTTAAGCAACCTGTACACCCCCTTTCCGTTGCCGGATTGGGTATGACAACAAGACAAGCATATCATATCTTGTCCTGAATAGCAAAGTATGTATAATTTTGTCATATATGCATAATCAACTTATGTTAGCAGCGCATCATAGTCATATGACCATTCCGGGTTCTTTTCAGTGACGAGATGCCTTAAGCTGCTGCTCATACGCGACACTGCATCATCAAAGTGACGAGTGATAATGTCAAAACTTCCACCGTCAGCAATGATCACACCGGCGATAGTGGGGAGACACTGCCGGATCAACCAGCGTTTCTTTTCTTCTATAGTCTTCTGCGATGCTTTCACATACAGGCGCAGTTTTCCGACCATGCCAACAAACTTTTCCCAGAGAGGGTGGGTAGAACAGCGGGATCGGTTGGAATCATCGGGGACGATCAGCCGGACATAGTTATTCAGAATTTCCATAATAATTTCACCCAGCTCTTTACGCTGGATCAGGAAATCGGCGGCGATATTTGCGCGGTCGTTCTTTAATTCTATCTCCCAGCGTATCCATGGTTCATTTATAAGATCTTTCGGAGATGCAGCTTTTTGGTTCTGCTGGAGCTGTTTATCATAGATCCGGAGCATGACTTCACTTTGACGGCTGCCAAAATAAATCGTGTGTCCGGTGCTTTCATTTGTAAATGTAGATTCATAGACATCGCGGTATGTCCTGAATTTACTGACTACATCTTGACGGTCCAGGAAGCAGCGGATGTCCTCTACTGTAAAGTAGCGTGCATTGTGATCATCAACTGCCAGGTCAAAACGGGTAAGCCAGCCGATTCTTTTAACCTGCTGGAGAAATTCAATCATTATGCTGTTATTAAAGTCACTAAGGCATGTGACATTCTTTTCAAATGGAATATCATATGTTATTGAATCCTTGAAGTGTGAGAGGAGATCCGGAAGAGCGGAGCCGCTGATCACAACGTGGATGCCCATGTTTTCATTACCGTCGGACAGTATGGTTATGGGAAAGCCGGTGAGGCGGTGCATCTTCTTGTATCCATTCGAGCCTTTTGGCAGGAGAAGGAAGTCGGCTTCAGAATATCCAAGAAATGATATCATTTCCCGGACATCGGTTATAATAGTAGAGGTAAATGCAATCCAGTCAATGGAAGCGTTAAGAGAATTGTCTAAATATTCAGAGTTTCCGTACATGTCACACCTTGTATTTAGTACCCCCGTATTACTATACCGGGGGTATAAGCCCTTTCCGGCATGGCGAGAATTGTTTGAAAAAAATGCTTTTCGGGCACGATTGTCAGAAAATTACAATTTTCAGGATTTTCGGTAATTGTATTCGAGTCCCGTCTCGCGCTCTTGTAAAAAGTGCGGAAATGTTGATAAATACAGCGTTTCCGTTATTTTTGTTTTGTGTGATTTTTGAATCAATTTGAATCTATTACGCTATCACCTCCCAAACTTATTTTCTCTCAAATTCATATTTTTAGATTTTCCTCCATCACAATATAAAATCTTGCCGAAGAAGCAATAAAATGATACAATATACTAAGTATATTATCATGGAATAAAAGCCTTAAACAAAGGAAAATATTTAGGAGGGGGTACTCTTTTATGAAAGCTCATAAAATAATGTCCGTTATTTTAATTACGGGACTTATTGCAGGCTCATTATGTGGATGTGCGGGCAGTAATGAATCAAGAAGAAGGACTATTGGATCTATTGAGGATTCAAGTGAAACTGATCAGGCACAGAATACAGAGCCGGAACTTACACTGACAATTGCATCTAATCAGACTTCGCCTGACAATCCTTATCATTATGGACTTGAAACATTCAAGGAGGTTGCAGAGGAACTTTCAGGAGGCTCCATTCAGGTGGTATGCAGTGACGGTAGTTTGAGTGAGGATGAAGGAGAATTGTTGGCCATGTTAGATGCAGGGGAGATTCAGATGGTGGTATGTTCTCCCGGACATATGTCTTCGGCTGGTGTAGCGGAAGTTGATATGCTTTCTCTTTTATACTTGTTTGATGGCTTTAGCCATTGGGAAGCGTCAATGGACGGAGAGTTTGGATCGGCAATGTCTGATATTATTTTGGAAAAAACGAATAATCAGTATAAAATTATGGGTTACTGGTCGGCAGGAGTACGTGATTATTACGGTAAAGCACCGGTTACTTCACCGAAGGATGTGGCAGGCTTTACAATTCGTACGCAGACGTCTGGTGTGGTATCGGAATACTGGACATCACTTGGTGCAGAACCAGTAAACATTGGATGGGGAGATTTGTATGATGTACTTAACAGCGAAGGCGTGGATTCGGCGGAGAATGATTATACGAATCTTATGTTAAAAGAACATCATAAAACCGTTAATGGTAAATACATATGTGAGACACATCATGACTATACAACGCGTTTGTTTATTATGAATGGAGATTTTTATAACGGCTTAACCGGTGAACAGAAGAGCTGGATAGATACGGCGGCACTTGCGGCTACTTTGCAGGAACGTGCAGTTACTTATGATATGATGGACGGTTCCAAGGCACAGTGCATTGCAGATGGAGCGGTTGTAACGGATTATGAGGATATGGACATAGATGCTTTTAAAGAGCCGGCAATGGCTATACAGGACAGCTATGCAGCAGAAAATAATCTGACATCATATCTTGATATGATCAGAAGAGCGAAGTAGGGTATGTGAAAGGAGGGATAAGCTGTGATTGGTAATAGGATTGGAATTAAGTTTAAATTAATTATAGGTTTTATGGTTCCGCTCATATGTACAATTGTTATAGGCATAGTTGCATATTCTCTTGCCGCTTCGGGAATGTCATCAAATTATGAAGATTCCATGTCAAAGGCAATGGCGATGGCAGTTGAATATTTGGATTTTGGCTTTGAATCGGCAATATCGGAATCGGAACAGTTATATTATGATACGGATCTTGTGAGACTGGCAACCGGAGCTATTTATAATGAATGGAGTAAGGCTGAAATCATAGAAAGCGTAACGGTTGACCTTGATGTAAAACAAAATGGTAACGGATTTTTGGAAAATATATATATTATTCCAAGCAGCGGACTTTCGGTAATATCTACATACGACAGTGAGGTGGAGGTTCCTGGTTTTTACAATGAGTTAACAGAAAAGAACGAGGCGGTATGTCTTGAGTCGCTTGGCGGAAGCTGGATTGGCTCCCATGACTATATAGATGAGGTTTTCTCTAGCAATTATTCGGATTATTCGTCGGATGATTATATTTGTTCATATATAAGACCTATGACAACAAGACGGGCATGTATAGTCGTTGATTACAGCAGCGAGGCTATGGCGGATATTATTGGCGAATTAGATTTGGGAGAAGGAAGTATATCTGCATTTATTACTGCTGATGGAAGGGAACTTTTGCTTAATGGAAATGAAATAGTGAGAAACGGAGACTTTTCTTTCCTGAATCAGTCTTATTACGCTGATGCAATGTCGGATACGGCGGAAACAATTATTGATTATGTCCAGTATAATAATGAAGAATATCTTTTTATGATAAGCAAGAGCGCCATGAATGGCTCCGCAATATGTGCAATGGTACCTGTCAGCATGGTAAATGCGGGGGCAGACTCAATTAAGAGTATTACGTTTTTAATGGTACTTATTGCGTGCCTTATTGCAGCTATAATAGGTATACTTATAATAATCGGAATTACTTCGGCAATCAGGCAGATCAGTGAGCAGTTAGAAATAGTTTCTGGTGGTGATCTGACTGTAAGCATTAATACCGACAGAAAAGATGAATTCAATCTTTTGACAAAGAGCATAGCGGATATGGTTAATAATACCAGAGATCTGATCGTACAGGTATTAAAGACTACGGAAAATGTTTCAACTTCTACGGAGAAACTTGCTGAGGTATCAGATGTAATTACAAGCTCAAGCGATCAGATTGCATCTGCGGTGGATGAAATGAGTGAAGGATTGTCCAGTCAGGCAAATGATGCACAGAACTGTGTGGTTCAGATGGATGAGTTATCTGAAAGAATTACAAGGGCTGTAGAAACCGTACAGAACATGGGTTCGATCACAGAGAATACCAAGGGCGTTATTGCAGAGGGAATATCTACTATGGATGATTTGTCCAGCAAATCTGAGGATACCACTAACATTACCAAGAATGTTACCAACAATATCAGAAATCTTGAAGAGAGTTTATCTTCAGTTGAGGGCTTTGTTGAAGTGATTAACGGTATTGCGGAAGAGACGAATCTTCTTGCCCTTAATGCATCTATTGAGGCTGCAAGAGCAGGAGAAGCAGGAAGAGGTTTTGCGGTTGTAGCACAGTCGGTAAGTTCTTTGTCCGACGGTACGATCGGAGCGGCTAAGCAGATTCAGGATGTAATGGAGCAGATTAAGAGTTATGCCGAGGATACGGTTAAGGTTGCGTCACAGGCGGAGGAAATAGTATCAAGGCAGACTGTAACGGTTAATGATACAATTAATGTATTTGGTAATATGAATGACTATCTCGAAAGCCTTATTGATGAAATAGCTTCGCTAAGGGTTACAATAGAAAGTATGGAAAGTCATAGAAATGATACTTTGGCAGCAATTGATAATATTTCGTCCGTATCGGAAGAAACCTCGGCTTCAGTATCTACGGTAAATGATTCGTTAAGGAATCAGACCACCATGATTGATGATCTGCATATGTCTACAGTTGAGTTAGAAAATAAAGCCAGAGAACTTAGCGATGCGGTTAACGCTTTCAAGATTTAAATTATGGATTAATACGGAGCCGGAATCAATGTTTGGTAAAAAGCGTGTAGTAAAGCAATATGATAAAGAAAACAAAAGACCTGTTCTTAGGTGCAGTATCTGCACCGGAGAACAGGTGGCAGGCTTTAAGGATATTAATACCGGACGATTTGAAGAGGTAATGCTTGTCAGAAATGATAAGGATTTAAATACCTTTAAGGAGTTATATGATTTAAAAGATGTAAGTAAGGAATATTAATAAAGAAATAAACTTAAGAAGGTCAGATGCCATGAAGATTATTAAGAAATTTTTATATGGATTACTCATTATATTCGTATTGTTGAGCGGATTTATTATGGTCTGTGCCATGAAACCGGAGCTTTCCGGGCAGATTGCGAAGACGCTTAAGCTTGATGAAATAGGTAATTCTCCTTATGCATCGGATATTGTGCTTAGATCGGAAAATGATAATAATGTTGCTTCGGTGAGTGGTAATCAGATACAGACAATAAGCGTGGCGGAAGTAACGCAGGATACGCCTACGCCGCAGTATGAGACGCGTCCGACCGGAGTTGTATGGGCGGATGAACGTAAGGATGACGATACTGCGTCACAAGTCGATATGTCATTGTTTGGAATTTCGGTTCCTGCGGATGTGGCCGGCAAAAACGGCTACGAGCCTGTAAAGGGTGATAACAGTCAGATAGGCGACGAGGAAGCCGATCAGCTTCGTAGTGAGCTGGGTGTCGGTGAAACCGGTGATTCGCTTAGATTTGATTCGCGTTTCTATCCTTATTATTATATGCTGGATGCAAAAGGGCAGCATTTATATCGTCAGATTTATGCTAATGCCAATGCGCTTAAGGATAGGTTTGCACCTGTGGAGAATGTATCTTTAAGTGAACTTAAAAATGCATTTGAAGCGGTTTACAATGACCATCCGGAGTTGTTTTGGGTAGATACCGCATATTCATGCAAGTACAAGAGCGACGGACAATGTGCGGAAATTGATCTGCAGTTCAACTATACGGCGGATAACTTGAGCTCCGAAAAAACTACTTTTAATCAGAAAGCTAAGGAAATTATTGATGAAGCCGGAAAGTTGGATACGGATTATGAAAAAGAAAAATATGTGCATGACCAGCTTATCTCGAAGGTAGAGTATGTAGATTTTGCCAAAATAAACCAGAGCGCTTACAGTGCGCTTGTAAACGGCAGAACAGTATGCGCAGGTTATGCAAGGGCATTCCAGTATATAATGCAGCAAATGGGAATTCCCTGCTATTACTGTACAGGATATGCGGGAGAGAGCCATGCATGGGATATAACTGCTCTGGATGATGGTTATTATAACGTGGATGTGACATGGGATGATACGGGAAGCGGTACATATGATTATTTTAATAAATCGGATGCGGACTTTTCATGGAATCATTTAAGACAGAATCTTTCGGTCAATCTTCCGCCATGTAATGGCACGAAATACCGAAATCTTGAGA
The DNA here is from genome assembly GCA_014804695.1 of Lachnospiraceae bacterium. Lineage (GTDB taxonomy): Bacteria > Bacillota > Clostridia > Lachnospirales > Lachnospiraceae > UBA3282. Next base: position 36,425 of record JAAUZJ010000030.1, read on the forward strand.
AGAGTGACCAAGATGAAGACAGCGACAGTGATAATAGTGATGAAACTGAGAATAATGATGAAGATTATGATAGCAGAAGAAGTATTACCGATTTAGGATATTCTAAGGAAAATGCGATGACTACTCTGCAAGAATATTATAACGACTGTTATCGGAATCTGGTCTCAAGAGGAAGAGGAAGTTATACATTTAGTAACTTAGTATCCGGGGATACTATGTTTTCAGAGGTATATGGAGCATATCAGTCAAATGACTACAAACAGGGTTATATGGATAGTGCAATGTCACAGTTAGATGCTTCACTATATAGAGTAAACTGGCAGATTGAGGCGCTTAGGGATAATTATTACCTTATAACGCATAATGTGGCAATACAGTAGTAAAAGCGTGTTTACATAGAATTTATGCAGATTATGTTTGGAGTGGGAGGATACAGGAAGCATGAACATATTGGTGATTAATGGAAGTCCGAAGGGTAAGAACAGCGTTACCTATCAGACAATACGTTTTTTACAAAAGAAGTTTCCTAAGGATGAATTTGAGGTTATTCATGCCGGGGCAGGTATTGTACAGCTGGAGAATGATATGTCTGAAGTATGCGAAGCAGCGGGAAGAGCGGAAATGATACTTTTTGCTTATCCGGTATATACTTTTATCGCACCTTCGCAGCTGCATCGTTTTATTTCACTTCTAAAAGAGCAGGATATTGACTTAAAAGGGAAATATGCAACGCAGATAACCACTTCCAAGCATTTCTATGATGTGACAGCGCATAGATATATTGAAGATAACTGTAGGGATATGGGGATGAAAGTTATCAAAGGATTTTCAGAGGATATGAACGATCTGCTTGGCAAAATGGGACAGCTGCAGATCATTACTTACTGGAATTATGTTAAGCATATAATAGAAAAAGAAAAAAGCATTTTTGTTGAAGAGCGGGATAACCGTAAGATAAAAGATAAAAACAGGAAATATCATGTAGTAATTGTAACCGACTGTGAGAAGGAAAATGAGAGACTGCGCAGAATGATCATTGATTTTAGGAAAGCACTGCCTTACGTCAGTCATGTGGTAAATTTACAGGACTTTAAGTTTAGCGGCGGCTGTCTTGGCTGTTTTAATTGTGCGGCAGACGGCACCTGTGTTTACAAAGATGGTTTTGATGAATTTCTACGTAAAAAGATTCAACATGCGGACAGCATTGTGTATGCTTTCTCTATTAAAGATCATTCTATGGGAGCTTTATTTAAAACCTATGATGACAGGCAGTTTTGTAATGGACACCGTACGGTGACTATGGGAAAACCAACCGCTTACATAGTTGACGGAGAATTTTCACAGGAAGAGAATTTGCAGATGATCTTAGAAGGAAGATCTCAGGTTGGTGGAAACTTCTTGGCAGGAATTGCAACAAATGAAGGCGTGGGAGCTGACTCTCCGGAATCATGTGCAGACAAACTTGCTTATGCCCTTGATCATAGGATCAGAGTTAACGAGAATTTCTACGGAGTAGGCGGAAAGAAAATTTTTCGTGATCTGGTATTTGAGATGCAGGGGATGATGCAGGAGGACCACAGATTCTACAGAAGAAACCGTTTATATGATTTCCCGCAGAAAAAAATAGGAACGATTATATTTATGAAGCTGGTGGGGCTGTTTATGAAGATGCCCCAGAACAAGATCAAATCCAAGATTAAAATAACAGATGGTATGCTTATGCCATATGAGCGGATCATCACTAGAAAAACAGAGCTGTAAAGTTGAAAAAGAATGAAATTATATCACGATTATATTTTTGATTTATATGGAACGCTGGTAGATATAAGGACAAATGAAGAACAACGTGTGTTATGGAATAAACTGAGCCTGCTCTATGGATACTATGGTGCTGACTATTTACCGCAGGTTCTGCATGAGTCCTACTTGTCGCTTGTGTATGCTAAAGAAAAACTTAAACAGTATTCAAAACAGGAGCGTTATTCTCATGAGGCATATCCGGAAATACCAATAGAGGAAGTCTTTACTGAGTTATATACAAGCAAGGGAGTACAACCTTCAGACGAGCTTATACTACATACCGGTCAGATGTTCAGGGTTATGTCTACATTACATATACGCTTGTATGCCGGCGCAAAGGAGTTACTGCAACAGCTTAGGGCAAATGGAAGCAGGGTTTTTCTTTTATCCAATGCGCAGCGCATTTTTACGGAATATGAATTGAAATATTTACAGATATATGATTGTTTTGACGGAATACTGATTTCCTCAGACTACGGTGTAAAGAAGCCGGATGAGAGGTTTTTTAAACTTTTATTACAGAAATATAGTATTGATCCTAAAGAGGCGCTGATGATAGGGAATGACTTAAGCAGTGACATAGCAGGAGCAAAAAATGTCGGTATTGACACATTCTATATTCATTCTGCTATTTCTCCGAAAACGACTGCTGATAAGACAAGCGCAGATTATTCAATGAATCATATGAACTTGAAAAGATTACAAAAATTATTGTTATATAAAAGTAAGGAGAGATGAAATGAATAATTTTGATGCAAAAAATTTTGCCAACAAACTAGGCGAAACCATTTCCATTAAGGGAAAAGAAGTTACGGATAAGGCCAAGGATTTGGCAGAAATAGCTAATCTAAAGAGCCGGATCAAGAACAGTGAAGATGTGGTGAAGAGGAACTATACGGAAATCGGCAGGTTATATTATGAGCTTCATGGAATGGAGCCGGGAGTCGATTACGAAGAACAGTGCAGGGCAATAGAAAATGCACAGAATACGATTAATGAATTGGAAGAAAAAATAAGGGAAATAAAAGGAATCTGATTAATTTCAGATTCCTTTTTAAATAGCATAATGACAATACACGTAGCATACTGTACATTATTTATAAATCATAAAATTACGCAAGTTATTTTATTCCCGCTCTGTTTACTGAGGGGTCTCAGCAGGAGTTTCGGTAGGAGCAGCAGCTTGTTGTGCCGCAGCGGCCGCGGCAGCTGCGGCTGCGGCATTTCTCTGGTTGATTTCGCCGCGTTGCTGGTTTATTATTGCTTCATGGTCCGGATTTGCAAAGAATTCTCCGTTGTGAGGGCATATATTTGTAGTTGGCGCTGCGGCTACGGTGCTTACCGTGCCATCCTCATTTACCACCTCCGTTGTGGCAGCCGGATTACCGCTTTGTAAGGAGATGTCTTCTATAAGCGGAAGCTCCAGAACGCCGTCTGTCCTGAAAGGACAAAACTCGGTGGCCGGAAGCAGACTGTACTGACAGATCGGACCGACATAATGTACATCACAGCTTTCCGTAGGTACAGTTCCTTCTGCAAAATATTCGGTTTTTATAGTTCCGTCACACAGACCGGCTATTGGCAGTTTACCTGAGCGGGAACATACTGCAGCCGTTACAATGCCGCTTGGTACATTGAAGGACTGGCTTGGTAATTCCTCATGTATTTTGGACATAACTGCACGCCACAGTTTTTTGGCAAGATTCTTTTCATCACCGGTTAGTTTGACATTGTTATCAAAACCTGCCCATGTGGTTGCCGTATAGTAAGGGGTATAGCCGGCAAACCAGACGTCGTTGTAGTCTGAAGTAGTACCGGTTTTGCCCGCAATTGCCATATTACCGAAGTTAACTGAGCCGCCTGTACCGCCTGCGGCAGATACAACATCTACCATTGCGTCAGTCAATAAGAAAGCGGTAGTCTCCTTTATTACCTGCTTGGATTGCGGTGGAGTATTATCCAGAATGACATTACCGTCATGATCCAGTACTTTTGTATATAATTTAGGTTTAATATATGTTCCGCTATTTGCAATGCAGGCATATGCAGCGTTCAATTCTTCATTGGTAACGCCGTTTGTAATACCGCCAAGCGCTAATGACTGCTGAATATCAGAATATATCTGTCCGTTTATTTCTTTGCTTTCTTCAAGGGTGGTAAAGCCAAAGTTAACAAGATAATCATAGCCCAGCCTTGGTGTGATCCACGTTAGAGCCTTAACTGTTACAACGTTTAAGGATTCGCGGATGCCGTCCCTGAAAGAGCTTATACCTTTGTAGGCTTCACCATACCAGTTGCCTACAGGCCGGCCGTTTGCGTAATTAAACGGAGCATCGTTAATAACTGTAGCAAGGGTAAGTCCCGCACTGTCGAGTGCAGGCGCATAAGTAGATACAATTTTAAAAGTAGAACCCGGCTGTCTTACCGTATCGGTTGCGCGGTTAAGGGTACGGCTTCCGGATTTGGCGCCGCGGCCGCCTTCCATTGCTACTATATAGCCGGTATGCTGGTCCTCGACAACAAGTGAAACCTGTGGCTGTGGAGTCATAGATATTGTTTCACTGAAAACTTCGTCAGTTGGACCTAAAATAGCCTCTTTATATAATTCAATATCGGTATAGGCATCTTCTTGCGAGGAATAAATAAGGTTATATCCGGACTTGCTTTGTTTCCAAAAATCTCTGAACATTTCGGTACTATAGTTAACCCTGTCACCGTTATTCTGTACGATTGTAAGCTCGTAATGCAGATACCATTTGGTATTGGATGGAAAATTACTATCATCTGCAAAGACTTCATCACATATTGCCTGAATATCAGGATCCTGCGTGGAATATATTTTAAGACCTCCGCTGTATAGCAAGGTGTATGCCTGTGTTTCGTTATATCCGGAAGCAACCAGATCTTCCAATACATCATCCGTAAGCGCATCTACGAAATATGTATTTACTGTGTTTTCTCCGGTTTCCGAATCTACGATCTGAATACGTGAATATACGTCGTCAGCCAATGCAAGGTCGCGTTCGGTCTGGGTGATATAGCCCTGGTCGCACATATCCTTCAGAACTTTTTCGCGGCGCTCCGCATTTTTATCCGGATGGGTAATCGGATTATATTTGGTCGGGTTCTGTGTAATACCGGCGATAACTGCGCACTCAGATAAAGTCAGATCGCTTACCGATTTGTTAAAATATCTCTGAGAAGCAGCCTGAACCCCGAGGGTATTCTGTCCAAGGTTGATGGTATTCATGTAATTGATCAGAATATCATCCTTATCCATGACCTTTTCAAGCTCAAGTGCAAGGTATTGTTCCTGAATCTTACGTTTAAACTTATCCGTAAGAGAATTTTCACTTGTCCAGTTGGTGAATACATTGTTTTTCAGAAGCTGCTGCGTGATAGTGCTGGCGCCCTCTGAAAAATGCCGTTGACGTATACCGACTACTCCGGCACGTATGATACCCTTGATATCTATGCCATTGTGATCGTAGAAACGAGCATCTTCGACTGCAACAAAGGCGTGGGTAAGGTTTTCCGGAACCATATCCATACTTACCGGTATACGGTTAGAATCGGTAGATACCAACTTAGCCGTCTGATTTCCTTTTATGTCATATACAAAGGTTGAAAAACCCGAGGGAGTTACATCAATATTTCCGATATCCGGAGCAGAAGCCAGAATACCTTTAAATACGCCGATCCCCGCCGATGCACCTATAATACCCACAGAAATAATAAAAATAAGAAATACCTGTACAAAGGTAAAACCTAACTTCTTCCCCCACTTTTTAGATTTAGAGTTAAGTGCCTTCTGTTTTTTACGGACACCCTTTTTTCCATAGTTCATATATATTGCCTCCTAAATGTTATAGGATTTTTAGTTATACAATGTCATTTCTGGCGATACAAATTTCTCGTGAGAAAGGCGTCTCTTACGCCTAGAATTTCTTCACAATAACTCTATATGCTGCCAAAAACCGGCGACGTTTGGGCGTAGCCCAATACTCGCGGGTGAAAAAATCATTTTTCACCCTATTATAGCAAATATTGGAAAGTAAATAAAGGTTTTAGGTGATAATTAATTAAATCTTAATTAAATCGTAAATAAATCGTAACGCTCTCCCAGTTGTCTTCATAATAAAACTCAATAGGAATAACCAATAAGAATTGTTCACAATTCTATACACTTTTATTCCTGCATATGTTAATATATTATTATATTGACACAAACGCAGGACTTATTTCTAGCTCGTGGCTATGGCCGAATTTAGCAGACAATTAATGAAAGAGGCATATAGATGGAAAACAAAAAAGAGCCTTATAAAGTAATTTTACAGGCTGGAACAGGAGAAATAGAGGAGAAAAAATCGCGTTTCATAGCAAGTGTTATGCCAGTGCAGACAGAAGAAGAGGCTCTTGGATATATAGAAGCAATGCGTAAGCAGTATTGGGATGCAAGGCATAACTGTTATGCTTATGTAATAGGGGAAAAGGCGCAGCTTGTGAGGTTTTCCGATGACGGTGAGCCTTCAGGGACTGCCGGAAAACCTATTTTGGAGGTGCTTTTGGGAGCGGAGGTACGCAATGTTGTTGTCGTTGTGACCAGATATTTTGGCGGAACCCTGCTTGGAACCGGCGGACTGGTACGAGCATATACGCAGGCGGCACAGGCCGGTATAAATGCAAGTGATGTGCGCACAATGAGATATGGTACACTGCTTGAAATTACAACGGATTATAACGGAATAGGAAAGATACAGTACATAATGGGGTTAAAAAATATTATAATAGAGGATGCCGTGTATACGGATGTAGTGTCATTTAAGGTTAAGATTCCTTATGAAGAGGAGGAGGCTGTCAGAAAAGAAGTTATAGAGGCAACCGCAGGCAGGGCGAAGATTGAGAAGATTGAAAATCTATACTACATAGGTTGAAAAAATTTTTCATCTTATGGGAGAAAGGCGGTGTTATTATGGAAGAAATATTGGAATTATTGAAATCCGGACAGTATTTGAAGCTGCGTCAGTTTATAACTAATCTGAATGTGGCGGATATTGCTGCGTATATGGAGGAGATGGAGAGAGAGGATTTGCTTAAACTTTTCCGTATTCTTCCTAAAAGCATGGCTGCAGATGTATTTTCATATCTGGAGATTGAGACGGAGCAGTATATTATTACCTCTTTGTCAGACCGCGACGCCGCTAATATTATTGATAATCTGATGGCGGATGATGCTACGGATCTGTTAGAGGAAATGCCTGCCAATGTGGTAAAAAGGCTGCTTGCCCATGCCAGCGCGGATACAAGAAGGGATATTAATCACCTGCTTCGTTATCCGGAGGATTCAGCAGGAAGTATTATGACTGTGGAGTATGTGGATTTAAAGGAAAATCTGACCGTACAGCAGGCAATAGAAAAAATCCGTAAGGTAGGAGTGGACAGTGAGACCATCAATATCTGTTATGTACTTGATAAGAGCAGGAGACTTCTCGGCACGGTGGCGCTTAGATATCTGCTGCTTAGCCCGCCCGATGCTGTAATTGGAGATATAATGCATGAAAATGTAATTTCGCTGCATACCCTGATGGACCAGGAGGAGGTAGCAAGGCAGTTTAAGAAGTACGACTTTACGTCTATGCCTGTTACGGATAATGAAGAGCGGCTTGTAGGCATTATTACAGTCGATGATGTTGTGGATATTCTGGAAGAGGAGACAACAGAGGATATTGAAAAGATGGCGGCTATCGTACCGTCTGACAAACCATATATGAAAACGGGTGTTATTGAATCGTGGAAAAAGCGTATCCCCTGGCTGCTTCTTTTGATGATATCCGCCACTTTTACAGGTAGGATCATTGCTTCATTTGAGGATGCACTGAGCAGATACGTGGTACTTACGGCCTTTATCCCTATGCTCATGGATACAGGCGGTAATGCAGGCGGACAGGCAAGCGCAATCATTATCCGCGGACTCTCATTAGACGAAATTGAATTTAAAGACTGGTTTAGTGTTGTATGGAAAGAAATCCGCACAGCGGTTTTGTGCGGATTGACACTTGCGGTTTGCAATTTTATAAAAATTATGCTGGTTGAACAGGTAGGACTTCAGGTAGCCCTTGTAGTCTGCATCACACTATTTATGGCTGTTATCGTGGCTAAAATAGTAGGTTCCACTCTCCCCATGCTTGCAAAAAAAATAGGAATGGACCCGGCCGTAATGGCAAGCCCATTCATTACAACCATAGTTGATGCAATTTCTCTGCTAATATATTTCCGTATAGCAACGTTAGCTCTGGGAATATAATATCATATGTTATTCATTCTGCCTTAGCTGCCGCCGACATCGCCGCACGTTTTCTCAGCGTTGGATCCAGTATTTTCTTACGAATACGCAGACTCTCCGGTGTTACTTCCAGAAGCTCATCGGTATCAATGAATTCCAACGCCTGTTCCAGACTTAAAACCTTAGGCGGTGTAAGCTTGAGTGCCTCGTCCGAGCCAGAAGCTCGTGTATTTGTTAGCTGCTTTTTCTTGCAGACGTTTAATTCAATGTCTTCACCGCGTCCGTTCTGGCCTACTACCATACCGGCATATACTTTGGTGCCTGCACCTATAAAGAGGGTGCCGCGTTCCTGTGCATTATAAAGACCGTAGGTAATGGCTTCGCCGGCTTCAAATGCAATAAGTGAACCCTGCTTGCGGTATTGGATATCGCCTTTGTACGGGCCGTAGCCGTCGAATACGCTGTTCATGATGCCGTTTCCTTTGGTGTCTGTCATAAATTCACCGCGATAGCCGATAAGCCCCCTTGAAGGAATAGAGAATTCCAGACGGGTATAGCCGCCTGATGCCTGTCCCATGTTCCGAAGCTCCCCTTTTCGCTGGCTTAGTTTCTCAATTACAGTGCCGGAGAATTCTTCCGGTACATCTATATAAGTAAGTTCCATAGGCTCAAGTTTCTTGCCGTTTTCATCGGTTTTATATAAGACCTCTGCCTTGCTTACCGCAAATTCATAGCCTTCCCGCCGCATATTTTCAATTAAGACAGACAGATGCAGTTCGCCTCTTCCGGATACTTTAAATGCCTCGGTAGTTTCGGTTTCTTCCACACGCAGGGAAACATCGGTATTGAGTTCCCTGAAAAGCCTGTCGCGGATATGACGGCTGGTAACGTATTTTCCTTCCTGACCTGCCAGGGGTGAATCATTCACGATAAAGTGCATGGCAATGGTAGGCTCGGAAATCTTCTGGAAAGGAATAGGTTCCGGTGCATCAGGCGAACATAAGGTATCCCCGATATGAATATCTGAAATTCCTGAAATAGCGACTATAGCGCCGATTCCGGCCTCTTTTACCTCCACTTTATTAAGCCCATCATATTCGTAGAGCTTGCTTACTTTTACCTTTTTCATCTTATCAGGCTCATGATGGTTTACAATAACAACTTCCTGATTAACTTTGATCATACCGTTATCAACTTTTCCAACACCGATTCGGCCTACATATTCATTATAGTCAATTGTACTGATAAGAACCTGAGTTCCGGCCTCGGGATCACCTGTAGGTGCGGGAATATGCTCTAAAATAGTGTCGAATAACGGAGTCATGTCTTTGCCTTTTACGGTCAACTGTGTAGTAGCGGTACCTGTTTTGGCCGAAGCATAGACAAAGGGGCAGTCAAGCTGCTTATCATTTGCATCCAGATCCATTAAAAGCTCTAAAACTTCATCTTCAACCTGAGTGGGCCTTGCCTCCGGTCTGTCGCATTTATTAATACATACGATAACGGACAGATCCAGCTCCAGAGCCTTTTTCAGAACAAATTTAGTCTGCGGCATGGGACCTTCAAATGCATCAACTACCAAAATTACGCCGTTTACCATTTTAAGGACACGCTCTACCTCGCCGCCGAAATCAGCATGGCCGGGAGTATCGATTATATTAATTTTGACGTCTTTATACATAACAGCTGTATTTTTTGACAAGATTGTTATGCCGCGCTCCCTTTCAATGTCGTTAGAGTCCATTACACGCTCAGCAACTTCCTGATTCTCGCGAAATACGCCGCTTTGTTTCAAAAGTTCATCAACCAGCGTTGTCTTACCATGATCTACATGGGCTATAATTGCAATGTTCCTTATATCTTCCCTTACCTGATTCATAAAAAACCGTACCTTTCTCTAAATAAAATTTTAAGAAAAATATCATAATTTATTTAATTACATATTAAAACAAATATATTATAATTATTAGGAACGCTCAGATACTGAGCGCAGTATCCTAGCAAACTCAGTAAGTATATCACTATGTTATAAAAGTTGCAAGTGATTTACGCGATAGTTAACGGTTCTAATTCTGAACTTAAGTCATATATTGATAATACATACCGAAAAAATTCTTAAAGAGTAAGATTCTTTAACAAAGAAGGGAGAACAAAACATGACAGATAAGGTAATTGAAAACAACCAGGTGACTATAATGGGAGAAATCGTAAGTGATTTTGTATTTAGTCATGAAATATTTGGAGAAGGTTTCTATATGGTGGATGTAAGAGTGGACAGATTGAGCGATTCCACGGATATCATTCCGGTTATGGCGTCAGAGAGACTGCTTGATGTGAATGAGGACTACAAAGGAATGAAAATCAGCATCACCGGACAGTTCCGCTCGTATAACAGGCATGAGGAGAAAAAGAATAAGCTTGTGCTTTCCGTATTTGCAAGGGAAATAGACTTTGTGGATGATATTGAAGAGAGCGTCAAGACCAATCAGATCTTTCTTGACGGGTTTATCTGCAAGGAACCGATTTACAGGAAGACGCCGCTTGGAAGGGAGATTGCGGATTTATTGCTCGCGGTCAACAGGCCTTATGGCAAATCGGATTACATACCATGTATCTGCTGGGGGAGAAATGCCCGTTTTGCCAGTACATTTACGGTAGGCAGCAGATGCGCCGTATGGGGCAGAATACAGAGCAGAGAATATATGAAAAAGATTTCCGAAGATCAGCTTGAGCGAAGAGTAGCATATGAGGTTTCCGTAAGTAAATTGGAAATAATAGAGGATGAACAGGATTAAAAAAGTTGCGTTTCCCTGACAATTGTGCTATGATAGGCATCGGGTTTCAAAATGTTTGAAATTTACGAGGTGCAATATGGAAAAGGGCATGATATATATATATAGCGGGGATGGGCATGGCAAATCCCCCGCAGCGCTTGGAAAGGCTTTGCAGAAAGCGTGCAGAGGTGAAAATGTCGTAATCATACGTTTTCTGAAAAAAAGAGGAATGTCGGATTCGGAATTTGTAAGACGATTAGAGCCGGAGATCAAGGTATTCCGCTTTGAAAAGTCGGAAGAAGAATTCAAGCTGCTTTCAGAAGAAAGAAAGACTGAAGAAATTGCCAATATCAAGAACGGCTTAAATTTTGCCAAAAAAGTTATGAACACCGGCGAATGTGACCTTTTGATTCTGGATGAGGTACTTGAGCTTATCGATAACGGTATTATTTCGGTTGAAGAATTAAGGACATTGTTGTTATGTAAACCTGAGGATATGGAGATTATTATGACCGGCGTTGTACATAATGACGAAGTTTATAAGCTGGCGGACGAAGTGACCAAGGTTGAAACCATTCGGTCAAGGTAATGAGTACCAAGCCTGTAAAGTATGATAAACAGCACATAATATTATAATTAGTGCACTGTATATTGACAAAAAATATACTACGGTGTTATGATAATCTAAAATAAATAAGAGAGTTGATAGAGGTTGCATTTTTAATCAGTAGGGATGTTGATGCGGCAGACGCAGAAGAGATGTTCTGAAAGGGAAAAATGCCGAAAGAAGAGATTGTCTGTAAATCGTTTCTTGGGCGTACAGTTAAGAGCTGTATGACTGTCATCGAATCAGATGGGGCGCTATCTAAATATTCTAACTATTAGATTATTGTAATTAGATTATTTTAAAAGTTAAGGCTGACCCTGTGTGGTCAGCCTTTTTTGACTCAGAAATTAATTAAACGGGAGGAAATGGGATATGGCAATTTTTAAAGGCGCAGGAGTCGCTATAGTAACTCCTTTTCATGAGGACGGAAGCGTTAATTATGAGAAATTTGCGGAACTTGTAGAGTTTCAGATTGAGAACGGAACGGATGCAATTATAGTATGCGGTACTACAGGAGAATCTTCTACTCTTACGCATGAAGAACATTTGGATGTAATAAAATTCTGTGTGGAAACTGTAAACGGCAGGATTCCGGTGGTAGCAGGAACCGGCTCTAACTGTACCGAGACTGCAGTTTATCTGTCTACGGAAGCGGAGAAATACGGCGTGGACGGACTGCTTGTTGTGACACCCTACTATAATAAGGCAACGCAGAATGGCTTATATGAGCATTTTAAACAGATAGCGGACTCTGTTAAACTTCCGATCATCTTATATAATGTGCCAAGCAGAACCGGATGTAATATTCTGCCACAGACCGCAGTGAGGATATGCAGCGAGGTATCAAACGTAGTCGGAATTAAGGAAGCAAGCGGGAACATTTCGCAAGTAGCTAAGTTAGCGGCGCTTGCACAGGGTAAAATTGATATTTATTCGGGAAATGACGACATGATCGTTCCACTTTTGTCACTTGGCGGCAAGGGAGTTATTTCGGTGCTTTCCAATGTAGCGCCAAGACAAACACATGAAATTTGTTCAAAATTCTTCGAGGGCGATGTTGAGGCCAGCTGCAAAGAACAGTTGCGTGCAATTGAGTTGTGTGATGCGCTCTTTTGTGAAGTAAATCCTATTCCGGTTAAAGCCGCACTCAACCTGATGGGTAAAGAAGTCGGTTCACTCAGACGCCCGCTCACCGATATGGAGCCTGCTAATGTAGAAAGACTTCGCGGCACAATGAAGGAGTATGGTATTTTATAATAAATAGTAATTATTGGATTCAAGTTCGTGATTCTTAATAATTATCTAATTAACAGTGAAAGGCATGGTTATAATATGGTTAAAGTTATAATGAACGGATGTAACGGAAAAATGGGCAGGACTATTACCGAGCTTATTTCACAGGATGATGAAATTGCGATTGTGGCCGGAATAGACGCGTATGACGAGGGAAAAAATACCTACCCTGTTTTTACGGACATAAACAAATGTGATATAGAGGCAGATGCGGTTATTGATTTCAGTACGGCGGCAGCAGTGGATGCGCTGCTTGACTACTGCGTGGATAAGAAGCTGCCCTGTGTTTTGTGTACAACGGGGCTGTCCGAGGCTCAGCTTGCAAAGGTTAAGGAAGCGGCTAAGGAGACGGCGATTTTAAAGTCTGCGAATATGTCGCTTGGAATCAATATGCTGCTTAAATTATTGAAGGAAGCTGCTTCGGTACTTGCACCCGCAGGCTTTGATATTGAAATTGTGGAGAAACATCATAACCAGAAGTTGGATGCACCAAGCGGAACAGCGCTTGCGCTTGCTGACTCCATCAATGAAGAATTTAATAATAACTACTGTTATGTTTATGACAGAAGCACAAAGAGAGAGAAAAGAAATACTAAGGAAATAGGAATAAGCGCCGTAAGAGGCGGTACAATAGTGGGAGACCATGACGTAATTTTTGCGGGAGCCGATGAAGTTATTACCTTTTCACACAGGGCATACTCTAAGGCTGTATTTGGAAAAGGCGCGATTCAGGCGGCGAAATTCCTTGCCGGAAAGCCTGCAGGGATGTATGATATGAAAGATGTTATTGAAGCTTAGGCTGACCAGCCTTGGAAGGGGAACATTAATTTTATGGATAGTTTAGAGCAGAGATTTTTAAAAAGTCTGGCAAAGCAGTATCCGACTGTGGCAGCAGCGTCAACAGAGATTATTAATTTACAGGCGATTTTGAGCCTGCCAAAAGGAACGGAGCATTTTATTACCGATATACATGGTGAATATGAACAGTTCAACCATGTGATCAAAAACGCTTCCGGTTCGGTTAGACGTAAAATTGATGAAGAATTTGGCAATACGCTGAGCATTAAGGATAAAAAAAGTCTTGCGTCGTTAATCTATTATCCGAGGGAAAAACTGGATATTATACTGCGTGACGAGGATGAGAGCACTATTGAGGATTGGTACAAAATTACCCTTCATCGTCTGGTTCAGATTACAAAAAGAGTCTCTTCCAAGTATACGCGCTCTAAGGTCAGAAAGGCGCTTCCTAAGGATTTTGAATATGTAATAGAAGAACTTATTACAGAGAAGGCAGAAATTCAGAATAAGGAAGCCTACTATAACGAAATTATCAACACAATTATAAGGATAGGCAGGGCGCCGGAGTTTATTACGGCGCTCAGCAACCTGATCCAGCGGCTTGTAATCGACCATTTGCACATAGTCGGAGATATTTATGACAGAGGTCCCGGACCGCATATTGTTATGGATACATTGTGTAAATACCACTCCGTTGATGTACAGTGGGGAAATCATGATATAGTCTGGATGGGAGCCGCAAGCGGTCATCTTGCATGTATTGCCAATGTAATCAGGAACTCGGCAAAGTACGGAAATCTTGATACACTTGAAGAAGGGTATGGAATTAACCTGATTCCGCTTGCCACCTTTGCGATGGAAGTCTATAAGGATACAAATTGTGATGTTTTCGGCATTAAATATAATACCGAATATGACACCAAGGATTTAAGCCTTGATATGAAGATGCATAAGGCAATAACTATTATTCAGTTCAAGCTTGAAGGACAGCTTATTATGCGCCGCCCCGAATTTGAAATGAATGACAGACTTTTATTAGAGCATATAAATTATGAAAATAAGACCATTACAATTGACGGAAAAGAGTATCATATGAAGGATACGGATTTTCCTACAATAAACAAGGAGCGGCCTTATGAGCTGACTAAGGAAGAAGAGCAGGTTATGGAGCGTCTGCGTCAGGCCTTTGTAAAATGCGAGAAGTTAAAAAAGCATGTCAGGTTTCTTTTTTCAAAAGGAAGTCTTTACAAGATATACAATTCGAACCTGCTTTATCATGGTTGTATGCCGATGACTGAGGAGGGCGAGTTCCAAAAGGTAAATGTATATGGTAAAGAGTATAGTGGAAAAGCGCTGTATGATATATTGGAGTATTATGCCCGCAAGGGATATTATGCGCATGACGACTTACAGGAGAAGCTGAAAGGTCAGGATATCATGTGGTATATATGGGTAGGTCCTAATTCCCCGGTATTCGGTAAGGATAAAATGGCAACTTTTGAACGGTATTTCGTAGAAGAGAAAGAACCTCATGCAGAAGTAAAAAACAGCTATTACAGGCTGCTTGACAATGAGGAAGTAATTAACAAGATTTTGACGGAATTTGGTCTGGATGTTGATAAATCCCATATTGTAAACGGACATGTTCCGGTTGAATTAAAAAAGGGTGACTCGCCTGTAAAGTGCGGAGGAAAACTGCTTATAATAGACGGAGGTTTCTCCAAGGCATATCATGAGAAGACCGGAATTGCCGGTTATACGCTGGTAGCAAGCTCATATGGAATGCGTCTTGTTGCGCATGAGACGTTTGAGTCCACCGAATCGGCAATAATTAATGAGTCAGATATTATTTCGGACACCATTATTCTTGAGACAAGCACAATGCGCCAGAAGATTGCGGATACCGATATAGGCGCGGAGCTTCGTGAAAGTATAAGGCAGTTAGAGGATCTGCTTGTGGCTTATCGAAGCGGTACTATTATGGAGAGAATGTAATGCGCTATTTCTCTCTGGCATAAAATGTGCAGTCTTCATATATAGGTAGTTTTCCTCTGTATACTTTATTTTGGACATTGTACCATGACCAACCAAAATATTTTTCTTCATCAAGGTAGGGCAGGTCGGTAAGTTCTTCTCCGTCCATAACTAACCTTGTTTCCACAACTTTTCCATCGTGGACAAAGGTTATTTCATGTTGTATACCGGTATTATAAGTGGTAAATTCCTTATATGGGATTTGCCACTTATTACATAGATAATTTAAGCGTTTGGAAAGGAAAAATTTAAGATAACGCACGTTATTATCAAAAGTTTCATAATGTCCGCGTTCATTGCTGTCAACATATGAGTTCTGCCATCTGGTCTCGTCCATTAAAGCGGATGCCCTGACAGTGGCTGCATATTCATCTATAGTGGACTCTATCAGAGTTTCCATATATGGAAGCAGTTTTTCGTAATCTGTCATCACCTGATTATAAAAGGTCTCATTTTGGAATAACAGCTGATACCAATTTAATTCTTCGTCTCTTAGCACATTTAATGTAGTCTGCTCATAGTCAGCCCATTCACCGCTTCCAAGTTTCCCCCAGCCCATTGAACTGTCGTAGTCCCATACGGGACCGGCATATAGTAAATTACTGCTTTTTTCCTTATAAAAGTACATACTTGTAACATTTGTGTCAAAGTTAAGGGAAATTTCATCCACCAGAAATCTTGCGGCAAATGATTTCAAATCGATATAGTTATCATAATCCGGTTCTCCGCTAACGATCATATCTTCAATGGTTTGAAAATATTTCTTGATATATTCCACCTGTTCTCTGGAAGCATGCTCAGGTGATTTCAATGTAAAGCAGTAGCCGGAATCCGTTAAAAAGCCCGAGTTACTTTCAGCATAATAAAGAGAGTAGTCTTTTTCAACTAAGTATCCACCGTCAATTTTACTTCCATTTGTAAGTTCATATCCCTTATATGAATCTTCCGTAAAGGTTGCGGCTTCTAAGATATCCGGATTGTTTGCTTTATTTTCTTTTTCTAAATTATTAATTTCGACTCTTCCGTCTCCGATAGATATTGCTTCGCATAACAAATAATTGCCATTATATTTTCCGTTTAAATACAGGTCAATCCATGTACATTTCGGAGTATATTCAATTCCAAGTTCGTCAGCAATATCAAATACCAGCTTGGTGCTCATTCTGACTTCTTCTCTCCAGACAGGCAGCAGGCACCATTTTTTACCAGCATCCATGCCAAGCAAGGCTTTTGAGTTCTTTAGTTTAATTGCGTAAGGCTTCTTGGGATATGAATCCCATGAGGTATTACCCCTTCCTGAAATCCTGTCTAATGTGGCGGAATATTCCATATTACCGTTGGCTTCAATGATGCTTATATTGCCGCTTTCCTCATTATTTTTGTTCTTATGCAGATATTCCATGCTTCCGCTGTCGGTGTCGATAAATACGGCAGGGAGATTGGCAGATTTCATAAATGAGGTCTGATGCTGTTGCAAAACTGAACCGTCGGAAGCAGTAACGGCAATATCGTAGCTCTCGGTGTCCGACCAATTAAATTGCACATGGCTTTTTATTTTTTCTCCATTTATTTCAATTTCTTTGTTATTTGATTTAGCAACGGAAATAGTGTTGGTTTTTACATAAGAGGGAAGAAAAAAATAACTTTTTCCGTCATTTGAATTTTCATATGGATAGATTTTTTTTTCAGTTCCATTTGAATGAATTGTAAGCATTAGACTGTTGTCATTATTTATATGAAGCTGTATTTGTGGTTGCTGTGATATAATCATTAGTAGTGCGATGCAACATAAGGCGGCAAACGCACATATAAGCAATGCTTTCTTTTTCATGGTATTGACTTCCTGTCTTAATTCTTATATCTGAAATTCATATCTGAATTTCATATTTGAATTTCAGATTTTGTTTGGTGTGTCCAATGTTGTCAATTTTTGTCATATATGATATTATATTTTAGCACAAGCCTTTATAAGAAACAATATCGCATGGAAGGAATAAGAGTAATGTACCGGGTTGAAGATAAATATGTCTGTAGCAGTATTGACTTGTTTTTACTACAAGCGAAGATTGGAACTATACTTAAATCCGATAGTAACCAAAACAGCGAAGACGGCTATAGTGTAATCAGTGTTTATTTTGATGATTTATATGATACGCACCTGTGTGACACCATTGATGGGAACAGTGTTCGTGAGAAATACCGGATTCGGATATACAATAATTCTTTTGATGTAATTAAACTGGAAGTTAAATACAAGCGTTATAATCGTGTGGCTAAGAAATCCAAGACCATAACTTTTGAGCAGATGCAGAGTCTTCTTATGGGCAGGCAGATTCCTGACAGTGCATCTATGGATGATCCCGCAACTTTATTTAATATTGCTATGGAAAAAAGGGGTTTGCGTCCTAAGGTGATTGTTGCTTATGAGCGTAAGGCCTATGTTTTTGGTCCGGGGAATGTTAGGATAACTTTTGATAGGAACATACGTTCGAGTGATTGCGTTGGCACATTTGGAAAAGCAGATATTATCTATGATGTGCCAAGGGAATATAATTCGGTTTTAGAAGTTAAATATGATGAATTTTTTCCAAATTTCATAGCTGGCTTATTGGAACTTGGAAATATGCAGCAGCTTCCTTACTCGAAATATAGATTATGTAGGGAAATGTACATGGGAGGAGAATAAATATATATGTCGGTGAAAGATATCATTAAAAACAGTGTATATGAAAGTCTGGTCGGAGGCGGAAGCGGTCTGTCTTTTGGAGATATGATTTTTATTCTGATACTTGCGTGTATGATAGGAATTTATATTTTTATTGTATATAAAACTACGGCTAAGTCTGCTTTTTATTCACGCGATTTAAATATTACACTTGCAGGAATGGCTGTTGTTGTAGCTGCGATCATGATTGCAATGCAGTCGAGTCTGATCGTATCTCTGGGTATGGTCGGTGCATTATCAATTGTCCGTTTCCGAAATGCAGTCAAAAATCCTATGGACTTATTATATTTATTCTGGTCCATAAGCGCAGGTATAATCTGCGGCGTCGGTTTGTATATACTGGCATTTCTGCTTTGTATAATTATGACAGTGTTACTGTTGGTTCTTGAGAAGGTTCCGAATATGAAGGCTTCATCGCTTTTGGTTATCAGGGCATCTTCTAAGGAGCTTAATTTGAAAAATGTAGAAAATATTATTGACAAGCACAGTAAATATTGGAAAGAAAAGTCACGCAGCATTAAAAACGGTGAAACGGAGCTTATTATAGAGCTGAGGACAAGTGAAGAGGAGCTGTTAAAAGAATTAGAGACTATAGAGGCTCTTCATCAGATTAATTTTCTTTCGCATGACGGGGAATACAGAATATAATAATTGATACATATTTTGTGAGAATGATTTATGTAAACTAAAAGTTCCAAGACGCCAAGTAATGGCTGCGTCTTGGAACTTTTAACATTAACATAAGGTCAGCTTGCAATTCGTGCGGCCTGTTGTTTAGACTAACGATTAGCGTCCTTAGTGTTCATTGAATCACTGACGTCATTTACAACGTTGTCAACACCATCTTTGACGCCATCTACTGCATCTTTGATCACGTTTCCGGCATCGTCTACTGCATTACCGACCGAACTTGTGTTATCTCCGGTCATTGAATCTGTATTGTTGTTTCCTGTAGTATTATCACCGCTTGTTACTGAATTAACATTGCTGTTATCGTTATTGTTGTCTGTGGCAGTGTTATTACCGGTAGAACCATTAGTGCCGGTAGAGTTGTTTACTCCGTTTGCGTTGTCTATAGTGTTTGTGTCATTAGTTCCGTTTGTGTTGCCCGCTGCATTAGTGTCTGTGCCGGTAGTAGAATTAGAGCCGTTAGTAGTATTATTATTTGCAGCGCCGTTATTATCCATGTTTCCGCAGGCTGTCATCATGGACATTGTCAGAACTAAAAGGGAAGTAAATAACAATGCTTTTATTTTCTTCATGATTTCACTCCTTTGCTGTAGTTTTATTTATTATTCGCATATATTATGATAAAACAGAAATTGTGCAACTTCCTGTTCCTATGTTATTATGTCATATAGAAAATAAAATATTCTTTAATTAAATTAGAAGAAAATAGGTAAAACAGGAGGAGAAAAATGGAATTTCGTCCTTGTATTGATATCCATAACGGCAAAGTAAAGCAGATAGTAGGCAGCAGTCTTAAAGACAGCGGAGATATGGCTGATGAGAATTTCGTCGCAAAAATGGACGCGGCGTTTTATGCCAATCTATATCGCCAAAAAAACATAAAAAACGGACATGTTATTCTTCTTAATCATCCGGGCAGCGAATACTATGAGGCAACTAAAAAGCAGGCTGTTTCTGCACTTAGGGAATATGAAAACGGCTTGCAGATAGGAGGCGGTATCACGGCCGAAAATGCAGCTGAATACTTGGATTTTGGAGCTTCACATGTAATAGTGACCTCCTATGTCTTTTGTGATGGACGAATTAATTTTGAAAATCTGCATAAGCTTGTAAGCGAAACCGGCAAAGAAAAGCTTGTTCTGGATTTAAGCTGTCGTATGAAGGATGGGAAATACTATATTGTGACCGATAGATGGCAAAAATATACCGAAGTAGTATTAAATGAAGAAAATATGAATATGTTTTCACAGTTTTGCGATGAATTTCTGATACATGCTGTGGATGTTGAAGGAAAGGCAAACGGTATAGAAAAAGAACTTGTTAAAATGCTGGGAAACTGGAATAAAATACCAATTACATATGCAGGAGGCGTACATTCTTTTAAGGATCTTGAGCTGCTTAAAGAACTTGGGCATAACAAGATTAATGTAACAATAGGAAGTGCCCTGGATTTGTTTGGCGGCAGTATGAAATTTGATGAAGTGCTTGATTATATAGCAAAAGAACTTGTCTAACCGACAAGTTCTTATTTTAATCTGTCATAACAATTGCAAATTCTAAATAAAATATATAATTTATATTAAGAAAAGGCACATCATATAACACTGATTAATTTGTGGCAGCAGGAGATTATTAAATAATCCCTATTGTCTTCTTATGGACCTGTAATTATAACTTTGTTACGTTTACTGCCTGAGGTCCTTTTTCGCCATTAACTACTTCGTACTCAACAGAAGCTCCTTCTTCAAGAGACTTGAATCCTTCCATGTTAAGTCCTGAGTAATGAACGAAAACATCGTTACCCTGCTCATCAGAGATGAAGCCGTAACCTTTCTGGTTGTTAAACCATTTAACTGTACCTTTGTTCATTGTAATACCTCCAAACTTTAAAAATGTATTTCTTATTTACAACGTTTATAGGATAGCACAAGTCTTGTAAAAAGTAAAGCATTATTTGATATAGAAAAAATCTTATGATATAATGAGCGTTAGCGAGAAGGATGAGCTTGCTCATACGGCGAGCGGCGAATGGCAATCATAAATCGCAGATTTATGATTTAATTTTTTTACTAAATTATGTTGAGGAGCGTATTCATGGAAGGAGATACCAGAAGAAAGAAGATTTTGGAAACCTTAAGCAGGGAAAACAGTCCGATATCAGGAACGGAACTTGCGGGCATGATGGGAGTCAGCAGGCAGGTTATTGTGCAGGATATAGCGCTGCTTAGAGCTTCTTACAAAAATATTTTATCTACCAATAAAGGCTATATATTATTTGAAGAGGAAAAAAGGCCTGAATTATGCAGACGCAGCGTTAAAGTAAAGCATAAAAATGAAGAAATTACGGAAGAATTGAACATGATCGTGGATTGCGGCGCAAGAGTATTGGATGTAGTTGTGGAGCATGATATATACGGTCAGATTACAGTGGATCTTATTATAAATAACCGTGCAGATGCGGAAGCTTTTGTGCAGAAGGTGGAGGAAAATAAGACAAAACCGTTAAACGAACTGACTGAGGGGATTCATTTTCATACTATAGAAGCAGAAAGCGAAGAGATTCTTAATAAAGTCATTAGACGGCTTAAGGAAGCTGGCTTTCTGCTGGAAAATTAGTGTTTTATACGGTCAAAGACCAATTGATAACCGTCGTTTCCGTAATTCAGTGAACGGTTTACACGGCTTATCGTTGCGGTGGAAGTGCCGGTTTTTTCCGCAATTTCCAAGTATGTTTTGTTATTTGTAAGCATATGGGCAACTTCAAGCCTCTGAGACAGAGAAAGAAGCTCATTGACCGTACACAAATCTTCAAAAAATCGATAACATTCATCTTTGTCATTAAGGCAAAGGATGGCATCAAATAAATGGTCTATAGATTCGTTCTTAATTTTATCATTCATAATTTATCCCCGCCTTTCCTAAAAAATAATATATCATATCATATTTTTAAAGTAAAGTATGACTGTGTGCAAAATTAAAATGTAAAATACTTGTCATGTAGTAATAAAAACTATATAATAGTGTGAAGAGAAGTTCTAAAACTCGCAGCAAAGGCTGCTTCGTCAAGAACTTCTAAAGCTTCACACTGGAGAATGCCCCAAATACGTGCATTCTCCATGGGCCAGCTTGTTGGTTTGGAAGTCATGGAGGTTAATATGACAATTAATACAGAGGATTTACTTAATAGTATTATGGCAAGTCTTGATAGGATTGGGTATGTTAAGTCAGAGGATATTCCCAATATTGATTTATATATGGATCAGGTAACTACTTTTATGGAATCAAGGCTTAAGAGTTCTACCAGAAATCCGGGTGAAGATAAGATCCTTACCAAGACTATGATCAATAATTATGCTAAAAATAACCTTCTGCCGCCGCCGGTGAAGAAGAAATATTCTAAAGATCATGTTATGATGCTTATTTTTATTTATTATTATAAAGGAATTCTTTCCATAAACGATATCCAGACGCTTTTAAAACCGATTTCAGATAAGTTTTTCGGAGTTTCGAAGGAATTTAATCTGGAAACAATATATGAGATGGTGTTTGGATTGGAGGAGGAACAGACTGAGGTTTTGAAAAAAGATATTGTTGAAAAGTTTCGCATATCTAAGGAAACTTTTAATGATGCACCGGAAGACAGCAAAGAATTTCTTCAGATTTTTTCATTTATATGTATGCTGAGTTTTGACGTGTATATGAAAAGGCTGCTTATTGAGAAAATGATAGACGGTCTTAATGTAGAAAGTAATGATAAAAAACAGCAGAAACCTCAAAAAGAGTAAAAGTCAGGCGCTATGGCCTGACTTTTTTGGCTGACTCTGTTGCAAAAGTTGTGTCTACCAGATCCTCGTAGGGGACTCTTTTTTCTAATTCTCCAGCTTCATCAAGAATATTCTGGAGCAGGGTGAAACTGTCTTCTTCAAATATAAGGTCGGATTTCCAGGTATCTTGCGAAGCATACCTTTCCACGATAGTAGTAATGGTGGACAGTTCAGTCTCTTCAAATTGCGGCTTGATAACTTTTGCTATTTCTTCAGCGGAGTGGCTCTGAACATAGTTCATGCCTTTTTGCAGTGCGTTGGTGAAGGACTGTATGGTTTCAGGATTTTTTTCAATGAAGCTTTTTTTGGCGGAAAAGGCAGTGTATGGAACATAACCCGAATCTTCGCCAAGGGAAGCTACTACATAGCCGTCGCCTTTTTCTTCCAATGAGGTGGCATGCGGCTCGAACTCAACTGTAAACTCGCCTTGACCGCCTGAGAAAGCGGCGGCAGTTGAACCAAAGTCAATGCTCTGGTCAATGGAAACGTCTACTGCCGGATCGATATTGTTCTTTTTAAGAATATATTCAAATACCATTTCAGGCATACCGCCGGCTCTTCCGCCAAGTACCTCCTTACCGACTAACATGCTCCAGTCAAAGTTTTCGATGGGTTCCCTGGCAACCAGAAAGTTTCCGGCGCGCTGTGTGAGTTGGGCAAAATTGACGGCGGGATCTGAAGAACCGCCAATATAAGTATAAATTGTACTTTCGCTTCCCATGAAACCGATATCTGCTTCATCCGTAAGCAGAGCCGTCATGGTTTTATCGGCTCCAAAACCGGTAACAAGCGTCAGATCTATCCCCTCTTCTTCAAAGTAACCTTCTTCAATGGCAACGTACATAGGTGCATAAAAGATAGAGTGCGCCACTTCGTTTAGGGTAACTGCTGTGTTTTTCTTAGCGGATGCTTTGTCTGTGTTCTGACTTACGGCATTTTCGCTGTCCTTGCCACAGCCGCCAAGAAAGCTTGCAACGCATAAGGCCGTAAGGAATAGAGCTATTAATTTATTTTTCTTTTTCATAGACCTCCTGTATCTGTATAACAGATGGAAATTGACATATTTAATTTATTATATAGTGATTGTGGTAATTGGTTCCAAAACGGTGTATTTGAGCAGTGCACTTAAGAAAAGTATCTTGTGCGATAGATTATTTATATGTTATACTACATTGAGTGTAGCAATAAATTTAGAAACATGAATCTATTATAAATTTAAGGAGGAATTATGTATGGGAGTTATAACAAGATTTAAGGATATTATGGCAGCAAATTTCAATGCTCTTCTTGATAAGTGTGAGGACCCGGAGAAAATGATCGACCAGTACATCAGGAACTTAGAACAGGATTTTGCCAAGGTAAAGGCTGAAACCGCATCAATCATGGCTGAGGAAAAGAGCGCGAAGAGAAAACTGGATGATTGTGATTCCGAAATTGCTAAGATGACTGAATATGCTAAAAAGGCTGTTACGGCAGGAAATGATGATGAAGCGCGCAGATTTTTATCCAAGAAGGCAGAGCTTACACAGAAAAGGGAAGTTTTAGCTAAAAATTATGATATGGCATGTGACAATTCCGTTAAGATGCGCCAGATGCATGATAAACTCGAAGCTGATATCTCTTCATTAAAGAGCAGAAGAGAAATGTTAAAGGCTAAAGCTAAGGTAGCCGAAACCCAAAAGAAGATGAATACAATGGGTTCAGGTTTAGAGAATGCAGGCAGCAATCTGGCAGCTTTCGACAGGATGGAAGAGAAGGTAAATAAGATGCTTGATGAAGCGGATGCAATGAACGAACTGAACCAGAGCGCTTCGGAAGAGAGTATTGATGCGCTTGCCAGAAAATATGATGATGGAGCCAAATCTTCCGCAGTGGATGATGAGTTGGCAGCTCTTAAGGCTGAGATGGGTATGTAGTATAAATGTAAGTTTTATATAAATGCAGAGTTTATATAGTAGAAAGGTATGAGTTATGGGCTTATTTTCTAATCAATTTTCGAATGTAGTGGAATGGAATGAAACCAGAGAGGGCGTTTTATTCTATAAATGGCAGAATAATGAGATAAAGAAAGGCTCCAAATTGATAATCCGTCCGGGACAGGATGCGATTTTCATGTACAACGGAAGGGTCGAAGGTATTTTTGAGGATGAGGGAAGTTTTGATATTGAGTCCGATATCATTCCTTTTTTAACCACTCTTAAGAGCTTTAAGTTTGGTTTTAATACTCCGCTTCGTGCAGAAGTTCTTTTTATTAATACCAAAGAGCTTCTGGTAAAATGGGGAACCAAGAATGCAATTAATCTTCCGGCACCGGGACTTCCGGGCGGAATGCCGATTAGGGCGTTTGGTACATTTAACTGCAGGGTAGCGGAGCATGATGTAGTAATAGATAAACTGGCCGGAATAAGGCAGATTTATACAGTTGATGATGTAAAGGAACGTATTATTGCAAGCTTAGACCAGCTTCTTATGGGCTGGATTGCCAAAGAAGGCAGGGATATGTTCAATTTGCAGGCGGATGCAAGGAATATCGCTAAGGGAATTGAATCCGACCTGGATATGGATATGCGTAAAATCGGCATTGCTATTACTGATTTTACAATAGAGAGCTTCTCATATCCGGAAGAAATCAAGAAGATGCAGGAAAAAGCGGCTGCACAGTCTATGGTTGGAGATATGAACAAATACACCCAGATATCGGCAGCAGATGCTATGGAAAAAGGTCGCGCCGGTGGCGGCGTTGCGGCTGACATGGTTAATCTTCAGATGGGTATGGCGATTGGCCAGCAGATGGTGAACCAGATGGGACAGAACCAGAATAATGGTTCTCAGAATGGTTTTGCAGGGAATAACGCCGCAGGAGCATCACAGGCGAATGGAGCAGGTCCTAAATTCTGTCCGAATTGCGGAACTCCTACAACCGGAATGAAATTCTGTGGTAATTGCGGGAACCAGTTATTTTAGGATTGGTATATTAAGAATTATGTCGCATTTGGTTTGCGGGCAGCAGGAAGGTCACATTATTGCATGAGCATTTATGATACTTTGAATGAACAACAGAAGAAGGCGGTTTTTACCACTACTGGTCCGGTACTTATACTGGCTGGGGCAGGAAGTGGAAAGACACGTGCTCTTACGCATAGGGTTGCATATTTAATTGAAGAGGAAGGCGTTTCCCCTACTAATATTCTTGCAATTACTTTTACAAATAAGGCCGCGGGAGAAATGAAGGAACGTGTAAATCAGCTTGTTGGTTTTGGTTCCGAGCAGATATGGGTATCTACATTTCACTCTACATGCGTCAGAATTCTTAGACGGTACATAGATAGATTAGGATTTGATAATAATTTCACAATTTATGATACGGATGACCAGAAGGGAATTATTAAGGAAGTCTGCAAGAAACTTGAGATTGATACGAAGATGCTTAAAGAACGTACCATCATGAGTGCGATTTCTTCCGCCAAGGACGAACTGATTTCTCCTACGGAGTATGAAATGCAGGCTCTTGGAGATTATAATGCAGGCAGGATAGCCAAAGCATATAAGGAATATCAGGCAACGCTTAGAAAAAATAATGCACTGGACTTTGATGACCTTATCTTTAAGACCGTAGAGTTGTTTAAGGCAAATCCTGATGTATTAGAGTCTTATCAGAATCGTTTTCGTTATATTATGGTGGATGAGTATCAGGATACCAATACATCACAATTTGAATTGATCAGGTTATTGGCGGACAAATACAGAAATTTGTGCGTAGTGGGTGATGACGATCAATCGATTTATAAGTTTCGCGGCGCAAACATACGTAATATTCTTGACTTTGAAAAAGTTTATACGGAGGCCTGTGTAATTAAGCTGGAGCAAAATTACCGTTCCACCCAGAATGTGTTAGATGCAGCTAATGCTGTGATTCAGAATAACGTCGCACGTAAAAACAAGGCGCTTTGGACCGATAAGAAAGACGGTTCTCTGCTGCATTTTCACCAATTTGATACGGCTTATGACGAAGCAGAGTATATTGCGGATAATGTACGTGAAAAGAAGCGGGAGGATATTGCCGATTACGGCGAGTGTGCGGTGCTTTACCGTACTAATGCGCAGTCCCGTATGCTTGAGGAACGCTTTATCATGAAAGGGATTCCCTATCAGGTTGTGGGGGGAGTGAACTTTTATTCAAGAAAAGAAATCAAAGATATTCTGGCATATTTAAAGACTATTGACAACGGCAGGGATGATGTTGCCGTTAAGCGTATAATAAACGTACCCAAAAGAGGTATAGGAGCAACTACCATACTCAGGGTTCAGGAATATGCAAATGAGCGTAACATTAGTTTCTATGATGCGCTTAGGGAAGCGGACCAGATTATGACAATCGGCAAAAGTGCGGTTAAATTAAAGCCTTTTGTGACAATGATACAGGCTTTCAGAAGCAAACTGGAATTTTTTAATCTGGAAGATTTGATAAAAGATATATTGGAAACAACAGGATATGTGAGGGAATTGGAGAATTCCGATACGGAGGATGCCGAAGACCGGATTGAAAATATTGATGAGCTTCTAAGTAAGGCGGTCGCTTATGAAAAAGCGCATGAGGAAGCGAATTTAAGCGAATTTTTGGAAGAGGTTGCATTGGTTGCGGATATTGATCAGGTTGAGGGCGACAATAATAAGGTTCTGCTTATGACCTTACATAGTGCAAAGGGCTTGGAATTTTCACATGTGTATCTGGCAGGAATGGAAGACGGAGTTTTCCCAAGTTATATGACAATCGTGTCAGATAATCCGGAGGATGTGGAGGAGGAGAGGCGACTTGCGTATGTGGGAATTACAAGAGCCAAAGACGATCTGACAATTACCTGCGCAAGACAGCGTATGATACGCGGAGAAACGCAGTACAATCCGGTCAGTCGTTTTGTCAAAGAGATTCCGCCGCTGTTGTTGGATCATAAGCTGCCGGAGCCAAAGTATAAAAGCTATGAGGCTCATGATGATGACTTCTCAGGACGAAATTCTTTTAAGGCGAAACCTTATGAGGCAAGGCAGAGCGGAACGATACAAACTAAGACAGCACAAGCCGGGACAGTACAATTTTCTGAAGCCGGATATAGAAAGACCGAAAATGTATATAAAAGGCAGTTTGGTAAGGATGCTGATACGATTTTTGATAAGCCCAAAGTCTCTGCAAGGCCAAAGGCAGTGCTAAAACCCAAACGTACGGCATATGAAGACCAGCCCTATATTACTCGGGCGGCGGCGCAGATAAAAGAGCAGTCACAAGGTGCGGCTTCAAGCTCTGGCTCATCTCTTGGATATGGACAGGGAGACAGGGTAAAGCACTTAAAATACGGTGAAGGTACCGTAATGAAAATCGAGTCAGGACCAAGGGATTATCAGGTGACGGTAGTGTTTGACGAGGTTGGACAGAAAATCATGTACGCCGGTTTTGCCAAGCTAAAGAAGGTTTAAATCAGATTAATAATAAAAACATAACTCCCTTTTCGGAATTGTGTACCCAGTGAAAATGAGCCTATAAATATACATTTCTGATGTATAAAAATTCATTTTGGTGATTGAGATATTCTATAAGTTTCAAATTGCGAGAATATTTAGTAAGCCTATCAACAGCCAGTTGGTGGGCTTATTTTTATGCTTGAAGAACATTTGATAATGTGAATTTTTATTGAAAGGGGTTATGTTATGGCATTATCAGATGAAACTTTAGAGCAGATAGTATCTAATCTGACACCAGAAGAAAGGGAACAGCTGTTTTCTCAGTTAGGCAGACAGATTCAACAGGATAAAAAGGACATATCCGAGGGAAAAGAGCCTTTGTCACCTTCTAATAAGCCTAAAAGGACAAAAGACATATACGGAAACGATAACATTTATAGCTGTGTTTATTGTGGAAGTACCAAATTGAAATCTCATGGTGTTACATCAGCAGGAAATCAAAGATACATATGTAAAAGTTGTGGTAAGACATTTACAGAAAATCATGGTTCAGCTATGAGATATTCTCACATTGATAAAGATACATGGCTTGATATTTTAAGAGGAATCATAAACAACCACAGTACCACAGTAATAGCCAGAGACACTGGTTTAGTTCCAAGTACAGTCTGGTTATGCAAACAAAAAGTGTGTAACGCTATCAAAGATATGTACGGATACAACGATCTGTTCAATGGCGTTGGTGAAGCTGATGAATATTACTGCCGTGCAGCATTCAAAGGTAAAAGGGATGCAGAATTTTTCATATATACACTAAGAAGAATGCCCCGTCACCATAGAAACAGACAAGAGAAAATAGACTGGCTCATAAAGAACAATTTATATGACAGACTTTCGACAGAAGAACCCGATTATTTAGCAGAATTATTATCTGATGATACCAAAATGAAAAGAGGAATAAGCAACGAGCAGATTTGTATTTTAACATTAGTTGACCAGAACAACACATTATACCTTGAACCAGTATCAGTCGGAAGATTAGAAAAAGCAATGGCAAAATCAAAGCTAAAACAAAAGTTTAATGGAGATAACAATATATTAGTTACTGATGACCATAAAGCCTATGACAGAATCATGTATGGAACAGGCGTAAAACATCAAGTAGTTCCCGCCAACGAGCATAAGAAATCAAAATATAACCTTGCAAAAGTAAACAGTGTCCATAGCTTATTGACTGGCTATATGGATAGATTCAGCGGAAGGGTTTATACAACCAAATATTTAGACCTTACGCTTATGCTATTCTGGTGGCTGTTCAAATACAAAGATTATTCTACAGAACAAAAAGCACAAGCACTATACAAAATAATGATAGACGAAATCCCAGATTTAGACGCAAAAGAACGAGTTGACCTTGTGACCATGGATAAGATAACAAACAGAGAAATTACTTTAGATACCAAAGGTCAATTTCCAACAAAACTATGATAATTATGTTGAGCCTGTTAGAAACACTATCTGACAGGCTCAATTTTTTTAATGCAAGGATACGTATGGTCATACAATATAGATTTTTTGAGGCGCTATATACGTGAAAATAGGCATTGGAGTATATGCAGTATCTTTAAAAATTCAAGCTACAGAAATTTTTGAAAAATGGAGGTATGCATATGCGTAGTGCGGTAGACATTGGTGTAGGGTTTGAGGAGTTAGTAGTTAAGATGTTGAAGACATATGGACTGGAGGCATACAGGACTAACAAGACCAACATACATGACCCTGAAGGTTATAAACATGGCTTTGATGGTGGTGTAGACATTATTGCCACGTTCCAGACGTCCCTAAAAAAGGACAGAGATTTTGTTTTCTTCATACAGTGCAAGTGTCAGAAGCAACCATTGGAGAAGTCAGCTATATCAGAGGTTTATGCAGGCATGCATTTCAGAAAAGGCTTTGGAGATTCCAGTATACCTGTAGTAATTGCCACATGTGAAACATCACAGGAGACCATGCAGTATGCCAAGGAATTGGGCGTTGAATTATTCTTAACCGCAGAGGCTAATATAGTGAGGAATGCAGACCAGACCTTCAAAGTGCCCTATGGGAATTATGGTATTCTGACAAAAGTGTTATTATATCAGCGTACTAAAGACATGGTATGGTTAGATACATTACCATCAAATGGGAACTTGCTGTCAAATGTGTCAATGACAGAACAGTTATTGGCTGATACTAAAGCAGATTATGACAAGGCGCAGTCTTATATGGATAGTGCGGACAGTCTGGAACGCAAGGCAAGGGAACAAAGGCAAAAAGCCCTTGATATCCAGAGATACGCAGCATACAGGGCAATACAAGCCAATAGTTTAGCGAATAACAGTAAAGAGAACCATACAAAAAAGGAGAAGCCAACAGTCATTGAGGATTCTGGATAGCCGGAAAGTTAGAGGAGATATTATTGAGGTTCCTTGCTGACAGTCAAAATTATTCCGATTGGCTCAGAGGAATCGACAAACTGACCCAAGACCAGAAAGAAGTCCTCTTTGAAAGGCTAAAATCTGAACTGGGAAACAGTGTAAGAAAAGCTAATAATACAGTTGAATTAAAAGTTGAAAGCACTGTAGTTACAAAAGAAATTTCCAGAATAAGGGAGATAGCAGACAAACCTACAAGCCCTATTGAGTGTTGTCTCCATTGTGGCAGTACCCGTATCAAGAAACATGGCAAGACCAGAGGCGGTGTGACCAGATACATATGTAAAGATTGTAAAAAGACCTTTTCCGAGAATTATGGTCTGATAACCCATTACAGTCATTTGGACAACTGGCAGTGGTTAGCAATTATACAGGGTGTCGTATTGCATTTGTCAATTACAGATATTGCAAAGAATATAGGAACATCAAAAAGCACAGCCTGGTCATGCAGATTAAAGATTTATAAGACCATAGAGAGCATCTATGGACATTCCGACACATTCAATAATATTGTTGAGGTTGACGGAAAATATGAGCGACTGTCATTTAAGGGATGCAAGGATAAGGAGTTCTTTATAGATACCTTAAAAAGAATGCCCCGACACCACAGGAGCAGAAAAGAACGTACCGAATATCTGGACAGTTGTAACAAATATAGGGAACTATTTGAGAATAACCCAAGCTTATTAAAAGAAATGATATATCATAGTCAGAAACGAATGGATGGCACCAGAACCATTGACAAGAACCACCAACACATTTGTATTCTGACAGCGATAGACCGAAGTAATAACATTTATATTGAGCCTGTTACTTCTGGAACAGCTAATTCTATAGATGTTTACAACAAGCTACATGAAAGAATATCTAATGACGCAGTACGTGTGACAGATGACCACCGCAGTTATAAGTATTTTGTCAGAACAGAAAGGATTGAGCATATACAAATTACAGGAGGTACATACACAAGTGGAGCCTATAGTTTGAGCCGTGTAAACAGTCTGCATAGTGCCATGGATAAGTTTATAAGCAAGGATATGGAGCGTAAACCGGCTACAAAATATCTGGACTTATATTTGATGATGTTCTGGTGGTTACAAAAGAATAAAGACCTAAGTCAGACGCAAATGTCAGAGTTGCTGTTTAATATCATGACAGGTCATGTTGATTGCCATATGCGGGCAAATATGATCCCAGTGACCATTGATGATTTAGTAGGCAGACCTTTACCAATAGATACAAAGGGATTCTTTTAAACAGAACTGTCAGACAACGGGGAGTAGTCGGAAACAATTCCGACTATTTCCTATGCATTGAAATATGCAATAAAATATAGTATGATATAAAATATAATTTTTAAAGAAGGAGTTAACAATGAGGCAGAACACAATATTTTGGCTTGTTTTATCTGTAGCGATTATGCTGTTATTGCCATGGATGGCAGTAACTTTTGTAAAAGGCGATGGAGGTATGGCCGCCTGTTTCATTTTATTTTTTGCTGTAAATCCAATGTATTTTGTTATTATAGGTGCTTTTGCAGGAAAAAATAGTAAACAGTTGTGGTATTTACCAGTTATTTCAGCAGTACTGTTTTTATTAGGAACATGGATTTTCTTTGACATGGGAGAAACAGCGTTTATATTATATGCAGGGATATATCTTGTTTTAGGGGTTCTTGCTATGTTAATTTCTATGGTTATCAATAAAAAACCCTTTTACTTTTCGTGTTGATGGGTAAACGCTTTGCCAATTTCACTATATTATTTGTTCTGAATAAATATTGGGGATAGAATAAACAGCACAGAAACTTATTGACTGGAGGGCGAAATGAAAGATAAAGAAAAAATTGCATTTTATTGTTATTTAGTTGCATCCATTTGCTTTTTTATCAGTGCTATTATCAATTTTTTTAGTAGTGAAACAAAATATTTGTCTGTTACACATCTTTGCTTGGGGGCAGCATTCTTATGCCTGGCATCAACTCATAAAAAGGATAAGGACGAAAAGTAATTTCGATTCGTTAGGCGGATAACCATGAAAAAGAAATTATACTGTATTATTTGTTTATATGGCCTTATTTCTATTATGCTATGTGCATGTGGGAAACAAGAATTAGCAAATATGACCACAGAAGTTACTGATTATTATGCTTCAATCATTTGGAAAGATAAAACCTATGTTCCCTATTGTGCTATATCAGAGAAGAATCGTGGTAAACAGATAGGCATTGTAGATGATGACGAAGACAATAGAATTTATGAGTACAAAGGCTATTCTTCCGACGAATGGATTGTCAATTCTTACATTTCTGGTCTTATGGATGGCTCTATGTTGTACAAGGAGATTAACGTATCCGATATACCGGATGGCTTAGAATCAGAATATGAGTGGAACAACTAATTATAAGGAAGGGATATTATGGATAAAAAAGCATTAAAGAAGATCCTTTTTGTGTTAAGCATCTTTTTCACAGTATTAACTTTTGTAGGAGTTGTATATGTATTGCTTAATAAAGGACAGGTTAGTGCTGGATATTCAGCAGTTCCTATGCTTTTTGCAGCATTGTTTATAACAACATATAACAAGGTAAAAAAGGATTTGGAAATGGAGAAGAAATGAAGAAAGCTATTTTTTGGATTCAAATTGTAGTACTTATGATTCAATTTTTTTGTGTGATTTTATTAGGACTTGAAATATATGGTCATATGAATCCTGATAACATAACAATAGAAGCAATTATATTGGGAATAGGGCTAATCATCAATATGGTTTGCGCATTTTATAAATTGTATACAGAGAAAAAGTAAAAATTCTAAAATATAAGACTTTGAGATATAGGCAAAAGGCTACCCAATCAAATGGATAGCCTTTTTTCAATTCCCAGACCAATTTTTCCCAATATTCAGTAGGCAAAATCCCAAATACAGTTGCTCAAATTGCTTGAAAATTTAGAAATGTATGAATATACAGGTTAGTTCAGGCTAATAAGCAGTGGGAACACTTTTCCGAAAAGGGAGCATCAAGCGGATAGCCTTTTTTCAATTCCCAGACTAATTTTTCCCAATATTCAGTAGGTAAAATCCCAAATACAGTTGCTCAAATTGCTTGAAAAATTAAGAAATGTATGAATATTCACCAAATTTTGGGAAATGAACAGTGGGAACACTTTTCCGAAAAGGGAGAAACATAATTATAATTAAAAAAAATGTAGTAAAAAATACAAATAAGTGGTATATTATATATTAATAAAGATACTTCCATTAGAAATAATTTCCGCAATGTGAAGGCGGATGGGGAGTGGGGATTACTTATAAAGTCAGGAAAGAGAGGATTTAGGTATGAGCAGATTTGAAATCAGAGAGATGAAAGAAGAAGTTTTAAATAAATTGGATGAGGTATTAGATAATACTGGCGTAAACGAGCTTTTAGGTAAAAAGAAGGAAGAAGAGAAGAAGAAAAATACTATTTTATGGGTATTTGCTATTATTGGTGCAATTGCGGCAGTAGCAGCTATTGCTTATGCGGTATATCGTTACATGGAGCCGGATTATCTGGATGATTTTGATGACGATTTCGATGATGACTTTGATGACGATTTTTTTGAAGATGAGGATGATGACGACGATTCGGAAGATAATCAGTAATAGTTAGTTGGTGAAAAGATTATAGAATATGTCTATAGCGGGATGTGCGGTGAGGGTGCATCCCGTTTTTATAATATTAGGAAATAATAGGAGCAATTATGAAAAAAGGTCTGATAATAGAGGGATTTGTGCAGCGAATAGACTTCCCGAATAAGGGAGTTGTAGAGACGCAGGACGGTGACGTCTGTATAGTGAAAAATGCATTGCCGGGACAGAAGGTAAGGTGTTCTGTAAATAAAGTGAGAAAAGGTAAGGCTGAAGGAAGGCTGTTAGATATTTTGGAGCCTTCGCCGCTTGAAATAGGAAGTCCATGCCCGCATTTTGGGGAATGTGGTGGTTGTCTATATCTTTCTTTTCCATATGAAGAACAGTTGAAAATTAAGGAAATGCAGGTAGAGAAGCTGCTAGACCAAGTATTATGCAGGCAGGAAAATTATGATTTTGAAGGAATTAAGGCAAGTCCTATCTGTTATGGCTATCGCAACAAGATGGAATTTTCTTTTGGTGATGAGATAAAGGATGGTCCGCTTTCGCTGGGAATGCACAAAAGAGGGAGTTTTTATGATGTAGTGTATGTCAAGGACTGTCAGATTGTGGACGAGGATTATCGTAAGATATTAAGCTGCGTTAGAGATTATTTTCATGAACTGAGGGAAGAAGGCGTTGATGTAAGCTTTTATCATAGGCTTAGGCACGTTGGCTATCTGCGCCATCTTTTGGTGCGTAAGGCTTCAATGACCGGAGAGATATTGATTGCGCTTGTAACAACCACACAGAGACCGATGCGGCTGGATGAGAATGAGAGTGTGAAACCGGATGTTAATATAGACGAACAAGCAGATGGAAAAATGGAAGAAGAGAGTTTAGAGACACGAGTATTAGACGGATTTAAACGAAGATTGTTAGAATTACCGCTAGATGGACAGATTACAGGAATCTTGCATACAAAAAATGACTCGCTGGCAGACGTAGTGCAAAGCGATGATACGGAAATTCTATATGGTAAAGACTATTTCTATGAAGAACTGCTTGGGCTAAAATTTAAAATATCACAATTTTCCTTCTTCCAGACTAATAGCAGGGGAGCGGAAGTGCTGTATCAGACAGCCAGGGAATATATTTCGGACTATATAAAAACGTCGCAAAATGAAAACACACAGCCGGACAAAGTCGTATTTGACCTATATAGCGGAACTGGAACGATAGCCCAGCTTATGGCGCCTGTCGCCAAGAAGGTTATAGGTGTGGAGATTGTGGAAGAGGCAGTAGAAGCTGCAAAGAAAAATGCAGAATTAAATGGTTTACATAACTGCGAATTTATTGCAGGAGATGTCCTGAAGGTTATTGATGAAATAGAAGAAAGGCCTGATATTATTATTTTGGATCCGCCACGTGACGGAATACATCCCAAAGCGCTGGATAAGATAATCCGCTATGGAGTGGAGCAGATTTTGTATATATCCTGTAAGCCGACAAGTCTAGTCAGGGATTTGGAGGTGTTTTTGGAGAGGGGATATGGGGTGGAGCGTGCTGTGGCGGTGGATCAGTTTCCCTGGACTGGGAATG
This sequence comes from Lachnospiraceae bacterium, assembly GCA_014804695.1. Classification (GTDB taxonomy): domain Bacteria; phylum Bacillota; class Clostridia; order Lachnospirales; family Lachnospiraceae; genus UBA3282. The sequence continues at coordinate 72,391 of JAAUZJ010000030.1, forward strand.
TGGAGACGATATGCCTGCTTTCAAGAAAACCTTGATGCAGGCAAAGCATTACCAACTCTTCTGAAGCTCCATACCCCAATCCAGTGTATAAGGACCATTCTCCATCTCAAGCAGATCCAAATAACATTGATAACGGCGTTTAGTAGGCGACATGTCTGTGAGCGCCGGATCGCTCTGCCAAAACTGGTATCCCAGAAGATATGCATTTACCATATCCTCCCAAGATGAATACATCTTTTGTAGAATAATGGAATTTTCAAGTGATGCATCCAGTGCCTCTTCGTATGTCATATATCCGCAGATGTAAAAATCCGCATATAGCTGATTCACCCTGCATAGATCCCATGCTGCGATGTAATCGGCATCCAGTCCGTTTTGGTGCATAGTATAAGCAATAACATAACGGTAAAGATTTTCTTCTATTCCTGAATCCTCAAGTTCCTGAAGGAATGTCTCCGGATTTTTTTCATCCAGAATTCCCAATTCCTCCAGTTCTTCCATGCACTCACGGCATTTTGCCCTGTGCCCATTCTCTTTCAGATTCTCTATTGTTTCCATTGCAGAATCCTTGTCTTCTATACTCCAATCCCTGCTCAATACTTTTTGGTTAAATTCCATATTATATTCTGAAGGATCCATGCCGCCTACTTTTTCCCAGTCGCAGTCATTGCTGTAGGTCAAGGGCGCATAAGTCGCATTGAACCACAGAATGGTTTCGGGCAGTCTTTTTGCCAATTTCTCCGCTGAGATACGTTCTTCATTTGCTGAAGCCCAGCCGCCGTCTGATTTAATTGCATCCAGATCTACATTGTAACATTTTCCCAATTCATCTATGATTGAATCCGTCTCCGAATCAATCGTTATTTCAGACAAGTGCAGATCCCAGAACACTCCGGCCCCATGTTCCCGGATATCCATATAGTAAATATATTTGACGTCATAAGGTGTTCCGTAAAGATCATTTCTTTTAGCTGTAATAATCTGATATCTGTCTTCTTCATTCTCCATTACTTCACTGATTTCAACATCCGTATATTCCGAATCATCATCCATCCAGCCTTCTGTTTCATATTCTACCGCAGATTTCAAAGATTCTACTAAAAAGCTGTCTGAACCATAATTATAGACAGATGCAACAAATGTAAGTCCATGGTCAGAATAAGTAATATAACCGTTTTCGTTGGTGTTTCCCTTGGGCGCATAAACATCAAACATAGATTTGTCACCGAAATAATCCTCAACCTCGGTGAGTTCTATATATTTCAGTTCTAAGTTTTTTTCCTCGTTTTCCTCGGAAGAATCCGTCACCTCATTGCCTGTTTTCGGTTCTGGTGCCTTGGTATCACCGTCTACTCCCACGACACTACTTCCGGCGCCGGCATATTGGTTTGATTCGTCAGCATTTCCACATCCATTCATTGCTGCCGCAGAAAGCAAGATGATCATTAATAGTTTCATTTCATATCTTTTTAACATATTGATTTTAACCTCATCTTAAATTTATTGTACAGTTTTTGTCAGGTATATCATAGCCACAGAAGCAATAACCGTAACTTACTCCAGTAAAAATTACGAAGTAATTCTTATAGCTCAGGCTGTTTCGCCTGAGCTTATTATAACACAAATGTTTAGAGAAACAATATTATATTCCTTTTTATTCTCTTTTTTGACACCGATTTACTTATATGATAAAATCAGCTTAATCAGCAATCCCGTTGTGGGCAAATATTGCCTGTGTGACTTGAGTAGAGAATGGAGAGAATTTCGTTGAATAATCTGAAAATAAACAAACTTATAAAATTGATATGTATCCCTTTATGTATCACTCTGTTAACGGGATGTGGTTCCGACGAATTTTCGGAAAATGATCTTGAATTTAAAGACTTAGCCCGCAAATCTAAACTAAGCGGTTCCACGATTACACTGATGGCGTCGGCAGATTGGGTGACAGATGCAGAGATGCAGTTGGGGACAAATTTTGAAGCTGCGACAGGTATTCAGGTGGTTTACGATCTGTATCAGGATGATGTCTATTTGGATACGCTTTTTGCCAAATTAGACAGCGATGATCCGCCGGATATCTTTATGACACAGTCCGGATTGGCCATCAAAAACACTTATCATCTTGACGAATACTCTGTTGACCTATCAAGCGAGCCTTGGATGGAGGTATATGATACTTTCTCAGCAGCAGAAACATCTATTGACGGACGCAATTACGGAATGTCCTACTTTGACAATACGACTGATTACTATATGATCTACAACAAGGAGCTGCTAAGCAATGCGGGAGTTACAGAAGTCCCGACCACATATGACACCTTTGTCACTATGTGTCAAAACCTTGCAGACATTGATGTGATACCTATTTACGAGCCAATGGCTGACGGATGGCATCAGACAATGCTATTTGCCGAGAACGGTCAGTTCCTTGAAAAGAGCGAGCCGGGAACCATTGAGAAATTAAACGACAATACAATCACATTTGCGGAAATTGAATCAATGAAGCTTGCTTTGGAACAGATACAAAATCTGGCGCTTAGCGGATACATGGGTAAAAATTTTGCAACGGACACCTATGACAATGCGGTGGGATATCTGGCAAACGGCGAATATGCGATGTGTATGTTAAGACCTGGAATGATCGATTCCATAATATCCAGCGAAATGAACAAAGGCTTCGATAAAGAGGATTTCGGTATAATGCTGCTGCCAGTCTGTGACAACCAGATACTTAATGTCCATCCTACCGGGCCGTCAAAATACATAAGCAATGCATCTCAGAATATCGATGCTGCCAAATTATATTTACAATATATCGCAGCTAAGGACAACATACAATATGTGATTGATAATTCCAACAGCGTGAACAATTTACCTTTTGATTTGGGACAAGTTACCAGCCATGATGAAGTAACATTGGAATTCCTTGACCAGTTTGACAATGAAGAGTCCGGTATGGTTCTCCAGGATGAGGTTACTTATTTCAATGAACAATGGGGTGAAATCTCAAGTGATATTCTCAAAATGTGTGAGGGGACAATGTCTCCTGAGGATGTTCTAAACCAGATTGATGCAAGACGGGCTTCTCTTGCACAGGCGGCGAATGACCCTGCATGGTAAAATCGAGCGCCTCGGCGCTCGATTCAGAGAATGCATTGCATTCTCTTTGGAATTATTTATTATCATAAATACTTCGCCTCAAAGTCCGCTACGGACATAGGCTTTGAAAAATAGTATCCCTGATAGATATCACAGCCCACTCCTTTAAGGAATTCCAACTGTTCCTCTGTTTCCACGCCCTCCGCGATGGTTTTCATGTTAAGCTCTCCCGACAGATCCACAATACTTTTAAGGATGGCATGGCTTCGCGCCTCATTTTCCGTATCCCCTAAGAACTTCATATCAATTTTAAGCACATCCACACAGATATCTTTCAGCATGTTAAAGGAGGAATACGCGCTCCCAAAATCATCCATCTCGACCTCGAATCCCGCCGCCTGCAGTTTCTCCACAAGGTGCACATGCTGCTTCAGATCATTGATGATAGCAGATTCCGTGATTTCCAGCTTTAAGTTCCTGGCATCAATACCGTACTCTTTTACAAGCGATACATGATGCTCATAAATATCAAGGGCATAAAGATCTCTTGCTGAGATGTTGACAGATATATGAAGGTCGTCCCTGCCCTTTTCCTTCCATTCTTTCAGCTTCTCACAAGCCTGCCTCCAAATACATATATCCAGTTCCGTTATTCTGCCGTTCATTTCAAAGAAGGGAATGAAATGTGCCGGAGGAATTAAGCCGTCCTCTCTGTGCACCCATCTTGCCAAAGCCTCCGCACCGATTACTTTCCCCGCATTGTCTACTTGCGGCTGAAGGTAAATCTGTATTTCCCCGTGTTCAATTGCCTTACTTAGTTCGGCGTTATAGCGTTCCCTAAGCATCGACTCTTTCTGGATGCTCTCATCAAACCACATAATACGCGTTCCATAATCACCTTTAATCGTGTCACAGGCCATTGAAGCTTTGTTACAGATTGCCAACATATCCTGCAACGGCTCTGTTATCTCGTATACACCGGCCTTTACGATCAAATTAAAGTTATTGGTGCTATATGATTTCGCCACTTCGTCTATAGCATCCAATAACTGTTGAGGATCAAAGGATTCCTTCGGCATCATTATGTAAAAATCCGCTTCCCCGATTCTGCCATATACGCAATTCGGAATATGAACGAGCCCCGTCTTTAAAGATTCCGCCGTCCGAATCAGATAGTCATCATATTTTTCCTGACCAAACAGCTCCTTGAAAACCCTGAACTTCTCAACACTCGAGCAGGTCATGACAAAGTCAGTGTCCGGGTGTTCCTCAAGCAGCTTCCTTGCCATTTCATGAAAATGCGCCTCATTATAAATCCCGGTGAGCTCGTCAAAATTGGCGCGGCGAACCATTTCCCCATAATTCTTTATGGATTCGGTGACATTTCTGATCCAATAAACGGTTCCGATTAATTTACCGTCTTCATCAAGTGCCATATGCTGGATCTCGTAATAGTATGTACCGTCATCACGGTCAACTGACATCACCCGCCCATTCCACGCATTTCCAACATTGGCCTCGGAGATTACTTTTTTCCAATAAGTTTCCTCATTACCTATTCCCTGCATCCCCTTAAGCCCGACAGCGTCGCTGTATCCTGTGGATACAAATTGAAGCTGATGCTCGTCATCATATAGCACAATGCCATCATTCAATTTATCAGCCACGAACTTCATCGCCCTCTGATTCAGCTTTCTGGGCGCATAATACACCGCCATATACACAATCACCATTTCGCAAAACGCGAAACAGATCACCTGCACCAGAATAGGTTGATGCTTAATCTGTGAAGCCACACAGGAAGCTGCCATCACCGCAAGAATTATCGCAATTCCCGAATACTTAAGCCTGAATATTCTGGCGCTTTGGGATGCCGCGATAATAAGCACGGCCACAGCTCCGACCAGAGAAATACCGCTCACTATGGCATATGCATAGAGAATGGAAAATCCTCTGGAAATCCAGTATATATGATCATACCACTTGTAATGGGTGATTGTAAAAAAACTCTCTGAAAACATGCCCCAGATTAAGGCGGCTGACTCTATTGCCACAATCCAAAACAAAGGTGATTTATAAACTTTAAATAATTTATATCCTGAGTAGCTTACAGAAAACCTGAAAATCATCATTGCATACCACGCAAAGGCAATGTAGTAAAACGTAAATGCATAATACGCAATCTGTCTGTTCTTTGTAAGCAATATAATCATTTCCGGAACAATAATCCCTGCCACTCCAAAAGCCATATTTCTAAGATGCTTTATGATGTCCGTCCTATTCATATCACTGAGCTTAATAATCATTATACTGTTAATTGCCAACAAAAGAAGCAGAAAACCTGCCATGGTGGTTTGCATTTACTCACTTCCTTCCATAAGCTTATCGCCCTTCTGCAAGCATATCCGGTCATCTCATTGCCTGCAGGGATCAAACATGTCTATAAAAGGTATTATAGCATATATTTCTAAATATCAATATCTTTTTTGTTTTTAATTTGTACGGTTTTATTTTGTCCGGGAGGTAGCGTTGATTATGGGACGGATAAGAAAACTTGAAACCATGATAGAACTGTGATATTCTTTATTGAGACTTTCTTAAGGAGAACGGCATGGTGATTAATATGAACTGTAAAGGCGCAATTTTTGATATGGATGGACTGCTGTTTGATACGGAGCGGGTTTTTCAGCAGACATGGCAGGAGATTGCAAGGGAACATGATATTGTGTTGAACGATACGTTTATAAGGACGGTCTCAGGGACAAGTGGTGAGCGCTTATGTCAGGTGATAGAGGATTATTATCATGTTGATAATGCAGCCGAACTTGTGGAAGACTGCATGAAAAGGGTAAGAGAAAAGCTTGCTGCCCATGTTCCGATGAAAGATGGGGTTTTCGAAGTATTGGATTTTTTTAAACAAAAAAACGTAAAGATGGCGGTCGCAAGCAGCAGCCGTATTGAACAGATAGAGGCAAACCTTAAAATATCGGGGATAAGGGATTATTTTGCAGCGGTTGTAAGCGGAACGGAAGTAAGTAGCGGGAAGCCTGAACCGGACATTTTTTTGTATGCTGCAGAAAAAATTGGCTGCAGCCCTAAAGAATGTTATGTTTTTGAAGACAGTGAAAATGGTATAAAGGCAGGATATGCCGCAGGCTGTGTAACCGTCATGGTTCCGGACTTAATAGAGGCTTCGGAAGAAATATTACCTTATTGTTCAATGGTATGTTCAAGTCTCCTTGATTTTTTAAAAAAATTGTGTTAGATTAGTTTGATAGAGAGTTACGATAAAGAATCAATTTTGATAGCTCAAACTTTGTGCATGGTATTTTGTGGTACGAAGCCTGAGTTATAATATTGAAAGGGAAGGACACATAAAATGGCAAAAAAGGCAAATGAAGTTAATGAAAATTCAAACATGAGTAAGAGCAAGGCAAAACGCGAGGCTCAAAGAAAAGAGGCTGCAAAGATAAGGAAACAGCGGATGGTTTCTAAAGTAGTAAGCAGTGTTATATTGGCAGTGATCGCGTTGCTTATCTTATTCGCAGTGGGCAAGCAGATTTATATACTGGCGATACGTACTACACCAAGTTCAGACTATAGTGCAGGACTCAGTGCAGATGGTAAAATTGAGAATACCAATGTGTTGTCAGCGCTTTCGTTGGTAGATTACGAGAACATATCTATACCTGAGGATGAGGTCAACGCTACCGATGAAGAGGTAGATGCTGAAATTGATTCGGCTCTTGAAGCATATAAGGAACTGAGTACAGATGAAACTCTTGAAATTGTAGACGGTGACGAAGTTAATATTGATTATGTAGGAACTATAGACGGAGTTGAATTTGAAGGCGGAAACAGTGAAGGTGCAGGTTATGACCTGACGATCGGCTCAGGCTCGTTTATAGATGACTTTGAAGAACAGCTCATAGGGCATAAACCGGGTGAGGAAGTATCGGTTGAGGTTACTTTCCCTGATGATTACGGTGATGATGAGGTTGCCGGCAAGGATGCAGTTTTTGCAGTTACCATTAATGGTATTATGAAGGCACCTGAACTTACGGATGAGTTTGTAGAGGTAAATCTTGCTGATAGTGAAGGCGTTTCAACAGCATCGGAATATCGTGTAAAGATAGAGAATGATTTTTATGAGGAACATCTGGAAGAGTATCTTACCAATTATATTATAGATAACTCTACGGTAAATACTTATCCTAAAAAATATTTAAAACATATAAAGGCTCTTCTTAAGAATGGCGATAATATGGGTTCAGACATTGAAGATGAGATCGAGTATGAAAAAGAGCTGACGGAACGTGCGCAGGAGACTGTAAAAGAAGCTATGGTATATCAGGCAATCGCTGAGAGCGCAGGACTTACTTTTGATATGGAAGCATACACCGAAGAAAACGGCGAAGATTATGTAGAAAGTATGAAAGAGTCATACGGTGAGGGCTATATAGCCCAATCTGAAGTAAGACAGATGGTTGTTGATTATTTGATGGATTTGTATAGATAATATAAGAAATAAGTGAAAATAAGATATAAATGAAGATAAGATATAAACTAAAGAAATATAAGTAAAGTATAATAATGGGGGCTGTCATAATGGTGATGGCACCCCATTTTAAAATCTGACATTGTGATTTGCAGATATATACAACAAATGGATGTAGGAGAGAAAAGAAATGGCTTTTTTGGAGAAAAATTGGAAGGGACTGCTGTTATGTCTTATTATTGCAATTCCTTCATGGCTTTTGGGAAAGCAGTTCCCGATTATCGGGGGTGCGGTTATTGCCATTATTGCCGGAATGATAGTTACTTTATTTTTTAAGGATAAGACGTCTTATGAGGCAGGCATTAAGTTTACGTCTAAGAAAGTGCTGCAGTGGGCGGTAATACTGCTTGGTTTTGGCATGAATCTGACCGTAATACTTCAGACCGGAAAGCAGTCGCTGCCTATTATTATAAGTACTATAGCAACTTCGTTGATCATTGCGTACGTACTGCACAAAGTTATGCATATTCCGGGGAAAATATCAACCTTGGTCGGTGTAGGTTCTTCGATTTGCGGAGGTTCTGCGATAGCTGCAACGGCGCCTGTAATTGATGCGGACGATGAGGAAGTGGCACAAGCTATTTCGGTCATCTTTTTCTTTAATGTGTTAGCTGCATTGATTTTTCCCACCTTTGGAAAAATAATCGGATTTGATATAAGCAGTGGGGAGGCGTTCGGAATATTTGCAGGAACAGCGGTAAATGATACTTCTTCGGTTACTGCGGCAGCTTCCACCTGGGACAGTATGTGGGGACTTGGTTCGGCTACGCTGGATACGGCGGTTACCGTAAAACTCACTAGAACTCTGGCAATAATACCTATAACTTTGGTATTGGCCCTGATGCGTACAAGGAAGGAGAAAAAGAGTGGGGAAGAGGGTAAAAAGGTCAGCTTAAATCAGATTTTTCCTTTTTTCATTTTATACTTTGTAGCAGCTTCAATAATTACAACGGTGGCAGTTTCTATGGGAGTAGATTCAGGTGTGTTTTCCCCTATTAAAGAACTGAGTAAGTTTTTTATCGTACTTGCAATGGCGGCGATTGGTTTGAATACCGATATCGTAAAGCTAGTCAAGACAGGCGGAAAACCTATAGTTATGGGATTTTGCTGCTGGGTAGGGATTACGGGAGTAAGTCTTTTTATGCAGCATTTGCTGGGGATCTGGTAATTAGGAATGATCTCCTCGATATCCAGAACTTAGACAATATAAACAAAAACGGGGCGACCTTCGCTCCTGCGGTTCGAGCTCTGTTTTTGTTTATATTGTTTAAGTTCGTGGCTCTGGATAATAATTTCGCAATTAGACAATGAAACTTGAAAGGGGTTATATTATGAAGTACAGGGAACTTAAACGCTGCAACAATTTAAAGGTAAGTGAAATTGCGCTTGGATGTGAAGGTTTTATGGAAAAATCCAAAGATGAGTATAGGGCAATGATTGACAGGGCTTTAGAGCTTGGAATCAATTTTATTGATATGTATTCTTCTAATCCGGATTTTCGGGATAATATGGGCGCGGCTATTGCCGGGCGCAGGGATAAGATTGTTTTACAGGGGCATATTGGCTCAACATGGGAGAATGGACAATATCTTAGAAGCAGGGATGTTGAAAAGGCGAAAAATGCTTTTGATGACCAGCTAAAACGACTTGGCACCGACTATCTGGATATCGGTATGATTCATTATGTGGATGGAGCCGATGATTTTGAAACGGTATTTCGTGGAGATTTTATTACATATTGTAAGGAGCTCAAGGAAAGCGGGAAGATTCATTGTCTCGGTATGAGTTCCCATAATCCGGTGATAGCGAAAAAGGCTGTGGAAACCGGTTTGATTGATGTCCTTATGTTTTCTGTAAATGCAGCATACGATATGCAGCCGCCTTCAGAAAACTGTGAGGATTTGTGGAATCCCGAGAATTATAAAAACGGAAGTGACGGCATTGATCCCGACAGAAAAGCTCTTTATGAACTGTGCGAAAGAGAAGGTGTTGCCATTGATGTTATGAAAGCTTTTGGCGGGGGAGATATGTTAAATGAGCAATATTCGCCTTTTGGAGTAGCTTTTAACGAATATCAGTGCATTAATTACTGCCTTACAAGGCCTGCGGTAGTATCGGTTATGGCGGGCTGTCATTCTATCGCTGAAATGGAAAAACTGGTGCGTTATTATGATGTTTCAAAAGAGGAGAAGGATTATTCGACGGTTCTTTCCAAAATAGAGAAGTTTAGTTTAAAAGGTAACTGCATGTACTGCGGACACTGTGCGCCATGCACTGTCGGTATAAACGTAGCTGACATTAATAAGTATTTAAATCTTGCACTGGCACAGGGAGAGGTTCCGGAGACAGTTGCGGATCATTATAAGCTGTTAGAGCACCACGCTTCAGAGTGCGTTGCCTGCCGTAGCTGTGAGCGCAACTGTCCTTTTGGAGTGGAAATTGTGCAAAGGATGAAGAAAGCGGTAGAGGTATTCGGGTATTAATCTACCACAGTTTAAAAAGTTTAACAACGCCTTTTGCGAGTTTATAGAACGGTGTTTCAAGCTCGCCGGAGGCGTTTTTTAATTCCTTACGTATTTCAATGTGCTGAGGACAGTGGCTTTCACATTTTCCGCATTGTATACACTGGGAGGCGCTGCTTGTGTCTTTACGAAGGGCAGTATATTGCAGATAATCCATTCTACCGGACCGCTTACCTTCGGAATACATAGCATTATAGCAGCGGAAAGTGCCGGGGATATCAACACCTTTGGGGCAGGGCATACAGTAGCCGCAGCCTGTGCAGCCGACTTTTACACTTTTGTCAATTTCTTTTTTTACAAGTTCTACAAGTTCTTTATCGGAAGCAGTCATACAGCCTTCGTGAGACTCAGATGCGGTCTTTAGATTCTGTTCAACCATTTCCATAGAGTTCATTCCGGACAATACGCAGGTGACTTCCGGCTGGTCATAGAGCCATTTAAAAGCCAGTTCGGCCGGAGTTCGTTTCTCCGAATCTTTATGGAATAGTGCCTTGGCGGATTCCGGAAGTAAATTCACCAGACGGCCGCCGCGAAGGGGTTCCATTATAATTACCGGAAGTCCTTTGGAATGGGCATATTTAAGCCCTTCTACGCCTGCCTGGGAATATTCGTCCACATAGTTATACTGAATCTGGCAGAAATCCCAGTCATAAACATCTACAAGCTGCTTAAACATATGTGAACTGCCATGGTAAGAAAAACCGATATTTCGTATCTGACCTGACGAAATTTTGTCTTCTATCCATTCTACAATGCCCATCTGCTTTAATTTTTCCCAGACAGAAACATCGCTGAGCATATGCATCAGATAGAAGTCTACATAGTCCGTTTGAAGACGCTTTAATTCTTCGCGAAAAGTCCTTTCCACTCCATCCATGGATTTAATCATATAGTGGGGGAGTTTAGTTGCAATATACACCTTTTCGCGGCATTTATTACGGTGAAGTATTTCGCCTACCGCGGCTTCGCTTCCCGGATATATGTATGCCGTATCTAAATAGTTTACACCGCCTTTAATTGCGGCCATAACTTCTTTTTCTGCTTTATCAATGTCTATGCCGGCGCCCTTTTTGGAAAAGCGCATACAGCCGTAACCCAATAGGGAAATGTCATTGCCTTTTTTGTCTTTACGATATTGCATTTTATTCCTGTGCCTTTCTGTACATTGAAATATTGGTTTGGGTACAATATTTGCAATGTGAATAGTTTTCATTGTATTAGATTAGATTGTATACAAGATTAATAAATAATATTATATAATTTGTTTAATGCGATGTCAAATGTTATATGGGATTTTGGGGAGTGGGGATTTCACCTACCAGTACTTGTGCCTGTGCCGCAGTAAAAGTGTGGCGGAAGGCACGCTTGCGCTCCGACTTCGGCGCAGCGGTACTAAGCTCGAAAATACCTCGCCAAGTACCGGCGCCTGCATAGGGCCTTTCCGTCACATTTTTACTGCGGCACAGGCACAAGTACTGGCAGGCAAAATAAGTAGTTGATATGGAGTTAGGAGTATTGTAGAATATATTTCGTATAAAAGTGTTGAAATGTGATAAGATTATATGTTTGGAAGTTAGGTAGAAATATAGAATGAAAATTGGGCGGAGGATGGACATGATAAATACGATTATTTTTGACATAGGAAATGTGCTTGCGGATTTTACGTGGAGGGAGTATTTTGAGCGTTTGGGGTATACGGGAGAGATGCTTGAGCGTATAGCCAGGGCCAGTGTGATGAATGAGAAGTGGGAAGAGTATGATAAGGGGCTTATGAGTGATGAAGAAATTCTGCAGTGTTTTGTGGATAAGGATCCGGAGATTGAGGATGATATACGGCGATGTTTTGAAAATGTGAAGGGAATGGTGTCAAGAAATGATTATGCAATTCCCTGGATAAAGGAACTTAAGCAGAAGGGGTATAAGGTGCTGTATCTATCGAATTTCTCCAGAAAAGCGTCGCAGGAGTGCGCGGATGCATTGGATTTTCTGCCATATATGGATGGAGGGATTCTTTCTTATAGAGATAAGGTGATAAAACCGATGCCGGAGATTTATAAGCTTCTTATAGATAGATATGATCTTAATCCAGACGAGTGCGTTTTTATGGATGATACGGAGATAAACCTAAAGGGTGCTGAAGCGTTCGGGATTCATACTATTTTATTTAGAAATAAGTCGCAAGCGGTAGAGGAACTTAAGAAACTGGGAGTATAGAACAAATAAAGCGCGGAATCATTCTTCCGCGCTTTTATCGTTAGAGTTTTCTTTAATTTTGCTATAGAGCCACATATATATCCAAAGCAATATCGGAAGTCCAATTGTAGCGAGCAGACAGGCTGCAAATTGTCTGCCTGAATTCGGAAAATCCAGACAGGCAACCACTAACGTAATTATATACATACATACTAATATGGCTACACAAACTAAGGCTGCAATTTGTTTTGGTGTTCTTTTTTTATTTTCATTCATAGTTGATTATCCTATTAAACTTCTAAAAAGATTTGAAAATTATTATAGGGTTATTGTACATTCAAGTCATTGATAGTAACGGTGAGACTTGATAATCTTGAATCTATTTCTTTGCTGGTTTCCGCCATACCGCTTGCCAGTTTCTGTACTTCGGCAGCAACAACAGCAAAACCTTTGCCGCTTTCTCCGGCCCGGGCAGCTTCGATGGATGCATTAAGGGCAAGCATGTTTTGTCTTTTACTAAATGCGGCAATCTGTGAAGTACTTATATTGGCAGCCTCGATTTCCTCTGCAGCCTGAGCAATGCCGGTTTTTAATTTGTCCAGTATATGAGTGTTCTGATGCTCCTGATAGCTGGAACGAACAAACATATTAATAACGTCGCCTAAAAGATTGGCAGATGCTTCAATTTGTTCTCTTGTTTTTATTGAAACTTTATGTAATGCATCTATATATACATCTTCATTTATATCCAGTTCCCTTGCGACCTGACGGAATTTATTCTCATCCGGTTTTTCAGGGAGCACCTGACCACCGATCACGCTGCCAAGAACGGTTCCATCACTAAGAGTAATAGGGATACCAAAATCTACCAGTCCGGCGTGGCAGGAATAAACGCCTTTTCCTTCCTGATCGCATTTTTCACATCTTCTACATCCTTCTGCGCTGCCTCTTGTCAGTTTAATACAAAAGTCGGTAAAATTGTAACACTCACTTATGTACTTTCCGTCAGCACCTACTGCAACAGTAGCAAGTCCCGTACTTTTTGCCCAGTTGTTCATGATGCTTTCAAATTTTTTCATGTCACAGAATTCGTCGATTCTCATAGTAGATGTTCCTTTCTTTCCAAGTCAGAAGGCGAACTTGTTTGCTTTTTATGTATTTTATATTCAATTTATTGTATCAGTTTTATGTGTAAAAGTAAAGAAATATTATTTGCGGAAAATTGATGGAAAATTGGCGGAAAATTAGAAAGATCAAAAGAAAAACCAGTGTAGAAAATAATATGCAAATACTTTAAATGGATGAAACTTATAGGACGTTTCAATCGTATTTATTATAGAGAGATATATAGTTTTGTGAAAACGATAAAAACATGGCGGCTGTGAATGGCAGAGGGGCTGCCAATAAAATTATGATAGGGGATGACTTTATGGATAATTCAATGAATTTCAGCTATATGACTAGATTCTGCCACAATATTTTACAGACATATCAGACGCAGAAGGCAGGCAGCGTAAAACCAACGGGTTTTTATGATAAATTTATAGAAAAAAGTCAGGAAAACGGCGTAGATGAGATAGAGGCAGCGTTTGTTAAAAATATGACAATGGATGAGTACAAGAGCTATATTTATGATAAAATTGCTGCGCTTCCGCTTGATTCATCAAATACGCAGGATTCCATATCCGTTCATATAACGGACGCCGGTTTTGAAGCAATGAAAAATGATCCGGAATATGAGAAATGGGTACTGGATACACTTAGGTCAAATTTTCGCTGCAATGATCCTTGGAGCGGTACATGCGGAGGAAAATTCTGCGTATTTTATTTTGGCGCGACTAAAGAAGAATGTCGCGGAGAGAGCTGGAGGATGGGTTTCAGGCATGGAAACGGGGAAAGTGTATTTAATAAAAAGTCCGAGGACAGCTTTTGGGTGCGCAGGATGAAGCGAAGAAAGGAACTGCTTGAGCAGATTGAGGAATTGGAAGAGAAGAAGGCGATTGCCAAGAGAATGGCAAGGTCTGAGTATTATACGCAGCTTTCCGAGATGTCATTTGACGATGGACGGACGGTAGAGCCGGAGAACTGCGACAGACTTGCGATGCAGATTTTTTCTTCTTTTAAAGCTAATATATTGCTGGAGACGTTTAGAGGAAAGAAATTTTAGAATAGAAACCCCCGAACCCGCGCCTTTGCGGATTTGGGGGTTTCTTTTTAGGGGAGGATAAGTATTTCCTTATCTTTTGACTAATATCATTGTTGCCTGATTTTAGAAAAATATTCAATATAATTTACTTTTTTTAAAAAATGTTATATACTAACGAGTATCGGTAGAAACGATGACTTATTTAATAATCAATACAAGATAAAGGTGGTATTTTAAAATGGCATTATTAAAACAATGGCGTGATATGGCGTATTCTGAGACAGCAAACAAAGGCGATCTGCAGAGATTATGGTCTGATTATTTTCAGAAGGAAAAGGATATCTATGCGCAGCTTTTAAAAAATCCGGATGAGGTTGTAGAAGGAACAGTCAAAGAGCTGGCTGAAAAATACAATGTGGATATTATGACAATGACAGGTTTTCTGGATGGTATAAATGACAGTTTAAAAACTGCCAATTCTATAGAGGAGATGGAAGAAGATACCAAGGTCAGCCTTGACTTTGACACACCTCTCCTTTATAAAAACATGGTAGCGGCAGGCGCTGACTGGTTATATAATCTGGAAGAGTGGAATGATATATATGATGAGGAGACCAGAAAGAGCCTTTATAAGGAGCAGAAAGAGTCTACCACAATCCATAAGGCACCCAAGGTATATCCTAACGATCCTTGTCCTTGCGGAAGCGGTAAGAAATATAAAAAATGCTGCGGGAAGAATGCATAATGAGAGCAGATGAGGCTGAGAAGCTTTTTAGAAGCGGATATAACTGTGCGCAGTCGGTTTTTGCAGCTTATGCGGATTTGTTTGATATGGATTTTGAAACTGCGCTCAAGATGTCAGGTGCACTTGGCGGCGGAGTAGGAAGGATGAGGGAAGTCTGCGGTACGGTGCTTGCAATGTCGATGATCGCAGGACTTAAGGAAGGAAATGCAGATCCGGAGAATGAGGAAGCCAAGGAGCATATATACGCATTGGTGCGGCGGATGAGTAATATGTTTAAAGAAAGACAGGGAACGATCATCTGTCGTGAGATATTAGGGATAGAGGGCATGGAGGAAAGTGCGAAACCTTCGGTAAGAACGCCTGAATTCTATGCATCAAGGCCTTGCGCGGGGATAGTCAGATGCGCGGCTGAAATTATTGATGAGGTTTTGTTTTCATAGTGGTATAAATATCATGGAAGGAGCATGGATATATGAAAATTACGTTAAAAGACGGTTCTGTTAAGGAATATGCGCAGCCGATGAGCATTTATGATATTGCGGCCGATATATCGGAAGGGCTTGCAAGGGTGGCATGTGCAGGCGAGATTGACGGTAAGGTCGAGGATTTAAGAACTGTTATAGATAAGGATTGTGAGCTTAATATAGTGACGGCTAGTGACGAGGCAGGGCTGCGCGTGATCAGGCATACTGCTTCACATGTGCTGGCGGAAGCGGTTAAACGGTTATTCCCAGACGCTAAAGTGACAATTGGACCGGCAATAGACGAGGGCTTTTATTATGATTTCGACGCAGAGCCTTTCTCAAGGGAAGATTTGGACAACCTTGAGTCTGAGATGAAGAAGATCATCAAGGAAGGTCATAAGATAGAGCGTTTTACAATGCCCAGGGAAGAAGCTATCCGTTTTATGGAGGAAAAGGGAGAGCCATATAAGGTTGAGCTGATTAAGGATTTGCCGGAAGATGCGGAGATCTCCTTCTATGATCAGGGTGGATTTGTGGACTTGTGCGCGGGACCTCATCTTATGAGCACTAAGTCAATTAAGGCGTATAAGCTGATTTCTTCGTCTATGGCATATTGGAGAGGCGATTCAAATAAGGCGCAGCTTCAGAGAATATACGGTACTGCTTTCCAGAAAAAGGAAGAGCTTGCAGCATATCTGGAGCATTTAGAGGACATAAAGAAACGCGACCACAATAAACTCGGACGTGAGATGGAACTTTTTACAACAGTAGATGTGATTGGACAGGGACTTCCGCTGCTGCTTCCTAAGGGAGCCAGAATGGTTATCAAGATGCAGCGTTGGATAGAGGATTTAGAGGATAAAGAGTGGGGATATGTCCGCACTAAGACGCCTTTAATGGCAAAGAGCGATCTGTATAAGATTTCCGGACACTGGGATCATTATACTGACGGTATGTTTGTACTTGGGGATGAAGAAAAGGATAAAGAAGTGCTTGCGCTTCGTCCTATGACCTGTCCTTTCCAGTATTATTGTTATAAAAATACGCAGCATTCATACCGCGATCTGCCAATTCGTTATGGTGAGACATCCACTTTATTTAGGAATGAGGATTCCGGAGAAATGCATGGACTTACCAGAGTACGTCAGTTTACGATTTCGGAGGGGCATTTAATTGTAAGGCCTGATCAGATGGTGGAAGAATTTAAGGGCTGTATGGCGCTTGCTAAATACTGTCTGACTACTCTTGGAGTTGAGGAGGATGTTACTTATCATCTTTCCAAATGGGATCCGAATAACCGTGAAAAATATATCGGTGAACCGGAAGTGTGGGAAGAGACGGAGCAGCATATCAGAGAAATCCTGACTGAGCTTAAAATTCCGTTTGTAGAAGATGTCGGTGAGGCTGCCTTTTACGGACCGAAGGTAGATATCAATGCCAAGAATGTATACGGCAAAGAAGATACCATGATCACTATCCAGTGGGATGCGCTTTTGGCTGAACAGTTCGATATGTATTATATAGACCAGAACGGAGATAAGATTCGTCCTTATATTATCCATAGAACTTCTATGGGTTGTTATGAAAGAACGTTGGCATGGCTGATTGAGAAGTATGCCGGAAAGTTCCCGACATGGCTGTGTGCTGAACAGGTACGTGTTCTTCCTATTTCAGAGAAGTATGAGGAGTATGCCGAGAAGGTAAGAAAAGAGCTTGCCAAAAATGATGTGGATGTTACGGTAGACGCTCGTTCCGAAAAGATTGGCTTTAAGATCCGTGAAGCCAGACTTGCCAAAGTGCCTTATATGCTGGTTGTAGGGCAACAGGAGGAAGAGGATGGTACTGTTTCGGTAAGAAGCCGTTTTGCAGGCGATGAGGGAGTTAAGCCTCTTGGTGATTTCATAGATCAGATTTGTAAGGAAATCAGAACTAAGGAAATCCGTAAGGAAGAAGTAAAAGAAGAAGGCAAGTAAAACGTCGCAAGATAAGGTATATTATGGAAAAAGATATGAAAATACGTAGAATATCCTGCAAAGAGTTAATCGGATGCTTATTTATCTTAGTCAGTCTGATAATGCTTGGGAACAGTATCCGGTTATGCTTTAGCAGTGATATCTGGTATGATGAGTTATTCACCATGGGGATGGTTGAACATTCCTATGGTGAATTAATTGGTTTTACGGCAAGGGATGTGCATCCGCCGCTGTATTACTGTATAGGAAAATGTGTTTTGGATTTATGTAAACTAATATTGTCTTCGGCAGACAGTGTCATGATCATTAAGATTGTATCTGTCATGCCTTATTTTTTGCTGTTTATTTATGCGGTTACATTTTTGAGGAAAAGATTCGGGCTCTTTGTGTCCGGGGTATTTCTGTTTTGTATTCTGGCAATGCCTCAGATGAGTGCATATACGGTGGAGATGCGTATGTATGGCTGGGCGCTGTTTTTTGTGACCGCAGCGTTTTTTCATGCGTATGAGATTATGTGTGCCGGGGAAAAAGGTATAGCGGGGAAATATTATATGCAGAATTATGTCGCAATATTATTATATGGTCTGGCGGCGGCATATACCCAGTACTTTGCCTGTGTAGCAGTGGTTATGATTTATTTATGCCTTTTGGTATGGATTGTTTTATGTTGTAGGAAAATCCGTCATGGAAAAAGTGGTTATGTTAAAACTCATGACAAAGCGGATTTTAAGGCTTTAAAGGGCTGGATATGCTGCGTAGCGCTTTCGATAATAGGCTACCTGCCCTGGCTGTTCGTACTGATATCGCAGATTACCACAATACGAGATAATTATTGGATTCTTCCGCTTACATGGCGAAGTATAGGTGGCTGCGTGAAATTTCTTATGAAGCCTGCTTTTCAGAATGAGATGCTTAATGTTGTGATGGCGGTTGCTTTGTTCGGGATTTATGTGGGATTGACAGCAGCATATGGATATTCTGAGTGGGAGAAACATGCTAGTTTTGCGACTTTTTTCTATACAATATCAGGCTGTCTGGTCTTATGTGGTTTGGTATTGTTCGGTTTTATTGCATCTATTATTATACGGCCGATTTTTGTATATAGATATATGCTGCCGGCTGTAGGTTGCTTTTGGCTGTGCTTTGCGCTGTGTCTGGATAATTTGTACGGGCACATGGGTAGTATCGGTTTGGGTAGTAATAAACCTAAAAGCAACAGCTTAAGTAACATAAATTTAAAAAACAATATACGCATATTATGTTCTTTTATAATTGCGACGTTTGTCTTAATTATAGGAATCCGAGATTACCGTGCATTTATGGGAGAGGAAGAGTACAGGGCGGTGTTAATGAAAGGGACCGCGCAGGCAATTTCTGACATTGATAAGGATGACATTATCCTGTATAATTTTGACCAGTTACAGGCCGTATGCGGTTATTACATGAATCAGGAGAGTTATTTGTGGAATGGGGAGCCGGAGCAGTTGATCGTAGATATGTTTGGCAATAAAGGAAGTATACAGGATGTCTCAGATATTAAGGAATGGCTTGATAATGGGAGAACAGTTTGGTTTTTTGGAAGTTTTAACAGCAGGGAAGATATTCGGGAGGAGTGGGAAAACGACGGGATCTTTACCGATGAAACAGGCAGTTATATGTTGGAGCGGTACTGGTTTAATATTTATAAATTGAAATTAAATTCTGAGTATTGAAAATAAACAGCATATTTTAAATTAATAAGGCAATAATAACCTTGACGGCGTATTAGGGCGTTAAAAATAGTATATTTCAGGAGGTTATTATGGCGGAATTAAAATGTGGTGTTGAAAATTGTTGTTATAATCAGGAGTGCTGCTGCTGTAAAGGTGATATTATGGTAGGCGGAAAACATGCAGATGTCAGCAAGGATACCTGTTGTGAGAGCTTTTCACAAAAAAGTTCCGATTCCTATACCAGTTCACTGAATCATCCGAGTGTGACAATCAGTATTGATTGTGAAGCAACAAATTGTATGCATAACAGTAATTATAAATGTTATGCTGAGCACGTAGATATAAGAGGCCGTGGAGCGTCAAATTGTATAGAAACAGAATGTGCGACTTTCAAGGAGGCTTAAATCCGCTTTAGGAGAGGGTGAAAAATCAAAGATTTTTCACCCGCAAGTTTGGTGCTAAAGCGCTTTCAGCGCTGCCCAAACTCGCAGGTTGAGAAAGAATGGGGTATTGGTCTATGAAAAAAAGAAATAAAAAAAATAGAAAAATTACGCCTTGGCTTCTTGTATCAGTTTCGATTTTATTGAATGGCTGCAACTCGGCTCCTTGGGCTGAAGAGACAATGCAGGCTGGGGACTTGGTCGAGAATAATGTGGATAAAAATACAGCGCCTGCAATTAAATTGAACGAAGATATAACGCATATTTGGAATATGTATGAATATACAGATATTTCTGATAAAGATACATCTGATGATGACGATAGGACAGAACTCACAACTGAGTTATTAGAGGAGAAAAATCTGGACACCTCAGTAGTAACAAATCCTATAGAAACCAAAGGATGTACCTTTGTTCCACCGGAGGGGTTTGAAGAAGTGCCGGATATGGAAGGTATGTATGTGAATAAACATTACCCCATAGATGTATCTACGGTTTATTATACGGAAAAAGAAATGGACATATCATTACAGCTGATGACAGAAGATACTTTTACAGACCACATGAAGGATGAATTAGAACGGATGTACGATTCGGAAGTGGAGATAAATGTTGATACTTTTGAGAAAATAACAATAGACGATTTACCGGCATTTAAGATCCTTTGCAGTTATTCATACGAAGATGTGAAGATCACACAGCTTGAGTACATAATAAATGCGGACAAAAGTTACATTATTATATATTCCCAGACAGATGATTACGACAAAATGGAAGAGTTTAAGGCAAGTGCGGAAACAATTCAGATTAAAAAATAAAAATATTGATTGACATAGCATTAAACATGTGTTAAAGTTATTAAGCGTGTTAAATACGTGACAACAAAGCAGAGTATCCACTCTCACCCTGCAACAATCGGGTTCGCAGGTGTTCATAGCTAAACAAGTCAGTTTTTTGTATATGTGCTTTGAATTTAGTGGATAGTTATGCTATCCATTTTTTGTTGTGTAAGAAAGGGCTCGTACATTTGCGGGAAGCTTTTATTTTGAGGAGGGAAAAGCTATTAGCGAATTATTTATTAACGAACAGATTAGAGACAAAGAAGTCAGAGTCATTGGGGAAGACGGGGAACAGCTTGGGATCATGTCTTCTAAGGAGGCGCTTAAGCTTGCGGAGGAGGCAGGCGTAGATTTAGTAAAAATTGCTCCTACGGCTAAGCCGCCGGTCTGCAAGATCGTAGATTACGGTAAGTTTAAGTATGAGCAGACAAGGAAAGAAAAGGAAGCAAAGAAGAAGCAGAGAACCATAGAGATCAAGGAAATTCGTTTGTCTCCGAATATTGATACTAACGATCTGAATACTAAGGTCAATGCTGCAAGAAAATTTATTACAAAAGGCGACAGAGTCAAGGTAACGCTTCGTTTCAGGGGACGTGAGATGACTCATATGAATAATAGCAAACATATTTTAGATGACTTTGCACAGGCTCTTTCAGATATTGCAGTTGTTGAAAAAGCACCTAAGGTTGAAGGACGGAGCATGACAATGTTTTTAGCTGAGAAGCGTTAAGCTTATTCAGTTTAAAATAAATGATATCCATATGATATCTTATTAATTTAATATAAATATAGGAGGAATTCTGAAATGCCAAAAATGAAGACAAGCAGGGCTGCTGCAAAACGCTTTAAAGTAACAGGTACAGGTAAATTAAAAAGAAATAAAGCTTATAAACGCCATATCTTAACTAAGAAAACAACAAAGTTGAAGAGAAATCTTAGGAAGCCTGCTATGACAGACAAGACAAATGTTAAGAATATGAAGAAAATTTTGCCTTACATGTAAGATTTAATATTTTACATGTATCAGAAGTAGAAGGAGGAGAAAAGACATGGCAAGAATTAAGGGCGGTTTGAACGCTAAGAAAAAACATAACAGAGTATTAAAACTTGCAAAAGGATATAGAGGTGCAAGGTCAAAACAATACAGAGTAGCAAAACAGTCTGTAATGAGAGCATTAACATCATCATATGCCGGAAGAAAAGAGAGAAAACGTCAGTTCAGACAGTTGTGGATTGCACGTATCAATGCTGCTGCAAGAATGAACGGTTTATCATACAGCAAATTCATGTATGGTCTTAAGAAAGCAAATGTTGATATGAATAGAAAGATGTTAGCTGAAATGGCAGTTAATGATGCAGAAGGTTTTAAGACCTTAACAGAGCTTGCAAAAGCAAATCTTGATTAATATTTACTTTTTAATACAAATGGAGGATAGCGTATTGCTGTTCTCCTTTTATGTTTAATTGTTCATAATTAAGGAGGAAAATATATGGGAGTATTAGCAGGGCTGGAACCGGTATCGGTGTTTCATTATTTTGAGGAAATCTGTAATATACCGCATGGTTCGGGAAATGAAGAGCAGATAAGTAATTATATAAAAGAATTTGCGGGTAAAAGAGGGCTGAGTTGTATACAGGATGAATGGAATAATATAATTATAGTAAAAGAAGCCACAGAGGGGTATGAAGAACAGGAAACCATGATTATGCAAGGGCATATGGACATGGTGGCAGTTAAGGAAGCGGAAAGCAGCATTGATATGGCAAAAGATGCACTGCGTCTTGAGGTAAACGGAGATTATATAAGCGCAAAGGAAACCAGTCTTGGGGGAGATGACGGAATTGCCGTAGCTTATGCCTTGGCGCTGTTAGATTCGGATGACATTGCACATCCACGTTTGGAAGTAGTTCTTACCGTAGGAGAAGAAGTTGGAATGGATGGAGCGAGGGAAATGGATCTGTCCATGCTAAAAGGCAGAAGGATGTTAAATCTGGATAATGAAGAGGAAGGCGTACTGTTAACCAGCTGTGCCGGAGGGGCCGGAGCGGATTGCAGACTTCCGGTTAACTTGGAAAAACGTCGCGGAGCTTTGCTCAATATACAGGTGAAGGGCTTGCAGGGCGGACATTCAGGCGCTGAGATTCACAAGGAGGGGGGGAATGCCAACTGTCTTATGGGGCGGGTGTTAGATGCTTTGATCCAGGAAACATCGGCATCGCTTGTGAGTTTGGAAGGTGGTCTTGCGGATAATGCCATACCAATACTGAGCAAAGCCTTAATTGTTGCAGATGAAGGCGAATGGAAGACTTGTCTTAGTATAGTAAATAAAATAGAGAAAGAGATACAAAACGAGCTTGCAATAAAAGATAAAAACGTCGCAATTTCTATAAAAAGCCAAGAAAGTGCCGAGGTAGAGTGCTTACAGTTAGAGAGTATGAAAAAAGCGGTGCAGTATATCCTGGCTATGCCAAACGGAATACAGGCAATGAGCGCAGATGTAAAGGGGCTGGTGGAAACCTCGCTCAATCTGGGAATCATGAAACTTGATAAGGATACACTTATTTTGCAATATGCCATAAGAAGTTCATTAGACAGTGCGAAGGAGGCTCTTATCAGGAAAGTTAAATGCATATCAGCTCTTGCCGGAGCAGAGGTAGAGATCAAGGGGGATTATCCGGGCTGGGCATATAGAAAGGATTCGCCGCTTAGGGATAAAATGATTAGGATCTATGAAGAAATGTATGGTAAAAAGCCGAAGGTGGAGGCCATCCATGCAGGACTTGAGTGTGGCTTGTTTTCAGGGAAAATCCCGGATCTGGACTGTATTTCGTATGGGCCGGATATGAAAAATATCCATACAACAGGGGAAGTATTAAGTATTTCATCTGTTAAAAGGGTATGGGAGTATCTTTTGGAAATTCTTAAACAGAAATAAGCAGCAGAGGACAGAAATTTTAAGCAATTTCCCAAATGTTACGCGGACGTGGAAGTAAAAAAAATAAAATGTATATAAATTGTAGTAAATATTGACACTTTTTCCATAAAATTGTAGACTATAGTTATCTTTGGGAATAGGGTGAAAATTGTAAGAATAGGGGATCATTATGATGAATTCCTACGAACATCAGGCGCAATATTATGAAACCGACCAGATGGGAATCATCCATCATTCAAACTATATCAGATGGATGGAATCATCCAGAATATGGTATATGAGCCAGATAGGCGTTGATTATAGGACAATGGAAGAAACTGGGATTATCAGCCCGGTACTGGAGGTTTCATGTCAGTACAAATCTATGGTACGTTTTGGGGATACGGTACTTATAGAGCCTGAGATTGAAAAATATAACGGAGTTACATTGGAATTGTCATATCGGATCACGGATAAAGAAAGCGGGGAACTTAGGATGTTGGGGAACAGTAAGCACTGCTTTTTGGACAGCAGTGGAAAAATAGTTTCCTTAAAAAAATCTTATCCGGAATACGATAGGGCATTTAAGGCAAGGCTAAAAAGGGAATAATTGTTGCCAAGGGGGTATGGTAGCATGGCAGAAGTAAAAGACATTTTAACCGGATTGGACAGATACGAGACTTTCATTGAGAAGCTTGACAAAGAAATTGAGAAAATGGACGATTATCGTATTGCAATAGTCTATACGGATATTAAGCATTTTAAATATATTAATGATACTTATGGATATCAGCGGGGAGATATGCTGCTTAGGGAGTTCGTCAATCATGTGCTTAAGATTGATGATAAACTTATTTGTGCAGCACGAGTGTATTCTGATAACATTGTAGTAGCTACACGTCTTGATAGTGAATATTCAAACAATGAGTTTCGTGACCTTATATATGGCCGCAATATGGAATTGGAAAGGATGCTCAGAGACAATTATCTGGACGAGGGGCTAAGGCTCAGCACAGGTATAAGCATTATATCTAAGGATGACAGAAGGCTGGATGCCGCAACGGCTGTTTCCAACGCTAATCTGGCAAGAAAACTGGCAAAAGAGATGAAGGATGACTGTTGTGTCCTGTTTGATAACCAGATGATAGAAGGTATCAAGAAAGAAGTTGAAATTACCTCATCGCTTTCATCGGCAATCAATAACGGGGAATTTAAGGTTTATTATCAACCCAAAATCGATACCAAGGATTTAAGGCTTATAGGCGCCGAAGCTTTGGTACGCTGGCAGAAACCGAATGGGACGTTCATTTTTCCGGATGAATTTATACCTTTTATCGAACAGAGCGGACAGATTGTTGATTTGGATTATTTTGTGTATCGAGAAGTTTTTAAATTTATTGCGGATCGTATAAACAATGACGAACCTGTAGTGCCTGTGTCCGTTAATGTGTCTAGGGTACATTTAAGCCGGATGGGTATTTTAGAATACGTCGCAGAGCTTTTTGACGAATATCAGATTCCGCCACAGTATGTAGAGTTTGAGCTGACAGAGAGCATTTATATTGATAATACCGAGAAAGCACTGCAACTGGTGGAAGGGCTGCATGATATGGGAGTTAAGGTATCAATGGATGATTTTGGCTCCGGTTATTCTTCGCTAAATCTATTAAGCGGACTGCCGATTGATATTATTAAGCTGGATAAGGTCTTTTTGAAAAAAGCAAGCGCCAATGAGGGAAGACTGAAAGAAAACGATAAGATTATCATTTCCTGCGTTGTTGATATGGCAAGGAGACTTAAAATAACCTCTTTATGTGAGGGGGTTGAAACTCCGGAACAGAGTGATTATCTTGCAGAGATAGGCTGTGAGATACAGCAGGGCTATTATTTTTCCAAACCGATTCCGCAGGAGGATTTTGAGGAGTTTATAGATGCGCATTTTAACTCGTGTAGTGCAGTGGTATAGGGTGATAGCGGATATTGGGATTTAGATATGATGATAAAAACCCAGGAAGTTCAAACTTCCTGGGTTTTATAAATATCGGAATGACAAGACTTGAACTTGCGACCTCTACTTCCCTAAAGTAGCGCTCTACCACCTGAGCCACATCCCGAAAGCATTTACAATTATAACTAATTTCTTTATAAAAAGCAAGCACTTCTTTATAAAAATAGAAATCTTTAAATAAAATCTATTTCCCCCATATTTTAGCCAGTTTACGTCTCACGATCACAAAACATATCACATGCGTCATAAATGTTATGAACCAGCTTACCGGATAAGTCATATAGAGCGAGGTCACAGTGTGGAAAGGCTCCGTGCGGAAAAATGTAAAAATCCAAATCAGTCTTAGACCGCACGCACCTATTAAGGACACGATCATAGGCATTACCGAGTAGCCGAGTCCGCGCAGGGCGCCTACCATAACGTCCATCATACCGCAAAACGCATATGTACTGCATATTACACGAACCCTTCTCATACCTGCATCCATTACCTCAGCGCTTGAGGTATACATACTAAGCAGCGGACGGCCGAAAAGTACCGCTAAGTTTCCAAGAATTAAGCCCACTGTCAAAACGCATAACTCAGCTGTGTATACAATTTTATTAACCCGCTCATATTTCGCAGCGCCTACATTCTGACTGACAAAAGAAATCGTCGCCTGATGGAACGAATTCATTGACACATAGACAAAGCCCTCTATATTCGCAGCTGCCGAGTTTCCGGCAACAGTTATTGCGCCGAACGAATTAACCGACGATTGGATTATTACATTGGAAAAAGAAAAAAGTATTCCCTGTACGCTTGCCGGCAGTCCAATCTGCAGTATCCTCTTAAATTTATCCGGATTAATACGAAGAGCGGACAGTTCCAGATGAATACTGTCTTTCATATTCATCATGCACCTTACGATCAAAAAAGCGGAGATGCACTGTGAAATTACGGTTGCCGTAGCAACGCCTGCCACATCCATATGAAGCACGATAACAAAGATTAAATTCAAAATTACATTAATAACTCCCGCAGCAGCCAAATAATACAGCGGGCGTCTGGTATCTCCTACAGCCCTCATGATCGCACTTCCGAAATTATACAGCATCATTGCCGTCATTCCGATAAAATATATACGCAGATACATTACGGAGAGTGGAAGTATATCTTCAGGCGCCTGCATCCAGACTAAAATCTGCGGTGCGCCTATAAAGCCGATCAGTGTTAATGCAAGTCCGCTGTAGATGCTTAACATCATTGCGGTATGCACCGTCTCTTTCAGATCCTTATTCTGCTTAGCCCCAAAATAACGGGCAACCAGCACATTCGCTCCAACCGACAGTCCCATAAAAAAGTTAGTCAGAAGATTAATAAGAGACGAAGTGGAACCGACAGCTGCCAGAGAGTTATCCCCAGCAAACCTTCCCACCACAATAATATCCGCAGCATTGAAAAGAAGCTGTAAAATACTTGAACACATAAGCGGCAGCGAGAACAACAGAATTTTTCCAAGTATTGAACCGCTGCACATATCCATTTCATATTTTTTCTTTTTAATTTCCGTATCCATATTAAGTTATTAAACCAGCGGCGTGCGCAGGCTCTCCTTCCATTTGTCTTCTTGCTTTATATACTGTTCGTTTAGCCAGTCAGCTGCCATCTCCACACCTTCTTCGGTAAGCGGCACATCTATAGACTGCTTCTTATCATCAGGCGTCTTACTTATTCCAAAAGGCTCAGGCCAGATAGTAACCCTTATTACATCACCATCTTCAGCTTTAGCTTTTTTTAACATATAACGCATACCATCCATGCTTCCGGAATACTCTTCCTTCTTAATATAATTTAATGGATGGAAATTTTTTTTGTCTATCATGAATATAATCCTCTATAAAATATAATAGTGTAATTTACCATCGATATTATCATATTTTGCATTGAGGGTGTTGTCAACTTCTATTTTACAAAGAGAACTTGATAGAAATATGTAATTTTTATAAAATTTTCCAATACACCCCATTGACAGTTTCGGGGGGGGGTAGTATTATAGTTATAATATTTGCACTTTTACAACAAAACGTTGTGCAGAGACAATTTAATAATATTATAGAAGGAGGATTTTTATGAAACGCGGAAAGAAGAAAATGAGCAGAATTGTATCACTGCTTCTTGCGGCAGCAATGATCGTGACTTCGCTGCCACAGTCAATGCTTACTGTGAATGCCGCTGAGGTAAGTGACGTTTCGGTATCTAACGAAGCGTTTTCGGAGGAAGGAACGCAGGAGAGCGGAGCTTCTGAAAACGGAATAACAGAAGGTGAAGCTTCGGGAGATGATTCGGCGAAGGATGGAATCGCAGAGGGAGATTCATCAGGCGATAATGTTGTGGGTGAAGATTCTTCAGAAGGTAATACCTCAGATGGAGAAAATCCTGACAATGGGACTTCTAATGAAGGAAAATTGGATGGCGAGACTTCGAATGAAGGGAAGGCGGATGATGATGCCCAAGGAGAAGATAAGACTGAGGGTGAGGATTCTGAAGTCGGCGATACATCAAGTGAAGATGATGGTAAAGATGACGCCGGACAGGGAGAGGATGAGGAATCACAGAATGGCGAGGAAGACGGAGAAGAAGCTGGTTCTGTAGATTATGATATTGCGGAGAAACCGGAATCGGAAGAGCCGCTGCTTGATGAAGGAGAGGAGAAAGAGCCGATAAGTATTAGTTTTGTGGGAAATTCTGAATCTTTTACTGTATATGATGAAAGTGGCAATGATATTACGAATAATGGATTTATCGTGCCATATGGAAGCATTGATATATTAAAATTTAAGATTATGCCTAAAGCTGAAACTGGATATGTTGTGGAATTTTCTGATGAACCATATCTTTATACTCAATGTAAATGGGCAGGCATGGAGTTTTCAAAAACTGAGGTTAATGGCGGTGGATATGAATGTACAATAAGCCCTGTAGATAAAGACACTGGATATACACAAGGCATATATATTTGGATGCGGGAAGCAAACAGAGAAACATATAAATTGAAGTTTTTATATTCAAGCGAGGATGTTGATGAGTTAGTATTAACTAACAATCCGGAAGGTGATAAGCAGAATGTAAGTAATAATGTTACTGTAAGGGTAATAAATGAGTATAGGACATCATTTAAGTTGAAAGCAAAGGCAGGAAAATCATTGGCAGTGTCGTATAAATCAGATGACCAAGATGATTATGACCGGGATGCTTTCAAGAGTTATTATGTAGAGGATGAAGACGGTTACTATAACTTTGACTTAGGAAAAGTATCTGAAAATGCAACAATAACTATACAAGAGGGATGGAAGGTCAATTTTGAGTATAATGATGATGAAATTGAGGAATTGTATAGAAAAATATTAGTAGGTGATGAAGATGATTTACTCTCAGGTAACGCGTGGTTTGAGACATGCAATATAATAAACCATACGGAAGGTGTAACTAAGGGAGAAGTTCTCTATTTTTCTTTTTATCCTACGGAAGAGTATTATTTGTGTGATGCGTCTGTAACTGATGGTTTGGGAAATAACATTGAAAAGATTTGGTACGGCGGTGATGCTCGAGACTGGGCGGGAGGCTATGTATACAAGGTTGTTCCGACAGCTGATATGACGATTAATATAGAATTTACATCTAAAACGCTGCCGGTGACATATGTGGATGGCGTTGTTAAAAATATTAGCATAACTGCCAAAGATGAAGGCGGAGAAGCTAAAGAAGTTTATGATAAAGATAAGAAAGAAATAATTAATATTTATAGCGATATGACGGAGTATAATATCAGCTTTGAAGTTGCAGAAGGTAAGCTTTTTGATCGCGTGGAACTTGTTAATTATTATACATGGTATGATGAAGAAACCGGTGAAATGCAGGAGGAATATGATTACGAGAAAATAGAAGTTGAGAGAAAAGATGATGGTACTTATGCTTCCGTATACTCGTTTTGTATTTGGTCGGATTCTAGTGAACTAAGAATAATAGCAGATGATGCGTATACGGTAACATTTGTGCCGTCGGATGAAGTTAAATTATATGCATATGATGATTATGAGTTGACTAATGAATTAAGCGGAGAGAAAAATATAGTAAAGGATTCCGAATATGAATTTAGAATAACCTTTGATACGGAATATGAGTTAGCCACGCCTTATGTTATTGCAACATCGGATGGAGAGGAGCGTGAACTCAAAGTCATTGGTGACAAGTACGAGATGTGGGATCCTAGCGAAGAGAAACTGGTTTATTACTATTATTGCAGCTTTATTACCACAGCCGATACAACGATTTCAGTTTCTCTCAAACCGCTATCCATACCGCTTAAATACGACAAGAACGCATTGAAGAATGTTGAAATAAGTGAGCAAAGAGGCGCTAAGCTTTCAGCGGATAGGGATGCCGTTATTGCTAATAAATATGATGAACTGCGTGATTGTGAAATCATGTTTGGACTTGAGGATGGTAAGACTGTTAAAGAAGCATATTATGCATATACCAGATATCATGATACATATACTGAAAATATTCCTATGTCATACGATGAAGAAACCCAGATTTACACAATCACTTTAAATGTGCCTGAAGTTGATGATTATCGGAATATGAGTATAGACTATATACAAATAGTGGCAGGTGATAAATGCGAGATATCTTTTGAGGGATATGAAGGCAAGGCGGAAATAATTGATTTTAATAATTATGAGGATATTAACTTTGATAATGATAAGCCTGTGGGAGTTGTAAAGAACAGTGAATATTTATTCAGAGTGGAATTATTGCCGGATTATAATGCGGCATTATGCCGTGTCACAACAGAAGGTGGAGAAGAACTTCCTGTAAAATATTATTCCATAAAAGGAGAGTCGTGGGAAGAAATCAGAAATATTCAATATTACAGCTTTACTCCAACAACAGATACAACAATTCATATTGAGATAAGTCCGCTGTCTATACCAATTAAATATACGGACAGTGCTGTTGAAAGCCTTACGCTTACACATAATATGGGGGAAGTTGAGAATGCGCCAGAGTTATCCGCAGATAAGAAAGCTGTTAATGTTTGGCGTTATGAAACTGATTTGAGGTTTGATTTGGAGCTTGAAAGCGGTAGAACCCTCAGTAGAATATTCAGCCGTCGTTCCAACGTAGACGATTATGGGAATAAAATAGACGGCTATTATGAAGATGACATTCCATATCAAATGGTAGACGATAAGTATTATTTTGAAGTTGGAATATATTATGATGATTATGGCAGCAATTTACTCGAAATCGAAATTGTTACTGATAAAGTAAACCTGCGTGATTGCACGGTAGAGCTTGATCTGGATAATGATTATTGGAGGTACTATGTTTCTTATAGAGCAGAAGAAATTAAACCTGGGGTGACTCTTAAATATGAGGTAGAAGAGGGTAAGCCAGAAATCATAGATCCGAATGAATATTCCGTAACTTATGAGAATAACAGGAATGTCGGAGAAGCCTATGTGATTATTAAGGCTAAGGAAGATTCAGAGGCTTGTACCGGAAGCATAGAAGCATATTTTGAAATTGTAAAGGCGCAGGCTCCTACAATTGATCCAATTAGTATTTCTGTGGATGTTAATGATATAAAAGAAAACCCAGATAGGGAGTTAAATCTTTCCAATAGTGTTTTAGTGAATACCGGCTTAGAACAAGGCGTTAAACCTATCTGGTATATTGTAGATACAGGGAACGAAGATTATACACCGGGTGATGTGCTTGTAGATGGAACGGATCCCTTTATAGATTCTCAATCCCAATACTACTGGAATGAAGAAAACAAAGAAGAAAAAGTAATCTGGACTCATACTTTAAAATACAGTATCAAGGATGATGTTGATGAGGATTCTAAGAGCGCAATGATTGTTCTGATTGCATCTTTTGACAATTACGAAGATGCCAAAATTGTCATAGAAATATC
The DNA here is from genome assembly GCA_014804695.1 of Lachnospiraceae bacterium. Classification (GTDB taxonomy): domain Bacteria; phylum Bacillota; class Clostridia; order Lachnospirales; family Lachnospiraceae; genus UBA3282. The sequence goes on from JAAUZJ010000030.1 coordinate 103,976, forward strand.
TATGGCGGAAAAAGAAGAGATTATACTTGATGGATACTCATGTACTAGAAATAAAACATATGATGCTAAGCCGTATGACTATGATTATGATAACTTATATCTGGTGGGTGAGAACGGTTTAGAGCGTGAAGATTCAGCCGAAATTATGAAGGAATTGAAGAATTCCATTAAATTTCATTATAAAGGTGAGGAATATACAAAAGACGGATATCGGTCTTATGATTCATATGAGGCACCTGTAAATGTAGGTAATTATACTCTGACAGTGGAACTTTCGGAAGAAAATAAGTCGTATACTGCTACTCCTTATGAGGTCGGAAATGTCAGGATAAATCGGAGAGAGATATATATCAGGGCAGAGGCGTTGAATCTTAATGTGGGAGACTTACTGCCTGATAAATATTCCTACAGAATTACTGGTGACGGATTGTTAGAGGGTGATAAGATAAGTCCGGAGCCAACGCTGCTATGCGATGCGACTGATACAGAGACGGCAAAGAAATATAAAATTGTCGTTGATACGAGTGATATGGATATCTGCAATAGTGATGGTGAAAGTGTCAGATATTATTACAGTATTGATTATTATGACAATTGGTTGACTATCTCCTCAGTATCAAAGACCGAAATAACCCTAAACCATAAAACCGGCACATCCCTTACCAAGATATATGACGGTGAAGCTTTTGACGGTATTTCGTTAATAGAAGCCAAGAATGATGAAACACCTATAGAGGATGCTATAATTACGGTTAAGTATACCGGACGTGGAAATACAGTGTATACCGAGTCAGAAACGGCGCCTGTCGATGCGGGGACATATACAATGAAGGCGAAGGTTGCTTCAAACGACGGACAGTATAAGTCAGAAGAACTTTCCCTTGACATAGAAATCACTAAGGCCGAAGCTCCGGTTTTGCAGGAGCAAGGAATAAATTTACCGCCTGTTACCGAAGATACTCTGAAAACTCTAGACCTTACCCAGTATATACCTACCGGATATGAAGTGACAGGTTATGGCACAGTTAACAAGACTGATTCGGCTAACATGCTTACGGGAACTGCGCAAGTAGACGCACAAGGCGTGTTGTCTTATACGCTTAAAGCGGACATAAACACAGGTACGGCTGAACTTACTATTCCGCTTGAATTTAAGAACCATAAAGATACAACGCTGACAGTAAAAATAATGTTGACATCTAAGACATTACTGACATTGTCAAAGGCAGCAGGCGTGGACGTAAATAAGGAATATGACGGAAATGCATATAATATCCCGGCAGAAGCTGTAACTGTTTCCGGTATGTCACAGGGAACAGTAGCACAGCCTGAGTTAGATTATACTTATACTTTAAGAGGAAGTGTAGAACCTATTACAGCACTTCATGCAGGACTCTACAGCGTAACGGTAACCGTTGCAGAGGATGATGAGAATTATGCAGCACAGTCTCCGCTTGTAATTGACTTTGAGATAACGAAGAAGACAGTTAATGTTACAGCTAAGAGCGGCAACTGGAACAAGGCTTTTGTTGCCCGTCCTACCGCGACAGAATATCCGCTTGAATACGAGCAGGATAGTCTTATAGGCAGTGACAGCTGGACTAACGGACCTACAAGTTATACTTATACATATAATGTAGACGGAAAAGAAACAGTATTGCCTGATACGGATGATGCATGGGAGGCTTTGGAAGCAGGTACGGTAATTACCGTTACACCTGCCGGTGCAAAGGCAACAGATGATTATGAGGTCGTTCATATTTCCGGTAAACTTACTGTAGCGGATATGCCGGAAGACGGACAGATGTATGTTCCGGATATTGAGGCGATGACCTATACAGGCAGCCAGATAAAACCTCAGGTCAAGGTATATTTTATTAAAAATGGAGAGCCAGTAGAGCTCACCTCTAAGGATTATAAGGTTACATACGGAGAAAACAAAGACGCCGGTACAGGAACCGTAAAGATCACGGGTAAAGGAAACTACGATAAAGAAATTGAAAAAACATTTACAATTGAAAAAGCGTCAATTGGTGACGGAAGTGAGAATACAGCACTCGGAATCACCCTTAAGTATACGGACCAGTCACTTGATACCAAGGCGTCCAAACTTGTTACATCCTTAAAGTACAAGAAAGCGCTTAAGGAAGGAACCGACTTTACGGTAACGCTTACAAAAGCAGATGCACCCGAGGGCACAGCGCCGGTAAGCAAGACCGAAGGCACCACACCGGCCAAGACACCTACAGGCGCAGATAAGGCAGGAGCTTACACACTGCGGATCAAGCCGGTGGATAATTCCAACTACAGCGGATATATCGAGAAGACGGTTTATATTGCAGGAAAAGACAAACTGCTTAAGAACGCTAAGATCACTATTAAGACAAAGACTCTTAAGTGGGATGACAAGGACACTACAGGCTATGGAAATTACAATAAGGATAGCTGGGGCGGATTTTACCTTATACCAGGTTCATCCAAGGATGACGCTAAGGACTTTACCGTAAGCATGGGCAAGACTTATCTTACAAACGGTCAGACCGGTGTAAATGATAAGGATGCTGATAAGAGTCAATATTATATCTCTTATACGAATAACGATCAGGCGGGAACCGCAACCATAACCGTTACCGGTGACGGAATAAATTACATTGGTACAAAGAGCGCAACCTTCAAGATTCAGGGAACTGCGTTTAAAGCGGGAACCAAGGCAGGAAACATTAAGCTGCCTGATACGCTCACTGCTCCGGAAGCTTATACCGGAAAAGCGATAACGAAAGACCTTAGCAGTCTGGAAATCGTAGGAAAGACCGATGGAACGAAGCTAAGCGAGGGTGTAGACTACAGCGTAACCCATAGTAACAACGTTAAAAAAGGAAATGCTACGGTAATAATTACGGCTAAGCCTGAATCAGGTTATACCGGAAGCATCAAGAAGACATTTAAGATTCAAGCTGCAGATCTGAAAAAGGCCATAAAGAGCGCAAGTGGAGGAAATGCAGAGCTTAAATCCGGGACAGACGGCAGTATAACCGGAATAGAATATAAGGATCCTGTATCTTATTCCAAAGCCGGAGCAACAATATCCGGTCTCGTATTCAAAAACGAGACGGGAACAGAGCTAAAGTCTGGAACAGACTATACGGTTAAGTATACTTATACTGATAAGAAAGATAAAAAAGCAGGTTCAAGCGCAAAAATGACTCTTAAGGGCAAAGGCAACTATAGCGGAACAGTAGATGTAGAATTTACGATCGGCAAAGCTGCTTATAGCAACTTAGAGGTAAGCGTGGCACCGGTCAAACTCGGCAATAAGGCATTGAAACCCAAGGTAACTGTTAAGGACGGAAAGAAAGCCCTTACGGTTTCCGAGGATGGCAAGAAGGAAGTAAAGGTAACATATGCTAATAATGAGCCTGAGAAAGTGCAGGCATGGCTTACATGGCTTGCATCCGGTTCTGCTGAGGAAACAGAGCCTGCTGCGCCTACGGTAACGATCGAAATCGTGAATAACGCTAACTACGAACAGGTATTATCGGATACACGTACACTCAATGTATACAGCGATAAACTGGACAAAAATAAGTTAACAATCAACTGGCGTGACACTGCAAAGGTAACTGACTTTACCTATAACAATGGCGAGCAGATTAAACCGGAAATAAGCAGTATTAATTATGATAATAAGACTTATACGGTTATGGCTGCCGGTAAAGATTATTACGCATACGATAGTAATAATGTTGAAATATTCAAGATTATATACGGTGCAAACAACAAGTCAGGCAAAAAGGCAGGAAGTGTAACGATAGAAGGTTTGAAACTTTACGGTGGTAAGTATACTGAGAAGTTTGAGATTAAACCAAGAGATATAGTAATAAATAATTAACATTAATGGAAGAACGACAAAAGTAACATGAAAAAACTAAGCGGGGAAGTTATGTCAACCCCGCTTAGTTTTTATAATTATACATATTTTTGAACCACGAGCAGAAAAATAATAATAGTTAATTTTTATATAGCATGGTATAATGTATAAAAACGTGAGAAAGCAGTGTGAATTTGTAAAGGAGAATGCTTATGTCAACATTAGAAAAGACAATAGTTCTGTTAAATGCCTTGCCTGAAAGTCAAATAGAGACAATATATAGTTTTGTACAGTTTCTCAGCTCACAGCAGACAACAGAAAAACCTGCTGATATGGAATCGTTGGATAATATTTTGGGGAAGATAGTGGGAGCTGTACCAGATACTGGTAAGACATTGGAAGAATACAGAGAGGAACGGATAAAGGATCGGTATGAAATTATTGATTGACACGAATGTAATTTTGGATATGGTATTTAAAAGACAAGATTATAATGTTGCTATTGAGTTGTTTAGAAAAATCAGGTCATCCGGGGTGGATGCGTGCATAACTGCGTCATCTGTAACAGATTTATTTTATATTATACGTAAAGAAACACACGACACCCAACAGACATATGAGATCATAGAGAATATCTTTAAGCTGGTAGCGATTCTTTCTGTAACAGAAAAAGATATTCATGATGCTTTCAGAAAAAAATGGAAAGACTTCGAAGATTGTGTTCAATATATGACAGGTAAAAATAGTATGGTAGATTATATCGTTACAGATAATCAGAAAGATTACGAAGAAGACTTGCTGCCTGTCCTAACACCGGAAGAGTGCATAAAAATGATTGATGACATAAAGAAATGACTATAGCATTATAAAGAACTAAGCGGGGAAGTCCCCGCTTAGTTTTCTCTTTTATCCCCCCAGAAAAACAACGCTACGGTTCCGGGGCCCGTATGGCTGCCGATAGTAGCGCCAATCGAAAATATTTCCACATTTCCGTTAAGCTTGGGGAAACGTTCCTCTATAAGAGCGGCAACGGCTTTTGCATCTTCAATACATGCCGATTGGCTGATAAAGCACTTGCCTGAATAGTTAAGGCCATCACGCGCATGGGCTTCCATTTGTTCTACTATACGGTTGATGACCTTTTTCTTGGTTCTTATTTTCTCTCTTGGTATAAGTTTTCCTTCAAAATCTACATTTAATAATGGGCAGATATTTAGGACGGAGCCGATAAACCCGCTTGTTTTGGAAATGCGGCCGCCTCGTATATAGAATGTAAGGTCGGTAGAGAAGAACCAGTGCTGTAAGTTAAGTTTATTGTTCTCAACCCAGTCATGGAGTTCATCAATTCCCATGCCGGAATCACGCATATCGGCAAGGGTGTCCATGAGAAGGCCAAAACCGCTAGAAGCCGCAAGAGAGTCCACTATATATAACTTCCTGTCGGGATATTTTTCCAAAAGTTCATCCCGGGCGATGCAGGCGGAATTGTATGTGCCTGAAATACCGCTTGACAGGGTAAGGTGCAGAACGTCTTTACCGTCTTTTAACATTTTTTCAAAATATTCTTCGTATTCGCCAAGTGAAATTTGCGACGTTTTGGTAGATGCGCCTTCTGTCATCTTGCGATACATTGTATCAAGAGGGAGCGACTGACCAAGGTCGTCCAAATAATCTTCTCCATCCAGCTCAAAATGAAAGCAGGCATAACGGATGTTATTATGTTCAAAATGTTCTTTGGTCAAATCTGCGGTGGAACAGCAGCTGAGTATATATTCTGACATAGTCTTAAACCTCCTGTTAAGTTTATATTTTTAAGTTTAGCATGATGATTTGATATATGTAAATAGCAAAATACTAATCTACCTGGCATTGTATATTAATTTATAGACGTTTTTAATATAATATAGTATAATGATATTCACTAAGGGGTTAAAATCGGAAGGTATACAGGGGGAACAAATGAAGACGATTAGAGGAAGACTGATTGCGGCTATATCGCTGTCAGTAGTTGTAGTTTTAACAATAGTGGCGCTTTCAGGATATCTGACTGCCAACAGGGTTGTGGAAAAGGATATTAAGGAGCTGCAATATGTTAAAGCCCAGAAATCGGCCGAAGAAATTGATGGCTGGCTCGCGGTGCAGATGGCATGGGTTGAAGAGAATGTCAATACATACGAGCTTAAGATGAGGCAGGAATCCTATGACGAGATAAAAGCTTATCTGGCGGCGCACCTTGCTGAGGATGACGGAACAATTCTGGATGCTTATTATGGTTTTGAAGATCATACAATGCTGCTGATTAATTCCGAATTGCCGGAAAACTATGACTGTTGTGAGCGTGACTGGTATAAAATGGCTAAGGAAACCGATGCGCTTGTTTTAACGGATCCTTATGTGGATGCATTTACGAATAGAATGGTTGTGACAATTGCAGCGCCTGTTCATGATGCAGATGGCAAAATAGCAGGTGTGTGCGGTGCCGACATTACGACGGACGAGCTTATAAGTGTGGTAGATAAGCTTAAATCGGATGATGCATATGGTTTTCTTGTGGACAGTACGGGACACTTTATTACGCATCAGAACGAAGCTTTTCTTCCTATGAATGATGGTTTAACCTCAGTTTCCGATGTGGAATATGGCGGATATGGGGAAATCGGCGCCGATGGGAGCTCAGAAGGCATAAAAATCGCAACGGATTACGATGGAGTAAGGAAATATTTTGCTATCGTGGAATTAGATAACAGCGATTGGACAATAGGCGTTGTAATGCCGGAGAGCGTTGTATCAGATGAATTGACTACATTGGTCACCAATTCGCTGGCAACCAGCATTGCAGGAATAGTGTTGATCATAGTCTGTGTTGTGATTACGGTTAATAAGCTTATGGCGCCTATAGCAACCTTAAAACAGTTCGCAATAGGTGATTTCAGGGAAGATACCGAGATAAAAGGCAAGGTTAAGCACACTGTTGCCGAAGGATTCAAGAATGAGGTAGAGGAAATCAACTATGCGGTTGGTTCGGTGCGTAATCAGATTCGTGAGACTATTACAGGAACCAAGCAGGAGGCTGCGGGAATTGCAGAAAGTGCATCCGAAACCTATATTAATATGGCGGAAGTAAATAATGGTCTTGACCAGATGGATCAGATGATAGAAGAGGTAATGACAAGAGCCAATAATGCTGAAGAGCTTACCCGGATGATAAAAACGACAAGTTCTGAAATCGGTACGGTTGTAGATATTGTATCTGCTAAGGCATCAGAGTCAGCGAATATATCGAGTGAAACAAATGCCCGAGCTGATAAGATGCTTGAAAGTACGGTAGAAGCAAGGAAACAGGCAAGTGTAATTTATCGCGACGTGGAGAAAAAACTTGAAGCCGCATTGCAGGAAGTAACGGGAATTGAAACGATAAAGTCATTTTCACAGGAGATTTTGGGTATTGCTTCCAAAACCAATCTGATTGCTCTAAATGCGTCGATAGAAGCGGCACGGGCGGGAGAAGCCGGAAAGGGATTTGCGGTAGTAGCCGAAGAAATCAGGGAGCTTGCGGATAATTCCACGCAGGTTGTAGATAGTATGCAGGCGGCCATTGACGAGGTTTATGATTCAGTAACGCTGCTTAGGGATAATGCATCCACTTTACTTGATTTTATGAAAAATCAGGTAGTGGAAGATTATCATAATATGGTGGATACTGCAAAACAGTATAAGGAAGACGCCTCTTATTATGATGATATTGCCACAGACCTTGGAGCCTCGGCACAGCAGATGGGGGCATCCATAGAGGAAATTCTGGAAACGCTGAATACTGCTACGGAGGTCATTGAAAAAATGTTAGAGTCTATTGACCAATTAGCGATGGTGAACCAGAATACGAATATAAGCTCGGAAGAAATTTTAAGACAGATGGCAATCCTTGAGCGAAGCAGCCGCAAACTTGAAGAAATTGTGGGCAATTTCCAGATATAGGGCAGCACTTACGCTTTTATATGCCGTCGCAGAAAATAGAGCGCAATAATATTAGGAACTACCATAAGTCCGTTGATCAGGTCGCTGCATTCCCACACAAGGTTTAGGGGGATGACAGCTCCGATATAAATCATCAGGATATAAAGCAGTTTATAGTACGGAATACCTTTTTTGCCAAGAAGGTATTCCGTTGCCTTTTCACCAAAATAGGACCAGCCAATCAGGGTAGTGACGGCGAAGGCGGCCAGAGAGATAGTTAAAAAAGCATCCCCTATATAGGGAAGATGCGCAAAGGCAGCGGAGGTTAGGCCGGTAGATGGCACATTTTGGATAGAAGCAGGATCATAGAGCATATTTGATACAATAACTAAGCCTGTAACCAGGCACATTACAACGGTATCCCAGAAAACGGCGGTCATGGATACATAGGCCTGAATCCTTGGATCGTTGGTGCCGGAGGCAGCAGCGGCTATTGCCGAAGTACCGATTCCGGCCTCATTGGTAAAAAGCCCCCTTGCAATGCCATAGCGCAGGGATAACTGCAGGGTAGAGCCAACGAAGCCGCCTGCTATTGAAGAGATACTGAAAGCATTTTTTAAAATCCAGATACAGGCCGCCGGAAGCTGCCTGCGGTATAGGATAAGCAGAAGAAAGCAGCCAAATAGATAGAAAAAGCTTATTGCCGGAACAACTCTTTCGCATAAATTTCCGATTGCTTTTATACCGCCCAGGATCACACAGCCTGTAAGGATGGCAAGTATAATACCGCTTATATGCGGAGATATTTTAAAAGATGCATAGGCCGCCTGTGTTACCGAATTGGACTGTGTGGTAGAGCCTATGCCAAAAGCCGCGGCAAGGGTACATATAGCATAGAAGGTGCCAAGTGTTTTGTTATGTAAACCATTGCGCAGTACATACATAGGGCCTCCTACAAAGGTGCCGTCCGCTTGTCTGCTGCGAAACAGTACGCTCAAATAACATTCGCTGTAGGCAGTCGCCATACCCAATATTCCGGTAATCCAACACCAGAATATGGCGCCCGGTCCACCAAGGGCTACAGCGGTAGAGACGCCGATAATGTTGCCGGTGCCAAGCGTAGCCGCAAGTGTTGTGGCAAGCGCAGAAAACGGTGATAAATTCGTATCTTCGTTATCCGCAAGTCCAAGGGAAAGTTTTATTGCATAGAAGATTTTGCGCTGCGGGGCGCGCAGTTTCAGAGTAAAATATATATGAGTGCCCATGAGCACGAAAAGAAGGGGTAACCCCCAGATAAAATTATTAGCGTTTTGTATAATTTGAAGCATAGTCCACCGGATTGTTTCAGTTACTTTATTTATATGGGTGGGGAGTGGAAAAAAGAACGTGGATTGAAATAGGAGGAATTTTCATGGAGGAAACAAGGGAAAGAGAGGCGGCGTGGCAGTGGGCTAAGGCACTTTGTTACTACGCGGGAGAGAATGAGGAATTTTTGAAGCAGTTTTGGGATGCGTTAATGGCTTCCGAAGGTGTTTATAAGGAGTTTGTTTATTATTTAACAAACCAGACCTTTCTTTGTGAATATAAGGTGGAAGGGTATAGTGTGGTTGACATAATGGTTTGGCAGATGGATCATTTTAAGGCTCAGATGGACAGAGGACATGATGATATGAAGCAAAATGGGGATAAGATGCTGCTTATGGCGTTTGATACAATGCTTAAGATGGAGAAACAGCCGGAGAAGTATGTGCTATTAATGCAGTCGGAAACCGGCACGGATTATCCGGAGAAATACTGAGTTGATAATTGTCGAAGTAAAGAATATAATATAGTATGTAATTGTAGAAAATCTTTGATAATCAGAATTTGAATAATTATTCGGATATCTATATGAAGAAAGGTACAGTAAGCAGATGCAGATAATAGTAGTAGGATGCGGAAACGTAGGTTCAACGCTGACCGAACAGCTAAGTTCGGAAGGACATAATATAACGGTTATAGACGCAGACAATCAGAAATTACAAAATCTGGTCAACAGTAATGATGTAATGGGCGTAATAGGAAACGGCGTGAGTTTTGCTGTACAAAAAGAGGCGGGAGTGGAACATGCACATCTTCTTATAGCGGTTACAGGTTCCGATGAAGTCAATCTTTTATGCTGTCTGATAGCCAGAAAGACAGGTGGCTGTCATACAATTGCCAGAGTAAGGAATCCTATATATAGTATGGAAATAGCCTATATAAAAGAGGAACTTGGCTTATCCATGATAGTTAATCCGGAACTTGCGGCAGCGCAGGCGATGGCGAGGCTTTTAAAATTTCCATCGGCTATTACAATTGATACCTTTATCAAGGGGCGCGTAGAGGTAGTTAAATACCGGGTAGGGGCAGATTCCATACTTTGTGACCAGACTTTGCAGCAGATTAATTCCCGATTAAAAGCGGACGTCCTTATATGTACGGTAGAACGTGACGAAAATGTCTATATTCCGAGTGGTAATTTTATTATTCGTGAACGTGACGAAATATCAATTGTCGGTACAACCCAGAAAACACTTGCTTTTTTTAAAAAGCTTGGCGCTGCGGTTACAAGGGCAAGAAACGCCATGATCATAGGCGGTGGTGAAATCTCATTTTATCTTGCAAAGCAGCTTCTTGCGATGGGGCTTCAGATTAAGATCATAGAAATAGACAAAGAGCGGTGCGAGGAGCTTAGCGAACTGCTTCCCGGCGCGGTTATCATACATGGAGACGGCACTGACAGGAATCTTCTTATGCAGGAGGGCATTATGCAGACAGAAGCATTTGTTTCCCTGACAAATGTGGATGAAGAGAACATCATGCTTTCGCTTTTTGCTAAAAGTCTGACTAAGGCGAAGCTGATTACCAACGTACACAGGATCTCCTATGATGAGATAATAGATAGTCTGGACATAGGAAGCGTTATTTATCCTAAGTATCTGACCGCTGAGAATATTATAAAATACGTCCGGGCGATGGACAATTCGCTGGGCAGCAATATAGAAACGCTTTACCGTTTAAATGATAACAGGGTAGAAGCACTTGAATTTTATATAAAAGAGGGTTCTCCGGTGGTTGGAATACCACTGCAGAATCTGCAGATTAAGCCGAATATTCTGATCTGTGCGATAAACCATAGAGGAACGATCACTATTCCGGGAGGTCAGAGTATTATACAGGTAGGAGATACGGTTATTGTTGTGACAACTAATACGGGATTAAATGATATACGGGATATACTGAAATAGAAACAGAGGTACTTTGAAATGAATTATTCCATTATAAGATATATATTGTTTCGTGTATTGGAATTTGCGGGTATTTTTCTTATACTGCCGTGTCTGGTAGCAATCATTTATCATGAAAAAGCAGGTTTTGCCTTTGCTGCGGTAATGGTAGTATGTATCGTTGCCGCGCAGATCGGAAAGCAATGGAAACCAAAGAGTAATATTTTTTATGCGAGGGAAGGCTTTGTTACGGTTTCGCTTACATGGATACTTCTTAGTATCGTGGGTGCTCTGCCTTTTTATATAAGCAGGGAAATCCCTAACTTTGTGGATGCGCTTTTTGAGACAGTATCGGGATTTACGACTACCGGAGGAAGTATTTTGTCCGATGTGGAGTGCCTTTCACGGAGCGTACAGTTCTGGCGGCTTTTTACACACTGGATTGGCGGTATGGGGGTGCTTGTTTTTATTATTGCGGTTCTTCCATTGTCCGGAGGATATAATATGCATCTTATGCGTGCGGAAAGCCCCGGACCATCGGTTGGCAAGCTGGTGCCAAGGGTGCAGTCGACGGCGAAAATACTCTACGGTATCTATATTGCGATCACGCTTCTGGAGATAATTTTGTTAAAAATATCGGGAATGGGCTTTTATGACTCCGTTGTACTGTCTTTTTCCACTATGGGAACGGGCGGTTTTGGCGTCTTAAACAGCAGCGTAGGAAGTTATGCAATTACGTCTCAGGTTATTATTACCGTTTTTATGATATTGGGAGGTCTCAATTTCAATGTCTATTATCTGCTCGTAGTTGCAAGAAAGCCTAAGGATGCCATAATGCACGAGGAAGCAAGGACGTTTATATTGATCACACTGATTGCATCAGTGCTTATAACACTGGATATCAGGGGATATTACAGCAGTACTGCGCTTGCATTTAAAGATGCGGTCTTTCAGGTGGCTTCAATGGGCAGCAGTACCGGTTTTTCAACCATTAACTTCGATCTGTGGCCTTCATTTTCCAAGGCAGTACTTTTTGTCGTTATGGCTATCGGAGCCTGCGCGGGCAGTACGGGGGGTGGTCTTAAGGTATCGCGTATTATGATTTTAGTGCAGGATGCAAAACATGAGCTGCTTAGGGTTGTACATCCTCAGATACTTAAGAAACCACATGTTGAGGGAAGGGCGGTAGAAGATACGACGGTACGTTCAATTCAGTCTTACCTCATGATATACTTAATGATTTATATAATCTCTTTCTTAGTTTTATCGCTTGATAAATATGATTTTACGAGTAATTTTACTGCTGTTATGGCCAATATAAATAATACGGGACCGGGATTTAATGCGGTTGGACCGGCCTGCAATTACGGCGGATATTCGGTTATTTCCAAATTCGTACTGATGTTCGATATGATAACGGGACGTTTGGAACTTTTGCCGATGCTGATTTTATTTTCACCTAATACATGGAAGAAATATTAAGGAATGGCCTGAGGGGTGAAATTTCTAATTTCACCCTAATCACGTTTTATTTTTTATGTCATAAGATAATGATATAACCGTGATTTGGGGTTTTGTTATGCGTTCCTCTATTTCTATTGCAATAATCGGACGTGCGGCGGATACCGTTAATTATGAAAATGCTCTTAGATTTCTTGGCGCGGATGTAACCACGTCTTTAGATCCTGAACAATGCGGAAAGTGCGATGGACTTCTTTTGCCGGGTGGAGGAGATATTACTCCGGCGTTTTTCGGACAGTTAAATCATGGCTCCAGAAATATTGATACGGAGCTTGATATCATACAGCTTAAAGCATTGGATTTTTTTGTTAAATGGAAAAAGCCTGTGCTGGGAATTTGTAAGGGACTTCAAATAATTAACGTGCATTTTGGCGGGACTATCTGCCAGCATCTTGAAAATGCCGGTAAGCATGAGTGGAATGGAAAGGACCAGTTCCACTATGTATATCATATCGGTTGCAGCCGCAGGGATTTCTTCTATCAGTTGTATGGAAACAGTTCATTTGTCAATTCTGCACATCATCAAGCTGTAAGCAGGCTTGGTAAGGGCCTGAATCCTGTATGTCAGTCATATGACGGCATAATAGAGGCAATTTCTCATGATACGCTGCCTATTATGGCGGTGCAGTGGCATCCTGAGAGGATTATGGATAAGGGTGGGGAGGAAATTCTTACATATTTTCTAAATTATTGTAAGTCAGGCTGTCAGGCCTGACTTTTTTATAGTCGGGCCTCCAGATGTTCAATATTTTTAATCAGCACGGAAACTGTTCCATTGGGATTGGTAATAAATTCCACACTTCTTGGATTCTTATATTGTTCCATCGGAATTTTAATTTCGATTCCGGTATCGGTATATAAATGCTGGCTTTGGTATTTACGTATGGTGTTTTCACTCTGAGGCTGTATTTCTTCTTTTACCATGTCATATTTTTCCATTTTATCTTGAAATGCTATTTTTAATTCCGGTTTTTCTTCAAAAATCTTATCTGCAATTTCCTCTACCGTAAATCCACCGTTTTCATTGATTTCTTCCTGAATGATGCTCTTAGCTTCCATTTGTTTTGCAAAGCGCTCGCTTTCATCATATCCTTCTTTTTGCACGCTCTCAACTGCTTTACTTACAATGGAAAGCTTGGATTTATGGGAAAGATGGCTGCTGCACTTTAAGAAAAGGAAGGAAAAGTAGTTGGTTTTTTCACCATTGACCTCATATTTCTTCTCGATGACATGCAGCGCAAGGTCATCCAGCCTAATGATCGCCGCTTCCGTAAGCCTCTGCCCCTCTGAGGGCAGGATGGATTTATGACGTATGATCTCATTGCTGTTTCCTTCTTCAAGAGCCATAGTCCTATGGGTATAGAGAGATTTGTAGTTCATTTTAAGGAGAGCGAGATACTCTGCGTCATCATACTGGAAACGTGTAATTATAAGGTCCGCCGGCGGTATGTCTATATTGCTTTTCATAATTTCATATAAAAGGCAGGCAATGTCCTTGGTTATGTCAATGAAAGAATCGTCCGAATACTGCTCCAATATGTGGTACACTTCGGATTCTTCTTTATAAAAACGACATTCCTTGGCGTCGTCTCCGGAACTTATTTTGGCGATATGTTCCTTGATGAAATCGGCAAATTCCGAACCGTATTCAAGTTCAGTATCGGATAATACAGGCATCCCGATAGTGGAATCCATGATATGTACGATGGCTTTTCTGATTCTTATGTTTTCTTTTAGCATGATTACTCCTCTTATGGATAGCATATGTTATTTATTGTATTGGCTTATATTTCATATCTTCTTTGTTATGCTTAGGTAAAGTTATAGAATGTATCTGTTTCGGCATCCCGGTACTCGTGCTTTTCGTAGTAGCCGATAAGCGTACCATTCTCGTCGCGAAGGGCGACCATATAGACGTCCCTGTTTTCCTTGGCATTATGAAAGGTATATATGATATTGTGCTCGGTACTTTCTTCAAACCATGCGGTTACCTTCTTAATGAGCTCGCATGACCTGTCATTGTGACAGTTTAGAAGACTTGTGCCTATTAGTTGGTCGCTGTCGTTTTTTTGATATTTTGCTATGGCAGCAGGATTCATGTAGATGATTTCATGCTCAAGATTGCAGATAACTACTGAACATTTGTCCTGTTCTATGATGCTGCGAAAATATGTTGATAATTCCATTTTGGTGACCTTGCCTTTCTTTCAAATTTGAGTATCAAGCGTTATTTAATGTAAAGAGACGCTTTAAATATAAATGTAGTTAACAATGTTCCTACAAATTATTTTCCTGATATAGTTGTTCACGATAAGCCTTGTCATTTAAAACTCGGTTTAAGTCTTTGGTTCTTCCTGATTCTAAAAGAAGCTGATATAACTTAAGAAGACGCTGCTCGCCCAATTGTTTACCTTCTGTAAGGCCCAACTGCTTACCTTCTGTCAGACCAAGCTCCCTGCCCTCAACCAGTCCATCCTCATGTCCGTTATTATACGCCCATTCGCGCTCGCTTTTCATGTGCTTTTCTTCATCATACTCAAAGATGCTCATTTCTATTGCCTCCGCTCGATTCTTTGATAAAAAGTCTGATAATATCCCATTTTTTATACAATAATCAACCGCCTTTTCTACTGCCTCAGGAAAAGACATTTCTTTAGCATACGTTCTGACCTGTTCCACATACTGCGCATATTCCTTCAAAGTATGGCATGCGTTCATCAGTTCCTGATTGTTTCCCCAGTTGATATTATATACCGTAACTTTAAGTTCAAGTTCCGGATATGCCTGTTTTTTCTCATACGCATCTGAAAGTCTCAGTGTCTGTGCCTTAGGCTGTTCATCTGTCCCATTATAAAAGACGACAAACCTGGGTGTAGGCAGTTTGATCAATGTCTGTCCATACAGATTCGCATCTTTTACTATTGTCTGTAGCACTTTTGTTACATAAATCAAATCCCTAAACGGCATATTGGGATTTACGCTGGACTGGTGTTCATACAACATTAGCTCATAATCAAATACAAATGAAATGTCATTTTTGTAATTCATATAAACTGCATTTTCCAACGTTGTGATTTCCAGCTTGTCCACATCTGTGTAAGTTGTCCGGTTAAGCGCATTGTATAGGCTTAGCAGGTTTTCTTTTTCTTTAAACAGCATACGGAACAATGTGTCTTTGTAATTACGTTTTACATACTTTTCTTTCATAGATAATACCCTCCTGGTTGATAAACCGAATTTGAATGAACGGTTTTTAGATACAGAAGAGCCGTCTCAGACTCCCCTGCTTGTTTAGAATTGATTGGAATAAAAGCATGGATTTCCTGAAACATAAAATATAGATTATATCTGAAATAATAGATTTGTCTTAAAGAAAATTATGCTTTTCATTATCATAGCACATTAATAAAGATATTGTAAATATACATTTAGATTGAATTTTTTCATTAAAAAAAATAGTACTCCTACAGCCGCTTGGAAAGTGGTACTAATTTAATATGAGTCAATATTCTACGCACATCCTATACATTTCATGTTATAATTATTCCAATAGGTATTATATATTGACACCCGAATCCGAACATCCTACACAGTGAAAAGGAGAATAGTAATAATATGAAAACAATAGGCTTAATAGGCGGCATGAGCTGGGAAAGCACGGTGACTTATTATCAGGTTATTAATGAGGCGGTAAAAAGTGAATTAGGCGGCCTGCACTCTGCCAAAATTCTGTTATACAGCGTTGAGTTTGCAGAAATTGAACATTGTCAGGCGGTGGGCGACTGGGATAAGAGCGCGGATATTTTATCGGATGCAGCGCTTAAGCTTGAACAGGCCGGGGCAGATTTTATTCTTATTTGTACAAATACTATGCACAAGGTTGCAGATAAGGTGCAAAGCCGTATAAGTATTCCACTTATCCATATTGCCAAAGTGACCGCAGATATATTAAAACAGAATAATATAACCAAGGCGGCGCTGCTTGGCACAAAATATACAATGACACAGGATTTTTATAAAGAAAAATTAAATGAAGCAGGAATATCTGTATTAATTCCGGATGAGGCTTCAATTGAAATAGTGAACAGTGTTATCTTTGACGAGCTATGCCGGGGTATCGTATCTGAACAGTCAAAGCGTAAATACTTGGATATTATTGATGAATTAGCTAAGCAAGGGGCGCAGGGAGTGATATTCGGCTGTACGGAGATTGGTTTACTTATAAACCAGGAGGATACTGCACTGCCTGTTTTTGATACGGCACAGATACATGCGAAACAGGCTGCAGTCTTGGCGCTTAGTGATTAAGTCGATTAAAAGGGCAGTAAATATGAAAAACTAAAAGGAATATCTATATGTTTCAATAACGGATGTTATAATAAGAATATCTATGGCACTGACAGAGTACGCAGCTCACCAATAGAGTATGGAGCTGCGTACTTTTGCACAAAGCATAAAGGAGATATATTTATGGCTGATAATGCTTATTATTTTCCTTTTTACAGCAAAATCATATGTTAAATCCTGATTTAATAAAATGAAATTGGAGCAAAATGCTGATATAAGGCTGCTTAATGCCTTGAATTTGCTAGTGAGATTATGGTTGCTATTTTATTCGTAGTGATTTGAGCGGCAGCGTTTTTCCGCGGGATGTTTTATGCTTTCACAAGCGAGATGGTGACGGAAGGGATGCAGGATGAGAGGAATATATTTACATTTGTGAAAAAAGTAACACCTGATATTTAATAAAGAACTTATCTATATGCATCAAATGCCGCTTCATGTTATATAGAGTGGCATTTAAATTGTATTTCTTTAATTAGTATGTTAGAATAAAATTTAATTACATGCACAGAGAGAAAGCCGAGCCGGATGAATGACGAAACGGAGAAATAAATATGAACAGTTCAGGTGAAAAAAACATAAACATTAAGAAAAACAGGATTTATCATATTACATATGCCGTTATGATTGCGTTCTTTTTTGTTATGATCGTAGGACTGGCGGTGAAAAACCGGGGGCAATCTCCGTCGGAGCAGCTTTCTGAGGGCAAAATTGCATTTGATGAAGGGTGGTATCTGGAGGACGGCAGCGCGGTGGATGTCGGCCATTTGAATAAAATTACATCCGTTATTCCATATCAGGAACAAAGTGTCTATCATATGCTGCCCGATGATCTGGAAGAAGGACTTTCATTGTGTTTTCGTACAAAAAACATTGATTATCAGGTATATGTGGATGGTGAGCTGCGCTATGAGCCATTGCGCAGGGAGAGCAGTGTCTATAATAAATCCTTTGGAAACAGGTGGAATTATGTTCCGCTTTATAGCAGAGATGCCGGAAAAATTGTGGAATTGCGTTTTCATACCGTGTATGATGGCGGCCGGGCGTGCATAGACCATCTCTGCTTGGGATCTGCGGCTGGCGAGATCGTCGATACATTTACCGGTAAGGCATTGGCCTTTTCTACAGGTCTGTTAATATTGTTTGTAGGATTTCTGCTGATCCTGGTGGATATTCCGGCCAATATTCAGATGCATAAAAGCCATGAGCTGCTTTATCTTGGTTTATTTGCCATGGCCACTGCCGTCTGGTGCATTGCGGAGACAAATCTGTTGCAGTTTTACACTGATGACAGCAGGCTTGTTCAGCTTTTATCTTGTTGTGCTCTGATTATGATTCCTATTCCGATGCTGCTTTATCTGGATGCGGCATTTGGATTTAAAAGGAGGTTTGTTCTTCCGGTTACCTGTGGACTGTCTGTGGCGGAGTTTGTCATTTGCACTGTCCTGCATTTCACAGGGGTGATGGACTATCACGAGACATTGACCTTTTCCAATGTTGTGCTGGCAATCTCGGCAGCTTTAATGCTGTATACAATCCTGAAAAACGTGTTTCGGAAGAGAAAAAGCGAGGTAAGGAATATTTATGAGATTCTGCGCACCATCGGATTCATGGGGCTCGGCCTTGCCGCGGTGATAGATATTTTAAGATATTATAGTGGCAGTAGTAATGATAACGCTATGTTTATGCGCATCGGTCTGCTGATTTTCATACTCTGCTATGGAATCTCCAGCCTGGAGAAAATGATTAATGCAGTCAAGCTTGGAGTGCAGTCGGAGTTTGTCAGCCAGCTTGCCTACCGGGACGGTTTGACGGGCATCGCCAATCGGACGGCTTTTCAGGAGCGGCTGGAGGAGTTGGAGAAAGAAAAGAACCAGCTTCCCGGAATCGCTATTATCATGTTTGATGTAAATGACCTGAAGCTGGTAAACGACAATCAGGGCCATCAGAAGGGAGACCAGTTGCTGGTGTCCAGCGCGGAAATCATCAGGACAGCGGTGGAATCCGTGGAGGGCAGCTGCTACAGGATTGGCGGTGATGAGTTTGCATGCATCTTAAGCGGGGAGGATGTGACCGGTCGCTGTGAAAAGGTGATCGACTGCTTTAAAAAGGGTATGGACGATTATAATTCTGTGGAAGGACAGCCATTCCGCATCAGTATCGCCAGCGGTTATGCTCTCTACGACAAGCTTAAAGAAAACGAGATGCTTATGGACGTATATCAGCAGGCGGATGCCCGCATGTATGAAAATAAACAACAGATCAAAGCAAAACGTGCTTGACAATTTTCATTTATTTTGTTATTATGCAATGGATTACTCGGAGGGTGAGTCATTCGTTAGGAAATGATGAGCTGGATAAGGTAACAGGTTGAGATGCCTGTTTTCTTACCGGCTCTTTTTTGTTAACATAAGGACAGTTCGCGGAGCGTGCTGTCTGTTGTTTTTTAAAGGAGATGAGAAAATGGATATGTTATCTGGAAATGTCAAGAGTATTTATTTTAAATATTTAGCTGCGGCTTTTGGAAGTGCGCTTATCAGTTCCATTTATGGTATTGTGGATATGGCAATGGTGGGGCAGTATCAGGGACCGGGCGGTACGGCCGCGCTTGCAGTTGTAGCCCCAATCTGGAATATAATATACAGTCTGGGGCTCTTAACAGGAATCGGCGGTTCTGTGCTGCTTGGCACTGCTAAGGGAAAAGGTGAAAAAAAAGAGCAAAATGAATATTTTTCAGCAGCATTGATATTTACCGTAATCCTTGCGGTGGTTTGCTGGGGCGCCGTTGTGTTTTTTGATACGGAAATGCTGACTCTTTTTGGTGCAGAGGAAACTTTGTTACCTTTGGCAAAAGAATATCTTGTTCCGATTAAATTTGTAATTCCCGCCTTTTTATTTAATCAAATGCTGGCGGCATTTTTGCGGAATGATGAAGCTCCGGGACTTGCAACAGCAGCGGTTTTAATCGGCGGAGTATTTAATATTTTTGGAGATTATTTCTTTGTATTTACGTTGGACATGGGAATAAAGGGCGCAGGATTAGCAACCGCAATAGGGGCGGTCATTACCTGCATGGTCATGATTTCGCATTTTTTTACACGTAAAAACAATTTGAGATTTGTTTTTCCTTCTTTTATCTTAAAAAAGGCATGGCAGATATTGGTGGTTGGGTTTTCCACCTTCTTTATTGATGTGGCAATGGGCTTTTTGACTATGATTTTTAACAGGCAGATTGTAAGGTATTTTGGAACGGATGCTTTATCTGTTTATGGTGTAATTGTGAATGTCAGTACGATTGTACAGTGTTGTGCATATAGTGTAGGGCAGGCGGCGCAGCCCATTTTATCTGTCAGCTATGGTTTACATAACTGGGAGCGAATAAAAGGAACACTCCGGTATGCGTTGTATACGGTGGCATTTTTCAGTATTGTATGGACAATAGCCATTTGGGCAGTTCCAAATGGATTTATCCGTGTTTTCATGGCCCCAACGGAATCTGTCATCCGGATTGCACCATCCATTATGCGCAGCTATGGAATATCATTCCTGTTATTGCCGCTTAATATTTTTTCAACCTATTATTTTCAGTCTTTAATGAAACCGGGTGCATCTTTCTTTGTTTCTGTTGCAAGGGGGATGGTTGTCAGTGGGATTTTGATTTATGCACTGCCTGCTTTGGCAGGGGCCGGTTTTATCTGGTTTGCCATGCCGATTACGGAACTGTTGGTGGCATTTGCGGTTATTATTTTGATGATAAGATATACATCGAAGTGAATTGGGTGATATAATAGATGCTATAGCACGGATTTGCGAGTTTAGATGAAAGGCAGAAAAATGAAAAGCGATAAGAAAAGTATATCAAATATACAAAGAACAGGAATTTTAATTACATTGCTTGCGGCGGCGTTTATAACATCAATGTCTACCACGGTAACAGCAAATATGATACCGAATTTTACGCAGTATTTCGGAGTATCATCCAATCTTGCCCAGTGGCTCACAAGCGGCGCAACACTGATTTCGGGAATCACGATACCGATAACGGCATTTTTAATAAAGAGAGTACCGAACAAAGTATATTTCTTTTCTGCAATGACCGCATTTACAGTCGGTTCTCTGGCAGCCATTTTATCTGTAAACTTTGAAGTGCTGCTTGTAAGCAGGTTGTTTCAGGCTGTAGGCTGCGGTATGCTGCTGTCGTTTGCGCAGATTGTTCTGTTGAAGCTTTATCCGAAAGAAAAACATGGAACAATTATGGCTGCATATTCTATGGCAGCAATGGTATCCTCGGTTGTAGGACCTACATATGCAGGACTTATTCTGGATTCATTTGGATGGAAAGGCGTTTTTGCGTCACTGTTTATTGTCGGAATCCTGATTATTACTTGCGGTATCATATTTATGAAAAATATTACAGATAAGGAAGATGCAGATTTAAATATTATGTATGTATTACTTTCTTCATTAGGATTTGCGGCGTTTCTTATCGGTGTGAGCAATATAAGCGGTGGTTTCTTTTCTTTAAAAGGCGGCGGACTTATACTTGTCGGACTTTTGCTTCTTGGTACTTTTGTAGTTTTACAGCTAAGGTCCGAAAAACCTATGCTTAATTTGCGTGTGTTCAGGAATCCGGGGTTCAGAATAGCCGTTATACTAAGCCTTTGTATGTATCTTATTTGTATGGGAAACGCAATGATATTACCTATTTTCTCAAAAGCGATCAGAGGCTTTTCCGATACCGCATATGGGCTTGCAACTATCGTAGGCTCGGTTTTATCGGTTATTACAACGCTTTCCGCAGGAAGGCTGTATGATAAAGTCGGGATCAAACCGATGTTTTTTGCGGGAACCGGTTTATTTGCAGTATATTCGGTAATGGGCTTCTTATTCTCGCAGAATACGTCAATCATATACATAGCTGTTGCATTTGCAGTACAGACGATTGCCATGTCATCTTTAAATTCACCGACAACCGCAATGGCACTGAGCGGACTTGAAGGAAAGGAACGGGTTGACGGTAGTGCAATCTTTAACACACTGAGGCAGATTTCAAGTTCGCTGGCATCCACGCTTTCTGTGCTGATTTACACATTGATAGGCAGTAATATGACTGCTGTTCATGGCGTATATGTGTATTTCGGGCTTGTAACGATAGCTATTGCTGTCGCGGTAGTTTTATATCTTAAAGCACAAGCAAAAAATTAATGGTGCGCAGCAGTAGAGCCGACAAACTTGTGAAAAATAACAGTTTGCCGGCTCTATTTGTTTAGTCGTCGCTGTCCTGCGACAGTTTTTTATCTAGTTTTAATAGTCCTGTTTACCAAGTTTCTGAATCTCTTTCTGCTTATAAGATATAAAACTAAACAAACAGCCCAATATTCCGGTGCATAAGAACATAACCGCCATTCCGCTGCCAGTGCCTGTGCCAACCAGCATATGAAGAGGAGTGGTAACTGCACTATTGGTTAACATAAGTGGTTCAAATACATAATCTGCCAGAAAACCGCCTAACAGGATTCCGATAGGAATAGTGCTGAATTGGAGCGCATTTCTTACCGCAAAAATTCTGCCCTGCATATTTTCAGGAACTGTTTTATATAAAATCACATTCTGTCCCGCATTTATAAAAGGAATTGGCAGGCTTGCCATTAATCCGGCAAGCGACCAGAATACTACATTTCTGCCCACACCCATCATCACATCTCCTAATAAGAAGGAAAGCATTGCGGATACATAAATCATTTTTACGTTGTTTTTGGAAAACTTACCGGCAGCGACAATCATACCGCCGACAATTCCGCCAATACCCATAACGGCATTAACAATCCCCAGAACTACGCTGTTATTCCCACTCCTTGCAAGTATCATCGGAGATAAAATGTTCTCGTAAGTGAGCCTTGAAAAGAAATTTAGCAGCGCCATTGTAATTATAATTACAAAGATCCCCTGACTGCGTTTAAGGTACTGAAAACCTTCGCCGCAGCCTTCCAATATAGAGCTTTTATCGGTCTGCTTTGGTAAATCCTCCGGTATTTTAATTACAAAAAGTAATACACAAAATGCTATAATAAAGCTAAGTAAGTCAATCAGTAAAATAAACTTAAGGCCGCCAAACGCAAATATAGAAGCAGATAAAACAGGCGATATTACGGTAATTAAATTACCGGAAAATGAATTCATTCCGCTTACCTGAGCCAGCTTTTCTTTGGGAACGATTTTGCCCATTGCAACTGCCGAAGCAGGATTTTGAAACGAATTCATAAAACCTATGATAAAGTTTACCACATAAATATGCCATATCTGCAGACCACCGCTTGTGGTTAACATAAGTATGAATAACGAGCACACCGCGGCAATTGTATCCGATATCAGCATGATCTTCTTTTTACTGTGTCTGTCTACAAAGGCTCCTGCAAACAAGCTTACAATGATAAACGGCAAATAATTAAAGAAGGACATAAGCGAAACCATCATTGCCGAGCCTTCCATAGTATATGCCCACAGGATAAGGGCAAAGCTTGTCATAGAGCTGCCTAACTGCGAAACTGCCTGGCTTAGCCAGAATATAATATATCTTTTAAAATTATTGTTCATTGAATTTCTCTCCTTATAGTTTAGATTTGGTTAACATAAGTACAGCATGCAAAATACGCTGACCGTTCTTTTCTATAAGTACAAAATCCAATGTGGACGATTTATATTACTATCTCTGTACAGGCTTCGTCCATTCATCGGACCTTGTACAGAGTAAAACACTCAAATCTATTATCATATGGCACAACATACTAATCCCTCCCGTTACGCCTGTTATTTTATTAATTAGATTCATGTATTAAAATGCACATTTTGATACATGAATCTAATTAATAAAATTCTACCAAATCACATATATTTGTCAATAAATTTTACCTTTTTACAGTATTTACAGTATTTAGAAAAACTTTATAATAAAGAATTCAGTATTCACTACTTTATGCTATAATATATAATAGTATTGCAAAGATACGCTTTTCCATTACTGTAGTACAGTAAGTACATATAAATTCTCCATTTTCAGAATTGTGTACATGTAAAAAGCAGGTTATAAGTGCACTAACGAATCGGAATATGTGGAGGTAATATAATTGAGTATTATAGATACAATTAATAAAAGGCATAGTTACAGAGGTAAATACAAATCTGATATTGTTCCCAGAGAAGATTTGATAACAATAATGAAGGCGGGGCTGAACGCTCCGTCAGGCTGTAATAAGCAAACAACAAGTCTGATAGCAGTGGATGATAAAGATGTATTGAAAAAACTGCATAAAGTTATAAATCCACCAGCCGGAGAAACGGCTCCTGCCATGATATGCGTTTTAACGCAGAGAGTGAATGCATACAGGGATAGATGTTTTGCAGTTCAGGATTACTCAGCAGCAATTGAAAATATGCTGCTGGCGATAGTTGAACTCGGATATCAGAGTTGTTGGTATGAAGGGCACATTACTGATGAAGATAAAATTGGTTATCAAATGGCCCAAATCTTAAACGTTCCCGACGATTTTGAGTTGGTGTGCTTTTTGCCTGTCGGTATTGCCGAAACAGAACCAACTATACCTGAGAAACGAATATTTGAGGAGCGGGCATGGTTTAATACATTTCCGGATATCCAAAGAGAAATTTAAAACACACGGAGGAATCTATGATCCTATTTCAAACTCTAAGAAATTATAAAAAAGAATACCTTGCCAAAGACCTTCTCACCGGCATCGTAATTGCCGCAGTCTCAATCCCTATTTCGATGGGCTACGCTGAGGTTTCGGGAATTTCACCGATATACGGCCTATACGGCTCGGTTTTTCCGATATTGTTTTTTGCCCTCTTTTCAACGTCACCGCAGTTTATATTCGGAGTTGATGCAGCTCCGGCGGCTATTGTGGGGGCGGCGCTTTCAACTATGGGAATTGCGGCGGGCTCGGATGAGGCGCTTTTGTATGTGCCGATGATTGCGCTGTTTACCGGTTTGTGGCTTTTGCTTTTCTTCTTTTTAAAAGCGGGAAAGCTGGTGGACTATATTTCATCTCCGGTAATGGGCGGTTTCATCAGCGGAATTGCAGTGACAATTATATTGATGCAGATACCGAAAATTCTTGGAAGCAGTTCGGGTTCGGGAGAACTTTTTGAGCTTGCGGAGCATATTTATCATGCGGCGATGCATATTCATCCGCTGTCGGTAATCCTTGGAATAATATCACTTGTTATTATTGTGGCTTCGTCCAAAATAATACCTAAATTCCCTATAGCGATTGTAATAATGATAATTGGAGTGATCTTGACCTGCGTATTCCATGTGGATGAATACGGAGTGAAGCTGTTGGCCCAGGTGGAGCCGGGGATGCCAAAGCTTGTGCTTCCGGCTTTTACGCAGGTAGATATTGTAAACGTTGCAGGACGAAGCCTTATTGTGGCAATTGTTGTAATGGCGGAGACCTTGCTTTCGGAAAACAACTTTGCTTTTCGTAATGGATATAAAATTGAGGATAACAGGGAGGTTCTGGCATGTGGGGCAGGAAATATAGCGGCGGCGTTTGTTGGCTGCTGTCCTGTAAACGGAAGTATTTCAAGGACTTCCATGAACGACCAGTACGGCGGTAAAACTCAACTGGTTTCGATAGTTGCGGCATTTATGCTGATCATGCTTTTACTTTTTGGAACCGGTTTTATAGGTTATCTGCCTGTGCCGGTTTTGACCGCGATTGTGATTTCCGCGTTGATGAAGGTGGTAGAGTGGCATCTGGCAAAGCGGCTTTTTCAGGTGAGCAGGAATGAATTTTACATATTTGCGGCGGCATTCCTTGGGGTGCTGATACTTGGAACTATTTACGGCGTTTTCATCGGTATTATACTTTCTTTTGTCGCAGTGATCTTAAGGCAGACGAATCCGCCGAGAACTTTTTTGGGAAAAGTGCCGGAAAAAGAAGGCTTTTATGATAGGAACAGAAATTCCTACGCCTGTGAGATTGAGGGTGTGAAAATGTATCAGTTCAGCGAAAGTCTGTTTTTTGCAAATATAAAAATATTCCAGGAGGATATTGAGAATAGTATTGAAAAAGATACGAAGGCTGTAATCGTAGATATGAGTACGGTTACAAATATTGATATCACAGCCGCAGACAGGCTGGATATGCTGGTGAAAAACTTTGAGAAGCGGGGAATAAACTTTTATCTGACGGAGCACAGGGATACTGTAAATGAACAGCTTAGACAGTTTGGACTTGGCTATCTGATAGAAAAGGGGCATGTGAGGAGGACCATAACCTCCGCGCTTCATGATATGGGCATATCAGAACCCTATCCTTTAAAGGGGCTTGATGAGAACGGAAAGAATAAGATACATAGTATTCTGGCGGAAGAGGAGAATACACTTGAAGAATTTGCGTGGGCTTTTGGCGATGACGCAGTAAATCAGATTGAGAAGCTTACTCATGCAATCATACAGCAGATTAACCAGATACCGCAGCTTGAGAAACTGGTGGAGGAAGGTTTTGAAGGGAAGCTTGAGAGCTGGAAGTGGCTGGGAGCCATTGATGAGGATGAGCTGGTAAGGCGTATAGAGCTGCATATGGATGAACTCCCTGCGGAACTTTTGACACAAAGAAATAAGACGATTATATGGATGCTTTTGGAGAAGCGAAGAAAGCGTATTAAGGAACATCTTTTAAAAGAAGCTCCGGAGGAGTTAGAGAAATTGGAGGCATACCGGGCAAAGCTGGAAAAACGGCTGGAAAAGCAGAATCCGGAGGCTGCAAGACGGCTGCATGAGTGGGAAGCGAAGGCAAAATAAATAGGAAGCAAATGCAAAGTGAATGGAGGCGAAGATAAAATGAATGAAATAATTTATACTGCATCTGAAAAAAGGTATGATTCTATGCCATATAATAGACTGGGTTTAAGCGGGTTGAAGCTGCCGGCAGTATCTTTGGGGCTGTGGCACAACTTTGGAAATACCGGAAACTTTGACAATATGCGGGAAATGTGCTTTACTGCGTTTGATAACGGAATAACGCACTTTGACCTTGCCAACAACTACGGACCGCCGGAGGGGAGCGCAGAAATCAATTTCGGCCGTATTTTAAAAGAAAGTCTTGGTGTATATAGGGATGAACTTATTATAAGTACAAAGGCGGGATATCTGATGTGGCCCGGGCCTTATGGCGACCTAGGCAGCAGGAAGTATCTGCTTGCAAGTCTCGATCAGAGCCTAAAGCGCATGGGCATTGACTATGTGGATATCTTTTATCATCACCGTATGGATCCTGATACTCCGCTGGAGGAGACTATGGGAGCATTAGCGAGCGCTGTTTCTTCCGGAAAAGCGCTGTATGTGGGGCTTTCAAACTATGACGGAGAGCAGCTTGCTAAGGCGGCAGCCATTTTAAGTGATTTGAAGGTTCCGTTTGTTATTAACCAGAACCGGTATTCTATTTTTGACCGCACTATTGAGGAGAATGGACTTAAGGAAACTGCGGATAAGCTTGGGAAGGGCATTATCGCGTTTTCGCCTTTAGCGCAGGGATTATTGACAGACCGCTATCTTGACGGGATTCCTGCCGATAGCCGTATAATGACTGACGGACGCTTCCTAAAAGAAAATGCGCTTACGGATAAGCGCATAGAGCAGATTAGGGCTTTAAATGATTTAGCTGTTAAAAGAGGGCAGACGCTTGCGCAAATGGCTCTAGGCTGGGTGCTTCGTGACGGCATTGTTACAAGTGTACTGGCCGGTGCATCGCGGCCTGAACAGATTCTGGATAACATTAAGGCGGCACAAAATACGGGATTTACGGTAGAAGAATTGGAGTTGATTGACCAAATTAGTCATTAATGGCGGAAAATGGAGTAATTGAGTATAATTGACCGAAACAGTCATTGACGGCTGGAAGATATCCTTTTTAAATATTTTACTGAAATTAGGAGAAAAAATGTCAGAATTAACATCCATGATGAATATCGGTAAAGAAATGGCCAAAAAGCTGGCAGCCGTAGGAATTGATTCACCAGACAAACTTATTGAAACCGGCTCTAAACAGGCTTTTTTACAGCTAAAAGAGGCGTATCCTTCGGTTTGTCTGGTGCATCTATATGCATTAGAAGGCGCGATTTGTAGCACTGAATTCAATAGCCTTTCAGAAGAAAAGAAGAAAGAACTAAAGGAATTCAGTGACTTTTTAAAGAATTAGAGTTGAAGTAGCAATGTTGTCTCTGAAAGCTTTATCGTGTTCCACAAAAATCATTGTTGGTGAGAACTCTTTTATAAGCTGTTCAATCTGTATACGGGAATAGACATCGATAAAGTTAAGCGGTTCATCCCATACATATAAGTGTGCCTGTTCACAAAGGCTCTTTGCTATAAGAACTTTCTTTTTCTGTCCCCCTGAAAAGTTTTCTATATTTTTTGTAAACTGTATTCGTTCAAAATCCATTTTTCTAAGGAGCGCCTTAAACAGAGTTTCATCTATATGGTGCTTGTCTGCAAAGTCGGACAGGGTTCCTTTTAAATGCGAGGTATCTTGCGGTACATAAGAAATTATAAGACCGGAGCCTGTTGTAATCGTGCCGGTATGTTCTATCTGTTCACCGGTAAGAAGCTTAAGCAGGCTGCTTTTTCCGCTCCCGTTTCTACCATCAAGCGCTAATCTGTCACTACGGCGCAGTGTAAAGGTAACAGGGCCGCAAATTGCCTTTTCACCATAAAAGACCTTGACATCTGAAAAGGACAGCAGCGTATCTGTAAAATATGACAACGGAAAAAGCTTTAAATTTTCGGCAGTTTCAACATTTTTCAAAAGTCCGGATTTTTGTTCGATGGCTTGTTGTTGTCTTGCTTCAATTGATTTAGCTCGTTTCATCATTTTGGCTGATTTATGCCCGATGTAACCCCTGTCAGGTGTATGGCCGCCAATTTTTGAGGCTTCTATTTGACCGGACCAGTCAGCGGTTCTTTTGGCAGCTTTCTGCAAACGCTTAATATCTTTTTGTAAAATCGCGTTTTGCGCTATCTCAAATTCCTGCTGTCGTTCAAAATTTAACGCCCAGGACGAGAAATTTCCAGCCTGCACTTCTATATTTGCTCTATTTAGCGACAGAATATGGTCCACACAGCCATCCAGAAAATGGCGGTCATGAGATACCAATATGAAGCCGTTTTTCTTTTTCAGATATGCCGATACCATTTCCCTTGCGTTTGTATCCAGATGGTTTGTCGGCTCATCAATTAATAGAAAGTGCCCTTCGTTTAAGAAAAGCGTCGCAAGCAGAACTTTTGTCTGTTCACCGTTAGAAAGTTCGTTAAAAGGTCTCCAAAGTACGTCTGCATCCACCTCAAGATAGGATAATTCGCGTATAAACTCCCATTCTTCAGCAGTTGGGCAGATTTCCTGTAAAATATCTTGCGTCAACTTGCTTTTATCCTCGACAGGATACGGGAAGTAATCAAATTGTACGGATGAGATGATTGTTCCGTTGTATTCATATTTCCCAAGTAAGAGATTTAGAAAAGTAGTTTTTCCCCTGCCGTTTCTGCCCACAAAACCAAGTTTCCAATCAGTGTCTATCTGAAAACTCACATCCTCAAAAATGTTGTCATAACTGGATAGATAGGAGAATGTGAGATTTTCTACTTTGATCATTGACATAATAAAACATCTCCTTTCGTTGTTTCGCAATTGCCTATTTCGTAGTCTCATTTAATTGCGAAAACTTATATTTTAGGAATACAAAAAAGAGCTGCAAGAAAGCAAATTCCTGCAGCCCGTAATAGCATAACGACGCCGTCACAAAGGGGTGTGGCGGTAAAATAATATATGAGTAGGTGGACTTATAACTTTCTTGCAATGGGCGCACTAATAACGTAGAAGTGTAATATTAGTGCATATTCTGATGTTATTTGCAAGAAAAGTTAATCATCTTTTCACCTCTGTTTCTTAATTGTGTAAATAGTATGGCATAAATTTAGGGATTAATCAAGGGGTAAGTGGAAGATTATTTTTTAATATGTTAATTTCAGCAATTAGTTGCTGAATTTGTGATTCTTGTTGAGCGATAGTGTTATCTTTCTGAGCGAGAGCATTCATCTGATTCGCAATGGTATCATCTTTTTGAGCAATAACATCATCCCGCTCCGCAATAGCCCGCTCATAGCTACGCAAATCCTGATAATATTCTTCACGGTCGAGGCACTGTTTACGAATACGCTCGTCCGCGCTCATCAGGTACATAGTATTGGATGCTTCATTTAAATATTCATTCTCAGCAGCTAACATTTTAAGTTCCTCCCAAGTAGTGGCTTTAAATAGCATAGCCCAATGATCGATATGATACCGCTTATCCTCTTCGGTGGCTAAATCTATACGAGATAAGTTTACCACACTTAGGGTAAGACTGTCACTATATATTTGATGGTTTTTAACATTTAATAGTTTATAAGTTGCATAAAATTCCGGAAATTTATCAAAAAGGGTATAATCCAGAAAACCGATATGTATAACAGGCTTCGCCTCGTTGTAATCCTGACCATGATTTAGATTGTCAAAAGAACGGCATAAATATATAACCGAACGTTTGTCCCAGTTTAACTTGTTCGCAACCTGCATTTCAAGATTTATCTTAGTGCGGTCGTTCAGCAGAAGGTTGATATCAAGGCGGAATTCCTTATTTTCAACTGATTCGCCCAGAATTATAGGATTAGTAATTTTGACAGATTTAATTTCGTCTTCACGTAGATGAAGAAGTGCACAGATTAGACCGCGCAGGACTTTATTATTAGACTGTAGAACGGCGCGGAACATGTAGTCGTTGGTCATGCCGTAAGGAATAGAGCCGCTGGCATTTTGAAAAGTGGTTATGGCGTCTTGTGTAGAAGAAACGCTGTTTAGAGACAGGTGATTGAGATTGTTTTGATTCTGATTCATAGATGTGATTTCCTTTCGTATGAAATGATGACAGAGCAATGCTCCAAAGATGATGTGGATCGGAGGTTTATGAATGATTCATAAACGATGACGGTATATTATTGTTTACAAAGATTTGAAGTCACTATATAGTATGAAAATATATATCACAAAAAATATAGAAACACAACCTTTTTTTAATAACAGTTCTGTAGAAAAATAAAATCGAAATATCGTATACGGTGATTTGAATTACAACATGTAGGTTGTAATTATTAAGTAGCAGAAAATAGGCGCAATATATTGTTTTGTGCAATTCCACAAACTTCCCCCATATTTCAACCCTCAGTTGCGCTATTGTATAGTAGAATATATAGAAAGCAACCAAGTGCTTTGCTACCATTTAGGTATCAAAACAAGAAAGGATGATACTATTATGAACTTTTCAGAAAAATTACTAACCTTACGAAAGGCTAATGATCTAACTCAAGAACAGTTAGCCGAAAAATTGGATGTTTCAAGGCAATCCATTTCAAAATGGGAAGGAGGGCAGGCAACTCCTGAATTAGAAAAAATAGTAGCACTTAGTGCAGTTTTTAATGTGACAACTGATTATCTGCTGAAATCATCTGAAATAGATGATTTATCGGTAAAAACCGAAATGTTGGAAAAGCAGCAGCATATGATGCTGATCCGGGAGCAAAGACACCAACAAATATTTGGTTGTGTTATGTATTCGGTTGCAGTATATTTGATATTCCTTGCAGTATTTTTTATTCAACATGAGTGCTTTTTTAAGTATGATATGAATTTTACGCCATCGTTCTTTTTTGCGGAATTTTTCATTGCAACCGCTATTGTGATATTTATATGTGCAAAGAAAGTTAATAAAACGAAATCAAGTTCTATTTAAACGATTTCTGATACGCCACCCCCCATTCCTCCATAGCCTTTAAAATAGGCCTCATGGATTCGCCAAGCTCACTAAGTGAATATTCAACACGGGGCGGAACCTCCGGATACACCGTACGGATTACAATACCGTCCTCTTCAAGAGCGCGAAGCGAATCGGTCAGGACTTTCTGGCTGATTCCTTCGAGGTTCTTTTTTAGTTCATTAAATCTCCAAGGTCTTGAAAGTAAATTTCTCATAATCAGCAGCTTCCATTTGCTACCGATCAGTTGTACCGTTGTTGCCACCGGACAAGCCGGTAATTCTTCTTTTGACAGCATAATAAACCTCCAATAGTTTCAAAATGAATGTAACATTATAAAAAGAGTGTAGCATACATTTGTGGTAAGTACCAGTAGTTACAAAAAAGTAACTAGGTAACCTATGTGTTACTTGGGCACTTTATTGTGCGTACTTACGCAGTGTTGATTTACTTGTTATGATAAATCTGCAACGAGGCGAAAGCCTCACAAATTTATGATTAAGGAGGGTAAGAACAATGGCACTTTCAAACATTTCAGGATGGAACGAGGAAAAAAATGTAAGTTCTGCTTGCGGAACGTCATGCGGGGCTTCCGATAAACCGGAGGAAAAGCCGGCAGCATGCGGCAGTGCGTGTGGAGCATCTGACAAACCTGAAGAAAAACCGGCAGCATGCGGCAGTGCATGCGGTGCATCTGATAAGTAGAATTACAGCTTATCAAGAGTCTGGCGGTTGTCAATTTATGATAACCGCCGTTATGTAAACGAATACGGTCAAAACAGATCGATAATCATAAAAAATAGATAGATAATCATAAAAAAGCAGGTGAATCAAATGAGTGAGTATTTCGCATTCCAATGGCATATAACAGACGAATGTGACCAACGGTGTAAGCATTGTTATATTTTTTCCGAAAATAATTGTAAAGCAATAGAATCCATGGACTGGGAACAGATGCAGGAAGTGGTTGCAAATTGTGAGGATTTTTGCAAAGTGTATCACAGAGTTCCGTATTTCTATATAACAGGGGGAGATCCGATCCTTCATCCGGATTTCTGGAAACTTCTTGCATTATTAAAAAGTAAAGATATTCCGTTCACGATACTTGGAAATCCTTTTCATCTGACGGATGAAATATGCAGGATGTTGAAAGTTATGGGATGCGAAAAATATCAGCTATCCATTGACGGAATGAGAGAGACGCATGACTGGTTCAGAAAAGAGGGATCATTTGACAATACGCTGGAAAAAATAGACTGCATCAAAAAAACCGGGATAAAAGCGGTTATAATGACAACTGTTTCCGGAACAAATATAAATGAAATTCCGGATATTATTGATACAGTCGTAGAGCATAAGGCAACAGTTTTTGCATTTGCAAGATATTGTCCGACCAGCGATGAAAAAGATACTAACATGACACCGCAGGAATACAGGAATTTGTTAGAGGTATGCGATGCAAAGTTTAAGGCATATGAAGCTGCCGGCTGTGAGACCTACTTTAATAAAAAGGATCATCTTTGGACGCTTTATGAATATGAAAACGGAGAGTTTACAATACCAAAGGATGCAAAGGAAGGAATGATATATGGCGGCTGTAATTGTGGCAACTGTCATATGACAATACTCCCAAACGGTGATATATATGCATGCAGGCGTGTCCGGAACAGCAAAGTTTCAAATGTATTTAATGACAGACTTGCAGATGTGTGGATTTGTGAGATGGAAAGCTACAGGGAATATGAAAAGTTTGAAAAATGCAGCAAATGTGAGTTGAAACCCTGGTGCAGAGGCTGTCCGGCAGTAGCGGCCGGAACAAGCGGCGGTAACTTTTATGCACCGGATCCACAATGCTGGAAGGATAAAAATAATATAACAGGAGAAAGCTTATTATGTTGATGGATATTATAAAAGCAAGACATTCAATCAGAAAATACACAAAAGAACAGATTAGCAGAGAGGATTTAGAAAAGATTCTCGAAGCCGGGAATTTTGCACCAAATGCAGGCGGCGGTCAGCGAAGCATGATGGTAGGCGTGAACAATGCGCAGTTAACAACCAAAATCGGAATAATGAATCTTGAAAAATTTGACAGAAGCAATCTTGCAGGCAATTATGTGTCGAAGGAACAGCCCAGCAGTATTGATGATCCTACAATCAGAAACGGATTCTATGGTGCGCCTACAGTAATTGCCATATTTGGGCAGAAAAACTTTATGTTCAGGGTAGCGGACGCTTTTTGTATAGCAGAAAACATGATTTTACAGGCGACGGAGCTTGGAATTGCATCCTGTATTATTTCAAGGGGAGAAGAAACCTTTGCAAGTGAAGAGGGAATGAAGCTTATGAAGGAATGGGAGGTCCCGGAGAATTATATCTGTAGCTGCTTTGTTATTTTAGGATACATAGATGGAGAACAACCGCACAGCAAGCCGAGGAAGGCCGGAAGAGTAAAGATTATTGACTAAGAAAGTCAAAAAGTATCGAAAAAACATGAATTTACCTATATTGACTAAGGGGGGTCAAAGTATATGAATTTCAGTGATTTTTTATCATCAGCACCCGCAAGAGATATCATATTACCGGATGAGGATTATGATATACAGATAGAACGGGCTGCTAATATAATTAAAAATGCGGACTATGTTTTGGTAGGCGCGGGAGCAGGGCTTTCTACGGCGGCAGGAGCGCAGTACGGCGGTAAATTTTTTGAGGAAAACTTTGGAGAATTTCAGGAAAAATATGGTAGAGGACGTCATATGCAGGATATGTATTCCGCAGGATTTTATCCGTATCCTGATGAGGAATCCTTCTGGGGATACTGGTCAAAACAAGCGCTTCTCGGAGGTATAGATGCTGACTATACGACGCTGCATATGACGCTGCTTAAGGTGCTTGAAGGTAAAAAGATGTTTGTATTAAGTACAAACGCTGATGAACAGTTCGTAAAAGCAGGTTTGCCTAAAGAAAAGATTTTCTGCACGCAGGGAGATTATTTTCATATCCAGTGTGCCAA
Organism: Lachnospiraceae bacterium; assembly: GCA_014804695.1. Lineage (GTDB taxonomy): Bacteria > Bacillota > Clostridia > Lachnospirales > Lachnospiraceae > UBA3282. The sequence goes on from JAAUZJ010000030.1 coordinate 138,792, forward strand.
AGGCTGTCATCCGAAAAGATACGATGCCGTAGAAATGTTCCGTCAGATGGATCAGGCAAGGCAGGATTGTAAAGTGCCTACCTATATGGTGCCGAAGTGTCCTGTATGCGGAGGAGCCATGAATATGAATCTTCGCACTGATAATCATTTCGTGGAAGATGAGGCATGGCATGAAGCTGAGAGCAGATTTGGAGAATTTATTTCGCAAATGCTGTCTGATGAGAAGGCAAATGTGGTATTATTGGAATTAGGAGTTGGCTTTAACACACCGGGGATTATCAAATATCCGTTCTGGAAGTTGACTGCGAAAAATCCGAATATATCATATGTATGCGTGAATTATGGGGAAGCAGTCTGTCCGAAGGAGATTGAAAAACGGTCTGTGTGTATTAATGGGGATATTGGATGTGTTTTGCAGCAGATCAAAAGATAAAATAATGCTAATGCAGATTTCTGTTATGGGCCTGAAGTACATAAAAATGTGAAAATGTACACAAAATAGGAATAACAAGTTGAAAGACACTTGTTTTTATAGTAGAATTATATTACTAAAATTGTGCGTGTGAACAAAAATAAGGAGCCGAATAATGGAAATTGAAAGAAATACGTATCTTCAGCAACTGATTCTTAGAAAAGATAATGGAATGATTAAAGTGATCACTGGCATACGAAGATGCGGAAAATCATTTTTGTTGTTTAACATATTTAAAAAGTACTTAATGGAAAACGGTATAAATGAAGACCACATAATTGAGATTGCGCTGGACGGTATTGAAAATGAAGAATTAAGAAATCCCAAAACATGTCATCAGTATATTAAAGCTGCTGTGAAGGACAAAGAGCGCTATTATCTGCTTTTGGATGAAATACAATTTATGCCACGGTTTGAGGAAGTGTTAAATAGCCTGCTTCGTATGGAGCATGTTGACATATATGTAACCGGAAGTAATTCCAGATTTTTATCCAGCGATATTGTAACAGAGTTCCGGGGCAGAGGGGATGAGGTCAGGGTTTATCCTCTTTCTTTTGCAGAATTTTATTCTGTCTATGATGGGGAATATGAGGATGCATGGAATGATTACATGACCTATGGAGGGCTGCCACAGGTTGCCGGATTTCAAACAGAACGCCAGAAGGCAGAATATTTAAAAAATATTTTTACAAACGTATATTTGAAGGATGTAGTTGAAAGAAACAGTATTCAAAGTATAGATGGAATAAGTACATTGGTAGATATTCTTGCTTCTGACATTGGGGCTTTGACGAATCCGACCAAGATTTCTAATACGTTTGCAAGTGAACGTCGAACAAGCTATACGAATAAAACCATATCCAGACATATCGATTATCTGGAGGAAGCGTTTTTAATCTCGAAATCCAATCGTTATGATATTAAAGGGAGAAAATACATTGGAGCCAATCTGAAATATTATTTTACTGACGTAGGTCTTAGAAATGCGAGATTAAATTTCCGACAGCAAGAGCCCACCCATATTATGGAAAATATTGTTTATAATGAATTGCTCACTCGCGGATATAATGTTGATACGGGAATTATAGATGTATATGGAAAAGATAAAGAAGGAAAACGTATTCGTAAGCAGTTGGAGGTTGACTTTGTAGTAAATCAGGGAAGCCAGAGATATTACGTTCAGGTCGCATATGACATGACGTCAAAGGAAAAGCAGAGTCAGGAGTTTCATTCCCTTCGCAATATTCCGGACTCTTTTAAAAAAATAGTGATTGTAGGTGGGATGACGAAACCTTGGAGAAATGAAGAGGGTTTTGTCATCATGGGAATGAGATATTTTCTTTTGAATTCGGACAGTCTGGAATTTTGATATGCCGAATAATTTCAAAAACTGGTGCGCAATAAACATAACACACAGGGGATTATCAAATATCTCTTAAAGTATTGAACATAAGAAAGAGCTGATAAAATGATCATACAAACAGGAATGCGGACCGATATTCCGGCATTTTACCATGAGTGGTTACTAAATAGAATAAAAGAGGGTTTCGTACTTGTACGCAACCCATATAATCCAGGCAGTGTAACAAGATACAGCCTATCACCCGATGTAGTGGATTTGATTGCTTTTTGCACAAAAAATCCTGAACCTATGTTTCCTCACATGGATACATTGAAACCATATGGGCAATATTGGTTTGTTACCATTACGCCTTACGGCAAAGAGATTGAACCGAACGTTCCGGATAAGGAAAAAGTGATGGAGAGCTTTAAGAAACTTTCTGAAATTGTTGGCATAGACTCGGTAGGCTGGCGCTATGATCCTATTTTTATTAACAAGGATTATTCTGTAGAACGCCATATTGAGAAGTTTGAAAAAATGGCTGAAACCCTGTCCGGATATACAAAGACCTGCGTTATCAGTTTTATTGATATATACAAAAAGGTAGAACGTAATTTCCCAGAGATAGGAGAGGTTTCAAAAGCAGACAGACTCACACTGGGTAAAGAGTTTATTAAAATCGCTGCAAAGTATGGTATGACAATAAGACCATGTGCAGAGGGAAATGAGCTTGAACTGTATGGAGCAGACTGCGCCGGATGTATGACAGTAAGCACTTTCGAAACGGCTCTGCATAGCCATCTCAATGTCCCTAAGAGAAAGACTAACCAGCGCAACGGACAGTGTGCATGTCTGCTTGGTGTGGACATCGGTGCCTATGATACATGCGGACATCTGTGTAAATATTGCTATGCCAACACTAATCCTGCGCTTGTAAAAGAAAATATGAGAAAGCATGATCCAAAATCTCCTTTTTTACTTGGAGGCAGTATGCCCGGTGATGTGATTCATGATGCGGCTCAGAAAAGCTGGCTGGATGGACAAATTAAATTTGAATTTAACTAATGGGATTCGGGTGTCAAAAGGTACATTTTTAGGATGTGAGGCAAGTTGCCGTGTAGAAGGGGCTGTAGTGGCAGCCGCATCTATATACTAATCTGTACCTTTGTCACTGTGCGGAAATAAGAAATTCTAAACATTCCTATTTAGGTTGTGGAAGATGGACGCAAGCGGGGCAAATTCGCCATCCATGGCTCAGTTGCCCCTTTTCGGAACATCGTGTTCCGAAATTGCTGATTACTTAAGTAGGAATGTTAAGAATATCTAATTTCCTCCCAAAGACGCAGTTACAGATTAGTATATAGAAGCAGCAGCTATTTCAGCCCCTTCTACCCGGTAACTTGCCATATCAGCTTATGAAATGTACCTTTTGACACCCGAATCCTATGAATTTAATTAAATTGGAGATGATTGTAGTGAATCAAAGTGAAAGAAGACATTATCTTATAAATACTTTATTAGATGAAAATGTATCATATAGAGGTATGGATATTCCTGGTGATGAGGACGGACAAAAACGGTTGCTCAGGAGTCTTATGAATGTCAGAATAGCAAAACCGATAAGTGACGAATTCATAAAATTACAGGATGAATATTTGAAGGAAGAACTTGGTAAGAAGCATGTCACAACGTTAGATGAAATGGAAGAGTTGCAGCCCGGTATCTACGTTTGGCAGGGAGACATCACGACACTGAAAGTCGGGGCGATTGTAAATGCTGCCAACAGTGGAATGACAGGCTGTTATCAACCCTGCCATGCATGTATAGATAATTGTATCCATACATATGCAGGTATTCAGTTAAGACTTAAATGTGATGATATCATGAAAAAACAAGGACACGAAGAACCCACAGGACAAGCCAAGATTACTCCGGCTTATAACCTGCTATGTGATTATGTGCTGCATACGGTCGGACCTATTATTTATGATAAAGTAAGAAAAGAAGATGAGGAATTGCTTGCCTCCTGCTATGAAAACTGTATGAGGCTGGCAGATGAAAACGGAGTGGAGAGTATAGCATTTTGCTGTATTTCCACCGGCGTATTCAGATTCCCAAATGACAGGGCCGCACAGATCGCGGTTGATACTGTGAAAAACTGTATGAAAAAGTATAAAGGGATAAATCATGTAGTTTTTAATGTGTTTAAAGATGATGATTTGAATATATATTTGAAATTATTAAGTTAACATAACATTATTTATCCCTTATTACTAAATTCAAGAAAACTAAAATATAGTTTTTATTATATTATTAGCAACGTGTACTCCGCTGGCAGAGGCATGAGAAAGGGAATGCGTAATGCCGCTTCCGTCTCCGATTATGTACAATCCTTCGTACCGGGATTGCAGTTTTTCATCAACTTCCACTTCCATATTATAGAACTTAACTTCAACACCATACAAAAGCGTGTCATCGTTTGCCGTACCGGGCGCAACCTTGTCTAAAGCGTAAATCATCTCAATGATTCCGTCGAGAAGTCGTTTGGGAAGAACCAGACTCAGATCGCCTGGCGTTGCATTGAGAGTAGGTGTTATAAAAGCTTCGTCAATGCGGCTTTGCGTTGAACGCTGTCCCCGTATTAAATCACCGAAGCGTTGAACAATAACGCCCCCGCCCAGCATATTGGAAAGCCTTGCGATTGATTCACCATACCCATTAGAATCTTTGAATGGTTCTGAAAAATGTTTAGCAACGAGAAGGGCGAAATTCGTATTCATTGTATGCTTCGACGGATCTTCATAGCTGTGACCGTTTACTGTGATAATTCCGTTGGTATTTTCATTGACCACAACACCTTTTGGGTTCATACAGAAAGTACGTACTCTATCACCGTACTTTTTTGTGCGATAGACTATTTTACTTTCGTACAATTCGTCCGTCAAATGGGCGAAAACCTCAGAAGGCAGTTCTATACGGACGCCTATGTCCACGCGGTTTGATTTGGTGGGAATATCGAGCTCTTTGCAGATTCTTTCCATCCATTTGCTTCCGCTTCTTCCCACGGATATAACGCAGTTGCGGCAAGTATATGTGTCGTTCCCACACTTGACTTCGTATCCACCTTCTATAACTTGTAACGATTCAATTGGCGTATCGAAGTAAAAATCTACTTTATCCTTCAGATCAAGATAAAGATTTTGTAAAACGACATAGTTAACGTCTGTACCCAGATGACGGACAGATGCGTTTAAAAGGTGCAGATCGTGGCGAATGCAGTCTTTTTTTAAAGCTGTTCCCGCTGTGGTATAGAGTTTAGTGCCTTCACCGCCGTATCGCATGTTGATTTCATCTACATAGCGCATCAGCTCGAGAGCGCGCTGCTTTCCGATATATTCGTGCAGCGTACCGCCGAAATCGTTGGTAATGTTGTACTTTCCATCTGAAAAAGCCCCTGCACCGCCGAATCCGCTCATAATAGAACAGGTTTTGCAGTTGATACAGGATTTAACCTTGTCTCCGTCAATCGGGCATCTGCGCTTTTCCAAAGTATGCCCTGATTCAAACACAGCCACCTTCAAATCGGGCTTCTTGTGCGCGATTTCGTATGCGGAAAAAATACCGCCGGGTCCTGCTCCAATAATAATTACATCGTAGTTTATCATATCTCCTCCAATAAAAAAATAATTGACCACAAATTTTGTAGTCAACCATTTAAAGCGGTTGGTAGAAACGCTCATCCACATAATGAGTATATACAAATTTACTATATTAGTGTATCATACATTTTAAGTGTGCGCAAGTACTTATGACCTATCAGTTCGGCTGAGATAAGCTGTATGAAGAACTGCAAAGCAAAGGCGTGGAGGTCATATATGATGATCGCGAGGTTAGCGCGGGAGTCATGTTCTCGGATGCGGAAGCGATTTTGGAAGCGGCAAAAGGATGATGCCGAATATTCGGTATTTGCAACAGATTTGATGACTGGCGGTGTAAAAGGATAAAAGGAGAGAACGCGTATGGAAAGAGATATTAAGAAGATTATTTCGGAGATGACACTTGAGGAAAAGGCCGGAATGTGTTCCGGTGAAGACTTTTGGCATTTGAAGAAGGTGGAACGTCTTGGAATTCCGGCAGTCATGGTATCAGACGGACCTCACGGATTGAGAAAGCAGACGGGAGAGGCAGATCACCTTGGAATGGGGGAGAGCATTAAGGCAGTTTGTTTCCCGGCCGCCTGTGCCACGGCTTCCAGTTTTGACACGGAACTTATGTATGAAATGGGAAAAACACTTGGGGAGGAATGTCAGGCAGAAGATTTGAGCATTCTGCTCGGGCCTGCTGTAAATATTAAGAGAAGTCCTCTTTGCGGACGCAATTTTGAGTATTTATCTGAGGATCCGTATCTTGCCGGAAAAATGGCATCTTCCTACATTAAGGGCGTGCAAAGCTGGGATGTGGGAACGAGTATGAAGCATTATGCGGCAAACAATCAGGAGTATAACCGTATGAGTTGTTCGTCCAATCTGTCGGAGCGGGCTTTTAGGGAAATCTATTTGCCGGCATTTGAGACTGCGGTAAAGGAAGCACAGCCAAAGACGGTTATGTGCAGCTATAATAAGATTAACGGAGAATACGCTTCCGAGAATAAGTATCTTTTGACAGATATTTTAAGGGACGAATGGGGATTTGAAGGCTATGTTATGACAGACTGGGGCGCAGTGGCAGACCGTGTGAAAGGAATTGTGGCAGGACTTGACTTGGAGATGCCGGGAAGCGGCGGTTTCAATGATGCAAAGATCGTTGCGACGGTAAAAGATGGAAGCTTAGACGAAGCGTTGCTAGACAATGCAGTAGAACGTATTTTAAAAGTTGTTTTTTCTTATGTGGATAATCGTCATCCGGAAGCTGTGTTCGACAGGGATGCAGATCACGAGAAGGCTGTAAAGTTTGAGACCGAGTGCGCAGTGCTTTTGGAGAATAATGGCGTACTTCCACTAAAGACTGGAGCAAAGGTAGTATATATTGGTGAATACGCTGAAAAACCCCGTTATCAGGGCGGCGGATCCAGCCATATCAATTCCAGTAAGGTATCTTCCGCACTGGAAACTGCAAAGTCAAAAGGCAGGGCTGTGTCTTATGTGAAAGGTTTTCCGTTCGATAAGGATGAAGAAAATGAGGAGGAACTGGCAGCGGCGCTGCAGGCTGCAAAGGATTCCGACGCAGCAGTTATCTTTGCAGGGCTTCCGGATGTGATTGAGTCTGAAGGTTATGACAGGAAAGATATGAAACTCCCGGACTGTCAGAATAAATTAATCGAGGCGGTTGCCAATGTACAGCCCAATATTATCGTTGTGTTGCATAATGGAAGTCCGATAGAGACTCCTTGGGCTGATAAGGCAGCGGCAATCTTAGAAATGTATCTTGGTGGCCAGGGTGTGGGGGAAGCGACCGATAAGCTCCTTTATGGAGAAGTGAATCCTTCCGGGCATCTTGCAGAGACATTTCCTCTGCGTCTGGAGGATAACCCGAGTTATCTGAATTTTCCAGGTGATGGGATAAATGTAGATTATGCAGAAGGCATTTATGTCGGATACCGCTATTATGATGCCAGAAAAATGCCGGTGCGCTGGGCATTCGGACATGGTCTGTCCTATACAGAATATAAGTATAGTAATTTGAAGCTGCCGACAGAAATCTTAGATGATAACAACTGTGTGAAGGTAACTGTAGATGTGAAAAATATTGGTCAGATGGCAGGCAAGGAAGTCGTGCAGCTTTATGTCAGTGATAAGAATGGCACAGCAGGTCGTCCGGTGAAGGAGTTAAAGGGATTTTCCAAAGTAGAGCTGCAGCCGGGAGAGACAAAGACTGTAGAATTTACGCTTACCGCAAGAGATTTATCTTTTTATCATGAAGGACTTGGTGATTGGTATGCTCCTTCCGGAACTTATGTGGTGTTGATCGGACATGCCAGTGATGAGATTGCTTTGACAGGGGAAATTTCGTTCAAGACTGATAAACAGCTTCCATTCTTTGTCAACGGAGCTACTACGATTGGGGAACTTTTGGCACACCCTGTTACTGCACCGGTTGTCGGACAGATGATGCAAAACATGCAAGAGGCAATGGGAAGTATGCAAGGAGAGGAAGCGGAAGGCGTTGCAGATGCACTCGGTACTGGTGCAGAGATGATGGAGGCAATGATGAAAGGTATGCCGCTAAAATCTCTGGCAAGTTTTGCAGGAGCAGAAGTGGCTGCACAGATTGATCAAATGATACAAAGTCTGAATCAGGCATTGGGCAATAAATAATCTGGTTACAGAAAAAAATCCATACCAAAGTTTGCAAGTTCTGGAAAGGTCACGGGTATTATAATGGAAATAAGAGTCCTTAAATATTTTCTTACTGTTGTCCGCGAAGGAGGCATCAATCGCGCCGCAGAGGTTTTACATATTACACAGCCTACATTAAGCAGACAATTATCACAGTTAGAGGAAGAAGTTGGCGTAAAATTATTCCACAGAGGCGCACGAAAGATTACCTTAACAAATGAAGGAATACTGCTGCGACGCCGGGCAGAAGAGATTTTAGCTTTGGTGGACCGGACGGAAAAAGAATTGATAGAGCAGGAAGAACTTGTAGAAGGAAGAATCGTGATCGGTTGTGGAGAACTGGCGGCTGTGCAGGTTCTATCGGAGATCATTGAAGCTTTTCACCAAAAGTATCCGCTTGTCAGTTATGATATTTTTACAGCGAATGCAGATTTGGTAAAGGAGCAGATGGAAAAAGGGCTGATAGACATTGGAATGCTGTTAGAACCAATTGATATGGAAAAATTCGATTTTATCCGTATGGCGGTAAAAGAGCGATGGGTAGTTTTAATGAGCCCGGATGATCCTCTGGCAGATAAAAAAGCTGTAAGTGCGAAGGATTTGGAGAATCTTCCGCTTATTCTTCCAAGACGGACAAACGTGCAGAATGAACTTTCAAACTGGCTTGGTGATTCTTTTCAAAGTACAAAAGTCCTGTTTACCAGCAATTTAAGTACAAATGGCTCAATTATGGTTCAAAAAGGATTGGCATACTCGATAGTTATTGAAGGTTCACTGCCTTTCCTTGATAAAGAAAAAATTGCTTATCGGCCATTGTCTCCGGAATTGACAGCAAGCAGCGCGTTAGCATGGAAAAAGCAGCAGCCTTTTGGTCTTGCAACGGAAAAATTTATAGAATTCATCAAATGCTTTTTAGGCATAAGTAACATATAAAAACTAAGTATTTGATATAACTTGTAAACTACATTACAATGTAGGGGTAGAGAAAAGTATTTCTTGCTTTTTCTCTGTACCTACATTTTTTTGGAGTGAATGTACTTATGAGGATGGATACTTATTCTCTTTATGATTGTCGAAGTCTATAGCAGTCGGGAAGAAATCATCTTTTCGCTGTCAGAATAAAAAATCAGGAGGAAATTATTATGAGTGAAAAATTGGAAAATGGCGGTATTTTTGGACTTGGTGAAAAGAATCCTTTTGGGCAGTTCTTTGTCGGGCAGATTCTGCTTTGTACTGGTAGACGTGGCTGATATCAGGAATGGGCAAAGAAACGAGGAAACTGCATACCGGCGAAAGATAGCTGTTTTATTCACATTGCCATTGAGGTGCCGGGTGAGGACTCTTCCAACGAGTGGCAGGAGCCAGTGGACGACGAGGAATATAGCAAATTAAAGTAAGGAGAAATGAACCATGAAAAAGATATTTGCAATCATTTTAGTACTCTGCATGACATTTACATTGGCAGCTTGCTCTGCACAGTCAGGTGAAACAACTGCAGACAATAAAGCAACCAAATTGACAGCAGAATCTCAGGAGAATGAACAGCAGGTTCAGGATGAAAGCGATGATACAAATACATCTGTTCCGGAGGAGACAGTCTCTGATACTGGGGAAGCTGATACCTCTGCTGAAGAAACGGGTAGCAAAGTTTTAGTTGCATACTTCTCCTGCACCGGAAATACCGAGGGAATAGCCGGGCATATCGTAAACATACTTGGTGCGGATGTTTATCAGATCGTACCTGAAGAACCTTATACAGACGCTGATCTGAACTACAATGATTCTTCAAGCAGAACGACAATCGAGATGAATGACAGCACGTCCCGTCCTGCTATTTCCGGATCTGTGGAGAACATGGAGGACTATGACATTATTTTCATCGGCTATGCTGGTGGTATAATAGGACTAAATTAAGAGAAACCCAATAAAATCAAGGGTTTGCACTGATTTAGTCCTATTATTTTAAGCCCATTTTAGGTCAAGATTAGGACAGCGCTGATCAAAATCGAAAACCTACATTACGAAAGTCAGATAATGGTCGATTACTGATACGGTCATTCTATGGCTTTAAGGAAATGCGAGGTGAAACAAAATAACAATGATTTAGGTAGGACTAAATTAGCTCTCTAAACGGATATTCCGTTTGTGCAACGCTAATCTGGTCCTACCTTTTGTTTTGAGAAGGAGGATTTACAGATGGGCTTTACAAAAAGGGAGCTGATTCAGTTCTTAGACGGACTGGTGGAGTTAGCCAGTGAAGAAAACAAGGTAAAAGCAGTATTGGCAAAAGAAAAGTTCCTAAGTGACTTTGAAAAGACTTACGGATACGAAAAGGAGGTAATCACAGAAGTTTCAAAGCTGCCGCCACACTATATAGCAGCAATGCCGGATACGGTGCAGGAAGAAATCAGGCAGAAAGTAATAGCAGCACTGACGGAACACGGCGAATGTACTCCTGAAAATGTTGACCGTGCCATGAGTTCCAAAATCTATGATTTAGAGGATTTGATTGACATTCGTGAGTATGTCGAGCGCATGGAAGCGGAACAGAGGAAGAAAGCGGAGCAGAAGAGGAGGGGCGGCAGATGATAGCGGTAGGATTTATAGTAGCATTTATGTTTGTACTTGCGCTTTCAAGATCAGCAGGGTTGGCAGACAGAAAGATGGAGGAGATAAACATGCTTTCCGCCGCAAGAGAGGCGGGTGGCGTGGATGGGAATTAACATAAGAGTGCAGGATGCTCCAAAACAAAGCGGAATTATTGCGGCACAAGTAAAACTGGAAAAAGACCTAAGAAGCTGTATGCGCTGCAAGTTCTTTTATGGAAATAACAGCCAGTGTCTCGCCAAGAAGTGTGTCAAGGAAGAAAGCAAACCTGAAATCACAGAGCAGGACAAGGAAGATATGTGTTTTGGATGTCCGTACAGACAATCGGAAAGGTATTGTTTTCCCTGCATGAGAAAGATTTTAAGGAGAGATAAAACGACATGAAAAAGATATGGAGGAAAAACAGAATGGAAAAAAATATTGAAGTAATCGGGATTGATCATGGCTGGTCGAATATGAAAACAGCTACACAGATTTTTACAACCGGAGTAAAGGAGATCACAACGGAACCCGCATTTTACGATGATGTGGTGGAACTTGACGGAAAGTATTACAAGGTAGGCGGGAAACGTCTTGAGGTCAGGGACACGAAAGTTGAAAATGACAACTTCTATCTGCTTACTCTTGCGGCAATCGCAAAGGAACTGAACAGACGGGGAATGAGAAATACGGATGTTCTTTTATCGGTAGGACTTCCCCTGACAAGGTTCGGTGCAGAGAAGCAGGACTTCATTGATTATCTGTCAAAGAAGAAAGAGGTCGCTTTCCGCTTTGAGAAAGAGAAGTACACGGCAAGGATAGCAAGGGTGTCCGTATTCCCACAATGCTATGCGGCAGTTGCAGAGCAGTTGAGAACTTTGCCGGGGCGTGTGGTAGTGGTAGATATAGGGAGCTGGACCATTGACATCATGCCGATAGAGAATGGCAAGCCGAATGAGGCGGAATGTATCACAAGCCAGCAGGGACTTATCCGCTGCATGAGAATAATCAATGAGGAATGTAACAGGCAGATCGGGCAGGAACTTGAGGAAAACGTGATACAGCAGGTCATGGCTACCGGAGAGGCAGCATTGCCGGATAAGTACATGAACATTGTAAAGGACTGCCTGCGTGATTTTGCACAGAAAGTCTACAATACCCTGAAAGAACACGGTTACAACCTCGATGTGATACCGATTGTGTTCGTAGGCGGTGGGGCGGCAGTCATGAGGCTGTTCGGTTCCCATGACAGCGGGAATTTCCGCTACATTGAGGACATCAAAGCAAATGCAAAGGGGTATGAACAGCTTGGCAAGGTTTTCCTTGCAAAGCACCGTAATCAGATAGGATAGGAGTGGGGTATATGGCAAAGTCGAATATTGTTTTCCGAAGTTACCGCCTCAATCTTGACAATGAACAGCAGCGCAGGGTAAACAAGGTGCTTGCGGAACTGAATACAGACATTCATAAGTCTGTAAACCAGTTCATAACGGATGCCATAGACTTCTATGCAAACATCTTTGGGGATGAAAACCTGTTGAGAGAGGCAGGAGGACAGAAGAAAGAGGAATACATTTCAAAGAGTGACTTAGATGGTATCCGTGAAGAACTAAAGAATGATGTTAAGAATGAAATTATCATGCTGCTCGGTGCTGCCCTCGGAGGCGGGGCGGCAAGGGTGGCGGAGGGCAGCATGGGAAGGATGGTCATGGAAACCGTGGCAAAGGAAACAGCAACCAATAATACAGAGGAACCCGCAGATCCAACCATGATGGAACTGGTTGACAACTGGGGATAGGAGGAATGTTTTATGGCAGGAATAGTTTTAAGAAAGACCGGAGTGGTATTGCTTACCATATTGAAATGGATATTACAGGCGGTGCTTGTGGCATTGAA
>JAAUZJ010000031.1 GCA_014804695.1 Lachnospiraceae bacterium
AACAGGCTCGTTCCAAATACGGCGCTAAGAGGCCTAAAGCTCAAAAGTAAAAAAGTAAATTTGCTTCGCAAATTAACTTTGTAAGTTTGCTCTGCAAACTTACGGCCTAAGTAAGGGTTGAAGGTAAAAGGATTAGGACCACAAACAGAACTAATTTAGTGTTGGGATTCTTATGCAGCACTGTTTTCGGAAGCTGCAAAGCACAGTACCCTGTGTTAGAAGTTGACCTAATGGGTCAATATATATTATAGGAAACCGCACGAACACATTGAATTAGAGGACACATGTGAGTACCGTTGATTTATTGAGGCAGTAATTATGATCATGGATTACTGCGAATATTAATAAGGAGGGAAGAGCCGTGCCACGTAAAGGACATGTTGCAAAGAGAGATGTATTAGCAGATCCTTTATACAATGATAAGGTTGTTACCAAGCTTATCAATAACATTATGTTAGATGGTAAGAAAGGTGTAGCTCAGAAAATTGTATATGGAGCATTTGCAAGAGTAGAAGAGAAAGCTGGTAAACCAGCTCTTGAAGTGTTTGAAGAGGCTATGAATAATATTATGCCTGTTCTTGAAGTAAAGGCCAGACGTATCGGTGGTGCTACCTATCAGGTACCTATCGAGGTTCGTCCGGACAGACGTCAGGCATTGGGACTTCGTTGGCTGACCATGTTCTCCCGCAAAAGAGGCGAGAAAACTATGGAAGAAAGACTGGCTAACGAGATTCTTGACGCTGCAAATAATACAGGTGCAGCCGTGAAGAGAAAAGAAGATATGCACAAGATGGCAGAAGCAAACAAGGCTTTTGCACATTATCGTTTCTAATAATAACAGGAGGAAAAGACCTTGGCTGGAAGAGAATATCCATTAGAGAGAACCAGAAATATAGGTATTATGGCTCATATCGATGCTGGTAAGACAACATTGACAGAGCGTATCCTTTATTATACTGGTGTTAACTATAAGATTGGTGATACTCACGAAGGCACTGCAACCATGGACTGGATGGAGCAGGAACAGGAAAGAGGTATTACCATCACATCAGCCGCTACGACGTGCCACTGGACTTTGGAAGAAAACTGCAAGCCTAAGCCGGGTGCTTTAGAGCATCGTATCAACATTATTGATACTCCCGGACACGTTGACTTTACTGTTGAAGTTGAGCGTTCTCTTCGTGTACTGGATGGCGCTGTCGGCGTATTCTGTGCAAAAGGCGGTGTTGAACCACAATCTGAAAACGTATGGCGTCAGGCCGATACCTATAATGTACCGAGAATGGCATTCATCAATAAGATGGATATTCTGGGTGCGGATTTCTACGGCGCTGTAGACCAGATTAGAACCAGATTGGGTAAAAATGCAATCATCCTTCAGCTGCCTATCGGCAAAGAAGATGATTTTAAGGGAATTATCGATTTATTTGAGATGAAAGCCTATATCTATAATGATGATAAGGGCGAAGATATTGATATTACAGATATCCCTGACAATATGAAAGACGATGCAGATTTATACCGCGATGAGCTGGTAGAAAAAGTCTGCGAGTTAGATGATGATTTAACAATGATGTATCTGGAAGGAGAAGTACCTTCTGTAGAAGATATGAAGAAAGCTCTCAGACTTGCTACATGCGAATGTAGGGCAATTCCTGTATGCTGTGGTTCGGCTTACAGAAATAAGGGCGTTCAGAAACTTCTTGATGCCATCTTAGAGTATATGCCTGCACCGACAGATATACCGGCTATTAAGGGAACAGATTTAGACGGTAACGAAGTAGAGAGACATTCATCAGATGAAGAGCCTTTCTCTGCACTGGCATTTAAGATCATGGCAGATCCATTCGTTGGTAAATTAGCATTTTTCAGAGTTTATTCAGGTACTATGAACTCAGGTTCTTATGTACTGAACGCAACTAAGGATAAAAAAGAACGTGTAGGACGTATACTGCAGATGCATGCAAATAAGAGAGCAGAACTTGACAAAGTTTACTCCGGTGATATTGCGGCTGCTGTCGGATTTAAATTTACTACAACCGGTGATACTATTTGTGATGACCAGCATCCGGTTATTCTGGAATCAATGGAATTCCCGGAGCCCGTTATTGAGCTTGCAATCGAGCCTAAGACCAAAGCAGGTCAGGGTAAGATGGGTGAGGCTTTGGCTAAGCTTGCTGAAGAAGATCCTACTTTCCGCGCTCATACAGATCAGGAAACCGGACAGACAATTATCGCAGGTATGGGTGAGCTTCACCTTGAGATCATCGTTGACCGTCTGCTTCGTGAATTCAAAGTAGAAGCAAACGTAGGCGCTCCTCAGGTTGCTTACAAAGAAACATTTACCAAACCTGTCGATCAGGAATACAAATATGCAAAACAGTCCGGTGGTCGTGGACAGTACGGACATTGTAAAGTTAAATTTGAGCCTATGGATCCTAACGGTGAAGAGACATTCAAGTACGAATCAAGCGTAGTCGGCGGAGCTATTCCTAAGGAATACATTCCTGCTGTCGGCGAAGGTATTGAAGAGGCTTCTAAAGCCGGTATTCTTGGTGGATTCCCTGTACTTGGCGTAAGCGCTAATGTATATGACGGTTCCTACCATGAAGTCGATTCATCTGAAATGGCATTCCATATTGCCGGTTCCATGTGTTTCAAGGAAGCTATGAAGAAAGCTGGTCCTGTATTACTTGAGCCTATCATGAAGGTTGAGGTTACTATGCCTGAAGAATATATGGGTGATGTAATCGGTGACATTAATTCCCGTCGTGGACGTATCGAAGGAATGGAAGACATCGGTGGAGGTAAGATGGTAAAAGGTTATGTGCCGCTTGCTGAAATGTTTGGATATTCAACGGATTTGCGTTCTAAGACACAGGGACGTGGTAATTATTCGATGTTCTTTGAGAAATACGAACAGGTACCGAAGAACGTACAGGAAAAAGTATTAGCAGCAAAAGCTAAATAATGCTTGAAAATATTGGCAATCTCTAATATAATCAAAGATAGTTGATTATGACATGAAACTTATAACAAATTAAGAAAGAAAATTTATTTAAGGAGGACTTTAGAAATGGCTAAAGCTAAATTTGAAAGAACCAAACCCCATTGTAATATTGGTACCATTGGTCACGTAGATCATGGTAAAACAACTTTGACAGCTGCTATCACAAAGGTATTGTCAGAGAGAGTTGCAGGTAACACTGCTACAGATTTCGAAAATATCGATAAAGCACCTGAAGAGAGAGAAAGAGGTATTACAATTTCTACAGCTCACGTTGAGTATGAAACAGAGAAGAGACACTACGCACACGTTGACTGCCCTGGACATGCTGACTATGTAAAGAACATGATCACAGGTGCTGCTCAGATGGATGGCGCTATCCTCGTTGTTGCTGCTACTGACGGTGTTATGGCTCAGACAAAGGAGCACATCCTTCTGTCCCGTCAGGTAGGTGTACCTTATATCGTAGTATTCATGAACAAATGTGATATGGTTGATGATCCTGAGTTACTTGAGTTAGTTGAGATGGAAATCACAGAACAGCTTGAAGAATATGAGTTCACAGACTGCCCTATCATCAAAGGTTCCGCTTTAAAGGCTCTTGAAGATCCTAGCGGCGAGTGGGGCGACAAGATTATGGAATTGATGTCAACAGTAGACGAGCATATTCCGGATCCTCAGCGTGATACAGATAAGCCTTTCCTTATGCCTGTTGAGGACGTATTCTCTATCACAGGCCGTGGTACCGTTGCTACAGGTAGAGTAGAGCGTGGTACACTTCATATGTCTGATGATGTTGAAATCATCGGTGTAAAAGAAGAAACACAGAAATCTGTTGTAACCGGTATCGAGATGTTCCGTAAACTGCTTGACGAAGCTCAGGCTGGTGATAACATCGGTGTACTTCTTCGTGGTATCCAGAGAACAGATATCGAAAGAGGTCAGGTACTTGCTAAACCCGGTACTGTAACATGCCATAAGAAATTTACAGCTCAGGTTTACGTACTGACAAAAGATGAAGGTGGACGTCATACTCCTTTCTTCAACAACTACAGACCTCAGTTCTACTTCAGAACAACTGACGTAACTGGCGTATGTAACTTACCTGAAGGTACAGAAATGTGCATGCCTGGTGATAACGTAGAAATGTCAATCGAATTGATTCATCCTATCGCTATGGAGCAGGGTCTTACTTTTGCTATCCGTGAGGGTGGTAGAACAGTTGGTTCAGGACGTGTTGCTACTATCATCGAGTAATCAATAGAATTACAGTAAATTCAAGGGTTTCGGAGATTTCTCCGGAACCCTTTTTACATGAATAGCCACTTTAGAGGACTAAAGTGGCTACAAAATGGCTACGATATTTTATTCTTGCTCAGTAATTCTTGAATGAATAACACCTTCGTCAATCTTATACATTATCATACTTGCAAACATGAGCTGACGCATTGCATCATCTTGGAGCATGTTTAGATTTTCATGTGCAACAGGATTTCTTAAAGCGATCATGGCACCTTCTGCCATTTTCATAAAACCTAATTGAGTATTTTGTCCACTTTCGGTGTGTCTATCACAAAATTCTACAATAGGATTGTTTGAAGAATATACTCTTGTCATAGCAGCGGCACCATCTGGAATAGGAGTATTTGGACACGCATTTGCATATATGCGTTTTGTTCGTGCGTTGATTTCTTTAAAAGCATTTTCTGCAGCGTCTGCATAGAATCCAGCAAGATATTGACCTTTGGATACTTCCTGAATTTTGGGATGTATATAATTCCAAATATTATTTAATGGTTGTTTTTGATTTTCATATAAAGAAGTGATATAACCAAAAGTCATTCCGAAGACAGCAGGATTTAAGCCAAACGGATTAAAAAGGCGTTCTTTTAAACGAAATAATTCTTTGCTATAAAAAGGCTCAGTCTGGCATATATCTTGACTTAATTGATTCAACTCTTGCTTTACAGTGGGAATGGTTGACGGAGAAAACTGTTGATTAGGAAACTGAGGGTGACTATCAGTTTTTGAAAACCAATTATAAAGAAAATTTAAATGCTCATTCATATGTTTATACCCATAACAAAATATAATGTTATCCTTCCCAAATTTATTTAGTGATTCAAATGTAATGTTTTACTATTTTATATCTTTTAAGTCAGCAGCTCTTTCAGGAGAAGTATGATTTTTCTTCAGTATTTTAGTATATTCAAAAAGGTCACGTCTTGTAGTGTCATCTAGCACATATAAATCAGCGATCAACTCATCCACCATAGGCAGTTCTGTGTAATCGAACTTCTTCAGGATACGGGCAGTACGGTCTGATATGTAACTGTTTTTATGACTGTCAATATTCCGCTTTTCACTGTCAGATGGAAGTGCCGGTAAGGTCTCAATATCGTCATACGGATTATCCTTGCAGATAGAACTGATTGGTATATCTAATATATTAGAGATTCTAAGTGCAGTGTCAAAGCGGATTGCGGTGTCTCTTTGGATAATAGAATAAAGTGTTGTTGGCGCGATCTTTGCCTTTAGTGCTAGTTCTTTTACTGTCATGCCCTTATTGTCTAAAATATCTTTTAAATTTTGACCATAACCCATGTAATCATATTCCTTTCTTTTAAATGTTATTTATTTGCTTAGTTTTTACAAATATATTCCTACGATAAATTGTGGTTTATTGAATCCTTTTTTTATGTCTATGCTTCTTTTCAACATTTTTACGAAGCTTCTCAATCTTCTGCTGCAATTCATAAACGCGCAATTCATCTTCATGTAGTCTGCCAGCCACTTTTTGAAAAGCCTTGTCATGTTCTTGTGGATCTTCGATATAATGAAAATCAATGTAGCACTGATGACACCAGTAATTACGTATTTCTCGAATCTGATTCAATAAATCATAGTCTTTCTCTTTGATTTTTGAGTAACCTAATTCCTGATCCATTTCATGAAGACTCTTGAGTAGCTTCCCTAGAGGAAAGTTCTCAACACCAGAATAATTATCATAAAACGCTCCGTTTTTGAGAATAGAATATATTAACTTCAAGTCCTGCTCTATATATTGAACAGACATAATCAATTCGCTATGTATTAGTTTAAATGTGTCGTAGTCCATTTCTTATTTACCTTAAAAGAGTTTTGGTGGTTACTCTTCCTTAATATTTTATTGATTGTCCCATCTTTTTTTCTGTTTCAACCATGAAGCAAAAATGTCTTCTATCAGAACTGTACCAAAGAAGAGAAATTGATTTGCAAGCTCCAATGAAAGTCGCTCAAATGTTTGTTTATCCTCATCTCTGTTATTTCGGCTTATAAACATTGTTATGCTGTTTTTATCTTGTGATTTAGCAATACTATGAAAGCTGTCTGATGAAAAGTGAACAAAACCACAAATTTTCTCATACAAATCATACACTGGTAGGTTTAAATAAATCCCTAGCATCTTACAAAGATGTTTGTCAGTCAGTGTATTGTTATTCGTATCTTTCAACCTATTTATTCTCATATCATCTATAAGAATAGCTTTGCAAAAATCCCCGCTATCACTAACAATCGTAGTAGCAAACGCCCGCAATACACAATCAATTTGAACTCTCGTAAGCGTAGCAAGAACTGTAAGATTTCTTTTATTTAAAGCAAACAGAAAAGAATCTATTAGCTTTATTGATTTATCAATAACCGACATAAAATATAGATCTTCCATGTATAGGTCTTCAATCTTCATAAGATATGCATTTGCTACCTTATCCATTTTATTGATTTTATCTCGTAATTCATCTTCATTTTCTATAAATTGACATTTATTTTTAATCATAAAATTTTCTCCACAAATTCTCATCGTCCTATTAGTAACATATAAATAGAGATATTTTTTATATTATAACATTGTACGATGCATTATGCAAATCGTAAATAATTAAAAATAATTTTAAAATAGTATTGACAAAATACGCAATGAGTAATAATATTAAAACAATCACAATACGAAATGCGTAATTTGAGAAAATATAATGCGAAAGGAGAATCTGTATGGCAAAGACAAACTACATGATGACTGTTGATGATGTCGCTCAGGAGTTGGGGGTGTCAAAGCAAAAGGGTTATCGCATTATTCGGCAGCTTAATGAGGAATTAGCGGCTGCCGGGTATATGACGGTACAGGCAAAAGTGCCACGTACATATTGGAGCGAAAGATTTTATTCCGGAAAAAGAAATATCGGATAAGGAGGGGAGTGATTGTAGAATGGCAGTATCCAAAGATACAGAAAAAGGCACATGGACTTCACAAATATGGGTGGAGGACTGGCAGGGTAAGAAAAAGCATAAAAAGAAGCGTGGGTTCGCGAGTAAAAAAGAAGCCTTGGAATGGGAGCGAAATACACTGTTAGCGTCAAAAACAGATATGAACATGAAACTGGCTGATTTTGTAGAGGTATATTTCAGAGATAAAGATGGCGAATTGAAGCAGCGCACGATTCGGAATAAGCGTTATATGATTGAACATCACATTATTCCTCTGTTGGGTAATAAGGCTATGGATAGCATTACACCAGCAGATATTATCCAGTGGCAGAACGAGATCCGATCCAAAGGATTTAAGGAAACTTATCAGCGGATGCTTCAAAATCAGATGACGGCATTATTTACTCATGCCACAAAGATTTACAACTTAAAAGATAATCCTTGCACGAAAGTAAAGCGCATGGGCAGAGCAGATGCAGATAAAAAGCAGTTACAATTCTGGACATTAGATGAATTTAATTGTTTTATAAGCACTTTTGAAAGTGGGAGCAAATATCATGTCTTGTTTGATTTGCTGTTTTATAGTGGCTGTAGAATCGGGGAAGCCTTAGCACTTACTGCGTCGGACATTGACACCGCAAACAGGCGGATATCTATTACTAAGACTTATTTCCGACACAAAGGTAAAGATGAGATTACAGAACCTAAAACAAGGGAATCTGTGCGGACGGTGATTATTCCTGAATTTCTGGCAGAAGAACTAAAGGCATATATGGCATCTATGTATAAGCTGCCTGCAGATGAGAGAATCTTTGCAGTCGTACCGGAGGCAGTGCAGCATGTGATGAAACGCCATGCGGATAAAGCCGGAGTCAAACATATCCGTGTCCACGATCTCAGACACTCGAGCTGTGCCTATCTCATACATCTTGGTGTTCAGCCCATGATTATTAAAGAACGTCTTGGACATAAGGATATCCGGATCACATTGAATACCTATGGACATTTATATCCGTCAGAGCAGGAAAAGGTAGCGGATATGTTGGACAAGATGGCAGGAATAAAAGGAAATGCCCCTGCTGGTAACAAGGGCATTTCGGAGTAAGCAAAGCAGAGCCTTACTATACTCATATAGCAAATTTAGTATAACAAAGGCTCTCTTTGAAGTAAATATTAGATTACGAAAAGGGGGAGAGGATGGATTATAAAAAGACGTTCCGGTATTCAACAGGCAATCCTATCGTGGATGAAGTTGGAACCATGAATTTTACGGGAAATGTAATCCCTATGGTGTGGTTTAAAACAATCAGATATCCAAATGGCGCTCCAAACAATAATGCAATTCATATTCTGGCAGATATCGTGTATTGGTATCGACCTAAAGAAGAACGGGATGAAGAAAGCGGACAGCTGATCTGCATGAAAAAGAAGTTTCGTGATGATTACTTACAGCGCAGCTATGACCAGATGGCGGATGCTTTTGGATTATCAAAGAAACAGGCAACAGAGGCGGTAAAGGCTCTTGAGAAGATGGGCATTATCAAACGCATCTTTAAAACAATCCAAGTAAGAGGACAGATTTTAAATAATGTGCTGTTTATCGAACTGGTTCCCAAGAGGCTGTATGAAGTGACATTTCCGGAAGAGATTGAGGAAAAGACCCTCTCCCCGCCAAAGGAGACACCTCTATCCGTAGAAGGAGGGAGGGGTATCCCTGAAAAGAGGGAGGATACTACTTCAAAGGTGACAGGTCTCTCCCTGAAAGGGGAGACAAATACAAAGAATTCTATAGAGATTACTAATAAAGATTATCTATCCATCAATCAGGAAGAAGCAGATGTGGATCAGATGGATGCGATAGAGATCTATACGCAGATTGTAAAAGAAAATATAGATTATGAGATTCTGAAGGCAGATATGAAGTATCAGTATGAATTGTTGGACGAGCTGGTAGAAATTATTGTTGATGTGGTGGCGGTTCAGAGAAAAAGTATCCGTATCGGTGGCGCAGATTATCCGTATGAATTGGTCAAAGGGAAATTCCTAAAGCTGGATTCAGGGCATATCCAGTATGTGTTGGACAGCATGGAAAAGACCACTACCCATATAGCGAATATCAAGGCGTATCTACTGACAGCGCTTTATAATGCACCGAA
>JAAUZJ010000032.1 GCA_014804695.1 Lachnospiraceae bacterium
CTTGCAGATCCGATTAAAATGTATCTGGGAGATATTTATACCATAGCTGTCAATCTGGCAGGACTTCCGGCGATAAGTCTGCCATGTGGACAAGATGAAGCCGGACTTCCGATTGGTTTACAGCTTATTGGCGATTGTTTTAAGGAAAAGAAACTGATTCAGGCAGCTTATACTTACGAAAAAGCGGCGACGGCAAAGGAGGTGTGCTGAAATGGCAAAAGAATATGAAACTGTCATAGGGCTTGAGGTACATGTGGAGCTTGCGACAAAGACCAAGATTTTCTGTGGTTGTTCAACTGAATTTGGAGCAGAGCCTAATGCACACACCTGTCCGGTATGTACCGGTATGCCGGGCACTCTTCCAGTACTTAATAAACAGGTATTGGAGTATGCGATTGCAGTAGGGCTTGCAACCAATTGTGAGATTACCAGATATGGTAAATTTGACAGAAAAAATTATTTTTATCCTGATAATCCGCAGAATTACCAGATTTCACAGCTCTATCTTCCTATTTGCCGAAACGGCGGAGTCGAAATCGAAACAGATGACGGCGGTAAGAAAACTGTAGGAATTCATGAAATTCATATGGAAGAAGATGCGGGAAAGCTTATTCATGATGAATGGGAAGACTGTTCTTTGGTAGACTATAACCGCTCAGGCGTTCCACTGATTGAGATTGTTTCTGAGCCGGATATGAGAAGCGCACAGGAGGTAATTGAATATCTTGAGAAGCTGCGTCTTATAATACAGTATCTTGGAGCTTCCGATTGCAAACTTCAGGAAGGTTCGATGCGTGCGGACGTCAATCTTTCCGTTCGTGAAGTCGGTACGGAAGCTTTTGGCACCAGAACGGAGATGAAAAACCTGAACTCTTTTAAGGCAATTACAAGAGCCATTGAGGGAGAGCGGGAGCGTCAGATTGATTTAATAGAAGAAGGTAAAGTAGTAGTTCAGGAGACAAGGAGATGGGATGATACCAAGGGTGAATCCTATGCAATGCGAAGTAAAGAAGACGCACAGGATTACAGATATTTTCCGGATCCGGACCTTACACCGATTGTTGTAAGTGATGAAATGCTGGAAGCTATACGTAAGAAGCAGCCCGAATTTCGTACGGAGAAAATGCTTAGATATAAGGAAGAGTACGGAATTCCTGATTATGATATTGAAATCATAACAGGCGCAAAACATATGGCGGATCTGTTTGAAGAAACGGTGGCTATCTGCAATCAGCCTAAGAAGGTGTCCAACTGGCTTATGGGTGAGACGATGCGTCTTATGAAAGAAAAAGAAGTAGACGCCGAAGATTTATGCTTTTCACCAACTAACCTTACAAAACTGATTGGGCTTGTAGACTCTAAAGCTATCAACAGCACCGTTGCAAAGGAAGTTTTTGAAGTTATGTTTGAAAAGGATATCGATCCTGAGAAGTATGTAGAAGAAAAAGGGCTCAAAACGGTAAATGATGAAGGAGCGCTTCGAGGGACCATTGAAGAGATTATTGAAAATAATCCACAGTCCGTCAACGATTATCATAACGGAAAAGAAAAGGCGCTGGGATTTTTAGTCGGACAGACTATGAAAGCAATGAAAGGCAAAGCCGATCCGGCTATGATAAATCAGATTTTGAGAGAGCTGTTATAGGCTCTCTCAGAATTCTAAAAGTTTTAATATCATATCAATATTTTGACTGTATTCAAAAATTCCTATAACGGCTTCCGATTGATAACCCTGATAGGTAATCTCATTCTCGGCTAAATAGTCATAACAGCCGGCTTCCAAAATGCTGCTTCCTTCAGGAATAATGATTCCCACCGGAACCGGCTCTTTCATAGATGAAGCATCACGATGGTTTATGACACTGGTGTCATTTTCATTTATCATATTATTGTTTTCTAAACCATTTATTTCAACATCTTCCAGAGTGATTTCATCCGCACTGGTTTTAATTGTGCTGACATCAGTATAATACAGATAATCTTTATATTTTTCTAAAACTTCCTTAGGCAGAACATTTTCGAGATTTGCAAAATATTCCCTTTGAGCATAATATTCAAAAACGGCTGAGTCCGAAATGAACGCATCCGCAGTCCTGGCATACATCATTGCGGCCAGTTTCTCGTTTGTAGAAGCAGTCTCAACCGTAGACACCGTATCTGAAATTCTGAATGAAAAGTCAAAATAGGCTTCATATTTATTTGTGTCAATTCCGGCATATTGTTCAAATTCGCTGCTAAGCTCCGATCCATCCATATGCGGCATAGACGCGTTAACAAAGATAGCGTATAGGACGGTATCCTTATGTGTAGCGTAGTTATATATTATTGAAGAAACAAGGGCAATAGCAATTATGGCAACCGCTGCATGAAATTTATAATAAGTCCAAAGATGCGAAATCTTTCCCTTAAGACTCATGTCCTTCATCTTTTTCATTTGTTCCCTTATTTCACCGTTTAATGAATTCTGTGATGACATATGCCGTACTCCTTTCGTAGCAATATTTTTAGGCATTTGCGAAGCTCGTAATTTAGATAAAGGTATTATACCCCCATCTTGTGAAGTCGGCAAGAACAAGATGTTGCATTGGCAGATTTCTGGGCGGATTCTGTCATACAGCAGCGCCTCTTGCGTTATCGCAGATATTAGCGTTATAATGGAATGTATCACAGGCTAGAGAGAAGCATGAAAGGCGGATATACAAATGATAGTTGTACTGATAAACTGGCTTTACATAATGATAACAACATATATCACAGGAAATGCCTGTCTGCGTCTGCTGGAGCATTTGTTTCGAAAGGAACGGGGAAGTTGGCGTAGAACACCCTTCTATGACCTCTTTGCAGGAATCATGTGTACGACCTGTTATGCACAGGTGTACAGCCTTTTTGGCGGTGTGGGGCTTGGAGCCAATATCGGGCTGTTGGCTTTTTGCCTGATTTATATTGTAGTGTTTGAGAAAAAGGTCGCATATGAGTTTGGAGACTGGTTTGGAAAGAGAAGGGAAGAAATTCCGTCTATTGTGAAAAAAGTCCTTATCTGTGTGCTGGTTATAGGGACGGTGGCTTATGCGCTTGCTACCTCGGGGGCGCCTAAACTTATAGATACCGACTGGTATCACGCCCAGACTATCCGCTGGATTGAGGAATACGGCTGCGTGACAGGTGTTGCAAATCTTTTTTATTCGCTTGGATTTAACAGCGCGCAGCATTATTTTGACGCCCTATACAGTATGAAAGCAGTGTTTGGGGTTTCGCTTCATGCAACGGGCGGCTATTTTGGGATTTTGCTTTTCTTTCACGGTCTGATCCGTCTGGCTGGATGGAAAACGCATAAACGTCATATTGGAGACGGTCTGGCGTTTGCGGAGGTGGTCTATACTATTATTGTGACTGCATTTTTTGCAGACGCTTATACCGATACCCTTCCAAACTGCCTTGTTTTCTTTATTTTGACTGAGTGGATAACGCTGCTTGAAGCGGAGGAGGAAGAGGACTTTCCTTATGCATTTTTATGCATCTTCGGCGTTTTTGCAACGGTGGTGAAAACTTCAGTAGTTATGGTGGTGCTTCTTGTGATCCAGCCGGCAATCAAACTTATTAAGAATAAAAGCTGGGGAAAAATTGCAGGCTATATTTTTACAGGCATTATAATTGCCGTTCCGTTTTTTATAACCAACGTAAGGGTTACGGGCTATTTGGTCTATCTGGCAAGTGCGGTGGATCTGTTTGATGTGCCCTGGAAGATAGATATTGAGATTGTAAAATATTCTGTGGCAAGTATGATACACGATGCCAGAGCGGTCAATGCGACAATGGACGAGGCGCTAAACAGCGGGCTTGCGTGGGTACCCACCTGGTTTAAGAATGATTCCGCCAGCCACAAGATCTTATATCTGGTTGTCAGCTTTTTACTTGTTTTTGATATAGCCGGAACAATTATTTCTCTTGTGAAAAAAAAGGCAGTTGAAGTTTCCATGCTCCTGCCAAGACTGGTAGTTATGATTGGTCTCGTTTACTGGTTCTTTACGATTCCGCAGGTAAAATATTGCTGGGTATTCCTTTTATTCCCGCTGGTAGTTGTACCTATGATTTATTTGGAAAAATTAAGAGACCATAGCAAAATCGGAAAATGTGCGGTTGTGATGGCATCATTGGCAGGAGGAGCAGTTCTTCTTATGTATGTAGGTTTTTACGGACTGCGAACTCTTGGATATGTTAAGGAAGCACTTCCGGGTAATCTGGTCAGACAGGTGGATTATCAGAGACATGAATTGAAACCTGTGGAAAAGGACGGACACACTTTTTATGTCAGGGAAGAAGGCGGCGATATTGTGTGCGGTTATTATGCCTTTCCTTATCTAAATGAAGAGGAACTTTTGGACAGGCTGGTTACGGGAGAAAAGCTTTCCGACGGATTTTCCCTTAAATAATTATGGATATAAATGGCAGACATAAGTTTGTAAACGCAAGTTTTTACATTCTCTTGCAACTTTTTCTAAATTGTTATATTATAATATAAATGTGCGTCAAACGGAGGAAAGAGTCAATATGGTCAGTGAAACATATGTAGAATGTCTTGTTAAGAAGAAAGCTACTTCTATGGCAGTATTTTTAAAAGTTCTGTTGATTATGCTTACGGTATGTTTCTGCTTAATCGGAGTTGCTTTTGTTCCGGGATTTCTGGTTGCTATCGCGACAGGAATCGGCGCTTATTTTGCATATATGAATGCGGATGTTGAATACGAGTATCTTTATCTGGATAAGGAAGTCAGCATTGATAAGATTATGGCTAAGAGCAAGCGTAAGAGAGTTGCTGTATATGACATGAACAGACTGGAAATCCTTGCGCCGGTTAATTCCTATCATCTGGATAGTTATAAGAACCGCTCTATGAAGAAAACCGTTGATTTCAGCTCCGGAGTCGTGAAGAATCCGGACAGCAGGTATGTGATGATTTATGAAGGGGAAACTAAAGTTATATGGGAGCCTAACGAGGATATGTTAAAGGCCATAAGGCTGATCGCACCGCGTAAGGTATTTACAGATTAGGTTATAACGATAGAGGCTTTGGATAACAGCTTCTGTCGTTTAAATGTGAAAAGTATACTGTCAGTTTTATAGCTGGCAGTACTTTTATATACAAATGTAAATTCAAATAATAAGAATCAGGAGGAGAGAAAATGGGTCAGATTATTGGCGAAGGCATTACCTTTGATGATGTGCTGCTAGTTCCAAGCTATTCTCAGGTAATTCCCAATCAGGTGGACTTAACAACATGGCTTACAAAGAAAATCAAACTGAACATTCCTATGATGAGTGCCGGAATGGATACGGTAACTGAACATAGAATGGCGATCGCAATGGCTAGACAGGGCGGAATCGGTATTATTCATAAGAATATGTCGATTGAAGCTCAGGCTGAAGAAGTTGACAAAGTAAAACGTTCTGAAAACGGTGTCATCACTGATCCCTTTTCTCTGACTCCAGAGCATACGCTGGCTGACGCAGATGCACTTATGGCGAAATTCAGAATCTCCGGCGTTCCGATTACCGAAGGCAGAAAACTGGTAGGTATTATTACCAACCGTGATTTAAAATTTGAACTTGATTTTTCCAAAAAAATTAAAGAATCCATGACTTCCGAAGGGCTGATCACAGCCAAAGAAGGAATAACTTTGGAAGAGGCTAAACAGATTCTTGCAAAGGCGAGAAAAGAAAAACTTCCAATTGTAGATGACGATTACAACCTTACAGGTTTGATCACTATAAAAGATATCGAAAAAACGATAAAATATCCACTAGCTGCCAAAGATACGCAGGGAAGGCTTTTATGCGGCGCAGGAGTTGGAATTACCGCAAATGTGCTGGACAGAGTAGGCGCACTTATAGATGCGAAGGTGGATGTTGTTGTACTTGATTCCGCGCATGGACATTCCGAGAATGTGCTGAGATGCCTGCGCATGATTAAAGAAAAATATCCCGATTTACAGGTTGTTGCCGGAAATGTTGCAACAGGAGAAGCAACCAAAGCATTGATTGAAGCCGGCGCGGATGCGGTCAAGGTTGGAATCGGTCCAGGCTCCATTTGTACTACACGAGTAGTTGCAGGTATCGGTGTTCCTCAGATTACGGCGATTATGGACTGTTATGCAGTGGCGGATAAATATGGTATTCCGATCATCGCAGACGGCGGTATCAAATATTCGGGCGATATGACTAAAGCGATTGCGGCAGGCGGAAATGTCTGCATGATGGGAAGTATTTTTGCAGGCTGTGATGAAAGCCCCGGAACATTTGAGCTTTATCAGGGAAGAAAATATAAAGTATACCGCGGAATGGGATCGATTGCAGCTATGGAGAACGGCAGTAAAGACCGCTATTTCCAGTCAGATGCAAGAAAACTGGTACCGGAGGGTGTAGAAGGACGTGTAGCATATAAAGGAACCGTAGAAGATACTGTATTCCAGCTTATGGGCGGAATTCGTTCAGGTATGGGATATTGCGGTGCGGCAACCATAGAAGAGCTTAAGCAGAACAGCCGGTTTGTCAAGATTTCGGCAGCAGCGCTTAGAGAGAGCCACCCGCATGATATTCATATTACCAAAGAAGCGCCTAATTACAGTGTAGACGAGTAAGTAATAGAAAGGGAGTACGTTATGACCAAGGTATCATTAGCGAAAGAATTATCTACGAATGCGTATCCGGGAAGAGGAATTGTGATTGGTAAGACTGCGGATGGGAAACATGCTGTGACAGCTTACTTTATTATGGGTAGAAGTGAAAACAGCAGGAACCGTATTTTTGTGACGGATGGAGAAGGCATCAGAACTCAGGCATATGATCCTTCCAAGTTGGAAGACCCCAGTCTTATAATATATGCTCCGGTAAGAGTGCTTGGAAATAAAACGATAGTTACAAACGGTGACCAGACAGATACAATTTATGAGCTGATGGACAAACAGCAGACTTTTGAACAGTCGCTTAGAACAAGAGAGTTTGAGCCGGATGCGCCCAATTATACACCCCGTATTTCAGGTATTATGCACATTGAAAACGGCAGCTATAATTATGCTATGTCTATTTTAAAAAGCAACAACGGAAATCCGGCGGCCTGCAACAGATATACATTTGCTTATGAAAATCCGGTAGCCGGGGAAGGTCATTTTATCCATACATACATGGGAGATGGAAATCCGCTTCCAAGCTTTGAAGGCGAACCCACCTGGGTAGATATAGAAGGCGATATTGACAGCTTTACGCAGATGGTGTGGGATAATTTGAATGAGGATAATAAGGTCTCGCTGTTTGTAAGATATATTGATATTGAAACAGGGAAGTATGAGACACGCATTGTTAATAAGCACTCATGATAATTTCACAATAACATAATGTTTGAATCTGAAAAAGGAGAAACGTAATGAACGAATTAGAGTTAAAATATGGTTGTAATCCCAATCAGAAGCCTTCCAGGATTTTTATGGCAGATGGCAGTGAATTACCGATAAAAGTGCTTAATGGAAAGCCGGGCTATATAAATTTTCTGGATGCTTTTAATGGGTGGCAGTTGGTTAAGGAATTAGAAAAGGCTACAGGACTTCCGGCAGCGACTTCTTTTAAGCATGTCTCTCCGGCAGGGGCAGCAGTAGGACTTCCGCTGACGGATGTAGAGAAAAAGATTTACTGGGTGGACGATCTGGATATGGAATTTACACCGCTTGCCAATGCTTATGCAAGAGCAAGAGGAGCGGATAGAATGTCTTCTTTTGGCGATTTCATTTCCTTATCTGATGTGTGCGACGCTGCAACCGCCAAAATCATTAAAAGAGAGGTTTCAGATGGAGTAATCGCCCCGGGCTATGAACCGGAAGCACTGGAGATTTTAAAAGCCAAGAAAAAAGGAAATTATAACATTATAGAAATTGATGCTTCCTATGTGCCGGAGCCGATAGAGGTTAAGCAGGTGTACGGTATCAGTTTCGAGCAGGGAAGAAACGAGCTTAATATTGACGACGAATTTTTCAATAAGATAGTTACGGACAATAAAGAACTGCCAAAGCAGGCAAAGATTGACCTTGCAATAGCAATGATCACATTAAAATATACACAGTCCAATTCCGTTTGCTATGTAAAAGGCGGTCAGGCAATCGGAATCGGTGCAGGCCAGCAGTCCAGAATCCACTGTACCAGACTTGCCGGTTCTAAAGCGGATAACTGGTATCTTCGTCAATCGTCCAAGGTACTTGGTCTGCAGTTTGTAGACGGAATCGGACGTGCCGACAGAGACAATGCAATTGATCTGTACATTGGCGAAGATGACATGGACGTACTTGCTGACGGCGCATGGCAGAATATTTTCAAAGTAAAACCCGAACGTTTTACCAGAGAGGAAAAACTCGCATGGTTAGACGGCATGAACGATGTAGCCCTCGGCTCCGACGCTTTTTTCCCATTCGGTGATAACATCGAACGCGCTCATAAAAGCGGCGTTAAATACGTAGCACAGCCGGGCGGCTCCGTCAGGGATGACAATGTGATTGAGACATGCAATAAATATGGCATGGTAATGTGCTTTACGGGAATCAGATTGTTTCATCATTAAAATGTTTGTGGAATATAGTATATAGTATGAAAAAGCTCAGCCTTTGGTTTGCAGGGGCTGGGCTTTTGTTGTTATTCAGTATCAATATGAGCAGTTATCGGTTATATTATAAATTATATTCCTTATATAACTGTTGCCGATAATCCTTGTCATTAATAGCGCGTGTTAAGTCCTCGCCTCTTCCGGCATTTAGAAGAAGTTGTTGCAGCTTAATAAGCCGTTGTTCGCCTTCTTCTAACCCGTCCTTTCGCCCATTATTATACGCCCATTCCCGCTCACTTTTCATATGTTTTTCTTCATCATACTCAAAGATACTCACTTCTATCGCCTCCGCTCGATTCTTTGATAAAAAGTCTTCCAATATCCCGTTCTTAATACAATAATCCACTGCCTTTTCAACAGCTTCGTTAAATGGCAGTTCTTTAGCATATATCCTTACCTGCTTCACATACTGTGCATATTCCCTTGAAGTGTGGCACACATCCATAAGTTCTTTATTGTATCCCCAGTTTATATTATATACAGTCACGCAAAGTTCAAGCTCCGGAAACTCCTGTTTCTTTTGAAAAGCGTCCGACAGTCTTAATATCTGTTGCTTAGGCTGTTCATTTGTTCCATTATAAAGACTTAACAGGTTTTCCTTTTCCTTAAACAGCATACGGAACATAGTATCCTTATATTTGCGTTGTACATTTGTTTTAGCATAAGACTGCTCTTCGAAGCTTGATGTTAGTTCTTTGTTCATATATTGCCCTCCCTTTTGATAAACCGAATTTCTACAAACGGTTTTTAGATGCAGTTGGGCTGTTTCAGACCCTCCTGCTTTATAGAATTGATTTGGAATAAAAGCATGGATTTTCTGAAACTTAATATATAGACTGTTACATAGAATAATTGATTTGCCTTAAAGAAAATTATGCTTTTCATTATCATAGCACACATATGAATAGATTGTAAATACACATTTTTACAAAATACAATAAAAAAATAGACGAAAAACAGGTAAAAACTTAGTTGAGAAAAATAATTAAGTGATATGGCATAAGCCTGTTATGATTGTCAAAAATGTGCGGGAAAGAAATATATGAAATTTTTAAATGGAATCACCATATTAGACTGGATATGTAAGGTCCCGCTTTTCATATATTCATATTGCAATATTTATAAAAAGTTTATATATTTTTAATAAAATCTTTATCATTATTTTCTTTCTATATGTAGTTTTTCTTAATTTTCTTAAAAATTATTATTAATTTGAACCAAAACAGCGCAAGAATTTTCAGTCTTTTTCTGAAAAAACTCACATTCAGAGCTAATATATATAAATTTTTGGGCTGATTGACACAATATGGCCGTTAACAGCGCATTATAGTCCTAATTCCGCCCAAAAACGCGATAGTACCCCTGCCAACATGTCATACACTTGCATATTGACAGGTTACTATAAAAAATCATCCGGGGTATAAGCCGGAAATATAAAAAAATGGAGGGATTATTTATTATGAATTCAAAAAGTGTAAAAGAAGGAGGAAAACATAACATGTACAGTAAATCAAAAAGATTTA
>JAAUZJ010000033.1 GCA_014804695.1 Lachnospiraceae bacterium
CCCAATTCAGAGGTAATATACGACACCACGGAAGGAGGGATTGGATGGAAACGGAATCTGCATTGTACCAGCTCATGGGCGTCCGCATGAATGGCGTTATGAATGGCATCACAAACAGTGACGGGCAGTATCAGGAGATCATCCGGAGATCGGATGTATATTCTAACAGGCTGGAAGAGATGGAACTGCCGGAAGAAGTCCGACTGCTGATTGACCGCTACGTCAGCGAACAGAACGCGCTTGGCTCCCGGTATGGGATGCTCGCCTATCTGCTTGGCTTTTCAGACTGTAAGGAGATGCTTTTGGAAAAACGGCTGTTTACGGAACCGACACAGATGTCCTAAAACATGGGAAAAGGGCTTGAAATGCAGGCTCTTTTTTCATTTCCTCAATCGTAGTAAAACCGTAGTACCCCGCCGTCCTAAATGCCGTAATTTGCCCCGTTTTGCCCCACAAATGCCGATAAATCCCGGCTATCCGCTGTGGTGCCGTGACACACAAAAAGTATCTTAATCATGTTAATTTTTCCTCCTGATATGCTCTCCCCAATTTAACCCAAGCAATTGCCCTATTTTCGAATTGACGGGCTCTTGAATATCAGCTCTCTTAATATTCAATCCTAAAATAATCTAAATCCGTTTTATATTTGTCCTGTGCAGTTAGGCAGGTATCTGTCAGATAACCTTTATCATTATTCCATTCTTTCAATCCACGGTAATAAAACATTTTTAGATTGTCTTCGATAATGAACGGAACTATATTATATTTCAGACACTCTTTGAACATAATCAGCCTGCCCACACGACCGTTACCATCCTGAAAAGGATGGATTCTTTCAAACTTCACATGGAAATCCAGAATATCTTCAAAAGTCTTTTCTTCCTTGGTATTGTACTCTGTCAGTAATGCTTTCATCTTATCGGCAACTTCTTCCGGAATGGTGGTATCCGTACCGCCAACCTCGTTTGGCAATTTCTTATAATCACCAACAACGAACCAGTCTTTTCTGGAATAACTGGTGCCGTTCATAAGGATCAGATGAAGCTTCTTGATGAATTTCTCAGTCAGCGTCGTTTTTGCCTTTTCGATAATAATGTCGATACAACGGAAATGGTTTGCAGTTTCGATTACATCATCCACATTGAGAACTTCGTTCTCCACGCTAATGATGTTGGTTTCAAAGATATATCTAGTCTGATCATGGGTCAGACGGCTGCCCTCAATGTGGTTAGAATTGTATGTCAGATCAATCTGGGTCTTATGGTAAATACCTCCGGAGTATTTACTTGCTTTCTGCTCTTTCAGAATATCCAACAGAGTAATAGGTTGCTCTTTTCTCTTATTGATACGCTCCGGTTTCTCTGCATTTTCAGGAATGTTCCAGATCTTACCGGTACGAAATACACCAGTCAAACGTCCTTGGGCGCAGTAATTTCTAACGCTGCGCTCCGACACATTCCATTTTTTCGCCATTTCAGCAACTGAAAGGTATCGCATCTGCTACCTCCATTATCAATCGAATTAAAAAACTTCAATAATTTGCTATATAGTATGCCAATGTTCTTTTATATCAACATTATACCACCCCATCGGCAAAATATCCAATATTTTCAGAGCTATTTAATTTTTTTGCCGTTACGGGAAATTCTATTCTTATCACCAACATGTCATTTTCTAATCATTCTTGTCATTGTAGCTGAATAAAATAAAAAGGACTTTACAAATTGTGAAAAATTTTTCCTCAAAAAGCAAAGTCCTAAATATCTGTTTTTACTTCGTGCCAGTGCTTCTAAAAATTACAGTTTTTAGTAAAACAATCCCCTATGGCTCAAAACGTACCATAAATTCAGCATTTGTTTCATCATCATCGTCTCCTGTCAATCCCGGATTTCCTGTAGTATGCCGATTTATCCTCGTACATCCGCTTCTCCGCCGTCGCCAACACAGCGTTTATCCCGGCTGTGGTGTCACTCTTCCATTCAGCTCCCACTGCCATATTGACGGAGAACTCCGGCATGATTTTTTTTAATCTCGCTACTCTCTCCTGAAATTCAGACTCTTCAATGCCCGTACAGATAGCCAGAAGCTCGTCTCCTCCGATTCGGAACAGTTCGTAACAGTCTCCGAAAGCCGCCTTCATACACTCGCAGGCGGAAAGAATCAGACGGTCTCCCGCCGCATGCCCCTCTGCATCGTTCACCCGCTTCAATCCGGTGATATCACCGTAGACGATTCCGACACTCTCATCGGAGCGCATATTCTCCATATACTTCGCCATGGCGTAACGGTTTCCAAACTGAGTGAGCTGATCAAGATATGACATCTGCTGTAGGCTCCTGACCAAATTCCTCTTTTTGAACATACATTCTATGAAGTGTCCCATAATCTGGAGCATATTGGAGATATAGCTCATGTCTTCTACCGGCGGGTTATCCACCCCATAAAATCCAATCATTCTTCCGTCGTCAAATAACGGAACCGCCGTTATGGATAAACTGTTCTGACGTTTCAATATCTTATATAGAAGAGGGTTCGTTGCTTTGATATCTTCTATATCCCTAATTGCCACGCACTTGTCTTCTGCAAAAATACGATACAATCCCTCGCAAACTTCCGGCGGAAGATTCTGTAGGTTATCCTTCCCCGGGCTCACACCGCTTGCAACCCACTCGTAAGTGTTATCGTCATTGCCCTCCGCATTTTTCTCAAAAATATAAACTTTCTCACCACCCAATGCCTTTCCCAGATATTCTATCACGATTTTTATAGAATCATTCGGGTCAGAGGCCTGTAAAGCAGTTCTCAGCGCTTCGTTTACCAAAGCCTCCCTGTTCTGATAATCGCGAATGACCTCGTTCTGTTTCGTATCCGCGCTGATATCGATGGCAATCTCTATGCGCAGCCTTCTGCCATCCATCTCTATCAAGGTGTCCTTCACCAGCGAGTGCTTATTATAAACGGGATTATAATAGCGCCACTCTTTGAACTGTCCCGGAACAAGCTCTTTATTATTGCAAATCTCACAGGGGAGCGAGGTATTTTGCAGCACTTCGTAGCATTTTTTTCCCTTCGTTTCATCTAATGAGGTAAGTCCGCAGATGGAAAGTGCCTTTTTATTCATATAGATAAATTCATAGGTATCCACGTCCGAAACATATACCAGTTCATTCATATTCTCAAAAAATTCCCAGATTTTTTCCATTTATATTTCCTCGTCAACGGTTTGTATCTCACCTGAAGCATAAATCCGCACAACGCCCCCTTTAAAAGGCAAATTCAGTGAGTTGAGTGCATAATACATAATAATTATATCACAAAAGCGTTTAGTTTTGTAAAATATTTTGCACTTTTTTTGTGAGCTGTGATAAAAATAATTTTACCGTGTGATTGCATATATATAATGGAAAAAATGTTTAAAACTCCCCACATAAATACCTAAAAGCATTCATAATGGTATTCTCTCTTTTCCCTGCGATAAAGTAGTAATCCATCTGCATTTCATCTTCCGTATAAATGTAGGAGCCATAGGTAGAAATATCACAGCACATTGTCGGACCGTCTGCCGCAATAAGGATTCCATATCCATTATCTGAGAGAATGAAAGGAAGTTCGCCTGTATGTTTTTCGTGGGAAATATACCTTGCTGTGCCGCGCAGATTGATTCTGTTCTCACCCTGTGCCTCCATTCCGAAAAGATTTTCGTTCTTCTGCCAGTCTAAGAATAACCATGACTTATTTCTTCCATCAAGACCTGTTTCTATTTGACGACTCTCTTTACTGCGCTCCGCGAGCAGTAACTTTTTATCCCGTGTCAAATATCGAATGGAACTGGTTGCTTTATCCACCTGCAAAATCAGTTCATCAGTCACTAGCTCAATACTTTTGCTCGATTCTTTATACATCCACCTATTGTCTATATGCCGGACGACAATCTTGGAATTGATGGCAGCCACAGGCTGTTGCCCTTTGGCAAAGGTGATACGGATTATAGCGCTACCAACGGGAGACAAACGCAGTGCACCATATCGGCTTTGCAGATATAGACCATCCGTCTGTTTTATGACCCAGCGGACGGCAAGATCGATTTTTGAATGCCCGGCAGGGCGCAGTATTTCTGTAGCCGGCATGTCGCCGAATAAAACTTCATTAATCTTCTTCTCAGCAGGCTTGGTTACAGATACTGGTTTCTGTTGTTCAAAAGAGCTTTTTGGTCGTTCTTTTGGTTCCTTTGGTCCTTTTTGTGCTTTTGGTGCCGGAGAATGCGAGTCTGAAATCTTTTTTCTAGGAAAAACTGACGTATCTGACGTTTTGCTTGCATTATTTTGCCCGTCTCGTATTTTTCTTTCCGGATTAACGGTACAATTTTGTTTCAGTGACAACTGCAGTTCCTTTTCTGCAGCTTTTCCCACATCTATTTTTGCAGACTTTTTTGCAGCTTCTTCAAAAGTTTTTTCGGGAATCGGGTCGGCAATAAGTCCGGTAAGATTTCCAGAGTGCAGTACACAAAGTTCATGAAGGGCACGGGTTGCCGCTACGTATAGCAGTTTGGCATGACCGTCGTCCACTGGATATTCTTCTCTGGTAGGATTTAAGATCAGTACCGCATCAAATTCCAGTCCCTTAGTATATTCTACCGGAAGAACCATAATACCGCTTCCAAAGACTGCTTTTTCCAAATCGCTTTCTATCACACTTACATATTTACCAAGTTCGATGGCGGCTGTACTGGCATTTTCCGGATTCCTGCAGATTACCGCAATCGTATCAAGACCTTTTTCCTGCCAGTTTTGGCAGACTTTGGCGGCATTTTGCCATAGGATTTCCCTGTCTTTGATTTCCGATATTTGAACTGCGCTGCCATGCCGGATGATCGGTTCAACGGGGTAAACGGAAAATTGCCCATGATGCAGTATGTTAGTAGCAAATTCAGAAATTTCCACTGTATTTCGATAACTTTTTTTGAGAACGCCGAAACTGTCTGTTTCATCAGTCAGAAGCAGAGTTTTCAACTCTTCCCAGTCATTTAGGCCATAACCAAAATGGATATTCTGAGAAATATCACCCATGATCGTGTAAGTGCAGTCTTTTATACAGAATTTCAGGACACAGTATGCCATCATGCCAAAATCCTGTGCTTCATCAATGACCACATGGTGGGCTTCGCTGATGACTTCTGTTTCTTTTATCCTTTTATACAGATAGGCAAGCGCCGCCAGATCATAAACATCAAACGCAGTGTCCGAAACTTTAATATCGTATCCCTTGGCAAACTGAACGTCCAGAAATTCTCTATACATATCAAAAATCGATTGTGTCCAAACTTTTTTGCCAAACACACCCCTGTAAGCTTTTCGAATCGCTTTCCGCTCACTTTCCGTATAGGAAACACCCTTTCCCAGAAATTCGTCCTTGACTTTGGACATGAGGCGCTCCCCCAACATATTGATTTTGCTCTGTACAGAAACGGTAGGATTTTGCTTTATATAGCGCTCTATTGCTTCACGGGACATCAGGGTTATTAAATCATTTGGATTTATTTGTTTTCCGATCGTTTCATCGAAAACGCCGGTTTTTCCATCTCTAATGCCCTCTACAAACTGTTTTGGGTTCAGATAAACGGATTTTCTTGGGATGACTTCCCATTCCAACTCCCGACAATATGCCTCTAAATCGTGAAACCATTGCAATGTTCCTTTGACGCTTCCTTTTGCAGTCATTTTATCGGAACTCAGGATCTGATATTTTTTCTCATCCCAATCTTCGTATAAGAGCCGTACAAAAAGCTGTTCCATAGTCATCTGTCTGATGCCGTATACATCCAGATCCGGCAGTACGCCTGTAATATAATTCAGTAAAATCCGATTACTGCCTACAATATAAAAATCGTCCGGTTTGAAACGTTCCTGATAATTATATAAAATAAAAGAAATCCGGTGCATGGCGACAGTGGTTTTGCCCGAACCGGCAACGCCCTGTACGATGATATTGTGGTAAGGCGACTTCCTGATGATATCATTCTGCTCTTTTTGGATCGTTGCAATGATCTCACTCAGTACTGCCTGCTTGTTTTTGGCAAGATATTTGGTCAGTAAATCGTCATTTGCTACAACTTCTGTATCAAAAAAATCAAGAAGTCTGCCGTTTTCGATTTCATAAGTACGTTTTAGTTCCAAGTCAATGTCAATCTGTTTCCCTTCCGGGGCAGAATAACTGCATTTTCCAAGTCCGTTTTCATAATAGACATTGGCAACGGGCGCACGCCAGTCAACGACCATCCAGTGAGTCGCATCTTTTGAAATACCGCCTTTTCCAATATAGACGGATTCTTCTTTATTTAAGGATTCATCATGAAATACGATTCTGCCGAAATAAGGTTTTGCCTGGGCTTTTTCGTTTCTTTCCAATGCACGTTTCATGTGATCACGGAGTGTAATCGTATTATTCAGAATTGCATAGACCTCCACATCATTGTCGTGATAATGCGCCAGCATTTCATCAATGTCCGCACTCATCCGGGCAACCTCTTTGCTGTAGTTTTCCACATTGTCGCGAACGATGGCAAGCGTTTTTTCAAGATACTCATTTTCTGCTTTTTCGGATATTCCTGCTACTACTTTTTTCTCGGATTGGTTCATATGGGTAACCTCTTTTCGTATGATTATTACAGAATGCGGAGAATGCCGTATTTCAGGCATTCTCCTGAGTGAAACGGATTTGCAAAGCAAATCCTAAAAGTTCTTGGCGTCACGTCCTATGGCGGGACGTCTTTAGAACTTCTTTTCACTCTATTTTACCGAAAAGAGAAAAATAATAATAGACTTTTATTTTATTCTGTGTTAAACTATATGATGAAATATAGGTAAAAACCATGTTTCTTTTTTGGTTTATTTTTGAACGCAAAACAGTTTAAATATTTCAATTCTAAAATTCCATACTTTCTTTTGTATATAATAAAATTCTATTTTTTTATTATTCTTTCTGTTAAATCTCTGTGAAACCGTCATGCAAATATTATGAGGAACTCTATCTGACATTCCCTATAAATATAATGCTGTTCCATAAGAAAACACCATTTTCTCACTTCTCTTTTACAGTAGCACATATTTATCCGGGAAGTGATGTTTGGTATATTTACCTTGTAAATATTGGTATACTTTTTGACTAACTCTTCCTATTTTCACGATAAATTGAGTTTTTTCTATAATGATGATATAATAATTTTGTATAAAAACATAAAATGTAAAGGGGTTATAAGCATAATGCTTCATAAAGACAGGATTCATTCTTATCAAACCGAAATAGAATCATAAAATTTAGTCTACTGCTTTTCATGGGATTATGTAATATTTTACAAAATTATGCGTAGCATTACTACTACTACCGATATAAACATTTCTCCTAT
This sequence comes from Lachnospiraceae bacterium, assembly GCA_014804695.1. GTDB lineage: Bacteria > Bacillota > Clostridia > Lachnospirales > Lachnospiraceae > UBA3282. The sequence continues at coordinate 7,403 of JAAUZJ010000033.1, forward strand.
CCGAATTTACAGAGATTTCGTGTGAGGAAACATCGGTCCTTAGTAAGAAAGGCGGTAAAGATAATCAATCCCCTATAAAGGATAAAGGAGAATATAAAATGCCAAAGAAAATTGATCAGATATTAAAGCCAGAAGAACTTGCACACATTTCGCAATTTACCCAAGAGGATAAAGATTGGATTAACAGCCGTATTCATGACAGAGCTGATGGAGAAGCAGGTGTTGAATGCGTAGTTCGTGGAAAAAATGATAATGGAGACTACTTTAAGCTTACTCCTGAGGAAATTGTAAGACAGTATTATGCATATAAACTCATGGAAGTATATGGATATACGAAAGAGCAAATTGGCTTTGAACTTCCGGCTGTATATGCAGGAAAAGAGATCATCAAAGATAAGCGCATTGATATAGCTGTATTTAATAAAGATGATGCTTCAAAGATAGACCTTATTATTGAAGTAAAGAGGCCTGAAATTAAAGACGAAAACGCTACTGCTGATGGGGATACCTCTACTCCTTTTCAACAAATGCAATCATATTGTCGCTTAAAGCAACCAAAGATAGGTGTTATAGCAAACGGAGACAATCTCCTTAAATTCTATGAGGCACCAGCTTTTGACGAAGCTCTTTCTATAGACAAATTCCCACAGAATGGTGAAGATATTGAAGAATGGAAAGATAACCGCCGCTTTACTTTAAAACAGCTCATGCAAGTGGATCGTTTGCAGACCGAAACATTAAAAGACATTATTCTTAATGTCGAGCAAAGATTCGGGGCAAACGATTCAAGTGACAAGGCATTTGAAGAAATATTTAAACTTATATTTATTAAGCTTTATGATGAAGTGTTATCAAGTAATGATGCAGATGTTATTGCAAACGATATGAATAGACATCATATTGCATTAAAGGACATTGATGATTCTGATTTCAGAGTAATGCAATTCCGAGCCAAGGAAGGTGATTCATTAGACGATATCTTTTCAAATCTTTCTAAACTGTTTAAAGGGGCAAAAACAAAGTGGCCTGGTGTATTTGCAGACGATGCTGTTCTTGATATGCAGAAGGCAACTATCAAGTCATGTGTAAAAGAATTACAGAATGTAAAGCTCTTTAATTCGAACCTTGAGGTAGTGGATGATGCATTTGAACATCTGGTAAATCAAAATCAGAAAGAGGGAATGGGACAATACTTCACACCTAGATATGTCATTGATATGTGTGTAAAAATGCTCAATCCAAGCCCAGATGAAAAGATGATTGATACTGCGGCTGGAAGCTGTGGTTTCCCTATGCATACTATTTTCCATGTATGGAAACAACTAAATCCTAATGCATTTAATCTCTTTACTACAAGAAGTCGTACTCAGGAAGAGCTGGCATATGTGCAGAATAATGTATTTGGTATTGATTTCAGCGAAAAGTCCGTACGAGTAGGCAGAATGCTTAACATTATTGCTGGTGATGGTCATACAAACGTAATTGAACTTAACTCTCTTGATTATCCCAACTGGAGCAAATCATATACCAGTGACCGAAAATGGACTGCAAAATATAACGAAGGTTTTAGAAAACTGGAACAATTAAGTGCAAATGTCATAGCAACGACAGATACTGAAAAGTATAGAGAATTTTTATTTGACATTTTAATGGCTAATCCTCCATTTGCAGGTGACCTTGACAATAGAGAGCAGCTTGAAATATATGACCTTGGCCGTAATGCAAAAGGAAAACTTCAAAACAAGGTTGGTAGAGATATTCTTTTCATTGAAAGAAACCTCAAATTCCTAAAGCCAGGTGGACGAATGGCTGTAGTTCTTCCTCAAGGAAGATTCAATAACTCAAACGATAAGCTAATCCGAGATTATATTGCCGAAAAATGTCGCATTCTTGCCGTTGTAGGCCTTCATGGTAATGTATTCAAGCCTCATACTGGAACAAAGACAAGCGTCCTCTTTGTGCAGAAATGGACTGATGAAAATTGTGGCTTTCCTAATATCTGTCCAAAGCCAGCATCTGATGAGAATGGAAACACGGATTATCCTATCTTTTTTGCTACTATGCAGGCTCCTAGCAAGGACAATTCAGGCGATAAGATATATGTAACAGAGAATTATGTGACATGGAATAATTACGAGTATATCACAGAAGTTCATTACATAAGAAAAATGGATAAGCAGGAAGTTACCAAAGATGAATACAATAATGCTTCTAAAAAATCTGATTACACAGTTAAAACAGTTACTCGTAAAGATGTGATAGAGCACCTTACTGCTGATGGCTCATCAGACTTTATAAAAGACTTATTTATAGCCGAACATGGCGAATTAGATTCTCATAGGAAATGGATTCTAAAGAATGTCTCTTTTGAGCTTAAGAATAAAAAGAATGATGCGGACACTTATGCAGAAACATTAACCCTTGAAGAGTATCTCACTTTATCGTATGAAGACCAGAGACATTATAAAGAGATTAAAATTATGGGCCAAAATACAAATGCCTTAATTTCACTTGAAGAATACAATGCTCTCGACGAAAATGTACAGAAGTATTATTTAGTTGCAGAAGATATTACCGAAAGGACTGAGCGTATAAAGGATACTCATGGTCATATCTTTGTTAGGCACGACTTGTTTAATCACGACTCTGCTCTTGCTAATCCAAATCCTAATAATATCTACAGTCAGGATGGTATTGCAGAAGCATTTGCCGAATTTGCTAAAAAGGAAGGTTTAAGTTTTTTTCAATAAGCCCATCCATTGAACCTTTCAATGAAGCTAAATATAAGGCTTTAATGAATGGGCATGAATGCACTGAGATTTTGTTCTCTCAGCTTGAAAGAACAAATAGATTAGATTCTGAATTTTATAAAAAGAACTCTCTAGCTATTGTAAAGTTACTAGAAGATATTTCTGCCAAACCACTTACTAATCTTATTGATGTATCCGACGGAAATCACATGGGTATTAGTGATAAGTTTACATCTGAAGGAATTCCTTATTACAGAGGTCAGGATATACATAACTTTTTCATCGATAACGCAAATCCTATATGTATTGATGAAGATACTTTTAATATTTCATATATGCAACGCTCTCATTTAAAAAAAGGTGACGTGCTGTTATCTATTGTAGGAACAATTGGTGAAGTAGCATTAGTTTCTAAAGATGATAAAGCTACATGTAATTGTAAGCTTGCAATTTTAAGACCACATGATATAGAGAAATCTGCATTAATTGCAATTTATCTTAGGACAAAGTATGGGTTTGACCAGGTAGATAAATTTAAACGTGGTGCTGTTCAAATGGGCTATCTTCTTGAAGATATGAACCAAATACTTATGCCTGAATTTACTGATAACTTAGAAAAGGCCATTACAAAAGCGATTGAGGGCGTCAAATTATTAACTGACCGATCTAATAAACAATATTCTGATGCAGAGGATTGCCTTCTTTCTGAAATCGGCATAGATATGTCAGCTATTGCAAATGGCGGTGTTGCAATCAAGTCTTTCTCTGAATGTTTCTTGGTTCAGAACAGAATTGATTCAGAGTTTTATCAACCTAAATACGACGCTATCATAGATGCAATCTTGAAATACGATGCGTCAGCCAAGACTATAGATGATGTTGCAACATATGTATTCACTGGAGAATGTGCAGAAGAATATTATAATTATGACTCTGGTTTATGCCATTATGTAAGGGGAACAGATATACATGATGGAATGGTAGATATTGATTTGGAGCATAGTGTTATTCCTGAAAAACACAATAAATTCGTTTCTGAAGGAGATATTATTACTGGACGTGTTGGAACAATCGGCAACTTTGGAGTTATACCTAAAGAACTTGATAATTCTGTGTGCTCAGATAATGTTCTATGCTTCCATTTGCCGGATAACTACAATCCTAATGTATACGCACTATATTTCAATTCAAGCGTAATAAAAGAACTTACTAATAGAATGTCTCGTGGTTCGGTACAGCAAAGATTGAATCAAGAAACTTTGCGGGAATTGTTAGTACCTTATATTATTGAAGACATTCAAAAAGAAATAAATAACAAAATTATGTCATCATTTGAACTGAAAATCAAAGCCGAATGTCTTCTTGAATGTGCAAAAACGGCTGTTGAAATGGCTATAGAACAGAGCGAAGCAATTGCTATCTCCTGGCTTGAAAACAAAATTAATGTACTAACAAAATAATTACTATCATTTATAAAGAGCCACAATCTCAGTTACAAAACGGTAACATCGGCTTACATTCGACCACAAAAGCAATTTAGTTGTCTTTTTTTGCCGAAAACATGTCAAATTTTCTAGTTTTGTTGTGTTTCTATTGTACTTATGTTATATTTTGATAAATTTGATATAAAGAGGTGAATATAAGGTGTCAGATAAATTGCAAATTGCTATGCAAGCTATAAATGACTTTGACAGTTGGTTTTTTCTTCCCCAACTGCAGCAATCGCTCTTATAAGTGCTATTATTGCTTTATTAGCATATAAATATCAAAGAAGGGTGCAAAAGAAATATAATGCATTTCTTATTGCTAAGAAGTACGCCAAGGAAATGATTCCAAGAATGCGAATTATTAAAAAGATATTAAAAGCAATAGGTGCAAATGATTATATCGCTCAATTTGAAGATGTTAAAAGATTTGATTCTTCAGAATTAAATGAAATATTACAAAAGAATAGCTTAGAAAGTGGAAATTTTAAAAAATTGCTTCAAAACATTACGCTTGATATATGGAAAGAGGCTCTTCTAGAAAATGGTAGTGACTTTTGTAATCAGTCATGGTATAATATGTTGTCAATGGAAGAGAATATCGACTCGTCAATACTTTCTAATGGTTTTGAAAGCTTTGTGCATGATTTCCTGAATGATTTAGAGACTATGGCATTAGCTTTAAGATATAATATTGCTGATGAAAAATTAATTTACCAATCTCTCCATCAAACATATTTAAATCATATAAGAATATGGTATTATTTCATTGCATTTGAAAATCTGTTTGGCGAAAATAGATATTATGAAAACATTGTTTGGTTATACCATAAATGGTATGAGAGAAAAGAAAAACAAAAGAAAAAATTTGAAAAACAAGTAGGTAGGATGACCGTAGCTACAAAGGTATAATTTATTTGCATTGGAAGGAGGTGTTTGCTGAATGTGTGAATAGATAAATTTTAACTAATTGTCATAGCCTAGTTTGAAGAATTAAAAGAGTATTTAAAATATACACTACCTACAAATTAATTATGCGAATATACATAGTTTTGTACAAACACAGTTAACAGAGACTGTTTCAAGTTTTGTGTAAACTCAAAAACTGATATAAGATATGTGAATAGTTACTTAAGGGGTGGATGTCGGATTTTCGGTCTCCGCCCCTTACTTGTATTATATAGGTGATTCCGGCAATGTCAATAAGAACTGCCGGAGCTGTTCCTTTACACTCTCGTCGACAAACTAAAGGAGATTAGAATCACCTTTATGGTATCTTGTGGGTCTATGAAAAAATCTCTGTAAATAAAGATTTATAAGGTCTTCTATGATAAAATCTAAATCATAGGAGGCCTATTATTATGGCAAACAGAAAAAAAGAAGTTTACAAAGTAAAACCCATGACAGAGG
>JAAUZJ010000034.1 GCA_014804695.1 Lachnospiraceae bacterium
TTATGCAAAGTTTTTGCAATAGAAGAAAAGGTGCTTTTCTGTAAGAGCTCTTGTTCAATATACGTTCTGTTAGTCAGGGTTAAATGTTTTTGATCATGTAATTCCATGGTTATTCCTTTGTGACAGACAGATGACCACGTTTCATCTTATCAAAAACTATGTGCAAGAGTAAATTCCAGATTAGTATTTTTGATGTTAAAAATGTGGAATTTAAAATTTCACTTTACAGTTGACATTCAAATACGTAAGTGATATATTTGTATCATCATAAGACAAATGCATCTCTTTGTGGAGGATAAATATTATGGAAAAGAATAAAATTAAAAAAATAGTTATACCGGGGATCATATGCATAACCCAGTTGGCCGCTTCAATTTGGTATTCCGTGAGATACAATGAGTCGCGTCTTATAGTGCCGACAGACTGGAAAACATATCAGTTCAGCCCGAAGGATATTCCTATAATCTGCTCGATTGTGCTGACAATAGTGTATGTATACTATTTGTTGGCATGTCTGGGAATGACAAGTTCACAGCAGAAAAAGAATATTCTCAAAACAAACAGAACCCGCAAACTTAACCCTAAATTTGGATTTCTCGGATTTTTTGGTTTTTTTGGCTTTATGGGTGGTGTTTGGTTCCGACTTGTTTTTTTCGGTTTTTTTGGATTTTTCTTTGAAGGTAAAATGTCTAATACCTTAATGGATGAGAGGTTTAGGGAAAATAAAAACAGGGCACAGCTTATGGCATTAAAAGCTGCTTTTACCCTCATTATAATTGCTTTATGCTTTATCCTCGTGGGTGAGAGTTTTATGAGTATAGAATATTTATTTAATGTGGTGTACATTCTGATTTCATTATCAATTGCACTTGCTATTTTTCTTAGCGAGTATCTGTTATATCGTTATGACCACGATGAATATGGTAATGATTGAAGTGTTTCAACAGAAATATGCGATGACGAATATGTTAAAGCGAATACTATGGCGAAGATGATGTAAAGGAATAATTGATATGGCAGAGTTTGAGTGTAAATTGAAAAAGTATCGTCTGTTAAAAGAATTGACGCAAGAGCAGTTGGCAAATTTAGTAGGTGTCCGCAGAGAAACAATCATGAGATTAGAAAAGGCACAGTATAATCCCTCGTTGAAATTAGCGATAGATATATCCAGAGTCGTGGAGGTGCCGATTGAGGAGATATTTATTTTTCATAGTGAGGTGTGAGGGGAATGGTATAAGTCGCTTTGCTGAAAAAGTTTTTAACTTAGCCTCTTTTCAAGAAATAAATGCTCGCGATGTTCTATAGCGTTGCCTACTTTCATAGAAGCAGCTGCAACAATTTGAAAACCCAGTTTTTTATAGAGTGATACTGCCGGAATGTTTTGACTTCCGGTATCAAGTCTTAATGCTTTACATGAGTTATTTTCTGCCAATTCCATAGCATATCTGATAAGAGCGGTTGCAATCCCTTTTCCTACTCTGCTTGGGCGTACCATAAGCAAGTGAATGACCATTACATCATCATTTGCAAGAGTGTTTTCCCAAGCGATTTTTGTATATTCTATAGGTTGTGATTTATCTACAATTATACTTCCTGCAATATTGTTATTATCTTCATATACATATAATGTTCCGGTATCAACAGCTTTTTCTGTGTCTTTTCTGGTTGGATATATGCCTTTCTTGAAAATGGTAAACGCTTCATGTTCCGTTTCATATTCGAAATGTTCGTTATATGTATCTTCAATCAAATCAATATCATCAAAAGTTGCTTTTCTGATCATGTATACACCTCATTGAATATCAATTTATCATATTATTATGTATGAAATAGCGGTATGTTTTCCTTGTCAGTTATAGCTTTACTATAAAAACCTAAAAAGTCTTTTTTCTCCCAGCCCCTTTTTAGCCAAAAGGATTTACCAGATTCATTTGTTTCCATAACATTCAAACAAACCCGGGTTATTCCTTCTGCTTGTAGTGCGGAAATAGTAGCCTCTATCAATTTTGTTGCAATTCCTTGATTTCTGTAGTTATCTTTTACAACCGTATGGTAAATATATCCTCGGCGTCCGTCATGTCCACATAAAATTGTACCGATTATTTCATCATTATCAATAGCAACAAAACTTGTTGTAGGATTTCTTTTTAAAAAAGCAGAAATGCCCTGCTCTGAGTCATCAAGACTTCGTAATCCCATTCCATCCGTACTTTTCCATAAATCAAATACTTTTTCATAATCAGATTGTTTCATTGTCCTAATCATTTGGCCTCCAACGCTGTCAATTTATTGCTAGCAGCGTCATGGAAATTATATCACACGCCGGACTATATCACAACGATATATCATAAACCATATCTTGACACAAAATGTCAAGGTTTTTGTGCTATACTTAATGCTAAAGGGGGAACTTCCTATGCACGAAAGCAGATTATTTAAGATTATCTATTACCTTCTTGATAAAGGACAGGCAACAGCCTTAGAATTGGCTCAGAAGTTTGAAGTATCTGTCAGGACAATTTACAGGGATATTGATATACTCAGCGAAGCGGGGATTCCTGTCTGGTCTAAGACAGGCCGAAACGGCGGTATTTATATAATGAATGATTTTGTTCTGGACAAAGTTGTATTATCCGATGAAGAAAAGCAGGAAATATTGACTTCATTACAGGGCCTAAGTGCCATACAAAACATTAATAACAACGATGTGCTGAATAAACTTTCTGCACTGTTTAATATAAGTTCACAAAATTGGATCGAAGTGGACTTCTCAAGGTGGAGTGGCAGTCAGAGTGATAACGAAAAATTTGAATCATTAAAGTCAGCCGTCATTCACCGTAAAAATATAAAAATTACTTATGCAGGTTCAGTAGAAACTATAAGTGAAAGAGTTGTAGAACCACTAAAGCTGGTATACAAGTCTAGGGCTTGGTATTTGCAGGCATATTGTACAAAAAAGCAGGATTACCGCTTATTCAAGCTAAGCCGCATTTTATGCTGGGAGGTTTTGGATGAGAATTGTATTCATAAGTCCATTCCAATTGCCAGGGAAACCCAACCGCAAAACTACAACCAGATAACGCTCCGCTTCCCAAAAGAAATGGCATATCGTGTCTACGATGAATTTGATAAAATATGGGTCAGACAGCAGGAAAACGGAGATTTAATTGTCTCAGCTCAGATGCCCGAGGATGCGTGGCTGATAGGTTTCTTACTTTCTTTTGGAACACAGGTAGAGATTATCGAGCCTATTTATCTAAGATATATTTTAGCAGAGCAGGCAAGATTAATATATGAAAAAAATAAATTATGACATATGGTGTCAATAATTATTTTGTATAATATTAGAATGATAGATAATTGCAAAAACTCTTATTTAATACCCAGAGTTCACGCAAAGAAATTTTGCAATCCCACCCACAAAATTTATAAAAAGGAGACCAAACATGAGCAGACCAACCACAAAAGCCGGCCTACTATACGCCGCATCAACCAACTACGAAAAAATGAACGACCTTATTTCCACACTAACGAGCGAAGAACTCTCAACTCCTTTCGATTTTTCCGCAGATGAAAAGAAGAAGGAAGCTCACTGGAAGCGTGACAAGAACCTTCGGGATATTTTAATCCACCTCTATGAATGGCATCAGCTTCTCCTTAACTGGCTGCCGGCAAATATGAACGGAGATAATAAGCCCTTCATACCGGAGCCGTACAACTGGAAAACCTACGGCGCTATGAATGTGGAATTTTGGAAAAAGCATCAGGATACAACCTTGGAGCAGGCGAAAGAGATGTTGGAGAAATCGCATGAAGAAGTATTGAAACTGGCAGAAAGTTTTTCAGATGAGGAGCTGTTTACAAAGGGCGTATATAAATGGGTTGGAGGAAGTGTATTAGGCTCATATTTTATCAGCAATACGTCGAGCCACTATGACTGGGCCATGAAGAAACTTAAGGCTCACAGGAAAAACTGCAAGTAAATTAAAAATCTTTTAACCTATCCTATCTTTTTTAAGTCCACTATCGTTATACTATATAGAAAGCGCTTTCGATTACCAATGAGAGGAACAGAGAATGGACTTAGATTTTCTACTTATTCAGAAAATGAAAATGGGCGACGAACAGGCGATAAATGTCTTTGTGCGAAAGTATTATCCGGAAATTTTCAGGTATTGCAGACTGCATATCAGGGATTATGGGTATGCGGAGGATATGACGCAGGAGACTTTTGTAAAATTTTTTGGGACATTTGGTCAGTACAGGCATTATGGAAAAGTATTAAATTACCTGTATGTAATTGCCGCTAATGTCTGTAAGGATTATTACAGGAAAAAGAGCGAGCTTACAATGGAAGAATTACCAGAAAAAGCGGACTGCGTAATTGAGAAAATAAATGAACGCTTAGACGTCTGTGCGGCAGTTGAAAAGTTACCGGAGGAGCTTAAGGAAGTCGCTATTTTGTTCTTTTTTCAGGAAATAAAGCAGAAAGAAATCGGGGAGATTCTGGGTATAGGCCTTCCATTGGTAAAGTACAGGATTAAGAGGGCAAGAGAACTTTTATCATCCTGGCTTGGAAAGGAGAACGGCTTATGAGAGAGTCAGTTAGAAGGGTTTTATCATCCTGGCTTGGAAAGGAGAATGGCTTATGAGAGAATCGGATAAGCGGATTAAAGATTTTTATAAAAAACAGTCGAAATATGTTATAGACGAGGCCATGATAAGCAGGGCTGTTGAATTATCGAAGACGGCATTTTATGAAGCGGAGGGGGAGAGCAGGATTTCCCGTCTTGAGTTTTTATATCAGCAGAGTCAGTATATCCGCAAATACCTGTGGGTGCTTCAGGGGGCGGTATTACTTATGCTCTGGTGGATTTTGAAGTATCTGGGGAGCAGTTTATATTTTGCAGGGCGGAGCATGGGAGTGGCAGCGCCGCTTTTTGTAGTGCTGCTTGTGCCTGAATTATGGAAGAACCGCAGTTATACAGCAATGGAGGTGGAGGGTACAACTTATTATAATCTCAGGCAGATTTATGCCGCGAGGATGATGGTTTTTGGCCTGGTGGATTTAGTACTGCTGAGTGCATTTCTGGCGGCGGTTTCATTTACTGCAAGAATGGGGATATGGGAGTTTGCAATTCATTTTTTTATACCTTTTAATGTGAGCTGTTGTATTTGTTTTGGAACTTTATATAGTAAAATGGAAAGCTCGGAAACGGTTGCCGTAGGCTGGTGTGTGCTTTGGATTTTTATATGGGTACAGGTGGTGTTAAGCGAGAGAATTTATAACGCGATTTCCGCACCCGTATGGGCTGTTATACTTGTAGCATCAATTTTTTACTTAGTATACAGCATTGTCAGAGGACAGAAAAATTTAGACAAGGTATGGGAGGCGTCGTTATGGAATTAAGGATTGAAGGGCTCACCAAAAAGTATCATGAAGTTACGGCAGTAGACGACGTATCTTATACATTGACCAGTGGAGTCTACGGACTTCTTGGAGTGAATGGGGCAGGAAAGACAACGCTTATGAGGATGTTATGCACGCTGCTTAAACCAAGCGCCGGTGCGATTTACTGTGATGAGAAGGATATCTTTGGCATGGACGGCGAATACCGCAGGCTTTTGGGATATTTACCGCAGGATTTTGGCTTCTATCCGGACTTTACTGTTTGGGATTATCTTTTATATATTGCCTCGATAAAAGGACTTCGTCCGGCAGTGGCAAAAGAGCGTGCAAAGCTGCTAATTGAACAGGTTGGATTATCAAAGGAGAAAAATAAGAAAATGAAGAAGCTATCCGGCGGAATGAAGCGAAGGGCAGGAATCGCACAGGCTATGTTGAATGATCCTCAGATTCTTATTCTGGACGAACCGACGGCAGGACTTGACCCAAACGAGAGAATTCGTTTCCGCAATTTAATCAGTGAACTGTCGGAAGAACGTCTGGTTTTGTTATCAACCCACATTGTTTCGGATATTGAATATATTGCAAAAGAAATTCTTCTGATGCATAATGGCAGGATTGAAATGTCAGGCACCGCACAGGAGCTTATTACAGCCATGCCGGAGAAGGTATGGAGCATAGAGGTCTCAAAGTCTGAGATTGATTCTTATATAAAAGCCTATAAGATTTCTAATATAAAGGCTGTTCAAGGGGGCACCGAGCTTCGTCTTTTGTCAGAAAATCCGCCTGCACCAAATGCGGTTTTGGAAACGCCGACGATGGAGGATGTGTTTTTATATTATTTTGGGGAAAGCGCAGGTGAGGCAGATGACTAAATATGAGATAAAAAAGGTTTTTCTAAAGACGGGAAGTAAAATTTCTATACTTATACTTTTGGGTCTTCTTGCAATGACCTGCAGGTTTGCTATGGGAACCGAGTTTACGGATGAAAGCGGAGTGGCGCGCAGCGGAAAGGCAGCGGTGTTAAAACTTAAAGCGGCGCAAAAAGAATGGGCAGGAATACTCGACGAAGAGAAACTTAAACGTGTGATTGAGGAAAATAACAGAATCAACGAAACCCCGCAGGGACAGTCTAAAGACTATAGGCAGAATAATATTGCATACGGCTGGAAGCAGGGCTTTAGGGAAATCCGCTGGCTTATTAATTATTCATTTGCCGATCATTTTCGCGAGTCTGATTATTATAAGGCGGACAGTCTGAAAGCAGAGGATATGTCGAAGTTTTATGTAAACCGAATTAGACTTTTGAAAGAGTGGCTTGAGGGAGACGGAAGGTTCAATTTTTCTGATGCCCAAAAAGCGTATCTCATAAAACAGTATGAGGATCTGGAAACACCTTTTTATTATGATTATTTGGAGGGCTGGTCACAGCTTTTTCTATATTCACCAACGGTCATAATGATCACTATGCTGGTTCTTGGATATCTGCTCGCCGGTATCTTTGCAAACGAGTTTACGTGGAAAGCGGATGCAATCTTTTTCTCATCGATGTTTGGTAGGAATAAGGCAGTTTCTGCAAAAATTAAAGCAGGATTTAATATTACCACAGTAATCTATTTGGTTATGATGTTTCTGTATTCGGCGGTTGTGCTTATGTATCATGGTATTGACGGCTGGAATTGTCCGGTTCAGGCTGGTACGTTCGGTTGGAAGTGCTTTTACAATATTAAGGTGTGGCAGGAGTATCTGCTCATCATTGCGGGAGGTTATATAGGTTGTGTGTTTATCGCGTTTCTGACTATGTGGGTGTCTGCTAAGACGCGCTCTGCGGTGCTTTCGGTCATGGTGCCGTTTGTGATAATCTTTATTCCTTCTTTCATGGGCAATATAGACAGTAATTTAGTCAATAAGATTTTGGGTCTGATGCCGGACAGACTGTTACAGGTGAACAGTGCTGTTAGAATATTTGACCTGTATGAGTTAGGCGGGAAAGTAGTCGGCGCGATACCTATACTCTTTGTGCTGTATGGCGTGCTGGCGGTGGTATTTATTCCTGTAATATATAGGGAGTATAGATTTAAGCAGGTTAAGTAGCGGTTAAAAAAATAAAACAAAATGATGTTGATAACTAATTGCATAGTGACAAAAATGTCACTTTGTGATATGATGGTGTCACTTTTAGAAGTGGAGGGGCATCATGAATCTAGGAAAAGAAACGGAAACACTTGAGTTTAAGAAGACAACCGGCGAAATGAAAGAGGCAATGGTTTCGATTTCGTCAATTTTAAATAAACATGGTATAGGCACATTATATTTTGGCGTAAAACCAAGCGGTGATGTGATTGGACAGGATGTCTCAGAGTCAACATTAAGAGATGTATCAAGGGCAGTGTATGAGAATATCAGACCTCAGATATATCCTGCCATTGAAGAGGTCGTACTGGATCAGAAACATTTGATCAAGGTAGAGTTTAGTGGTGAAAATGCTCCATACTCCGCAGTAGGAAGGTACTATCTGAGAACGGCTGATGAAGATAGGGAGGTCACACCGGATGAATTAAAGGCTTTCTTCGTTGCTAATAAATATCGGGAAGTATGGGAAAGGGGGAAGTCGGGTGCGACAGCAAAGCAAATTGATAAATCAGCAATTAAATCATTTTGGCAAAAAGCTATTTCTGTAGGAAGGTTACCAGATGGAAGGTATACATGCCCGATTGTACTGAAAAAATTTGGACTTGTTTGCAATGACCATTTAACAAATGCCGGAGAAATACTTTTTGGAAATACTCGTCCAGTCTCGTTGAAAGCCGCGATATTTGCAACAGATGAGAGGCTGACATTCCTAGATATGAAGTTGTTTGAAGATAATATCTATAATTTGCTGAATATTGCGGAAGAATATATCTTAAAGAATATACGGTGGAGAAGCGAGATAACTGGAATAGAAAGGGTGGAAATCCCGGAAGTTCCTGTGGCTGTAATCAGAGAGGTGCTATCAAATAGTTTCGCACATGCAATATATAATGGACGAACAAATCATGAAATATGCATTTATCCAAGCATGATTACGGTCTACAGCCCTGGAGAATATGCAAGTAAATATAAACCGGAGGAGTACATAAAGGATAATATCGAATCGGAAATTAGAAACGCTACAATTGCCAAAATTTTGTATTTGAGTAAATCTATAGAGCAATTTGGCAGCGGATTCAAAAGGATTAACAGCTTATGTAATGATGCTGGCATAAAATATTCCTATGAAAATAAAGAGAATGGATTTAAGTTTATTATCTATAGACCGAAACTTCAAAGTGACATTCCAAGTGTCACTTTGGATGTCACTTTAAACGGAACGGAGATGGCGGTTCTTGCCATTTTGAAGCAGAAACCAAATTCATCAAGGGATGAAATTGCGGATAAGATTTCCAAAACCGTAAGAACGGTGCAAAGAGCATTGGATTCATTGAGAGATAAAGGTTATATCAGAAGAGTAGGCTCTAAGCAAGCTCCGATATGGGAAGTATTGAAGTGAAAACAAATTACAAAGGGTGAGTTATATTGAATAACGGTTAAAAAAATAAAACATTAGTTAACAATAAGTCAATTGAGAACCTCTTTTATTTTTGATAAGATGTACATAGACAAAGGCCTTTGTACTCATCAAATTTAGGGAGGTTTTTTTATGCAGTTAGGAAAGGTAATACGCACATATAGAAAGAAAAAAGGGTTGACGCAGGAGGAGGTTGCAAGCCGCTTAGGAGTTACAACTCCGGCGGTAAATAAGTGGGAGAACGGAGTGACATATCCGGATATTACGCTTCTTGCACCAATTGCAAGGCTGCTTGATATTTCACTGGACACGCTGCTCTCATTCCGTGAGGAATTAACAACGGGAGAGATAGAAAACATTATTTATGAAGTTGATTCCAGGTTAAAAGAAAAAACATATGATGAAGCTTTTGAATGGGCCAAAGGAAAGCTGGAGCAGTACCCTAACTGTGAGATGCTGATTTTGGAGGTGGCGGTAATACTGAATGGATGGTGTGCAATGAATGGCATGGAAAATGACACCAAATACGAAACGTCAATAGTCCGCTGGTACAATATCGCACTTGAGAGTGACGATGAGGAAGTCCGCACTTTAGCGGCGGATTCTTTGTTTACTTTTTATCTTAATAAGGAAGATTATGATAAGGCAGAGGAATATCTGACATATTTTTCCAAACAGAATCCGGAAAAGAAACGGAAGCAGGCTAGAATTTACAGTAAGACGAACAGAAAGGATGAAGCCTATAAGGCATATGAGGAACTGTTGTTTTCAATGTACCAGTTGGCAAACGCACTTTTTCAAGAGATATATATGCTCGCAATGGAAGAAAAAAATATGGACAAGGCTCATGCAATGGTTGAAAAGCAAAGCGCACTGGCAAAGGTCTTTGAAATGGGTGAGTATTACGAAGTTTCGTATGGAATTGAACTTGCAACCGTAGAAAAAGATGCGGATAAGGTTATTGATATTATGCAGAGGATGCTTGCAAGTATTGATGAAATCTTCTCTTTTTCTAAAGCACCCTTGTATGAGCATATGACGTTCAGGGAGACGAGAGAGGAGTATTTGGCAGAGCTTAAGGAAAATTTGTTGAAGTCGTTTCGCGATGAAGAGACTTTTGGATTTTTGAAGGGTGATAGACGGTGGGAGGAGATGAAGTGACGGACTAGGGAGGTGCCTTGCAGACACTCTCTTTTATCACTTTTTAGATTGCGTCAGCCAATTCAGCCGCCTTTTTGCAGCCATCGGTCTTATCAATGTCTCCGACGTTCAGCACGCCCGGAATCAAAACCTCTCCAACCATTTTCCATTTGTTTAAAGCAGCCATACGCTCAATTGGAATACGAACGCCATCCATAACGGTCATATCGTCCTCCTCGCAGCAGGTGATCAATGCGCATTCTTTTCCCGCTATGTCTTTGCCGCCGACAACCAGAGAAAAAATACGGTCAATAACTCCCTTAATCTGTGCAGGGATAGAGTACCAATAAACCGGCATGGTAAATACAATGACGTCTGCTTCCAAAATAGCCGGAGCAATAGTGTTGAAATCATCATCAAAAGTACAAGCTTTTCCGGTGGAAAAGCAGGTTTCACAGGCACGGCAGCCGCCTACGGTTTTCATTGCGGCGTCAAAGCGTGTAACTGTGTGTCCTTTTTCTTGTGCAGCATTAATAAAAGCATCTGTCATGGCAAAGCTGTTGCCGTTTTTTCGGGGACTGCCCGTTATTACTACTATTTTTTTACCCATAATGTTTATCCTCCTTATACTGTGGGATTGATTTTACTTATGTTTGATACTATAATCATAGTATAAATGGTAAACAAATCAAGTACGCACATTTAGGTGCGATACTGACATTTGAGTTATATACTTACCCAAAAGTTAGTATAGCGGGTTGAGAGAAGGGAATGGCTATTGAAATGAGTGAACGCTGTATTGCTAATGAATGTCTTGAAAATACGGGATTTAGATATACGTTATCCTTAATTAATGGCAAATATAAGATGACTGTTTTATATACTTTAATGGAATTTGGTGTTGTACGCTTTAATGAAATGAAAAAGTACATTGGTGATATCTCATACAAAACATTAAGTTCTACTTTAAAAGAATTGGAAGCAGACAAGCTGATCAACAGAAAAGAATATCCGCAGATTCCGCCCAAAGTGGAATATAGCCTGACGGAGCGCGGGAAGTCTTTGATTCCGATTTTGGATGGAATGTGTGAGTGGGGCAGTGCAAATAGGTTGTGATGGAAAGGAATCCCGAACTACAATACAGCCCACACCTGCAAAAAACGCAAAAATTGAAGCAAAAATCGCCTTATTGCACACAAACATTTATTGTTATATTTTATCTAAAGATGTAAAATGGTTATAAGAAATTGTTATGTAAATTTGAATAATAGAGGATAACCATGAATACTGTTTTTAGAGATATATTTCGCGCAATCCATGAAGGCAAATGGTTAAGTATTGAATATCATAACAGGGATAACCAGATTACAAAGTACTGGATTGGCATTAAAAATCTGGATATATGTCGGCGCACTCTTTCCGTAGACGGCCTTCACCTTGGACAGTATACGGTAGAGTCGCTTGACAGAATCAAAATAGATTCTATTCTGTCATCAAGGGTAATAGAAGGCTCATATCAGCCTATAAATGAATCACTGGTCGAAGATATCTATCTGAATCCCCACAAATATAATACACTGTTTGACAATACGGCTAATTTGAAAATATTGAATTATCTGGAAATGTGTAATCGTATGGACTATGTACCGTACATTTCTGATTTTAATTTAGTTAAGTATTTAGACAACGATAATATAATGGGAGAGTTTTATCATCTGAGTGATGAGCAGTTTCAAACTATTGTCAAAAATTTTCAGTATAATGCTGAAGTATCAGGGAATGGCAAAGGCGGATTGAAAATTAAGCAGCTGGCAATGAATGTTTTAAGCGTACATATGTCAAGAGGTTTATATGTTTTAGCCTACCGCAAATTGAATCTGGATGTAAAACGGCGGAACTTAAAGCCGGATGATGAGATTACGATTTGTACGGAGTTTACTTTAGACGGAGTTAAGCAGAGTGTGCGGATTTTTTTAGATGCGGATGAATATGAGTTGCTTAGTGATTTTGAGAAAAATCAGGAAATAATTAAGGATTGCATTATGAAGCGTATATCGAATAATGGACAAAATGTTGACGATATGCCATATATCATAGGCTTGGGAGCAGATATAGCGCTAGATCTGCATAAAGATTATGAGTCAATTATAAAAATGTATCAGGATGGTAATGTGCCTGTTCCGATCAAGGCTTTTTTCGGGGATTTATTAGAACGTCCAAGAAGGACGGCTGCCTATCCGATTGCGCTTATTAATCAAAGGATCAATATGGATCAGCTTTTAGCAATTCATAATGCTATGAAATATCCGGTCGCATATATTCAGGGACCGCCCGGAACCGGTAAAACCAATACAATTATTAACACTATTGTAACAGCTTTTTTCAATGAGCGGACAGTGCTTTTTGCTTCATATAATAATCATCCGATCAATGGTGTATATGAGAAGCTTTCCACGCTGGAATACAGGGGAAAAAGGATTCCCTTTCCGATTTTGCGCCTTGGAAATAATGAAAAGGTAAGAGAGGCGCTTGTCACAATTAAGAAACTTTATGAAGAGGTTAAAAAAGTAAAAGTGTTTGAGGCAGTTTTAGATAGAAACAAGGATGACAGAAAGAAACGTGCCAGGCGCTTATCGGATATGCTCAAACGATATGAGGAGCTTTTGGACTTAAGGGAGAGGGAGGAGACAATCGAGCGTCTTCTTGATTATGAAAAGAAAAAGGGAGTATCATTTCAGAGGCTTTCTTTTGAACAGGATTTGGAAAACAGACAGCGTAATCAGATTAGTAAAAGGATTGAGCAGACCGGAGATGTGTCGGAGACAGAGGCGCTCACTTTGTTAGATGATGATACAGAGGAACTTAAAATGTATCTGTATTACACATCAGCCGGTTATATTAAAAAAATCGGAAATTCAAGAAACGCCGATCTGAAAGCGATTTTGGAAATGGAAGACGAGGACAAGCAGGCGGAGGCGTTTTCCAAATATCTTGCAAAAAAAGAAAATATAGCGAAACTTCAAAAGATTTTTCCTATAATTGCAACGACCTGTATCTCCGCGCACCGCATAGGCGAGGCTGAACCTATGTTTGATATGGTGATCATGGATGAAGCAAGTCAGTGCAATGTTGCGGTATCCCTGGTACCAATCGTGAGGGGGGAGAGTCTGATGCTTGTCGGAGATCCGCAACAGCTCAATCCGGTTATTTTGTTAGACGAAATAACAAATACAAAATTGAAAAAAAGATATTCGGTGGCCGATGAATATGACTACCGAAAAAATTCAATATATAAAACTTATCTGTCCTGTGATGCTGTGAGTGATGAAATTTTACTTCATAATCACTATCGCTGCCACAAGAGTATAATTGAATTTAATAACCTTAAATATTACAATTCCAAGCTTAACATTATGTCGGAAAGCAGGGATGAGCAGCCACTGTTATATATAGACATGGCGGAGTCTGTTACATATGATAAAAATACGGCGCCTGCTGAAGTGTTGGAAATTGTGAAATATGCGATGCATAATCGTGATAAGAATATAGCGGTTATTACGCCGTTTGTAAATCAGAAGAAATTGATTGAAGAGAAACTTACGGATGCAGAAGTGACAAATGTGACCTGCGGAACCGTGCATGCATTTCAGGGAGATGAAAAGGATGTCGTTCTTTTTTCTACCGCAATTACGGACCAGACGCAGGCAGGAACCTATGAATGGCTTAAAAATAATAAGGAGCTTATCAATGTTGCGACTTCAAGAGCTAAGGACAAGCTGATCGTGTTATCCAGTAAGAAGAATCTGGAGCGTCTTCATCAGAGAGATGATAAAGATGATTTGTATGAGCTTGCGGAGTATGTATGGTCGAATGGAGCTTCAACGGTGACACCTAAGCATAACGCGTCCAGAGCCTTGGGTGTTAAGCCTTTCAGCAGTGCAACCGAGGAGGCTTTTTTGGAAAACTTAAATCATGCACTGGAAAATATCTGGCTTAGCCAGAGCCGTTATTCAGTGCACAAGGAAGTTGCTATTGCGCACGTTTTTATGGATAATGAAAATTATAATGATTTATTCTATAAAGGGCGCTTTGACTTCGTGGTGTATGAGAAAATAAATAAAAGCGAAATCCCCGTTTTGGCAATAGAGCTTGACGGGAAAGAGCATTTTGACAGTGAAGTAGTAAAAAACAGAGACAGGAAAAAGAATGATATCTGTAAAGAACATGCTCTTCAGCTTATACGCGTAGAAAATTCTTATGCGAGGAGATATAACCATATAAAGGAAATTTTGATTAATTTCTTTTCGGCTATGCGTTAAGTTTAGATATTAATATCCAGTTAAATTACTTATATTTTACAAATAGGAAGGACAACCACACATGACCGACATCTACTACATTGAGGACGAACCAAATATAGCGCAGGCAGTTAAAGAATATCTTGAAGCAAAAAACTGTAGTGTAACAGTTCTGGAAACTATTGACCTGGCAAAAGCTGCGATAAGAAGCCATGTGCCGGAAATTGTTTTGTTAGATTGGAATATGCCGGATGGGGAAGGAGACAGGCTGTGCCGTTGGATTCGTGACAGGTTAAAAGATCTTCCGATTATATTTTTGACCGTACGCGAAGACTCACATGATATAGTTTCTGCTTTTGGGGACGGAGCAGATGATTATGTTGTAAAGCCGTTTGAACTGGAAGTGTTGTATTCGCGTATTCTGGCGCTGCTTAGAAGAGCTGGAAAGACTAAGGAAGTCCGGCTTTATTGCGATAATATTATGATTGATACGGAAAAGATATCCGTCTATTGTGACAATGAGGAAATTACGTTAAGCCAGCCGGAATACAGGCTGCTTTTATTATTGATGGAAAATAAGGGAATGACAGTAATGCGCAGCAAGCTGTTGGAAAAAATATGGGATAGCAGTGGAAATTTTGTTAATGACAATACATTAACGGTGACGATGAAACGGCTTAGGGAAAAGCTGCATAATCCGGCATGTATTAAGACTATACGCAGTTTTGGCTATCGGATGGAGGATAGGGTATGAAAGGAATAAATAAACGAAAAACCGTAATTGTTTTATCGGTATCGATATGCTTTATTGGAATGTTTATGATGACGGCGTTTTTCATAAAAGAGTATAACAGGTCAGTATTTAAAAATATGTCGGCATTTTGTGGGCTTATGATAGAAGAGGAGCCTGAGGCAGAGCAGTTAGTAATGTCTTCGCTAAAAAAATATAAGAATCTTTCCGGGCATACAATTGAGAACAGTAGCTTCTTGGCAACATATGGATACGGAAGCAGTGAATTTGGAAAAAGAGATTTGTCCGGTTTTGTATTTATTTCCGCAGCGGTATTTTTAATGACGGTCTGCGGATTTCTTTTTGCACTGTGGTATGTTAATAAATATAGCATAATTCGAATAGCGGAGCTTACTGATTATCTGGAAAAAGTCAATATTGCTGGTGAGAATGTAGTATTAAAAGGAAAGAGCAATGTAGGCTGCGGAGACGTGGAATTACAGGGAAAGATTAATGCAGGCAGCTGTAGCATGGTATTACAGGATAAAGAGGATGAGTTTTCCATGCTGCGGGATGAAATGTATAAGACTATTACAAGCCTGTATCAGACTAATGAAGCCGCAATTGCGGCAAAGGCCGGATATGCGGAGAATCTGGCTAATATTGCGCATCAGCTTAAGACGCCTATTACGGCGGCATTTCTTTCCATACAGCTTATGGAAAAGACAGTGGAAAGCATTTATGTAAACCGGATTAAGAGACAGCTTGGCAGGCTTAACAGATTGGAGGAAGCTCTTTTAACTTTGTCTAAAATTGATGCAGGTGTATTGAAACTAGATTGTGAAGCGGTGGATATTTATACGTTGCTTAACCTTGCTGCGGAGAATCTTAGTGAAATGATGAATGAGAATAAGGTCTCAGTTGATATTCCATATAAAGACGGCGTGGAATTTTACGGTGATATGGAGTGGTCAATGGAAGCGATTATTAATATTATGAAAAACTGTATGGAAAATACACCGGTAAACGGAAAGCTGCATTGCGAATATTCGTCTAATCCTATTTATGCGGAAATTTTGATATGGGATGAAGGTCCGGGCTTTGAGCCGTCGGAGCTTCCCAAGCTTTTTGAAAGGTTTTATAGGGGAAGTATGGCGGCAAAAGAAGGAATCGGGATAGGACTTTCTCTTGCCAAATCCATTATCGAATTGCAAAATGGGACGATAAGTGCATATAATCTGCCGCAGGGCGGAGCTTGTTTTGAAATAAAAATATACAGTCACTAAGCTGTCACTTTTCGTTGCTATAATAGCGTTGTGGCAGGCAATTGTGAAACACCGCGCCAGCCCAACGCGGTGTTTCACAATGGCTCATAATTTTGCACACGGAAAGGAGTAATTATGGAAATATTAAGATGTGAGAATATAAGAAAAATATACGGCCGCGACGAGAATAAGGTCGCAGCTCTTGGCGGGATTGATCTGTCTGTTGAAAAAGGAGAGTTTGTTGCGATTGTCGGCGCTTCCGGTTCGGGAAAATCTACCTTGCTGCATATTATCGGAGGCGTGGATGTTCCGACAGAGGGTAAGGTTGTTGTGGATAATACGGATATTTCCACTATGAATAAGACACAGGCCGCGATATTTCGCCGCAGAAAAGTTGGATTGGTGTATCAATTCTATAACCTGATACCGACGCTTACGGTTCGAGGGAATATACTGATGCCGCTTTTGTTGGATAAGAAAAAAGCTAATGAAGAATATTTTGAAAAAATAGTTACTACACTTGGGATTGCCGATAAACTGGATTTTTTACCGGGGCAACTCTCAGGTGGGCAGCAACAGCGAGCCGCTATTGCCCGTTCTTTGATTTACCGACCGGCGCTGTTATTGGCGGATGAACCGACAGGGAATCTGGATAGGAAAAACAGTAGGGAAATTATTGATATGTTGAAGATATCCAACAAAAATCTGAACCAGACCATTGTACTGATTACTCATGATGATAAAGTCGCATTGGAAGCAGATCGGATTGTGACGATAGAGGATGGACGTATAATTAGTGACAAGAAACAGTGTTAGGAAGCATGCAAAAACAGTGGAAGGATGCATTTAGCAGCAATAACTGGTAAGCCGCATGTAGTAACAGATTAAAAGTGAAAGGAAGGTAAGTCTTGTAATATGTGGAAGGATTATTCAAGTAGTTTTTTTAGGAAAAACCGCTCATCTAGTGTATCAATTATGGTCGCAGCTTTGATTGCGACATTTTTCTTATCACTTCTGTGCAGTATTTTTTACAATATATGGATATATGATATTGAAGAGATAGTATTGAATGAGGGCGATTGGCAGGGGCGTATAAGCGCAGAACTTGACGAGGCGGATTTACTTTTTATAAATAATATGTCAAATGTAGAGAAGGTTGTTGTTAATGGGGAATTAGACGTAGTAGATATATATTTTCAAAATCCTGGAACAATATACAAGGATATGACTTTAATAGGCGATGGACTTGGCTTGAAAGAAGAGGAGATTACGTATAATTATCAGCTTTTATCCATGTATTTCATTCGGATTCCCGATGATCCCGCTCCCAGATTAATATTACCGCTATATGCTGCGATAATGTTTATAGTAGCGATATCATTAGTTATGGTTATTCACAATTCGTTTGCGGTATCAATGAATGCAAGGATTAAGCAATTGGGGATTCTGTCCGGTATTGGAGCGACGCCCGGACAGATTTGCAGTTGTCTGATGCAGGAAGCGGCTGCGCTATGTGTAGTGCCGATTGTTATTGGTACTTTACTTGGAGTGGCAGGCAGTTTTGGCGCTGTTAGTATGATGAATTTACTTGCCGGAGAGATGACGGGGCGGCATGATGTGGATTTTAGGTATCATCCGTATGTGTTTGCGATGACTATTTTGATTTCTTTGCTGACTGTATTGATTTCTGCATGGATTCCGGCGGAAAAGCTGGCTAAATTAACTCCGCTTCAGGCTGTTCGGGGTAACAATGAGTACGAGTTGATAAAAAGAAAACATTCCCGGCTGCTGTTTTTTCTTTTTGGAATAGAGGGTGAATTGGCAGGTAATTCGCTTAAATCGCAAAAGAAGGCGCTTAGAACATCGGCATTGTCGTTGACGCTGTCTTTTTTTGGATTCACGATTATGCTGTGTTTTTTTAAGTTGTCGGAAATCAGCACGAGCTATACCTATTTTGCAAAATATCAGGACGTTTGGGATGTGATGGCGGTGGTAAAAGATGTCAGGATAGAGGAGTTTGATTTAATAGGGGAACTTAAAGAGGCGGAAACTGTCAAGGGAGCGGATAGTTGTGTAATATATCAGAAGGCGCAGGCAATTAGTTATGTTAATGAGTCTTGGATAAGCGAGGAAGTTGCTGCACTTGGTGGGCTGGAAAATTTGACGGAGTTAGAGATTTTGAATGAAAATACTGACAGTATGAGCAATGAAGTATTGTCTTGTGTGCAAGCACCTATAGTTATATTAGACGATGAAGGATTTTTGGATTACTGCGAGCAGGCCGGTATTGAACCGGGGCTCGACGGTGCGATTATTATAAATCGGATTTGGGATAGTATAAACAGTAATTTTCGTTATCGTAAGTACATCCCCTTTTTGAAAGAAGACCAGAGCAGTACGATTATGCAGGACAATATAGAGATTCCGGTACTTGGGTATACGCAGAAAGTGCCTGTACTCAGAGAGGAATATGACGATTATGCGCTAGTGCATGTTATGCCGTTATCCTTGTGGAAAAGTGTATCTAAGCATGCGTTACAAAAAGGCGTACTAATAGACATCGAGGCAGATGCTTATGTGCGTATTTTGGGAAATGTTGATTTGGGATTAGAGGAAACCGCGGCTGAAATAATAGGGCAGAAGTATGAAGTGGAAACCGAAAATCGTATTCAGGAGAAAATAACAAATGACAAACTTATCTGGGGATATAAAGTAATAATGGGCGTATTTTGCGCACTGCTTGCAGTAATCGGTATTGCCAATGTATTTTCATATACAATGGGCTTTTTAAGCCTAAGGAGGCGTGAGTTTGCACGGTACGCATCTGTTGGAATGACACCGGCTGGCATGAAGAAAATGTTTTTTATTGAAATTATGGTAATAGCCGGACGACCGATGCTTATTACCCTGCCTCTTACAGTGGTATTTGTGGAACTAATGATAAAGGCGAGCTACTTAAACCCAATGGAGTTTTGGACGCAGGCGCCCTTTATACCTGTTTTCATATTTATTGCTGCAATATTTGGTTTTGTTGCATTGGCCTATTATATCGGCGGAAAACAGATACTACGCATTAATCTGGCTGAATCCTTACGGAGTGAAATATAACTGTTCAATCCTGCTTCAACCGCTTATAACACTCATTACACATATAGCAATCTGCCAAAGCCCTGTGCGCATTTGAGTCGTCTATGCCATAGAAACCACAGATGGTTGATAATCTATGATTAGCAAGGTTGGGTAAAGCTTTTTTGGCAAGCGGCAATGTGTCAACGATTCGGTTTTTTATTTCAGGCAGCCCTAAATTTTGGCATGCCTGGTTGAGAAAATGAATGTCAAAGCCTTTGATATTATGACCTACAAGTTTGCTGCTTCCGATAAAGTCTATGAATTTAGGAAGTACAGTCTCAATTGAATCGGCATCTTCTAACATCTGGCTTGTTATGCCTGTGAGCTTAGTGATATTTGGCGGAATGGTAGAAACCGGTTTAACAAGCTCGTTAAACTCGCATATGTTCTGCTCTGGCAGGGCAGTCTGCGAATCCTGCGGAGCGTTATATGTACATTTAATTGCGGCAATTTCTATAATAGAATCGTTTTTACAGCTAAAGCCAGTGGTCTCTAAATCAAGAACAACATAAGAAGCGGGAGCACGTTTGGCTGCCGGAGAAGTGGGTTTTGCTTTGTGAAAAGCACGCCCTCTTTTTTTCATATCCAAAAGATAGTCGGAATGAATATTGATTACTTCATCATCGACCTTAATTGTTATTGAGGCCCATGTGTCAAAAGCTGCGTCATAGCCTATTATTTCGCAAATGACAGGGGTATTGCTTTCTGGTTTAAAATAGTAAAATTCGGCTACCTCGCTGGCGGTTTCCGATATTAGTTTGTATTTTTTTAAGAAGTCGAGTGTTTCAGTGGTAGTGTTGAAAGTGGTCATTTGTATTTTTCCTTTTATATTTTTCTTTTATATTTGTAAATTTTCCGCATATTTGAATTGTATCACATCCCTTGGTGCAGTCTCAACATAAGCCTGTTCCTTATGCATAAAAGAAATAATTTCGTTTTTGCTCATATTCCCAAGTTTTTCAATAACGATATCAAGAATATGCTTATCTGCATCTGAAAGAGATGGAAATGAAGATGCTTCATTTAAAGAAAAATGATATGCATTCGTTTCTCCCATATCTACTTCATAACATGGAACATCCTTCAAATCAATAATTGAATTATGTCCAACCGGTACTGCGCCCATTGGTAAAGCCTGATATATCAAACCTGTTATGGCAAACCCTCTAATCTTATAAGACAATGCATCTGCATACCACATCAACTTCATAAGTTTTACCTTATAAAGACTGGTAATCTGTGTAGATGCGGCAAAATAGCGAATTACATCAACAACCTTATCCAGAGAAAGGTCTGTATTTCCGTGAAAAAGCTGATTTTCATGAAATTTGGCGTAACTGGCTTCAATAGCCTTGCGTAAATAAGAATCCTGCTCATCCTCATACAAAGCGGTCGCTGTATCCAAATACTTATGATAAGATTCAGCCGGCAAGTTCTTCTTTGCATCACTTAATAATGACAAGAACCATTCCGGATCCTGATCAATCTTCTTTAATATAGTATCATGTGCCTTATCCTGCACTTGATGGCTCTCATATCTTGTGATTGTCTTCATGCCCCAGCCAAGAAGGATACATAAATCACTTTGGCTGATTCCGTATTTTGCCCGGATAGCGCTGATTTCGGAAGATGTCAAAAGACCTTCAGCCTTCCTGTATGCATTTTTAAGACGAATATCATTATCCTGAATCTGCGCCTCATCCATATACAGTTCTTCTGCTAAATCACAATACAAATAAGAAGCATCATAATTCACCTTTACATTTTTAAAGGTCGCATTTTCTTCTATAAGAACTGTCTTCACTTCATGTTTTTCCATGCAACATGTGCACAGACGTTTCTCACTTTTAACAATCTTCATGTCCATGAAAACACCTCCTAATTCTTTCTATAAGGGAACAGCTCTGGGGAAAATGGTTTCTCTGCAAAATGGAAAGACATTACAAAAGTTGTAGTATTGCCATACATTCCCAACAATTCCACTCTAATTTTAATATATACGTCATCCTTGCCATTGTAGACCTTACCAAACTCACGCATTTCACTTCTATTCGGAAATCTGAGATCATTAACTGTCTGCATATATTCTTCCAAAGTAAGGTTTTTTAATTCTCTTTTCAATGCATCTACCGGATTCTCATCAGGGAACAAAGTATCTACTGTGTATTGATTTGTATATTTTTCGTCTCGCTTTTTATCTACCAGCCTTTTTGCCTGAAATGAAATCTGTGCCCCATTATCTATAGCGTATCTCAAATTCTGAAGATAGGATTTAATCTCTGCTTCACTTTCAATTCGTACATTTGTTTCGTCTGCCAAATTCACATCCTCCACCAAGGTATCAATTGATACCTAAATAATATATCTGATCTGTCATTTTGTCAATTAAGTTTTTTCTATAAAATCTTTTTTATTTTAAGCAAAATGCAAAGTTTTACATAAATCTAGCCTCCCTCATAATTTCATGCTACAATTCCATATGGAGGAAAACGAAAATGATCATACGAATAGCAGACTCAAACGACATTAAATTATTTATGCAGATCCGCTTAGAAATGCTAAGCGAAGTAAATGCACTCCCGCCCGGCTATATATTCAGTGACGAAATTCTAAAATGCAGCGAAGAATACTTTACTAACGGAGACCACACAACCGTGCTTGCATTTAATGATGATAATGTAGTTATCGGATGTGCCACGATCTGTTATATAAACGTGATGCCAACCTTTTCACATCCGACGGGAAAAAGGGCGCATTTAATGAATGTGTATACAGATCAGGCATACCGCAGACAGGGGATTGCCCTGCGGATGATGAAAATATTGATAGATGAGGCAAAGGAAAAGGGCGTAACCGAAATAAGTCTGGATGCGACTAAAGAGGGAAGAGCATTATATAAAAAGCTGGATTTTACAGATTCTGATGAGTGCATGGTATTGAATTTGAACTGAAACTTTTAATTTTATTAATTTAAAGGAAAATATTATTGATTTGAAGGGAAATATTATCGATTTAAAGGGAAATATTATAGGTTTAACGGAAAATAAATTATGAAAAAAGATTTAACACAGGGAAATGTAACCAAAACACTGCTGCTATTTGCATGCCCAATGATACTTGGCAATCTGTTACAGCAGTGCTACAACATAGCTGACACGCTGATTGTCGGCAGATTTTTAGGGCCGGATGCGTTAGCCGCGGTAGGCTCTGCATATTCGCTTATGACCTTTTTAACATCAATTATAATAGGGCTGTGTATGGGAAGCGGAACCGTTTATTCGGTATGGTTTGGAAGGAAAGATAAGGAGCAGTTAAAAAGCAGTATGGTGACGTCATTTGGATTTATTGTGGCGGTAACCGTTATATTAAATATTCTGGTATTTGCGGGAATCGATTTTATTCTGCGTGTTCTCCGTGTGCCGCCGGAAATATATGCGCTTATGAGGGAATATGTGTGGATTATTTTTTGCGGTATATTTTTTGTGTTTCTGTATAATTATTTTGCTTTTTTGCTGCGTGCAATAGGAAATTCCGTAACGACGTTATGTTTTCTTGGAATTTCCGCAGTGTTAAATATTGCGCTTGATATTGTATTAGTGGCAGTGCTTGGAAAAGGTGTTGGCGGAGCGGCGTTTGCGACGGTGATTTCCCAGGCGGTGTCAGGTATTGGTATCGGTGTTTATGTATGGCTTAAAGAAAAGGAACTTCGTCCTAAAAGTAATGAAGTTACACTTAGTAAAACAATGACATTGGAAGTGGTGAGAAATTCTGTAGCCGCGTGTGTGCAGCAGTCGGTAATGAACTTTGGTATTCTGATGATCCAGGGACTGGTAAACAGTTTTGGGGCAGCAGTTATGGCAGCTTTTGCTGCGGCGGTCAAAATTGATTCGTTTGCATATATGCCGGCACAGGAGTTTGGAAACGCTTTTTCCCTTTTTATATCGCAAAACTATGGCGGTGGCAGAATGGAAAGAGTAAGGGAGGGTATACGCAAAGCGGTAAAAGTCTCGGCGTCATTTTGTCTGGCGGTATCAGCGCTTATTTTCATACTTGCTCCATATCTGATGCAGATTTTTGTGGACAGCTCGGAAGTAGAGATTATACGGACAGGTGTGGGATATTTGAGGGTAGAGGGCAGTTTTTACTGCGGAATCGGAATACTGTTTTTACTGTACGGTTTTTACCGCGGCATAGAAAAGCCTGAAATGTCCTTGGTTTTGACAATAATTTCTTTGGGAACAAGGGTTTTGCTGGCATATGTGCTTGCGCCGCACCCATCCATCGGAGTTTGGGGAATATGGTGGGCAATTCCTATCGGCTGGTTTCTGGCAGATTTAACAGGAATACTCTACATTCGAAAAAGCTTGAGTACTCCCAGTGTCAAAACCGGCAGCTAAATTATAGTTAAGTGATAATTATTTGTCTGGTATATTCATTTTGGAAGGTCTGGTTAAACTTATGCTGTACAATGAGCGAGTACAAATGACTTGCTTGAATGTCGGATTTTAACATATTAATGCCGTTTGGTGATTCAATATAAGTCTCTGCGTCAGCAAGTTTTGAGATAAGAGGTATGGAGGACGCTGATTTTATTGCGGATAAAAGCGGCGAAGCTGATTTTCTAAAACCAAGTATCCTTGCATAGTAAACAAAATCTTCGGAGCGGTAGGTATCCACATCTGATTGATAAATATTTAACAATATATGCAAAAGGTTACGTACGACTCTGGTATAGGTCATATTTTTGCTTTTTAATGTATCACAAATATCAGCGTGAACAGCCATATCAGGAATGTATTTGCGCAGTTTATCTGAAAAACCGCTGTCAATATCGAAATATTTTTCGAATCCCGCATCATGCTCCATTAATAGTTTGTAATGAAGAAGCGGGGAAATATCTTCCGGTAAAATGGGGAAGGTTTTTGAATAAGCCTGCTCCATTAATTCATAGGTACAGTTAGGAATCTGGTCTTTTATAAATTGGATATCATGAGTTTGTGTAATGGACTCACGAATTGCCTGAGCAGAGCCATAGGAAGTATTTAAGTCCGTATCATGATAACCGGAACCAAGGCGGGCAATTGTGTATGGCGTTATATTGCTGTTACGTTTTTTCAGCGCTTTAAGGTATTCTAAGCCAAGTATGTTATTAGGGTGATTTAAAATTTCCATGTGACCGTTTAAATGTGGCGCGGCAGCAGATATGGCGTAGTTTCTTGCCTTGGGATAGGAATCACCTTTTTTTACGGATTGTTTCAAGACTGTCTTAAACGCTTCACTTTCCGATACAAGCACATCGGATATGTCCGATAAGATTTCTATATCGCCACATTCGCTGCCAAAACACAGACTGTCAATAATCCCAAGTTTGTCCAAAATTGCGACCGCGCCGCCTGCAAAATATTCCGCACTTGCCACAGCGTAATGAACCGGAATTTCTATTACCAGATCAGCGCCGCCCATAAGAGCAGCTTTAGTGCGTAGAGATTTATCCATGATAGCCGGCGTACCTCGCTGCACAAAGTTTCCGCTCATTACAATAACGCAGTAGTCTGCGCCAGTTATTTTTTTGGCTTGCTCGATCTGA
Source organism: Lachnospiraceae bacterium (assembly GCA_014804695.1). Taxonomy (GTDB): domain Bacteria; phylum Bacillota; class Clostridia; order Lachnospirales; family Lachnospiraceae; genus UBA3282. Next base: position 25,107 of record JAAUZJ010000034.1, read on the forward strand.
TACATATGCCCATTATGAAACGGATTATATTCTGCAATAATACCGACTGTTTTCATAGCCCCTCCTTCGTGCCGAACATGTTTTTGACAAGTATCCAGAGTTTGGATGAAATGAACAAAAAAAAGGGGTGACTTTGCTCCTGCAACCGGAACCCCGTTTTTTGTTCATTTCATCCAAACTCGTGCCTTCTCCACAATCCCTTTTCGGCACATACTCAACTTCTTTTCAGTGTATCATGAAAAAGAGATAAAAAATAGTAGTTGACTCATATCCAAAATGTGGTATAATTTATGTTGTGTGTTGACACACTATGTACTTATGTGCATAAATAACCCAATCAGTCGAGTTACTTGTTAGGGACTGAAGGGAGGTCAGGTGCGGAATGTCAAACGTAATCGTAAAAGAAAACGAGACTTTGGATAGTGCGTTACGTCGTTTTAAGAGAAGCTGTGCGAAAGCCGGTATCCAGCAGGAAATTCGTAAGAGAGAGCATTACGAGAAACCAAGCGTAAGACGTAAGAAAAAATCTGAAGCAGCAAGAAAGCGTAAATACAACTAATTAAAAGCAAATCCCTGATTCATATCAGGGATTTTGTACGTTTATTGAGTAAAAACAGAGGATGAAAATTTTTTGCAGATGATCAAAAAAAACTCTCAAAATAACATAACTTGCGTCATTTTATAATATTTATGTTATATATGAACTTACGGGAGAGATGAGTATTGAAAAAAGAAAAGAAGCGGGCTTTTTGCCTTTTTATGCTGCTCTGTTTATGTGTAAATATATTTACATATATGGTGCCGATGCAGGTTTATGCAGCGCCGGAGGTTTCCGCACCTTCGTATATCGTTATGGAGGCTTCCACCGGTCAGGTTATATGTGAGCAGGATGCGAATACTAAAAGGAGTCCGGCAAGCATTACAAAAATTATGACGTTGCTTATTGTTTTTGAGCATCTGAAGAATGGAAGAATCAGTTTACAAGATACGGTTACAACCAGCGCCTACGCTAAATCAATGGGCGGTTCGCAGGTTTTTCTGGAAGAAGGAGAGACACAGACTTTAGAGACCATGATAAAATGCATCGCGGTAGCATCGGGGAATGACGCCAGCGTGGCGGTTGCGGAATACATAGCAGGCAGTGAAGGGGAGTTTGTAAAGCTGATGAACGAAAAGGCGGATAGTCTTGGACTTCAAAATACTCACTTTGAAGACTGCTGTGGACTTACCGATTCGGATAACCATTATACTTCGGCCAAAGATGTAGCGATCATGTCAAGGGAACTGATCACGAAGTATCCGGAAGTTTTTAAGTATACTCAGATATGGATGGAAGATATGGAGCATCGTACGGCACAGGGAACATCTGTTTTTACCCTATCAAGTACCAATAAGCTCTTAAAGCGTTACGAGTGGGCAACCGGACTGAAAACAGGCTCTACATCCAAGGCGCTGTATTGCCTGTCGGCAACGGCGAATAAAGACGGAATGGAGCTGATTGCGGTGATCATGGCGGCACCCGATAACAATTCAAGGTTTTCAGACGCAATTTCGCTCCTAAATTACGGATATAGCGTCAGCAAGATGTACACCGATGAAAATAAGGATGCCCTTCCCGCACAGAAGGTACATGGCGGAGTGGAAGATGAGGTTAACCTTGCATATGCAGGCGAATTTAACTTCTTAGATACTGCCGGAAATAATTTAAACGATATTGAGAAAGAAATCAGGCTTCCGGATATAATAGAAGCGCCGGTTTCGGAAGGCTATGCGGTGGGTGAGGCCGTTTATAAGTTAAACGGAAACCGGATCGGAAGCGTGTCAATTATCGCGGCCAAGGATGTTGAGAAGGCAGGATACAAAGATTATTTGAAAAGGGTATGGGAGAGATACCTGGTCTCATAGGCAGATAGATGATAAGAATATTGACGGCGGCAAGGCGTTACGGCTTTGCCGCTTTGAATTGATCGCCCATATATCGCCCGTATATCAATTTTCCGTTGCGATATCCATATGATCTATGATATACTTTATAGCATCGCAAACTGATATTGACTTAAAATAAATGTTATAAATACAGTGCGGAGAAGAAAAATGCTCCAAGTTATAATAATTATTATCGGAATACTGATCTGTTTTTTCCTACTGGTTATGTATATTGACTGTAATCGTTTCGTAGTGGTTTCTTATGAAATAGAGTCAAAGAAGATAAGCAGGGAGTATTCCTTTGCGCTTTTGTCGGATTTGCACAATAAATCCTTTGGTGATCAGAATGACAGGCTGCTTAAGGCAATAGACGAGCTTTCACCCGATGCGGTTATTACGGCCGGTGATATGTTTACGGCGCAGCGGGGTGAAAAGTACAAGATTGCGGAAGCTCTTATGGTAAACCTTGCACGAAAATATCCCGTCTATTACGGGATAGGAAATCACGAACACCACGTGGGGACCTCTCCTGATAAATTTGGGAATATATATGAAAAATATATGAATACGCTGCGTGAAGCCGGAATAGAACCTTTAATTAATGAAAGTACAAGACTGCCGTCTTCTAATATCAATGTATGCGGCTTGCAGCTTGACAGACGTTACTTTGCCAAGTTTCGCAATAAGGAGATGCCGGAAAATTATTTAAATGATCTTGTGGGTAAGGCTGATACAGACAGCTTTCAGATTTTGATCGCCCATAATCCGGATTACTTTGCGGACTATGCGAATTGGGGGGCGGATTTGGTACTTTCAGGGCATGTGCATGGAGGATTGATGAAACTGCCCGTTTTAGGCGGCGTGGTATCTCCGAAGCTGACATTGTTTCCGCATTATGACGGGGGCAGATTTGAGTATAATGATTCCGTAATGATCCTCAGCAGAGGTCTTGGAACGCATACACTTCCGATCAGGATTTTTAATCCGGGTGAATTGGTGTTTGTACGGCTGAAACCAAAGTTATAGTAGAGAAAGAAGCAGAAGGTGGACAAGCTATGGCTATTCCTGTAAAGCTGGAGGTCTTTGAGGGACCTCTGGATTTGTTATTGCATTTAATTGATAAAAATAAAGTAGATATTTATGATATTCCGATTGTAGAAATTACGGAGCAGTATCTGGATTACATCAAGCAGATGGAAACCGAAGATATGAATGTAATGAGCGAGTTCCTTGTAATGGCTGCGACGCTTATTGACATCAAATGCCGTATGCTTTTACCCAAGGAAGTTAACGAAGAGGGCGAGGAAGAGGATCCAAGAGCCGAGCTTGTGGAAAAGCTGTTGGAATACAAGATGTGTAAATATATGTCATATGAGCTTAAGGACAGAATGGTAGAGGCAGAGAGATGTTTTTATAAAAAGCCTACACTGCCAAAAGAAGTCAATGATTATGTGGAACCTGTTAATTATGAGGAATTGATTGGCGATATGACACTTGCCAAACTGCAGGAAATCTTTAAATCCGTTATGAAAAGGCAGGAAGATAAGATTGATCCTGTCAGAAGTACATTTGGTAAAATTGAAAAAGACGAAGTTGATATGGAACGAAAAACCGTTTACATAGAGGATTATATCAGATGCCACCGAAGCTTTAGTTTCCGTAAGCTCTTGGAGAAGCAGAATAGTAAGATGGAGATCATTGTTACGTTTCTGGTTATTTTAGAGCTGATGAAAATAGGAAAGATCGGGATTGAGCAGCAGGATATCTTTTCGGACATAGTGATAACGTCCAAAGAAGCGGTTTAGGGGAGATTAATATGGAAAAACAAAAAGCGAAAGCCATATTGGAGGCAATACTTTTTACAATGGGAGAGTCGGTGGAGATTGACAGGCTTGCCAGCGTCATAGAGGAAGATAATAAAACTACTAAGGAAATTCTTGAAGAAATGGCGCAGGAATATCAAAATAGTGACAGAGGAATAGAATTGACTACATTGGACAATGCGGTACAGCTTTGTACAAAGGGCGATTATTATGAGTATCTGATTAAAATTGCCAAGACTCCTAAGAAATTTGTTCTGACAGAGACACTGCTTGAAACGCTCTCAATCATTGCCTATAAGCAGCCTGTTACAAGGCTTGAAATTGAAAAAGTGCGCGGGGTGAGCTGCGACCATGCAGTCAACCGTCTGCTTGAATTTGATCTGATTACGGAAGTAGGCAGGTTAGATGCGCCGGGCCGTCCGCTTTTATTTGGTACGACAGAACAGTTTTTGAGAAGTTTCGGAGTAAAATCATTGGAAGACCTTCCGGAACTTAATCCGGTTCAGATTGAGGAGTTTAAAATGCAGGCGGAGTCGGAGATTGAGATGCAGTTGGATATATAGAAGATGTTGTAAAAAATCGGGAAAGTCCGCGGGTACAGTATTAGAGAGTCAGCAGAGAGCTGGATTGCAGGTTTCCCGATTTTCTATAATAAACTCAAACGGAAATAACTCATTGCCCAGTGAAATTTTCAGTTCCATTCTTTTGGAACTATACATCGGACATATCCGATTCCGGCGTTATCAGCCATATTTCACATAACATTTTTATATTAAATTATATGGTTGGATATTTGTAACTTATTTGTATTAGCACATATAATCATATTGAATATTGCGCAATTAGTGTGTATAATATTACTGTAGGGAGAAACACTAACTAATGAAACAACGTGATTTAATAAAGAAACTTGAGGATGTTGGTTTTACTTTTGAACGTCATGGTGGTAACCATGATATATACAGACGTGGCAGTGATATAGAGAAGGTGCCGCGACACAAAGAGATAAATGAAAGTTTGGCAAGAATGATACTTAGAAAATGGAAATTGTTATAAAATATTGAGGGAGCGAAATATATGAAACAAGTATATCCGACTTTTATTGTAAATACGGCAGATGGCTCTGAACATCCATTTTTGGTTTGCGTACCGGATATGGAGATATATACGGAAGGAAATAGTTTTGCAGATGCTATTGAAATGGCAAGAGATGCTATCGGACTGGCAGGTATTTCGATGGAAGATAATAAGCAAGAACTGCCGTCTCCATCAGAACAGGCATCTGCTATAGAAAAAGTACAAAAAGATACTGAGGATATTGATTTTTCAAAGGGTATCCTGACATATGTGGATGTCGATTTTTCAGAATACAGAAGAAAAATTGATACGAAAACCGTTAGGAGGAATGTCGCATTGCCAAGTTGGCTCAACTATGAGGCTGAGCACGCCGGAATCAATGTGTCAAGAGTGTTACAGGAAGCATTAATGAAGGTTTTGAATGTGAAAAGAAATATATAGTGATACAATGGCAGCAACCAGATAAGAACCAAGAATTCATAGTATTACCTCACATCCGGGCGCATATATATTAACGATGAAATATTCCAGGTTAATAAATATGCGCGCTTTTTCTTTTCAAAAATATTCAAAAAATATCCACAATGCTTTAAATCAAAAAATAATCCTTCTCCTCATGCTATCGCTCTTAGTTCTGTCCGTGACTGATTCAGTCAATGCTGCCCCGTCATCAGACACGGCAATAGAAGCAGACTTAAATACCCCGCTTTATGCTCAAGGCGAAAATAATATAGATACTGCAAAAACACCTTCGTCCTTACAACTCTACGCCCAGGCCGCAGTCCTGATGGATGCCGATTCAGGCCGTGTTTTATATGGAAAAAACGAAGACGAGGAGCTTCCGATGGCAAGCACAACCAAGATTATGACCTGTATTCTTGCATTAGAATATGGAAATCTTGATGACACTGTGGAGGTTTCAGCTTATGCCGCAAGTATGCCCAAGGTCAAACTCTATATGAAGCAGGGCGAAAAGTACCGCTTAGGAGATTTACTTTATTCCCTTATGCTTGAGTCGCACAACGATTCTGCAGTCGCAGTTGCAGAAGCGGTTGCCGGGAGTGTGGAGAAGTTTGCGGTCATGATGAATCAGAAGGCGAGAGATATAGGCTGCTATAATACATATTTTATTACTCCAAACGGTTTGGATGCAGAGGTTAATGATACCGGTAAGATTCATTCCACAACAGCGGCCGATCTGGCCAGGATAATGGCATACTGCGTTAAGGAGTCTGCACAAAAAGACCGTTTTCTTGAGATTACCCAGACCAGGGAATACAGTTTTACTGACTTGAGTGGTCAACGGAATTTTCACTGCAATAATCACAACAGCTTTTTAAGTATGATGAATGAAGCTATTTCAGGAAAAACCGGCTTTACAAATAAGGCAGGCTATTGTTATGTGGGTGCTATTGAAAGTGAAGGGCGGACTTTTACGGTTGCGCTCCTTGCCTGCGGCTGGCCGAATAATAAGACATATAAATGGAGTGATATGAGGAAACTGGCGGAGTACGGTATGCAAAATTATTCATACAGGGATATTTATGAGGAGAAATATTTTAATGATATACCGGTCTTAAACGGAATAGCAGGGGCGGAGGCTACGCCGTATGACAGTGCATATGTTGAGGCAGGATTTGAGAAGCCCGAAGATAACAGTCTGGCCTATCTTCTTTGCGCAGAGGATAAAGTGGAGGTTAAGACCAGTGTGGAAAGGCAGCTTGAGGCTCCGGTTAAGAAGGGAGAAAAAGTAGGGCAGGTGTCATATTATTTAAACGGTGAGCTTATAAAGGAGTATGCAGTCGTTACCAAAGGCGAGGTAGAGAAGACTAACTACAAGTGGTTTTTGCAGTATATATTAAAACTTTATATTCCGAATTGAGAAGCAAATTAAAAATTCCGAAAATTTTAAAATTTTTTCTTAATATTCTTAATAATTTTTTTAAATTTAATCTAGTCGATTTTGGTAATATATGTTACACTTGTAATGTTGTAATGATACAATGCAGTCTGAAATATATCCGGACTGCGAAATAATATGTTAGTATTATTTATATAAGATAAATGGAGGGCTGAAAAATGAGTACTATTTCTCAGGCGGGACAAAGAATTAATGCTTTGCTCGATGAAAACAGTTTCGTTGAAATCGGCGCGCTTGTTACGGCAAGAGCTACTGACTTCAATCTGAAACAGACAGAAACTCCTTCAGACGGTGTTATTACCGGATATGGAGTGATTGATGGCAATCTTGTGTATGTATACAGTCAGGATGCTTCCGTACTGAATGGAACGGTTGGCGAGATGCATGCCAAAAAAATTGCAAACCTCTATGATTTGGCTATGAAGACAGGAGCACCTGTTATAGGGCTGCTTGATTCTGCCGGTCTTAGATTGCAGGAAGCTACGGATGCCCTGAATGGCTTTGGCGAGATTTACTTGAAACAGACATTAGCTTCCGGTGTGATTCCTCAGATCACAGCTGTTTTTGGAACCTGCGGCGGTGGACTTGCCGTTGTTCCGGGACTTACGGATTTTACTTTCATGGAGGCGGATAAGGCGAAATTATTTGTAAATTCACCTAATGCGCTTGACGGCAATACCGTTGCAAAATGTGATACAAGCTCTGCGAAGTTCCAGAGCGAAGAGGTAGGTATTGTGGATGTTGTAGCGGATGAGGCTTCTATTCTTGCGCAGATAAGGGAGTTAGTATCAATGCTTCCTTCTAACAATGCAGAGATCGCCGTATCAGATTGTACGGACGATCTGAACAGAGGCTGCCCGGAAATTGTAAATTGCGTAGGCGATACTTCAATCGCATTATCACAGCTTGCAGATAACGGAATTTTTGTTGAAGTAAAGCAGAACTATGCAAAAGATATGGTAGCGGGATTTTTAAAATTGAACGGTGCAACTATTGGAGCTGTTGCAAACCGTACGGAAGTATATAATGACAAGGGAGAAGTAGAAGAGAAGTTTGACGCGGTGCTTTCTGCAAAAGGCGCTAAGAAGGCGGCTGACTTTGTTAACTTCTGTGATGCATTTGAGATTCCGGTTCTGTCCTTAACTAATGTAAAAGGCTTTTTGGCTGACAAGTGCAATGAAAAGAAAATGGCGGATGCAGTTGCAAAACTTACATATGCATTTGCAAATGCAACTGTGCCTAAGGTAAATGTAGTAATAGGTAAGGCATACGGAAGCGCTTATGTAGCTATGAATTCCAAGGCTATTGGCGCAGACATAACAATGGCATGGCCTGATGCTGAAATCGGGGCTATGGATGCATCTCTTGCAGCTAAGATAATCTGTGATGGAAAAGGCGCTGATGCAATTGACGCCTGTGCAAAAGAGTATGCAGCATTGCAGAACAATGTAACCAGCGCTGCTAAGAGGGGATATGTAGACCAGATTGTAGAGCCGGTTGATACAAGAAAGTATGTTATCGGTGCTTTTGAGATGCTCTCCGCGAAATGTGAAGGCCGTCCGGAGAAGAAACATGGTACAATATAAAAAATGCTGTGAATTTAGCATTTTTAGAAAGGATGATACTTAATATGAAAAAACTGTTAGCAATATTAGGTATGGTCACCTGTATGATTGCACTGTCTGCCTGCGGCGCTTCTGAGGAAAAAGATGAGATGACTGCAGAAGATCAGCAGCTGCTTATCACTGCCAGAGAGTCGGACGTTGATTACATGAATCAGATCATAGAATCGGGTATGGAAGAACAGTACGCGTCTAATGAAGTTATATACAACGGACTTGTAAGCTTCAGAAATGCAATGGACGATATAGGTGATTATGTTGATACATCGGGTGGTACCGTAGAAATTGATGATGAAGAGGTTATTGTCAGAATCAATCTGAACGGAACCAGTCATAACGCTGTTGTAGAAATGGTTATGAACAGAGAAACAGCGGAATTTGAAAGTATTGCAGTAAATGTTGATTATTCACTGGGAGAGAAAATGGAAAAAGCGGCGTTAAATACCTTACTTGGTATGGGAACCGTATTTGTCATTTTGATCCTGATCAGTCTGATCATATCTGCATTCAGCCTGATTTCTAAGGCTCAGAATTCTAGCAAGAAATCTGCAGCGCCTCAGGAGAAAAAGGCTGAAAACGTGGCTACTCAGGCTGTTGTGGAAGAAGAGCTTTCCGATGATTTAGAGCTGGTAGCCGTTATTTCTGCGGCAATTGCTGCATATGAAGGTTCAGGATCTACCGATGGATTTGTCGTAAGGTCAATAAGAAAGGCACGTAGATAAAGTAATGGTGTCAGACTGAAATTACAGATATTTTAAGTGTAAATAGAAAGCCTGTGCAGATTTACAGGCTCAGAAAGAATGGAGGATATGAAATGAAAAATTATACAATTACCGTAAACGGAAGCGTATATGACGTAGTAGTAGAAGAAGGTGCAACAAGCGGTGCACCGGCAGTAGCAGCTCCGGCAGCACCTAAGGCTGCACCAAAAGCAGCGCCTAAGGCAGCAGCTCCGGCAGCATCCGGCGCAGCTGGCAAGGTATTTAAAATCGAAGCAAATCAAGGACAGGCAGTTAAGAAGGGCGATGCTGTTGTAATTCTGGAGGCTATGAAAATGGAAATCCCCGTTGTTGCTCCGCAGGATGGCACCGTAGCAAGTATAAATGTAGCCGTAGGTGATCCTGTCGAAGCAGGAGCATTACTTGCCACCATGAACTAATTTTGTATAATTACAACAGGAGGTAAAAACATGGATTACATAGCAAATACGCTATCCAATCTGATGCAGCAGACAGCATTTTTCAACTTAGACTGGAAAAATTATGTCATGATTGCGGTAGCTTTAGTATTCCTATATCTGGCTATCAGACATGAGTTTGAACCGCTTCTTCTCGTTCCGATCGCATTTGGTATGCTGCTTGTTAATATCTATCCTGATATTATGGCAGAATACGGCGAAGGCGGCATGGGCGGCGGTTTACTGTATTATTTCTACAAACTGGATGAATGGGCAATCTTACCATCGCTTATTTTCATGGGCGTTGGTGCAATGACGGACTTTGGTCCTTTGATTGCCAATCCTAAGAGTTTCCTGCTTGGCGCAGCAGCTCAGTTTGGTATATTTGCAGCTTATTTCGGAGCCATTGCAATGGGCTTTAACGATAAGGCAGCTGCAGCAATTTCCATTATCGGTGGTGCGGATGGTCCTACATCAATTTTCCTTGCAGGTAAATTGCAGCAGACTACACTGCTCGGACCTATTGCGGTAGCGGCATATTCCTATATGTCACTGGTACCGATCATACAGCCACCTATTATGAAGCTTCTCACAACAGAGAAGGAAAGACAGATTAAGATGGCGCAGCTTCGTCCGGTTACCAAACTGGAGAAGATTTTATTCCCTATCGTTGTTACAGTTGTTGTATCACTGATACTTCCTACAACAGCTCCTTTGATCGGTATGCTGATGTTAGGTAACCTATTCAGGGAGTCAGGCGTTGTAAGACAGTTGCAGGAAACTGCTTCCAATGCACTTATGTATATTGTAGTTATTATTCTTGGTACTTCCGTAGGTGCAACAACGAGCGCAGAGGCATTTTTAAATGTAAGTACACTGAAAATCGTTGCACTTGGTCTGATTGCATTTGCATTCGGTACCGCAGCAGGTGTACTGTTCGGTAAATTGATGTGTATTGCCACCAAGGGAGCAGTCAATCCGCTTATCGGCTCCGCAGGTGTATCTGCCGTTCCAATGGCAGCAAGGGTTTCACAGAAGGTCGGCGCAGAAGCAGACCCTACAAACTTCCTGCTGATGCATGCTATGGGACCTAACGTAGCAGGTGTTATCGGTACGGCTGTAGCTGCCGGAACATTCATGGCGGTATTTGGAGTCTTTTAGGTAGAAAAATTATATAGGAGGAATAAAAATGGCAGAAAATACAAAGAAACCAATTAAAATAACGGAAACGATTCTGCGTGATGCACATCAGTCATTGATTGCAACCAGAATGCCTACCGAATTGATGCTTCCGATCGTTGAAACTATGGATAAAGTCGGCTATCATTCCGTAGAGTGCTGGGGCGGTGCAACTTTTGACGCATCCCTTCGTTTCCTTAAAGAAGATCCTTGGGATAGACTTAGAAAATTAAGAGACGGATTTAAAAATACAAAGCTTCAGATGCTTTTCAGAGGTCAGAATATCTTAGGATACAGACCTTATGCTGATGACGTTGTAGACAGCTTTGTAGAAAAGTCAATTGCAAACGGTATTGATATAATTCGTATATTTGACTGTTTAAACGACCTTAGAAACTTGCAGGAAGCAGTAAATGCAACCAATAAGATAAAAACAAGAGAAGGAAGAGGCCATGCACAGATAGCGCTTTCATATACTCTTGGTGATGCCTATACTATGGAATACTGGGTAGACATGGCTAAGAAGATTGAGGAAATGGGCGCTGACTCTATCTGTATAAAAGATATGGCGGGTCTGCTTGTTCCTTATAAGGCATCTGAAATGATAGCTGCAATGAAATCGGCAACTAAGCTGCCTATTCAGCTTCATACACACTATACATCAGGTGTTGCAGGCATGACTTATCTTAAAGCTGTTGAGGCTGGCGTAGATGTTATTGACTGTGCAATTTCACCTTTTGCTATGGGTACGTCACAGCCGGCAACAGAGGTTATGGTAGAGACCTTCAAAGGTACACCATACGATACAGGATATGACCAGAACCTTCTTGCAGAAATCGCAGATTACTTCAGACCTTACAGAGATGAATGTCTTGCAAACGGTCTGCTCAATCCTAAGGTTATGGGCGTTGATATTAAGACCCTGTTATACCAGGTACCGGGCGGTATGCTTTCTAACATGGTTAGCCAGCTGAAAGAGCAGAATGCAGAAGATAAGTATTATGATGTATTAAAAGAGATTCCTCAGGTTAGAAAAGACCTTGGCGAGCCGCCGCTTGTTACACCTTCATCACAGATCGTAGGTACACAGGCTGTATTCAACGTACTTATGGGTGAGAGATACAAGATGGCAACCAAAGAGACTAAGGCAGTTCTTCGTGGTGAGTACGGACAGACTGTAAAACCTATGAGTCAGGAAATCATCGATAAAGTTATTCCGGGCGAGAAGAGAATTACCTGTCGTCCTGCAGACCTTATTGAGAACGAAATGGATAAACTTGAGAGCGAGATGAAAGAGTGGAAGCAGCAGGATGAGGACGTATTGTCCTATGCACTTTTCCCTCAGGTAGCAACAGACTTCTTCAAGTATCGTCAGGCACAGCAGGATAAAGTGGATGTGACACAGGCTGATACTAAGTATGGCGCTTATCCGGTTTAAATAATATAAGTATGGTTCGCAGAGTGTAGCAGTCGTTGCTTATATTGTTAATTAATAAACATGTTAATTAGCATTATGTAAACTAAAATAGTAATTGCATATTGAACATTTTGAAGAATGTACAAGAGTCAATGGATGCTGAAGTTATGGTGTTTATTGGCTCTTGTTGCCATAAAAACCGGATGAAGCAGTTGAATATGAGGAGGAAAAAGTATATATATGATTTGCCGATTGAAGTATATTATAGGAGTTGGTTTATTAGCGTTTTTCATTAGTGCATGTGGCACCACATCCGAAATAAATAAAGATTTAGTCGACGATACCGTTGAGACAAGCAATCAGGAAGCTGATGATACTCAAATGGGAAGCGGGACTGACACTCAGCTGGATAATGAAAGTGATGACCAATTTGATTCAGAAAACAATGTACAACCGGATTCAGAAATCGATACACAAGCAGATTCAGAAAGTGATGTCCAACTTGATTCAGACACAAGCCAGGTGGCTGATTCAGATGATGACCAGATAATGAAAGATGATAAAGAGAATGAAGAACTTCAAGACATTAAAAATACCAGCGAAATTGAAGCAGCTGAAGGCGCTATCACAACTGACAATGAAAATGGATATCTGGTGGTTATTGATGCCGGTCATCAGAGCAGAGGAAATTCAGAACAGGAGCCTATAGGACCGGGAGCATCCGAAACCAAAGCCAAGGTATCCGGTGGAACTTCAGGAAAGACCAGCGGTTTAAGCGAATATGAATTGACATTAATGGTTTCATTGAAGCTGGAAGAAGAATTACTGAAAAGAGGATATTCAGTAAAAATGACTCGCGCGGTCAATGATGTTAACATTAGTAATTCCGAACGAGCCGCCATAGCAAATAATGAAAATGCAGATGCTTTTGTAAGAATCCATGCCAATGGCTCGGAAAATACTTCCGTTAATGGGGCAATGACTATTTGCCAGACTCAGTCAAACCCATATAATGCATCTTTATATTCAAGCAGCAAGGCTTTGTCAACGGATATTTTGGACGAACTGGTCGCATCAACCGGCTGTAAGAAACAATACGTATGGGAAACTGATACAATGAGCGGAATAAATTGGTGCCAAGTTCCGGTCAGCATAGTTGAAATGGGATATATGACAAACCCCGAAGAAGATCTTTTGATGGCTTCGGAAGATTACCAGTGGAAAATTGTATATGGAATCGCGAATGGTATAGATAAGTATTTTGCCAGATAAGAGGTTTCTTGCACCATTGGAAATCGAGTTTGGGAATATAGGAGGATGGGGGTGCATATGCCAGCGGTGACAGGGGCGCACGAATAGTAAGCTGGCGGAGAACCGCTGTACGGGAATAAGAACTGCTATGACATTCCCGGTATGTTTATTTAAGACGGTCGCAAACGGCACGTTGTGCCTTTTCGGAACAAAAAAACGTTCCGAAATTGCTAAGTTGTGGAAGGGAATGTCGAGCAGTTCTAATTCCCTTCCAAAGGTTCTCCGCCAGCTTACTATCCGTGCGCCCCTGTCACCACTGGCATATGCACCCCCATCCCCTAAAATTTTGAGCTTGATTGCCCATGGTGACATAATGTGAGGAGGGGGAAGGTAATAAAATAAGTCGGGCGGGGGTCTGTGGCAGGGAATTAGAGTTTCTTACATTCCCTTTAAAACCAAGCGATTTCGGAACGGTTTTTGTTCCGAAAAGGCACAACGTGCCGTTCGCGCCCGTCTTATATATCCTTCGCAGGGAATGTCTAGAAACTCTTATTCCCGTACAGCGGTCCCCGCCCGACTTATTTTATTACCTTCCCCCTCCGTACTCATTTCCAAAAAATTCAACTCAAAATTTTTATCATATATAGTTGACGTAACTTCAAGGATATATTATAATAACATATGTTATAAAAACGTGGTCAATATACATAAGTGAGGAAGGGCGATATGGCAAGAAAAGAAACTATTACCAAAATGGATATTCTGAATGCAGCTTTCGAGATGGCGAGCGAGGAGGGGTTCGAACATGTGACGGCAAGGACGCTTGCGGCTAAAGCCGGATGTTCAACGCAGCCTATTTTCAGAATATACAAAAATATGGAAGAATTGGGAAAAGACCTGTTTGAGCAGGTTGTAGCGTATTTTGGGGCATACTATGAAAATTTCCCACGCAAAAACGATACTCCTTTTGTGAATCTGGGGCTTAGTTATATTCGTTTTGCGCAGGACAACCCTAAGCTGTTTAAACTTTTGTTTATAGATGAGAACAGACATGGAAAGAGTCTGTACGATCTTTTAAACGGTACAAACGGGGCTGTTGTAAAAGAGATAAACCGCGCGGCAGCAAACGGCTGTGGCAGCCCGGGGGATCTGTTTATGAAAATGTGGATATTAATTCATGGGGCAGCGTGTATGTCTTTGACCGGGGATTATGACTTAAAAGAGAATGAAACCATAGCGCTTTTGGAAGAATCATATCAAGCTTTTCTGAAGAGCCTAGGGTGAAAAATAAATTTTTCACCCGCGAGTTTGTGCTTTTGCCCAAACATCGCAGGTTGAGAGAAATGCATGGTTATTAATATGTATGGGAAGGATTGGCAGCTCCAATGGAAAATCGTTATGATATAATCACCAGAATCAATAACCATTATGGGAAAATGAGCAAGGGGCAGCGGGCGATAGCGGCGTTTATATATGACCATTATGATCAGGCTGTATTTATGACTGCCGCCAAATTGGGAGAAACGGTCGGAGTTAGTGAATCTACGGTAGTGCGTTTTGCATCTTTTATAGGTTATAACGGGTATCCGGAATTTCAGAGGGATTTAGAGGAATGGGTTCAGAACAAGATTAACTCAGTACAGCGCATAGGCGTTAAATATGGACGCAGCAGTCAGTCGGAGATTTTAACCTCAGTGTTAAATGCGGATATAGAGAAAATCGAAGATACAATTGAGAATCTTGATTCAGTGGCGTTTGAAACAGCGGTAGATATTATACTTGAAGCTAAGAATGTATACATAATGGGAATCAGAGCCTGCGCACCGTTAGCGGACTTTTTGCATTTTTATCTGAATATGATGCGTGGAAATGTTGTACTGCTTAGAACAACCAGTGTATCAGAAACTTTTGAGCAGATGATACGTATAGATGAAAATGATGCCTTGATAGGTATAAGTTTTCCAAGGTATTCCATGCGTACGCTAAAGGCGATGGAGTTTGCCAATGACAGGAACGCCAAGGTGATTGCAATTACGGATTCCGTACATTCTCCGATGAATCTTTATTCGTCGTGCAATCTTTTGGCAAGAAGTGATATGGTGTCTATAGTTGATTCACTTGTGGCGCCGCTAAGCCTTATAAATGCGCTGGTGGTAGCGATGTGCTTAAAGCGCCCTGAGGATGTTAAACAAAACCTTAAAGATTTGGAATATGCATGGAATAATTATCAGGTTTATCTAAATGATGAGATTAATTTCATTGACGAAGAACCGATGCTGAATTATCCGCTTAGAAAAGATGAAGCATGAGTAAAGTAATTATAGTCGGCGCAGGAGCCGCCGGAATGATGGCTGCCATAAGCGCGGCCAGACAGCGCCATCAGGTGCTTTTAATTGAAAAGAACGAAAAATTAGGCAAGAAGCTTTTTATTACAGGCAAGGGCAGGTGTAACCTGACAAATGCCTGTGATGTAGATAAATTGTTTGAAAACGTAGTATCAAATCCGAAATTTTTATACAGCGCATTCTATGCTTTTGACAACAGGCAGGTAATGCAGCTTATAGAAGAGGCAGGGTGTCCTCTCAAAATCGAAAGAGGAGAGAGGGTGTTTCCGGCTTCGGATAAATCTTCGGATATAATAGCCGCATTGCAGCGGATTTTGAAAAAAGAAAATGTGGAAGTACGGTTAAACACCAAGGTTACAAAGCTGTTGTTTGAGGAAGACAGAGTGTGTGGAGTATATACAAAGGAGGGGCGTAGTGAGTATGCTGATGGGGTAATTCTTGCTACAGGCGGTTTATCCTATCCCTTAACAGGCTCAACCGGTGACGGACACCGCATGGCGAAAGAATCGGGACATAAAATAAAATCCTGCGTTCCTTCGCTTGTTCCTTTTGAGACAGCGGAGGATTGGTGCAGGATGTTACAGGGACTTTCGCTTAAGAATGTAAACCTTACGATGTACGATGCAGGTAAGAAAGTATATCAGGGCTTTGGCGAGATGCTTTTTACCCATTTTGGAGTCAGTGGGCCGTTAGTGCTTAGTGCAAGCAGTTTTTACGGTAAGTGTAAGCATAAGGATGAAGTGACATTAGAACTTGATTTAAAACCTGCGCTTTTGGAGGAGCAGTTGGATAAACGTGTACTTAGGGATTTTGAAGAAAATCAGAACAGACAGTTCAAAAATTCTGTAAACGGGCTGTTTCCGGCCAAACTTGTCCCTGTAATGATACAGCTTTCAGGAATTTCACCGGATAAAAAGGTGAATGAGATTACCAGAGAAGAAAGGCAGACATTTGTTCGCCAAATAAAACATCTCACAATTCATGTGAGTGCAGTGAGAGGCTTTGAAGAAGCGATCATCACACAAGGCGGAGTCAGTGTGAAAGAAATAAATCCTTCCACTATGGAGTCTAAACTTGTAAAAGGGTTATATATGGCGGGAGAAATGTTGGATTTGGATGCACTTACCGGAGGATTCAACTTACAGATTGCATGGTCTACGGGGTATCTTGCCGGAAGTTCATTATAAGAAGTTAAGAGAAAGGTATGATTGTTAGTATGGGATACAAAATAGCTATTGATGGCCCCGCAGGAGCCGGAAAGAGTACAATCGCCAAAAATATTTCTAAGCAGCTTGGCTTTATTTATGTGGACACAGGCGCAATGTACAGGGCGATGGCGCTCTTTTTATTGAGTGAAGGAATTGATCTTAAGGATGAACAGGCTGTAAGCATTAAGTGTGCAGATGCGTACATCACGATCAAGTATGAAAATAACGAGCAGGTAGTGTACCTGAATGGCGAAAACGTAAACGGCATGATCAGGACTGAGCAGGTGAGTAAGGCAGCCTCGCTTACCAGTGCCAATCCGGATGTCAGGAAGAAACTTGTGGAACTTCAGCAGAAACTTGCGCAAGATACGGATGTTGTAATGGACGGAAGGGATATCGGCACTTGCGTACTGCCCGATGCCGATGTCAAGGTTTTCCTTACGGCGGACAGCAGGGTAAGGGCAGAGCGAAGATGTAAAGAGTTAGAGCAGAAAGGTGAAAAATGTGACATTGATGTCATTGAAAAGGATATTAAAGAACGCGACTATAAAGACATGACAAGGGATATTTCACCGTTAGTTGCTGCCGAAGACGCAGTTTTGATAGACTCGTCATATATGACAATTGATGAAGTGGCCGAAACTATTATAAAAATGTCGATTAAATATTAAGAAGCGGGAAATCTATATGGAAGTGATCTTGGCGGATAATGCCGGTTTTTGTTTCGGCGTAAAAAGAGCGGTGGATACCGTATATAAGCAGGCGGAAAGCGGAGAGAAAATTTATACCTATGGGCCGATCATACATAACGAAGAGGTTGTGGCGGATTTAAAGAAAAAGGGAGTCGGTGTCATAGAATCCGAGAAAGAGCTTGAGAATATTAAAGAAGGATGTGTGGTGATCCGTTCACATGGATTGCCCGAAAATATTTGTGAAAAAATAAAAAGGCAGGGGCTTAAGTGTGTTGACGCAACTTGTCCTTTTGTCAAACGTATCCATGAAATTGTAAGAAA
Organism: Lachnospiraceae bacterium; assembly: GCA_014804695.1. GTDB lineage: Bacteria > Bacillota > Clostridia > Lachnospirales > Lachnospiraceae > UBA3282. The sequence goes on from JAAUZJ010000034.1 coordinate 43,066, forward strand.
AGAAAGCGAAGCAGGTAAGCAGATTGTTATAATCGGAAACCCCGGACATCCTGAGGTAGAGGGGATCAAGGGATGGTGCAGGACGCCCGCAATTGTCATAGAATCTGTAGAGGAAGCCCAAAATTTCAGTTATGACGGGGAAAAAGATATATGCGTTGTATCACAGACGACATATAATTACAATAATTTTCAATATTTAGTTGAAATTATTGAGCAAAAAGGTTACAATGTTATTGTTGTGAA
>JAAUZJ010000035.1 GCA_014804695.1 Lachnospiraceae bacterium
CCATCCGACAATGCCAGATTTCCCATATCATCTGTCTCAATAACTCCGTTAACTGTCAGAATTTCCTCATCCGTTACCTTTGTGCCTGCGAAATTCAGGTAGCCTGCCACTGCAATCATAATTGCTAAGGCCGTTATCATTACCTGATTCTTCTTAATCATATTTTTCAAGCCATTCTCCCCTTTAATTATTTATTGGATTTCCTTTTTACTACTCTTATCTTATTCGCATCAATACCAAATAATACCTGTATTGTCTCAATAATATTTTCTTTTACCACTGCAGAATCTCCGCCTTGTGCAATTACTACAACTCCTTCAACAACGGGTTGTATAATTTTACTAACATACGGAACATTCTGCCCGCCCTCATTTACGGTATAAACCGTAGTATCTTCCTGATGCACTTCCCTGATTATTCTCTTACCGCCTTCGGCATCCTCTTCGGATGTTTCGCTGACTTCTACAGGTACATCCTTTTCCAGAATCCGCTCCTCGGACTCCTTTAACGTAATAAGTACTTCCACTTGCCCTGCACCGTCAATGCAGGCTAAATCCTTCTCCAGCTTCTCTTCCCAGTAACTAACATAAGAAAGGTCATAATCTCCGTCCGGCTGCGGTGTGACGCCTATTTGTCCTTGCGTGGGCTTACTTTGTTCAACTATATCATTATTACTGTCCGATATATTGGACTTTTTATCGGAGGCTGTAGATTTTGAATCCTTATCTTTAACCGGAATTGCAATAACACATAATAGAATTCCTGCCAATACCATGATGAGCAGCTGATCTTTCCGCAATTTCCTACCACCTGTTATTTTATTTATCAGTTTATTCAGTCCATCCATATATACTCACCTCCATATATTTTTCCTCAACCCCAAGTACAGCAGCGAACTTTTCACGCAATCTGACGTGCTCTTTTTGTTTATCGCTTTTTTGTTTATTGTCTTCTTGCTTATCATTAGAAGTTGTCTGCCCTGTATCATCCATATTTACGTCATCTTCATCCGCCCCAATCTTATTAATATGTACTTTTTCTACTTTTACAACACCGCTATTATCAGTGCCATCCCCCCTGTCGTTACTGTCTGTATTCTTATCCACATAGCTGCCATAATTAATGCTGCCATTTTTATCATCATGCACCATCACATAAACCTGTATCGCATTTAACTGATAGTTTGTATAACTATTGTTATTTATATTGTCATACTGCATAGCGTATTGCCCATTTACTCCACCGGAAGAATCCATCACTACATTAACCTTTAAAATGGAGTAATTTTCATCACCCAATGTGCTGTTTAATCTGGATTTAATTTCCATTTCCATCCCAGAAATAAAATTTTCGCTAAATTGACTGCCTTCTTCCCCTCCTTCAATAGACAAACCTTTCTCCAATTCATTTTCCATATTGGCTAACTGCCCGCTCCAATCCGCCTCTGCCTCCCAACTTCCATCAATACCATCTGTTATTTTATTAATAGGCACTAAAAACTGCAATAATACAATAATCCCAACAACAAGTTTCATATACTTCTCATACTTTGCAGCCGGTGCAAAGTGTATTACCGCCTGTGCCGCAATCATAAAAATTCCTATTTTACAAATCGATTCCACAAATGAACTCATTACATCCCCCGATTAGTTGAGCACGCCGCTATTGCAATACTTATAATGAAAAGGGCAATAGATGAGAGTGCAAGTTTAAGTAGCATTAAACTTCCGTCTCCAACACGGTTTGCACAATTAGTCATTCTCTTATCGCATACAATTCCGATAAGCGCTGCTCCCAGTTTAAGTACCCCCGATAAAAGCAGAATCTTCAATATTGGCAGAGCACAGGCAAATATCATAACGATAGTTATATAAATTCCAATGCTGTTTTTTATAAGCACTGCAGAACCTATTACCATTTCAAACATACCCTCTGTCAGATTGCCGATTCCGGGAATTACGGAAACCGCCTTTTTTAATGCTGAGTTACCCAAAGCGTCTATTATCGGTGAAATCATAGACTGAATCACACTGAAACCAGTTATAATACCAAGTGCTATTTTAATACATCCACCAATAACCTTATGTATAAGATCTAACAGCATATTAAGCTTTTCTTCCATCCATACACCGTTTATTATACTAAGTACAATAAAGCAATTAATAAACGGAAACAGCAATGATAAATAGCATTGTTGAATTATGTAAACTACTATAAAGAACAATTGATAATATGCCGCTGCCGAAGCCGCTCCTGCTGCGCTTCCTACCGCCAACAAATAAGTAGGAATCAGCACTTGCATAAAAGTTATAAGCTGATTTAACATTTCTCTTACCACCGAAGCCGCATTTCCAAATACCTTAATCAACACAGTAATCAACAATAAATATATGAAATAGAAGGCTATGTCCGACACCTGATGATTTTGAAACACATCTGCGAAATTGGAGAACAGTGCGGCCGTAATTCCAAGAATGAGAATCATCACAAAAAGGTCTCTTATCTCCCCAAACTGCGCCTTAAAAGACTCTATGATCCCCGAAAACAGCGCTGAAAATGCCTTTAAGATCTTCCCTTGCAGAATTAATGATAACACCTGTTTTCCATCAAAATGATACTCTGGAAACATGTCCTGCAAAGTCTCCTCAGCGATATCCATGTCCATGCTCTGCCATATTCCATCTGCTTCTAATGATGATGCCCGAGCAGTAATAGGTGGCATCATAAAACTCAATATTAATGAAAGCAATACAATAACACATGTTTTATTTTTCATTATCCCGCCTATTATTTTGCCAATCCCTGAATACTTTCCATTAATGAAAACAGCATCGGCATTCCAATCAAGAGAATATACATCTTCCCCATTGTCTCAACTTGTCCGGCAATTCCCGCATATCCAGTATCTTTACAAATACCCGAACAAAATTCACACACATAGGCCGCACCTACAGCCTTAAATAAAAGCGACAAATACTTAAAATTGTCCCCAAGATATCCCTCTAAACTTTCCATACCTGCAAGGATCTGCGTAAAATAATTAACCGAATATGTAAGAATCAGAAGACATACAGCCAGTCCAATATAAACGCCGTATTCGGCCTTGTAACTCTTAATTGGGAAAGCTATCATTACTCCCGCAATCCCAATTAATGCGATTTTAATTATATCCATATCAAACCTGCCCTTTCCGCAACCTACAACTAAATTGTAAACAACTCCTGAATCATCACAAACAGATCATAGATATACGGTACAAGCCACGTCAGCACCAATATCAACCCTGCAAGACTAACTAAAAACGCCTGTTCTTCCCTTCCGCTGTGTTTTAAAACCTGACAAAGAATTGTTACAAGTATACCTACCGCAGCAATTTTAAAAATAAGACCAATGCCCATCTCTTCCCCCTTATGTATATTTATAATAATAAAATGATAATAAATAATCCTGCCATAACGCTTATGCTCATGATTACCCTGCTCTTGCCTTCATATTCATGCTCTGTACTTTTGATCCGCTCTTCTATCATATCAAGAGATTGTCCTATATTCTTAGCCTGAATAGTCTCGTCCAATATCCCTAAATGTTCAGGAAGTCCGATCAATACAGTCTTTTCCTCTTCCTTTAACGGCAGTTCCTTCATACATATCTCAAGCTTAGCTTTCCAGATATCTTCCAGAATACTTCCGTCATTTTCTTTAAACTTATTATAAATCTCCAGAAACGCCTGCTTATATGTATCCTCTATGCACTTACTGAGTATCAGGCAGATTTCCGGCAAAGTCCTCTTACCATAAGTCATTTCACTCTGTATTCTAAATATAATCCGTCGTATTGCCCTAAGCTCATTTATACGTCTTTTTTCCTCTGATACCTTACTTACACCAAGGCCGACACAGCCAATCATCAGTAAGATTATTCCTGCCAGTTTGAGCATAATTTCCTCTCTTTATCATAGATTCCAATAATATTACACCTGTTATTTTTCTTTCCAAGAAGCATGTACCTCTCAAAAAGCTGCTCACACATTATATCCTTCATATACTCCTTGCGTTCCACTTCTTCAATTGAAAAACCGTGAATCGTAGCTAACATTTTGCATCCGCACTGAATAGCCTGATGCATAGCCTCAATGTCCTCTACACTTCCCAGCTCGTCAACCGCAAGCACATCAGGAGCCATTGAACGAATCAACATCATCATACCCTCTCTTTTAGGGCAGGCATCCATCACATCAGTCCGAATCCCGATATCGTTCTGCGGAACTCCAAGATAGCTTCCTGCGATTTCCGAGCGTTCATCCACTACTCCTACATTCCGCCCCCTGCCATACACATTTCCCTCGGAAAAGTTTCTTACCAAGTCCCGCAGCATTGTTGTCTTTCCGCAGCCCGGCGGCGATATGATCAATGTGTTCAATATTTCTCCCTGATGATAAAGGCACGGGAGCGCTTTATCTGACACTCCTTTAACTTCATGTGCTATACGGATATTTAAATAACGTATGTATTTTATATTTCTTATCTGATTGTTATTTTCTAAAATAACCTGTCCGCACAGCCCTATCCTATGCCCGCCCGAAATTGTCATGAATCCCTGTCTGATTTCATCTGCAAAAGCATAAATTGAATAATGGCACACATGTGTAAGCACCGCTTCCAATTCCTTTTCGCTGCTGTACATTGCCTGAGACCACTCCTGCGTCAACTCTCCGCTTTCCGAAAGAAACCATTCCTTATTATCCATGAGTATTGTAACAGGCTGATTTACACGCATACGTATTTCCTGCAAATGCTCTGCCTGTTCTGCCACTTTTTCCCAAGCGGAGCGCATGAAGTCCGGAAAAATATGTAAAACCTCTTCTTTCTGCATCTTCCTCGCCCCCTTATCTCAATATATGAAGTGTTGTCCAAGTTATGACTGATTTCTTTGATACAAATTAGGACAAAAAAACTCCATATCCGGACACACGCCCAGATATGGAGAATTAACATCATTTTATGCTCTTTTTACCTGTTATTATTCTTCCACTCCAAAATTTCCTCCAACCTATCACAAACCTTTGCTTCATTTCCCTGCCTTGTCGGAAAGTAGTACCTGCTGCCACGCATGGACTCAGGCAGACACTCCATATTAGTTATTTTCTCCTCCGTATCATGTGCATACTGATACCCCGCACCGTAATCCAGCTCCTTCATCAGCTTGGTCGGCGCATTTCTTAACTGTAACGGTACAGGTTCTGCTTCCTTATTTCTAATGTCCTCCTTGCACTTTTCACATGCTACATAAAGCGCATTGGATTTGGGAGCCATCGCAAGATATGTAACTGCGTGTGTCAAATGCACATCACATTCAGGAACTCCCAGAAAATGACACGCCTGATAAGCGTTTACCGCCACTGTAAGCGCATTACTGTCCGCCATACCTATATCTTCACTCGCAAACCGAATCAACCTTCTTGCTATATAAAGAGGATTTTCTCCCCCCTCTAACATCCGGCACATCCAATAAATCGCTGCATCCGGATCACTGTTTCGCATGGATTTATGCAGCGCGGAAATGATATTATAATGCTCCTCTCCGGCCTTATCATACATAAGCGACTTACGGTTGATGCACTGCGCAAGCCCCTCATCCGATACAACAATGCTGCCCTCCGGCGTAATTTCACCGTTCCACACCGCCATTTCCAGCGTATTAAGCGCCATTCTGGCATCCCCGTTTGCAAAAACCGCGATTGCCTTTAGCTGCTCATCACTAATTTCTATCTTTTGTCCCGAAAAGCCCGCAGGATTATTTAATACATTATGTAAAAGACGGATTAAGTTTTCTTCCTCAAGCGCTTTGAGTACAAAAACCCTGCACCTTGACAATAACGCCGCATTTATTTCAAAAGACGGATTTTCCGTTGTTGCACCAATTAATAATATGCTTCCTTTTTCAACAAACGGAAGAAAAGCGTCCTGCTGAGCCTTATTAAAACGGTGAATCTCGTCCACAAAAAGCACAGTCCTTATTCCCATTTTGCGACTGTTTTCTGCCTGATTCATTACTTCCTTGATTTCTTTGATACCGCTTGTTACCGCACTGAAATTTATAAAGTCCGCCTTGGTTCTTTCGGCAATAATACCAGCAAGCGTCGTCTTGCCTACTCCCGGCGGTCCCCAGAATATCATGGATGAAATCTGGTCCTTCTCAATCAACTGCCTAAGCATTTTCCCCTGCCCAAGCAAATGCTCCTGTCCTATAAAATCCTCCAGTTTATGTGGTCTCAGCCTGCTTGCAAGCGGAATCATCTTCCCCCTGTCATCAGGCATCGCATCAAACAATGTCATCTGTTCCATAACAATCTCCCATTCTTACTCAGTCTACGAGTCTGTGCGTAATCTAAAAATCGAGATGAAGAATGCCCGTATTTTGGGCATTCTTCGGGGTGAAACTTTAGAAGTTCTAAGTCAGCTATGCTGACTTTGCGAAATCAGCCAAGTCTGAGAATCAGACTTTTTCTGTATGAGTTTTAGAACTTCTCTTCACTCTTTACACGAACTTTCCCTA
>JAAUZJ010000036.1 GCA_014804695.1 Lachnospiraceae bacterium
AACTATTCCACAGATGATGTAATTCTTTTTTTCTCTTTTGCATTCAAGGATAAGATTGTCACCGACCTTCAGGCTGTGCTGGGTAGCGAACAGCTTTGTAACAGCGATCTCATTGTCATGTTCGGGAAGTCTGCCTGCTGTTGCCTGAATGTTCTCGCACTGAGAAAAATCGGGATAGGATACCGGCATAAGACAACTCTCACGGTCAAAGGCATAGAGAGTCATCCATTCGGACATATCAAGAGAAAACGAACCTGTCTGCACACGTTTTACACCCTGCATCATGCTTATTCTTTCCGCAAGTTCCTCAGTGTTGGCAGAGTGCATAACGGTCACTGTTAAGTCGGGCATCTCCGTTCCTGTCAGCCTTGCAGCAACTTTCAGATCAGAGCCGAACGCGTCGGCGATCAGGCTACCTACGACAACGGCAAATGCCGAAACAGCTATGCAGATGGTAAGACTGATATTCTGCTTCATATTATCGAAAACGCCTTTCAGGGCAAGGCGAAGATGCACGCTGTTTTTGGTATTCCTGAGCGGAAAATGGTTTTTGCCGAAATGATGAACAGCTATTCCTTTACGGAAAGCCTGCACAGGGGGATATTTCTTTACTGCCAAAGCTCTCGTATGTGCGATTACTCCCACAAAAATAAGGATAGTCAATGCCGTCAGCAGTATCGGGAGCGGAGAGATATGCAGACTGCCGTGATGTCCCGAAAGTGTTTCAGCGACTCTGTGCAGTACAGGAAGCAGTGAAAATGCGCCGCCTGCACCGATAATAACGCTTACAAGGGCTGTCATAAGATACTCCGCAGTATAGGAAAGTGCGATCTCCTTTGATGTATAACCGAGTGCTTCCAATACGCCGATAGCCTGTATCTGATCCTGTATATCGCCTGCGATACGGAAGCGTATCATAATAACAGCGGCAATGAATATAACAGCCGCCATAAACAGCATGATACCAATGACAATATCCGAGAAAACAGCACTTTTCTGTTCCAGAAATTTATACAGACCAACGCTCAGAATATTATATCCGATATCTTTGCCTGTCTGTTCTTCAACTCTATCATAAAATTTTAAATATATATCCTCACAGTCATCCAGCGGATCGCAGTCGAACAGTACCATTTCATACTTGCCGATCACGGTCATCAGAGAAGCATAGTCGCTGTCCGAAACGATCATCTGGAAACCCTGATTGGTTTCAGGCAAAAAAATAGATTCATAAAAACCTGCAACTGTAAAGGAGAACAGCTTTGTTCCGTAAATTATGTCAAAAGTGTCGCCCTCACTGAGCTTTGATGCAAGGGATTCTCTGCCTGCATAGGGCAGATAGATCGGGTGTTCAAGTGCTGCTGTCTCCTCATCGGTGAGGGTCGTTTCTATAGGAGAGCGCTCTATGTTCTCTTCCAGCTCCTTAGTCACGAAACTCATATACAGCGCCTGTTCCTCGCCTTCATTGTCAAGGTATTTCGTTGCTGTACTGTACAGAACACGGATATGATCGATATCCGTTACCCTCTCATCTTCACGAAGCAGCCGGATAAAGCTGTCATTGTAATAATCCTCTTTGATATAAAGCGCATTTTTATGTACAGCATACTCATCTGCCACACGGGGGAATATGCTCGTCATATCAATGCTGCCCGCTATCGCCGCCGATGTGATAGCCATGCAGAACACGATCAGCAGAGTAAGAAGTATTGTCTGTTTCTTGTGCTTTTTAATATTTGCAAAAGAAAGTCTGAGTATCTTTTCCATATTACCACCCCATATCATCGAGGAATCTCTGCAAGCCCTCTTGTCTGCTCTTGATATCATTTGTACCGAATGACGGCATTTCATGTTCGCCGATCACAGCACCGTCACGAAGATATATCACCCTGTTTCCTCTGAGAGCAGTTTTCATGTCGTGCGTCACCATTACAATGCTTTGTCCTTTCGAGTTCAGTCCCGTGAAGATATCAAGAACGTCACGGCTCGAAGCCGAGTTCAGACTGCCTGTCGGCTCATCAGCAAAAAGTATCTTCGGATCATTGATGATCGCTCTTACGATGCCGACCCTCTGGCACTCACCGCCCGAAAGCTGGTTCGGGTATTTATCCCACAGCTTTTCGCCTATACCGACCTTTTTGAGAAGCTCCTCGGTCTTTTTCACAAGCTCGGGGCTGTTCTTCTGTATCACAAGTGCACCTGTCATGATATTATCGAATACGGTCATGTTTTCGAGCAGATAGATACTCTGAAAAACAAATCCACAGTTTTCACGTCTGAATACAGCAAGCTGATCGTTGGTATATTTCGATATATCCTTGTCACCGAAGAAGACGCTGCCGAGGGTTGGGGTATCCATTCCCGAAAGTGCATAAAGCAGAGTGGATTTGCCCGAACCTGATGCACCCATTATAACAGTGAAGTCCTTTTCCCTGATCTCAAGATCAAGATTCTTGATGATATGCTGCTGCAAGCCGCCACTTGAGAATGACTTGCACAATTTATCGGTATGAAGAATTGTACTCATTTTTATCCCTCCATAGTGAATGAAAAGAAGTTTGTGTTTTTATGGTATTATTATATATCTTATTTCAAAAAAGTCTTTATCTGTTTACTATTTGTTTCTTATCTGTTTATTAAATGGACAATAAGGAACAATAAAAAAGCATTGCAATCCGTTATAGAGAACAATGCTCATAAGGAGCCTTTGTAGCTCCTCTCCCTCGTCTTATCATTTCCCCATTATCTTTTTTACCAATTCTCCCTTACTCAAACTGAGCCTGATACATCTGATAATAAAATCCCATCTTCTCCATCAGCTCCTTATGTGTCCCCTGCTCCACGATTTCTCCATGATTCACCACCAAAATCACATCTGCGTTCTGAATAGTGGAAAGCCTGTGGGCAATGACAAAACAGGTCTTGTGCTCCATCAGTTTTCTCATTGCCTGCTGGATCTGCTGCTCTGTCCTTGTATCAACATTGGAAGTGGCCTCGTCAAGAATGAGCATCGGTGCATCCATAAGCATCGCTCTCGCGATCGTCAAAAGCTGCTTCTGCCCCTTAGAGATATTGGTTCCCTCATCCGTAAGAACGGTATCATACCCCTGCGGCAGACGCTTGATATAGGAGTGGATCTTCGCAGCCTTCGCTGCAGCAGTTACTTCATTCAAGGTTGCGCCCTGTTTGCCATAAGCGATATTTTCAAAAACTGTTCCCTCAAAAAGCCATGTATCCTGAAGCACCATAGCATACGCCTGTCGCAGGCTTTTGCGCGTGACGTCACATATATCATGGTCATCCACACAAATACGCCCGCTATCCACATCATAAAAACGCATCAAAAGATTGATCAGCGTTGTTTTCCCGGCTCCGGTCGATCCTACAACCGCCACAAGCTTTCCTGACTCTGCGTTCAGATTCAGTCCTTTGATGATTGTATGTTCTTTCGTATATCCGAAGCTTACATTTTCCAGTGATACGTTACCTTCTACGTTTTCCAGTTCAGATGCGTTTTCGCGGTCTGCTGCTTCTGCGGGTTCATCGATCATATTAAATACACGCTCCGCCGCGGCAAGCGCAGACTGTAGTTCACTCATGATATTTGCCGCTTCATTGATCGGTCCCGAGAATTTCCTGGAGTACAATATAAAAGAAGAAATACTTCCAATGCTCATCTGCCCTGCCAGAAACAGCAGTGCCCCAAACATACTGACCAGAGTAAGCGAAAGGTTATTGACAAAATTCACTGTCGGTCCCACAATGCTCCCATAATACTCTGCCCTGTAATATGCCTCGACTGCCTCTTCGTTTTTGCTGTCAAACTTGTTTATCGTGTTTTCTTCCTGATGATATGCTTTTAATGTCTTCTGACCGGATACCATCTCTTCCACAAAACCATTCAACTCCCCCAGCTTGTGCGAGCGCAGACGAAACAGCGGATGTGTTTTTCCTGTGATATATTTTGTTAATATAGCAGACAATGGGACTGTAAATGCAAAAATCAATACCAGCTTTGGAGAGATGATTATCATCATGGCAAACGCCCCGATTACTGTTATCAAAGTCGTAAGAATCTGCACCAGATCATTTGCAAGTGAAGTATTGACGGTGTCAATATCATATGAAATGCGGCTGATGATATCTCCTGTCTGATGTGTGTCAAAATATCCCACCGGAAGCTCCATCAGGCGCGCAAAGACATCCTTGCGCATCTGATACACTACTTTACGGCTGATATGGATCATCAGAACAGCAAGAATATAGGACAATATAGATGAAAACACATAAAAAACAGCCATTAACCCTGCATAATAAAAAACACGCGCAAAATCTACCCTGCCGATGCCCGGTTCAATGGCATCAATGGCAAAGCCTGAAAGCATTGGTCCAATCAGGGCAAGCAGATTACTTCCTATCGTCAATCCAAGAGCTAGCAGCATCAGATACTTATACTGTATCATATATCTGCCAAGCCGCAGTATTGTCCGCTTACGGTTCTTCGGTTTTTCGTACTTTTTTTGTCCTTTGGCCATAATGACTCCCGCTGTTCTATAAAATATACTTCATTTCCATTGTTTCTACAATTGAGAATCCCTGATCTCACGGTATACCTCGCAACACGACAATAGCTCCTCATGCGTCCCATACCCAATCATCTTCCCATCCTCGAGCACCATAATGTGATCCGCATGCAAAATCGAACTGACTCTCTGTGCAATGATAAACTTCGTCGTATCCGCAAAATGCGCTGCCAGCTCATGGCGCAGAGCTGCGTCCGTCTTGTAATCAAGCGCACTCGAAGAATCATCCAGAATCAGTATATCCGGATGTGCTGCCAAAGCTCTTGCGATCAGGATACGCTGCTTCTGTCCCCCGCTTAAGTTTGCGCCACGGATATTAATATGATTGTCATATCCCCGACCTGCTTCCTCCACAAATTCCTTTGCTTTTGCATAGGCAACCGCCTTTTTGACATCCTCGTCTGACAGTGTCCGCCCCATACGGACATTCCCTGCGATAGTGTCCTCAAAAATCGTATCATTCTGAAATACCACACCAAACTTTTCCCGAAGCCTCCCTGTAGGTATGGTGCGGATATCTTCACCCTCTATGTAAATATTCCCCTGATCAACATCATACAGCCGCATCAAAAGCGCAGCAAGCGTACTCTTTCCTGAGCCTGTTGCCCCAATGATTCCAAGTGTTTCCCCCTTTTGCAGCGAAAAACTGATATCCGTCAGATTCGGTTCTGTCTTTGTCAATTGATAAGAAAATGTCACATGTTCAAAACGAATGTAATCCTCATTCTCTGCAAGCCTCTCGCAAACCAGGGGCAGCATTTCGTCCGGCACATCAATGACCTCCATGATACGATTTGCAGACGCAACTGCTTTGGAGATAATGACAAACATTTTGGAAAAATTGATCATTGCATTTAAGATAATCGTGAAATATGTAAGAAATGCCAGTATCTTTCCGACTTCGGAATTTCCCTGATTCACCCTGTATGCACCGGCAATCACGACGAACACAAGCCCAAGATTCAGAAACAGATTGGTGGCAGGATTGACAATCGCCATCGTGGCATCTGCCTTTCGCTCCAGTGTGACTACTTTTTTGTTCAATGCATCATATTTTTCTTCCTCATAACCCATCTTGGAAAGTGCCTTAATCACGCGGATTCCAGCAATATCTTCCCTCAGCAGCCGCACAAATTGATCGACCGCCCGCTGCAGTGCATTGTACATCGGAATGCTTTTTCTGGAAAAATAGTAGGTGACAAATGCCGTGACCGGCATCACTGAAACAAGCACAAGCGTTAAAACAGGATCAAGAGTCAGCGTCACAAGAACGCCGCCAATCACCAGAATCGGTGCGCGAACGCCAAGGCGTTGTACCCTGCCAAGCATCTGATGGACATTGTATGTGTCGGTCGTGAGCCTTGAAATCAAAGAAGGTTTTGTGAACGCATCCGTCTTTGCATTAGAAAGCCACATAATCCTTTCAAATAAATCATGACGGATAGCCTCTGTTGTATCTCTTGCCACTTTGGACGCCATACGGTTTGCTATGACATTGAATGTGAGTGCAAGCACAGAACACACAAGCATTACAAACCCCCATATAAAAATGTCATTTCTTCCGGTCCCCTGACCGACCTGCGGGATAACTGTATCAATCATGTATGCCAAAATCCACGGCAGACATAAGTCCATGACCGTCCCGGTAAATTTGATGACAAACCCCACAAGCATACGCCCGTAATAGGGTTTTAAATATGTTGACAGCACCTTCTTCATGCCTGCCTCCTCACTGTGTCCTCATCTTCTTGCCTTGCTCATCTTAATCAAAATATAAGTCAGGCACAGTTGCATATTTTGCATATGCCGTCACTCTTTTTCTGACCGCAGACTATAACCTCGCCTTTCGCATTTTCATCATCCATGATAAGCTCTCCCACTTCCGGCGCTTCAATTCGGCCAGACTGTGGATTTTTAATGCTGTCAACCTTTGTCGTGACAACCGCCTCTACCTCTGATTTTTCAAAGGCAAGGTCTGTATCAATCATCTCACAGTTGATCAACTTCAGGTTTTTGCAGTAACAAAGCGGCTGTGTTCCGATAATCTTACAATTGATCAAAGTCAGACCATCCGAATACCATGCCAGGTATTCACCCTTTACCACACTGTCTTTAACAGTTACGTTTTCACCGTGCCAGAAAGCATCTTTGGTATCAAATACACAGTTTTCAAAGGTTGCATTCTTAATATACTGGAAGGAATACTTTCCCTTAAAGGTTACATTTCTAAATGTCAGTTCCTCCGAGCGCATCATGAAATACTCGCTGACCGCTGTGGTATCTTCCATACAGATTCCCCGCACAGACCAGCCGAATTCCGGTGAAATAATGTCACAATTCTTTATGCTTACATCACTGCACTCCCGAAGTGCCTTTATCCCATGCAGTTTACTGTCAGTAATCTCTACATTGTCGGAATACCACAATGCTGCCCGGCAAGCTTCTGTCATTTCCGAATCGGTGATTTTCAATCCATGATCATGCCAGAAAGGATAACGCAGATTTAAAAAACAATGTTCCGTTACAATGTCCGTTCCCTCTTTAAATGCACTTTCACCATCTGCCGGCCCGTCAAAAGAACAGTTTCTTACCAATACACCATTACTTCCGTAAAGCGCACGTTCCATGTCAAAAGTCTGATTTTCAATTATTTTCATGATATCTTCCTCCATATCAATATTCATTCAAATTTATAATCATAATGATAACTCGCCAAGCGCGACATTCTTATATTTAGCAGCGTCCAATCTGATAGACCAGATAATCCAGACAATCTATCTGTTTCTCCTCTGGACAAAACTCGTTTGCAGATAAGAGTTTTGTCTTGTGTACCTTATTCAAAAGACCTGCCCTGTGTTCTTCCAACCGCTCCAGCAATTCTTTCTTTTTACCCTGTTCCATACAGATGATGCAGCGCTCAACGATATCCGTGGAACACCCCGCATCTTCCAGATTTTGAATGACTGCCTCTTTTGAGCCATACGAGGGCAGTTTCTCAAGCATGATTATTTCGCTATTCATCTTTACTCATCCTCACTAACAAAATTAACTTTGGTCAAAATTACCTTTGGTATAATTACCTTTTGGTTAATATCACCTTAGGTGATTAGAACAATATTATTTCTCTTTTCTGTCTTACATTATATCTCCCCGTTTATTTAATAGCAAATACTTATATCTAATTCATTTGTATAATTGAAACCTATGCAAAAATATGTTATATTGTATACAGTTAATTTGTAAAGTCAAAATTTCAGATACAAATTATAAAGATACTTAATACAAAATCTACAATATCCGCGAACATGAAAATGTTAAAAGGAAGGATACTAAAATATGGAATTACGCGTACTTCAATATTTTCTTGCAGTTGCAAGAGAACAGAGCATAGTAAGGGCAGCGGAATCACTACACCTCTCCCAGCCTACTCTTTCTACCCAAATAAAGGCTATGGAAGAAGAATTGGGAAAGCAACTTTTGATCCGTGGAACAAAAGGTTCCAGAAAAGTCACCCTCACAGAAGAAGGAATGATCCTTAGAAAAAGGGCTGAGGAGATTCTGAATTTAGTACAAAAAACCGAACGAGAAATCACTCTTTCCGACCAGATCATTGTCGGTGATGTTTATATCGGAACAGGTGAAACGGATGCTGTGCGATTTATCGCAAAAGCCGCAAAAGAGCTTTACAAAACCTATCCCGGCGTTCATTACCATATTTCCAGTGGAAATTCTGAATTCGTACTGGAGCAGTTAGATAAAGGGCTGATTGATTTCGGAATTGTATTTGGTGATATAGATCATACAAAATACAATTCGCTGCCATTGCCCTATAAAGATACCTGGGGTGTATTAATGAGAAAGGATGCAACGCTTGCAAGAAAAGAAAGCATCGCCCCCGAAGATTTGTTGGATAAGCCTCTGATAATATCAAGACAAATCAGTAATGACGATTTTCTGACTACATGGTTAAAACGTGAAATTTCGGAAGTTGAAATTGTTGCCACTTATAATTTACTTTTCAATGCTTCTCTAATGGTAGAGGAAGGATTAGGCTATGCAATCGGATTCGATAAAATCATCAACACTTCCGATAACAGCAATTTATGTTTCCGTCCTCTCTCTCCCAAAAGGGAAGAAGGAATGAGCATCATCTGGAAAAAATATCAGATATTCACCAAAGCATCAGAAAGGTTTATGCAGGAGATAAAGGCATTGACCAAAATCGACTGAATAATTATTAATCATTAAAGGAGCAAGCCCTATGGATATAAAGCGTATTTCCATTTTCAATGAATTCAAATGCATCGCACAAGACTGTCCGGCAAGCTGCTGCCGCAGCATCTGGAAGATTCCCATTGACTCTGATATGTACACTAAATACCGCAATGAAAAAGGGATTTTTGGCCTGCTTTTGCGCTGTTCTACCGTGAAAAGACGGGGCATGACAACTTTCCGGAACACCCTCCGGGGCTGTCCATTCTGGGGAAGGGACCATTTATGCAGCATACAGAAAAAACATGGAGAATCTTACATGCCCATGGTATGTATCCAGTTTCCCAGGCAGCTCTACAACCTGAATTTTTTCTGCGAAGAAACAATGTATCTGGCATGCCCCGAGGCCGCAAGGCTTTTTCTGGTTTCCGCTGCTGAAGACAGACCATTTGAATTTACAGTGACAGAAGGCAATGTCAGCTATGAATCAAACACCACAAACGATGATAAGGAATTTCTAGATTATCTGCTGAAATCGAGAGATGAGTTGATTAAGATGTTGGAAAGCGGTATCTCTTTTGACAGAATGTCAATATTACAATACGGACAGGATGCTCAAAACGCCTGCCTCAGCCAAACACCTCTCCCCAGCCCGCAGGACTACGAATCCCAAGAGCATTACCAGATAACCTTTGAAAAAATAGACGAATGGCTTTTTAACGACTTTTATCACCCAAGACTCCGTACCATATCGCCGATTTTATATCAATTATGCAAAAAATATATCCGGAAATTCGGTCGCCAGGGCGAAAGAAATCCCGCTGCTGCCAACAAAAAACTTACTATCCTGCAAGAAAATCTTTGCAGAAAATTGCCCGATATTCAAAATATTCTAAATCGTTATTACGAATATTACCTGCTGACTAACTTCCTTGATATCTATGAGGATTACAGCTTTTTAAAACACTTGCGCATCGGCATTGGCAAGACACATCTGCTGTGGCTCTTTATCGCCTTATATGCCGAAGACCGGGAAAATATCAATATCAATGAACTTGCCAACGTTATAGCTGTGTATGAACAGAGAGCGCCTATGATATTTTCATCTTTATTCTGAATATCAGCACAACCTTGCTTGCAATATTCCCCGCTTTCTCAGCACACTTTTCGAGGCAACTATTGCATAACCCATTGCCGCTATTTCAGAGATCCACATGGAATACCAGACTTTTTCAATTCCAAAGTACGATGCAAACAGATAAGCCAAAGGCACAAAAATGATCAGCTGACGCAAGGCTGTCCCCAGCATATTGATCAATCCATTTCCAAGTCCGGACATGGCGTATCCAAGAATCATAGTAACTGATGCAAAAGCAAATGTAACACAGATGATCCTCAAAGCCGGAATCCCAATAACCAGCATCTCGCTGCTTGGGGAAAACAGTCCAAGAAGCCAGCGTGGAAACACCATAAACAAAACTGTTGCAGCAAGAGATATCCCTATTCCAATAGGAAGGACGGTTCTGATGGCCTCTTTGATACGCTCATAATTTTTAGACCCATAGCAGAATCCTACAATCGGAATGGCCGCCTGCCCCAGTCCATTCATTGGCATAAAAAGAAAATTTTGCAGTTTATAATATACACCGAAAAATGCAACGGCCGTAGAAGAAAAAGGCATTAAGATTCCATTGACCGCTGCCATCATGACACTTCCGATAGCTTGTGTTACGATCGTCGGAAGTCCAACTCTGTAAATCTGCGCTACAACCTGTTTATCGATTTTATAATTTTTCCATGTTATTTTTACCGTCGGATTCTTTACTGTATTAAGCCATATTGCAACAACTGCGCTGACACATTGACCAATCACTGTCGCAATGGCGGCTCCTCGTATTCCCAACACTGGAAATCCCACCAATCCAAAAATCATGATCGGATCTAAAATAATATTCGTAACTGCTCCCGCAATCAAGGATACCATGCTGTAAAACGTGTCTCCAACGGACTGCAAAAATCTCTGAAACATTGTACTGACTAAACTCCCAACACAAAAAATCATGCAGATAGAAAGATATTGAACGCTATAGTCAGCAATGGTCTCATTCTCTGTAAAAGCATAAACGAAGCTTCTCGTACAGGTAAATCCCATGATCATAAAAACTACAGTACTGATAAGTGAAAGTATCAGCCCTGTCATAGCAGCATTTTCAACCATGGCAGTATTTTTTGCACCTATATTTCGTGATAATACCGCATTGACACCCACACCGGTTCCTACTCCTACTGCAATCATCAACATCTGCATAGGAAATACCAGCGATGTGGCAGTCAGCGCTTCTTCTCCTAATTTTGCCACGAAAATACTGTCCACAATGTTATAAAGCGACTGAATTAACAAAGATAACATCAATGGCAAAGACATTGTAATGATAAGCTTGGGCATAGGCATAACAGCCATTTTATTCTCTTTTTCCATGGTAACTGCTCCTTTTCTGACAGAACCCGCCAAAATAAAAAGCGTGAAAACATCGGAAGTTAAGCATTCCTTCCATGATTTCACGCTGTGATCAGCCGGCTCCAAATTATTTAATTGTTATGCATCATACCATATATTTTTTTGATTGTAAAGAAAATTTTCGGATGCAGGCAGGACTTACAACACAATAAAATCATTATTAAATGATTTATTTTTAATAAAAGTTCATTTTAAAACGATTTCTTATTGCTAAAATATAATAATAGAGTTAAAATATCTATAATAATAGATAATATATTTCAGAGTCAGATTGATTTTGGTAGACTTTCAGATGGAAAGGAATGACAGCCATATGGAAAGAAATATAATGCAGGAACTTATATCATGGAAAAATTTACAAAAAAATAGAATGCCGCTGTTATTATATGGGGTACGCCAGGTCGGAAAAACTTATATCCTTCGTGAATTTGGCGACAGATATTTTAAAAATACAATTTATATAAACTTTGAAAGAATGAAAATAGTTGCCGGCTATTTTGATGGGGAACTAAATCCCGACCGGATAATCCATTTATTGGAAGAATATTTCGAGCAAAAGATAGTTCCTGAGGAAACTCTGCTTATTTTTGATGAAATTCAGGAATGTGAGCGGGCGCTTACGTCTTTAAAATATTTTTGTGAGGAGGCTCCCGAATACCATATTGCTGCAGCCGGAAGTCTGCTTGGAGTCGCGATCAACAGAAAAAAATATTCCTTTCCGGTAGGAAAAGTAATGATCAAGACATTATATCCCTTACGGTTTGATGAATTTTTAAATGCACTGGGACAAAAGCATCTTATAGGTCTGATTAAAGAGCATTTTGAGCAGATGATTGAAATGCCTGAGGAAATCCACCAGGAATTATTATACTGGTATGAACGGTATTTATATATTGGTGGAATGCCTGCGGCCGTTAATCAGTATATGGAAAGAGAATCTTTCATTAATGTGCCGGAAGTCCAAAATCTGATACTAAATGCATATATTGCAGATATGGCTAAGTATACAAGCGACAGTGAAAGCACTAAGATCAGAAACGCATTTTTATCAATGCCGGCACAGCTTGCAAAAGAAAACAAAAAGTTTCAATATAAGCTGATCAGAAAGGGCGCTACGGCCGGCCTGTTTGGCGACTCCATTGCATGGCTCGTTTTTGCAGGAATAGTACTTTCGTGTGACAAAATTACAAGAGCTGAAATTCCACTGGCAGCATTTAAGGATGTATCAGCATTCAAACTATATATGTCTGACGTTGGATTGCTCTCCTCTTTTACAGGGATATTATGGGAAAATATTGTCAAAAACCAGTTATCTGATTTGTACAAGGGGGCTTTGGCAGAAAATTATGTAGCACAGACATTAAAGACATCCGGATATGAACTGTACTATTGGACTTCTGATTCGCCTGCGGCAGAGGTTGATTTTCTGATACAAAAAAATGGAAAAATATTACCTATAGAAGTTAAATCCGGAAAAAATGTAAGTGCAAAGAGCTTAAAGCATTTTCAAAAAATGTATGAACCGAAAAAAGTAATAAGATTATCTGAAAAGAATTTTGGGACAGATGGGAATGTATTTGCTATTCCTCTGTATGCAGTTTTTTGTATATAAATAGCGGTAAATCTGTGTAATAGTTTTACCGCTGTTTGCTACTATATAGTTTTGAATCAGACGAAGCAGGAATTATAATTTTAACAAATATAGATATGAGTTCCTATCCGGATATTCATATTCAAAGGGCTGTTCGCTTTTACTTATTCTGACATAGCCCTCCTTTTCAAAAAATCTATGACAGTTCGTAGCTACCGAAGGGGTATCAAACATTAACTGTTTCATATTATTCTTTATTGCATAATCAAGTAAAGTCTTATACAATTCTGTTAAAATGCCACATTTTCTATGTTCTTTTTTTACAAAGCCTTTTTTTAAAACACCGTTGCCATTCCCCTTGTTCATTAAGGCAAGCGTACCTATAACTGTATTATCCTCTACTGCAAGCCAAAATTCTCCGCCGTCTTTTTCATAATAAGTTGGTATATCAAGTAAATCCGGCTGTTCCTCTAATGATAAATTGATTTTTGCTTCTTCATTCTGAATATGCAAAATCAAGTCAATAATCTGCTGTTTGTATTCTTCTTGATAGGTTATTATTTTCATGCCTTTACTCCTAAATATTCAATTTATCTGTTGTTATCAGCAATATCGAAATTATATCATACGCCAGGCTGTATCACAATGATATATCTTGCTCACATTCCAGTATCAGCGTTTAAATAATATTTTGATACAATTTAACATTAACCAACCAGACAGAATAAAATATAAAAACATGTAAAAGAGATATTTATGAATTTTATCACATCAAACGACGGAACAAAAATTGCCGTTTACG
>JAAUZJ010000037.1 GCA_014804695.1 Lachnospiraceae bacterium
CAACAATTGTTACCGTATTACCGTTTTCATCTTCAATGCTTCCCTTACATACAAGTTCTGACAATGTACTGTCACCTGTCACAACCCATTTGGAAGTCTCATCTATGGTTAAATTCGCAAAGCCATCACCGCCTGCCCCTGCATTGCTTTCATCCTGTACAAAGGCTCCTGTCAGCGTACTGTTCTCTGCCATCTCAAACTCCAGCGTACTGATACTATCCCAAATAATATCACCCTCCATAAGCTGTTTTACCACGCTGAAGATACAATCCGCCCCATTGGCACCGCTCGCTCCCCAGCCTCTTGCATTGCTGTTTCCGGTACATTTCAAAAAGAATTCATTTTCGTCATTACATTTGATATCTACATCAGATAAAGAAAACGTGCTTTCCGTATTTGTTGTATAAAACAAACCGCCATTATAGGAAGTCAGGCTTCCGCCATTCATGGAAAAAGTGCTGTTGCCGATTTCCGAATCCCCCGACATACTCTGATACAAGATTACTGTCCATGTGCAATCATTCTGCTCTAAATCCTGCATATCACCTGATAGTTCACAATCCGCTAAAGAAAGTGAATTGAGCCCTTCAATGCAGACTGCCTCCGAACCGGTTGCTGTCAGCACGGCATTTTCAATCTCAATATCTGCTGTACAATAGACCGCAGGAGAACCCAAACCGTTTGAGGTATAGCTTCCGCCGTTTACATACATTGTGCCGCCGCCCCGGTCGCTTCGTATAGCTGCCGCCGATTCACCCTCTGTCTCTATCTGCAAATTTTCTGCGTATAATGTTCCGCCGCCGGCAACATGAATACCTCCGGAAGTATCCTGTTTAGTCGTGATAGTTGTATCTGATACCTTAACAATTCCGTCTCCATAACTGAATACTCCTGCACCTCCGGACGCATCCGTTTCTATTGTACTATCCGTAATTGTTAATGTACCATCTGTCACCAGTAATGCCGCGCCGATTCCATAAAAGCTGGAATCATCACCACCTGTACTATCGGAAGAAATACGGCTGACCATACTTTCAGAAAGCAATACTTTGGCGCCGGATTCCACAAGAACAGCATTTTCATCAATTCCTTCGGAAACAAAGGTTTCTCCAACACTTTCTGCATCCTCTGCGTAGACAGTTAGCGCCTCATAAGATTCCGGTGCTCCGTTCGAACCCCCCATTCCTCCAGGACCACCTTGAGGACCCGGTCCGCCCTGCATGCCTATTTCTCCCATCTCAGCAAGACTTATTGTCAATGCGTTTCCGGATGCATCCAGTTCTGCCGTTATCATGACTCCTTCGGTCAATATATCAAAATCCGCTTCCTCACCGGAAGCATCTTTTATAACCGTATTATCATTGACCGTAACCTCTATTGTTTCCATTTCCTCCGACTGTTCGCCCGGTGCTTCTCCCTCCGGTTTTTCCGGTGCGCTGCCGCCGCCAGGCTGTCCATCCGGGGCTTCTCCATCCGGTTTCTCCGGTACGTTACCGCCACCCGGCTGCCCATTCGGAATCTCTCCGCCCATAGCAATCAGCGTAATGGTTTTATCATTTATCTCCTTTATCCGTCCCGTTATCGTATCTGTGACCTGCTCATCAATTGTTTCCACATTTTCCTGATTTGTCTTAGGCGTTTCAACGCTTTCCTGACTTGTATTCCCACAGCCTGTAAAAATAAGCCCACTTATCAGCAATGTGCAGAGTACTTTATTCATTTTTTCTTTTTTAATCATTATCACCCAGCTCCTTATACTATTTTTACATTCAGACAATCACAAACACGCACAAACCTGCGTTTTGTAACAATCTATATACTACTACCAAACCAAGCGAAAGTTGTGATAAAATAATGGAAAAATCGTGAATTTTTGTGTATGCTGATGGAACCTGCCAATCAGGTTATCTTAATTGAAATGATGCATATTCTTTTAGGAGAAAAATATAATGAAAGAAAATGGATATGGCGTATGAAAAAGCGAAGAACAGGATTTTGGGGCCTGCTTTCGGTGTGTGTTTTGTTTTTACTAAACGGATGTGGAAAACAAACATCAGATAGTCCGGAAATCAGGGTAACTTTTTTTGATGTAGGAAAAGGCGATGCTATTTTGATTGAGACAGAGAGTCATAGTGTGCTTATTGATTCCGGTTATGACGATACATCAGATATTATTCTGGATTATTTGTCAGAGCGGAAGATTCAGCGGCTGGATTATATGATACTTACTCATTTTGACAAAGATCATGTGGGTGGTGCAGACCGGATTCTGGAAGCAGTGGATGTGGCTTGTGTTCTCCAACCGGATTATGAATCTGACAGCAAACAATATCTGGAATATCTGAAAACCATGAAAGATAAAGATATGCGGGCGCATCTTGTGGTCAAAACAGAGCGTCTTAATCTGGATGGGGCGGATTTTCTGATTTATCCGCCACAGCAGTCAGAATATGAGACAGAGGATAACGATTTTTCCCTTGTTATCAGTATGACGTATGGGAGCAGAAGTTTCCTGTTCGCGGGGGATTGTGAAGAGGAACGTCTGAATGAGCTTTTGAGTCAGGCAGAATTTGGTCTTTCCCATGATGTTTTAAAAGTACCTCATCACGGGAGAAAAGAGAAAAATACATTGGACTTCCTAAGTGCAGTATCCCCCAGTATAGCAGTATTCACCTGCCCGGAGGATATGAAGGTGAAGGCTGATATTTGCGTGACGTTGGAAAATCTGGGAACAAAGATTTATCTGACGGGTAAAGGCACAATCACTTGTCTGTGCGATGGAGATACCCTACAGGTGATACAAGAAATTATTTACTGACACTTTCAGCCAGAAACTTCTCCACAGTTTCCCTCCGCTCAAAGAGAACGCATCCGCCGCTGTGCTCTTCCATCAGAACATTCTGTTCACGCAATGCCGTAAACAATGGAGATTCCAGTGCTTCACGAAGGGATGTGTTCTTCACATTTGTATCCGAATATGGTGAAAAAGGACACGGTTCGGCTCCACCATGTGAATTAATATGGAAAAATCCCCTGCCTGCCGCAATGCAGCCACCGGAGCTTTTTTCATCACCCGGAAAAGATACAAATACCATCTCCGAATAATTCTCTCGCAGCCGCCCGATTCCATCTTTCAGGAATTCCCTTTCTTCCTCTCCGGGCGCCAGTTCTTTGCTTTCTTCCGTAACAGGTACGAATTCAACAAAAACCACCAGTTTACACCCACGTTTTGCAAGACTGCCTATAAAATCATCGGAAACAACCTCTTCCACATTCTCCGTAGTTACTGTGACAGATGCCCCAAACAACAGACCTTTTTCATAAATACTGTCCATAGCCACGATCAATTTTTCATAAATTCCGCTTCCCCGACGCATATCTGTTTCTTCTTTTCCACCCTCTATACTAATAACAGGAATCAGGTTGCGGCATTTGTCAAAAAGATTCAGGTACTTTTCATCTATGTAGGTCCCATTTGTAAATATCGGAAATATAATATTTTGCATTTTGCCTGCTGCTTCTATAATATCGCGTCGAAGCAGCGGTTCGCCGCCTGCAAGCAGAATATAGCTTACCCCAATTTCATCAGCCTCTTTGAAAATAGAAAGCCATTCCTCACTGGTAAGCTGACTTACCGGTTCTAAGTCCTGCGTTGCATGATTGCATCTGGAATAACATCCGGCGCAATGCAGGTTACAGCTGCTTGTAATGCTCGCAATCAAAAAAGGCGGGATATGTACTCCATTTTTTTCTTCCTCTGCCCTGATTTTTGATGCTTTTTTGCTGGATGCAGAAAATTTGACCATGAATGCGCTTTCACGAGGATCTTTTAATGTTGCCCTCAAGGAATCGGCCACAATTCTTTCCACTCCCTGCGTCATATATTTCTGGATATCAAAATTTTTTTCCATAATAATTCTCCATTTTTCAGATGACACGCATGGTCAAGGTCAGCCCCATACAGATCATCCAGATATAGGCCATCGTTTTGGGCATCATAAGCATACCCACCATTGGTTTTTTCTTTGCCCACAGCACAACAGGAAAATAGCAGGCAAAGCTGATGATGATTGCGATAGACATCATCCACAACCCGTAGCCTCCGGTGTTGCCGGACAGGAAAAACAGTATCACAAGGCACAGACCAGTCACGGCAAAGGGCAAATTTCGGTAGATTCCCCAAGCCGGATTTCCTTCCGGGTTAAACCAGTTGTTTTGAGGAAACAGGCAAAGCACGATGCGCAGCACCGCACTGACCCAAATCAGAACGGGCAGAAAAACAGGATAGGTCACTTGTGGAAAAATGGCTTTCCAGACATAGAACAGCAGCACATAAAATACGGTCATGGTGATAGAAGAAACCATCAGCCCCAGACCGGCCCACCATTCCACTTTGGGTGAATCACCCCGAAAAGCCTTGATGATCCTGGGAACCAAATGAAACGCATCACCCCCGCCAAGGACAAGCGTCAACACGCCGAACAGATTCAATACCCGGCTGCCGCCCGCATTTGACAAAAAAACAATTGCCGCTATCAAATCAAACACCAAATAGGCGATACAGAATACCGCTTCTCCGATTTGCGGCATACGGGATTTTGCTTTTTTCTGCTCCATAATTGCCTCCTTTTATAAGCCGAGCGCCATTTAATTGCATAAAATTTATTTGATTGTACACAATTTATTTTGTTTTGTCAACTATGTTCTCCAGCTCTCTGCTGCTCCTAGTTTTTCTGCCACTTTCCGCGTAGAAAATGTGTCCATGCAATTATAAAGCCAAGTCCCCAGCCAAAAATTGTATTCCACCAGATCATATGATAGCCTACGCCCGGAATCCCCTGAAAAAGATAAGTAGATACCACACGGATTGTCAATGCACCGGTTGCCACAAAGGTAGAAAACAGAGCATTGTTTGCACCCTGAAACAAACCCAACAACGGAAAATAAGACGCAAACAAAGGCAGGCAAAGCGCCACAAACCGCACATGGGCTGCACAATAGCCTATGGCTTCCTGTCCTAATCCAAACGCTGCAACAATAGGTCTTGCAAATATAAAAACCACTGTCAGGATACAGACTGTAATGATTTCTGAGATCAATACAGTCTGTTTTGCACCAGTCTTTACCCGGTCAATCCTGTTCGCTCCAATATTTTGTCCTGTATAAGTTCCCTGTGTCGTCATCAGTGCACTTGCAGGTAAAGTCATATATGTCTCCACCTTCTGGGCAACCGAGAAAGATGCTGTCATAGCCTCCCCGTAACTGTTGACGGCTCTTTGAATGAAAACAAAACCAAACGACACAATAAACTGCTGCAATGCCATGGGAAAGCCCGCTTTCAAGGTCTGCTTTGCAAGCTGCCATTCAAAGGTGAATTCATTCAGCTTAAAGCGGAACATAGTGTACTTCTTCATCATGTAAATAATGCCCACTACACAGGAAAGAGCCTGTGCAATATCTGTAGCAATAGCAGCGCCAGCCACTCCCATATTCATGTTATAAACGAATATAATATCCAGCACAACATTGACTACACTGGCAACCAGCAGAAAATACAATGTGGCTTTGCTGTCTCCAATTCCTCTAAGGATAGCGGCTACGATATTATATCCAAACTGAAAAATAAGTCCTGCCGCATAAATCTTGAAATAGGTATCAGCCATAGGAATCAGACTGTCCGGCGTTGCTAAGATATGCTCAAGAGCAAATCGACTGATTATAATGCCTACCGCTGTTGCTAACACACCCATAGCAAGCATTACCAAAAGAGAAGAAGATGCCTGCCTTCGCGTATCGTCCTTTTTGTCCGCTCCAAAGAGCTGGGCGATCAGTATACAGGCTCCTGCCGAAAAACCATTGGCCAACGCTAAAAATGCCATTGTGAGAACACCGCAGGCGCCAACCGCTGCCAGAGGAGATTCCCCGGCAAAATTTCCTACAATGATGGTGTCCACTGTATTATAAAGCTGCTGGAGCAGCAAACCCAAAAGTACCGGTATCATAAAGGACAGGATACCACTCCACGGTGCTCCCTCTGTTAATAATTTATTTTTCATCGTTTTTGCTCCTTTCCTGTACTGTTAGCTGTATTTTTAGATGGAAGCTCCAAGCTGATAGGCCTCTTTCGTCTTTCCTTTACCCAGCACCTCACCTAAATTCTTCCACCTGAGATTTCTTTCATAAGTCCGGTACCATGTTATGGCTTGCGAATAATCGCCACCGTCCGCGGTCATCAGCAACACACTCTTTTTCGGGAATTTGCCGTACCCCAAGCATTCCAGTTCCGCATATAATCTGTCAGCTACAGTTTTCAATGTACCTGTTATCGTCCAAAAATACAGCGGAGAAGCAAACACAACTACATCTGCATCTTCAAATTCAGCATAGACTTGATCCATATCATCCTTTTGGCTGCATGGACTTTTGGAATCCTTTCCGGCCCTCAAACATCCTTTGCAGCTACAGATTTCCATCCCGTCAAGATAGAAAATCTTTACTTGATTTCCTGCGGATTCTGCTCCATCTGCAAAAGCCTCCACCAGTTTTGCCGTACTCCCATTCTTTCTTGCAGCTCCATTCAAAATAATAATTTTTTTATTCATCTGCTTTACACTCCTGATTTGCCGTATTTACCATTTAGTGAACAATCTCGGAAGTTTCCTGCTCTGTGTACAACTTCCAGAATAATTGTCTGCCTAAATATGTTATAGCAAAATACACATTGACTTCGAAGATACCAAAATGTTAAAATAGCTTTTAGAAAATCTAAAAGCGAGGGGATACCTATGTATAACAAGGAACTTGCCACATTTATTTCGGTTGTAGAGCAGGGAAGTTTTTTAAAAGCGTCAAAAGAATTGTATATTACGGCTGCGTCAGTGATGAACCATATTAACAAGCTGGAAGCAAATGTTGGTGTAAAGTTAATCGAAAGAACCAGTCAGGGAACACAGCTTACCGCCGCCGGACGTTCCTTTTACAAAGACGCAAAAAAATCATAAAGCAGTCAGAACAAGCGATAGCCCGTACCCGTCAGATTGCCAAGAATGAAAAACAGGCAATCCGTATTGGAACATCTATCCTTCGTCCATGTAAAATGCTGATAGATTTATGGTCGGAGATTGATGACGGGACATTGCCTGTGACGATTCGTATTGTACCTTTTGACGATAGTCCGGCAAGTATGGAAAAAATGTTAGAAACGCTTGGTAAAGAAATAGATTGTTTTGTCGGCCCATGTGATTCCCTCACATGGAAAGAGAAATATAATATCCTCGTGTTAAAGCAGGGGGAACTCTGTATTGCCGTTCCACGAAAGCATAGATTAGCCAAAAAGGAAAAACTGCAATGGAGCGATCTGGACGGAGAAAATCTTATGCTTGTAAAACGTGGCGACTCTCCCGAACTGAACAGATTGCGTGATGAAATCGAAACAAAACACCCTAATATCAGCATTTTGGATATACTGAATATTATCCCCCTTGGGAGCCACCAGTTTCCCGCTTGAGAGCCACTTGGAAGTTTCTTCCTTGGGAGCCATCCCAGACACAAGATATAGTGATACTGCCCTTGCCGCTTAAAAAC
>JAAUZJ010000038.1 GCA_014804695.1 Lachnospiraceae bacterium
ATGATTGCAGTGGCAGGCTACCTGAATTTCGCAGGCACAAAGGTAACGGATGAGGAAATTCTGACAGTTAACGGAGTTATTGAGACAGATGATATGGGAAATCTGGCATTGTCGGATGGAGATACGGATTACAGCGCATTGTTGGATTTGTCGGATGAAGACCTTGAGAATGCAGGCGGTGATATTTTGAGTCTGGATAGTGATGTAGAGGTAATAAGTTCAGATACGAGCGATGAAGGAATAGAAGCGGTACTTGGAGATGAAGCACCGGGAGAAGCAGTTTTTACAGCATCTGCAGGAATGTCAACATTATCGGGAGCCAAGCTGCAGAAAGAGCAGACAAGGGCACAGAATAAGGAAACACTTTTAGAGATCATCAACAATGCCAATATCAGCGAAACCCAGAAACAGGAAGCCGTAGATAATATGATATCAATGACGGATATTGCCGAGAAGGAAACAGCTGCAGAGATCCTGCTTGAAGCAAAAGGTTTTGAGGATGCGGTTGTGAGCATTGACGGAGATACCGTAGACGTTGTAGTTAATTCTAAAGAATTGAACGAAGCACAGCGTGCACAGATTGAAGATATAGTAATCCGTAAAACAGGAGTTAGCGCGGATGCAATTGTTATCAGTACGGTAAATTCAAACTAGGTGCATATTTGTAAGTTTCGTGGTATACTAATCAAAGGTTTGATTCAGTAGTGAATATTAAGGAGGCAAAAGATGAAAAGAGTTTTTCTGATAGTATTAGATAGCTTTGGAATAGGTGAAATGGAAGATGCGGCGGAGTATAACGATAAGGGAACGAATACTCTTAAGTCCGTATCTTCCAGTTCGTATTTTCATATGCCCAATATGGGGCAGCTTGGTCTCTTCAATTTGGACGGGGTAGATTGTGGGGAAAAGGCCGCAGAGCCGGCTGCAAGAATTGCCCGAATGAAGGAAGCTTCAAAGGGAAAAGATACAACTATAGGACATTGGGAAATTGCGGGAATAATATCTAAGAAACCATTACCGGTTTATCCTAATGGTTTTCCGGAAGATTTGCTGGGTAAGTTCAGTGAACTGACAGGCAGGGGTATACTTTGCAATAAGCCGTATTCGGGTACGGAGGTTATTAAAGACTACGGGGATGAACATGTAAGGAGCGGTAAACTTATTGTCTATACATCAGCGGATAGTGTTTTCCAGATTGCAGCACATGAAGATATTGTACCGGTAGAGACTTTGTATGAATACTGCCGCATTGCAAGGGAATTATTACAAGGAGAGCATGGTGTCGGAAGGGTTATTGCAAGGCCTTTTATCGGAGAAAGCGGCAATTACACAAGGACTCCCAGACGGCATGATTTTTCGCTTAAGCCTCCGGCCGTAACGATGTTAAACCAGTTAAGCGAAGCGGGTAAGAGCGTTATTTCCGTAGGAAAGATTTATGATATTTTTGCCGGAGAGGGAATAACCGAATTTACTTATACCAAGGGCAACGAAGAGGGAATAGAGAAGACTCTTGAGTATATGGATAAAGATTTTGAGGGCTTGTGCTTTGTAAATCTGGTGGATTATGATATGCTGTATGGACATAGAAATGATATTGACGGTTATGCCAAGGCGCTTAGCTATTTTGACGCGAAACTGCCGGAAATTTATGCTAAGCTTCGTGATGATGATATATTGATGATTACGGCAGATCATGGATGTGATCCGGGCTATACGGTGTCAACCGACCATTCAAGGGAGCATACACCATTTATAATGTATGGTAAGAATGTAGTACCTGGAAACCTTGGAACCAGAGATACATTTTCTGACATTGGTGTCACAATACTTGATTATTTTGGAATAAAACCGAAGTTTGAGGGAAAATCAATGCTAGGTTGAAAAATCAGAGATTTTTCAACTTAGTATTGGAAGAATGGAGGATAAAAACGTGGGCAATTTTGCAGACGAAATTAACAGAAGAAGGACTTTTGCAATTATATCACATCCGGATGCGGGTAAGACAACACTGACAGAGAAGTTTCTTTTGTATGGAGGAGCAATTAATCTGGCGGGAAGTGTTAAAGGTAAGGCAACTACAAGGCATGCGGTTTCAGACTGGATGGAGATTGAGAAAGAAAGAGGAATTTCAGTCACATCATCGGTACTGCAGTTTCAGTATGACGGTTTTTGCATAAATATTCTGGACACGCCGGGGCATCAGGATTTCTCGGAAGATACCTACCGTACGCTTATGGCGGCGGATTCGGCGGTCATGGTCATAGATGCATCTAAGGGTGTTGAGGCGCAGACCAGAAAGCTGTTTAAGGTGTGCGTTATGCGTAAGATTCCTATTTTTACGTTTATAAATAAGATGGATAGGGATGCTAATGATACTTTTGAACTCTTAGATGAAATTGAGAAGGAACTAGGTATTGCAACCTGTCCTATTAATTGGCCGATTGGCTCAGGCAAGGCTTTTAAAGGAGTATATGAGAGAGAAACGAGAAGTGTAATTACTTATTCGGATACGGAGAAGGGAACTAAAGAAGGACATGCTACACGGATTCCGGTTGATGAAGATGATACGCTTTTATCATATATAGGTGCAGAGGCCAAGGACAAGCTTACCGACGAGATAGAATTATTGGACGGAGCAAGTGCGGAGTACGATTTGGAGAGTATTCGTGCAGGAGAGCTTACACCGGTGTTCTTTGGCTCGGCACTTACGAATTTTGGCGTAGAAATCTTTTTACAACATTTCCTCAAAATGACTACGACTCCGTTGCCGCGTAAGGCGGATACAGGTCTTATTGATCCTGTAGAAAATGAATTTTCAGCGTTTGTATTTAAGATTCAGGCGAATATGAATAAGGCACATAGGGACAGAATTGCGTTTATGCGAATCTGTTCGGGTAAATATGAGTCAAGTATGGAAGTTAAACATGTGCAGGGAAACAAAGTAATGAGACTTTCCCAGCCGCAGCAGATAATGGCCGATGAGCGCAAAATATTAACAGAGGCCTATGCCGGAGATATAATAGGAGTGTTTGATCCGGGAATTTTTTCAATAGGAGATACACTGTGTATGCCTAGGGAACAGTTCATGTATGAGGGCATACCGACCTTTGCACCTGAGCATTTTGCAAGAGTGCGTCAATTGGATACAATGAAGAGAAAACAGTTTGTTAAAGGAATTACACAGATTGCACAAGAGGGAGCAATTCAGATTTTTCAGGAATTTAATACTGGTATGGAAGAAATAATTGTCGGAGTTGTCGGTGTACTGCAGTTCGATGTCCTAAAATACCGGTTGGAGAATGAATATAACGTAGAAATCCGGCTGGAAAATCTACCTTATGAATATATCAGGTGGATTGAAAATAAAGAAATTGATTTGGACAGGCTGACAGGAACCTCTGATATGAAGAAAATTAAAGATTTGAAGGGTGACCCGTTGCTGTTATTTATTAATCAGTGGAGTATCGGAATGACAGTGGAGAGAAATGAAGGCTTAATCTTGTCTGAATTTGGTAGAAATTAGTGTCACCCAATATGCAGAAGGTGATTTCATGAAAAGAGTTTTTTGCTTATTTTTGAGTATGGTGGTTTTATCATTTGGTCTTGTTTATCTTAGGGGAACTGATGTAATTTCGATGTTTCCGGTATCAGAAAATGATGTGCAGGCAGAAATCGCGGATACAGGGACAGAAAATGAAATAACTAATGTTATTAATAGTGGATCAGAAGATAAAGATACCAAGCCATATACTGCAACCGGACAAACAGTTCAGATACAAGAGGGCGAAGATA
Source organism: Lachnospiraceae bacterium (assembly GCA_014804695.1). Taxonomy (GTDB): domain Bacteria; phylum Bacillota; class Clostridia; order Lachnospirales; family Lachnospiraceae; genus UBA3282. Next base: position 3,793 of record JAAUZJ010000038.1, read on the forward strand.
TTGTAGTATCAAAACGCTCAGATGTTTTTGCAGAAGCGGGAGAACTTAACAGTGATATCAGACAGAGCATTAGAGAAGAACAGGCTTCGTCCTATTCGTTTAGCCAGCTATCCGAAAAAGAGCAGGATATATATATAGAAATTTTGTGGACACTGCAGGGCTTTAGAGAGAATGTGAAACTATCAAGTCTGGATAATGATGAGATTTCCAATATATTTCAGTGCGTGTTGAATGACCACCCGGAAATATTTTATGTGGACGGTTATACTTATACTCAATATACGTTAGGTGATGTAATTAAGAAAATTACTTTTACCGGAACTTACAGCATGGAGTCTGAAGAAGCTATAGAACGCCAGAAAAAGATAGATAATTATGTAAGCCAGTGCCTGGGTGAGTTATCGCAGGATGCAGATGAATATGAGACGGTAAAGTATATCTATGAATATCTGATAAATCATACGGAATATGACAATTCCGCAGAGGACAGCCAGAATATCTGCTCGGTTTTCATAGATGGGAAATCGGTTTGTCAGGGATATGCCAAGGCAACCCAGTATTTACTGCAAGAAGCCGGAATAGAAGCGGTTCTCGTATTGGGAACGGTTTCGACGGGAGAAGGACATGCATGGAATCTGGTAAGCATAGACGGAGAATGGTACTATGTGGATACAACATGGGGAGACGCTTCATATCAGGCGGTAGGTAAGGGAGGCTCTTATTCCGAAGATAAGATACCGACGATTAATTATGATTATTTGTGTGTTACTACGGAGCAGCTTGGTAAGACTCATACTATTGATAATGTGGTAGACATGCCTGATTGCACATCCATGAACGATAATTATTATGTGAGGGAAGGCCTCTATTTTACATCAGTTGATGAAGAACAGCTATCAGGTATTTTTCAGGATGGGTATGATAAAGGCAGGACATATATAACCTTAAAATGCGCTTCGGAAGGAATTTATAATGAACTTCACGACAAACTTATTACAAATCAGGAAATTTTCCATTACCTTGACTGTCCGGACGGAGTGGTTTCCTATACGGAGAATTCCGGGCAGTACAGCATGAGCTTTTGGCTTTGAAAAGCTATTAATAAGCAATCAAAAATGATTATAAGTTTATGGTATAATCATAAGTTTTTTTATAAGACTATGCAAAATTTATAAATTTTGGTATACTAAATCAAATTGGAAGAATGGGGGATTTATATGGAACAGGAAATGGGTAAAAATACATTTGAATTACAGGAAGATGATAAGTTAGGCTCAGTTAAGATAGCGGATGACGTAGTAGCTATGATTGCAGCGCTTGCGGCAACAGAGGTAGAAGGTGTTGCGGCTATGTCAGGAAATGTAACCAATGAGCTGCTTAGCAGGGTAGGCGTTAAAAATATGGCAAAGGGCGTAAGGGTAGAAGTTGTATCCAAAAAGGTAAAGATAGATTTGGCAATTATGATGGAGTATGGCTATAATATTCCCGCAACCTGTCAGCGCGTGCAGACCAGGGTAAAAAACGCAGTTGAAAATATGACTGGTTTAGATGTAACGGACGTTAATATTCGCATAGCGGGAGTTAATGTATCTAAAGACAAATAAGACGAAATAGGAGCCTACATGAGCAGAAGAGAATTGAGGGAACAGATTTTTAAACTTCTGTTTCGTATAGAATTTAATTCATTGGAAGAGATGCCCGAACAGGAGAAGCTGTTTTTTGAGGATGACTGCATTGCGGATGCTGAGGATGCGAAATATATTTCTTCCAAATATCAAAACATTGTGGAAAAATTAGAAGCAATTGACAATATGCTGAATGAAAGGGCTGAGAATTGGGATACTGCAAGAATGGGAAAGGTGGATCTGACAATTCTGCGGCTTGCAGTATATGAAATGACTTATGATGATGAAGTCCCGACCGGAGTCGCAATCAATGAAGCGGTAGAGCTTGCCAAGAAATTCGGACAGGATGCTTCATCCAGCTTTGTTAACGGCATTTTAGCAAAATTTGCATAAGTATTTACAAACTATAACAGGTGTTATCATGCAGAATGTGTATACAGTAGCCCAGGTTAATTCATATATTAAAAATATGTTCACGCAGGATTTTATGCTGCAGTCGATTTCGGTAAAGGGAGAGGTCAGCAATTGTAAATATCATTCATCAGGACATATTTATTTTACGCTAAAAGATGCTAAAGGTGCAATCGCATGCGTTATGTTTGCCGGAAGCAGAAGCGGACTTAACTTTAGGATGATAGACGGACAGCAGGTTGTTGTAAGCGGAACAGTTGATGTATATGAGCGTGACGGTAAATATCAGTTGTACGCAAGGGAAATCAAACAGGACGGCGCGGGTGCGCTTTATGAACGCTTTGAGCGTCTGAAAGCTGAGCTTGAAGAGCGTGGTATGTTTGCGGCGGAATATAAGCAGCCCATCCCCCGTTATATCAATCGTCTTGGCGTGATTACGGCGCAGACAGGCGCAGCAGTCAGGGATATAATACAGATAGCATCGAGAAGAAATCCTTACGTACAGATAATTCTCTATCCCGCGATTGTTCAGGGAGATATGGCGGTTCCAAGTATTGTGAATGGTATTCATGCAATGGAGCGCTTTAATGTTGATACGATCATAGTCGGAAGAGGCGGCGGATCAATAGAAGATTTATGGGCTTTTAATGAAGAAGCGGTGGCACAGGCGATTTTTGACTGCCCTATTCCTATTATTTCTGCAGTCGGACATGAAACCGATACAACAATTGCAGACTTTGTAGCGGATTTGCGGGCACCGACACCTTCAGCGGCGGCAGAATTGGCGGTATATCCCATAGAGCGGTTAAATGACGAACTTAATGAATATGCATATACAATGCAGCGTCTGCTTAAAGGTCGTATAGATTTTTACAGAGGGTGTTTGGAAAAGTACCAAATGCAGATTAAATACTTAAGCCCATCTAACCAAATCCGTGAAAAGCGTACATATATGCTTAAGTTAGAAGATATGCTCTATGACAGTATGATTCGCAAGATTTCGGACAAGCGTCACAGCCTCGCGCTTTATATTGAGCAAATGAAAGGTTTATCGCCGCTTGAGAAACTTAACCAAGGTTATTCATATGTCTCGGATATGCGGGGAAGAACAGTCTATAGTATAGAACAGGTTAAACCGGATGAGGAACTACATGTTTATGTAAAAGACGGTATGCTCAATGCAAAAGTGACAAATAGGCAGAAAATATCATGGGAGGGTTCTTGTGAGTAATAAAATTAAAGAAAATACAGATAATATAAATAAGGAACCTGACATTTCTTTAGAAGAGGCTTTTGATCAGATAGAGAATGTAATAGAGCGTTTGGAGGAAGAAGATATTACCTTGGATGAGTCGTTTAAGGCATATCAGGACGGAATGAAGCTTCTTGCTTATTGCAACGGGAAAATAGACAAGGTAGAAAAACAGGTACTTAAAATAAACGAAAACGGTGAACTGGATGAATTTTAACGAAGAATTGAAAGAGAAAACACGCTATATTGAAGGGGTTTTAGACGCATATCTTCCAAAGGAAGAAGGATATCAGAAAACTGTTATTGAAGCTATGAACTATTCGGTACTCGCAGGAGGGAAAAGACTGCGCCCTATGCTTATGGCAGAAACCTATAAAATGTTTGGCGGTGAAGGAAAGATTGTGGAACCATTCATGGCAGCAATGGAGATGATACATAATTATTCACTTGTGCATGATGACCTCCCTGCTATGGATAATGACGAGTATAGACGTGGAAGAAAAACGACGCATGCCGTATACGGAGAGGGTATGGCAGTGCTTGCCGGAGACGGTTTACTAAACTATGCGTTTGAGACAGCCTGTTTGGCATTTGAAATGGCTGAAAACTATGAAAAATATAAACAGACAGCTTATGCGCTTTCCATTCTTTCAAAAAAGGCCGGAATATACGGTATGATAGGCGGTCAGTGCGCAGATATTGAAGCAGAGGATTCTCAGGAAAGCGTAACCAAAGAACTGCTCCTTTTTATACATGAGCATAAGACGGCAGCACTCATACAGAGCGCGATGATGATAGGAGCAATTCTTGCCGGGGCGGACAAGAAGCAGGTGGATGAACTGGAAAAATGCGCCTATAACATAGGAGTTGCTTTTCAGATACAGGATGATATTCTGGATGTCACCGGAAGTATTGAAGTGTTAGGAAAGCCCATTGGCAGTGATGAGAAGAACAATAAAATAACATATGTTACTATGCATGGAGTGGAAAAATCTAAGGAGAAGGTAGCTGAAATGTCAGGTGAAGCTATTGCTATTCTTAAATCTTTTCCTAAGAGAAATCTGTTTTTGGAGAAATTGGCAGAGCAGTTGATTTACAGGGAAAAATAAAGGTGAACACTATGTTTTTGGAAAAAATAGAAAAAACCAATGACATTAAGGATATTGGGGCAGAGAATTATAATGCACTGGCTGAAGAAATCAGGGAGTTTTTGATTCAGACCATAAGTGTGACCGGAGGGCATCTTGGCTCTAATCTGGGAGCCGTAGAGCTTACCATGGCACTGCATTTATTTTTGAATCTTCCGGAAGATAAGATCATATGGGATGTAGGGCATCAGTCATATACTCATAAAATTCTTACCGGAAGAAGGGATGGATTTATAAACCTACGCAAGTATGGCGGAATAAGCGGTTTTCCAAAGCGAAAGGAAAGCGATTGCGACAGCTTTGATACGGGGCACAGTTCTACTTCAATTTCGGCAGGACTTGGCATGGTTAAGGCAAGGGATATAAAAGGTGAAAAAAATACTATAGTTTCGGTAATCGGGGACGGCTCGCTTACAGGCGGCATGGCATATGAAGCCTTAAATAATGCCTCTCGTTTAGAGACTAATTTCATCATTATACTGAATGATAATAATATGTCGATTTCCGAGAATGTAGGGGGCGTTTCCAAATATTTAAATAATATAAGAACCGCCGACATGTATCTGGACTTAAAAGAGGGCGTTTACAATTCACTGCATGGCAAGTCAAAGTACGGTGATAAAGTAGTATCGCAGATTCGGCGTGCTAAGAGCAGTTTTAAGCATCTGATAGTCCCTGGAATGTTTTTTGAAGATATGGGAATTACATATTTAGGGCCGGTGGACGGTCATAATATTCCGGAAATGCTGCGTATGTTAAAAGAGGCCAGAAAGGTCAGAGGCGCCGTACTTATTCATGCAATTACACAAAAGGGAAGGGGATACGGACCGGCGGAGCGTCATCCGGCGAGATTTCATGGTGCGGAACCCTTTGACATTGAGACAGGAATACCGAGCAAACCAAGGACTAAAGCTAACTATACGGATATCTTTTCTACGGTTATGTGCAAACTTGGACAAAGAGATGAGAATGTGGTGGCAATTACGGCAGCAATGCCGGATGGAACGGGACTTAAAAGGTTCCGTAATATGTATCCGGAACGCTTTTTTGATGTGGGCATAGCGGAAGAACATGCGGTTACATTTGCAGCAGGACTTGCTGCGGGGGGACTTAAACCTATTGTGGCGGTATATTCTTCATTTTTGCAAAGAGCTTACGACCAGATCTTACATGATGTCTGTCTGCAAAACCTACCGGTTGTCTTTGCTATTGATAGGGCAGGTTTAGTTGGGAGCGACGGAGAAACCCATCAGGGAATTTTTGATCTATCTTATCTTTCCTCCATCCCTAATATGCATATTATGGCGCCTAAGAACAAATGGGAACTTTCCGATATGATTAAATTTGCTATTTTCTATTCTGCGCCGTTTGCAATACGTTATCCTCGGGGTGAGGCTTTTGATGGACTGCAGGACTACAGGGAACCTATTGTTTATGGTAAGAGTGAAAGCATTTATGAGGAAAAAGATATCATGCTCCTTGCCGTAGGAAGCATGGTGAAGGTGGCATTGGACGTGCGGACTAAACTTAAAGAAATGGGATATTCCTGTTCTTTGACTAACGCGAGATTTGTTAAACCTATTGACGAAGATGCGGTGAAAAAAGCCTGTGATGGGCATAAACTGATTGTAACAATGGAAGAAAACGTAGCAAGTGGAGGCTTTGGCGAGAAAGTCAGGGAGTATGTGTACGGTCTTGATAATGATTCTAAGGTAATCTGCATTGCACTTCCCGACGAATACGTAGAGCATGGCAATGTGGAACTATTAAAACAGGAAACCGGCATAGATGCAGATTCTATTGTTAAAAAAATAACAAATGAATGTAAAACAATGTAGCAAAAACTATGCATGCAAAACAATGTAAGCTAAAGCTATATAAGCATATGTGGATTATATATTGGGTATTTAAATGAAAGAAAGATTAGATGTGATGCTTGTTAAGAAAGGATTGGCGCCCTCAAGGGAAAAGGCCAAAGCCATCATAATGACAGGCAGTGTTTTTGTAGACGGACAGCGGGAGGATAAGGCCGGAACCGCGTTTGAAGAGGAAAAAGTTCATATAGAGGTACGGGGAGAGGCTCCTAAATATGTAAGCAGGGGCGGTCTTAAGCTGGAAAAGGCAATGCAGGAGTTTCCCATAGACCTAACGGATGCCGTCTGCATGGATATAGGGGCGTCTACCGGCGGATTTACCGACTGTATGCTGCAAAATGGGGCAGTAAAGGTTTATTCGGTGGATGTAGGGCATGGACAGTTAGTCTGGAAGCTGCGTAACGACGAGCGGGTTGTATGTATGGAGAAAACTAACTTCCGCTATATGCAGCCTGAGGATATTGAGGATCGGCTGGATTTTGCCTCCGTGGACGTTTCTTTTATTTCCCTGACTAAGATTCTGATCCCGGCGAGGAATTTATTGAAAAATAATGCAAAAATGGTCTGTCTTATCAAACCCCAATTTGAAGCTGGAAAAGAAAAAGTTGGAAAAAAGGGAGTTGTCAGGGAACCTGAGATTCATGAAGAGGTCATAGGAAAGATAATTACCTATGCTGATATGATAGGATTTGAAATAAAAGGACTTTCTTATTCGCCGATCAAGGGGCCGGAAGGAAACATTGAGTATCTGGTTTTTCTTGAAAAAAGAGAAAACATTAAGGAAGAAATTGTCTCTCTTACAGAGTCGGAGGCTGAAGCAAAGCTGCAAGGACTTCTTAATAATGATATTGATATGAGTGATAATGATATTACGGATATTGTATATAGGGCACATCAGGAATTAGATTAAAAACGGAGTATAAATTTAATGAAAAACATTTTTCTTATTACAAATAAAGAAAAAGATCCTGAGTATAGTTATACTGATAAAATTAAGTCATATTTAGGCGCGCATGGGGTTGATGTTGTTTCTCATATGTCCGAAGCGGACTGTGTGATCGTACTTGGCGGGGATGGAACGCTGCTTAAAGCAGCAAGGGATATGATAGAATACGAAATTCCGTTACTTGGCATCAATCTTGGAACTCTTGGATACTTAGCGGAGGTGGAAAGCGGCAATATTGAGCAGGCGCTTGATAAGCTTTTAACAGACAAGTATACAAGGGAAGAGAGAATGATGCTTTCCGGTACGGTTTTTCATAAGGGAAAAGAAGTAATACATGATTTTGCGCTTAATGATATTGTAATTGCCAGATGCGGCTCTTTACAGATGCTCAAATTTAATATTTATGTAAATGGACGATTTTTGAATGGATACAGTGCAGACGGGATAATAGTGGCAACGCCAACCGGTTCCACCGGCTATAATATGTCTGCGGGCGGCCCAATCGTTGAGCCGTCGGCAAGTCTTATTCTGCTGACACCGATATGTCCGCATACGCTCAATACCAGAAGTATTGTATTATCGCCGGAAGATGAGGTTGTTATCGATATTCCGACAGGAAGGGAACGTGCTGTGCAGACTGTGGAAGCTAATTTTGACGGAACCCAGAATGTTACCTTGCAGACCGGAGATCGTATAGTTATAAAAAAAGCGTCTAAAACAACCGGAATACTTAAGCTCAATACGGAAAGTTTTTTGGAAATACTGCATAAGAAGATGGCAGATTAAGGCTGCCAAAGGGGACAGGGAATATGTTAATAAGCCTGCATGTGAAAAATCTTGCTTTAATTGATGAAACCGAAGTATATTTTGGAAACGGACTGAACATAATGACGGGAGAGACCGGAGCCGGTAAATCTATTATTATCGGTTCCGTTAACCTTGCACTTGGAGCCAAGGCAGATAAAGATATGATACGTACCGGCGCAGATTATGCGCTTGTAGAGCTGGTATTTCAAGTTGAAAAAAAAGAACAGCTTGATAAAATACGCCGTATGGAGCTTCCGGTTGACGATGATGGCACAATAATTCTGCAAAGAAGGATCATGTCCGGCAAATCGGTATGCAAAGTCGGCGGAGAATCAGTCAGTCTAAAGCAGGTTAAGGCGCTTGCGGAAATACTGATTGATATACATGGACAGCATGAACATCAATCGCTGCTTTCAGAAGTAAAGCAATTGGAAATTCTGGACTATTATTCCGGAGAAGAACTGGTTGAAAGAAAGAAGCAGCTTAAGGATTGCTATGAAAAATATAAAGAAGTGACAAAAGAGCTTTCACAGAACGATGTAGATGAAGAAACCAGAAAAAGGGAGGTTTCCCTTGCCGAATTTGAAGCTGCGGAAATAAGTGCGGCAGAACTTGAAATAGGAGAAGATGAGGAATTACAGAAAATCTATCAGAAACTTTTAAATGCACAGAAAATACAGGAAGCCGTAACAACAGCGTACCAGATGAGCGGGTATGATAACGGCGGAGCCGGAGATGCTATCGGCAGGGCGATTAAAGAAATACGTTCAGTCGTTAATTTTGATGAGACATTAGAGGAATTTGAGAAACAGCTTCTGGACATTGACAGTTTACTGAATGATTATAACAGGGCTGCAGCGGATTATCTTTCTGAGGCAGGCTTTGACGCAGAACTATTTGATAAGGTTGAAAAGAGGCTGGATGTAATCAATCATCTTAAGTCAAAATATGGCAATTCAATTGGAGAAATTCTTGCATATTATGAAAAATTGCAGGAAAAACTGGAAATGTATCAAAATTATGACGAATACAGACAGCAGCTTGAACAAAAAGAGAAAAATCTAAAGACAGAACTTATTAAATTGTGTGACAGCGTATCCAAAATACGTAAAAAAAGCGCTGAAAACCTTGCGGATTCCATGAAAAAAGCCCTGGTAGACCTTAATTTTATAGATGTGGAATTTGAAATAAAGATTGATTCGTCTGAGGATAGAATAGGGGCTGATGGTTACGATCAGGCGGCATTTATGATATCCACTAATCCCGGAGAGGCTTTGCGTGCGCTCTCGCAGGTTGCAAGCGGCGGCGAATTATCCAGGATCATGCTTGCCCTTAAGACGGTTCTTGCGGATAAGGACGAGATAGAGACTTTGATCTTTGATGAAATTGATACCGGAATCAGCGGTAAGACCGCATGGAAGGTATCGGAAAAAATGGGTATTCTCGGTCAGAAACACCAGTTGATCTGCATTACGCACCTGCCACAGATTGCGGCAATGGCGGATACGCATTTTTTGATAGAGAAATCACTGAAAGACGAGCGTACAATTACACAGATCTGCGAGCTGGATGATGAAAGAAGCATTGAGGAGCTTGCAAGAATGTTGGGCGGCGCCGCTATTACCGAGAACGTATTGAATAATGCAAAAGAAATGAAAGATTTGGCAGCAAAATCAAAGCAATATTAAATTAAAATATAAGATTTTTCACATAATAAAAAGGACATACTTATTTATGTATGTTCTTTTTTGTATGGCTTAAATTGCCTGTAATTATGAATGGAAATATGGAAATGCTCTATAACAGTACATCTGTAGCAGTGAAGTAGAAAGGATATAGATCAGGTATGAGTGAATATAAATTAAAAAATTATCGTAGATTTTTATATATATTGCTTGCCGCGTCCACGATAGCGTTATTGACAGCGGTGTACATGGACTACTGGAAAAAGGTGCCTTCTACAATTAAAATCCGTGCAGGAGTTGAGCAGCAGCTTGATTTTCATGTGCCTGCATCCGGTGAAATATATCAGGAGGAAGCGGTAGAGAGTCTTTCTACCCAGGTAGAGAGTCTGCATGTAAATTTTTCAAAAGGCGTTACGCTTAAGGCCAATCAAATAGATAACTATGTTATGGATCTGAAGCTTTTTGGTATTATTCCTTATAAAAGCGTAGATATTCAGGTTATTCAGGATAAAATGCTGACTCCGTCAGGCCTTCCAATAGGAATTTACGTTAAGACTGAAGGTGTGTTGGTGGTTGGTATAGGAGAGTTTAAAAACGAAAAAGGAGATACCATCTCGCCGGCCAACTATATTTTGCAGGCGGGGGATTATATTCTGGATGTTAATGGAGAACGGGTAGAAAATAAGAAACAATTTATATCAATGGTGGAAAATTCAGGCGGCGAAGAAATGATCATGGGCATTAGAAGAAATGACGAAATTACGGAGGTAAAAGTCAAACCCGAAGGAAATCAAAACGGTGAATGGAAGCTTGGCATATGGATTCGTGATAACGCCCAGGGTATCGGTACATTGACATATATAGACAATGACAACACTTTTGGCGCTCTTGGACATGGAATAAATGATGTCGATACTTCCACGCTCATGCAGCTTGAAGAAGGGACTTTATATAAGACGGAAATAGTAGGAATTACAAGAGGCAAAGACGGATCCCCCGGGGAGCTTACAGGTTATATTGAGTATGAAAATGAAAATATAATCGGGGAAATAACCCAAAATACGGCAGAAGGAATATTCGGTGTGTGCAGCAATGAGATAACAGAACATACGTTCTACGAACCGATTCCGATCGCTCTAAAGCAGGAGGTGGAGATTGGCCCGGCGCAGATTATCTGTTCGGTAACCGGAGAACCTAAGTTTTACGACATAGAAATAGAGGAGCTTCATCTTGAAAATGATAATGTAAACAGAGGACTGGTAATAAAAATTACGGATGAAGAACTTTTGACACTCACAGGCGGCATAATACAGGGAATGAGCGGTTCGCCCATTATACAAAACGGTAAGTTAGTCGGTGCAGTAACTCACGTGCTTGTGCAGGATGCGGCAAGTGGATATGGGATTTTTATTGAGAATATGTTGGTGCAGTAACAAAAAAATCCATGCGATGCATAAATCTTCCATAGAACCCTAGTATTGTTTATAATATTGGTAGCATAAAATGGAAATAAAAGGAAACTTGTTATTTCCGGAAAAAACTGTGGGAAATCTGCAGTATAATGGGGGAATTTTATGGAACAATTAAATTTAACTGTAACTAGAGACAACGAAAATGTGTATCAGATTCTGAATAATTTAATGAATGGAGATAAAGAATTTCAGATTATGATAACGGTGCCATCAAGCAGAAATGAGAATATGGAGAATGAAATAAAGGCGGCTGCCAAGCTTGATACTTCTCACGATCTTGAAAGAGACGTTACAAATATGATACATGAAATCGGAGTACCCGCACATATTAAAGGATATCAATATCTTCGTGAGGCAATAATGATGTCAGTTGAAGATGTGGAAATGTTAGGATCGATCACCAAGATTTTATATCCTACCATTGCTGCTAAATACCAGACTACTCCAAGCAGGGTAGAGCGTGCTATAAGGCATGCTATTGAGGTTGCATGGTCAAGAGGAAAGATGGAAACATTGGACGCACTCTTTGGATATACCATCAATACCGGAAAAGGAAAACCGACAAATTCGGAATTTATAGCGCTTATTGCGGATAAAATCCGCCTTCAGTACAGAAGTCTTTTTTAATAATGTGCTCCGAATAATACAATTAATGGAAATTAATCCTTTTATTACCTTGAAAAATGATGTATAATAAACGCAAGCTGACGCTTGCGTTGACAGAATTACTTTGTAATTCTGTCGAGAAAATATAGTAAGGGCTTAATTTTTCTATAAGAAGATTATTTGGAGGGTTATTTCATGAAGAAGATTTTATTTGTTGCATCTGAGGGTGTGCCGTTTATCAAGACAGGCGGACTGGCGGATGTTGTTGGTTCACTGCCTAAATGTATTGATAAAGAGTATTTTGATGTAAGGGTAATTCTTCCCAAATATACCTGTATGACACAGAAAATGAAAGACTTATTGCAGTACAGGACACATTTTTATATGGACTTTCATTGGAGAAATGAGTATGTAGGTATCCTTGAGGCGGAAGTAGACGGCATAAAATACTATTTTGTTGATAATGAATCATTTTTTAACGGATTTAAGCCATATAGTGATAATGCACTGTTTGAGATTGAGAAATATGCTTACTTTTGTAAGGCAGTTTTATCAATCCTTCCGGTAATTGATTTCAGACCTGACCTTATCCATTGCCATGACTGGCAGACAGGACTTATTCCGGTATATTTAAAAGAAAGATTCCAGGGCGGGGAATTTTACCGCGGAATCAAGACTGTAATGACTATTCACAATCTGAAATTCCAGGGTAAATGGAGTGTGAAGGAAGTACAGGAGATCACCGGACTTCCGAGTTATTTCTTTACAGCAGATAAACTGGAAGCATACAAAGATGCCAACCTTTTAAAAGGCGGTATTGTATATTCAGATGCTATTACAACCGTAAGTGATACCTATGCGGAAGAGATTAAGACCGCATTTTACGGAGAAGGCTTAAATGGCTTGCTTTGCGCAAGAGCCAATGATCTACGCGGTATTGTAAACGGCATTGATTATGATGACTTTAATCCTGAAACGGATAAAAATATTGACTTTCCATATAATGCAGTGAATTTCCGTAAGGAGAAAATTAAAAATAAACGTGCGCTGCAGGCTGAACTTGGTCTTACCCAGGATGACAAGACAATGATGATCGGTATTGTTTCAAGGCTCACCGGCCAAAAAGGTTTTGATTTAATAGCATATGTTATGGATGAACTTTGCAATGATAATGTTCAGATCGTTGTACTTGGTACCGGTGAAGAGCAGTATGAGAATATGTTCCGTCATTTTGACTGGAAGTATCATGGCAAGGTATCTGCTAATATTTATTACTCTGATGCTTTGTCCCATAAGATATATGCGGCAAGTGACGCCTTTCTTATGCCGTCGCTGTTTGAGCCATGCGGTTTAAGCCAGCTTATGTCACTTCGCTACGGAACGATACCGATCGTGCGTGAAACAGGCGGTCTTAAAGATACCGTACAGCCCTATAATGAGTATGAGAGCAGCGGTACTGGCTTTAGTTTCGTAAATTATAATGCGCATGAGATGTTGAGTACGATTCGTTATGCGGAGTCAATATATTATGATAAGAAGAGAGAATGGAACAAGATAGTTGACCGCGCCATGGCATCAGACTTTTCATGGTATGTGTCCGCTAAGAAGTATCAGGAAATGTATGACTGGCTGATAGGATAATTCGGAAAGTAGTAAGGACGGAATCTAAACATGGCACAACAGAAGAAGAAAGATAGCTTTGTGCTTCAGGCCGGAATCCTTGCGGCAGCCGGCATTATTGTCAAAGTGATAGGCCTGTTATATAGAAGCCCGCTCACCAGTATTATTGGGCTGGAAGGAAACGGTTACTATAGTAGTGCAATTAATATTTACACAATAATTTTATTAGTTTCTTCGTACAGCATACCCTCTGCCATTTCAAAAGTCATTGCGCAGCGCTTGGCTTATAAGGAATATCGAAATGCCCAGAGGGTATTTCAGTGTGCTCTGATTTATGTGGTAGTGGTGGGGGGAATAGCCTCGATTCTGACGTTTTTCGGAGCTTCATATCTGGTAAAAGTAGATAATGCGGTTCCGGTACTGCGTGTTTTTGCGCCGACTATATTTTTTTCAGGGATACTTGGTGTGCTTAGGGGATATTTTCAGGCGCATGGCTCTATGGTGCATACTTCTATTTCGCAGATTTTAGAGCAGATTCTTAATGCAGCAGTAAGTATTTTTGCAGCATATATGCTTATCGGTATGGTGACGGACGGAAACGAAACAAAAAAGGCGGTCTATGGGGCTTCCGGCAGCGCACTTGGTACAGGCGCCGGCGTTCTTATAGCGCTTTTATTTATGTATGGGATGTATAGGCTTAATAGGGACATAATAAATAAAAGGATTAAAAGGGATCGTACGCCTATTCCGGAGAGTTACGCAGAGATATTTAAGGTAATAATAACAACTGTTACGCCATTTATATTAAGTACATTTGTATATAATTGCTCTACTGTTGTAAATATGTATATATATCAGCATATTATGATAGATATGGCAGGAATGGATGAGGCGGTAGTGGTAATACAATATGGAATATTTGCAACTCAGGCCATTTCTATAGTAAATATCCCGATAGCGATATCGTCGTCAATGTCCTCCGCATCAATTCCTGCAATTTCCTCTACTTTTGCAACACATAGGGAAAATGAAACCCGTCATAAGGTGGGACAGGCAACATGGATGACTATGTTAATAGCGATTCCCTCGGCGGTAGGACTGCTTGTGCTTTCTAAACCGGTTGTACAATTTATATATCCACAAAAAGAAGCTCTTGATACCGCGGCTAATGTACTCAGGGTATTAGCTGTCACCGTTATACTGTATGGACTCTCAACCCTGACTAATGCAGTGCTTCAGGGAATCGGAAAAGTTAATATTCCGGTAATTCATTCAGTTATAGCATTAGTGGTGCAGATTGTTATTCTGGTGCTTCTTCTTTTATATACGAAACTTGATCTGTATGCGCTGGCGGGTGCCAATATTGCGTACTCTTTTATGATGTGCATTTTGAACCATGCTGCGGTAAAGAAGTATTTAGCGTACAGTGAAGATATTAAGAAAACATTTCTTAAGCCCCTTCTGGCAGCGGCTTGTATGGGTGTCGCCGCATTAGGGATGTATAGTGCAGTTTATTATTTTGTGAAAATGAACAGAGTTGCCTTGATTGTGGCCATTGGAATTGCGGCTGTGGTTTACTTTGTACTTATTATAGAACTAGGGGCAGTGAATGAAGAGGAGCTTAGGACACTGCCGAAGGGGGCGGCGCTTGTCAGTGTAGCGAAAAAGATGAGGTTGCTGAAATAACTTGGTGGGGCGGACTTGTGCCGCCCTTCTGTTTCTGTTAAAATACATCTATGGGGTACTGCCATAACGGGTAGGCGGTCAGTCCTTCTTTGCAGAGGGACTATCCCTCTGACAACGGGTAAATCCGGGAAAGGAGGGATTGCTTATGAGTGATTATGAATTACTTACAGTCGTTCTGATGATCCTTGGGATTGTTGTGTCGATTTTGATAGCGTACATAAACCACACAAAAAAGTAACCGCCCCCAGCCACGGAATGCGGTTACTTTTTTAGTAACATAATTTTAGGGCTGACCGTCTATCGGCAGTATTCCCTTTTGTGTTTTTATTGTAGCAGATTACCTCGCTCATGTCAAACACTGCGGTGAGGTAAAACCGCCATGTAAAAGTTACCTGTTATCCTCTGTTCAAACTCGTCAATTTTAGAAAAACTTTCGCAATGACACGTATAATCTTTATTTTGTTTAGGGATAATATCTGTGACAAAATAAATTCAGGAGGTAATCAAAGTGGCAAATTTATCAGAATTGGAGTTACAGAATCTTCGTCATCTCATGGGCGGTTACGATGTGTCTCATTGCAAAATGAAAGAGTACGCTGAGTGTGCAACGGACAGCCAGGTTAAGCAGTTTTTTGAAAAAGGTGCAAAAAACGCAATGCAGAACAAGCAGCAGTTAATGGAATTTTTACGTTAATATGGGAATGGAGGTAATGTAATATGCATATGCAGGAAAAAACAATGGTAGCAGATACGTTGACAGGAATCAACGGAGAGTTGGTGCGTTTCGGTGAAATGATTCCCCAGACGGAGAATAAGGAATTGAAGCAGACTCTGAAGCAGTTTAGAAATGCCTGCGAGCAGTCACAGGAAGAACTCTATCAGATCGCAAGAGAAAAATCTTATTATGTTCCGGCGGCTAAGGCTACACAGGCGGAAATTGATCATGTGAAGTCTTTATTTGCAGATAAAACTTTATAATTCATGGCAATAGAAAGCTCGCAGAGCATGATTTCTATTGTTTAAAAAATTAAATCTTCCGTTAACATGGTAATATTTGGCATGTTTACGGAAGATTTTGCTGTTGATATTCATTATGTTAACTAAAAGACGTAAATAGCGAATAGAATAAATAACAAATGATATAAATAGTGAATTAATATAAAATAGTAAATAAAATAAGTAATGGATGATATAAATAACTCGCGATATTTAATCATGTAATCTGTGTAAGTCCGGATATATCTGAATCAATCATCATAGAATAATTCGTATAATATACTACAAATCCGGGTTTGGCACCGTTGGGCTTTTTAACGTCTTTCTTCTTGAGGTAGTCGATTTCTACCTTTTCCTGTTCCCGGCCTTTAGAATAATAGGCGGCAAGTCTTGCGGCTTCTTCAAATGTGGTGTCAGGAAGCTCCTTTCCTTCTGATTTGACGATCACATGTGAACCGGGCTTTTGTTTGGCGTGGAACCACCAGTCGTTGCCGGTTGCAAATTTGAAGGTAAGCTCGTCGTTTTGGTAATTATTTTTCCCTACATACATATGAAAACCGTCAGAGCTGATATAGTGGAAAGGTTTGCTGGTAATTTTAGCCTTTTTACCGCCGCCGCGTCTGCGGATATAGCCGCTTTCAATAAGCTCTTCTTTGATCTGCACCAGATCCTCTTCCTGCAGGGCAATATCCAGGGCTGTAGAAATGGATTCGAGATGCTCGATCTCTTCTTTTACCTCGACTGTGAGTTCGGAAAGAGCCTCATAGGTTCGTTTTAGTTTACCGTATTTGTCAAAATATTTCTTGGCGTTTTCCGAAGCTGTAAGCGTTTCATCCAAAGGAATGGTAATGTTTTCATTGGTATAGTAGTTAAGCGCCTGCATTGACTTGGCGCCGGGTTCCACATTGTAACCATAGGTGTTGAGCAGCTCGCCGTAAATACGGTATTTATCACGTTTTTCCGTATCTTTGATCTGTTTTAGCTGTAAATCGTATTTTTTTACATTACGTTCTAATGCGGTCTGGACAATTTTTCGCAGATCAGCGGATTTCTGACGGATTCTGGTAATAGTGTTTTTTTCCTCATAATAATGCTCAAGAACTTCGCTGATTGTTGAAAAACGCGTGTTATTTTTACCTGAGTAAATACTCAGTGGGACAGCAGCAAACTCGATGGGTGTATTGTTATCATATACTATGTTTGGTTCAAAACTGCCGTTTTTAATTTTTTCCATCATGGAAGATAGGTTTACATAAATATGTTCCAATGCAGTTTCATCTAATGCATTGGCGGGCATGTCCCCATCGACATCTGCACGGTAGCAGATCTCCTGGGCCATTATTGGTGATAGCCCTGTAAATGTGGTATATAATGCCTTGTATGAAGGCTGAGGTATTAATGGAAATTTGTCCATAAAATCCTGCTTATTATGAATTAAATCAAGATTTAATCCTGATAAATCCGCCGTTTCGACCAATTCTAACGGATTTGATTTATTCTGTGTCTGAGGTATAAAATACTTCCTCCCTGGGAGCACTTCCCTGACAGAACTGACCATGCCGGAAATGTGTTTAATGCTGTCTATGATAACATCTTCTTCATTGCAGAATATAATATTGCTGTGTTTCCCCATTATTTCAATAACAAGTGTTTTTGCACAGAGGTCACCCATTTCATTAAGATGCTCCATGTGTATCCTGATGATACGCTCAAGTCCGGGCTGGGTAATGTCCAGAATACGTGCATTTTGAAGATGCTTTCTAAGCAACATACAAAATACCGGTGCCGTCATGGGGCTTGGTTTGTTTTTATCGGTAAGATAAATCAGCGGAAGTGAAGCATCCGCAGATAAAAGCAGTCTGTACTGGGAACCGTTATTTTTAATTGTAATAAGAAGCTCGTCGGATTCAGGCTGGGCTATTTTATATATACGTCCGCCTTTTAAGCAGTCGTTTAATTCTTTTGCAATATTTGCAACAGTAATTCCATCAAAAGCCATATAATAAGTACCGAACCTTTCTTTAATTTAATTTACATTCATCGTGATATAGATTCTACAATAATTCACGCTATTTTTCAATCTCCGAATGCTTGACTAGATTATATGATTATCTTATAATAATATAGATTACCTATGAAAAATACGTCATAAGAAGAAGGTATTGCGATGATTAAGAGCATGACGGGTTTCGGCAGATGTGAGGTTGCCGAGGGAGACCGGAAAATTACAGTGGAGATGAAATCTGTCAACCACAGATATATGGATATAAATATTAAGATGCCCAAGAAGTTGAGCTTTTTTGAGGCAGCAATCAGAAATGAGCTTAAAAACTATATCCAGAGGGGTAAGGTAGACATTTTTATCTCTTATGAGGACTTTACGGAGTCGAATGTTTGCGTAAAGTATAATAAGGAACTTGCCGGCGAGTATATGAATTATTTAAAACAGATGGCAGAGGATTTTGCCCTTGACAATGATGTGAGGGTGTCGGCTTTGTCAAGATATCCGGAAGTTTTGATCATGGAAGAGCAGACTGTGGATGAGGAAGAGCTTTGGGTGCTGCTTAACAAGGCTATAAAAGGCGCGGCGGAGGCTTTTGTGGATACCAGGATCAGAGAGGGAGAGAATTTAAAGAACGACCTCATTGACAAGCTCGATGGCATGCTTACACATGTGGATTATATTACGAAGCGTTCGCCGGAAATAATTGATGAATATAAGAAGAAATTGAAGGATAAGGTTAAAGAGCTGCTTGAAGACGCTCAGATAGATGAGAGCAGGCTGCTTATGGAAGTGACTATTTTTGCAGATAAAGTGTGCGTGGACGAGGAGTTAGTACGCTTAAGAAGCCATATTGAAACTACCAGAGACAGTTTGATCCAGGGCGGAGGCATAGGCCGCAAGCTTGACTTTATAGCGCAGGAGATGAATCGTGAAGCCAATACGATTCTTTCCAAAACAAGCGATTTGGAAATCTCCAATCGTGCAATAGAGTTAAAAACTGAGATAGAGAAAGTTCGGGAGCAGATTCAAAATATTGAGTAACGCACGTTATTTATAATTGGCAAGGTGGTATACAACATTGGGAAGACTTATTAATATAGGATTTGGCAATGTGGTTAATACAAGCAAGATCATATCCATAGTAAATCCTGATTCCGCACCTATTAAACGATTGGTGCAGAAAGCCAAGGAAACAGGGCTTGCTATAGACGCGACGCAGGGCAGAAAAACCAAGGCGGTTCTTATTATGGAGAATAGTCAGGTTGTATTATCAGCGCTGCTTCCTGAGACTATTGCAGGCAGGGCACAGGCGGATAATTCGGATTCAAAAGCACAGTCAGAGAATGGAGATACAGATGAAGCATAGTGGTATTTTGATCGTAGTTTCCGGTTTTTCGGGAGCCGGCAAGGGCACATTAATGAACAGGCTGATAGAGGAATATGATAATTATGCATTGTCCATATCGGCTACAACCAGAGCGCCAAGGCCCGGCGAACAGGACGGAAGAGAATACTTTTTTTTGGATAAAAAGGAATTTGAGCAAAGGATAGAGGACGGCGGTTTTATAGAATATGCCTGCTACCTCGATAATTATTACGGAACTCCCAAGGATTATGTAAAAAAGCAGCTTGAGGCAGGGAAAAATGTAGTATTGGAAATCGAGATACAGGGCGCTATGAAAATTAAAAAGCAGTTTCCCGAAGCCCTGCTTTTGTTTGTGATGCCGCCCGATGTAGCGGAGTTAGAGCGCAGGCTTAACGGAAGGGGTACTGAGACACCGGAAGTTGTGGCTAAACGCCTTAGGCGTGCGTCCGAAGAGGCAGAGGGAATAGAAGAGTATGATTATATATTAATTAATGATGATTTAGAAACATGCGTGCAGAAGCTTAACGAGATTGTTGGGGCAGCTGGCAGCGCACCATATAGGAATGAGGAATTTATTGAAAATATCAGAGCAGAGCTTAATGTTCTTGCGAAAGGAGAAAAATAATGTTACATCCATCTTACACAGATTTAATGAAAGTAGTAAACAGTGAGGTTGAGGAGGGCAACGAGCCGGTAGTAAGCAGTCGTTACTCAATAGTTATGGCTACATCCAAGCGTGCAAGACAGCTTATTGCAGGTGATGATGCGCTTGTAGAAAACTTTGAGGGCAGAAAGCCGCTTTCAGTTGCAGTAGAGGAGTTAGACCAGGCCAAGATAAAGATTATGAACGAAGAAGAAGATAGTGATGGAGAAAATGCAGAAGAACAGCAAGACACAGAAGAATGATAAAATACTGTTTGTTTCTTTAGGCTGTGATAAAAATCTGGTTGATTCGGAAATGATGCTTGGACTGTTGTCCGAAAAAGGCTATGAATTCACCGATGATGAGACCGAGGCGGATATTGTAGTCATAAATACCTGCTGTTTTATCAACGACGCTAAGCAGGAGAGTATAGATACGATTCTTGAAATGGCAGAGCTTAAGAAGAACGGCGAAATTAAGAGGCTTGTTGTAGCAGGCTGTCTTGCGCAGCGTTACAAAGAAGAGATACAAAAAGAAATTCCGGAAGTTGATATTATAATCGGCACTACTGCGATCGATGAGATCGCAGAGGCACTTAATGAGTTAAAAAATCATTACAAGGCGCTTGATAATGCACCGCTTACGGATACAAAACGTATTATTACTACAGGCGGGCACTATGCTTATTTAAAAATTGCCGAAGGCTGTAACAAACACTGCACTTACTGCATTATACCTAAGATACGCGGCGCTTACAGGAGCGTTCCGATGGAAAGTCTTTTAAACGAGGCCCGTAATCTTGTAAACAGTGGTGTTAGGGAACTGATCCTTGTGGCACAGGAGACCACAATCTACGGTATTGATTTATATGGAAAAAAGATGCTGTCCGAACTCCTTCGCAGGCTTTGTCTGATAGAAGGTCTTGTCTGGATTCGTATTTTATATTGTTATCCCGAAGAAATTGATGATGAACTGATACAGGTCATTAAGACAGAACCTAAAATCTGCAATTATCTGGATCTGCCAATCCAGCATGGCAGTGATAACGTGCTTAAACGTATGGGGCGTAACACTGACAGCCGCGAACTCGTTGAAATAATTGAGAAGTTAAGAAGTGAAATTCCTGATATATGTTTAAGGACCACGCTTATTACGGGTTTTCCCGGAGAGAGCGAAGAAGAACATGATGAACTGATGGATTTTGTGGACCGGATGGAATTTGACCGTCTGGGAGTCTTTACTTACTCGCAGGAAGAAGATACACCTGCAGCAATGATGTCTGGTCAGCTTTCTGATGAAGTTAAGGAAGAGAGAAGGATGCAGCTTATGGAATTGCAGCAGGAAATTGCCTTTGATGCGGCGCTTGCCATGAAAGGAAGAGTTGTAGACGCCATGATTGAAGGCAAAATTGCGGACGAGGATGCATATATTGCAAGAACCTATAAGGATGCACCTAATGTGGACGGTTTCCTTTTTATAAATACAAACAGGGAACTTATGACAGGTGATTTTGTAAAGGTAAGAATCACCGGAGCTTATGAATATGATTTGATTGGAGAATTAGAAGATGAATCTGCCTAATAAGTTGACGATGTTTCGTGTAATACTTATACCTTTTTTTGTAGTATTTTTATTGGTTGACATAACTTCTGTAGATAATTGGATAGCACTTGCTATTTTTATAATTGCGAGCCTAACGGATTTGCTGGATGGCAAGATTGCAAGGAAGTACAATTTGGTAACTAATTTTGGCAAATTCATGGATCCTTTGGCGGATAAGCTGCTAGTCTGTTCCGCATTGGTTTGTCTGGTAGAACTTGAAAAAATTCCTGCATGGGTAGTTATAATTATTATTGCGAGAGAGTTTATTATCAGCGGTTTCAGACTGATTGCCTCAGATAACGGGGTTGTAATTGCTGCAAGCTATTATGGTAAATTTAAGACAACGTTCCAGATACTTATGATCTGTTTAATGATTGCGGATATAGAAGCTATAAGTATGCTGACGTTGGTAGTTATGTGGATAGCGGTTATTCTCACGGTAGTTTCATTGATTGATTATCTTGTTAAAAATAAGGATGTTATGAAGGATACAAAATAGTAAGATAAGGTGTTACCTGGTGTTTCGGCTTGTGAAAGGAAAAAGGTAGAAGGATGATAGTAGAGATTATTTCAGTTGGAACCGAAATTCTGCTTGGCAATATAGTTAATACCAATGCAGCTTATCTCGCAGAAAAGTGCGCAGCGCTTGGACTTTCCTGTTATTATCAGGATGTGGTAGGCGATAATGAAGAGCGGTTGCTTGATGTTATTAAAATGGCGCTCTCAAGAGCGGATATACTACTGCTTTCAGGAGGTCTTGGACCTACGCAGGACGACTTAACCAAAGAGACAGCGGCTAAGGCACTTGGCAGAAACCTATATCTGCATGAACCAAGCAAAGAGATGATTACTTCCTTTTTCCAAAAAAAAGGACTTGAAATTACGGAAAATAACTGGAAACAGGCTATGATGCCGGAAGGCTGTATAGTTGTTGATAATCCTAACGGCACAGCGCCTGGGGTTATTATAGAAGATAACGGAAAGCATGTTGTGCTTATGCCGGGGCCGCCTAATGAAATGGTTCCGATGTTTGAAAACGCGATCATGCCATACCTTAATGAACTGGAGCCTGGTATTATTTATTCCCAGACCGTAAAAATATGCGGTGTGGGAGAGAGCAAGGCGGAGTCAATGGTGGAGGACCTGATAAATGCGCAGGATAATCCGACAATTGCAACCTATGCCAAGACCGGAGAGGTGCATCTTCGTGTGACAGCAAGGGCGGAGGGTGAAAAAGAGGCTAAGAAGTTAGTTAAGCCTGTAGTAAAGGAATTAAAAGGACGTTTTGGAAACAATATATATACAACACAGGAAGATGTTACTTTAGAAAAAGCTGTGGTAGAGCTTTTATTGGCGAATCATCTGACGGTCAGTACGGTAGAATCCTGTACAGGGGGGATGCTGGCGGCAAGGCTCATAAATGTGTCGGGTGTTTCGGAGGTGTTTAAAACCGGCTATATAACGTATTCCAATAAATCTAAGCATAAAATACTTGGAATTAAGAAGACGTTATTGGAGAAGAAGGGAGCGGTAAGTCCCGAAGTGGCAAAAGAGATGGCTAAGGGGGCAGCTCTTTTTGCTAAATCTGATGTAGCAATCGGTATAACAGGAATTGCAGGTCCTGAAGGCGGCTCTGAAGAGAAACCCGTAGGTCTTGTTTATATTGCCTGCAGCGTATGCGGGCGCGTAGAGGTTAAGGAATATCATTTTTCGGGCAATAGGATGAAGGTCCGCGAGAGCAGTGTTTCAGCCGCATTGTCACTTATGCGTGAGTCGATTCTTGCGTACTATAGTGAAGTGACTTTTGGAGAAAAGAAATAGTTGAATCGTAAGAGAAGAAAGGTATGGTTGTTGAAATGAATGATCAGGAACAATTAAATGTATGTCCCAGGTGTGGGGCAGTTCTTAATAGTGGTGTATGTCCAAGCTGTGGATATGAGGCTCCTAAGCAGGAAGAGCAGATTGACAGTGTAATTTATAATGCGCCGAATGTATATCAGTCGCCGGTGGAGAAGGACATATATCAGTCTCCGGGTACAGAAGTAGTACCTCGTGATACGGGCGGAAGATTTTCTGGAAATCAGACTGGGTATAGTGATTATAATAATACCCAGAATAACAGCGGATATAATGTGACACCGTATCAGAGTGGAAATAATAGTTATGTCTATGGCAATCCATACCAAAACGCAGGAAATATGTATGGAGAGAGCGGGAACCCATATCAGAACGCTGGTAATACTTATCGCGAAAGTGTAAATCCATACCATAATACAGGCAATATATATGGTGGAAGCAACAATCCATATCAGAACACAGGAAATATGTATGGAAACAGCAATCCATATCAAAATACCGGAAATACATATGGAAACGGCCAGTTTTCCAACAACACAAATACATATGGCGGCTCGCAATTTTCTAACGCCGGAAATAATTATGGTAAAAATCCATATCAGGGTAATAATGTATATGGCGGAAATCCTTATGCGTATGATTATGGATATAATAATCCGTATAGTCCGTATGCAGCGCCTCAGAAAAAGAAATATACAGGCTTGATCATAGGCATTATTGTTACAGTGGTTGTCCTTTTCTTTATAGCTCTTTTTGCATTATTTTACAATGCATTTAATAATATTGCGGAAAAAGAAAATGATAACAACCGTTATGATTCGTATTATGATGATTACTATTATAATTATGATGATGATTACTATTATAATTATGATGATGATTTTTACGGTTATGACCCTGATTATGGCTATGATTATTATCCGGATTACGGCTATGGTTATGATTATGACTATGACTACGACTACGATTATGACTTTGATGATGACCATGATTATGATGCAGATGAGTATTATACGCTTCATAACGATGATAAGAAGGGATTGGACTATACAATTGACTGGGAATATTATGACCATGAGACAGATAATGACAATGTGGCAATCTCAGTTAAGTATCCGGTAATTGTAGGAGATAAAATTCCTAATATTGATAAATTGAATGAGACTATTGCGGATGAAGTTACAGTCATTACAAAGTATTATGAGGAAGACTACTCAAAGTATATGCTTGATGAAGATAATTACTTTATAGCTACTTCTGAAGGATATATAACCTATATGGGTGAGGACGTCCTGAGTATCGCTTTTTCAGAATATATTTATTCAGATTATTATTATGCCGCTACTTTATACTGCATCAATATTGATATGAAGGATGGTGTTGTTATGAGCAATACCGGCATCATTGATGTTAACGATGACTTTTCTGTTGATTTCAGAAAAAGGAGCGATAAGCAGAACGGTACAATTGAAGGACTTACATTGATGACCGATCAGGAAATTACCAAATACCTGACTTCTGAGGATAATCTGATCATTTTCTATACGCCTCAGGGACTGGAAGTAGGTTTTAACTATGACGATGGCTGGGTGACCGTTACTTACAAAGATTACGAAGATTTTTTGAAAATATTCTAAATTAATGTCTTTTTATGAATGTTTAAATAAAGAGGATATTATAAATGGAAAAGGAAAAAAGGTTAACGGTTGTTATAATAATCCTGGTTTGGGCAGTTGGTTTGGCGTGCGCTATATTTTATGTGAATAATAAATATAGTTATAAAGTACCAATTAATCACTTTATGGATGCACTAAATAATAAAGATATTTCAGAAATGCAAAAAGCATTTCATGAATAAACTGTAAAAGGAAAAGATCACGAGGAAAAAGACAATGCTGGATTTATAGTAGTAAAAATTAATAACAAATGGTATTTTTTGCATAACCAAATATAATGTTCAGTTTTTTATATAAATTATTAAGTTATATTGCACCACAACCTTTTTTATTTTTAAGAATAAGACTACTGTATAAATTGTATAATTTGTTTATGTGATTTATACCGTAGTCTTTTTTATTCAAAGGAGCGGGAATATTATTATGGGTTCATTTGTAGAGTTTAAGAATGTCAGTAAAACATATCATATGGGAGAGGTGGACATTCAGGCACTGACGGACGTTAATTTCACAATTGAAAAAGGAGAATTCTGCGTGATAGTAGGTGCCTCCGGTGCCGGTAAAACGACAATTCTGAATATTCTTGGCGGAATGGACAGTTTATCAAGTGGACAGGTACTGCTGGACGGGGTGGACATTTCGTCCTATAACAGTAAGAAACTGACCGCATACAGACGGTTTGAGATTGGTTTTGTGTTTCAATTCTATAATTTGGTTCAGAATCTGACAGCTTTGGAAAATGTGGAGCTTGCCGCACAGATTTGCAAGGAGCCGCTGGACGCAAAGACTGTCCTTCAAATGGTCGGTTTAAGGGATCGTGCCGATAACTTTCCGGCGCAGTTGTCCGGTGGAGAGCAGCAGAGAGTTGCAATCGCAAGGGCGCTTGCAAAGAACCCGAAGCTTCTGCTCTGCGATGAACCGACAGGTGCACTTGACTATAATACGGGAAAAGCTGTTTTGAAGCTGCTGCAGGATACCTGCAGACAGGAGAAGATGACTGTTGTAGTCATTACGCATAATCAGGCATTGACAGCGATGGCGGATAGGATTATTACTGTGAAAAACGGCACGGTCCGGAAGATGGAGTTAAATGAACATATCGTGCCGATAGAAGAGATAGAGTGGTAAAGTGTGGGAGTTGAATGAATGGGTAGTACATTAATAAAAACTACACTCAGGGAAATCAAAGGGAGCATGGGGCGTTATCTGGCGATTTTGGCAATTGTAATGCTTGGAGTGGGTTTTTTTGCAGGGTTGACTATAACGAAACCGGCGATGATCGAAACGGAAAATGATTACCTTCTGGAACAGAATTTCTTTGATTTCAGGCTGTTGTCTACAATCGGTTTTACACAGAAAGATGTGGATAAATTGGCGGCAATGGAAGAAGTTGCGGATGCAGAAGGCACGCTCTGCGTGGATGCGCTGTGTGCCGTAGACGGTGGAAACGAATCGGTCTTTAAAGTTTTGGCGGTGCCAGATCAGATTAATCAGCTTGTAGTTACGGCAGGAAGGCTGCCGGAGCATGCCGATGAATGTGTTTTGGATGCAGGTCAGTACACAGAGAGCGCCATAGGTTCCCAGGTGAGTGTTACCGATACAAATGAGGAAGATACCTTGGAAATGTTTGCAAACCGTACTTATACGGTGGTAGGAATTGTGCAGTCTCCCTGTTATATTAATTTTGAAAGGGGAACTGCCTCTATCGGCGACGGTAAAATAACTGCATTTGTCTGTGTACTGAAGGATGCCTTTGACTGTGATTATCTGACGGATATTTATCTGACAATGAAAGAAAAGTATGATGTATACTCGGACGAATATGAAGATTATATAGATTTGATTCAGGATGGCATGGAAGATAAGGCGGAGGAACTTGTACAGGTAAGATATGAAGAGCTGGTTTTGGAAGCGCAGGATAAAATTGAGGATGCGCAGAAAGAGCTGAACGATAAGAAGGCGGAAGCAGAGGAAGAGTTAGATAAGGCAGCTAAGGAAATTGCGGACGGCGAGCAGGAAATCGCAGATGGCGAGCAGGAGCTTATAGACGGTGAAAAGGAGATAGCCGATTATGAGCGGGAAGTTGCAGACGGAGAAGAGAAAATACGCGACGGCGAGCGGGAAATCCCGGATAAAGAGCAGGAAATTGCGGATGCTGATGAGGAAATTGCTTTGCATGTATGGGAGATTTTTTCGGGGGAACAGGAAATCGCACATGGGTGGTATCTGCTGGAACAGGCAAAAGAGCAGTTAACCGAGAAGGAAAATGAATTATCAGAATACGAAGACAAGTTGAGTCAAGGTGAAAAAGAATTATCGAAAAAACAGGCAGAATTAGACGAAAAAGAATCTGAATTAAATAAGAACGAAGAAGAACTAAACGCAAAGGAAGCGGAACTTAATATGCAGGAGGCGGCGTTGGCAACGCAGGAAGCAGAACTGGCGGCACGAGAGGCAGAGCTGATGGCACAGGAGACAGAGCTGATAAAGAGTGAGGCGGAGCTGGATGCAATGAAAGATTTGATTCCGGCGTCGGACTATGAGGCAAAAAAGCGGCAGATAGAGGAAGCTAAAACACAGATTCAAGTCGGAAAAGCACAACTTCAGGCAGGAAAAGAACAGCTCCAGGCAGCAAAAGCACAAATACAGGCAGGGAAAGAGCAGATACGGCAGGGAAAAGAACAAATACAGGAAGGAAAGGCACAGATTCAGGCAGGAAAAGAGCAGCTTCAGGCGGCAATGCGTCAGTTGCAGGAAGGAAAACAACAGATAAAGGATGGAAAAGCTCAGATACAGGAAGGTAAAGATGAAATTGCTGCCCAGGAAAGGTTTCTGAAAAAAAGTGAGGAGGAGCTTGTCTCCGCTAAATCAGAAGTAACGAATGCAAGAAAGGAACTGGAAGAGGGACGTGCAAAGCTTGAGAACGGCAAAAAAGAACTTGCCGATTCTAAGGAAGAGCTTGCCAAAGCCAAAAAGGAACTTGCTGATGCAAGGATAGAATTGGAAGACGGCAGGAGTGATATTGCAGACGGAAAAGCAGAGCTTGCCGACGCTAAAAATAAGTATGAGGAAGCAAGAGCGGATTTTGAAGTGGAGGTAGCAGATGCGCAGGATAAAATTGATGACGCACGGGAAGAACTTGCGCAGCTGGAAGAACCGGATCAGTATGTGTTGACCAGAAATTCCAATATCGGCTATGTTTGTTATGATAGCGATGCCAGTATTGTAGCGGCAATTGCGAATGTGTTCCCGGTATTTTTCTTTCTGGTAGCAGCGCTGATATGTATGACCACGATGAATAGGATGGTGGAGGAGCAAAGAACTCAGATTGGTGTGCTGAAAGCCCTTGGTTACGGAAACGGCGCGATTATGGGCAAGTTTTTATTCTATGCCGGAAGTTCGGCGCTCGTCGGTGCAACTCTCGGATGTCTGATTGGTATGTGGCTGTTTCCGAAGGTAATATGGGAAGGATATGCCATTATGTATAATATGGGAGAAATAGAATATGTTTTCGATTTCCGGCTTGCACTGCTGTCACTGGCAGCTGCGCTTCTTTGTTCCGTCGGCGCAGCGTATTTGTCGTGCCGTTATGAATTATACAGTGCGCCCGCAAATCTGATCCGTCCGAAGGCACCAAAGTCCGGCAAGCGGATTTTTTTGGAAAAGATTACGTTTCTATGGAGCCGGATGAAGTTTTTGCATAAGGTTTCTGCGCGGAATATTATAAGATACAAGAAGCGTTTTTTCATGATGATACTTGGTATCAGCGGATGTACGGCGCTGTTATTGACAGGATTTGGCATTAAGGATTCCGTTACGAATATAGCGGATATGCAATATGAAAGGGTACAGATATATGATATCGGTATCAGCTTTACAGAAGATCAAAGTGATGCGGATATGGATAAACTGACACAAGACACCCAGGATATTATTGCAGATATCGCCTGTCGGTACGAGGAAATGGTGGATATGGATTTTGGGGGAAAGACCAAATCGGTGTATCTGGAAATTCCGGAGAGTGTAGAGGAATTTGACGCCTTTTTCAATTTGCATACGGAGTCGGGTGTGGAAATTGCCTATCCGAAAGCAGGTGAGGCGGTATTGACGGCAAAAATTGCGGAAAACATGGGAATTAAAGTCGGTGATGAAGTTGTTTTGAGAGACAATGATATGAATCAGTTGACGGTAGTTGTTTCCGCCCTTTGCGAAAATTTTGTTTATAATTATATTTATCTGAATAGGGAAACTTACGAGAATCAGCTTGGTATAGAACCGGAATATAAGAGCGCTTGTGCAAACGTCATAGAAGGTGTGGATGTGCATGAGGCGGCAGCAGCCATTGCCGATAGGAAAAACGTGCTTGCAGTTTCTGTAACGGAGGATATGCGCTCAAGAATTGCAAACATGATGGAAAGTATGGATTATATCGTTCTTTTGATCATTGCCTGTGCGGGAAGCCTTGCCTTTATCGTACTCTATAATCTTACCAATATTAATATTACCGAGCGTATTCGTGAGATAGCGACCATTAAAGTGCTGGGCTTCTATGCTAAAGAAACGGCGGACTACGTTTTCAGGGAAAACATGGTATTAACAGGTTTGGGCGCCGGAGTCGGGCTGTTGCTTGGAAAATGGCTGCATTGGTTTGTTATGTATCATATCAATATTGATATGCTTTCCTTCAAGACACTCATCCGTCCGGTCAGCTATATATGGAGTCTGCTCCTTACCTTCTGCTTTGCTGTATTCGTGGATGTGGTGATGTATCGGAAGCTTGATAAAATTAATATGGCGGAATCACTTAAGTCTATTGAGTAGGGCAAAGGGCCGGGTAGATGCGGCTGTCTTTGTAGATATGAAAAGATAAATAAAATACTTGCCCTAA
Organism: Lachnospiraceae bacterium; assembly: GCA_014804695.1. Classification (GTDB taxonomy): domain Bacteria; phylum Bacillota; class Clostridia; order Lachnospirales; family Lachnospiraceae; genus UBA3282. The sequence continues at coordinate 33,958 of JAAUZJ010000038.1, forward strand.
ATGGCAATATATGATAAATTAAGCATATCAAAAGGAAAGTCCGCAGCTATTCTTATTTGTTATGATAGAAAGTTTTCAAAACGTATCTTGTCATATATTCAAATCCGGCAGCCCGCCGCGAATTCGACGCAAAAATCCATAGATTATTTATAATATGAAAAAATTATACGAATATGAAAAATTTTATACGGATCTGTATAAAATTTATGCGAAACCGCATAAAGGGTTGTTTATTGGACTTATAAAATGATAAGATGGCAGTATAAAAATTAAGTGTTGACAAAATCGAACATTTGTTTTATTCTAATATTCAGAACAAATGTTCTCACAGGTTATGGAAAGGACATGGTTATTAATTATGGAAAGAGAAGAGAAGTTAAAAGCATTGGATGCTGCCATAGGGCAGATAGAGAGACAGTTTGGCAAGGGCGCGGTTATGAAATTAGGCGACCCATCAGTGCAGATGAATGTTGAGACGATTCCGACAGGTTCTTTAAGTCTGGATCTCGCACTTGGTCTTGGCGGAATTCCGAAGGGCAGGATCGTGGAAATCTATGGTCCTGAATCAAGTGGTAAGACAACCGTTACACTTCATATGATTGCAGAGGTACAGAAGAGAGGCGGCATTGCAGGTTTTATTGATGCCGAGCATGCGCTTGATCCTGTTTATGCCAAGAATATAGGCGTTGATGTAGATAATTTATATATATCGCAGCCGGATAACGGAGAACAGGCGCTTGAAATTACCGAAACAATGGTGCGTTCAGGCGCGATAGATATAGTTGTTGTAGACTCTGTTGCAGCACTTGTTCCGAAGGCTGAAATTGATGGAGATATGGGTGATTCCCATGTCGGTTTACAGGCAAGACTTATGTCGCAGGCTCTTCGTAAACTTACCGGTGTTATCAGTAAATCCAACTGTACGGTTGTTTTTATTAACCAGCTGCGTGAGAAAGTCGGTATTATGTTTGGAAACCCTGAGACCACTACAGGCGGCCGTGCGCTGAAGTTCTATTCTTCCGTAAGACTGGATGTCAGAAGGATAGAGTCTTTGAAACAGGGTGGCGAAGTGATCGGAAACAGAACAAGGGTAAAGGTTGTTAAGAATAAGATTGCGCCTCCGTTTAAAGAGGCTGAATTTGATATTATGTTCGGAGAGGGTATTTCCGTTGTCGGGGATATTCTGGATCTGGCAGCCGAGAATGGAATTATCAATAAGAGCGGGGCATGGTATGCTTACGAAGGTAATAAGATAGGACAGGGCAGGGAGAACGCTAAACAGTATCTGAAAGATAACCCGGTAGTTTGTGAAGAAGTAGAACGTAGAGTCAGGGAGCTTTTTAATTTAGAAGTGGAAGCTCCGAAGGAGGATAAAGAGAGTACAGAGAAACCCTCTTCTAAGAAAGCTTCCAAAGAAACGGATGCTGAAAAGTAAAATGTTTCTGCGGGGGAAGAGGAATAGATTGAAAAAGGCGTGGTTATTAGTATGATAGTAACGGAAATTTTGGCTATTACAAAGTCACGATATAAGGTTGTTCTTGATGGAAATATTCAATTTGTGCTGTATAAAGGAGAACTTAACCGTTATCATATAAAACAGGGAGAAGAAGTTTCGGATGAGGCGTTTCAAAGCATTTTTCATGAAATCCTTCCCAAAAGAGCGAAACTGCGCTGTATGAATTTGTTAAAGTCAAGGGATTATACTAAAAAGCAGCTTGAGGACAAGTTAAAGCAGGGCGGATATCCGCCGGATATTGTAAGCGAGGCCCTCTCTTATGTGGAGTCCTATGGTTATATTGATGATGAACGGTATGCAAGAAATTTTATAGAGTACAATATAAGTTCTAAGAGCAAAACCCGTATCGAAAACGATCTTATGAAGAAGGGCATTGGGAAGGAACTTATCAGAAAGGCATTTGATGAATTAGAAGATATCGGAGTGGAAATAGACGAAGAGGGAATGATACATAAGCTTTTACATAAAAAAAATTATAATGTACAGACCGCTACTAGTGACGAAAGGCGTAAAATGTTTGCATTCCTCTACAGGAAGGGTTTTCATTCTGACACAATCTGCAGAGCACTTCTACTTGACATAACATGATTTTAGAGGTAGAATTAGTATGTTGTATTCTGTATTTTGCTAATTAGGGTGTTTTTGTTTAAACATTCTATCATAGTATTATAGATATGTACAATGAAAACTAAATAAGGAGGTGCTCCTGTAAATGCCTAGTATTGTGATAGCAGTGATAGCAATAGTCATTACTCTGGTAATATCTATTCCGCTCACAGCGATTTTGGCAATCAACTATCATAAGAAAGTTGAATCAGTCAAGCTTGGAAATGCGGATGAGAAGGCCAGGGAGATTATTGATGAAGCTCTTAAGACGGCTGAGACAAAGAAGCGTGAAGCGTTACTTGAAGCTAAAGAAGAAACAATTCGTACTAAGAATGAATTGGACAAGGAAATCAAGGAACGTCGTGCAGAAGCTCAAAGATATGAGCGCAGGGTTCAGCAGAAGGAAGAGAACATTGATAAAAAATCTGATGCTATTGAGAAAAAAGAAGCAAGCTTGGCAGCAAGAGAAGAATCCCTTGCTAAACAGCGTGAAGAAATTGCAAAACTAAACGAGCAAAGATTACAGGAACTGGAACGAATCTCAGGTCTTACCTCCGAACAGGCAAAAGATTATTTGTTGAAAATTGTTGAAGATGAAGTAAAACATGAAACTGCTGTCATGATTAAAGAAATTGAGAGCAGAGCAAAGGAAGAAGCAGATAAGAAAGCGAAGGAATTTGTAGTAACAGCCATCCAAAGATGTGCTGCGGATCATGTTTCTGAGACAACAATATCTGTTGTACAGCTTCCGAATGACGAAATGAAGGGAAGAATTATCGGTAGAGAGGGACGAAATATCAGAACTCTTGAGACTATGACAGGTGTTGATCTTATTATAGACGATACACCCGAAGCAGTTATTTTATCCGGCTTTGATCCTATTCGTCGTGAGGTGGCGAGAATTGCGCTTGAGAAACTTATTGTAGATGGACGTATCCATCCAGCCAGAATAGAAGAAATGGTTGAGAAGGCGCAAAAAGAAGTAGAAGTAATGATAAAAGAAGAGGGTGAAGCCGCTACACTTGAAGTGGGTGTACATGGTATCCATCCGGAACTTGTCAGATTACTTGGAAAAATGAAGTTCAGAACCAGCTATGGTCAGAATGCATTAAAACATTCAATTGAGGTTGCGCAGTTATCAGGACTGCTTGCTTCAGAGATGGGCTTGGACGTAAGATTGGCTAAGCGTGCAGGTCTGCTGCATGATATTGGTAAAGCAGTGGATCATGAAATGGAAGGTTCGCATATTCAATTAGGTGTTGAACTTTGTAAAAAGTACAAGGAATCACATGTTGTTATCAATGCAGTTGAGTCTCACCATGGAGATGTTGAGCCTCAGAGTTTAATTGCGTGTCTGGTTCAGGCGGCAGATACTATATCAGCTGCAAGACCGGGTGCAAGAAGAGAAACATTAGAAACATATACAAGCAGGTTAAAACAATTAGAAGACATTACAAACAATTTCAAAGGTGTTGATAAATCTTTTGCTATTCAAGCAGGTAGAGAGATTCGTGTTATGGTAGTTCCAGAACAGATTACGGATGCAGACATGGTATTGCTTGCAAGAGATATTTCCAAGCAGATTGAAGCTGAATTGGAATATCCGGGCCAGATCAAGATTAATGTGATCCGTGAGAGTCGTGTTATCGACTATGCTAAATAGTACTTAAAACTCTGTAGAGAAATCTACAGAGTTTTTTAATTTTCCACTTGTTTTCATGCGAGTAATGTAGTAGAATAAGTTGCAGTGTATGATTGTATACAATAATGCAATCCGGAAAAACATAAAAATACTTTCATAGCATGGAGGAGAAAATTATGAAACCATACAAAGAGATGAGCAAAGATGAACTTGTATCATTGAAAGCGGAACTTGATAAGAAGTTTGAAGAAGCAAAAAGCAAAGGGCTCAAATTGGATATGTCCAGAGGAAAACAGTCTACGGCACAGCTTGATATGACAATGGGCGTTATCGGTACTTTGGATTCCGGTTCTGAACTTAGAACGTTGGACGGCGTTGACTGTAGGAATTATGGTTTGTTGGAGGGTATTCCGGAAGCAAGGCATTTGTTGGGCGATATGATGGGTGTTCCGGCTGAGAATGTGCTTGTATATGGAAACTCAAGTTTAAGTGTCATGTATGATGCGATCTCTCATTCCATGATACATGGTGTAATGGGTTCCACTCCATGGTGCAAGCTTGATAAAGTGAAGTTTTTATGTCCGGTGCCGGGATATGACAGGCATTTTAGGATTACGGAATATTTCGGTATTGAGATGATCAATATACCAATGACAGCAGAAGGTCCTGATATGGATTTGGTAGAAAAATATGTAAATAGTGACGAGGCAGTAAAAGGTATCTGGTGTGTACCGATGTATTCAAACCCATCAGGTATTTCCTATTCGGATGAAGTGGTAAGAAGATTTGCCAATTTAAAACCCGCAGCTGGGGATTTTAGAATTTATTGGGACAATGCATATGCTATCCATCATTTATATGATGATAAGCAGGATGAGATCCTGGAAATTTTAAGTGAATGTGAGAAAGCCGGGAATCCCGATATGGTGTATGAGTTCTGTTCTACGTCCAAAGTTACTTTTGCGGGCGGCGGAATTGCGGGAATGGCTTCTTCTCTTGCCAATGTAAAAGCAATTAAGGAGTCCATGTCTGTACGGACGATTGGTTATGATAAGATTAACCAGCTTCGTCATGCGAGATATTTTAAAGATAAAGCAGGATTATTGGAGCATATGAAGAAGCATGCTGAAATTATCCGTCCTAAATTTGAGGCAGTTTTAAATGTTTTAGATAAAGAAATCGGTGGTCTTGAAATCGGAGAATGGACGAAACCTGTAGGAGGATATTTTATCTCCTTTGACGCGATGGATGGATGCGCTAAGGCAATAGTCGAGAAGTGTAAAGAAGCAGGTGTTATTTTAACCGGCGCAGGCGCTACATTCCCTTACGGAAAAGATCCCAGGGACAGAAATATCCGTATTGCACCGACATTCCCTACACCGGAAGAGATGGCGGCGGCAACCGACTTGTTTGTACTGTGTGTTAAGCTGGTAAGCGTGAATAAACTGCTTGAAGCATAGTGGACGATTAAATTCGTGCCGCTGAATAATATTTTTGCAATTACCAATTACCTATAGTAATATTATATAAGGGGGTGACATCTATGGACAAATTTGAACGTCTCGAAAGAACCTTAGTGCATAAGGGAGCAATTATAGACTATTATCAGGACACCGTAAAGGTGCCTAACGGAAATGTGGTAAAGTGGGATTTTATTGGACATAAGGGCGCGGCCGCGGTAGTGGCAGTAGGAAATGACGGGAAACTGCTGATGGTGAGGCAATACCGCAATGCACTGGATAGAGAGACAATAGAGATACCCGCGGGCGGGTTGGAAAGCATTGAAGAACCGACGGATGCAGCAGCCGCAAGGGAATTGGAAGAGGAGACCGGATATAAAGCGGGTAGGCTTGAGTTGTTGATTACCATACGGACTACAGTGGCATTTTGCAACGAAAAGATAGATATTTATGTAGCAACCGATTTAAAACCAAGCAAACAGCATCTTGATGAGGACGAATTTATCAATGTGGAGGCTTATGATATTGAAGAACTTACACAGATGATTTATGACTGCAAAATTCAGGACGGAAAGACAGTCGCGGCCTTGATGGCATATAAAGATAAATATTGCAAATAGTGTGTATACCCTTTTTTTAACTAACATATATTTAGATAGTTAGAAAGAGGGTATGTTTATGTTATTAAAGCAAACAAACAAGACAGGATATTATCTGCTGTATCTGTTTATGTTAGGGCTGTTTTTGGGCATAGTTTTTGTAAATATCAAGCATGATATCTGGATAAAGGACGACGGCCTGTTAAGCAGCGCAATGATGAAACAGTTACAAAACAGCGAACCGGACGGCAGTTACTTATTGGGTTACATTGTAAAACACAGGCTTTCGGTAATATTGATTGTCAGTATGCTTGCATTTACAATTATAGGCCTTCCAATAGTTTGTGCATACGTATGTTATCTGGGCGTAAGCGCAGGGTGTATGTTGTCGGTAGCTGTAATACGTTATGGCGTCAGGGGACTTTTTTTCATGGCGGCAGCAATTTTTCCACAGGCTTTTCTTCTTATTCCGGCGTATTTTCTGCTGTTTATATGGAGTCTGGACTGCAATAGGAGCTTATATGGCAGGGTTGACGGACTGGAGGGGAGATATTTTCTTGGCAAACAGTTTATATTGAGCAGGGGAGTACAGCTTTTAGGAATTCTCGTTCTCGTTATTATGGGGTGTGTGGTGGAGAGTTATGTAAACAATCAAATTGTGCATTTTGTGTTAAGATTTTTTTAAAGAAATTTAAAAATTTTTTAAAATTTTTAATATATTTTTTTCTAGATATGGTAGACATAATTTTTTATAAAAACGATATGTTGTGTTTTGGTGAAAAAGTGTTAAAAATGCCCTAAAAATCGGGAAAAAATCCATTTGCTTTTCTTAAAAAATCTGCTTATAATGTTTAATGGACATTGGTTTCATTAACATAAAACCATATAAGAAAGGTTTCCGGATTTATGGAAAAAGAGATAACGGCGTTTATATCATATTTGCATGATATTAAGAAAACTTCAGACAATACTGAAATGTCATATAGGCGCGATTTGGAAAAGATGTATCACTTTATGTTACAAAAGGGTATATCTGGCGTTACGGCTATGACGGAGGAGGATTTGACCTCATATATAAAGTATTTGGAAGATAATCATTTTGCTGCGGCTACGATTTCGCGTAATGTAGCTTCTATTAAGGCGTTTTACCATTTCCTGATGCAGGAAGGTATTGTGTCTAAAGATGCTGCCGAGAAATTAAAATCGCCCAAAATAGAGAAGAAAATGCCGGGGATACTCTCTCCTGACGAGGTAGTAAGACTCTTAGAACAGCCAAGTGGGAATTCGCCTAAGGAAATTCGTGATAAGGCAATGCTTGAGCTTCTATATGCAACCGGAATACGTGTTACTGAGCTTATTACACTTAAAATGACGGATTTAAATATGAAAATGGGCGTGCTTATCTGCAAGGACTCCAATAAGGAGAGGTTGATTCCGTTTGGAAATGCAGCCAAATCAGCCTTAGAAAGATACCTTAAAGATGCCCGCGAAGATATGATGGAAGATAAAAGTTCGGAAATACTTTTTGCAAACTGTTCAGGAAAGCCTATGAGCAGACAGGGATTCTGGAAGCTGATCAAGTTTTATGCAAATAAAGCGGATATTAAGGCCGATATCACTCCGCAGACGCTCAGACATTCATTTGCGGCGCATTTGGTGGAAAACGGCGCGGACTTAAAGAGTGTACAGGAAATGTTAGGCCATTCGGACATATCGACAACACAGATATATGCGAACTTAAATTACAATCACATAAAAGATGTATATGCAAAAGCTCATCCGCGAGGATGAGCTTTATCAATTCTGTATGGCAGTAAATATCCCGCGAGAATTTGCAGAGCAAATTCTTGCAACTCAGGGCACCAGCCCTGAGTTTATTCGTATTCTGCAATATCATATATCAGGCGTTCTGATGCCTCCCAGCCAAGACAGGGGTCTGTGATTGATTTGCCATAGACGCCGCCGCCTACCGGCTGACAGCCTTCTTCTATATAACTTTCTATCATAACTCCTTTTACCAGTTTATAAATATCCGGACTTAACTTTCTGCTGTGCATGACCTCTTTGACTATTCTTATCTGTTGTTCATATTCCTTATTGGAATTGTTATGGTTGGCGTCAATTACGCAGGCTGGATTGACAATGTCACGCTCGTTATATAGTGTTAAAAGTCTGATAAGGTCTTCATAGTGATAGTTCGGGATACTTTGTCCATTTTTATTGACTGCTCCACGAAGTACCGTATGCGCAAGCGGGTTTCCCGATGTCCTGACCTCATATCCACGATAGGTAAAGGAGTGTGGATGCTGCGCCGCATAGACTGAATTAAGCATTACCGAGAGTGTGCCGCTGGTTGGATTTTTCATTCCGCTTGCAATATCAAAACCGCTTACGGTCAAACGATGCTGCTGGTCTTCGACAGAACGCGCACCGATTGCGACGTAGGAAAGGATGTCTTCCACATATCCCCAGTTGTCGGGGTAGAGCATTTCATCGGCAGCGGTCATTTCTGAAATTTCCATTGCATGTATGTGCATCTTGCGCATTGCAATAAGCCCTGCGGTAAAATCAGGCTTTTTCTCAGGATCAGGCTGGCTGACTATACCTTTATAGCCTTCTCCGGTGGTTCTGGGCTTATTTGTATATATTCTCGGAATCAGGATGAGTTTGTCTTTGACTTTCTCGTTTACCTCTGTGAGGCGGCTTATATAATCGCAGACTGCATCTTCGTTGTCAGCGGAACAAGGTCCGATTATAACCAGAAATTTATTACTCTTTCCGCTGATTACATCAGCGATTTCCTTATCGCGTTGTTTCTTTAACTCTGCAAGTCTTTCCGGAACGGGAAACTGCGATCTTATTTCCTCCGGAGTTGGGAGTTGGTTTACATAATGAAAAGACATGTTGTGAGGTCTCCTTTGTAATGTTGTTTAGGTGTTTATTAACTCTTGATATTATAGTATATTGTTGATATAGTGTCAAAGCATAGTTGTAAGATTTAGCAACTCATTCTTTCTTTGCAATTATCCCTGCCTGTATAACCTGCGCGATATCCTAAGCGCCGACACACAACAAAGCAGCGTCTGCAGCATCTGGCTTGCCAGCGTCCCCCACAGATACCCTTTGATCCCCCATACCGGAATAGCAAAAAAGACAAACAGCAGCCGTACGATCAAACTTATAATGCTATATAAAAAGGTAAGTGCGGTTTTTCCAAGGCCGTTTAAGATGCTGTTCAGCGTGCTTGCAACGTACATAAAGGGGCAGATGAAGCTAAGCGTCAGGATGAAACTTCCGGCAAGCTCGCTGTTGTATAGTATTCTGCCGGCCATGCGTCCGAACATGAGAAAAAGCGCGGTACAGGCGAAACCTAAGAGCAGGCAGTATTTGATAGATTTAAGTATGGCTTTGGTTACGGTGTGGCTGTTTCCGTTTGCATCGGCTTCAGAGACGATGGGCAGCAACAGGACAGAGATGGAATTAGTGAGCGCGGACGGAAACAGGATGAGGGGAAGGCTCATTCCGGTCAGGACACCGTAGACGCCAAGCGCATCTGCGTTGTTTAGTCCGTAAGCCATGAGTCTGTTAGGAATAAAGACTGCCTCTATGCTTTGTAAAATGTTTATTAGTATACGGTTAGACGATAATGGAACTGCCAGTTTGAGCAGATTGCCTAGAATCTGGCTATAGGTTGCAGTAATAGAGGCTTTGGTTGAGGAGTATCCTTTGGATGAGGATATAGCTTTTACGGCGTGCCATCCGAATATGTGATATGAGCGAACCAGTATAGCTATAACGGAAACTATCATGGAAGCGCTTTCGCCGATAACAAGCCCGACCACGGCGAAGCTGATAGTAGGCGTAAGGTTGTGTTTAAGGCATATGTGATAAATCAGATAGACGGAGCCCACGCGTACAACTTGTTCGGAAAGCTGCGAGAGGGCGGGGATGGTGGTCTTTTTAATACCATAAAAATATCCGTTTATACAAGAATGAACTGTAGCCATAGGGATAGAAAGTGATATAATACGAAGTAGGGGTGCGGTGCGCGCCTCTAACAGAAAGGTTACGGCTATCCATTCGGAGTACTGGTAAATAAAAAACATACAGGCAAAAGAAACGCCCATGGAGAATACAAAGCCTGCCCACAGGGTGCGGAAGGAACTTTTGTAATCATGGGTGGAGGTTTCGCTTGCCACATATTTGGAAATAGCGGTCTGTATGCCTGATACAGTCAGGGAAAACGAAAGCGCGAGTACAGGGGAAATGAGCTGGTAAATGCCCATGCCTTCCGCGCCAAACACCTTCGAAAGAAATATACGATAGAAAAAGCCGATAAATCGGCTGAGCAGTCCGGTAACAGTCAAAATTACCGTTCCAATAAGGAGTGGATTTTTACGATGCATATATCACCAATGGGGATATTTGTTGTTTTATAGTATGCGATAAATTTGTAGATAAGAACAATTATCGCATATTTTGGGCAAAGCAAGAGCATTAGAGTGGAAAATAAAATTTCACATGTTATGGAAAGGCTAGGTTATTAATTATGAAAGAAAAAGTAGTAGTCGGAATGTCGGGAGGGGTGGATTCCTCTGTGGCTGCATACCTTTTAAAAGAGCAAGGTTATGACGTGGTCGGGGTTACGATGCAGATATGGCAGGATGAAGAGGTGCAGACGCAGGAAGAAAACGGTGGCTGCTGCGGTTTATCGGCCGTGGAGGATGCAAAAAGAGTGGCGGCTAAGCTTGGGATTCCGCACTATGTAATGAACTTTAAGAAAGAATTTAAGGAAAGTGTTATAGATTATTTTGTGGAGGCGTATTTAAAGGGGCAGACGCCCAATCCGTGCATTGCGTGTAATCGCTATGTAAAGTGGGAGTCTATGCTTAAGCGGAGTATGGAGATCGGAGCGGATTATATTGCGACAGGTCATTATGCCAGAATCATCAAACTTGAGAATGGCAGATATGCCATCAGAAACTCCGTTACCGAAGCAAAAGACCAAACTTATGCGCTTTATGGACTGACGCAGTTTCAGCTGTCGCATACGCTGATGCCGGTAGGAGAATATACAAAGGATGAGATACGTGAAATTGCAGTAAGAGAGGGCTTTGATGTAGCACATAAACCGGACAGTCAGGAAATCTGCTTTATTCCGGACAATGATTATGCAGCTTTTATTGACAGAGAGGCCGCAGGCAGGGTGCCGGGAAAAGGGAATTTTGTGACAAAGGACGGTGAGGTTTTAGGAGAGCATCTTGGAATCACGCATTATACCATAGGACAGAGAAAAGGACTTGGGCTGTCTATGGGACATCCTGTTTTTGTATGCGAAATCAGGTCGGAAACCGGAGAGGTGGTAATAGGTGAGGCTGAGGATGTTTGGGGCGATACTTTGTTATGTAAACAAATTAATTTCATGGGAATGGAAGACTTAAGAGAGCCAAGAGAGGTAATTGCCAAAATACGTTATGCGCACCGCGGGGAACGCTGCATGATTGAGAGAGTGGATGAAGATACAATAAGATGCAGCTTTAAGGCACCTGTGCGGGCGATAACACCGGGGCAGTCAGTTGTCTTTTATGAAGACGGGTATGTTCTTGGGGGCGGTGTTATCATAAAATCTATATAGGAGATTACAAAACTCCTTTCCGATACTCAGAATTCAGACACTATAAACAAAAAAAGGGGCGACTTCGCTCCTGCGGTCGAGCCCCGTTTTTGTTTATAGTGCCTGAATTCGTGGCATTTGATAATCGTTTCGAATCGCCTAAAACTATATTTTATGAAATTCTGCACTCCTTTTTTCAAAGGTAGTGTAATATTTAAAGCCACAGTCCTTCAAAATACTGGCAGCAGTGTCATAATTTGCGGCGATTTTTTCGGGAGTATGGGCATCCGAGCCGACAGTTATTATTTCACCGCCAAGTTCCCTATAACGGCGGATAATGGCGAAGCATGGAGTGTTTTCATATGTTCCTTCAAGTGTTTTGGTGTTTAGCTCGATTCCTTTTTCGTCTGAAATCAGCTTTTCCAGAATTTTATCAAGTATGTCCTGATATTGTTCATATGAAAAGGTTCCGTTTCTGCCTGGACCGTAACGGAAGATGTAGTCTAAATGTCCGTAGACGTCAAAGTTACTAAAGACTTTAATATTGTCAAGCACCGATACATAGTATTCGCGGTATGCTTCCTCAAGCGTTTTGCCTTCAAAAAAATCAGGATAAAACGGATCCATACCGTTGCAAAGGTGCGAAGAGGCGATTATGAAGTCATATTCATGCGCCTTGGCAAATGCGGAATTCTTTTTTGCAATATGGGGCTGAAGTCCAAGCTCTATTCCGAACAAAACATTTATTTTATCTGCGTATTTTTCTTTATATTTCAGTAAATCATAAAGATAAGAGTCGGGATTTACTTCAAATTTACCGGCCGGTTCATTTTCAGAGATCGGATAATCGAAATCCTGATGCTCGGTAAAGCACATCCCGGTCAAACCTAAGTTTATTCCCTGAATGATCATTTCTTCCATAGGAGTGTCCGAATCTCCAGAGAAAGAGGAGTGAAGATGAAAATCTGATGTAATTGGCATAATAACCCTCCTTTTTCACATGTGTAAAATTTATTTTACACATTATTATAGAATATAATATTAAGAAGCGCAAGATGATGAAATTTGCATTGTTTTTTTAGTATTAGTAATATATTTTCTATTTGTAGATATAATGTGAATGGTAAATAAGTAAAAGAATGCAGGGTGAATTTACCATTTTAGGTACTTTTTGCATAAACTTCCAATTATTTCTTATTTTCATCTTGAATTTTTAGGACAAATTAGTTAAAATAATTTTGTTGACAAAATTTTGTCAATCTGAAAAGATGTGCCTTCCTTTGGAGACGCTTATATTTTTCAGACTGGCAGAACAATATATATAATATATTTTTAGGAGGAAACAATAATGGCAGTAAAAGTAGCAATCAATGGTTTTGGTCGTATTGGTCGTCTTGCATTCAGACAGATGTTCGGTGCAGAGGGATACGAAGTAGTAGCAATTAACGATTTGACAAGCCCTAAGATGCTTGCACACTTGTTAAAGTATGACTCTTCACAGGGTAGATATGAAAAAGGCGACACAGTTTCAGCCGGAGAAGATTCTATTACGGTTGACGGAAAAACTCTTAAGATTTACAAAGAGCCAGATGCAAACAATTGTCCTTGGGGCGAACTTGGAGTAGACGTAGTATTGGAGTGCTCCGGTTTCTATACCTCTAAAGAAAAAGCACAGGCACACATCAATGCCGGCGCTAAGAAAGTTGTTATTTCTGCTCCTGCAGGAAATGATCTTCCTACTATCGTATACAATGTTAACCACACAAAGCTGACAAAGGATGATACAATCATTTCCGCAGCATCCTGTACAACAAACTGCCTTGCTCCTATGGCAAAGGCTCTTAATGACCTTGCAACAATCAAATCCGGTATCATGAGCACAATTCATGCATACACAGGTGATCAGATGATTCTTGACGGTCCTCAGAGAAAAGGTGACCTTAGAAGATCACGTGCAGGCGCTATCAATATCGTTCCTAACAGCACAGGCGCTGCTAAAGCAATTGGTCTTGTTATTCCTGAACTGAACGGAAAACTTATCGGTTCTGCACAGCGTGTTCCTACACCTACAGGTTCAACAACAATTCTTGTAGCAACAGTTGAGAAGTCTGTAACCAAGGATGAGATCAATGCAGCTATGAAAGCAGCAGCTAATGAGTCCTTCGGATACAATGATGAAGAAATCGTATCTTCTGACGTTATCGGTATGAGATATGGTTCACTCTTCGATGCTACACAGACTATGGTAGGCGAAGACAATCTGGTACAGGTTGTTTCATGGTATGACAATGAAAACAGCTACACAAGCCAGATGGTGAGAACAATCAAATACTTTGCTGAATTAGGCTAATTATTAAGAGTGTAATAAATTTAAGCTAAGATCTATCAAGGTCCGGCCTCGTTGGGCCGGGCCTTATTTTATTAGGAAAAGGAGAAATAAAAATGGCATTAAATAAAAAATCCGTAGATGATATTAATGTAAAAGGAAAACGCGTTCTGGTAAGATGCGACTTTAACGTTCCGTTAAAGGGCGGCGAGATTACAGATGAAACCCGTATCGTTGCAGCGCTTCCTACAATAAATAAACTCATTAAAGACGGCGGCAAAGTTATTCTTTGCTCACATCTTGGTAAAGTTAAGAACGGCCCTAACGAGGGTGAATCACTTGCACCTGTTGCAAAGAGACTCTCAGAGAAGCTTGGCAAAGAAGTTAACTTTGTTTCAGATTACAATGTAACCGGTGATGCGGCTACAGCAGCAGTTGAGGCTATGAACGAAGGTGATGTTGTACTTCTTCAGAACACACGTTTCCGTGGTTCAGAGGAAACTAAGAACGGCGAGCAGTTCAGCAAAGAGCTGGCTGACCTTGCTGATGTTTATGTATGTGATGCTTTCGGTTCTTCTCACAGAGCTCATGCATCCGTTGCCGGAGTTACCAAATTCATATCTGAAAAAGGCGGAGAGAACGCTGTTGGTTACTTAATGCAGAAGGAAATTGACTTCCTCGGAAATGCTGTAGAGAATCCGGTAAGACCTTTTGTTGCTATTCTTGGCGGCGCTAAGGTTGCTGATAAATTGAATGTTATTAACAACCTTTTGGAGAAATGCGACACCTTGATAATCGGCGGTGGTATGGCATTTACCTTCTTAAAAGCAAAAGGAATGGAAGTAGGTAATTCACTTGTTGATAATGAGAAGTTAGATTACTGCAAAGAAATGATGGATAAAGCTGATAAGCTTGGCAAAAAGCTTTTACTTCCTGTAGATACAACTATTGCTGATCATTTCCCGGATCCTATTGACGGACCTATCGATGTAGAGGTTGTAGCAGCAGATAAGATTCCGGCTGATAAGGAAGGTCTTGATATCGGTACAGAAACAGCTAAATTATACGCAGATGCTGTAAAATCAGCTAAAACTGTTGTATGGAACGGACCTATGGGCGTATTCGAGAATCCTACACTGGCAAAAGGTACTATTGCAGTTGCAGAATCTCTTGCAGAGACAGACGCTACTACGATCATCGGCGGCGGCGACAGTGCAGCAGCAGTAAACCAGCTTGGATTTGCAGATAAGATGAGCCACATCTCAACAGGCGGCGGAGCATCACTTGAATTCTTAGAGGGTAAAGAATTGCCAGGCGTAATGGCAGCTGATGATAAATAAGAAAGGGGATAATTAGTATGGCAAGAAAGAAAATCGTAGCCGGTAACTGGAAGATGAACATGACTCCCAGTCAGGCTGTTGAACTTGTAAATACTTTAAAACCGCTTGTTGCAAGCGATGAAGTAGAAGTTGTATACTGTGTACCGGCAGTTGATATCGTACCGGTTGTAGAGGCAGTTAAAGGCAGTAATGTAGTTGTAGGCGCTGAGAATATGTATTTTGAAGAAAAAGGCGCTTATACGGGAGAAATTTCCGCAGCTATGTTAGTTGATGCAGGCGTTAAATATGTTATTATCGGACACTCTGAGAGACGTGATTACTTCAAAGAGGACGATGTGCTTTTGAATAAGAAGGTTAAAAAAGCATTTGAGGCTGGTCTTGTACCGATTTTATGCTGTGGTGAGTCATTAGAGCAGCGTGAGACAGGCGTTACACTTGATTGGATTAGATTACAGATTAAGTCAGATTTACAGGGAGTAAGTGCAGCGCAGGTTGCAAGCATGGTAATTGCATATGAGCCAATCTGGGCTATTGGAACCGGTAAGACAGCTACTACCGAGCAGGCTCAGGAAGTATGTAAAGCTATTCGTGAAACTATTGCAGAGATTTACGACGAGGCAACGGCTGATGCTGTACGTATTCAGTATGGCGGTTCCGTAAATGCGGAGAATGCTGCTGAATTGTTTGCACAGCCTGATATTGACGGCGGTCTTGTTGGCGGTGCGTCTTTGAAAGCGGATTTTGGGAAGATCGTTAATTACAAATAATAAGATAATTGCAAAATTCTGATAATTAGAGAATGCAGTAAAATAGGGGTATCAAGGGAAGTTAATTCCTTTGGTATCCCTTTTTAATGTATTTGAGTTTGATTAACTATCAGATGTAGATTGAGAAAGAGCGTAGAACTTTTATGAATTGGAAACAGCCCTTTTACGCTTGTATTCTTCGATCACTGCCATCATTTCCTTACTCTTCTGAATACTTTTCTGCAATTGTGCTTCATCAACTTTATGATTCGGATCTGGAGTAATTATTTGCAAAGGTTCAAAACTATATATTAAATCGTTCAAAGATGATTTTTTCATAATCAATACCTCACTTTCTACCGATAATATAATCCTGCTTCACTGCATTTTGCCAAAAAAGTTAATGTTGCCATATACACTTCCGAACTTGGAGAATTTCTTGTTAAATTTTGTATACACTCTCTAAACAGAAGAAAAACTTTATCATAATCAAAATCCTTATCTCTTTTCAGATAATGGACTGTACCCTGATTCGATACTACCACTATCACCTCAAGCATAGGATGCTGAACAAAAAACTGCACATCTTCCAATGAAAAAGTCTGTGTTGATGGATGATTATGCAATGGATCGGGTTTTCCCAAATCGCAGGTAAGAGCAACTTCATTACTATCATTGCTTTCTTTAGAAATAACCAACACGTTTTTTGCCAGTTCCTGCATAATTTGATTTTGTTCATCTGTAAAACCATAATATTCAATAAGCGGAACTTTATCTATCGCAATATCATTTATATTATAGCAGAAAGGCATCTAAAATACACTATGTTTTTCCGTTTTGTTCCAATCTACTAATTCAACTAAACATATAATACGGTCTATAGACTGTTTTAAGCAAAACTTGACACTAAGTAAAACTTTATATAAAATAAATAATAGCTTTGTGTTATAAATAAAAATTATTTGATATTATAAGAGTGATGAATATGAGTAGATTTATTAAGCAATGTAGAATAAATGCTGGCTTGACCCAGGAGCAGCTGGCAGAGAAAATGGGAGTATCTAATGTTTCCGTTCAAAATTGGGAAAGCGGGAGAACAAAAATAGAACTTGGCAGATTCACGGAACTTTCTTCAGTTTTTAATGTTCCGGTGGAGCAGTTGATAAAAGAAATGTTGATAGAGGAGGATAAAAAACGTCCTGATATATGGCCAGGCTTTCTTTTTGATCAGGATACGAACGATATCATCGATACGCTTCATCTTAACTATGCCCAGCAGGATCTTTTTGGACTTCTGTATATTTATGACTCGGAATATTTGAAGAAGACTGAGATTGATTTTAATTCTCTGTATGAAGATTTGAAACTGATACCATATGGTTTCATAGAGAAGGTAGGCAGTATTCAATTTATGAATCAGGTGGATGGTCTTCATAAGGTGATAAAGTATGTGAAAGCAGAATTTCTTATGAAAGTGCTGAAACAAAATCCAGAAGCAGAATTTAATGTAAAAAAATTATCAAAAGAGCTTATTTGTGAATTTATCGATAAAGGTTTTAAATCGGTCGATGATTTCGCTTTAAGTTTCGATGATCCAGAAAGATATGAAGGTGAAGATGGACTCTATTTTCATATATCTATGAAAAAAGCGAGGATAATCCTTCCTGTTTTGGAACAGTATGGACCTGTTCATATTACTGATGGTAAATGGGCAAATGCAATAAGAGATGATATTTCAGAGGAAGTACTTTCAGCTATTTTGCAGATGTGTGGGTTTGATCCGGAGCTTTGGAAAGATGATTATTACAAGAGAAAAATTAGCATTTCGTATATATACCACGCTATTAAGAAGGTAACAAATTATTATCCAGTGTCAAATAAGGGGGCGGATGATTGCTGGATGTTGGATATAAATGAAAAAGGCCGGCAATTATTGGAGTGGTTTAGGGAAAAATAAAATTTAATTATAATGCTAGGAGAGAAGATATGAATAAGATTAAATATGATGCTGATTATATCAGTTACGTTGAATCGGGAGAATCTGCAGCAGTGTTTGTGGCAAGAGATATTGTCAGATCAATTGACACATCAGGAATGTGGATAGATATTTTGAATCTTAAAGGAGATAAGAATGATGATGACAGATGAGATTTTAAGCATTTCACTATAGAGTTATTTCCGAGAAGAAAATATCCACAATATCCTGATGGTATAAGCGATGAAGATAAAAAATATATCACATGGAAAACTGCACATGAAGATATTTTAGAGCAGAGAAGTCGTGGATATAAGGGAACAAAATTCATGATTATTCCAAAGCTGGTTAATCGAAACCAGGGAAAATACAGGAAGATTCCGTATGAACCTAAGTGGGATTATAATATATTGGCAATAAAGCGATTATGATGAATTGATAAATGCGGTAGAAAAAGGGATACCAAAGGAAAGAGATTTCCTTTGGTATCCTTTTTTGTAATATTGGCTTTGCAGGCAAAAGATCAAAATCCAAGAGAATTGTACAGTTAGATATATTCGTGTATTGTTGACAAAATTAAACAAAATGATAAAATATATATATTAAACGATAAGAAGATGAAGGTGAGATACTAGCAAGTGTATGGTATCTTGGCAAGGATAATAGGATAACAGGAGGTAAGGCATGAAGAAGAAACAATTATTGAAAAAAAGGGCGTTAGCTCTTGCAATCAGCGTAGCTATGGTATTTGCATCGGTAGATACGTATGCTGTGCATGCAGAGGAAACAGGAAATTTCACAGTGGTGGAGTCGGGTGATGTTCCCTTGGATACGCGTGAAACAGAAACTGTGGCTTCAGAAATGGATTCAGATTCTACAGATAGTTTGGGTACAGTGGAAGAAACGAATACTGCAAGTGAATTGGATGCAGCAGAAGAAACAGATTCTGCGAGTGATTCCGATGCCGCAGAAGGAAAGGAAGATGAAATAGAGGGAACGCAGCAACCATCAGATGACTCGACTGAAGAAACGCCGGAAAGTAATATTGAAGAAGCAGGCGTTGATGATGTAGAGATTATGGCTTCCGGAGACGATACTATATTGTACGAGGGAACAACAAATGATATTTCATGGAAAATTAATTCGCGCGGGAAACTTACTATAGAAGGAATCGGGGATTATAAACTGGACAGCACGGGAATCCCGGCATGGTGTAATTATAATTACAGGAAGAAAATCACATCGGCGGAGGTGAATGTAATGGGTATTACCTCCACCCAATCTATGTTTGCTTATTGCAGCAGTATGACGAGTGTTGATCTGTCAAATCTGGAGACGAGTAATGTCACAGATATGAGTAGGATGTTTTATAACTGCTGCGCTCTGACTGAAGTGGATGTAAGCAAGTTTGACACAAGCAAGGTTACAGATATGAGTTCTATGTTTGATAACTGTAATGAGTTGACTGAAGTGGATGTAAGCAGGTTTGATACGAGCAAGGTCACAGATATAGGTTGGATGTTTTCGAGCTGCTATAAACTGGCCGGTTTGGATGTAAGTAAGTTCAATACGAGCAAAGTCACAGATATGAGTTGGATGTTTTCTGGCTGCTTTGAGCTGACCAATTTGGATGTAAGTAAGTTTGATACAAGTAATGTCACAGATATGAGCGATATGTTTTCGAGCTGCCATAAGCTGACGAGGCTGGATGTAAGCGGGTTTGATACAAGGAAAACAACTAGTTTCCATGGTATGTTCTATGGTTGCAACAGCCTTGCCAGTCTGGATGTAAGTAACTTCGATACAAGCAATGCATATGGTTTTTCCGACATGTTTTCCGGTTGCAGCAGCCTGAAGAATTTGGATGTAAGCGGTTTTGATACAAGTAAGGCTACAGTTATGGTTGCGATGTTCCGGGACTGCAGCAGCCTTGTCAGTTTGGATGTAAGCGGCTTTGATACAAGTAAAGTATTGCAGACTAACGATATGTTTAATGGCTGCAGCAGTCTTACCAGTCTGGACGTAAGCGGTTTTGACACAGGTGAAGTCATATATGCAAATCATATGTTTACAGATTGTAAGAAGCTGACCAGCTTGAATGTATGCGCTTTTAATATGTCGAACTCTTCTGAGGCTTCTTTCGAGGGTATGTTTAGCGGATGTGAAAGTCTGACCAGTTTGGATGTAAGCAGTTTCGATACGTATAATATGGACAATATGAAAGAAATGTTCAAAGGCTGCAAGAGTCTGACCAGTCTGGATTTAAGTAGTTTCAGGACAGGAAAGGTTACGGATATGAGAAACATGTTTCAGGACTGCAGCAGCCTCGTCAGCCTGAATGTAAGCGGCTGGGATACATATCTGCTTAATTATGTGGGGCACATGTTTGAAGACTGCAGTTCCCTTACCGGTTTGGATATAAGCAGTTTCGAGCTGGCTAATTATAAAAGCGGCGGGGAAACCATGCTGTCCGGGTGTGATAGCCTGTCCTATATATGTACACCGCTTAAAAGCAACTTCAATATATCCCTGCCGATATCAGCAGACGGCACAGACCATTGGTATCAGGAAGACGGCAGTGAATGTACGTACCTGCCTGCTAACACTATTGTATATAGAAACGGATACCCCGGAGATGAATCCGGAGAAACGAAGAAAGTTGCATTTGTCTCAGGCATAACGGTAAATAACAAAATTTATGACAAAACTCCGGCTGCATATGAAGGAAGTCCGGTCGTGAAGGATGCAGAGGGAAATACCATATCCGGTCTTTCACTGTCGGGCTGCTCTTATAAAGGAACGCTTGCAGATGGCAGTGCCTATGTAGAATCTTCTGATGCGCCTTCACAGGCAGGAAACTATATGCTATCCATTGTAATGGCGGGAGACAGCGTAGATAACTACAATATACAAAATACATCCTATGCCTTCACTATTAAACCGAGGACACTGACAATAACTGCACCATCAGTTTCCATTGAAACAGGTGAAGCATTGCCGGCATTATCAGAGATGAATTATACAGAGGATGGGATGCTTGAAGGCGAGAGCCTTGTCACAAAGCCACAGTTTAAATACAGTGTGGAGAATATCGACACATCTAAGGCAGGGCGTTATAAGATTATCCCATCTGGCGGGGATGCGGGAAATAACTACCAGATAAAATATATAAACGGAACGCTGACAATAGGCAATCCCGATTATGTTCCGCCGGAAGTTTCAGAGGACGATTCATCCTATGAAGACGCACAGAGGACTGACTTGAGTATGGCGGACTTAAAAGCATCCATATCTGCGGTAAAAGCCAAGAACTATGACGGCAATCCTTATGAGCCCACTGTAAAGGTTACGGTGACTGAGAACAAAAAAAAGAAAACGCTTACGGAAGGCACGGATTACAGGGTATTGTATGAAGACAACATAAATGCCGGAACCGGAAAGGTTATTATAAGGGGAAACGGGATATACAAAGGAGAATTGACAAAAACCTTTACGATCAAACCAAAGTCCATCAAGAAACTGAAGGTCATAGTGGGAAATGTGACAGAAAATATAACAGAGACGGATATCACAAATGGGGTTGTTGATTTGCCGGTCTATGTCTATGACGGGAGAAAACTTCTCACGAAAGAAAAAGATTACAATCTGACATTCAAAGCGTCGAAGGCAAAAACGGTAACCTTAAATATAGTAAGTATACAGGACAGCAATTATACAGGCACCACCACAGCTAAGATAACAATATATGAAGGTATTGATTCGTCCCAGATCATCAATCCGGCAAATGTTACGTTGGAATATAAGGAAGCGTTATACACAGGCAAAGTAATAAAACCTAGTGTGACAGTAAAAATAGGTGATGAGGCGCTTACGAATAAAGACTACAAGGTGCAGTACCAGAATAACAAAAATGCGGGGACTGCTTATGTAATTGTTACGGGCAAGGGAGTATACAAAGGTAAGGTTGTAGTGCCATTTGTGATCACACCTGATAAAACATCTGTTTTGCAAATAACGAACACGATCAAGGCAAAAACCTACAACGGAAAGCTGCAGAAACCGTCTGTTACAGTAAAAGTGGGAAAGACCAAACTTAAAAAGAACCAAGACTACACAGTTTCCTATACCCAAAATCTACATGCGGGAACAGCTACAGTAAATGTAACCGGAAAGGGAAACTATGTTGGGACTGCCACACAGACGTTTACCATCAATCCACAGAAAATATCAAAAGTTTCTGTAAAGGGAACCTGGAAAGGCGGACTGACTTTGAGTTATGGAAGCAGAAAATTAATTCCGAACACCGACTACACTGTGAAATGTGAATCAACTACAAAAAGTAAAGCTAATGTTAAAATAACTGCCATTGAGGGTGGTGATTTCACAGGCAGCATGACCAAGTCTGTGAAACTACAGTGATGGAAAAGTAATAATTAAAATGAAACAATTAGTCAATTTGTTTCTTAATGATTGAGAGAAAATCGGGAACCTTGTAGGGAATCAAAACCACAAGGTTCTCATTTCTTTCTGCTTATATAAAGATTCAGCTGCTATAAAGTACAATTTAAAACTAAATCCTATAATAAAAAAATAGTTCCAAGTTATAGCATATTGTTGAACAATATCAACAAAACGTGATTAAAAAACAGACATTTTGTTGATATTATTAAACAACAAGTAAGGAGGGAACAACATGCTTGATTTGGAACTGTATTTAAAGGATGTCGGGAAAAGAATCATGGAAAGACGCAAGAAACTGGGACTGACACAGGAAGCTTTAGCAGAACAAAGCGATTTGACAACGCAGTTTGTTTCCTATGCAGAATCGGGGAAACGTGGAATGAGACCGGAGAACCTGATGAAGATTGCTGCAGCACTTGGAGTAAGTACGGATTATATTTTGACTGGGGATATCATAGATAAGGACAAGCTGCTGCTGTCGGAGAAACTTGGGCAGTTGACTGCTGAAGAGGTGAGGCTTGTAGAAGGAATTATCGATCAGTGCATAGAGTTATATCATAGGGATGAATCTGAAAATAAAACTGCAGGTATATAAAGGCTGAAACTATTGATAAACGGCATATTTTATAGTAATATAATAAATATTGATATATTGCTACAAATTTACAAAAAGAACAATGGAGAAACACATATTATGGCTGAAACATTTATTATGGAACACCCTTTGATACAGCACAAAATAGGCTATATCAGACGCATTGAAACGGGAACAAAGGATTTTCGCCAGACAATTAAGGAAATCTCAATGCTCATCTGCTATGAAGCGACCAGAAATCTGCAGCTTGCTGACGTGGAAATTGAGACACCTATCTGTAAGACAACGGTAAAAGAACTGTGTGGCAAAAAGATGGCGGTAGTGCCGATTCTCCGCGCCGGTCTTGGCATGGTAGACGGCATTTTGGAGCTGATACCGACAGCCAAAGTCGGACACATCGGGTTGTACCGCGACCCTGAAACGCTGGAACCGGTCGAATATTATTGCAAGCTTCCGGCTGACTGTGCAGAAAGAGAAATCTTTGTAACGGATCCCATGCTTGCTACCGGCGGCTCTTCTGTAGCGGCAATCCGCATGCTGAAAGAAAGAGGCTGCCAAAAAATCCATTTTATGTGTATTCTGGCTGCCCCGGAAGGCGTTGCGAAAATGCAGGAAGCTCATCCGGATGTGGATTTATATATAGGTGCATTGGATGAAAAATTAAACGAGCACGGTTATATTGTTCCCGGATTGGGAGATGCCGGAGACAGGATTTTCGGTACAAAATAGTGAAAATGAAAAGTTGGAGGGGCTGTCGCACTAAAATAGTGCTTCGGCCTCTTTTTCTTAACATAAGGACAGTTCGCGGAGCGTGCTGTCCGTTGTTTGTGTAAACCTTATGCTTTTTGTATTGACAACTTATCTAAAAATGTATATATTGAATATATACAATATTTCATATACTTACGCGTAAAGGAATAATCATATGGACATTATTATCAGTAACAGCTCAGGCGTGCCTCTTTATGAACAGATAGAAGAACAGATAAAGAGACAGATTATGACAGGTGAGCTGAATGAGGGGGAGGCGCTTCCCTCAATGAGAATACTTGCAAAAGAACTGAAGATAAGCATTATCACAACCAAACGTGCTTACGAAGACCTTGAGAGAGACGGCTTTATCGAGTCTGTTACAGGAAAGGGCAGTTTTGTCAAAGGCATAAACAGTGATATCGTTAAGGAAAATATGATGTTTGCCATTCAGGAGCTGCTTGAAACGGCAGTGGATAAGGCTGTTGTGGGCAAAGTTAGTCTTGACGAACTGCAGGAGATGCTTAGGCTTCTATACGAAGAAAAAGGTGAAAAATAAATTTTTCACCTGCGAGTTTGTGCTTACGCCCAAACATCGCGCGTTGTGAGAAAGGCATGGGGATTAAAATGGAAGAGATAACAAATGTAATTGAAATTAAAGGTGTGACAAAGGATTATGGGGATTTTAAATTGGATAATATAAGCTTTGCCGTACCTGAAGGCTCGGTATGCGGATTTATCGGGCAAAACGGTGCCGGAAAGACAACCACGATCCGGATCATTCTGGATGCTATTAACAGGGACAGCGGAGAAGTCTATGTGTTTGGAAAGAGTATTGATAAAGACTCGGCGGCGCTTCGTGAAGACATAGGAGTTGTTTTTGACGAGATGGGTTTTCACGATTTTTTAACAGCCAGACAGATCAATACGATCATGAAAAATGTATATAAAAACTGGAATGAGGAAAAATATTTTGAATATCTGAAATACTTTTCACTCCCGACTAAGAAAGCCTGCGGTTCTTTTTCACGGGGAATGAGAATGAAGCTTCAGATTGCCGCGGCGCTTTCCCATGAGGCTAAGCTGCTCATTATGGACGAACCTACCAGCGGTTTGGACCCTGTTGTAAGAAATGAGGTACTTCAGATTTTTCGTGAATATGTAGTTAAGGAGGATCACACGATTCTATTATCTTCCCACATTACAGGAGACTTGGAAAAACTGGCGGATGAGGTCGTATTCATTGACGGCGGTAAAATCGTGCTGCAGGGAAATAAAGATGAAATACTTGAAAAACATGGGATTCTTAGATGTAAAAAGGATGAACTGGGGACTATAAGCGAATCTTTGATCGTGTCAGCGGACATTTCAAGTCTTGGAGCCGAGGTTTTGGTAAACGACAGAAAAGCCGCAGGGAAGCTATATCCGGATATGGTTATAGAGCCGGCGGGACTTGACGAGATTATGATACATTATGTAAACCAAACAAAAGGATTCAATGCGGCGGAAAGGCAGGACTAAATATGAGGGGATTATTGATTAAAGATTTTTTCTGCCTGAAAAAGCAGCTGATAAATTATGGATTTATCATTGTCGGGGTTATTGTGATTTCCGTTATGTTTATCCTGAGTTATAACTTTGGAAATGTTCATGCAGGCTTTGTGGAGATAATGGAGTCCGAGCAGAATAATGAGACGGACGTCATGCTCATTGCAAGAAGTGCGATGCTGATATTCATGCTGATGCCGCTTGCGTGTATGGCAGATGTGGTAAATTTGTTTACGGATGATGAAAAGGCCTCTTTTTATAATGTGGCTGCGTCATTTCCGCTTTCAATTGGCAAAAGAGTGGCTTGCAGATTTATAACCGGGTATTTGTTCATTGCCATTGGTGTAGCGATTGATATAATAATGACTGTTATTTTATCGTTTATGACAGATATCATTTCTTTAGGAATGTTTTGCAATGTGATCATATCTTTTGCATCGCTCATGTTGATGTATATCAGTATATGTATTTTTTCAGCATATTTATTGGGAAACAAGGGAACTACATATATAGCTGTGATCCCGCTTTTGATAGGAGTGGTGGTTTATGTAGCCGCTAATTTTGCAAAATTAAATGATTTCATAACCGGTGTCAATGACGGCGCTCTATTGGAACTATATGAGCAGGCAACGGAGTTTATCTTCCATAAATCATATATTCTGTTTATAGCTGCAATCATTATATCCGGCGTAAGTTATTTGGCGGCAGTGTATATAGCCGGAAGAAAGCGGGAGGTGGCATAATGGCAGGACTGTTGTATAAAGATTTTATCGGGATCAATGGAAAACGGATTGTATGGATTCTGATTGGCGCTACGTTACTGTTTCTGATATTAAGGTTTGTATTTCCGGGAAATGTGGACACGGTTTTGGGATTTGGCATGGTTGAAAACGAAGCAGGAGAACTGGTGGAAATGACAGTCGGAGATTTTAGTGATTCTTTTCTGGTAATTATACCTATGATCTTAATAGCCAGTGGCATTGCGCTGCCATCCACATGGACAAGTGCCATCTGTAGAAATGATGAAAAGAATAAAACGAGACAGTTTACCAGAACGCTGCCGCTTGATAAAAATGCATATATTGCATCAAAATACATATTTATCGGAATTGCCGTTTATGTTTTGTTTTCACTGGAAACGGTATGGATCATGATATTTAACAGTGTGGCTGGAAATAACAATTGCAGTGAGCTGATAGCAGCTATTTCCCAATTGTTGATAGTATTCAGCGGTATCTCTATTTTGCTTGCGTCTATAGAACTACCTTTTTTCCTTACACTTGGAGTAAAAAAGGGAAGCTTACTAAAGATTGCTATTTTAGAGGGGCTTGCCTTTTTGGCGATAGCGTATTTGTTTTTCGGTAATCTGAAAGTTTTTGAGAATTTTGATATCATCGTTTTTTCAGACTGGTGTAAAGAACACTTAGTTGTTGTAGCGCTTATTTCCATTATTTCTCCGATTGTGGATATTTTCATTTATTGGCTTTCCTACCGGATTACCTGCAGGATCAATCAAAACAGGGAGGTAGAAATTGATGGATAGAAAAACAGAGACAAAGAGACTTATGCTTTATCTGGCGTTTGCATTCGGCTTAACATGGGTTATCTTTTTTGCTTATATTCTTTCGGGCAATATCTGGGCGGCAGACGGTGAGATTTCCGCTATGGACCAGTTTGTGTGTCTTGGAATGTTATGTCCGGCTTTGGCAGCGTTACTAACAAGATATGTGACAAGAGAAGGATTTGCTGTTACAGGTAAAGATTCAATGCTTCTCGGAATCAGTTTTAAAGATAAGAAGTGGGTATATTTTGTGCTTGCCATGTTCCTGCCCTGGCTCTATTTTGAGCTTGGGAATGCTTTAACGCTTATTATTTCTCCGAATGCTTTTGATATTAATAAACCGGAGCTTTTGGAATTAGCAGATAACGAATGGGCGATAATCTATATACAGCCGATAGTAGCCATTGTTTCCGGTGTGATTGCGTCTTTTGCAGCATTTGGTGAAGAGGCCGGCTGGCGGGGATATATGATGCCCAAGATGATAAAATTATGGGGCGTTAAAAAAGCGGTCATAATCGGCGGAATATTGTGGGGAATATGGCACTGGCCGTTAACCTATGTGGGGCATAATTTTGGCATCGGATACTTTGGATATCCGTTTACAGGATTTGTGAGTATATGCCTGATGTGTGTGTTTATGGGGATCATTCTTACCTTTGTGACCTACAAGTCCGGTTCCATATGGCCGGCAACGATTCTTCATGCAGTAAATAACGGTTCACCGTCCATTCTTCAATATTTTATAAATTATGAAAAAGTGGACGGCTGGCGTTCGGACAGGGTGGTATCATTTCTTATATATTTGCTGCCTATGATGGTGATTGGAGGATTTTTGTTGGTGAAAGGAGATATGGATAATGAAATTAAAGAACATTTTGATTGTGGTTAAAGATATTGAAAAGTCGAAACAATTTTATCACGACCTGTTTGGTCTTGATGTGGTGCTTGACAATGATGGTAACGTGATTTTAACGGAAGGGCTTGTACTTCAGGACGAAAAAATCTGGAAAGAATTTTTGGGGAAAGATATTATTCCGAAAAGCAATTCCTGCGAACTGTATTTTGAAGAACAGGATATAGAAGCGTTTATTGAAAAGCTGGAAAAAACATATCCTTCGGTTCAATATGTCAACCGGCTTATGACGCATAGCTGGGGACAAAAAGTAATCCGTTTTTACGATTTAGACGGTAATCTGATTGAGGTAGGAACGCCTATGGCTTAATTAAACATCAGCACGCAGCAAAGGAAGACTGATCGTAAACGTCGATCCTTCCCCTTCTTTGGAAAATGCATTTATCTCGCCTGCATGTTCCAAAATAATAGCGCGAGTGATGGCAAGCCCTAATCCCTGCCCGCCTTTATCGCTTCGGGTGGTGTAGGAACGGCGGAAAATATTTGGAAGGTCTTTTTCCGGTATGCCGCAGCCGGTATCTGAAATGGCTATATAGGCAAATGCTTCATCTGTTGTAAGAGAAAGCGTTATTTTACCATCCGGCGGAGTAAAATCGGCGGCATTATATAAGAGGTTTTCCAATGCACGGAAAAGCTGTTCTTTACTTGCCATAATGCGACAGGGGCGAGAAGTAATATTTTTAAGAAAATTTGGCCCGTAAAGTTCTATGATAGGGCGGCAGTTGTGATAAAAATCCGAAAGGAAGGTATTTAACAGCATAGGCTCCATTTTGGCAGGAGAGCTTGTCTGAGCAGCTATTTCCTGAATGGATTTAAGGCGTTCGGATAAAATATTGCACTGTTCCTCTATGTGAATCATTCTCCTATGAGTGTCCTCATCCAGCATAATATCATTCAGGCGTATAATCTGTGCCATATTCGAGAGGGATGTGAGGGGAGATTTCATATCATGCCCTAATTCTGCGATCAGCTGTCCTCTCTCCATGAGAAGCTTGTGCAGATGTTCTGTTTTTTCCTCGACTTCTTCCTGCAGGTGAAGATTAAGCTTTATATTTTCCTTTGCCATTTCCCTGTTGCGCTGCACCATCAGGATGGCGAAAGCAATAACCATGCAAAATGCACCATATTCTTCAGGGTAAGCGCCGGCAAACGGTTCATAGTATCCGATTGTCAGAACGCTGTAAAACAGGCAGACGCCATTTGCAGTAGCGGCAGCAAGAATGGTTTTTACGTGAAGCAGCCCTGCAAAGCCACCTGAAACTGTCAGACTGATAAGAAAGAATGCCATTATGGCCTTGTACCATGAAATGAATGGTCCATACCATAGTATAAGACTGGGAATAATAGGAAATACAAATAAAGGCGCGATGATAACAATTCCGCAGACTCCTAAAGAAATAAAGTTAAGCGTTTTTTTCAGGCGTTTAAAACCGTTTGGCAAAAAGAACAGGAGGGCAATCTGTATGGAAAAGTAAATGCCAAGTATAGCGGCAGCGTCTTCTAAGGCATAAAGTGTGCGCACAAGCGGTACGCCAAACAGTCTTAAGAAGGGATAGCATATTCGCAGTGCAAAGGAGAGGCTTAACATGCCAAAGTAAAATGTGGCAGAGTTGTAGCCGTTTTTTTTGTGCTCCCAGAGTACGATGCAAAATAAAGAGAGTGTGAGTGATGAAAAAAACAACAGTCCATAGATGAGCATACGGGCGGCAATAAGGTGGCTGACGCTGTCAGCATCTCCTATTACGGGTGGATACCAGATTCCGCCATAATAGTGGGAATAATTGGCAGTTTGGATAATAAGCTCCGCTTCGCCGTCAAGAAAAAAGGAATAAGCGGTATCTTTAACAAGAGGAACATACGTTCTCATAGGCACATAATTATCCAGAGATACATTGCCTGTTTCGCCCAGGCAAAGTCCGTTTACATAAACCCTGGAGGCACAGAGAGGCTCCTGTAGATAGAGCATGATATTACCATTGCCTTGCAGATGCAGACGCCATGTGGAGACACCGTATGGATTTTTGTCCTCATGGAATAAGGCAAGGTTTGGATATTCGCCTGCCCATGTGCTATAATAAGAATGTGTTCCCGTAGAAAAATCGTCCGGAAGGAGCAGAATGTCCGGATAAAGTTCCCATCCGTCTACAAGGGAACAATAACCATTTTCTGGAATTATGCAAAGATTGTCTTGTGTCAGGACTGCCTTTGTTATATATTTATTATCGTAGGTGTTAACTGTTAACAACCCTAGCAGGATTAAAATAATTGTACCTGCGATTACCAGAATTGTTTGAAAAGCAGATTTATTAAGTATAGTCTGTTTCATGATAATTGATAATCCTCCTAAAATACCGATAAAGGAATAGTTATATGAAAAACAAATGTAAAATCTTAGTTGTACTGACTCTTGTGATTGTGTGTTCATTATATAGGTTCGATTCGGTTGTTGCAATGGAAAATAAGTCAAATGCGGAACAACGTGTTGAATCCACTGCCGAGTCAGAAACAGAGCAAAGCGTTGAAGCCGATGTCGAGTTAGGAACAGAGCAAATCCTTGATTCTGCTGAAGATTCAGAGATGAAGCAAAGCATCGAACTCACCATAGAATCGGAAACTGAGCCTGAACTGGAACAAAGCTCAGAACCTGAAGCTGAACCAACTACGGAATCGGCTATAGTTTCAGAACAAGCCCCAGACTACATATCCACCGGCCCGGCCCTTATAGAATGGCTGGAGTCACACAAAAACACTGGCGGCTCAGTAAAGCTGACGGATAATGTTATTTTGGACGGATATTACGCTTTTTGTCCTGGCGGTATAAACTTGCCCCCGGTTTTTGTTGATACTGACAAATATACAATTACCATAGCAGGAGAGATCGAGCTTTTGAGTGATGATCATCTCACCTTTTCAGGGCAGCCGGATGGTAAGGGTATATTTTATGTGGCTCCAAAAGGTCTGCTTTTTCTTTCAGGTGTTGCAGTGGAGAGCGGCCAATGTGCAATATGGCAGGAGGAAGGTGCGGGACTGGTTTTTGAAGACTGCCATATATCAGGTGACATCCATTATGCAGATACTCCCTTCGTGATGTATGAAAAATCCATCTGCGCTGTTGTAGAAAAAGGACAAACACTAAATGACGCGCTTCCTACACAACTGATATGTAAAGTCAATAGTCATGGGGATGTCAGCTATAATCCGATGCCTGTCTCATGGAGCCTTGAGGGAACCGAAAAACAACAGGAGGAAAGGCTGCGTTTTCAGATACAGGGTTCTTTTGTAAATGCAGCATCCTATAAAGAGTTATTTTGTACAGTAGTTTATAATGACTATCCGCTGACTTTTACGGATATGAAAGCATCGTTAAGCTATAACGTATATTTATTTCTGGGCGGCTACACAAAGCCGGAGGAACGTCTGCCGATCACAGTAATATCGGAGTATTCTTTTGATGGCGAAAACTGGCTCATGTACGAAGAAAAGGTTGTATCAAATGTCAATGCATACTTTGAACTTTGTCTTGAATCGGAGCAGTGGGATACGGCAGCGTACCCTAATATATATCTTCGCCAGCAGTGGAATGATAACGGAACTATACATTTTTCCAATGTGCTTCGCTATGCTGCTGACAACCTGGAATGTGAACAGGACATAGGCGGCAGCAGGGGTGGCGGAACTTCCATTACAAATCCGCCTGCTGAACCACAGAAAAGCAATGATGATTCATCTTATGAAGAACAGGCAGAAAATGCAAAAGGCAATTCCGATTCGGACAAAGCCAGATCAAAAGCTCCATCAGGTACAAACCATACGGAAAATGGAGGCAGCGATAGCGGTTCAGATGCGGCAAGTGAAGGATATTCATCAAACACAGAATCACAAAATACTAAAGCGGATCAGTCATCAAATGCAGGAACGCAAAATGTCGGTTCGGGTAAGTCATCGAATACAGATTCGCAAAATGTTAGTACAGGGCAGTCATCTTATTCAGAAACAAAAACTGACAATGGTGTCATAATTGCAAATGGTTCTGAAGATAAGGACAATACCGACAACAGTGATCCGGCTTTTTACGAAGAGTCAAAAAAGACTACTACTGTATCTTTATATGAAGAAAATAGCGGAAACCATAATCAAATTACAGAACAGACGCTGCGCTCTGACATCAGCCAGGGGAATAATATTGTTATTGCAATAATCTGCGTTGTACTATCGGTCATTGCAGGAATAGTGGGTTTCTTCGCTCACGCTTCCCTGTCAGGAACAAAAAGATAACCCTTGTAGCGTTTTGTCTGGATATAGTCGTGGTCCGGACAGATATCATAGAGTTTCTTGCGGATGCGTCCCATAATAACCTGAAGGGATTTCTGACCTTTATTGATTGGAGCCTTCCATACCGAATCATAAATCTGCTCAGGTGTATAAATTTCGTTAGGATGTTTTGCAAGAAAATACAATACATCAAATTCGTAGGAAGAAAAATCTGCAGAGCGTGCTTCATAACTTACACTGCATGAGGCAGGATAGATGGAAAGCGAACCGTAGGTAAGCGTTTTCGGAGGTTCGGCGGCTCTTCCTGAACGGATGCGTGCCTGTATTCTAAGTTCCAGTTCCTTTAAGCTGTAAGGTTTGCATACATAGTCATCTCCCCCGATAGACAATCCGCGGATGCGGTTTTCTTCTTCGGTACAGCCGGAAAGGAAAACTATGGGAAGCCCTGTTTTTGAGCGTATTTTCTCACATAATTCAAAACCGCTCATATCAGGCAGATCCACGTCCAGAACGACACAGTCAAGAGCATTGGACAAAATGATTTTTTCAGCAGCCTGTGCAGAATCCGCACAAATGACCTCATATCCTATTGCACAAAAGTACGTCTTATTGTCATTTAATATCATCGGATCGTCATCTACCATTAGAATCTTATACATACTAAAACAATGCCTTTCTTTCAATCTAGACCATATTGCCAGTATCCAGCGATGTTTGAGTCTGATGCTCCAGCATCAGCGCAAACTCGCAAGTAAAAAATCTCTGATTTTTTACTTTAGTATATCATAAAAACTCTATCCTAATAGTTTTTTTCATAGCAAAAATGAACGCGAAAATAAACGTCAGGTAACAATTGTCCCCTGACGCTTTTTTTAATTGAAAAATATTATAGAATAATGTTATAAAAGGAAGAATTGTGGATAGAAACAGCAATCATCTTTTTAACAGAAATATATGATGGGGAATATGAATTTAAAAATGATAACGGGGTGTTTGTTTTCAGATTGATCATGAACATTCCGGCAGGTTTACAGTCAGGCAAAAGGGAGGAAAGATTATGGATATTTATATGCCGGATAAACAATATATGGTAAAGCCGATAGAGGAAGAAAAAGTGTTTTCAGTACTAAACTGTTTACTGAAGGATACTGAGGAAGAACAAAAGAAATATACTTTATTACGAATTGATGGAAGGCTTGTGAAAGTAGCATTAAACGATATTGTA
This sequence comes from Lachnospiraceae bacterium, assembly GCA_014804695.1. GTDB lineage: Bacteria > Bacillota > Clostridia > Lachnospirales > Lachnospiraceae > UBA3282. Next base: position 67,107 of record JAAUZJ010000038.1, read on the forward strand.
TATTGCGAAGCTCATGGAAAAACGCAGTGCATGTATTTTTCAGACGGCACGCAGTGTATACTGCGGATGACCATGACAGAGATTTCAGAACAGCTCTCACCATATCAGGAGTTTGTAAGGATTGGGGCTGCTTTCATTGTAAATCTTGGATATATCGGCAGTCTGAATGCAAAAGAGATGTGTTTGGATAACGGAATGAAGATTTATCTGCCGAGAGGAACTTACAAAGGTTTAAGAGAACAATATTTCAACTATTATTGCCAGGCTAAGTGAATAATTTAAATTATATTTTATGAAAGGGTATTATATGGACAGAAAGAGAAAAAAGGGCTTAGGACTTTTGGCAAAATTGCTCTTAATGTGTACTTTGCCGATAATTTGTGCAGAGGTTATTCTCGCAGCATATTCCATCAATTCGCTTCAGAACGGAATGAAAGAAAAAGTAATGGAGGGACTGGCACTTGTGTGTCAATCGGTTTCTGCGTCCTATGATGCAATTGATCCGGGTGATTACTCTGTGAAAGGGTATTTGCTTTATAAAGGGGATTACAATATTACGGCACATGAGGATATCATTGATAGTTATACGGAAGGCGAAGATACGGACGTTACCCTCTTTTATGGAGATGTGAGGGTAGCAACATCTTTATTTGACAAGTCAGGAAACAGGATGCTTTGGACGAAAGCTCCAGATGTGGTTGTTGAGGCCGTACTTAAAGGCGGAAATGATTATAGTACGGATAGTATTACGATTAATGATGAAAACTATTACGCCTATTATAAACCGGTAAAGAATAATGCAGGTTCTGTTGTAGGTATGGTTTTTGCCGGACAGCCATCTAAGGATGTTGATGCAACAATACATACCAAGATAATAGGTATTCTGTTTAGTTCTATTGTTATTTTGGTAATAGCTTTGGTTGTTTGTACGTTTCTTATAAAAGGAATTGCGACTATCATTGTCAAGGTAGGCGGTATGCTTGTTACTATTTCTGACGGAAATCTGCGGGTGGAACTTATTGAGGGAACGGAGCAGTTAAACACGGTAGCCAAAAAGAGAACGGATGAGATCGGTACAATGGTTGCGGCTATGTATGGGCTGGCGGAAAAACTTCAAAGTATGGTTGGAAGTATTAAGAAAAAAACCGACAATCTGACTCATTCAAGCGATTCCCTAGATTCTGTTGCATCGCAGACCAGTTCTACTGTGAATGAAATTAGCCGTGCGGTTGAAGATATTTCCAAAGGCGCCGTAAGGCAGGCAGAGGATATTGAAGCAGCAAACGAGCAGGTTACGACCATTGGTTCTATGATTGAAAAAATTGTCACGGGTGTGCAGGAGTTAGATAACATATCCATAGGGATAAAAGAGGCAGATAATGAATCCGAGAGGATTATTAACGAACTTAGTATATCGAATGATAAGACGTTAGAGGCAATTAAGAAAATCGATGCTTCCGTACATACGACCAATGAATCTGTTGGAAAAATTCAGGATTCCGTTAACCTAATAACGGCGATTGCCAGCGAGACTAACCTGTTGTCATTAAATGCAAATATTGAGGCAGCGAGAGCGGGAGAAGCTGGACGAGGATTTGCCATTGTGGCTTCACAGATTTCAAAATTGGCGGAGGATTCTGACAATTCTGCTAAGACGATTGGTGACATTATTCAGAAGCTGGCAGAGGATTCTAAAGCTTCTGTTGAGATTATGGCAGAGGCAGGAGAGATTATTATAGAACAGCAGAGAAAGTTAGAGGAAACAAAGAAAAAATTCGCTGATGTCAGTGAGAAAATAGAAACTTCCATTAAGGAAACCGAGCAGATATATGCGCAGAGCAAAGAGTGCGATGAGGCAAGAGTTAAAGTTGTCGATGTAATACGGAATTTATCTGATGTTGCGCAGGCCAATACTGCATCAACAGAGGAAACAAATGCGGCGATGCAGGAACTGAACGCGATGATTAGCCTGCTTACGGATGCATCCAAAGATTTGAAAGATATTGCGGATGATCTGGAGCGTGATATTGATTTCTTTAAGATTTAAATTCGGGAGGAAATAATTATGGGAAAAAAGATACTTTCACTTGTTCTTGCATCTGTCCTGGCTCTTTACATGACTGCATGCGGAAGTTCAGATAGCGACGCTGCGACTGGGAATTCAGAAGCGGCACAAACAGCGGAGGATGCGGGGCAGGGTATGAAGATAGCGATTGTCAGCAGCCCGGCAGGAGTAGATGATCATTCTTTTAATGAAGATAATTACAATGGAATTCTGGCATTTATTGAATCCCATCCGGCGGCAACGGTAACGCCCGTACAGGAGACCACAGGTGATACGGCGGCGTCTATTGCAACAGTAGCGGATATTGTGGATGATTATAATGTCATTGTATGCTGTGGTTTCCAGTTTGCAGGAATCGTCGAAATTGCGCAGGCGAATCCGGATGTTAAGTTTATACTGGTAGATTCTTTCCCGTCTGATGCAGAAGGAAATGAGGTTGAGGTAGATAATATTTTTGCTATGTGTTTTGCAGAGCAGGAATCCGGTTTCTTTGCCGGAATGGCAGCCGCGCTTGAGACAAAGGCTAATAAGGTGGCTGTTGTAAACGGTGTTGCTTATCCATCCAACGTGAACTATCAGTATGGGTTTGAATGTGGTGTGAAATATGTTAATATAACAGAAGGAAAGGATGTAGAAATAGTTGAGCTCCCTGCTTATGCAGGAACAGATGTTACCGGCGCTGATGTGGGCGGCAATTATATCGGTTCTTTTGCCGATATAGAAACCGGAACGGTTTTAGGCAGGGAGTTGATCGCAGAAGGTGTTGACGTCATTTTTACAGCGGCCGGCACAGCAGGAAGCGGCGTTCTGGCTGCCGTTAAGGAGGTAAATGATGTCTGGTACATCGGCTGTGATATTGACCAGTATGATGACGGCGCTGATGGATCGCGTAATGTTATGTTGACCTCTGCAATTAAGGTTATGCATCGTGATGTTGAAAGAACATTGAATGCTATTTCAGTTGGATTTTTTGGAGGCGGGAATGTGACGCTTCAGGTTGATACGGGTTCTACCGGATATGTAAAGGATGAAGGAAGAAATCAGTTATCGGCAGATACAATTAAGAAGATTGACGCCGCTTATGAATTGCTTATAATAGGAGATATAGTGCCAGCCGCTAATTTTAATGGCATAACCCCTGATGATTTTATGGAGGAGCAGTAAAAATAGAAAGACAGATAATTGCAAAATTCTCGCCTTAGGATAATAGTCTTGCAATTGTCTAAAATAAAAGGAATGTGAGGGTGTAAAATGGAACGGGAAAGAAGTCGAATAAACAAAGTGGCGATTATCTGCCATACGATTATTGCAGTTGTGCTGCTTGCTTCTTATGCGCTGGAGGTAGTAAAAGGGGCAAGAACGATAGGATATTATGTGGTTTTTGCTGCTTTAGCGGCCGTACCTGTTATTATGGAATGGGTTTTATATAAAAGGAATACGGCTGATACAAAAATACAGCACGTTCTTGGTTTCGGTTATAGTATTTTTTATATTTTTACAATTTTTACCACAACAAATGTAACGGCATTTACATTTGCGTTTCCGCTTTATGTTGTTATTACGTTATATTCCGATCTGAAATACTGTATTGCTATTTCTTCGGGCGGCTTTTTAGTGAATCTGATCTTTACAATTTATCAGGCGGTGACTGTCGGAATTGCGATGGAGGATACGGCGACATACGAAATCCGCAATATCCTGATGTTGCTCGTCGCAATTTTCCTCTGCATGGTTACGAATGCTCTGGAAAAGATAAATAAGATGAAAATGGAAGATCTCAGCCAGGAAAAGGAAAATGTTTCAAAGCTGTTAAACCATGTTATGAGCATTTCGGGTGATATGTCCGAGGGTATCGTGGAAGTAAGTAAACAGATGAGCGAACTTGGCGAGGCGGTATCCGAGACAAGAAATGCCATGCAGGAAGTATCAAGCGGCACGAATGAAACTGCGGATGCAATTCAGAAGCAGCTTAGCCAGACCGAGGAAATTCAGCGCTATATTGAGCAGGTGGAAGCCGTATCAAAGAGTATAGGCGAGAGCATGGAGCAGACCAAGAGCGATATTGTAAACGGAAAGGACAGTCTGGATACGCTGCTTGCACAGGCGAAATCTTCTGAACAGGCCGGAAACGAAGTAGTTACCGATATCAGCGCTTTGGAAGAATATATGAAAAATATGCAGTCGATCATCGAACTGATCACTAATGTGGCGAGTCAGACCAGTCTGCTTGCATTAAATGCAAGTATTGAGGCTGCACGTGCGGGAGAGGCCGGTAAAGGTTTTGCAGTTGTAGCAGCGGAGATTTCCAATCTGGCGAATCAGACGCAAAGTGCAACGGTTAATATAACAGATGTTATTCATAATGTTACAGATAAACTTGCGATCGCAGTCAGTGCAGTAGAGCAGCTTACAAATAATAATGCAAAACAGAACGAAGTGGCAGTGACGGTTGTAGACAGTTTTGAAAAGATTACAGGAAGTACACAGAGCGTAGATGAACAGAGCAGAATGTTAGACGAGGTAGTCGGCTCCCTGGCTGATGCCAATGCTGGTATTATAGAAGGAATACAGACGATTTCCGCCGTTATGGAAGAGGTTACCGCACATTCCAACGAAACATATAGTATCAGTGACAAGAATACAGGCATCGTTAACCAGGTAGCAGAGCTGGTAGATAATCTGAACGCACAGGCTCAGAGTTTAAATAATACGCAGTGATGAAAAGTTATCCTAATGCGTTTTTAAGCGCCTTTAGATCTTCGTCTGTAGTTGACCAGCTTGTGGCAAAGCGTACAACCGTATGTGTATCATCCAGCTTTTCCCAGAAGCTGAACGCTACATGTTTTTTTAGATTTTCCATACGCCCATTTTCCAGAATAATGAATTGCTGATTTGTTGGTGACTCAAGATAGAACTTATATCCTTTGTCAGCAAAAATCTCTTTCATTTTTTCTGCCTTATCTATTGCACTACGGCTGATTTTTAAATATAAATCAGCCGTAAATAGTGTGTCGAACTGAATGCCAAGGAGCCTGCCTTTTGCAAGCAGCGCTCCTCGTTTTTTTACGGAATTCATAAAATGCTTTGGTTTGTTTTCTTTAGTGAAGACTACGGCTTCCCCGCATAAAGCGCCTACTTTGGTGCCACCTATATAGAAAACGTCGCAAATATCGGCAATATCTTTAAGTGTCATATCAGAAGCCCTGCTCATAAGTCCATATCCAAGGCGTGCGCCGTCCAAAAAGAGCGGTATCTTGTACGTATGGCAAACAGCAGCAATATCCTCCAATTCCTTTTTAGTATAGAGTGTACCATACTCAGTAGGGTGCGACAGATAAACCATTCCCGGAAAAACCATATGTTCATGATTTGCATCTGAGTAAAAGGTCGCAATATAATTGTCGAGTACTTCAGCAGAGATTTTCCCATTGCTTTGCGGTATTTCTAAAACTTTATGTCCGCTGTATTCTATAGCACCGGCTTCATGGATACTTACATGCCCTGTTGCAGCTGCAACGACGCCTTCATAATCTTTCAACATTGTTGAAATGATCACCGAATTGGTCTGGGTTCCGCCGACTAAGAATTCAACGTCGGCTTTTTCACATTTACATGCAGCTTTGATTTTTTCTTTTGCACTCTCACAGTATTTATCCGTTCCATAACCGGGCAGACATTCTAAATTTGTCTCGGTCAGGCGTTTGATTATTTGTGGATGCGCTCCGGCAATGTAATCACTCTCGAAAGATACCATTGGTTTTTCTCCTTAATGCTTGTATTTGCTGTGTTTTTTAATTGTATGTATAGTTATTTTGCTAGTTGTTTCATTAGCTGTTTTATCAGTTATTTTATTAGTTGTTTATTAGCAGCCAGCGGTTTCATTATACTGCATTGGCTTATAGGATGGAATAGGTTTTCCGGAAATAAATACAAAAAGGTATTGACAAACAATTTTAACCATGCTAATATCCTATTAAACACGTAGGAATAATATGATATGAAAGGAGAAGTAAGTATGAAAATGACAGTAAAAAGAATGTATAGTTTATGGCTTTGTAGGTGCTGTATGGCGATTTGCAGATGTTGGAGCATGGTTTGCTGTAGAAAATTTTATATGAACTTCCCGAATCGAAGGTATTTTTATGCTATTGCATAATGAAAAAGGAAAATTTTAGACTTTGAAGGGGAGTTTGTAAAAACTGCCCTTTTGTTAACTGTGGACAGTCTGTGCTTGAAACTGTCTATTTTTTTGCTTAAAAACAAGATGAATTAAAAGGAGATAGAATATGTCAGAAATAAAGAAATTTGAAGGAATTGAACTGTTTGAACAAACGTTTCGTCAACAAATAAATAAGGACAGTGGTAAAATTGAAAATTTGGATTATTTGTTTAAGAAAAAATTTGGTGACGGTCCGGATGAATGGCCCATAGAGCCGAATCGCTACAGATTGATCTGGATGCCGGGATGCCCGCATTCCAATAAAGCCGTGATAACATGGAAACTGTTAGGGTTAAACAGGGTAATCAGTCTTGCGACCGCAGGGATTCTTCGTACACCAAAAGGCTGGGTATTTAGCGAAGATGAGAATGAAGAGGATCCGGTTTTAAAAGTACATTATCTTCATGATATTTATACACGTACCCATCCTGATTATACAGGGCGTTCAACAGTGCCTACTATTGCAGACACACAAACGGGAACAGCGGCCAATAACGAGCCTGTAAATATTCCTACATATTTTGCAACATCATGGAAGCCTTATCATAAGGAAAATGCCCCTGATTTATATCCAGAGGATTTAAGGGGGAAGATAGACAAAGCAAATGAATGGGTTACCAAAGAAGTAAATGCATATAAGTGCGGTTTTGCAAGGTCGCAAGGGCAGTATGAAAATGGTTATGACAGTTATTTTGATACGCTTGAGAAGTTAGATAAACATTTAGCTGAAAATAGGTTTTTGTTCGGGGATTACATTACTTTAACAGATATTCATCTGTATGTGGCGTTAGTCAGATTTTATATGGTTTATTATCTGGTGTTCAGGGTTAATAAGAAGAGACTTGAGGATTTTGAAAACTTATGGGGCTATGCGAGGGATTTGTATCAGACAGACGGTTTTAGGGATTATACGAAATTTGATTTAATTAAAAAACATTATCAACTTTCTCCGCATCTGCGCGCATTGTTCGGAAATGAACATGGAATATATGCGCTGGGACCGGATGTGAGTAAGTGGGAGCTACCTCATGGGCGTGAGAAATTGTCAAAAGATATTTCAAAATTCCGATATGAAAAGGAAGAAAGATTGCAATTTCAGCATACGGATGAAAAGTTAGAAGAAGCATACATAGAGGAGTATTTACTAAATCCTATTGAGCAGGCAGGAAAAGCTACTGATCAAGGAGAATATGAGAGAAATTATCATCTGGTATTCGATGAGCTTAAAGAACTTGATGAGCGTCTTGGCAGGCAAAAATATCTGCTTGGAGAAAAGCCTGTAGAGGTGGACAAAAAATTATATCAGATACTTCTTCGTTTAGATAATATATACTATTTTGTTTTTAAATTAGACAAAGCACATATAAGAGATTATGTGAATCTTAAGAGATATGTAAACGATTTAACAAATATTCCGGTAATTGCAGAATCGATTGATGTGGTAAAGGAAAGGGAGAAATTTTATAGGAACCAAAGCAAAGTGAGAAATCCATATCATTTGATAGCAAAAGGACCGGAATTACAATAAAAATAAAAAGATTAAGAGGAGAAAAAAATGAAAAAAATAACTAAAAAATCAATTGTATTAGCAACAGCATTGGCAGTAACAGTATCAGGAGTTTTAACAGGCTGCGGTTCGGGTAAAACAGAAGGGGCTTCTGCAACTTCAGATGGCATAGCAGATACTTCTGCGAATTCAGATGACGTTACAAAAGTAACAACAATAAAAGCCGCTACAGGCGGAAGCCCAAGACCGTATATTTATGTAGATGAAAATGATCAGCCGACAGGATATGATATTGAGGTTTTAAAAGAGATATTTAATCGAATTCCTGAATATGACCTTGAGATAGAAGTTGTAGAAAGAGATGCAATTTTTGCAGGACTTACGAGTGGTACATATCAGGTGGCTGTTGGTAACTATTCATATAATGATGAAAGAGCAGCGTCTTACTTATATTCATATCCATATGATAAAGTTACTTATGTATTTACATATAAGACAGGTGGAACTAAAGTTGCATCTTTTGAAGATGCTGCAGGGCTTACTTTTGAAGGAACAAGCGGTGTAAGCGTAACGAATGCAGTCGAAGACTGGAATGAGGAAAATCCGGATAAGGCAATTAACATTAATTATACGGAAGCAGACAAGGCGACAATATTGCAGCATGTGGAGGACGGTGTCTCTTCATTTGATATTGTGGATGGTGCTATGTACATAGCATATAAGGAAGAATATGGATATGATATTGAAGCGTCGGATGTGCCGGAGGATGAATTAAGCTTGATTTCAAAGAACCTATACGCATATTTTCTTTTACCAAAGGATGGAACAGAGTTAAGGGATAAAATTGATGAGGTCCTTATTGAACTTAAAGATGATGGAACATTAGAAAAACTTAGCAATGAATTTTTTAAAGCAAATCAGGTACCTGAGGATGATCAGTTTGTAAATACACCCAATTAGGCATATGGGCAGGCTAAGGAAGGAGCATGTTTGTAAATATGGAACTAGTCAGAGCAGGCAAAAATAATTTATGGGCGCAGGCAGGCGCATATTATGTAAGAATACAGGCAATGGTGAATGGGTTTGGTATTCCGCTTGGCGTTGAGATTGATAAGAATGACACTTCTGAAACAGAATACGTAATAGCTGTTGATGGAGTGCTGCCGGTAGGCACTTGCAGACTGCACATTACCGATGATAGAACCGCTAAAATAGAAAGAGTCTGCGTTTTGGAAGAATACCGAAAAAAGGGCATCGGAAGGCTGGTAATTGAAGAGGCAGAAAAATGGCTTAAAGAAAAGGGCGTCAGAAAAGTTATCATTACCAGCCGCGATGAAGCGGTGGGTTTCTATGAAAAGCTGGGTTATACCGTTGACTGGTCGAGACAACAGACCGGAGGGGTATTTACCATTGTTTATACGGAAAAAGAACTATAAAATAGGGAGAAAAGCATGAGACAATTATTTGACATAGAGATGGTATTTACAAATATCCCCGATATTTTAAGATTTTTGCCTACTACAATGGAACTGGCAATAGGGTCTATGGTTATCAGCTTAATCATCGGGCTGCTGCTGGCTTTGGTTAAAATCAAGCAGATACCGGTACTTAAACAAATAGTGAATGTGTATATATCTATTATTAGGGGGACACCGGTTTTAGTGCAGTTATATGTCACATATTATGGAATACCTTTATTTTTAAAGTATATTAATTATACTTATGGAACCGACTACAACGTCAATGGAGTTCCTTCTATCATATATGCGTTTGTGGCGCTTGCGTTTAATCAGTCAGCTTATAATGCGGAGGTTATAAGAGCGTCTTTGCAATCGGTTGAAAAAGGACAAGTAGAGGCTGCAAATGCACTTGGAATGACTTATTTCCAGGCACTGCGAAGAATTATACTGCCTGAAGCAGTTGTTGTGGCACTTCCGTCTTTAGGAAATGCATTTATAGGTCTTATAAAAGGAACTTCGTTGGCCTTTGTATGCGCTGTAGTAGATATGACAGCGCAGGGAAAAATTATTGCTGGAAGAAATTTCAGATATTTTGAGGTATATGTATCTTTAGCCATTATTTACTGGGTAATTACCATTATAATTGAGCAAATCATCAGATTGGCTGAAAAGAAAATCTCCATACCCGATGATGTTCCAACCAAAATCGAAAAAGGAGCAGCAGCATTATGATTGAAATAAAGAATTTGTCAAAAAAGTTTCAGGACAATATTATTTTAGACGGAATCGATTTAGAAATAAATAAGGGTGATGTAATAGCAATCATCGGGCCTTCTGGAACTGGAAAGTCAACGTTTCTTAGATGCATTAACAGATTGGAGCATCCTGAAAAGGGGGAAATTACAATCGGTGATATGAAGATAGATTTAGCCAAAGCGAAAAGAAAGGAGTTAGTAGAACTTAGACAGAGGACAAGCATGGTTTTTCAAAGTTGGAACCTTTTTTCCAAGAAAAATGCTTTGGAAAATGTCATGGAGGGGTTGATTGTTGTTAAGAAAATGGATAAAAAATCCGCCAGGAAAGTTGCAGAGAAACAACTTGAAAATGTTGGATTATTGGATTGGTCTACACATTATCCAAAGCACTTATCCGGTGGACAGCAACAACGTGTTGCTATAGCAAGAGCGTTGGCGATGGAACCACAATTACTTCTTTTGGATGAGCCAACATCGGCTCTTGATCCTGAATTGGTTGGCGAGGTTTTAGATACGATCAGGAAAGCGGCAAACGAAGGATACACAATGATATTAGTATCACATGAGATGAATTTTGTGAGAAATGTAGCAAATAGAGTTATTTTTCTTGATAATGGAAAGATACTTGAAGATGGAACACCGAAGGAAGTATTTAATCATCCAAAGAATGACAGGGTAAAAGATTTTATCCAAAAAATTGAGAGAATGAATGCTCCGGAATATATAATCTAAGAAGAGCCGCTTGAAATTCAAGCGGCTCTAGTTTATTATTGTTGTTAGATGAAATGAAAGTGGTGACTCACATGGTAAAGCCGGAATCAAACAGAAGAATTTCAAAATGTGATACATATTTAAACTGCGCGGAAACCTTCGCCTATAGAAGTACCTGTATCAAGCGAAAGTATGGGGCAGTAATTGTAAAAGATGATGCCGTTATTTCCACCGGATATAACGGCTCACCCAGAGGGTTTGAAAACTGCTGTGATACAGGCGTATGCCCCAGAATTCCTCTGGATATGCACCAGGGAGAAGGATATGAAATCTGCCGCGCAATACATGCGGAGGCAAATGCGCTGCTTAATTGTTCAAGAGAACAGACACTGGGGGCAGATTTATATTTGACGGGAATCAATCCTAAGGATGGTTCCGTACATAGGGCTAAACCCTGTCCTTTATGTGCAAGGATGATAATTCAGGCGGGGATTAGGAATGTGGTATTACGAGTAGGAGAGGGCGAGAATAACTTTGTGACTATACCGGCTAATGAGCTTGAGTGGTACAAAGAACCAGCAGCTATTAAGTCTGCTGGCTCTTAAGAAGTTCAAAAAATTCATCTGCAGGCATAGGCTTTGCATAATAGTAACCTTGTACCTGGTCACAGCCTATACTTTCAAGAAGGTCAATCTGGTCTTTGGTTTCTACGCCTTCGGCCAGAAGACCTAGGCGAAGTTTATCTGCCATAGTAACCACTTGTTCAAGTATGAGCTTTCCTTTATCAGAAACCATCATATTTTCCATAAATTTCTTATCTAACTTTATTACGTCAAAAGGCGTCTCAAGCAGAACATTTAAAGAAGAGTATCCGCTTCCGAAATCATCCATAAGAAGTTTAAAGCCGTCTTTTTTAAGCTGTAGGGCTTTCATGCTTACCTGCTGATTGTCTATACTTTCTGTTATTTCAATCTCTAACAGCTTCTTGGGAATACCAATACGATTTATCATTTCGTCAAGAACTTCTATACATTCGTCGCCGCGTAGGTGAAGTCTGGACATATTGACCGAAATAGGGCAGGGGGTTAAGCCTTCTTCCTCACAGCGTTTAATGAAGCGGCAGGCTTCTTCCCATATGTAATAATCCACTTTAACGATAAAACCGTTCTCTTCGATAATAGGTATGAACTGGTCGGGATAAATCATTCCTCGCTCAGGGTGTTTCCAGCGTACTAAAGCTTCAGCACCGATAATTTCATTTTGGGCAATGCTGTATTTAGGCTGTAAGTACATCATAAAATGCCGTTGCGTAATGGCGGTCTGCATGTTTTCTTCGATAAATTTTCTATTATAAAGATAGTCTTTGAACTGCTCTTTATAAAACAGGATATTTGATAAAACGTTTTTCTTGGAAGTCTTCCTTGCTATGGCAGCCCGGTCTTCCATCTGCCTAAGTTCCATATTTTTATCTTCAACGGTATATACTCCGTAGCTCATCCTAAGCTTGACATCTTTATATATGCAGATTTTTGAATCCAGATTATGTATAAAATCGACAAGATCTTCTTCTTTATCGTATTCCGTTACTACCATAAATACATCGCTTCTTAGATTTATAAAATACTGTTCAGGAGTGCAGTATTCTTTTAACTGACTTATAACGAAGTCCAGAATTTCGTCGCCGAATTTTTCGCCGTATAAATCATTGATTATTTTGAATTTATGAATATCAAATTGTATAAAAGCTACGTTTTTGGAAGAAGAGAACAGCAGATTGGAGACATTTCGGTTAAAACGCCTGATTCTGCTGAGACTCTTAAGTACGCTCTGCATCTCGTCATTTTGCGGAATATCTTCGGGATTGATACTGCTCACTATAATATCTTTCATATAATCCGCAAGCATATCTTCCAATATATCAATGCTTATACTAATGGCGCGGGGACATTTTTTCAAAATAAGCCCCTCGCTGCGGATGGCAGCCAGTTCATCAGGTTTAGAGATATCTTTACCTAAAATATCCCTGCAGTTGATATCACCTTCCATCTCTTTTGTAAAACGGCGTATAAATTCATCAGTTTTCTTATTGCCATATATTTCCTGTTCCTTGTCCTGGGAATCATAAAAGCCTAGTGCCATGCCAAGTACCAGCATTGCCGCCGTAATACAGCCACAGGTTGCGCCCTGACGCATTCCGCCGCCAAAACATGTACTGATTTTAAAAGCGGTTTTTAAATCCAGCCCAAAATCATCTGCAAATGCTCCAAACAATGCCTGTGAACAATGATATTGCTGATGAAGCAGTTGTACTGCCTTTTCTTTGTGTGTCATACTTCGCCTCCATTTCACTTTTATAATATTTTAACACACAAAAAGCAGATTGTGAAGTTGCACATAGTTAAATTAATCTAATTTAATGAAGAAATTCATGAAAAATTAGTAAACTTGCACATAATCCTAGCCATTGCTTTGGGGATTATAAATAAATTTCAGAATTTCCTCACGTTTGCTTATTTGCAGCTTTTCAAAAATATTTGAAATATGTTTTTTAACGGTTGTCTCTGAAATACAAAGTTCTGCGGCAATTTCAGCATTGCTTAGCCCCTTACAGATTAGTAGTGCAAGCTCTGCCTCGCGGTTAGTCAGACCTAACCTACGGTATATTTCATAGGCATCTGTTGCCATAATCTCTGTATTTTCCTGCGGGGTTTCAGACCGTGGCATATCGGATGGAGTTTGCTCGGCCCGGTTTCGTGTCTTTGGCGTATCACCTGAGAGAATCATCCACAGGCATATGCCGTATAAAAGAGGACGACAGCTAAGCGCCGCTTCTTTTGGAAGCTGTTCTGGCGTTATCTGCGTGGATAAAACGATGAAAAGCAGTATAAAAGTCTGGATATAGCTGGCAAACATGGCACAGCCGGCAAGCTGTGCTGCATACTCCGACATGCTTTCACCGCGTTTATATCCGGGCAGAAAGAGAACAAACATACCGATTAAAACAAGGGCAAGCTGTTTTAAATCGAACAGCTGAAAAAACTCAAATTCCAAAAGATATGACATTATAAAAATATATATTAAAATAGCAGTAAGCTTTTTAAAATTTTTCATATTAGCAGTCATGCCTTTCCGGTGCAGATTCTAATTTCGGTTCGGATTCTAATTTCGATTCAGCTTTCGATTCAATTTCAGTTCCCGTTTCCGGTATATATTCGATTATTCTAAGATTGAGCGTAGATCTAAGCGGCAGCAGTATTAATATAAATACGCAGACATATATAATGCTTAATATACACACCGAGATTTTGGGACCAAGAGTTTCAGGCGTATCCAGTGTATGCAAAATCATAATGAGTGACATCATGAAAATTAGGACGCCGGTACATAGAAGCGATTTTATAGTCAGACTTACAGCCTCAACCGCTCTTTTCAGTTCAGTTAATGTTGTTTCCTTTTTTCTGCTAAGGACTATGCGGAAAGCATTATTAAAGTCTTTTATAAGGCCTGTGGAAATAAGGAACGGAACGCATACTATAAGCAGAAGGATAAGCGTTGGTAAGTCTATAAAATACCGGATTACCGGAGACTGTCCCCCACCCCATAATCCTGAGCAGGATAAAACTATGGTTATAATAACTGCTATGAACGAAATTAAATACATAAAGATTTCCTCCTTTTCAAATACATTTTTGGTTTCTAAGCGTTGATAATAATTATTTGTGCCTGCAGGTATAACAATACTATACAGTTAAAGTGGCTGAAATGCTATACTACTTTGGGTAGTATTTTAGTAGTATTAATATTAAATTTGCATGCTGAATTTGTTTATTCAAATTAAATGGACAAATATTTTCATAACAGATATACTAAACATAGATTTTTAATTGACATAAGGATAACTCGCAGAGTGTGCTTTCTATTGTTTAGTATACTGATAGTATGGAGGCCTGAATATGGAACAAGGTAAAATGCTGTACTGCGAAAACTGCAATGCCCCGATACCGGCGGACGCTGATAAATGTCCTTACTGTGGGGCGTTAAATGCAGTGGGCGGTGAAAAAAAGTATATGGAAGACCTTTTTGAACTAAAAGAGGACGTTGAAGAGCTTAAAACTGCCCCTGTGAAGGCATATAAAGAAGAAATCAGAAAAACGGGCAGAATAATAAAAAGAACCTTATTTGCCGTTATTATCGCAGCGTTTTGCATATGGGGCTTATATATTTGGGTACATAAGGCTTTTGATGAAAAAGCGCCAATCGAGGATGTAAAAGCGCAGCTTGACTGGGAAAGGGAAAATTATCCTAAGCTGGACGAATTATATGAAGCAAAAGACTATGACAGTATTCTGGAATTTGAAAACCAGGTGATGGAAGAGGGCCTTTATTCCATATCGAGTTGGGAGCATTATTACTTTATCAATGAATACAGGCGGTATATGTCATTTAAAGGAGATGCGGCAATAATTAAATCGGGAAATTATAATAAAGATAATGTGTATTGGTGCATTGTGGATGCAATGTTTTTAAAACAGGATAAGAGTTATGCCGGATATACCGATGAGGAACTTCAATATATAGAAGATTATCGGGCTGAAACCAATGATTTCCTTATAGATACGCTTGGTATGAAGCAGGAAGAAATTGATGAATTGTATAACGAATGCTGTGCCCAGGATAAATACGGACTTTATTTTAACTATAAACTTGCTGAGAAGAAGATAAAAGCATACATAAAAAACAATATGGGTTTAAAATAAACAGAAGGAGAGTGCAGTAAGATGAAATGTCCCACATGTGGAGCAGATATGCAGATAGAGAATGAGAAATGTCCTTTTTGCGGAAATCCTAATCCTTTTGCAATAAAGCATCAGCAGGATATGAAGTATTATCACAGTGAATTTCAAAAGACCAAAAAAGAGGTAGAACAAAAGACAGGCCGTTTTACCTCCGCTGCGGTCAAAATTCCTGTAATAATTATATTAGCTATATTGATCCTTGTTGTAGTAAATACGAGAAGTGATATTGAATCGGAGATTAGGATTCATAACATTAAAAAAGATGTTAAACTGCATGAGCAGGAATACAGAGAAGAGCTTGATGCTTATGAACTTGCCGGTGACTGGGTTGGACTTTACACTTTATTTAATGAAAAGAGGCTTGGTTATGTAGATACATTCGAGGAATATTATACTGTTAAACAAGCTGCGTTTGAATATGAACTTATTTTAGATGATATAATGAGGTACGATGAGGATAGTACGTATTATAATGCGAAAAATCTCTCGCAAAGAATTGCGGAGAACTTAGAGCGTTTTTACAAAGATGTATACAGAATCGGTTATGAAAACGATTATTATGATAACCAGTATGCACCTGTTCATAAGGAAGCGCTGGAACGCATAAACGAAGATATGGAGGCGGTTCTTTTGGTATATGCTCATCTGACCAAAGAAGAGCTTGATAAGCTGCCTGATTATTCAGTGTCCATGAAAAGCAGCCTGATTGAAGAAGGATTGCTTAGAAATGCTGATTAAAAACGCTGATTAGTACACTGTAAGAAAATTGTGGAGGTGCGTATGACGAAGAGAAAACTTTTCAACAAGGATGTGGTATTGAATATAATAATCATAGTGCTTTGTGTTATTCTATTTGGATTGATTGCTATATATACTGCTGTTTATATTGATTCTAATCAATTGTATGTGAGCGATGAACATTCTCTGCTTTATAGGGTATATTATCAGAAATACAATGATTTGGTAGATAATGTATACCGTAACGAAATCTCAGAGACGCCGGTAAAGGGTGATATGGCAGAAATTTATGCCGTAGCACATTTCTATGAAAATGCAGTGCTTTACTACGCTCATCAGATAGCGGGAAATACAGCTCAGTCTGAGATGCGCTATGAGAGGATGCAGAAATATTCAGGTAATATGGGAGAATACGCTGACGAAGCGGACAACATACTTGAGTATTTGGAGGAAAAAGCAGCGCAGTAGCAATATAAGGCAATTATTTCATAAAATAAGTCCAATTCTAAAAAAAGTATTAAATTCCCATTTTTGGGAAATGATAAGAAAAAATGAGAAAAAAAGAGTAAACGAGAGCATATGTGAAAAAATTATATGAAATGCTCCTCTGTTTGTATTTGCAAAGTGAATAGGATAAAATTAATATATGCTTAATGATTAGCACTCGAATTAGATGAGTGCTAACAAAAAACTCAAAAGCGAATATACCGCTAATAGATTAATGATTGCGGAAAGAAAAGATAATCATTTAAGGAGGAAGAAAATATGAAATTAGTACCACTTGGCGACAGAGTCGTTTTGAAGCAGTTAGTAGCTGAGGAGACAACCAAATCAGGAATCGTCCTTCCCGGACAGAGCAAAGAGAAACCACAGCAGGCAGAAGTAATTGCAGTCGGCCCCGGCGGTGTTGTAGACGGTAAAGAAGTTAAGATGGAAGTAAAGGTCGGAGACCAGGTTATTTATTCTAAGTATTCAGGAACGGAAGTTAAGCTTGAAGAAGAAGAGTACATTATTGTAAGACAGAGCGATATTTTAGCAATCGTTCAATAATCAGGATTGGTATATATTCATGTCATTTACAAACTGAAATTAAATATTAGGAGGCAAATTCATTATGGCAAAAGAAATTAAATATGGCGCAGAGGCAAGAGCTGCATTAGAATCAGGCGTAAATCAGCTTGCAGATACAGTAAGGGTAACACTTGGACCTAAAGGAAGAAACGTTGTTTTAGATAAATCTTATGGCGCACCGCTTATTACAAACGATGGCGTTACCATTGCAAAGGAAATCGAATTAGAAGATGCATTTGAAAATATGGGTGCACAGCTTGTAAAAGAGGTTGCTACCAAGACAAATGACGTGGCAGGTGACGGTACAACTACCGCTACGGTTTTAGCACAGGCTATGGTAAATTCAGGAATGAAGAATCTGGCAGCAGGCGCTAACCCAATCATTTTAAGAAAAGGTATGAAGAAAGCGACAGATATTGCAGTTGACTCGATTGCGAAAATGAGTTCAAAAGTTAACGGAAAAGAGCATATTGCAAGAGTTGCAGCTATTTCCGCAGGAGACGAGGAAGTAGGACAGTTAGTAGCAGACGCTATGGAAAAGGTATCCGGTGACGGCGTTATTACTATAGAAGAAAGCAAGACCATGCTTACCGAGCTTGATTTAGTAGAAGGTATGCAGTTTGACAGAGGATATATCTCAGCTTATATGGCAACTGATATGGATAAGATGGAAGCTACATTGGAGAATCCTTATATCCTTATTACAGATAAGAAAATCTCTAATATTCAGGAAATTCTTCCTATCTTAGAGCAGATCGTACAGACCGGCGCTAAACTGCTTATTATTGCAGAGGATGTGGAAGGCGAAGCATTAACCACCCTGATCGTAAATAAGCTGCGCGGTACATTTAATGTTGTAGCTGTTAAGGCTCCCGGATACGGCGACAGAAGAAAAGCAATGCTTGAAGATATCGCTATATTAACAGGCGGCGAGGTTATAAGCTCAGAGCTTGGCTTAGAGTTAAAGGACGCTACCTTAGATCAGCTTGGTCATGCTAAATCCGTAAAGGTACAGAAAGAAAATACTGTTATCGTTGACGGCGAAGGCGATAAGACAGCTATTGAAGCAAGAATCGGACAGATCAAGAAACAGATTGAAGAGACAACATCTGACTTTGATAGGGAAAAATTACAGGAGCGTCTTGCAAAATTAGCAGGCGGCGTTGCAGTTATCCGCGTTGGTGCAGCTACCGAGACAGAAATGAAAGAAGCTAAGCTTCGCCTTGAAGATGCGCTTGCAGCTACAAGGGCAGCAGTAGAAGAGGGCATTATTGCAGGCGGCGGTTCCGCATATATCCACGCAGCTAAAGAGGTTGCTAAACTTGCAGAAACCTTAGAAGGCGATGAGAAGACCGGTGCACAGATTGTATTAAAGGCACTTGAGGCTCCTTTGTATCACATCGTAGCTAATGCAGGACTTGAAGGCTCCGTTATCATCAATAAAGTAAGAGAATCCGAGGTTGGCGTAGGCTTTGATGCACTTAAAGAGGAATATGTCAACATGGTAGACGCTGGAATTCTTGATCCTGCTAAGGTTTCAAGAAGCGCTCTGCAGAATGCAACAAGTGTTGCTTCCACATTGCTTACAACTGAATCGGTTGTTGCAAACATTAAAGAAGCTGAACCTGCAATGCCGGCAGGGGGAGCTGGAATGGGAATGATGTAAAAACTTAATTTGCAAGGCAAATTAAGTTGAAAGAAATTGCATTGCAATTTCTTCCTCGGGAATACTTCGTATTCTCCATGAAAGGGTTTAGGCAAATTAAGTTGAAAGAAATGAGGAGCCATTACTCCGTAGATGGATAATCATTTATGGAGCAATGGCTTCTTTATTCTATAGTTTTCTCTTATGATATTAAAAAATACTAATGATTGGTAGGTTGTTATTTTGATAAAAGTTTATCATGGGACAAACTTAAGTTCTGCGTTTGATATATGGTTACATGGAATTGATCTAAATAAAAGTCTTCCCAATTTGGACTTTGGAAAGGGTTTCTATGTAACAGATAGTAAAAGGAAAGCAGTAGAACGTGCCTTTAAAAAAACAAATGACTATAATAAAAGATTTCATTGCCATGAGGATGCATATTTGGTAGAAATGTATATAGATGATTCTTATTTTGTAAAGGTGAATACAAAATTTTTTAGCCCTGGTCAAAAAGAGTGGTTCGATTTTGTCATTAATAATCGTTTGGACTTAGATTTTTTGATAACACAAAATATAAGCAATCATAATAAAGACAATAAATATGATATAGTATATGGCGAAATAGCAGATGGTCAGATAGCAAGCATTGCAAATAATATAAGACAAAATATTTGTGATATCAAAAATATAGATTATTCCTCTATTTTACCAGAAACAGGAGAATTTTATGGTAGTCAATACTCTTTTCATACTGAAAAAGCTTTATCTTGTATAAAGGATATTTCTTGTGTTATAATAAAGCCATATAAAAAAGAAAGAAGGTGGGATTAATATGAGAAAAGATGCAAAAAAATATATGAATTCTGTTATAGATGTCATTATAAAAAAATATTGTTTGTCTGAAATTGAAGCATATAAGGCTGTAAAAGAATCTTTCTTATATGATTCCCTGATAAAATTTCCTGACGAAACATTACATGATGATATAGAGACAAATGCAGATTTTGTATATCAAGACTATACATCGGAACATTTATTGCAAATGTAACAAATGTTTTTAGCACGAGCAGCCTTTGACTGCTCTTTTTATTTCTTCTGAAAATTATGATCGATTCTGTTATAAATGAAGCTGATGATAAAGCATAATATTCCGCTGACGAAGAAACTGACGGCATTTTCCATGGTGCTGTCATAGTGGATGTCTATCATGATCAGTTTAAAAATGCTTACCATAGATAGGATCAAACCATACAGGCGGAAGGACTTGTTGCTTTTATAAAAACCGACAACAATGCTTATGATCGCAAATAAGAGAAGGCAGATGCTTATTGCATAATTGATGACATCGTATGAATCCAAAATATAGAACATCAGTACGGTGTATTTAAACATAACATAGTATCCTGAATTTACATCTTTCTGAAGAAGCCGTTTGGAATTTATCAGGAATAATAATATAGTCAGCAGGATTACAGGGATCTGCCATACCGTTTCATATAATGCGAAGCAGCCCGTTGTCATCAATAGTCCGTTAACTGCAAGCATCATTATTTCGACCGGTTTTTCCTTGCCGAAGTATTCAAGCTTATTTAGGATCAGATGAACTATCGCAAGTGTGAAGAAAGTGATCAAAAAGGCCTTTGCACCGATAAAATCTATTTTTAACGAATTCGATAATACCGCTCTGTGCATAGAGTAATAAGCAAAATCATGTACTTGCGTTAAGGTGATAAGACAAAGCATAAAGTAGCCTGTTACCTTAAAAGCGGTGAGCGTCGTAGTTTTGCATACATATAAAAATGCTGCATAAATTACAATCAGCATTATCATATATTCTATTTTCTGATAATGATCAGAAGACCCTGAGATGAATAGGAAGAAAAATGCCGCAATATATGCAAGGCTTGTATATAAATAGAGCTTATTGTCTTTCCATTTACCATAAAGCATAAACGGGACTACGGTAAGATAAACAAAGAGATGTTTGCTTATAATAGGATTGTTATAACAGCCCAGACATATCAGAATAAAGCAGCATATCTCTGAAAAAGTTGTACATTCCGTATTTTTGTAGTTTACATAAAATAGCACAGCAACAGACACAATGTACATAAATGCATAGGAATGATCTTCTGCTAAAATTTCCATTATATTGAATAAGAAAATAAAAATAACGGTATTAACAATGGTCAATACCTGGAAAAATATGCCGTTCGTATATTTTTCTTTGAAAGAAAAATAGAACTCAGAAAGTATAAATGCCATTAGGAGAAGAATGTTCACAGTCTTAAGCGCTGTATGGTCCATAAAGCTAAAACCAATCATATAGATGATCAGATTGGCAGACTTAAAAATGTGGCTGCATAGACTCTGCTCACAAATTATACGCAAATCTGCTTCGTTTTCAGTTGAATCATCATCACTTGAACGCTTATCTTTAATGTCAAAAACAAATGCAGAAATAAAGTAGAAAATTGTTAATACCAATATCTTGGTTGCATCCTTATCATGAACGCAAAGAAGTACGCCCAAAATCGACGATATAAAGATGCCAAGCTGTCCGATAATATGGAATATGAGGCTTTTTAATTTCGTTAAATATTTAACAAACACTGCCCAGACTAAAATAAATACATATAATAAAATATCTCCAAACACTTTAAAATACAAATTGCTTAACAATAGCGTAATATACAGCGAGCCAACGCCACAGCCAATGAGCGCGATGTTAAATTTATTGTCTTTATTCCTTTTTACCAGTACAAAGCCTGCTGTTATCAGCCCGAAGCTGATTATGTATAGCCCAATTAATTTAATCGTATCGGTCAGATAAGGCAGAAGAAGCGTAGCAAAAATAATAAGGCTTATAAAAATCAGCACAGACGCAAAAATACCCATGAAATTCCTGCCGAAGAGTTTTTCGTAATCCTTTTGTTCTGTCTTTTTGGCAGAGTTCTGCAATATCGGAGTGTTTATTGGACGTGTGCTCTGTGGCATGTCTTGTATATTTGCAGTCTGTGTATCAGGCTGACGTGGTGCGCCAATTTCAGTCTGTATGGTTTGCGTCATAGCCGGATTATTTTCAGACTGTACAGTTTGCGTTATAGGCGGCGTATTTGCAGGTGGCGCAGTTTGTTGCATGTCCGACACATTTACGCTCTGGATAGTCTGCATCATATTCGGTGCCTTGGAAGCCATATTCTCTGACATATTCGGCACCTTAGAAGTCGCATTCTCCGCTTGGAGCGCACTATGCTGTCTATTCCGCAGCATCTGAAACTGCCTATTCAAATATGTAAGCTCTGTTTCCAAATAATATATTTTGTCCTGATACAGCGTCCTGTCTTCAGAATCAGGGTATTCATTGGAACATTTATATATTAAATCATTAAGTTTTTTTCTTGTATTTAACAGTTCATTTTCAAAATTCAGAAAATCTATTTCTTTTTGATTCATATTTATAACCATGCTCCTTTTATATAAATGATTGCAAACCTCTTCTCCAATACCCAGAACTTCGCTAATATAAACAAAAGAAAGGGGTGAGTTCGCTCCCGCGGTCGAACCCCGTCTTTTGTTTATATTAGTGAAGTTCGTGCCCCCGGACAACAGCCTTTCAATCAATTATAGCATAATATTTCCCTAATTTTAATTATTTATTGTCATTTATTAATATTGACTATAAAAGTTGCTTAATGTATGCTTAAGTTATATTGCATATTTACAGATGTATCAAAAAATGCTTAATAGGAATACTATGTAAATTAAGAAGTATCCAAAAAGTGTTTTACTTATAAAAATCGTAGATTTATGATATAACATTGACATGAAGGTAAGCAAAGCGGCTGGTGATGAGTATGGCAACAGAAGAAAAAAAAGAAGTTTTGATCGATGATGGAAGAATTGAATCTATAGAAGAATTTCAAACCCCTGAAACCTTGTATCAGGAGCTTGTTGCGCGTGTGTGTAAATATCATCCTTCGGCCGATATTTCATTGATTGAAAATGCGTACCAGATAGCCTATAAAGCACATAAGGACCAGGTACGTAAGTCCGGAGAACCTTATATTATCCATCCATTATATGTGGCTATTATTCTTGCTGATCTGGAGATGGATAAGGAAACAATAGTTGCGGGTCTTCTGCATGACGTAGTGGAAGACACGATTATGACAGATGGTGAAATAGAGTGGAGATTCGGGGAAGATGTGGCGCTTTTGGTGGACGGCGTTACGAAGTTAGATAAGCTGAATTTTCATGGAGATATGGTTAATGATAAAGATGCGGTTAAACTCGAAAGACAGGCGGAGAATCTTCGTAAGATGTTTCTTGCTATGGCCAAGGATATCCGCGTCATTGTGATCAAACTTGCTGATAGACTTCACAATATGCGAACATTGCAGCATATGAAGCCGGAGAAGCAGCAGGAGATTGCAAGGGAGACTCTGGACATTTATTCTCCGATAGCCCAGAGACTTGGAATTTCCAAAATTAAGGTAGAACTTGACGATTTATCGTTAAAATATTTAGAGCCGGAAGCATATTATGATTTGGTTAATACGATTTCGGTTCGTAAGAGTGTTCGTGAGAAATATATTCAGACAATAGTTGATGAGGTGAGCGAGCATATAGACAGGGCAGGAATTAAGGCTCACATTGATGGCCGGATTAAGCATTTTTTCAGTATATATAAGAAAATGAAGAATCAGAATAAGACCATCGACCAGATTTATGATCTGTTTGCAGTACGTATCATAGTGGATACGGTTCCTGAGTGTTATGCTGCGCTTGGCGTTATCCATGAGATGTATAAACCGATTCCCGGACGTTTTAAGGATTATATTGCCATGCCTAAGGCAAATATGTATCAGTCATTGCATACAACCTTGATTGGTACAAGCGGACAGCCTTTTGAAATTCAGATCAGGACGTATGATATGCACAAGGCTGCAGAGTACGGTATTGCCGCACACTGGAAATATAAAGAGGCATCCGACGGTAAGAAAGTTGAAACACAGGAGGAAGAGAAGCTGGTCTGGCTGAGACAGATTCTCGAATGGCAGCAGACCGCAGAGGACAATAAGGAGTTTATGAAGCTTCTAAAGAGCGATCTGAACCTTTTTTCAGATCATGTGTACTGCTTTACACCTACCGGTGATGTTAAAAATCTGCCTGCCGGTTCGACGCCTATTGACTTTGCATACAGTATACACAGTGCAGTCGGCAATAAAATGATAGGAGCGAGGGTTAACGGTAAACTTGTTACAATTGATTATGAGATCAAAAACGGCGACCGCATAGAGATAATGA
Source organism: Lachnospiraceae bacterium (assembly GCA_014804695.1). GTDB lineage: Bacteria > Bacillota > Clostridia > Lachnospirales > Lachnospiraceae > UBA3282. Next base: position 91,387 of record JAAUZJ010000038.1, read on the forward strand.
CCTCGCAGAATTCCAAGGGCCCAAGCCGCGACTGGCTGAATCTGGTAAAAAGTACGCAGGCCAAGACTAAAATTAACCAGTGGTTCAAACATCAGTTAAAGGAAGAGAATATAGTAAAAGGTAAGGAACTTTTACTTAGTTACTGCAAGTCCAGATCCATAAATACACAGGACATCATGATTCCGGTATATGAAAATGCCGTGATGAAAAAATATGGATTCAGTGATTGGGATTCGGTGCTTGCGGCTGTCGGGCATGGCGGACTTAAAGAGGGCCAGGTCATTAACCGTATGCAGGAGTTGTACGATAATGACCACAAGAAAGAGATATCCAATGAAGACGTGCTTGCGGAGATACAGGAAAACGCCCAGTTTATCAGAGCCCGCGATAAGAAAAGTAAGAGTGGTATTGTGGTAAAGGGCATTCATGACGTAGCTGTCAGGTTTTCTAAATGCTGCAGTCCGGTGCCCGGAGATGAAATCGTTGGTTTTGTTACGAGGGGAAGAGGTATTTCCATTCATAGAACGGACTGTATAAATATTTTGAATCTTCCCGAAATCGACCGGGAAAGGATGATTGACGCGGAGTGGCAGCATGGCATTGAAGATGCAGGAAGTGAGAAATACCTTGCGGAAATAAATATTTATGCAAATAACAGAAACGGTCTTTTGGCCGATGTTTCAAGGGCGCTTACGGAGAAAAATATTGATATTCTGGCGCTTAATACAAGAATAAATAAACAGGGAACGGCTACAATGGCAGTAAGCTTTGAGATCGCGAGCAGGGATGAATTGCAGCGTATTATAGATAAGATACGTATGATAGAAAGCGTTATTGATATAGAGCGTTCTTCGAGCTAAATAAGTAATAGGAAATGGCGAAAATGTTTAAGTAATTAAGAAGGGTACGGTTATTACTATGGCAAATTTAAAAATCGGCAGAATGATGCTTGGCATATGCCAGACCAACTGCTATTTTGTATATAAAGAAGGGGAAAAAGATGTAATCTTCTTTGATCCGGCGGATAAGGGCGACTATATATATGAAACTATGAAAGAAAAAGGCTTTAATATAGCCGGAATTTTGCTGACACACGGGCATTTTGACCACATATGGGGAACGAATAAGTTGAGGGAACTCTCAGGTGCACCGATTTATGCATATGAAGAAGAAAAGGTACTTTGCGAGGATGCGGTTGTAAACGTATCGGATCAGGTTGGAAGGCCATATACGGTAATCCCTGACAGATATTTAAAGGACGGCGAAGAGATCACGATTGCGGGAATGACCTGTAAGCTTATTGCAACGCCGGGGCATACAGTGGGAAGCTGCTGTTATTATTTCGAGGAAGATAAAGTTTTAATAAGCGGAGATACTCTTTTCCAGGAATCAGTGGGCAGAACAGACCTTGCAACCGGAAGTATGAGCTCAATCATCCGTTCCATAAAAGAAAGACTGTTTGTACTGCCGGATGATGTAAAAGTCTATCCCGGACATGGAGATGTGACAAGTATCGGGCATGAGAAGAAATACAATCCATTTTGTTAGGAGTGAAAAATGCGTTTATGGATGAACGAATCTCAAAACTTGCGCATGAAGTTTTAAGACTTGCCCATGACGGTATTTTAATTAATATGCGTTTTTTAGACGTTGCGCTCTCTAAACTCAGATTGGAAGAAAGAGTGAATACGGGCGCGTTTGTCTATGATGGCGCCACGCTTTATTATGATCCGGTGCTGCTGCTTACCAGATATAAGGAAGAACCGCATTATGCGGTGAGACTTTATCTGCATACGCTGCTGCACTGTATTTTTTATCATGGATATCAGACGGATAAATTAGAGCGGGATTACTGGGATCTGGCAAGCGATATTGCGGTAGAAAATACAATCCTTTCAATGAATCTATATCTTGCTGCCCTGCCCTCGGATGAGCTTCTTAGAAACAGGCTCGATATTATAAAAAAGCAGGCGGGAGGACTTAGTGCGGAGAAACTTTACAGGCATTTCAGGATAGAGCCGCCCTCGGATAAGGCAGTACATGAGTGGAATAAGCTCTGCCATTATGATGAACATATTTACTGGGACAGAAAAGAAGAACTTGAGCTTTCGCAGGAAGAGTGGCGAAAGGTAAGCGAGCGTATAAGGGCGGATTTAAAGAGCTTTTCCAAGGATAAAAATAACTCGGAGAGCATAGAGGAAAATTTAAAAGAGGCGCTTAGGGAAAAGTACGATTATACGGATTTTCTCAGACGGTTTATGGTTATGGGCGAGGATTTGCAGGTCAGCGATGATGAGTTTGACTATATATATTACACCTTTGGTCTGTCGCATTACGGAAATATGCCCTTAGTTGAGCCGCTTGAGTATAAGGATACTAACAAGATCAAAGACTTCGTGATTGCGATTGATACCTCGGCGTCGTGCCGCGGAGAACTGGTACACGCTTTCTTAAATAAAACTTATCAGATAATGCAGGAGAGTGAGAACTTTTTTAATAAAATCAATGTGCATATCATACAGTGCGATAATGAAGTACAGAGCGACACGAAGATAACCTGCAGGGATGAGTTTGATAAATTTTTAACAAACGGAAAGCTTAGGGGCTTTGGCTCTACTGATTTCAGGCCGGTTTTTGAGTATGTTGATAAGCTGCAAAGTGACGGGGAATTCGATAAACTAAAGGGGCTTATTTATTTTACGGATGGGTATGGAATTTATCCGGAGCGGATGCCGGAGTATGATACGGCGTTTGTGTTTATAAATGAAGATGGAGAGGCGCCGGCTGTGCCTGCGTGGGCGATTAAGATAGTGGTAGAGGAATTGTAGAGCGAAGATGACAGCAACAAGAGAAATCAGAGAAACATGGGAAAAACAGCCGGATGGTTTTCCGGATTTCCTTAAGAAAAACCCAGACCTTTTTCCTATAGTTGAATCCGAACGAAAAAAAGAAAACGAGACACTCATGCAGGAATTCTCCCAGAGAATCCAAAAGAAATTACGTCATAGACCAAAAGACAAAGAACGACAAAATGAGTGGGAACAGGAACTTGAACAAGATTTTACTGAGCTTATGGAAAGAGAAAAGATTCTTAATCTTTCCGAATGGATGAGCCCCGTGTTGATTAACGCATTTAAATGTGAGACAAAGCATTTTGTAAATAAGGTCAGAGCGTTTGACGATACACTGACTCCGGCGCAGATCTGGCAGACTTTACGAAATTATTTTATCTATGCCATGATCGTAGATATGCAGGGAAAGGAACAGCATGCAGAAAACCCGATTCTGGCATACAGTCTTCTCTATCCTTATACCGATAATTATATTGACGATGAACATATTTCAGTACAGGATAAAGAGCGATATGATCAGATGATAGCCTTGAAACTAAAAGGTGAATCCGTGGAACCTGGAAATTCGCTGGAAGAGAAAACCTGCCGCCTTCTTGATATGATCCTTGAGTCATATGAAGGTCCTGCAAAGAAAAAAGTCGCAGGAACGCTGTTACAACTTCTGGAAGCCCAGAATAGTAGTATCGGGCAACAGAAAACAGACGTAACGGAAGAACAGATTCTAGAGATTTCAATGTGGAAAGGGAGTACTTCCGTACTGGCGGATTATCTTTTTGCAACTACAGACTGGACAGAATATGAGGAAGATTTTTATTTGAAATTCGGATTTTTGCTGCAGCTTGTAGACGATCTTCAGGACATTGATGAGGATAAAAAGTCTGGAAGCCACACGCTTATGACGGAAGCAGAAAAACAGCAGAAGTTAGAACAATACACCAACCGTCTGCTTTGGTTTACATGGAACGTGATCCGGGAATTTAATCCAATCAATCCGGCGCTAAAAGGGTTTGTCCTGAAATACTGTGTGGAAATTTCGCTAATAACGGCAGCAATGAATCAGCAATTCTTTTCCGGAGAATACTTGAAAGCACTGGAGCTATATCTGCCGTTTACGGGGGATTTCCTGAAAAAGATGAAGAAAGAAAAAAGTCGGAATATCTTGTAGTGTCCGATACTTTTTGATAAAATATTCATATGGGTGCTGCCATAACGGTAGGCGGCTAGTCCTTCTTCCGGAGGGACTGTGACCCTCCGATTACAATGTATCTTCGATACATAGAAACCTGTGTGCAGGAATCTGGGAAAGGAGGGCTTTGCCAATGTTGACAATAGAAGGTCTGATAGCAGTAATCAGCTTATGCCTGACAGCTTTCGGACTTGGATATGCAATAGGAAGTAAAGATAATAATAAACCACAAAAATAGCCGCCCACAGTCTGGAAAACTTAGCGGCTATTTTTGCAACTAATAATTCGGACTAGCCGTCTATCGGCAGTACCTTTATGTAGATATATTTTATCAAACAAATATGGAGTTGTCAAATCTAGCGGAGTGTTCCGCTGAAATCATAGGAAGTTCAGGATAACTAAAAATACATAAACAGGAGGACATCCAAATGCACCGCACACATACAAAACAAATTAAAATAGGGGACCGCGTAATAGGTGGTGGCAACCCCATCTTAATACAGTCTATGACCAATACAAGAACAGAGGATGTGAACGCAACCGTAGCCCAGATTCTTGCGTTAGAGAGAGCAGGCTGTGATATAATCCGTGCTACAGTTCCGACTTTAGAGGCTGCAAAAGCAGTTTCAGAAATCAAGAAAAACATACATATTCCATTAGTAGCGGATATTCATTTTGACTATAAGATGGCAATTGCAGCTATAGAAAACGGTGCAGATAAAATCCGTATCAATCCGGGAAATATTGGTGGCAGAGAGAAAGTAGAGGCGGTTGTAAGTGCTGCAAGGGAGAGAAATATTCCGATCAGGGTAGGCGTTAACAGCGGTTCATTGGAAAAAGAACTTGTTGAAAAATATCATGGAGTGACGGCAGAGGGGATTGTTGAAAGTGCTCTGGATAAGGTTCATATTATAGAGGAACTAAAATATGACAACCTTGTCATAAGTATTAAGTCTTCGGATGTACTGATGTGTGTAAAAGCGCATGAACTTTTAGCTGAAAAGACAAACTATCCGCTGCATGTCGGAATTACCGAATCAGGTACGCTTATGAGCGGAAATATAAAGTCGGCGGCAGGGCTTGGAATTATACTGTATCAGGGAATCGGAGATACGATCCGGGTTTCACTGACAGGAGATCCTGTAGAAGAAATCAAATCGGCTAAGCTTCTTCTTAGAACTCTTGGTCTTAGAAAAGGCGGAATTGAGGTAGTTTCGTGTCCGACCTGCGGAAGAACCAGAATTGATCTGATAGGGCTTGCAAATCAGGTAGAAAAGATGGTAGAAGAATTTGATTTAGATATCAAAGTGGCTGTAATGGGTTGTGCGGTAAACGGTCCGGGAGAAGCTAAAGAAGCTGATCTTGGAGTTGCGGGCGGAGATGGTGAAGGACTGCTTTTCAGGCATGGTGAAATTATTAAGAAAGTGCCGGAAGATAAGTTGCTTGAAGCTTTGAGAGAAGAACTTGTTAATATGAAATCACAGGAGCAATAAATTGAAAAAATTTTTTGATGTTTTCCCAACATTAAAACTGGATAGTGGTATGGCGGATCTGTTTGGACAGACTATGGTTGAGAGGGTTTCTGCAACTAAGCGCAAGGACTTCCTCAGAATATACATATCTTCCGACGTCTTGATTCTTAAAGAGGATGTATACAAGGTAGAGCGCGAGATGAAGAAGCAGTTTTTCCCGACTGCGAATATGACGATACGTATTTATGAAAGATATCACTTGTCTAAGCAGTATAATCCGGAGAAACTCATGGATGTGTATCGTGACAGTATTCTGCTTGAACTGCATGAGTATTCGCCGATAGAATATAACATATTTAAAAATGCTGATATAACTTATCCTGCTGAAAACCAAGTTATGTTAACCATAGAAGATACCGTTATGGGCAAGGAAAAAGTAGGGGAATTGATTCGGATCCTTGAGAAAATCTATAACGAGAGATGCGGCTTCGGCGTAGAGATCCTTATAGATTATAAGGAGCGCAAGACCGGTAAATATAAGGAAGAAGACGAGAAACGGATAAATATGCAGATTGCCGAGATTGCCAGACGGGCCGGAATTGGAGCGGGGAGCGAAAACTACGATGGCGTTTCGATGAATGGTGAAGGCGCGACAGATGGCATGGCGGCAGCAGACGGAGCGGCAGGATTAGCAGGCGGTGTGGCAGCGGCGGACGGAATGACATCAGCAGGCGCAGGAATGGCAACAGGATCAGGTACGTCAGGCTCTGCTTCATCGGGGACAGCGCAAACTGGCTCACCTGCCCCAGGAAAAGTACCATCAGGCGTACTCTCAGCAGGTGTAGCATCCGGAAGGTCAGCTAAATCATCACCAGTCAAAGACCGTCCTCTCAAACGTTCCGACAATCCCGACGTTATATATGGGCGTGACTTCGAGGATGAAGCAATGCGCATGGACGAGATCATAGGCGAGATAGGCGAAGTTGCTGTGCGCGGCAAGGTAATAAACATGGATAAGCGCGAGCTAAAAAATGAACGCACGCTTTTGATATATGATGTTACGGATTATACCGATACAATGACGATCAAACTCTTCGTTAAAACAGAGCAAACGGAAGAGTTTACCGCGGAAATGAAACCTGGAGCATTTGTTAAGATTAAAGGAATTACCATGGTAGATAAGTTTGACCATGAATTGACCATCGGTTCCATACATGGCGTTAAAAAGATTCCCGATTTTACCACAACGCGCTCTGATAACAGCGTGCGCAAAAGAGTAGAACTGCATTGTCATACCAAAATGAGCGACATGGATGGTGTATCGGAAGTTAAAGACATAGTGAAAAGAGCCTATAAATGGGGACACCAGGCGATTGCCATTACGGATCACGGCGTGCTGCAGGCTTTTCCGGACGCCAACCATGTATGGGAGGATTTGTGGCGTGCAGAGAAAAAGAAATGTGAAGAGGCCGGGGAAACTCCGGACAAACAGAACTTTTTTAAGTGCATATACGGAGTTGAAGCTTATCTTGTAGATGATTTAAAAGAGATTGTAACTAATGACAAGGGACAGGATCTTAAGGGAACTTTCGTAGTATTTGACATAGAGACTACAGGCTTTTCACCCATTACTGACAGAATTATAGAAATCGGGGCAGTCAAGGTGGTGGATGGGGAAATTGCAGATAAATTTTCGGCGTTTGTCAATCCCGAAGTTCCGATTCCGTTTAAAATAGAAAATTTAACAGGTATAAATGACAACATGGTTATAAACGAGCCGAAGATAGACGTGATCCTTCCGAGGTTTCTGGAATTTGTCGGGGATGCGGTGCTTGTTGCACACAATGCATCTTTTGATATGAGTTTCATAATGGAAAACTGTGACAGACAGGGAATAACCCATGACTTTACTTATGCCGACACGCTTGGAATGGCAAGAATTTTACTTCCCGATCAGTCAAAACACACGTTGGACGCCGTATCAAAGACTCTTGGCATATCGCTTGAGAACCATCACAGGGCTGTGGATGACGCCCAGGCTACGGCCGAGATTTTTGTTAAATTTATAACAATGTTTGAAAAAGAGGATGCGCATACGCTTAAGGAAATCAATCTGATGGGCAAATCCAGCCCGGATATTGTCAAAAAACTGCGCACCTATCATGCGATCATACTTGCCAAAAATAACGTGGGGCGCATGAACCTTTACCGTCTGGTGTCGGAGTCGCACCTTAACTATTTTGCAAGAAGACCGAGGATTCCAAAGAGCCTTTTTATAAAGTACAGGGAAGGGCTTTTGATCGGAAGCGCATGCGAGGCAGGAGAGCTTTACAGGGCGTTACTTGAGAACAGATCGGATGTGGAAATTGCAAATCTGGTGCGTTTTTATGATTATCTGGAAATCCAGCCCCTCGGGAACAATAAGTTTATGATAGCTTCCGAAAAACTCCCCAATATTAACTCGATGGAGGATATCATGGAGTTAAACCGCAGGATAGTAAAGCTTGGGGAAGAGTTCCGTAAGCCTGTTGTGGCAACCTGCGACGTACACTTTCTCGATCCAGAGGATGAGATATACCGCCGCATAATTATGGCGGGACAGCACTTTGCGGATGCGGACGACCAGGCGCCGCTTTATTTTAGAACTACCGAAGAAATGTTAGAGGAATTTGCATATCTTGGCAGCGATAAGGCACAGGAAATAGTAATAACCAATACCAACATGATCGCGGATATGATAGAGTCAATGTCTCCGGTGCGTCCTGACAAGTGTCCGCCGGTCATAGCCGACAGTGACAAACAGCTTACCGATATCTGCTATAAAAGGGCGCATGAGATATATGGAGATACTCTGCCTCAGATAGTGGAGGAACGTTTGGAAAGAGAGTTGAATTCCATTATATCCAATGGCTTTGCGGTTATGTACATAATTGCGCAGAAACTTGTTTGGAAATCCGTAGAGGACGGATATCTGGTAGGTTCAAGAGGTTCCGTAGGTTCTTCATTTGTGGCAAATATGGCGGGAATTACCGAGGTTAATTCATTAAGCCCGCATTATCTTTGTCCGAACTGCCATTATTACGACTTTGACTCGGACGAGGTCAGGGCATTCAGCGGCGGCGCAGGCTGCGATATGCCCGATAAGCTATGCCCCATATGCTCTACGCCGCTTAGTAAAGAAGGCTTTGATATACCGTTTGAAACCTTCCTTGGTTTTAAGGGGGATAAAGAGCCCGATATCGACCTTAATTTTTCAGGGGAATATCAGAGTAAGGCCCATAAATACACGGAAGTGATTTTCGGTTACGGCCAGACCTACAGAGCCGGAACAATAGGCACGCTTGCTGATAAAACCGCGTTTGGTTATGTCAAAAATTACTATGAGGAGCGTGGTCAGAGAAAAAGAATGTGCGAGATAAACCGCATCGTTACAGGCTGCACCGGCGTCAGAAGAAGCACAGGCCAGCATCCGGGCGGTATTGTCGTGCTGCCGGTGGGAGAGGACATCAACTCTTTTACCCCTGTACAGCATCCGGCCAATGATATGAAGACCGATATAATAACGACGCATTTTGATTACCATTCAATAGATCACAACCTTTTGAAACTTGATATACTCGGTCATGATGATCCTACCATGATTCGTATGCTTCAGGATCTGACCGGCATAGATCCTGTTAAAATACCGCTTGACGATAAAGGCGTTATGTCGCTTTTTGCATCAACGGAGGCGCTTGGAATCACGCCGGAGCAGATAGGCGGCTGCAAATTAGGCTGCCTAGGCATACCTGAATTCGGCACGGAATTCGCTATGCAGATGGTAATAGACGCCAAGCCTAAATGCTTCACTGACTTAGTTCGTATCGCAGGACTTGCGCATGGAACCGACGTATGGCTTGGCAATGCTCAGACCTTGATCGAAGAAGGTAAGGCGACGATTTCTACTGCAATCTGTTGTAGAGATGATATCATGATATATTTGATACATATGGGAGTCGATCCTGCGCTTTCTTTTACCATCATGGAAAGCGTGCGTAAGGGAAAAGGACTTAAGCCCGAATGGGAAGAGGCCATGGTCGCCGCCAATGTGCCGGACTGGTATATCTGGTCCTGTAAAAAGATTAAATACATGTTCCCTAAGGCCCATGCCGCCGCCTACGTCATGATGGCATGGCGCATTGCGTATTGCAAGATCAATTATCCCCTCGCTTTTTATGCGGCATTTTTCAGTATCAGGGCTTCGGGCTTTTCATACGAACTGATGTGTCAGGGGAAGGAACATCTTGATAACGTTATGGCGGATTATAAGAGAAGAAGCGATACGCTTTCTAAAAAAGAGCAGGATTCATACCGCGATATGAAAATCGTCAGGGAAATGTATGCGAGAGGTTATGAGTTTGTTCCAATCGATATTTTCTCGGCGAAGTCCAGACTTTTTACAATAACGGAAGATAATAAGATTATGCCGGCGCTAAGCAGTATTGACGGTCTTGGGGAAAAGGCTGCTGACGGTATTGTAGAGGCGGCTAAGGACGGAGCGTTTCTTTCTAAAGAAGATTTCCGCCAGCGCGCTAAAGTATCAACTACTATTATTGAACAGATGGATAGTATGGGGCTGCTGGGTAAGTTGCCGGAGACGAATCAGATCAGTTTATTTGATTTCGCGGGATAAAAATTGGAAATATGGAGGATTGATATGCCAAAGTGGTTAAAAGATGCAGTGTTTTATGAAATATATCCCCAGTCCTTTATGGATTCGAATGGGGATGGAATCGGGGATTTTAACGGAATTATAGAGAAACTTGATTATATTAAGGAACTTGGTTGTAATGCGATATGGATGAATCCGTGTTATGATTCGCCTTTTCATGATGCGGGCTATGATGTGAGGGATTATAAAAAGACAGCCGCGCGGTACGGAAGTAATGAAGATTTAATCCGGTTATTTGACGAAGTGCATAAGAGGGGCATGCATATTCTGTTAGATCTGGTTCCGGGTCATACCTCAGAGGAGCATGAATGGTTTAAGGAAAGCTCTAAGGAAAACTCTAAGATAGAAAGTAACGAATATTCGGCACGCTATATCTGGACCGATGGCTGGATGAGTGCACCTTCGGGACTGAATTATGTGGCAGGGGAAACTCCAAGAAACGGAGTTTATGTCCTGAATTTCTTTAAATGCCAACCGGCGCTCAATTACGGATTCTTAAATCCCACAGAAAGCTGGCAGAAGGGTCTTGACGATCCGGCATGCATTGCGACCAGGGAGGCGCTTAAAGACATCATGCGTTTCTGGCTGGATGCCGGTTGTGACGGTTTCCGCGTAGATATGGCAGATTCTCTTGTGAAAAAGGATGATGAGAAAAAGAGCGGAACGAGCATGGTTTGGAAAGATATAAGAAAAATGCTGGATGAATCCTATCATGAGGCGGCGCTTGTGTCCGAGTGGAATATGCCGCAGTTTGCGATTCCGGCAGGCTTCCACATGGACTTTTTCCTGGACTGGACGGGCAACGGCTATAATTTACTTCTGCGTAATATGGAAAACGGCAGGAATAACAGCTTTTTTAGGAAAAACAGCGACAGAAGCATACTGGACTTCTTCGATGAATATCTGGAAAAATATGAGAAAATCAAAACACAGGGCAGTTACAGCCTGATTACGGGAAATCATGATACGACACGCGTGTCACATTTTCTGGATGAGAGAGAACTTAAACTTGCGTATGCATTTTTATTTACGATGCCGGGCAATCCGTTCATATATTACGGAGACGAAATCGGTATGCGCTACCTCGATCTTCCATCTAAGGAAGGCGGATACACCAGAACCGGTTCCCGTACGCCGATGCAGTGGGACGATACTCTAAATCACGGTTTTTCCAAAGCGGATGCAAAAGATTTGTATCTTCCGCTAGACCCTTCAGAGGATGCTCCAACCGTAGCCGGACAGCAGAGAGAGCCTGACTCCATCCTTAATACGGTAAAAGCTATACTCGCAATCCGAAACGGCAATGATGAGCTTAAGGATAACGCTAATCTTGAGCTTGTATATGCTAAGAAAGATGAAAGGGCGTTTGCCTATAGGCGCGGCAGTCTGCTCATGTTGTGTAATCCGTCGGATGAGGAAGTTGTTCTTAGCGACGATGCCCTTCCCACAAATGGCGAGAAGGTGTATGAGATAGGAAATACCGCCTGCCGTGAAAATGGATATGTGCTGGGAGCACAGTCATTTGGGATATATGAATTGTAAAGATGTATAAATTGTAAAATAGTGCTGTCATTTTGTATAAAATACCACATGAACGAAATAACGTTTATACTTGTATAATAAAACACTTTATGTTATGCTTTAGGTAAATCATAACATAAAGTGTTTTATTTAAAGCAAATTTTCTATATACAGGATATATTATCTGGTTATCTTGTATTCACAACAAACTTCTATGCTGTCAGGGCATTTGTCATCACGACAATTCTAGGCTGTATGCAGTGTTGATGTATGATGATAGACATTGTAAAATAAGCAGCTCCAATCAGAAAATTCATGCTTTTATTCACACAATTAATGAAAGCAGGAGTTTTCAAAAAAGGTACTCCTGCGGAAAACAGGAGGAATTAAATATGACACAAGACATTACATGGAAAGACTATTTCCTTGATAATGAGCGGTACGCCGACATTATAAACGGAATAGGCTGCATGGGCAGGCAGGTTGTGACAAAGGATGACCTGCAGGAGCTTGATACGCAGACCGCTAAGAAAAAAATCAAAATCCGCGACATGATAAGAAAAGCTGCATTTGGAGTGAATTTCGCAATTATCGGAATAGAGAATCAGGAAACAATAGACTATGCCATGCCGCTTAGGAGTATGTCATATGATGCCGGAGAGTATGAAAAACAGGCAGAAATAATAAGAAAAAAAGTCCGTAAAAAGCGCAAAGGGCTGAGCGCAGGAGAATACATGTATGGTTTCCGTAAAGACAGCAGACTTAAGCCAGTAGTGACATTTATCCTATATTCAGGAGCGGAGGAATGGGATGGGCCGAAAACCCTGCATGATATGCTGGACTTTACGGATATACCCGATGAACTTAAGAAGATAACGTCGGATTATAGGATGAATCTTATTAACATAAGAAAACTGAAAGACACAAGCATATTCAAAACGGATGTGCGTCAGGTGTTTGACTTTATCCGCTGTTCTGAAAACAGAGATAAACTTAGGGAGCTTGTGGATAGTGACGATTATTACAAGAACATGGACGAAGATGCTTTTGATGTAGTAGCACATTACACTAATGCAGAAGAGTTGATAGAAGCGAAAGATTATTATGAGAGAAAGGCTGGGAAGGTAGATATGTGTAGAGCAATAAAGGAAATGATTGAAGAAGGAAGAGCAGAACTTATGACAGAAACCGCGCTTCGTATGCTGGCAATAGGAAAATATGCGATAGATGAAATCGCAGATATTTCAGGGCTGTCTATAGATGAAGTAAACAAATTAAGTAAAAAAGCTATGTGTAAATAATTGTCTGAAAATTCAAAATTACATATTCTGAAAATATACGCCATATTATGTAAATAGACTATAAAAGTCAATGACAGTGGCGTCATATATTGTGTACAAATCCAACAAAAATCCACATGGAAAATTGTTACATTTTAATCGAGTTGCATAAAAAAACTAATGTTATTTTGCGCCTAAGTAGTTGAAATGATTAGATGAATCTGATATCATTACAGTACGAATATTTTTTTTGGAAGACGGTATCACTATGCCCATTTGCAGTAGGGTCATATTGAGCTAAGAATTGCTATTATTAATGGTTTTCCATTAAAAATATACAAAAATTGCTAAAATATGTTGTAAAGGAGGATACACATGAGCAAATTAGCAAGCAAGTTAAACAAGCGTATCATGGCGACTGTCCTGTCAGTTGCTATGGTCATGTCTAACATGACGGTCTATGCAAGCGAAGTAACTGGTCCGCAGGCAGATAATACTGTGGAAGAAGTTGCAGTTGATGCAGAAGATACGTCTGTTACACTTGACGACGCAGCAACGTCTGACGATGAATTTTCATCTGACGAGACAGCGGATGAAAATGCCGATGAAGTTACAGATGAAAGCGGACAGACAACAAATACAGGCGGGGATGAAGTTGCAGAACCTGAATATGACGAGGAAACTGATGACGCATCCTTAGAAAATAACGAGGAGGTGAATGACGAAGAAGGAATAGTTGCTGAAGCACTAAATCTATTGGTAGCTGAAGATCCGAGTTACGACGGCTATGCAAAAGATAACAAAGTTGACGTATGGGATTTCGGTGGAGAAACCCTTAAAGATGCTCAGGGTGATGAGAGAACGGACGTTAACAACATGTTAACCGCCTGATTCAGCTCATATATTTTCAAACTGATTTATTGTGTATCCCCATAATCATACATATATGGCAACTCCCTACCGGTATTCTCTATCCACATGCCGGCAGGTTTAACATAAATATATTCAAAATAACCTCTCAGAATCTTGAGAGATTATAACGTTGTAAAGGAGGAAACAATGAGCAAATTAGCAAGCAAGTTAAACAAGCGTATCATGGCAGCTGTTCTGTCAGTTGCTATGGTCATGTCTAACATGACGGTCTATGCAAGCGAGCCGACTGGCACACAGGCAAATAATACTGTGGTTGAAGAAGCATCTGGTGCAGAAGATACGTCTGTTACACTTGACAACGTTACAACGTCTGACGATAATACCGATACAGATGCAGTGGCTGGTGACACAACCAATGATCTAGATAATGGAACCACTGATAATGTTACGGGTGATGACGCACAGACACCTGATACAGGCGAGGGAAAACCTTCAGATGCTGACAAAGTTGATGAAGTCGTAGCTGATGAGGAGCCCTTAGAAAATGCTGAGATGGTGAATGAGGGAGAAGCGGTTGACATATCAGGAACTGTCGAAGGACTTGATGATACAACTGGATTGAAACTGATTTTCACCAATGATGATGAGGAGTCTGAAGAAGTTGTGAATGTTACAACTTTTGAAGCAGGTACAGGTGATAATGATGGTAAATTTACTTACACAGCATCCTTGACTCAAGGTGAAACCTATACGGTAACTGCAGAAGGAGCGACTGACTATACACTTTCTGTAGTAGGCAGTGATGACTGTAAAGTAACAGTTGATGATGAAAATACAGTGGCTTCTATTATATTTACAGCCAAAACTCCGGGCACAGCAACTAAGAAAACCTACACTTTTAATGCTACAACCTTAAAAGCTGCCGGTTATTCTGTAGGTGATACTTTCCCATCAGAAACACTCTTAGGAACAGATTTATATTTTAAAGTTATGGCTAAAACCATAGATAATCCAATAACAACTGAAACTGACCCAACAATAACCGGAACTGTGCCATTTGTTAATAAGAGCAGCACAGATCTTGTAGAAATTTCAAGATTGGGTACGAGTGGAATAGAATTTAATGTTAAAGGTACGGCTGATGTTACAATAACAGTAGCAAGTACCGGTACTAATAATTATTCTCAGTATGCATTGATGAATAGTTCTGATGAGTATGTAAGTGACGGAATTACTTCTTCTGATTTAAATAGTATAGCTACAGGAGAAGAGTTTAATGATGAAGGAATACAAGATGGCATAATCAAAGTTAAAGGCACTGGGACAAAGGTGATTACCTATACCGGATTAACTGCAGGTAAATATACTCTGTTGTCTCCATATATTGTACCTGCTGCAGATGGCACGGATCTTACAAATGAGGCTTACAAGCGAGGCGGTAGAGTAATATCTATTGTAGTGGAAGATACAGCTGTTCATAGTGAACGTGGAGCCTTCTCAAGTGTAGCTGCACCTGAAATCGTAAGTGCAGAACAGAAAGAAGGCACTTCGGATGTAGAAGTAGAAGTGAACGCAGCGATAGGTTATGATGGCGGTGATAAAGTAACCGTTACCATAACAGATGCTAATAATGAAGTAGCTGATACAGCCATTTCAACAGTAAATGGTACGAGTAAGCTTTCGCTCTCACTTAAAGATAAAGCTTCCGGAGTATATACTGTCAAAGCTGTTCTTTCACGTGGAACTGATAGTAAAGATGGAAGCGAAACGAAGTCGGTAACCTTTAAGTTACCACTTGCCTCTCCTACTCTTAAATTCACGAATAATAGTACCAAAGCAGGCGGTGTGGATGTAACACTTAGCTGGGCTGCTGTACAAGAGGCTACCGGATATAGCGTTACGGTAACAGAGAAGCCTGAGGACGATGAAGCAACAAGTACATCGATCCCGGTTTATACTGCTACACTGGATAGTGATGATGCTAATACTGATGGCAGCTTCAGCGTTAGCTTTGGCGGAACAAATGGTGTAACCGGCTTGGAGCTGAATAAGACATATATCTTCAGTGTAACTTCGCTGAGAGCAGATCCGAGTGCAGGAGAAGGAGCAACTCCGGAGAGCTCTAAACCTGAGACAACAACACGTCAAGTATCTGCAATGGACGATGACGAAGGCGGTGAACCTGAAACTTATACATTTGATGCAACTCAGCTTAGTGCTAAGGATGTAACGGATGGTTCTTCAATTAGTTCTTCTACACTTGAAGGATATTTTGATGGTTACTTTTCACTCACCGGAAATGTTACTCAAAGAGTTAATAGCAGCGGTGCAACGACTTCTGTAGAAGTAACACATGAAGTTAAAGATCCACTCAGTGCAATAACATTTACTACCAAACGACTTTCCAATGTTGTTGTAGAAATAAGTTCAACAGGTGGAAGCAATGACTCAACTATATCTTTGAAAAATGAATCTGATGAAGTTATGCAGGATGCTACGGGAGAAGAAGCTCCGTCAGTAACTGGTACCGGCAAGAAAACAGTTACCTATCAGCGATTGCCAAAAGGAACATATTACCTGTACACCGGCCATGTTCGTCACACCAGAGTATACACCATAACTGTTACTGAAGGTGTTACATCAAGTCGTGCACCATGGGGCAATGTAGCTGATCCTGAAATTACAGGTATTACGCTTAAAGATGATAAAAAAACATTAAGTATAGCAGCAACCGCTGATATAAGTGATGACGGTGGCGATAAACTGACGGTTACTATGTATGATGCTGATGGAAATGCAGTAGTTAGTAGTGAAGCCGATGAAACAGCAGGCACAACTCACACACTTGAGATCAAACCGTCGGCAACCGGATACTATACATTTAAAGCTGAACTTGAACGTAATGGTGTAGAGGACAAACACACCTCTGCTGTGTATCCGGCAGAAGCTCAAGGTAAATACTATTTCTTACTGCCGCTTGAAGTTCCGCTTATCACGAGTGCTACCAATAAAGGAGCGGTAGGTTCGGATAAAACATATGGTTCGGCAGAACTTTCATGGAACTCCGTACCGGAAGCTACAGGCTATCTTGTTAAGGCTGTAGATAAAGCAGCTGCAGCTGATGCCGAGCCGGCATATGACGAAGAATTAACAACAACATCGGTACTCATTAACACGGGGCTTGAAATCGGTCATACGTATATTTTCAGCGTAGCAGCTAAGAGAGCAGGCACTGGTGAGAATGAAACTGACGAAATAACCGCAACTGATACAAAAGAATTAGAAATAAAAGATGAAAACAAGCGCACATGGGCTTTCTCTGCATATGGTGACAGCACAAGCACTAAAACAAATGGCTACACTGACGCTGATCATGTAGGTGACAAAAGCAAAACCATATTAGATGATTCAGGAGATGTCAGAGTATGGTCAGAAGGCGGCGCTGGTAAGATTGTACCTGCATCTGTAGACGGTCTTGCTTTCTATTATACTACCGTTGATCCGACTGTTAAGAACTTCACATTGAGCGCAATAGCTCATGTAAATTCATGGGATATTTCCAACGGTCAGGATGGCTTTGGTCTGATGGCAGCAGACAGAGTCGGAACACATGGCGACAGCGGAAAATGGTGGAACAACTCCTATCAGGCGCTTGCTTCCAAAATTGAATATCGCTGGAATCCTAATCTTAACGCAGCAGATTACAGCAGCAATGTAGAATATACCAAATATTCCATGAAACTTGGTATTGGTACTACTGAGAAAAAAGGTGTAACTAAAGAGAATCTGCCTTTACTGAATGATACGGATACAGTAGTTGACGCTACAAAACGTTACTTCAAGTCTACTACCAAAACGCTTGAAACATACTGCGGTAGAGCTGGATTGGAAAGCGGAACATGGAATGTTATCGGTAACTATACGGAAGGAAATACGCCTGAAGGAACTGTAACTGCAAACGCTTTAGTTACAGACATTCTGTTTACCATCGAATTAAATAACACAGGTTATTACTTAAGCTATACTCCTATTACCGTAGAGAAGGAATCTGATGACAGTATAAAAAGAGATGAGAACGGTAAGGTAGTATATAAGATAACAGGCGAAACAGCAACCAATAAACACTATGACAGAAATGCACTCAGCAAGCTTGAGGAAGATACTGTATATGTTGGTTTCTTTGCATCCAGAAATGCAGATGTTACATTTATGAACATTGAGCTGAATGACAGTGAGGCTTATGATCCTGATGCTGAAGTTGAGCAGCAGCCTATTGAAAAAATCGATCCTTCATATGGCTTTACCTCAGGTACTACAGCAAATGATGCAAATTATGATCTGTTGTTTGCAGCAAACTGGCAGGGATATGTCACTGTCAAGGACAGTGCAGGTAATGTTATTGTCGGATATGATACAACACCGAAGGGTGAAGAAGAATCTTATGAAGATTACATAATCAGAAGCGGAAGGATTCTGGATGAAACAGATTCACAGACCGGAGAATATCTGAGGACATATGAGCCTATCAAAGTCCCGGTTGAACTTGGATTTGGTACAACAACGTTTACGTATACTTTTGTTCCTGATGGTATTGATGATTATAATCCTGAACCTAATTCAGATTATGATGCTGAGACAAATGGCAGTGTACCTAAGGGCTTTACAATGTTATCCGATTACTCAGCACAGAGCGGCACCATTGCTGTTACCTATAAGACTTACGGCGAATCAGGCAATGCATTATATGTATCGCCTACCGGAACAGCTTTAGGAAACGGTACCCAGAGGAACCCTCTTGATATCTATACTGCAGTTAAATATGTTCAGGCAGGTCAGACTATCTACCTGATGGATGGAACCTACAACCTTACTAAGACTGTTACAATAGACAGAGGTATCAACGGTACTGCTGATAACAGGATTTACATGCTTCCTGCTGATCCATCCACAAGACCGGTATTTAACTTTAACAGGCAGTGTGAAGGTATTGTAGCTGCAGGCGATTACTGGTATCTGAAAGGCTTTGATGTAACAGGTTCCGCTAATGCCAAAGATGGTATGAGAATAAGCGGAAGCCATAACGTAATAGAGCAGGTAAATGCATATATGAACGGCAACACAGGTATACAGATAAGCAGATATAGCGGATCTGATACATGGGATTACTGGCCGTCATATAACCTGGTCCTGAACTGTACATCTTACCTGAATGCAGACCAGGGCTTTGAAGATGCGGACGGTTTCACAGCCAAACTGACCATTGCCGATGGCAATGTATTTGACGGCTGTATCGCAGCCTACAATGCTGATGACGGCTGGGATCTCTTCGCTAAGGTAGAAAGCGGCAATATCGGAACTGTAACTATCAAGAACTGTATAGCATACAAGAATGGTTACGTACTTGTAAAGGACACTGATGGTGATGGTAAAATATCAGACAGTGAAGCAAGAGCAACAGACAGAGTATTCTCACTTACCGAAGGTATAGAAACTCCTGCCGGAAACGGTAACGGCTTTAAGTTAGGTGGAAGCAATCTTCCTGATAAAGCCGGTGCTAATGGAATAACAGGCTGGGATGCAGGCCATAGAGTTGAGAACTGTCTTGCATTCTATAATAAGGCAAAAGGTATCGATTCCAACAGTTGTCCTAATATTAAGGCAAAGAATTCTATATCTTATAATAACGAAGGCGCCAATGTAGCATTTTATGGTACTGCTTCAAATACAGACTTCGCATCAGATGGACTTATTTCATATAGAACGGAATCTGCAATTGAAGATATGTTGAATATCCATGACAATATACAGCCGCTTGGTACACAGCTCAAGAATAATGGCGACACTGGCATGAGTGCATTCTATAACAATAAGAGCTATTATTGGAATCCGACCAGCAAGATTTCCATACAGATAGATGCAGCAGCGACAGCAGCAAAGATTGGAGATGGCAAGAATGGTACATGGACTGACGCAAGACCTGACAAAGCCCATGTAGTATGGTTGGATGGCGCTAGTGATACTAAGGTAGAGGATAACTGGTTTGTAAAAGTCGGAGAAGATAATTTTAAGTTATTTGACGAAGGCTTTAGAAACGATCCCAGCAGCATCAGAAACGCTGATGCTACTCTTACCACCGACGGCTTCCTGATGCTTACGGATAATGCACTGGTAGGCGAATCACTTGGCGAGGCAGATCATGAAGAGCAAGGGAAACTGCCTGAAATTCCGGATAATGTTACAGAAACAGACGGAAGCATCTCTAAGGGTGACGCAGCAGATGAAACAAGCGGCGGCGTAGCTCCTGAGGATATGGATAAGTTTATTGAACTGAATGGTACAATAAAAGATTCAGAGGATATAATAGGACTTTGGTTCAATATTGTTGAAGAAGTATCCTATACAGGTAAAGCTATCAAGCCGTTAGTACATGTATATAATGGTACTACACAGCTGACTAATAAAGATTATTCCATAACATACAAGAATAACGTAAATGCATATGTAGCTGATACTACTGCAAAGGATTATGATGCCTCTTATGCTGAATTAAAGTCAAAGAAAAAAGTACCTACGATCATCGTAAAAGGTAAAGGAAATTATGTAGGAACGGTTGAAGCAACATTTGATATCCATCCTGTAAACTTAGGTAATGATAGTATACTGAATCGTGTAAGCGCAAACGACCTTACACTTGCCAGCACAGGCAAAGCATTAAACGTTAAACCTGTAGTTACATTTGGCACTAGAAAACTTTCTAATGCTAAGAATAAAGACTATGAGATTAAAGGTATATATCAGATTACTGATACACCGGTTGGCGGGGATGCAGAGCCTGCTTCTGATGGAGATACATCTTCAGGAGACAATACAGATACTAATCGTACTAAAGTTACAAGTGTAACAGCTAAAGGTACATATGAAATTGATATTACCGGACATGGTAATTTCACCGGAGAAAGAACTATCGGACTCAGAGTTTATGATAAGGGAAGCATTGATAATGATCATCTTGTAAGTAAATTCAAAGTAGATAAGATTGATGTTCAGTATCGTGAAGTTGTATCAACAAGTAACTACACCGGAGCTATAACTGCTGCTGTTCCAAAGACTCCTGCACTTACTGTGAAAAATAGCAAGGGTGAGGTTCATGCAGTAGATACTGTAGATGGCAACGAAAAAGTTAATTATGTTGTAACCTATAAGAATAATGTTGAAATAGGTACAGCAACTGCTATTATTACAGGTGTGGGCGATTATTACGGAACCAAGGAAGTTAAGTTCAGAATTATGGCGCCTGCAATTAACCTGATGGAAAGACAGAAAGAATTAACTGTTGTTGATACAAGCAAGGCTGTAAATGAAACAACACATATGTATCCGGAGTTTGTTAACAAAACCACTGAATACCCGTTTGTTGGCAAAGCCATTGAGCCTCCAATAGCAGTTCAGCTCAAAGACGGTACTCTCCTTACCAAAGATGTGGATTACGTTCTGAGCTTTAGAAACAACAATAGGGCAGGCACGGCTTCTGTAGTAATTAAGGGTAAAGGTAATTATAGCGGCTCTATAAGTAAAACATTTAAGGTTACCGTATTCGATTTAGCTGATGCTAAAAACAGACAGTATATAGGCGGTACATTTAAATTTGCTTCTGAGACTAAGACTGAAGGTGATGGGGAGAACGCAACCACCAGTGTAGTCTACACTGACAAATATGCAACCACACTGAGCGTAGCAGCTGAAAAAGGTGTAAACAAACCGAATGTTACCCTGACAATTAACGGCGTTACCATGAAGAGTGGAAGAGATTATACTGTAACGTATAAGAATAATACTTATGCAGCACAGCTTAAAAACAAACAACCTCAGGTTATCATCACGGGTAGAGGTGCACTTAAAGGAAAGCTGACAAAAGACTTTACGATTACAAAGAAGAACCTTAATCAAGTAACGGTTACAGCGCAGGATGTTAAAATATCATCTAAGAAGGGTGATGCTGTATCAGGCAACATCTCTGCAAGGATAGTCCTTCAGGATTTAAATGGCAAGAGACTTTCACCTGGAGCTGACTACGACAAGAACATTACGTATATATTATTGGATGACTATGGTAATGAATCAGGAACCAGTACCACTAAAGGCTCCATTGAAAACAATAAGAGGATAACCATTAATAAATCTACGAATGTTCTGACAGTAAGAGCTATTATAAAAGCTTCAACTGCAGCTAATACTTCCTACACAGGACAGACAACCGTTGATTTCCAGGTAGGCTATGCAAAACAGGCATTGAGTAGTGCAAGGTTTGAAATCAATTACAACAACGGCAAATTTAAGTACTTTAACTACACCGGAGATAATATTGTGATAACTGATAATCTTAAAGTTTACTTTGATAAGAATAACCCGCTTGTAGTAAACGAAGATTATGAAATTCTTCCGGCAACCTATAAGAATAATAACAAGAAGGGTACTGCAAGCGTAGTAATACGCGGAAAAGGCAATTACTCAGGCACTAAGGTTATTACTTTCAGAATAGGAGCACAGAATATATCTGAAATTGGTTGGTGGACCGCTAAATAGTATAAAATAGCGTAAGTCGACGCAAAGAAGGACGCAGGCAAAATTGCCTGCGTCTTTCTTTGCGTCGACTTACGCTCAAAATAATCATTATCAATGCTTCCCTTATCGTATACTCTGAGTCCGATAGTTCTTTTGTTACTGTGTTTCCGCAAGTTATTCCTAAAAATCACAATTATAAGCAAGTTTTTGGAATGCAATCCCAAAACTTGTTGATAATTATATAAAAAAGAACTATACTATATGTAGGAGGGCAGCTGCATATGAATAGAATTGAAAGAACAGAGTATTTAAATAAATTAAAAACATTCAAGGATAAACAACTGATTAAAATCATTACCGGTGTAAGGCGGTGCGGAAAATCTACGCTAATGGAGATTTTTCAGGATTATTTAAAAAGTACCGGTATTGATGATACGCAGATTCTGTCTGTCAATCTGGAAGACTATGACTTTTATGAACTGCGCAGTCCGCAGAAGCTTTATCAATATATTAAGGAGCATTTGCTTCAGAATAAGAAATTATATGTTTTTTTGGATGAGATTCAGCATGTAGAAAATTTTCCGGATGTTGTAAACAGTCTTTTTATAAAAAAAGAGATTGACTTATATTTGACCGGTTCTAATGCTTATATGCTTTCAAGTGAAATTGCGACTTTTATATCAGGAAGATATGTTGAAATTAAAATGCTGCCTTTATCATTTAAAGAATATGTTGGAGCATTAGATGAGAGCGGAAATCTGGAAGCGTCGTATCGACAGTATATAGAGCAAAGTTCCCTGCCGTATGCATTGGAGCTTAAGGATGATCCTGCAGCGCTGCATGATTATCTGAATGGCGTATACAGTACAATTGTATTAAAAGATGTTGCTGCAAGAAATAAAATCAGTGATCCGATGATGTTAGAAAGCGTAGTCCGTTTTACTTTTGATAACATAGGAAATTATTTGTCCACTAAAAAAATTGCTGATTCCATGACTTCTGGCGGAAGAAAAATAGATACCAAAACGGTAGAAAAATATATAAATGCTCTTTTGGAAAGTTATGTTTTGTATCAAGCCAAGCGGTATAATGTAAAAGGGAAGCAGTACTTAAAGACATTGGAAAAGTATTATGTTGTGGATATAGGATTAAGGAGAATCCTGCTCGGATCCAAAGCCATGGATGCAGGACATATATTGGAAAATATCATTTATCTGGAACTGATAAGGCGAGGATATGATGTATATGTCGGAAAGTTAAATGAATTGGAAATTGATTTTGTTGCCATCCATGAGCGGGGGCAAATTTATTTTCAGGTAGCCGCAACTGTTCGTGATGAAGCAGTTCTTAACAGGGAACTGGCGCCGCTTCGCCAGACCACAGATAACTACCCGAAATATATATTGACATTGGATAATGATCCGGAAGCCGATTATGATGGGATACGTAGAATAAATGCATTACAATGGCTGGTTGGTGATATATAGAAGAAAGGACGCAGGCAATTTTGCCTGCGTCCTTCTTGTTTAATTACATCTCAATCACATTATCTGATTACCTTTACAGGAATTGAGATTTGTTGTTTCTTTACATTTGTTCCACTGCCTTCAACGGTAATAAGCGCTGTAATCTTGTAGGTCTTGCCTTCTTTCAGGCCAGCCCTGTTCTTGATTGCTACTTCTACACCGTCGCCAGTATAGGTAAGTGTAAAGTTGTCTAATAAACTCGTCTGCGTCATATCTATGATTTCTGCACCGGCAGGAGCTACAGTAATAGTTCTCTGTGCCGCCATATCAGTCGATGAAAGTTTAACTTCCAGTGCATCTTTCAAGCCGCTGATCTTGAGATTAGACTGTGTTGTTTTAATTACTACCGGTCTTAATGTTGTCATCCTGGCAGTTCCTGATACTCCAAGATCGAAGTAATATACAGGAGTTACTTTGTAGCTGCCTTTCTTAAGGATAGCAGTATCTTTTGCCTTTACAGTCATTGCGCCTGTGCTCCTGTCAAAATCTGTAATTGTAAACAGATTTGCTGCATCGCCCATAAGCGCTACACTTGATACCTGCGACGGTGTAAAGTTCGTCGTCTTAGGTTTAAGTGTTACCGTACTGTTATCGCGGTCGATAATATTAATGCTTCCTTTGACTGCTACTGTAAGTTTTTCATTACTTACAAGAGAAATCTTAAAGGCTGCTGTCTGTACTCTGTCAGAAGTTCCAAGCTTATATTCTACTTTATAGCTGTAGCCGCTTGCATAACCGGATTTCATCTTGTAAACGCCAGTTCCATTTTTCTCTTCTGCAGGGAATGCAGTACCATCATCAGCTTCATCTTTCAGGCTTACTAAGAGTACCTGGTTTCCATTGACATCTGTAGAAAGCTCATAATCAACAAACTTAAGGAACTCAGTTGCCTTTGCATTTGAACTTGTTAACTTGAAAGATTCTTCATCAATAGTATAACCTGATGCACCGGTTAACAGAACTGATGCAGCTGCCTGCTCCTTGCCAACAAATTTCAATGTGTTGATATTCAGTTTAACAGGCTTAATTGTCAGTTTGGGCGTCGTCTTTGTATTTACCTTTATGCTCTGGGTTATGATTACAGCATCATCGCTGTACCAGTCGGAATACTTGACGCTTAACCTCACTGCACCGCCCGTCTTGGTGTCTTTATTTACAGACAGTCTTACACCGTTTCCGCTGTTTGCACCACTTGTAATATCACCTACCGTAAATTCGTTATTAGCCTTTGAGTAAGCTTTCTTATTTGCCGCATTTGTTTCAAGCGTAACGTAATCAGCGCCAAGATACATTTCAAGACTCGGATCATAAATCAATATGTCTGCACTGTCCATACCGATTTGTGTATAGATAGTCTTGTCAAGGACTGTCACTTTCAGTTTAGGCTGTCTGTATTCTACACCTATTGTGAAAGTTCTTGGTTTGGGATCATATGCAGGCCAATATCCTTCAACATGCGCTGTCAGTGTCAGCTTGTTATTCCGTTTGGCCGTTCTAAAGTCTGCTGAACCGTTTGACTTAAGTTCATCAATAGGCTTCTTATTAATACTTACAATATCATAGCCTGCGCCGTTATTAGAGATTCGGAAGTAACTGTTCTCGACTGGCTCCAGTGTTACGGCACCCAGTTTGGAAGTTGCAGTTAACTTTCCGGTGCTGCCGTCTGTACCATTATTATAGAACAGATTAACCTTCTTGGTCTGCCTGAATGTTACGACAGGTTTTGTCTCTATTACCTTGATGGTAATCGGTGTAAACTTGATCTGTTCGGTTTTAACTGTCGGCTCTCCGGTCTGCTCCGAATCACCATCTGCTTCTTCCGTAACTTTTACTTTTGCCTGATATACTACAGTATATGTACCCTTCGGAAGTGACTTAACTGCAGATTCTTTAGTATTCAGCTCATAAACGCTGCCTACTTTGTATGCTGCCTCAAAGTAGTCGTTGTAGGCTACTGTCTTACCTGTAGCCTTTGTTCCCTTGTATACTGCAGCAACAGTAATGTCGTTATCTACAACATTGCTCATTGACTGGTCAAATGGAGCAATCGCTGTTAACTGTATACCAGCCGTCTTAGCTTTATCAATCGTAACTGTGCCTGCACTCCAAGCGAACTCGCTTCCGCTTACTGTCACGATATAATTTCTTACAAGTGACTTGTCGTTCTTGGATGTCACTGTAATGGTTGCTGTACCGCCATCGCCGCTCTTGTTTACAACGGTGAATGTTGCATCGACACCGTTTGTAGAACTTGCCGTCGATTTTAATTTGATGACACTTGCGTCATTTACTTTGATCGTTACACCCTTGCCAAAGTCTTTGACAACTTCCTCATCATCTGAATTTAACTCAGTAAAATGCAGATTCTTCAGAGTAAAGGTCTTATTAGTCATTGTATTCATAGCAACCTGTATATAGTCACTATCAGCTGTCCATCTTACCTGATCGCTGTCAGCACCCGGTGTAGGATCGATAGTATCGAACTTAATACCTGTTTTGTCTTTTACCGTAAATGCTAATACTGCAGTCTTCTTAACGGTCTTGTTTCCTACAGTCAACGATACCGTTGCCGTCATCTTCGCACTACCGTTTGTGCCCTTTCCATTTACAGTAACTTTTGCACCAGTTACATTCAGGTTTGCGTTAACTGTTCCAACCGCAGGAGTACCAAGTTTAAGCAGTTCTTTTGATGTTTCCGTTATCTCAGCTTTAAATCCGTTAAGAGTATAATCCGGTTCAACTGCCGGAGAAATCACAGGTACGGCTTCAACTGTCCATGTTTCAGACGCATCCAGAATACCGTCGTTATTTTCGTCACCGCCTGTAACCTGAAGCTCTGCACCATCCAGTTGGATAAAGTTGACTGTAACAGTTCTCTCACTTGTTTTACCTGTCTCTTTATCTGTCTTTTTAACCTTGAAGTCTACAGCTGTGCCTGCATATGAAGAAATTAAGATATCTCCATCAACCCAGTCATATCCATCAGCAGCAAGCGCTGTTGTTGACTCATGGCCACTAAGTTTAATATCTGCAAGTTTTGAGTTACCTTTGCTATAGTCTGCTGCAAATACATAGATGTAAGCGCCTTCATCAATTGCATCATCATATTTGCTGCCGCCAATCCAGCTGTCGTCGTTAGGTACAAGGAAACCGTTCAGGTTAATTGAACCGTCAGCATCTCTGGAGATTTTATCAGCTATTGAACCGCCGAAAATTGCATTGTTCATGCTCATGTGTCCAAATACTGAGGTATTATATTCATCACCGTTAACATTCAAAGACCTAGATCCGTTCCAGAAATAATTGTCAGAACCATAAATCTTGTTAACGTTCTGTGTACCTTTCGGTGAAATATTTTCTACTGTTGACATACCACCATTGTTGCTGCGGCAGCTACTGTCTTTAACAGAAATCAGATTTTCTACATAGTAATCCGTGTTTACAGCTGCACCTGTGTAAAGAGCCACATTGTTTGCCTCGTTGTTAAACGAAATAGTGTTGTAAATCTGTATATCCGGACAACTGTTAGAATCGATACCCTTGGACTTATTGCCAAACGCGATTGAATTCTTGAGAACGTGATATCCACTCATGGAATCGCCGCCCATCTTAAATCCGTTACCGTTACCGGCGTCTACAATAGTTGTATTCTTGGTGTATTTACTGAAATCTTTACCTACATATCTGTAAATCAAGTCAGAACCGGAACCATAATAGTCTTCAATACCGAACAGATAACCGTTCATGAATGCAAGGCATCTGTCAATTGTTACAACTCCGATACTTCCTGATTCTACTTTTGCAAACAGATCCCAGCCGTCATCTGCATTGTAGGCAGAGATACATCCAATAAACTGGTTTCCGTCACCGCAGGTAAGTTTAGCAGCAAATCCGTCAGCATCTTCATATCCGGCGTCATAGTTAAGGAATGAACTACAGTTAATGACCGTATTGTAAGAAGGCCATTCTGAACGTCCACCAGAGCCGTATCTTGCAATCTGAACGCCGGTGTTACCGTTCAAGTATGTCCGTAAATCACTCAGAATATTGTGGCTGCCGCCAAGCAGGATACCTTTTTCACCATCCTGGGAGCCCATTACATCAAAGCCCTCAAATTTCCAGTAATTGCCTGCAATGCTAAATGCCGTGTCATTAAGCTGAGTATTCTGACCAAAGTCTAAAATTGGTCTGTTGTATGTTGCTCCGTTGTCAACTGCATCATCAGCAGCCTTCATGGTAATGTAAGACTTCGCTGTACCGTCATGATTTCTACCAATCAGCAGGTTTTTAGCTTTGCCATTTTGACCGTAGGTGGGATCATCTTTAAGGTAATAATGACCGCCTGCCAGGATAATTGTCTGACCAGCCTTTGCATAGTCAACTGCATCGTAAACATTTGTAGGATGATCAGCATCCTGTCCTGCATAAATAGTTGTTGTCTCATCGCTTTCCGAAGTATAAGTCGTACCTATCTCAGCGCCGTTTGGTGCAACATAAATTTCAGTACCATTAAACGCATGATATGTAACTTCTATACTATTGTCCAACATATCATAGGTTGATAGCTTCTGATTTTCTCCAGGAACATAGCTGTCATTCGGTTTAGCGTAGCAGATAAACTTCGTTATGCCTTCGTCCAATTTTGTAGTAAATGTACACTTCGTCCCAGAAGTGATTTCCTTGCCTGTTGTAACCGCTTTCTGTGTACCCCAGGTTTTTGTATTACTGTCATATACCTGTTTGTAAACTGTCAACGTACCGTCAAAGTTTGCACTGACTGTAAGATCATAGTTCTCGTTATTGGATGATTCCATAGAGGAAATAGTTATACTAGGATCCACATATGTTGTAGGGACCTCATAGTCGCCACTGTCAGCTGGATCTAAATCCAAATCAATCTCGTAGACACCGATTCTTGCATATCTTGCTGCAAAGAAACCTACATAAATATTATTTTTGTCAATCTGTGTAAGTTTGTTGTTGTTATCATCCGAAAATGCCTGATCGCCAAGAACCTCATAGTATTTACCATTGATTTCATGATATTTTGTGCCGTCAATAGTAACGTATGGCTTATTATCTTCTATAGCTTTATTATAAGCCTCTTCATCCTCTTCTTGTAATGCTTCCAGCTTAGCCGTAACATCTCCTGACGGATCCTTTGCAAGGTAACGCAGTACATATGCATTATCATATTTCTGAATCTGGAAACGGAAATCGGTAAGCAATTCACGCCTAGATGCAACTGAAGACGTCGGAATTGCAGTTGTATTATATCCGTTACCAATAACATTGTATGTACCTGTCTCAAGACCTTGACCATTGTCACGGTTTCCTGCACTGGTTTCCAATGTTCCTGAATTAGTTGAGAAGTTTGCCGGTGCAGTAGCATTACCTGCACTGATCTTAGCTAAGTCAGATGCTGTTGCACCTTCCTTGGAATTCCAGCCAACACCGAGTTTCATTTCGTAACGCATAACTGTATTACCATTGCCCGGTGCATCAGTTACAGCACCCGGAACATAATCAGGTTCTCCAAATGTACCTGTGGCACAACGCCAGCTGTACTGGATTTTGGATGCAAGCAGCTGATATGAGTTAGTCCAGAAATCACTGTCGTCATCGTCGTTGCCAACTGTATCGGAAACCATCATACCAAAGCCGTCCTGGCCGTTTGAATACTGCCAGCTTTTAACATGGATCAAGGCTGATAACGTAAAGTTGTTGTTTACGGATGGATCAATCGTAGTATAGTAGTAAGACAGACCATCAGTGGATGCCGGTACGACCTTACCTCTACCGTTCTCACTCCAAATAGTTACGCTCTTTAAGTCTCCGGGAGTCATACCATCGGGTACATTATTCTCATCATAAACCTCTTCATAGTAACCATTTGCAGGTGTCGAACTACCAATGGATGCAGGGTTGGTCTCTCCATCAAAATCAGTCAGTCCGGAAGGTCTGCTGTATGCAGCTTTTGATGTGTTAGAACCAAATTTAGCATAAGACCATCTTGTATCATTCTTACCGTTGACATACTTAGAATTAGTAGGAGAGTATGGATTGGAACGTACTAATGCAGTTGCAAAACCATCCTCTGTCGGAGTTATTGCTTTACTACTTTCAGCAGTTGTCTGTGTTTCTACTACATCAGGAATAACTGAAACAGTTCCATCACCTGCAACAACTCTGGTAATGGTAGTTGTTGTAGCGTCAAGATTTAGTTCCTCTTTGCTTGTATCTCTGAATGCCTGCACAGTTACATAGCAGCCGGCTTTAGGTAATCCCTCAAGAACTACTGTATAGTCATTTTTGCCTTCGTCTTTTATAGAAGCAATCTTACTATCACTTTCCTCAGCTTCAATATCATAATAATTTTTAAGCAGTGAATTCTCTGAAAAAGCTGCTATAACATAATAGTCTGCCTCGTCAACTGCTTTATACACAATCTCAAGCGAACCCAAATCCCCTTCTTCTGCACCTGTGTATTCTACATTTGTCATACTGTTTACAGCAGGAGTCGCAAGAGGTAATACGAAGTCTTTAACCTCCCAGTCCG
The DNA here is from genome assembly GCA_014804695.1 of Lachnospiraceae bacterium. Classification (GTDB taxonomy): domain Bacteria; phylum Bacillota; class Clostridia; order Lachnospirales; family Lachnospiraceae; genus UBA3282. Next base: position 121,929 of record JAAUZJ010000038.1, read on the forward strand.
AAGCATCTTCAGCCATAGTAATATTGTCTTCACCACTGCGGATAAGGCTTGCCCGGAAACTATAATCACCTGATGCTTTGGGTTTGAAAGCAAAATCCAGATCACTATCAGATGTGCGGTTGCCATCATCATCAACCTCACTGTCTGCTGCTTTGATATCAGAGTCTACTACATTGCCTTTTGAATCAAGCATCTCTATCATAAGTGAATCTGCGCCATAATATCCAATATAGCCGCTAGCTGTAACATTAATATTTGATTCGCCTTTAACATATGTGATTTTCGAAATTATAGGTGTTCCGATATTTTCACCATTCCAATCACCACGATATGGCATACTGCCTGTATCATATACAATGACTTTGTGGATACGGCCGCCACGAGAATTCTCACCTTTTCCATCAGCAGCAACGTGCCTTTCATTTTTCACAGCTGGTGAGAAGAATGTATAAACACCTGGTTCCAATCCCTTATAATCAATGGTACTGATTGTCGTTCCACACGTTGCATATACACCTGCATCCTCGCCGGTATATTCGCCATCAACACTTGTACCGGTAATCTGACCCGTAGTAATCTTATGACCGTTTTCATCAACCAATGCATATGCAGACCAATTACTACTGCCGGTAGATGCAACGTTAAAGCTTGCATCAGCAGTGCCGTATACCTCAAACTTCAATCCGGAACCTTCAATCTGATAATTCTGAATGAAAGTACCGGTACTTTGTGTACGTAACAATGCGGTGGCTTTGCCGCTGTCCACTGTACTGTCAATCATTAAAGTATAGTAGTCATTTGTTCCAAACTTAGTACCTGCACTTTGTGCAACGCCATTACTTGAAGCATCATCTGCATAATCTTCGCCGTCAAACAGATATGCAGTAGGTTTCACACCGGTAATTTCAATTGACATTTCTGCGGATTCTGATGTATCAGAATCTGCTCCTGCCTTTTCGCGGTATGCAGTCACTTTAACCTTTACCGTATCTCCAATTGTTAAACCTGCGATATCGGCAGATGTACCTTCCGTCTTGGATTCATGTTTTTTATCGTTTGAATCCATTGCAGAAAGGATATAGTAATCCGCCTCTGCTACAGCACCCCATGTTGCGGTGATTCCGCCTTTGCCATCTTCATCTTCATCAAGATTCATCAATGTAGAAATTGATGGTTCTTTAAGCTTAAGATTAAACTCATATTTGTCAGAATATTCACTTGCTTTATCTTCATATTCCGCTATTACTACGTCGTCATCATCTAATATGTCTTCACGACTTAAAACAACCCTGAATTTATAGCTTCCGGAGCCGCTGGGTGTATACGTGAATTTTGTTATATGATCTTCAGCAGTCTTTGTAGTTGTAGTTTCGACTATACTGTCTATTGGCTGCGGATTATCCAACAGTTCAAAATGTTCTGCATTGTACACCTCTAATGTAATAGAGTCTGCACCTTCGCCTTTTGCATTGACAACACCCTTGGCATTTATGGTGAAAGTGCCCTTATCAGTGTCCATTGTAATATCTTCGATTGTAGGGGGTAACACATCTTCCCAATTGCCGCGGTCGATTTCCTCTTCATCATCGTCACCGCTGGGTTCATAGCCTTCTCTCACTTCTATATAGCAAAATACACAGCCGCCTGTCTTACAACCTAAATAATATGTGCCTGCCGTCTTGATAATGAATTCACTTACTATATTGGTGCTGCTGCCATCTGTTTTTTCATACAGTCCGGTCACTTCTTTGCCATCACTGTCAAGCACATAGACATCTCTGGTATTGCTGCCCGCGCCATACCAATATACCGACATCGTAGCCGGAACTTCGCTGACTGTGAATTCAAACGAACTCTCTCCTGTGAATGAAGCGCCTTCCTCTAAGCTGTCTGCATCTGTCAGATTTCCTTGCATATTCACGCCCAGAGTTTTTGAAACTGAATCATCTCCTTCTCCAAAAGATTTTTTGCTTGAATTCATTTTAGTCTTAGCATTGTAATGCAGTTTAAAATATCCA
>JAAUZJ010000039.1 GCA_014804695.1 Lachnospiraceae bacterium
CGGGGTATAAGCCGGAAATATAAAAAAATGGAGGGATTATTTATTATGAATTCAAAAAGTGTAAAAGAAGGAGGAAAACATAACATGTACAGTAAATCAAAAAGATTTATTGCTAGTTTCTTAGCAGTACTGATGGCTGTATGCATGTTGCCGGCTGAGATGTTCGGCGCAGTTGGCGTTGCAAATGCCGCAGTACCTGAAAAACCTTTGGCAGCTCCAGTACTTAACCCAGCTGGCAACGAGGATGGCGTTTATGAGTTTGCGGCTGATGCGGATAGTACATCTGTCAAACTCGGAGCATATACCGAAGCCGATGCAGCTGATGTTAATATTTATTGGGCAACAAGTAGTGAAGTTTCTGCAAATCCTGCTGAAGAAGCTATAATTGCAGCTAATCATAGCGTTGCGGCTGCTTCAGCTGAGGATCAGGTGATAGTTACTACAGTTACTGATGAAATCACAGTATATGCAGTTGCTGTAACAAGCGGTACTAATGACGAAAATGAACCTGTCAATGCATATAGCGATATAACATCAGTTACTTATTCAGTTGCTGAAGACCCTGAAGAACCTGAAGATCCTGACGCGGGTAAAACAGATATTTCTACTGCTACGGTAACACTTACCGCAACAACAGTAGAAGCTGGCAAAGATGTGCCGACAGTAGACTCGGTAGAAGGGACTACAGATGGAGGCGAAACATATTCATTAGAAGCTAATGAATATGATGTTGCATATTCTGTAGGTAGTACATCTTATACTGCTGCAGAGCTTAAAGAACTTACAATATCAGAAACTACAACAGTAACAGTAACGGTAACAGCTAAAGGTGAAACTTACACAGGAAGTGCAATTACAACATTTACGATTACACCTGCCGGTGGACCAGTAACCCCGCCACCAAGTGGTGAGAAGAATCCTGTTACTCTTACATTAAATTTAACAGATACGAAACAATTTAAAAACGGCGTTACTAAGACATATGATGATGGTTATTTTAGTATTAAAACAGTAAATACACTTGAAACTAAAGATATAACAGTTGAAGACGGTAATAAAATTGGTTTGAGCGCTGGTACAGTGAAATTACAGGGACATAACATCGGAACGGCCAATTTGAAAAATAATACAGGTCGACTGGTAGTATTCACACCAGACTCAAACGGAACAGTTACAGTTGGTGCATTTAATACAAATAAAGATTTAACGAGAGCTGTTGGTTATCAGCTTGTTACTGAAGGAAGAAGTGATATTGATCTTGATGGACAAATGGCTCTTGACGTACAAAATAAATTAATGGAATATTCTTTCAGTGTAGAAGCTGGCAAAACATACGCTATTGGTTCAGCCGGTACAATCGATGTATGTTATGTAGTTGTTGAAGAAGAGGATTTTACTTCTATTAAAACGCCTGAACCCAACTTAGCTGAAGGTGCTGTAGATATGAATGCAGAAATTACTTTTGCAGTACCTGGCATTGAACTTTATTATTCGGTAAGTGAAACAGAGCCCGCTGCCGATGCGGAATTCAACATTTCTGATATGACTAAATGGGATGGAACTCCATTTACTATTGATAAAGAGAAATATATCACAGTAATTGCTAAAGCAGGTACTAAGCAAACCCAGCCTGCAACATATCACTATACGGTAGATCTGCCAAGAACAGGAACTCCTGCCGTGGTTTATGATGATACTGCAAAGACAGTTACAATAACTAATTCCAGTGATGATTCAGATGCAGAAATATATTATACTCTTGATGGCAAGGATCCGGTAAATAGCACAACAGAATATACTACAGCTATAACACTTACTGAAACAAAGACCATCAGAGTGGTTGCCAAAAAAGACGGCAAGAGACCGAGTGAGACCGTATTAAAAACCTGCATTGTTAAAACCACTGAAGAAACAAAATACACGATGGATCCTAATGCTGAAGACAAGTTTGACAGTAATAGCGAGACCGATATGGAAGCTTTAGGAGATGATATCTGGACACTGACAAATGGCCGCTTTAAACCTATGTATCAAACAAAAAGAGCTGCTATTTTGCCTATGAGTGATTTGATAACTAATTTAAACTCATATACAATTGAAGGTTTACAGTCAAGCTGGCCTACTGAATTAGGTACTCTTAACGAAAATACCAAAGGATTTTTGATAAACGGCGGAAAAGCAGATATTGGCAGCGGTTATATGGGAAATGCTATCAGAGTTGATGTAGGAGGTACCAAAGGAACCAAGGTAGTTGTATACTATTCCGGAAAGCAGCCAACAGGCGGGACAGCTGCCAAGATAGCAGCATTCAAAGCAACAACGGAAAATGATACAGCTAAAGGAGATGCAGTATCAATACCTACAACGGATGGAAATAATCCTACAACCCATAATAATCAGGTAGGTAAGGCTGAATTTACATTATCTGATGTAGGTAGCTATTATATCGGTTTTGATGGTGAAGGTGGTGTTATTTATCGTATTGAAGTAACCGAGAATCCTGACACAACTACCCCTCCTGCTGACACAGTAGCAGCACCAACCTTCTATCCTACTGTAGCAGAAGGATCAGATCCATTTGTATATACCTTCTCTACCACAGAAGGCACAGTAGCAATAGAGGCAGAAGAGGGAACAGTTTACTATGTTCTCAACACAGCTGGAACTAACTATGCTACTTTCGAAGATGACGCTGAAACTACCGTTTACACAACAAACGGAACACCATATACCGGTGAAATTCCTGTTACCGACGGAATGATAATTAAAGCAGTAGCTGTAAAGGATGGCAAAGCAAGTGCAGTAGCTACATCTCCGGAATACAAACTCGGATCAATAGCTACTTTAAAAGGAACCGTTGCAGATACACAGACTCCTGCTGGAGATATCACTGAAGGAGATTCTGATGTAAAAGTTACTCTTAATTATACTAAAGGAACAGGTGAAACTGACGAAACAGCAGCTGCAGTTGACTTCCTGTATACCGTAGATACTAAAGAAGATGCAGTTCCTGAGTTCAGCAATCTTGAGGATACTACTGTGGCTCTTCCGGACGGCGTACAGAAATATGATAAAGATGCAGGCATTACACTTCCTACAACTAAAGCTGGAACAGTATATGTAAAAGTTCTTGCATACACAGAGGCTGAAGGTAAGGTTACAGCTCTTGCATCAACACCCGCAAGTTTTGAGTACACAGTTAAATCTATTGTAACTCCACCGGCAATGCCGACAGCAACTGTTAACGGCAAAGCGGTAGCAAATAACGGAAATGCAACTGTTACAGGAAGCGCAACTGTTGTTCTTACATCGGCGGACAACGCAGACATTTACTATACTGATGACAACAGCGAGCCTGACGCATCTTCAATTAAATTTGAAGGCAGCTTTAGCGTAACTGCAACAAGAACCATCAAGGCTATAGCAATTAAAGAAGGCGCATCCAGTGACGTACTTACATTCACTGTTACCGTAAATAGCGATTCTTACGATGACGAAGGTGACGAAGAGAATGAGGCGAGGGAAAACTGGTATTGGGATGAAGACAAATATGAAATAAAGCAGGCTAACGGCGGCAAGATACCGGAAGGTCTCTGGATGGCCGGAATTTATGAGGAAGGCTATTCCTATAATGCCGGTTTAAAGGTTACACCTGACGTAGATGAGGAAATGGGAGACCATTACGGCATACGTGTTTATTACCATACGCATTTATTAACATATAAGACAGACTATACTGTTTCTTATAAGAACAATGTTAATGCAGCTAAGGCAGATGCGGCTAAAGCTCCTACGGTAACGATATCCGGTAAAGGAAGCTACACCGGCAAGGTAACCAAGACCTTCACGATCAATCCGACTAAATTAAGCTGGATATATGATTATGAATGTAGTAGTTATGTGCCTGCAAAGAAAGGCAATAAAGCGCAGCAGGTTGTTCCGACTCTTACCGATGAGGGTTATGACTATTCAAAGGATAAATATGTAACGAAAAAATTAAAAAATAAAAAAGATTTCGATGTTGTATACTACGAAACAGAGAAATACAATCAGGTTATAAGTGAAAATACAGGCGACAAGAGGAAAGAGGAGCTGGCTAAGATAGCTTTAACCTCAGTAACAGGTCCTGGTGATTATAAAGTTGTTGCAACCGGAAAAGACAACTACGATGGTACTAAGACTTTCAGTGTTACAGTCCTGGAAAGCGATGCTAAACTTGCAAGCAAGCTGAAAGTAACAGTAGACAAAGTAAAATATGATCAGGCTGCAGTAGATGCAGCAGGCTTTAAGGGCTTTGAACCTAAAGTTACCGTAAAAGACGGCAAGAAGGAACTCACAGCTTATGTTAAGAATGCTGACGGTACAGACAACGAAGCTGATGCAGACTACAGAATTTCTTATGAAAACAATACAGCAGCAGGCACAGGATATGTAACAATTACACCTGTAATTCATACATCATCTGCTACCGGTGATGACGGAAAAACAACTACAACTACAACCCAGGCGTTCTATGGCACAAGATATGTTAACTTTAAGATAAGCGGTAACCCAATCAAATCTGCCAAAGTTACTTATGATGGAGATTTGACTTACAATAATAGCAGCGTTATTGACAAAAGCAAGATTAAAGTTACTTATAAGGGTTCTGAATTAAAATCTTATGGTTACGATAGTACAGCTGGAAAATATGTCGGCGATTATAGCATCAGTGTTTACAACAACTACTCTGCCGGAAAAGCAAGTGTTTATATTTATGGTAGGGGGGCTTATGAAGGAACATTAATTAAAACATTTAAGATTGCACCTTATGATATAAGCAAAGCAACAGTTACTCTTGCTAACACAAAAGCTGAAGAAGCAGAAACCCTGAAGACAGTATTCAGTAAGGGCGGCTGCTATCCTGAAGTTGATGTAAAATGTACATTTGGTGAAGGTGATAATGCCAGAACTGCATGGCTTGAACCAGGTGAAGATTATACAATTTCATACAAGAACAACAATAACTTCAAGAAGACAGCTGAAATCATAATCAAAGGTAAAGGCGATTACAAGGGCACTCTTAAAAAGACATTTGCTTTTGAAGAGAAAGATCTTTCAACCCTGACAATGTCAGTTCCTGATGTTCCGCTTTTAAGCAAACCTGGCAAATACGGAAGCAAGCCTGTAATTACTGATAAGTCCGGAGTAAAGGTAGTTAATCTTGCAGTTAAGAAAGATTACACACTTGAATACTTCGATGTAACACCAAAGAGTGCAGAAACTGAAAAACCGGAGGGATCTGACCCGGCGACACAGGCAGATGAAGGAACCGGAGAAGGCGCTACAACTCCTACAACTACAGAAGGAACCAAGATTCCTGATATCAATAAGTTTACAGCAACTAAAGATACAGTAATCAAAGTTGTAGCAACAGCTGTTTCAGGAAGCGGTTATAAGGAAAGTATTTCTGCAACATATAAAGTACGTGAGAATGACTTTAACAAAGTAACTGTTAAAATTAATCCTCAGGTATATGCAGGAAAAGCTGTAGTATTTACACCTGATAAGGATGGTAATATTTCTGATATAACAGTAACTCCTAAGGGAGGATCTGCTTTAACGCTTAAGACAAGTAAAGATTCTACAGAAGATGGTTATTATATTGACGCATCAAGTTATGTAAACAACGATAAGAAGGGTTCAGCTAAAGTAACATTAATCGGAACCGGTTCATATGCCGGAAGTAAGACTGTAACCTTCAAGATTACCGCAAGAAAGATGGAATGGGCTGCACTTACACCAAGTAAGGTAGAAGAAACAGTTGAATCCATCACAAATGCAATCAAAGGTTTATTTAACTAACTGATGTATCAGTACAGGATTTAAGCTTGTCTGATTAAGTAAAGATAAAGAGGATGTTACAAAACAGTCCATTGGTGGCTGTGGAGTAACATCCTCTTTTTAGTTTTCCTGTTACAGATTGTTAATAAAATTAATGATTTGACTTAAAATAAATCATCCGTTCTCTCGCTTATTATATACCTTGGACGCTGTTTAACCTCCAAATAAATTTTCCCTATATATTCCCCAAGAATTCCAAGGCAGATCAACTGAATTCCGCCAATAAAACAAATAATACAGGTCATACTCGACCAACCGGGGACAGCTTTGCCCATAATGGAGACTACAAACGACCAGATTACGCCCACGAAACTTAAAAGCGCAATAAAACAGCCGAGACCGGTAATCAAATGTATAGGCTTAACACTCAGGCTGGTAATCCCCTCGAAAGCTAAGGCAAGCATTTTAACCAACGGATAGTGGCTCTCTCCGGCAATACGCTCATGACGCTCATAATACACACTTGTACTTTTAAAGCCCACCAATGGAAAAAGACCACGCAAAAATATATTTACTTCCTTAAAATTGGAAAATTCATTTAAGACGCGGCTTGAGACTAAACGATAATCTGCATGATTAAAAATCGCCTCAACTCCCATTAACTTTAAGAGTCTATAAAATGTTTCGGCGCTGAATTTTTTAAAAAAAGTGTCAGAATCTCTGTTGTGGCGCACGCCATATACGATTTCGCAGCCACCCAGATATTCATCTACCATTAAATCCATAGCATCAATATCATCTTGACCATCACAGTCAATGGAGATGGTTATATCACAGCAATCTTTAGCCTCCATTAAACCCGCCAAAACGGCATTCTGATGCCCTCTGTTGCGGCTTTGTCTGATGCCGGTGTAGTGTTTATCTTCCTTCGCAAGTTTGGTAATTATTTCCCATGTTCCATCCTTAGAACCGTCATCCACAAACATTATTCGGCTGTCATCGCTGATTTTCCCGGACGCACACATAGTGGTAAGCTTGTCCAAAAACATGGATGAGGTGATAGGCAGTACCTTTTCCTCGTTATAGCATGGAATCACAATGTATAAAATCGGTTTCATGCTTTTCTCCTAACTCAGATCAGCAATAATAATATCTGCCATTTCTCCTACGTTTTTCATAGATACAACCTGACCCATATTAAACTTCATTCCAAATTCCTGTTCTACTGCAGCAATTAGATTAATGTGTTCGAGTGAATCCCAATCTTCAATATCATCAGCAGTTGTTGTATCGGTAACTGTAATGTCATTATCATCAAATACATCCCGAAATACTTCATTGAGTTTTGCAAAAACTTCTTCCCGGCTCATATTATGGCTTCCTTTCATCGTTTTACTATATATCCATAATATAGGTTTTAGCCCCGCCATGCAAGCATTTTTCTATTCATTTTTCCTAAAATCCGCATTAATTAATCTCGAAGCATAGTCTGCGTAAGCGTGCCTTCCAGCCGCAGTAAGATGAATACCGTCCTCAAGATAATCATCCGCCGAATATGCGTCTATACCGCTGTCCATAATAGTATTGTAGTACATGACATTTTTATCCTTATTTTTATCGCATACATACCCGCAAACCAGCGAATAGTCAATCAGTTTACCATAGCCATAATCTAATGAATATGAATCACCTACATATGCGTCTTTGGTAAAAAACTGGCAATAGTGGGGCGATATGATCATAATTTTGGCCGATGGGAAAGCATTATGCAAAGCGCCGATTGCCGCATCCAAAGCTCCTACATATGTATGAGGAGCATCAATATTTCGCAGTTCGCCGTCATTGTCATATTGACTGCTCGGAATTTTAGCAAGGAAGTCATTTATCCCATATTCTATTATAAAATAGTCAGTTTTAGAAAAATCGCACTCCTTAAGAATTTTTCCTGCCTGGTATGGCTCAAATATGTCTGTATTAATATCTCCAAGAATCGCATGTACTATGCCAAGCAGCGAGAGCGAGGTCCAGTTATCATAGTTAAACTGTTCATCCGTCATAAGCGCTGCGGTCGTTCCGCCTATCGACATATTATAGACTCTTGCATTGCAGTCCTGAGAAATCAAATAAGCCACTCCGTCATATTCGCGCACATTGTCAAGTATACTATCGCCCATAAATACTATCTGCATATCGTTGGTTTCCGTTTGTTGCGGCGTATTATTTTCTGCCGTATCCGCATTTCCGCTTTCCTTATCCTGAGCTGATGAATCATTTGGGGATGCAGTATTGTCTCCGGAGTTTTTATCACCGTCTGCGACTTCGCTTATATCACCGCTATCTGTCATAGTACCCTGAAGCGGAATATCCGGCAAATCCGTATTTCCGACACTATTGTCATTTTCTAATTCCTTAACAATCTGGGAACTATTCTCTTCCTGAATTTCTTCCTGTATCTCTATCTGCTCCTGTTTAGCCTGCGAACGTATACGTCCATAAATTATCTCTATCAGCGCCAAAACACAAAAGCCCGCCATAACGGCATACAGTACAAATCTTCCATTGTTATCTCTATTACTTCTTCTTGTATTGTTTTTATGTTCCATATATAATCATACCCCTTTCTACACTAACTCCTATTTTTGCCCAAAATCTGCGATGTTTGGGCGTAAGCACAAACTCGCGGGTGAAAAATTTATTTTTCACCCTATATAACATACCATATTTTTCCACATATGAACCAAAAGCTGCTAAATATTAATCAAAGCTTTCGATTTTCTTAAGAAATCCCAAAGCAGCTTTGCGATAATTCATCTATTAATATTATATAAGTAATGTTTGAGAAATATGTAAACAAATGGAAAAACGGCATGATATGCCGTGTATCGGACACCGGCATAGGCCGATGTAGAAAGATATATAAAAGCGTTATTATTTTCTGATATTCTTCATGACTAAAGAATAACGATACTCAAAATCCCTGCGGTTCTTCAATGCCATATTAGAGAGGATCAAGCCTGCGAAAAATGACTGAATCGCAGCCAGTCCAATAAAACCACACACAAAAAGTGTCGGGAAACGAAGCACAAGTCCTGTCTCTATATATGAGATCAAAATCGGAATAAATAATACCACCGAGACAAATGCAAGCGCTAATGCAAACAATCCAAAAAATCCAAACGGTTTATAATCTCTGTACAGTTTGACAATAGTACGCAACACTTTAAAACCATCGGAAAAGGTATTCAGCTTGGACTCGCTGCCCTCCGGACGGTCTCTGTAATCAACCACCACGTTTTCAATCTGCAAATTATTATACACCGCATGAATCGTCATCTCGGTCTCGATTTCAAATCCCGTGGAAAGTACCGGAAAAGTTTTGACAAAACCATAGCTAAACGCTCTGTATCCGGTCATTATATCCTTGATATTGCAGTCAAACAGACTGTTAATACTGCTTCGAACAATACTGTTTCCAAAATTGTGGAAAGGACGCTTATTCTCTGTAAAATAAGTGGAAGAAAGCCTGTCCCCGATCACCATATCCGCATTGTGCTCAAGCACCTTATCCGCCATCTCTCTGGCACATTCCATAGGATAAGTATCGTCTCCATCCACCATAACATAACATTCCGCCTCTATTTCACGAAACATACGGCGGATCACATTGCCTTTACCCTGCATATACTCATAACGAATTTCTGCACCGGCTTCTCTGGCACATTCTACGGTACGATCTTTAGAATTATTATCATATACATAAACAACTGCCTCAGGAAGCGCCTCTCTGGCCTCCCTGACTACCTTGGCAATTGTCTTTTCTTCATTATAACAAGGAATCAGCACTGCTATCTTGTCCATATAAGTCTCCAAATCTTCTAAATTGCTTATTAGCTTATAGTATATCATAAAATTATATCTTTTAAAAGCCCTGGTAAATGAAGTCTGCGGCGTTGTATTCGGGACCGTAGCTACCAAACAGGATTACCCAGAAAAGCAGTATATACCAGATAAGCCACCTGACAGGAAGTTTATGTGCTGCTATCATATCTCGCACAGAGCCTTTTTGCTGTAACAGACTGACCGCCAATAATATAAAAAGAGAAACTATTACAATAATAAACTCCACGCCGCCAAGTCCAAGATTCAGAATGTCGCCATTCCATAGCACGTCAGGATTCCATGTTGATACTGCCGATTTTAACATGCTAAACGCGATTGGCACATTTTTCGCACGGAAAAACAAATCGCCTATACATACGAGGAAAAATGTTCTTACTATGCGTATTGCGCCAATTACCCTACTCTCCGGGTTTATGCTAAACCTCTTCATACACTTTACACAAGGCTCTTCAAGAAGTTCTTCCATTACAATATAGAACCAGTGCAAAAGACCTGAACCGATCACATACTTCCATGCCCCGCCATGCCAGATTCCCACTGTAAACCAAAGAACGAACATAGCTACAAACGTAGTAAACTGCTTGCCCCTCTTTTTGCCGAATTTCTTCTTCCACGATTTATTTAAACGAGTAAAAAAACCTGAGCGCAAAAGCGGATAGAATACATAATCCTTCATCCACACTCCCAACGTAATATGCCATCTGCGCCAATACTCTGAAATACTTTTTGAAAAAAACGGAGTATTGAAATTTTCCGGCAAAATCAATCCAAAACTTTCCGACATACCAAGAACTATATCCATACAGCCCGAGAAGTCCGTATATAACTGAAAAGCATAGAAAATCGTCGCAATCCATATATAAGTCCCCGAATAACTGCTATATTCTCCGTAAACCGCACTAACAATAATACTTAATTTCTCGGCAATCACCAGCTTCTTAAAGAGCCCCCAGAGCATTCGCTGCATGCCCCTTGTTACCCTATTATAATCAAAAGCATGGGGGGCATAAAACTGTTCTCCACATTCCCTGTATTTAAGAATAGGGCCAGAAATCATCGTCGGAAAATACATTCCATAAAGCGCGAGCTTAACCGGATCCATTTGCACTCCCGCAATACCATAATAAACATCCACCACATACCCAAGCAGGGAAAATGTATAAAAAGAAACTCCAAGCGGCGCTAAAAGCTTCAGCCCTCGAAGCACATTCCCTTTATGCCCCATAAATTTAGCAATTCCATTAACCGTGTATACTCCAAAATTAATATACTTCAGCAAAAACAGAATACCAATATTCACTGCAATCACTGCTATAAGCGCGACCTTTTTATTGCGTTCATTTTCAGTTGCACCAATAACCCTGATTCCAATGTAACAGGCTGTCACCGAAAAAATGGGATACAAAATAAGCACAGCACTGTCTGTGATCAAATAATAAGCAATGCTGCAAAGCAGTAGAAAAAGCCACTGAAGCTTCTTAGGTATTATATAATATACAATTAAAATTCCTGCAAAGAAACACAGGAAATAGAAAGACGTTATACCCATATTTAATAATCAGCTCTCCGTTGTTCGAAAAATATATAGAATATTTATAGAATAATTGATTTGTTTAAAGAAAATACGTTTTTATCATCATAGCACATATTGAAAATCCTTGTAAATATATATTTCTTAAAATTCTCTTAAAGCATGGATTTTTTTTCCTGTTCATAGTAAAATAGTGTGAAGAGAAGTTCTAAGGCTCACAGCAAAGGCTGTTTCGCCAAGAACTTCTAAAACTTCACACCAAAGAATGCCCAAAAAACGGGCATTCTTCGTACTGCATGAAAGAAAGGTATGGTTATTAATATGGGAAACAATAAACAAATTCCGAAACAGGAACAAAAAGAAATACAAAGCAGCAAACTTGAGCTTTTTAATGATCAGGCAGGTTTTTCGGCGGCAATGGTGATGCATATCGTGCTTATAGCTGCTATAGTCATTATTTTTATAGTTTGTGCTTATAAAATATATAAATGGAATAAAGGCGTGCCCTCAGACTATGATCCGGACTTTGTATCAACGGATTTTGACGTAGAAACCCTTGACAGTATCATCCCGCTTGCGCCGGACAAGCTTAAAGGGCATGAGGATGACGGCTTAACCACAATCCTCTTCCTTGGCAATGATCCCTTATCTATGCCAAAAGGACAGGATAACGGTCTTGCGGAAATGATTGCCGCAAATGCGCCAGATCCCGATACGATTAAAGTCTATAACGGTTCTTTTACAGGCTCTACCATAAGTGTAGCCTATGAAAACTATAACGACGGATACTGGATGGATTCATTCAGCCTTTCAAATCTTGCCAAGGCAATATGCAGCCGCGACTTCTCGCAGACGATGACTGCAGCATATTATAGCTACGATCCTGATTTTGTTCCGACTGTGGAAATGTTAGAAAATCTGGACATGAATACGGTTGATATCCTCTGCATTATGTATGATGCAATCGATTATATTGAAGAAAGGCCAAGCGACGATCCTAACAGCCCTTATTCAATCGTTACTTATACAGGCGGTCTTCGCAAGGCAATTACCGATATTCAGGAGGCCTATCCTTTTATAAGAATAGTAGTTATGTCGCACACATTCTGTTTCAGCATTAATGAAGAGGGTAACTTCCAGAACGGTGACAGGTCAGATTTAGGACATGGAACTATCAGTCATTATCTTCAAAAAGAACTGGATGTAACCGGTGACTGCAGCGTTTCATGGATTGATAATTTCTATGGCTCTATCAACGAAGACAATTATCGTGATTACATGACAGACTATATTCACTTTAATGACGAAGGCAGGAAACTACTTGCAAACCGCTTCATAGAGTGTATATTGCAAACTAAATCGGCAGATTAATATTCATGAGAAAATAATTCATCAAAATCAAACCTATCAATGAGCAGGCGCACATCCTCAAGCGCCTGCTTCATTTCTTCCCCGGAGCTTATCTCACAAGTACCGTCTGCAAAGCACTCAGTCATATAATGATTAATGTCTTTATGATAATGGGTATAGTCCGCATAATTATTAAGGTCAGTCACTATCCATTCCTGATCTGGGAAGAAAAAGAGCCTGACATTATCGTATGCAAGCATCCTGTCTGCAATATACTGATATTCCGCCAACGTAGCCTCAAGATGCTTTTCACAGATCACATCATTCCAGTACAAAATGCTGTATGGCGGAAAAAATATATAAAATGTAGTATCCGTATTATTCTCAATGTATGGACAGATATTAGTATCCAGATTCAATTCCAGATTCTCAATATACGCATCTGCAGGCGTTTCGGTTTCTACTTTCTGCGATGGTTCATAATTGTGCATAACCCACTGTTTATTATAATACTCGTCAGTCCACCAGCTTGCATATACAGTCGCAAGATCCGTCTTATCAGGATCTGCAAGCGGACGCAAAATATAATTCAGGAACACATCCTTATTAAAAATATACTGAATATCGTTTATATAGTTATCGTCATACAGATATTCGGGTATAGGATATTTGGTTTCATCCACACCGCCTGTATAAGTCATAACGTCAACCCCAAGAAATACTGCCTTTACCTCATTGTCACTTTTAAAAATAATATCCATAATATTGGCCTGATCCTTCGGATACGCTCCGCTGTAGCTTAACTTAATGGTGTTCAAGCCAAGCTGCTCATCAAACCAATTAGTATTAAAATTCACAGTCATAGAAGAGCCAAGAATCACACTGTCGTAGGGCATATTTTTAGCCATACCCGGATTCTGGCTGAGCTGGTTGTCTACCAGGTATGGGAAATTCTCAAGGGGAGCATGGTATTGAAAAAAAGGATCCACGTAGAGTACGATACCCATTATGGCCAGCAGAAATAAAGCGATAGTACATAATGTAATTAAAACTGCTTTCTTATATCTATGCATGATTCAAACCTCGTTGTAAAATATCTAAAAATATATTAAAAATTAAAATACAAAAATGTACTTACCTGTGAAAATGACAACACACACCACACAAATATACCTCCAAGCAGCACACATGAAAGCACCTTTCCTTTGGATTTCTGAGCCACCTCTAAAGCGTTGGGCATAATCATGGCAAACATAAGCCCTAACACGAGCATAATTATCATAATAATATACTGACTAAACGCCATCCCATCCAAATGCAGCACTTTCAGCACATACCAGAATTCATCCAATTGTACTTCTGCCGCCAAATCCCTCGACAAACCGCCACGCCCTCCGCGCAGCACGGTTCCAAGCATCTCATTCCCTTGCGCTAAATCCGTCGCCCTAAAATAAACCCATGCTACACTAACATAAATAAACAAGCCAATTCTCGACGCCACAGTAGTAATTACTCCAGCCACTGTGTATCCGGCTTGCGAGGATTGCGACTTTATTCTGTCACTGCTAGGGTTTCGTCTCTGCCATAATCGGGTGATTACATACAAAACTCCATGCATCATCCCCCATACAATGAAATTCCATCCCGCTCCATGCCAAATCCCGCTAAGCAGAAACACAATCAGAAGATTCGTATACATTCTCACACTTCCCTTGCGGTTTCCTCCAAGTGGTATATACACATATTTTGTGAAAAAACGGTTCAGCGTAATATGCCATCTTTTCCAAAAATCCACAATATTAGCCGCTTTATACGGTGAGTTAAAGTTGATCGGCAGCTCAATTCCAAGCATAGCCCCTATCCCTTTTGCCATGTCGCAGTATCCGCTGAAATCAAAGTAAAGCTGCAGTGAATAGAAGACTATCACCAAAACTGCATCCATGCGTCCAAGAAGCTCTATATGCGAATAGCCATAATCCACTCCGGCGCCCAAAGTATCCGCCAGAATAACCTTTTTAAACAAACCTAATATAAAAAGCACAAGTCCTCTATAGAATGATTCACAGTCAAATTTTTTCTCCGTAATATCATCAAACTGAGGAATCATTTCGGATTGATTTACGATAGGTCCTGCTATAAGTTGTGGAAAAAATGCGACAAAAAGCGTATATGAAAGCAGCTTGCAGTCTTTTATTTCTCCCCGGTAAGTGTCAACAATAAATCCGATTTGCTGAAAAGTAAAGAAACTGATGCCAAGCGGCAAAAGTATATGCCTTAACAAAAACGAAGCGCCAAACACCGCATTTATGTTTGTTATAAAAAAGTCAAAGTATTTGAAATAGAAGAGAACGCCTAAATTTGCAGCAATCGCAATAATGAGCGTTCCCTTTAACGCCTTGCGCGATAAGAGCTTGTGAAAAACATAATTTCCGGCGATACTGAGTATCATGATAAGCAGATAGTTTATCTGAAAATAGCCATAGAACCAAAAAGACATTAGAACCAGAAAAAGCTGAGCCAGCTCTTTTTTCTTAAAATGAATGAAACCATAATAGCCTATTAAACATATAGGAAAAAACAGAAATATAAATATATATGAATTAAATAGCATATTTACTTCCGAGCTCCATTTCCGTATCTTGATAAATCACATAATTATCCGTCTGTGCATATA
>JAAUZJ010000040.1 GCA_014804695.1 Lachnospiraceae bacterium
ATTTTGGTAGATTCTTTTGCCTGTGGGATAGAAACGGCACATTATGATTTTATGGATGCGTTGTCAAAATCTTCCGGTGTGGGTGATAAACAGGCGTTCCACCTGATCCAGTCATTTGCTCCGGGGGAAGTGGATTTTGATGCGGCGCATCAGGTGGGAATAGAGCTTGCGGATAAGCTGTTAAAAAATAAATACAGTTATGTCATTGCAACGCATATAGACAAGGAGCATTGTCATAATCATATCATTTTTTGTGCAGTTGATAATGTAGAGCATAAAAAATATAATGACTGCAAGCGTACATACAGGCAGATACGGAATTTGTCAGATGAACTGTGCAGGGAACATGGATTGTCGGTTATTATTCCGTCAGGGCAAAAGGGAAAGTCGCATTATGAGTGGCAGGAGCAGAAAAAGGGGCAGTCATGGAAAGCGCAGATGAAGTCAGATATGGACGATGCTATTCGTAAAGCATACAGCTTTGACGATTTTATCTGTCGGATGCAGTCAAAAGGATATGCGGTGAAAGGTGAAACTTTTGGAGATGATGCGCTTAAATATTTATCATTTTCTGCTTCAGGACAGAACCGTTTTACTCGTGTGAGTGTAAAGAATTTCGGTGAGGGATATACAAAAGATGCAATCAGAGAAAGGATTGAAAAACGTGTAAAAGAACAAGAATATTCTATTGTAAGAAAGAGAGTTCCTTTTCCAAAGAGACCAGATGCAAAGCGGACATTGATTGATACGGATAAAGAGAAGTTCCAAGAGAGTGGGGCGTTAAAGCATTGGGCGGATGTACAGAATTTAAAAATTGCCGCAGCCAGTTATGCAGAAGGTGGTTCCATAGAAGAACTGGAACGAAAAATAGCAGAGAGAAATGCGGCAGCTAAAACTGCCCGTAATGAGATGGTGGAATTAGAGCATGAAATGAAAAATAAAGCGGAAATCCTTAAATATGCGAAGCAGTACATGGCAAACAGGAAATACCAGAGGGGATATGAGAAAGCAAAAGATCAGGATGCCTATTTCCGAAACCACGAAACACAGATCATTCTGTTTGGTGGAGCTGAGAATATGCTGAAGAGATATGGGATAAAGACGGCATCTTTAGATGTGGAAAAGATGCAGGCGGAATATGATGCAATGGCAGCACAAAAGGCAAAGTTAAAGAAAACATACCAGACAACAGAAAAAGAGGCGGCTGATGCGGATAAGCAGCTGAAGAACATAAGACAGTATTTAGGGGTTGAAAAAGATGGGCATAGAGAAACAAAGCAGCATAGAAAACAAGATGTGAGTTTATAGGAAAGAGAGGAAAAGACAATGAAATTGACTTATGAAAAATGCGGAGATTATTTAATACCGAACTTAATACCTGATCCGGAACCGGAGGAGCCTCTGACCAAGTATGGGCTGAAGAGGAGAAATTATCTGAAGGAACACCGGAGGGGAGTTTACAGCGGACTGCTGATGACGGGCGAACTGAAGGTGCACTGTCTGGAGATACAGAGGCAGGCGGAGGAGAGAATGGACTTCTTGACGGAGCAGATGGTGAAAACTGAGGGAGTGGACGAGGCGTTGAAAGCATCCGATCAGATGAAATGGGTGCGGAGAATGAATAATATTATAGCGCGGGCAGAGGAAATTGTGCTAATAGAGATAGTGTACAACTAATAAGGGTGGAGCGGGTGACTGCTCCACCTTTAAAATGTATTATAAGGAATGTTAGTCAAATATTATTTTACCATGTTCTTTTTCGAATTCGGCAATATGCTTTTTCATAAGAACTTCCAATTCTCTGTTGGCAGAACGACCATTATAATCTGCAACGTAACGGAATTTCTTAAGGATTTCAGCATCCGTCCTTAATGTAAATTTAGCTATATCAGTCACCATAATGATACCCCCAATATGACATTATTATACCGTCGAAATGACGGCTAAAATTATATTGACGGCATAATGACGGCATATTATAATTTCAATATAAGAGAAATAAGCGGGAGGTAATACGAAGTGGAAAAAAGAGAGAAGAATTTACTGGATATAATTGCGGAAGAAAGAATACATAAAGGCTTAGAAAATGTATTAAATGATAACGAGTTGTATCAAACGGTACAGAAAGAAGTAGATGAAGCGATAAATGAATTGGAGAAAGCAGGGTTGAGCAGAGATCAGAACAAAGTGGTTGATAAGGCAATTTCTGCTACTAATGCCTGTGGGGCTGCATATGGTGCAACTGCTTATAAGCAAGGGCTTTATGATGGAATCAAATTGATGTCGGAGGTAAACCGGATTAGCAAGGATAGTGATATATTGAATAAGCAGGATTTTGATTGTGAAATTGCAATATAACTGTTTGCTATGCTTGTATTGATATTATATAAGTTCTATATAGATACAAAGCGTTTGTTGTAATAAATCAATGATTGCTTTGTTTTATTACTTAAGAATAACTATCACATCAATGACACGAGTATTGGTATTTTATTTTTCAAATTGTAAGGTTGATAAAAAAATGTTATAATATAAAATAATGATTTGTAGGAAGTGAGAGAAACTATATAATATATGCGATTTTAAGTTAGGAGCCGGGAGATGCCTGCATAACGGTATAATATAATAGAATTTGGGAATTGCTTGTTAATAAGAAATGATTAAGGTTGATTTGCGCAAAGTTGCAGGTCTTACACTGGATACTTATGACCAAGCTAAGAAGGGATGAGCCATAACTATGACGGTATTAGATAAAAAATGCGCTGACATAAACACCGATTACAGCGACATTATACAATACACGCCAAATGATGAAGATAAATAAAGCCCTCTGTTGACAGTCTATTTTACAGCATATTTTATATTTTTGGTGATTAAATATGGATAATCATACTCCAGAGCAACGTCGCAAAAATATGCAAGCGATAAAAAATAAGGATTCTAAGATCGAGTTGCTTTTACGCAAAGAACTTTGGCAGCGAGGAATACGATATAGAAAAAACACTTCGAAGGTATACGGTCATCCTGATATTGCATTTATTGGGAAAAAGATAGCGGTTTTTTGTGACAGCGAATTTTGGCACGGATATAACTGGGAAGAGCGAAAAAAAGATTTTAAATCTAACCAAGAGTTTTGGATTAGTAAAATTGAACGCAATATGGAACGCGATCGGCATGTAACAGCGAAGCTCGAATCTGAGGGTTGGAAAGTGCTTCGCTTTTGGGGAAATGAAATCAAAATGAATACAGTTAAATGCGCCGATATAATAGAAACGGCTTACAAGGAGAAATGCCAAACATGCCATTGAGAACGATAGATTTATGTGCTGGTATAGGCGGTATAAGAAAAGGATTTGAAATGACAGGACATTTCGAGAATGTTTTATCCGCTGAAATAGATAGATATGCTTGCATAACTTACGAACATCTGTATCATGAAAACCCATATAACGATTTAACAACCGCAGAATTCAAGGATCAAGTTGCAGGAACAGAGTACGAGGTGTTGTTGGCTGGATTTCCATGTCAAACATTTAGTAAGGCGGGGCTTGAAGAAGGCTTTAATGATGAAACCAAGGGTGTCATTTTCAACCATATAGCTGAAATAATAGGAAGAACCCGACCGAGGGGGATTTTCCTTGAAAATGTAGATAACTTAATCAGACACGATAATGGAAACACTATGCGAACCATCGTTAACAGGTTGGAATTGAGCCTTAAATATAAAATAATCGGTGTGTCGTATGATGAAAACGAACAGCCTGTTTACGATGGACGGGACTTCGTTCGAAATTCAAAACGGTTTGGGGTGCCACAAAACAGGCCGAGAACATATATAATGGCGTTCGACAGAGCCCATTACGGAGACGCCCTAATCGGCATGTTGCCCAATTTGCTTCCTGACCACAATGATTTGCGCATATATGAAGACTTAAATGATCTTCTTGAATTTCATGCAGAACCAAGGCATTATATGTCATCTGGATATCTTGAGACTTTGGAAAAACACAGAGAACGTCAAAAGGCAAACGGTAATGGGTTTGGTTACAGAGTGGTCAATGAACCGGGGATTGAGCATCCATTAGCCAATACAATACTTGCCACTGGTGGATCGGGAAAGGAAAGAAATCTGATTTTTGACCCACAGGCCGGCATTGCCGACATGGTGATTTCCACTAAAACCACTCCTCTTAACGCGAAGGGTATCAGAGTGATGACTCCGCGGGAATGGGGAAAATTACAAGGTTTTATAGGATATGCTTTTATTGAAGATGGGATTGATACCTTCAGTTTTCCAGAAGGTATATCTGATTGTCAAAAATACAAGCAATTTGGAAATTCCGTTACAATACCTGTTATTGAAACGATGGCGGAATTTATGTTCGAGTGCTTTAATCTTCTTGGAACAATATAAGACGCAGGTTAAGTAACCTGCACTTTTTTACATAAGCAACGGGGGATTCGATTATGCTCGGAGCATATGACAGCATGAAAAAACTCATCGACAAGTGTGACTTGTACTTTAACGGTCATATTATTTCCAAAGAACTGCTGGTTCAAAACTATGCAGATTTTTTGGCGAGCAATTTTGAAAAAAAGCACAATGTAGCCATATCGCTGCATACTGGTTCTGTTTGCTTTGATATAATTACTATCCTGTTCACGGCGCTCAGCAATATAATATATAATCAAGATAATGCGGAAGATTTTGTATTGTCACTTAACACTGGAGATATGGTACTTTACAAAAAAAATCGCTGCAAATTTGAGGGTATCATAACTTGGCCCAACGAAACTTTTCGCAGAGCGATTTTGTATTCAGAGAGAAAACGTCAAGGGCGAATTGAATCGGGACGGGACTATGTCAAAGAGAATTGTTGGAACGGAATTTCTCCTTACAATGGTCAAGGAAAAAATCTTGATGCTCGCGGAATCAGAAACGATAATAAGAAAAGAAACGATTTTCTTTCATCAGTATTCGAAATGAATATTGACGAAATTCCTGCATTTACAGAAAAATCCTCGGTTATAGTTATGAATCGCGACCATTCTGAAAAAATAATTGATAGTTTGGAAATATGTTATGACGAAAAGCGGATTAAAATGACCGAAATAATACCCATTTCTTATTGCTCAGAAAATGAAGAGTACCAATATGGGGGCAACCCTGGAAAAATCGAACCTGCAGTCAAGATCACGAACAACATCTCTAACGCAAGAAGTATAGTTACGGGGACTTGGCAAGGAAACAGGGCTTGGATTAACGATGTGATTGGCGTATCAATTATAGGTTTTAACGCTATTTCTCGCGCAAGAACAGAAGTATCGGAAATGATGAAAAGGCGAAAATTGAAATATGTTTTTATATCCTATAACATCTCTGCGGAGGAAGGAGAAACTCTGTTAGATGAGGTTGAAGATGCCTCCGTTTTTGCCTGTACTACTGAATATCTTCGGAATGCCTCATTTCCAATCATCGAAGAGAACCCGTATACCGAGGAACTGGATAAACAGGTTAAAGCAATTGTTAACCATGAAACCATAGCTATACCAGTTAAAACTTTTGATTACAACTGGGATATGTATAAAAGGGTGCAGAGCGAATTGTCGCTTACGCGCCATTCGGGATACAAAGAGGCTGAAGATTTCGTTCCTCTTGCACAGTCTGTTATAAATCTAATGATAACAGCGGTATTCCCTTTTAAGTTGATGGAAGAATTGGTTGAATCCGGAACCTTGGAAGTAGAGTCCCCTTTACAAAGAATTTTGCGCCTTACAGAGATGATTTCTGCATTTGGCGGTGAAACAAAAGATGCTGCAATGGCCATTGTGAGGTTTCTGGAAGATGGATACACTCAATTGCTTACTTTTTCTCCAAAAGAGAAAGAGTTATTGAATCTGCTCTCAAACCACTGCAATCAGAAGGTGGCTATAATTGTACCGAAAGCCTATTATGCCAATATTCTTTATAATATGAACATTTTGGACTATTTTGATGATACAGCTCAACTGTACATCTCGACTGCAAATAAATTCAACTGTTCGCAGCAATATGATGCGATTATAGCAATTGGCACATTCGGGGGTAAAAAATTCGATCCGTTTCGTTGTAGAGCCTCCTCGACAATATATGTTATTGTAAGCACAGCAGAGGAAAACATCTTTAGATACAAAAAGAGACTTGCCGCAAAAATTGAACAAAAATTAAATACCTGCGCCAAAGTTCCTGTTGATCAAATTGATAATCTTTTGGAAGAATATTCAGATGGTGCAACAGAGGAAGAAGTATCAGAGGTCGTCAATTCGGCTTTTGATGTTGAAGAATACATAAACAGAATATCTGAAACCAAACCGTTGGATATATTGAATATTAGATCCGGAGTGCAGTGCAGTACAACGGAAATATCGTATATAGCCACTTGTGCAGACGGAGAAAGTATCTTTTTTACAAAGAAGTACAAAGCATATGTATTTGACAGAGTTAAGGAAGAGGTTGTAGAAGTTTCTGTGGATAAATTATCACCTGGTGATACATTGATTTTCAAGTCCAATAACAATGAAACAAAAGATATTGTCACCACCTTAATGGACAAATATATTGACGAATATAAAACCGCCAGTGAGAATGTTCAGATGGCATATTTAAAAGCACGTTATTGGAAAGAAGTACTGAGAAAATACCGTAAGGATAATAATCTGTCATTCAAAGAACTGTCCAAGCGTCTGGGAACGTATGGTTCAAAAAAACATGAGGTCACTATACAAAGCTGGCTTGCGGAAGATTCATATATAGTGGGGCCGCAGGAAGTTGAAACATTTATTGCTATTGCCAAAATGACCCAAGATGCCGACATGCTGGCTGATCCTAATTCTTTTTGCCTTGCATGCGATAAAATTAGAAGCACACGTGTAGGAATATTGAAGCTTATTGCAAAAACGATTATCAGCAAATTTGGTGGTAAGTTGTCCACTGAGGATGATATGGCCAAAGTCGTTTTAGAAAATATTGATGATATATCAGTTCTGGTGCAAATCGAAACTATTACACTTGTTGAAGAGAAGAAAGCACCCATAAATATGGTTAACCGACCGATAACCGTAAATTAAGGAGCATAATATGAGCAATGAATATATAGGTGCCCGAAAAGAATATGTGGAACGTGTAAAGAATGAACTTCTCGGTCCCGGATCAGAGGTGTGCATCCCTGATGCGGAACATGAATTAATATCAAGTTCTCCCAATGTAAGGTATTCCATTGGCATTTTGTTTCCGCAAAAGCTCCGTATAGTAAGGGACAATGACGATGCAACAGACGACGAAGTTGTGACGGAAAACGGAGCGATTGCCGTTGATGAAGATACAAAACAACCTAAGAAAAAAAGCGCTGGCATTGTAGAAACCGATTCAGATTCTGAAGAAGACTCTCTTGACGAGC
The DNA here is from genome assembly GCA_014804695.1 of Lachnospiraceae bacterium. Taxonomy (GTDB): domain Bacteria; phylum Bacillota; class Clostridia; order Lachnospirales; family Lachnospiraceae; genus UBA3282. The sequence goes on from JAAUZJ010000040.1 coordinate 7,437, forward strand.
AAATTGGGCTTGCAATGCAGAATCTGCCATCTTCAATGGGATATTCATTTTTTGCCAAAGGCAACTGTAACAATCTCATTTTCAGCTTTTCGTTTGCTACATACAATAACAGCAAAATGGAAGACTGCGCTTATCCTGTTCCTGTGTACTTGCCTGATAGCTATGTTGTTCCCACAGAAGTAAGCCGCTATCTAAAGTATGACGCTCAATATAAATGTCTCAGATTGGTATCTGCATACAAGATAAAAGACATAAAAGACTTATATGAAAGGGATATTTTGCCCGAAAGCGAGAAACCTTGGATTATCAACGGAATGTATCGTTTGTACGATCAATTTCATTCTGGATATGTGCGTCAACCTCACACTGCAGAAATTACACTTAATTTTGAAGGGAAAAATTACAGCGATATTGATGTTGAAATAGATGGTATTCACGTCAAATTAACAGCAATACGCAGAATAATAAAAGATGATGTGTATTCTGTTACGGTTATGCTTGTCAATCCTCGAGAAAATGAATCAAATACCGTTAATCCAAAAGAGTGTTATTTTCAGCCAAAACTTCGAATAACCAGCGAGAATAATGATTTTGTTTTTGCCGATACATCGGCTTATTCTCAATATGGAAATGATGATTCCGAAGAACTGTCAAACCGTTTACTTTATCGCAAGAAGAAAGTATACGGATATGGTCTTGGCACATCAACCATATGGGAGATTACTGATGACGGTACCGGGTGGCTTGAAAATGAATTTTTCCCTCAAACCGAAGTCCCGTCGATGGATTTTGATTTGGATAAAGAAAAAAGTAAAGTCCCGCCATTTGTTTTGTCTATGAAACAACTATCCGATTTGGGTGAACATAGTAAAGAAGATATTTTGTCTGGATTGCGTACTTTTGTTTCTGAATATAAGGATTGGATAGACGAACTTTCGCAGCAAACCTTCACCGATACTGTAATGCAAAAGACCGCGATATTGCATATAGATCAATGCCGTATTTCCTATGAAAGAATGGTCAGCGGTATTTCTATTCTGGAATCTGATGCGTTGGCGTGGGATTCTTTTGTCCTTGCCAATCGGGCTATGTATATGCAGAGAATTCATCTGTTGATACAATCTGAGCTGTCCAATAAGGATAGATATGACGGAGATGAACAGTTGGATGAAATTCTTGAAGATTTGGAGTATGACAATGCAGAACCAATAATGCTCGAATTGAATCCTGATTTCAAAGATCCCGCTTGGAGACCGTTCCAGCTTGCTTTTTTGCTTATGAGCGTTAAATCCATAACACTTGATACTCCCGAAGACGATAATCCCGAGAGAGATATCGTAGATTTGATTTGGTTTCCTACGGGTGGTGGTAAAACGGAAGCATATCTCGGCTTAACGGCATTCACGATTTTTCACAGAAGATTGGTACATAAGGAAATTTCGGGTGGTACTGCTGTGATTATGCGATATACACTCCGTCTGCTTGCGGCACAACAGTTCACTCGTGCCGCGACATTGATTTGCGCCTGTGAATATATTCGAAATGACTCCGCAAAAGGCAGGAATGCAAAGTACCATGCTTATAATCTCGGCAGCGAAAGAATTACTATCGGATTATGGATCGGCGGCAATCATACACCCAATCGCAATCAAGGCGATGAGTTTGCAGCAAAAGAGTGTTTGGAAGAACTTGCTCGTGTCAACATCAAAAATTTAAAATACAAAAAAGACAAGTACAATAAGTTCCAGCTACTGAAATGTCCTTGGTGTGGGACAAAACTCACGCAGGAAATTATTGATGGTCATATTGTCGGTGATTGGGGCTATCAAATGGATGTGCACCGGCATTTCTATTTGAAATGCACCAATCAAACATGTTGTTTTTGCGATCATAAATTGCCTATTCAAATTGTCGATGAAGAGTTGTACTCTACGCCCCCCACGTTGTTGTTCGGAACCGTAGATAAGTTTGCAATGATGGCGTGGAAAAAAGAGGTTGGCTCTTTCTTTGCGGTAGGCTCTGTAAATCGTGCCCCAGAGCTTATCATTCAGGACGAATTACATTTGATTTCGGGGCCTCTTGGAACGATGGTTGCGATGTTTGAAACAGCAATTGATTATTTGTGTCAAAAAAAAGGCGTTCGTCCCAAGATAGTCGCTTCAACCGCAACCATACGGCGCGCCAAGGAACAATGTGCCGCACTTTATAATAGGAATGTGGCTCAGTTCCCGTCTCCCGGTCTTGACGCTGATGACTCGTACTTTGCCAGAGAAGCAACCATCGACTATAAAAACGGCAAATACGGAAGATTGTATGTTGGTTTGATGTCTTCCGGCAAGACTAAGGCAATGATGGAAATCCGTTCCATTTCCTCATTAATGCAATGTATTCACAGAATGTCTTTGCCAGATAAAATCAAGGATAAATTCTGGACGCTGACTACATACTTTGGCAGTTTACGAGACCTCGGAAAATGCAGAACCTTAGCAGAAGACGATATCAAAGATGCTATCACCCGTCAGGCGCAGAGATTGGGGACAAAGCAAAATGCGAGAAAGTTCTATTCTCCCGATGAGTTGACCAGTCGTGCGTCCACCACCGAACTGAATGAGACACTTGATAAACTTGAAAAAAATCAATACTCTCCTGAAAATTACAATAAGGTATCGCACTTGCTGCTTGCGACAAATATGATTTCTGTAGGCATTGATGTCGCTCGATTGAATGTAATGCTTCTTGTCGGGCAGCCGAAATTAACAAGTGAGTACATTCAGGCGTCGAGCCGCGTTGGTCGCTCTTTCCCCGGCGTTGCATTTACGATGTATGATGCTTCAAAAAGCCGCGATCGTTCTCATTTTGAGCAGTTTAAACAATATCATGAGTCTTTCTACCGTTATGTTGAACCTACGGGTGCTACCCCGTTCTCCAAACCTGCGAGAGACCGGTCTTTAAAGGCGCTGCTTGTTGCAATGATTCGTAACGCTGAGCCGTCTTTGAGTTCTGAAAAGGATGCATCGAAATTTACAACGGAGCAGTATGCAGATGTAATTGAAGAATTAAAAACATATATTGTTGCTCGAAGCATCAGCATTACCAAACGGCTGAACCCCGATATGTTAAATGATGGTGCCGATATTGCCGATGAAATAGATGCGTTCTTCCGAGATTGGGAGGAGTGTGCATCCGTGTATGATGCCGAACACTTTTCATATGGAGAAAAGTACATGGTACGGCGCCCCGATGCGGAGCACGGCAGACTGTTGAAGGCTTTTGGTACAGATGACCGCAATGGGTTTGATGCTATGACATCTATGAGAAATGTAGATACAACTGTAGCGGGAAATATTGTTGTGTGGGAGGATTAAAATGGGCGTTGAAATTCCAAAGGCTAAAAGTCGCTTAAAAAACAAAATAGCATACTCAATTCGTGCCTCTCAGTCAGTACTGCAATATGGTGTGGGTGCTATGGTCGATTTCAGAGACAGAACTTTGATGACCGCTGCTCCTGAGTATTGGGGTGGCAGTGTTACGCAAATACATGATGAGCGTTTGGAAAAAATTCTTCATGTAGATTATTTCGGCAAGCCGGGAGATAAAGAAGATGCAAAATATGCAGACGGCATTTCGTATGTTCGTTTTCCAGAATGGTATTTTTGTCCGAGTTGCAGACGCTTTAAACCTATAGGAGAATGGGTAAAGGAATATCGCGTAAAAAATCCCCAAAAAGCCGAAGAAGATCCTCATATGATTCAAACGATGAAGTGCCCAAAGTGCTTCCAAGAGCTTGTGGTAGCACGTATTATCACCGCTTGTCAAGATGGTCATATAGATGACTTTCCATGGGTGAAATGGGTTCATTGCCAAAGTTTTGGCGAAGGCAAGCCTATTTGCAACAAACCTGAGCTTACAATCACAACATCTTCAAGTGCTTCGGAAGGTCTTGAAGGATTAACTTTAAAATGCCTCACTTGCGGTGCCACAGCATCGCTTCGAGGCGCATTCGATCCAGATAAGTTTCTTGAACTCGACAAAAAAACAAATTACAGATATGATTTTCGTTGCATGGGTAACCATCCGTGGAAACATAGAACCGAAAGCTGTAAACATCCCGAATACCCAAAAGTATTGCAGCGAGGAAGTTCCTCTGTTTATTTTCCTGTAACCGAAAGTTCTCTTGTTATTCCGCCGTATTCAAATATTGTAACGACAAAAATACAGGACAGCTCGGCTTATGCTGAATACAAAAGTACTCTTGCGGCTCTTATCGGAACCCCTGGTTTGCCTGCGGAAACAATTGAACTTCTGAAAAATACACAAACGCAAACATATGCGCAGAAAATTGCTCAAGAAATAGCAATCCCTCTTGAAAAAGTTGCAGGTGTTTTGAAAAGAAAAAATGCTTCACCAGAAGATGAGGAGTATAGTACCGCAAGTGTAAAATATCGTGCAGAGGAATACGAAGCAATTACAGGAGAAACGGTAGTTGAGGCTGAAGATTACGGTGATTTCCTTCGTGAAGGAGTGAATATATCGGAATATAATATTCCATGCCTAAAAAGCATTTCTTTAATTCATAAAGTTAGGGAAGTACAGGCTTTAATAGGATTTACGCGCTTGAAACCGGTTGACTCGACCGATGAACCGGGGGCGCAAGGCGTAATTGTCCCTGTAAAAGAGCCTTCTACTAATTGGTATCCTGCATATGATGTTCGCGGAGAAGGAATATTTATCGAATTTGACAATTCTGCAATCGACAGATGGAGAACTGAGAATCAGGCGCTTGCCGAGCGTGTTGCCGTCTTAAATGAAAATTACAAAAAATCATTTATAGGGGAGAATCATCCGCGCGAAATCACAAGTAAATTTTTGCTGTTACATACAATATCTCATTTGCTGATAAAGCAATTGAGCTTTGAATGCGGTTATGGGATTGCTTCACTGAAAGAGCGAATTTACTGCAGTGAGACAGCAGATGGAAAAGAAATGTCTGGCGTTCTGATTTATACTGCCTGTGGTGATTCGGAAGGAACTCTTGGCGGTTTAGTTCGTCAAGGGAGAGCCGATACATTCCCAAAAATATTCAATAGGGCTATTGAAAACGCAAGGACATGTTCCAATGATCCTGTCTGCAGTTTAAGTCAAGGCCAAGGTCGCGATTCTTTAAATTTGGCGGCTTGTTATTCTTGTGCTCTCATTCCGGAAACCAGCTGTGAAGAATTCAATTCTTTCTTAGATCGAGGTGTTGTGGTTGGGACATTTGAAAATCCGAATCTTGGATTCTTCCAAGGTGCTTATGAAGGAACTACGTCCCCTGTCAAAGTTTCTGTCTTACCTGATACCCCCCAATCTGTCCTTGTTTATAATGGCGGCGGAACAGATTTGAGAGACAGTTCATATGCGGATATTTGGAATAATCTTTTGGGATGGGCAACTGATGATGTGGAAATCGAATTGTTGAGTTCTCTTATAACTAAATCCGATTTGTTTGCAAATAAGGAAAAGCCTGTTATGAACGGAACGATAATCGATACTGCAACGCAAGAAGAGTATACCTGCGATTTGATTTGGAAACAGTCAAAGACAGTTTTCCTTTTTGCAGAAAATGAAGATATAATACCGATTATCCAAAACGGTGGCTGGATTTGCTTCTGTGGAACTGCAACCAGATTAACTGTCGATGAAATTATAGAAGCTATATCGGAGGCTTAATTATGGCAATTATGATTCCCAATCGACCGCATTCGTTTACTCCTGCCAGTTTGGAAGGAGTGATGTTTACGGCACTTGAAAAACTATCTGATGAATATTATGTTTTCCATTCTTTGAAAATAACAACGGTAGTTGATAATACATTTCACGAGAGTGAAATCGACTTTGTTATTTTCAACAAACGATTGGGAATCCTTTGTCTTGAAGCCAAAGCAGGACAAGTTCGTTATGAAAACGGATATTGGTTGTATGGAAACGGAGAGCCTATGCATAACGGCGGTCCATTCAATCAAGCCTCATCCAACAAGTGGAAGCTAATAAAATATTTTGAAAATCACCGGTTCTCATCAATTTTGGGAAAATGCAAATTTCTTCACGCGGTATGGTTTCCTTCGATAACTGAAGCAGATGTCAGGGGAATGACACTTCCGACTGATTCGGATAAGGTGTTGATTATGACCAAAGAAGCTTTATCAGTCCCGCAATCATATCTCGAAAAAATATTTTCTTTGGAGCTACCCAGCAAAAAGGAGACGAAACTTAATGAATCGGAAGTCAACCGCATATTAAGAGAAATATTGTGTCCGCAATTTAATGTCTTTCCATCGGTGACTTTTGAGTCTGATCTCAAAAAAATAGTATTCCATCGTCTTTTGGAAGAGCAATCTGGTATACTGAACTTTTTATCAGAACAAAAGACTGCGGTTATTAACGGCGCCGCCGGAACAGGAAAAACAATGATTGCCGTTGAAAAGGCGCAAAGACATGCAACGGCGGGAGAAAAGGTACTTTTTCTCTGTTACAATGTGCAACTGAAAAATTATCTTGCCGAAAATTATGCTCATGAAAATGTCGATTACTATACAATCTCCGGATTGGCGTGTAAACTTTGTAATACAACTATTCCGAATTATGAAAAATTGAAATCCGCATTGGAGGATATGTATGTTTTTGATAATTTCCCTTATATGCATGTAGTCATCGACGAGGGGCAGGACTTCGGAATGGATGGTGTAGAAGAGACTGGTATTATTGAGATAATGAAAAGTATAATCACCGACATTAAACCAGATAATGCAAGTTTCTATATTTTTTATGACAAGCTCCAATTGGTACAATCGCGTAAAATTCCCAAGTACATCAGTGAAGCTGATTGTAAACTGACGCTTTATCGTAACTGCAGAAATACGGAAAATATTGCAACAACTTCTTTGGCACCGATTACTGAGCGTAAGCCGAAATTAATAGACGGATGTGTCAAAGGTGTACCTGCCAAACTCCATTTTTGTGAGTCTGATGAAAAGGTACGGGAAAAACTCAGTTTTATTATTGATACGTTAATGGGACAGGGAATCAAAGATATAGTTATTCTCACTTGCAAAACGGAAAACACAAGCATATTGAGCGATGTTGTTTCTAATAGCTTGTATAGAAACAAGTATCGTTTTTCCACTTGCAGAAAATTTAAAGGTCTCGAAGCAGATGCTGTTATTTTAGCAGATGTAACCGCCGATATTTTTGAGGAGGAAAATTCTCTGATATACTATGTCGGAACTTCTCGCGCTCGTCTTTGGTTAGATATTTTAACAACCATGAACAATGGATCTTGTACCGACATTTTGCAATCCGTCTTTAAAAAACGCGGACATATTAAAAATCCGCAAAGAGAGTTGGCAGCTGCCATTAACGCCATACCAGCCAAGTAAATATGCAAAGTAACTGTATTACCGAAGAAGATCTGAGGATATGATTGACACGTATTAATAATTTGCGTGCGAATGGTTTATTACAGCAAAGGCAAATATAAGTTAAGCATCACAAAAATAAATAATAAGAATGCTTAGGCAAAATTGGTTAAACAACAAAGCAATAACTTGAGTAATTTTACATATGATTACGTAAAAATTATGTTGGATGTAGTTTGACAAACAAGACTCTTGAGCTGATTTTGAACTAAGTCGGGCTATAGGTGAGCAAGATTTGGACTAAAAGGAGCCAAAGAAAAACAATAAAAACAATGAAATTTATGATTTACATAGAACCAGAAAAAGAGTTCAAATGTAAATAGAAAACCATGAAGTCTCATAAACAGCGGACTTTCCGGCTTTTGATGTGGGGCGTGATATATTTTTGATACTTGAATATTTATTATGATGCTGAATTAAACGGACGATTTCTTGGACAAATAAGACTGCCAATCCAAGACTTCGTTGGTATTCCAATGGACTCATGTTTTCTATCCAAAGGCTGTCAGGCGGCTTATTTACACGACAAATGCTATAGAAGGTTTAATTCGTCAGCTTCGGAAAGTGACAAATCCAAGACCTTATTTCCGACGAATGACAGCCTGTTAATGATGCTGTTGGGGATGCTGGATATCTCGAAGAGGACAAGCCATCGTCGGGACTGGGGCCAAATCCATTCCCAGCTAGAGAACTATTTTGGGGATCGACTTTCTGTCAGGAATCTGTAAGAGGAAATTTTACGGTCAGTCACATTTGACAGCAGTAAAAATCCATGTAAAATACAGACAAGGACAGAACCAAAAAGTCAAAATCATAGTTACAATTATTTCTGTTTGAGTCTCTTCTGTTTCTTTCTCGCAATCAATAAAACTCTGGTTTTCTGAAGCCACATTAATAAAACATTTCACAAAAGAATTACTTATGTCCAAATATCTTCATTTTGTTACCTATGTTGATTTTGTAAGTTTTTCAGAAAAACGATAAAATTTAAATAATTCGTTATTTATATATGATATAAATCAAATCCATTCCTATAACTAATATATTAGAATTACTCATTTATTTTCTCCCATAGTACTATCTGAAATTTAACTTTCATCTACCTTATTTGGTACAAAAACATATAATAGAAAATACAAATAATAAAAAGCAAGACCCAATACATATATTCATTAGCCGTTTGAATATATACTTTCCTCTTGTTTTTTTATCAACTCTATCATTTTTTATTTCTCCAAATATATTTGGTAATTTTTCTTCATAATGTTTCTGTATATCCATATCTCTTTTAGCCCAAAGCGAGAAATTATAACATATTATGATTCCAAATATATTCAAAATCTCTGCAAGTATAAAGTACAAATAATCATATTTATTATCATCCATGAATAATTTGAATAATATAAACCATCCTGTATATATTCCAACAAGTATTACGACCGTACTTTGTACTTTATTCCACAAAAGATTTGCGTGATACTCCCACAGTCTATAATAATATTCACATTTATTGGTATCATTCATTTTGTTTTTCTCCCTATATTCCTTTAAAACTGAACATTAATAGCAGCATTAAATAAAATATTTACACTTTTCTAAGTAATCTCGCTGTTTTTCTTAAATCAAAGAAAGTCACTATTTTTTTGTTATCATTTGAAAACTCCACTAATGTAACTTCGTCCCATTTTTTACTACATTGACGGTGATGATATTCACCAACATAACCACACCTACAACATTCTATTGAAAATTCTCTGTCTTTCGTCTTAAGTCTTTTTTTAGTATTTATCTATTTCTGCGTCAAGAAAATCATCAACTTTAAATTTATTCACATACACATATTACTGTAGTTTCAATTTTAAAGCAATAAAAATGTAATAATTTGTTGAAATAACATGCAAGATATGATTATAATATAAATAGAAATTATAAAGGATAATTTGGGATTATCCGCAAATATATTTTAGGGGTATTGTTATGTATTATAATACGCTGAAAATCGAAAGATTTGCTGAAAAAAAATATTTCAAAATCGATTGCCTTATGGTAGG
>JAAUZJ010000041.1 GCA_014804695.1 Lachnospiraceae bacterium
GTTATCACAGGCAAATCAGTCAAATCAGTTGGCACTGTCCTTACTGGGCTAATTGCTTGAAAGTTAAAGAACATTGTAGTAAAACTACCAAGAGCCGTTCCAATCGGAACGGCTCTTTTTTCGAGTTTTCGAAGCAAATCTCGTATTAAGCGAAGCTTAATTTATTCTCTGTAGCGCCTCTAATGCCGGCTCAAACTCACCGCATTTCTGGTAGTGCTGTCTTGCAATATCTATTTGTCCAAAGACTTCATATATATAACCGATATAATATGAAATAACTCTGGATTCCACCGAATCACGCGTAGGCGCGTTGATCGCTTTGATAAATTCCGGTAATGCCTTTAGATGCTGGTTTAATTGGATATATAGAACGCCGATCATACATAGATAATCAGCATTATTTTCATAATACTTATAGTATGAAAGCAGCGATTGGGCTTCCTTAGCATTTTCAATATCTAGAAGCATGTTTCCATAGTTACATACCAATATCCGGGTATAGTCTTCTTCAGGAGCGGGATTGCGCTCTATTGCCATTTTAAAATACTTAAGGGCTTGCTCGTGCTCTCGCATTACAAGGTAGCTTTGTGCCATTTGGAAATAGTAATATGGTTCATTTGGATTTTTTTCTATCTCCGGTATCAAAAGATTGATATCACGCATGGCTTTTTCATTTAATTTATCCTTGGTTCCTACATATCCGAAATGGTCAGCTATTATCGGAGCGTCGTAAGTAGTTGTTGAAATATTAACAATCGGAACTATTATTTCGTGGATAGGTCTTTCGTAATGGTAGTATTTCCGGTTAAAAATGCGGTCTATTATGGATGTCTGACAATGTCTTTCATCATCGATCTCAAAATAGTCCAGGCGCTTGATAAGTCCCACGCTTTTAGGGTTTTCCTCTATTAACTGCTCCAGTTTATCCAAATCAAGCTCTACTATAAGTTCGTCGGTGTCCAGAACAAGAATCATGTTATGGGAGGCGCGGCTGATAGAAAAGTTTCTTGCAGCGCTGAAATCGTTTATCCACTCAAAGTCATAGACTTTATCTGTATATTTTAGCGCAATCTCCTTGGAATTGTCACTAGAGCCGGTATCCACAACAACTATTTCAAAAGGATAAGGTTTAAGTGAATTTAAGCATTTATCCAAATGTTCAGCCTCGTTTTTTGTTATAATACATACGGAAATAGGAACCATATAAGCTCTCCTTTGAAATTATTATGATATAATTGATAATGTAGGTTATAATTCTACGATTTATTAGACATCACGCATATAGATAGTATATCAAAGTTTTTTTACATTGAATAGAGCAAATGCTGATAATTGATTATTAGAGTATGTTTAAAGCCGGAAGAGATTTATGCCGATATAATATATATTAATTAATGAGAACGCAAAAATGATTAAACGGTTAGGGGTATTTGTTTATGAAAAGATGTAATATCTGTGTTATTCCTGCATACCCATTGGAAAATGTACAGTTAATGAAAGACCGCATTATGATTCCTTATGTATGCTATAGACATTTTGGAAGCAGTATGACAATATTGACACAAAAGAACGGTGAATATCCTTATTTGAATTATTTTAACGGTATTACATTTTTTCTTTTGCCTGATAATAGGGGATTGACACATATACAGGAAGCAGTCAGATATGTAGAATCGAATTATACAAATATAGACCTGCTTTTTTTATTTGGAGCAAGGCTTGAATATATAGAGCTTGTGCGCGTGTATAAGAATTTGAATCCCAATGGTTTAATTTATCTTAAACTGGATGCAAATTCCGGTTGGATGAATGCGCTTCCGCTGGATGATGAAGAATACTCAGAGTTTTTGAAAAAGATAGATATCATAAGTTGTGAATCACATAGGTTACAGTATTTTATTTACAGTAAGTGGCGTAGATGTATAGAGTATATTCCAAATGGTATTTACTATCCGTTTTATCCTTCAATGGTGGAAGCTAGATATGAGGAAAAAGAGAATATTATACTTACAGTGGGCAGAATTGGTAGCTATCAAAAAAATTCACATGTACTCTTATATGCGTATGCAATGTCATTTCCATATTTTAAGGAACCTTGGGATTTAGTTATGGTTGGTTCCGTTACAGCAGAATTTCAGGATATTTATAATAAGTTCTGTAATGAATTTCCAGAGATTGCCAGGCATATATGCATGACGGGGCAGATTGACGATAGGGAAGCATTGTGCGAATACTATAGGAAAGCAAAAATATTTGCCCTGACATCTTATATGGAAGGGGGATTACCCAATGTATTTGCAGAAGCAGCAGGTTTTGGCTGTACGGTGATCACAACCAATATTGACGCGGCTTTAGATATAACTGATAATGGCAGACTTGGAAAAGTAGTAGATACATTTAGTGATATTCCGGCTTATTCTAAAGCATTGTCAGAGTTGTGTGATAACAAGAAATATCTTGAACATAACTTTTATGATATGAGAAAATACGTTGCAGAATATTATGACTACGACAGAATAGTAGAACGGCTTCATATGCTGTTTGCGCTCAATGAATTAGAATGAAAGGCGTGGTTATTAAGATGAAAATTGAAATTTGTGATGATAAAATATTAGTAAATAATGAAAATGACAACAACCCTTTTGTTATCATGAAAAAACCGGAGATTGATGATTATTCCAACATAACAGCAAGGCCGTTAGTCGTAACTTACCATATGACTAAAGAAACAATCTGGGAACGTGCTTGTCATTTTGCGGACAAATTACAGCTTGTTTGTGGGGATAGTCAATATTTTGCCTGTTATATTCTGATTTTTATGGAAATGTATCCAATGCTTTTGTCAAGCTCTCAGGTTAAAAATGTTATATCTTTTGGGATGGAAGAGGAGAGTGAGGCAGTATATTTGTTCCGTGAGTTTATGGGATTTTTACAAATGGACAATGTGCTTGTATCGCTGCCGGCCAAGCCTAATGTTTTTTCTGCTCTGCTCAATAAGTCGTGTCATGCAGCGATTGTTTCATTGGACGTATGTAATGAGATGATAACAATATGTGACATAGTTTCCAAAATTAGGATTGGTGGGAAAGTTTTTTTGTATACAATAAAAGATAGTGAGTGGGATTGTTTATCCGGATTGTTTAGTTATGCCAAGAAAAACATTTTGAATTCATGTGTGCTTTATTCAATCACCGTTAATGCAGATGTTAGTACATTTGCATTTGAAAACAATTCTGAGGCCTTGATATTACCCTTGGTAAATGATTTATTGAATAATTATGAAGAAATTAAGAATCTGATGCCGGTAATGAAAAGACCTGACGAACGCCCATTGGAAGTATATCCGTATGCTATAGAGATTATAGGTAAGATGGAGCGTATGTTCCTTGAACTGTATGATGTTTTGGAAAATCCGGATTTACCGGTGTTTGCCAATACATTGAAAGAAGCGTTAATGGATTTATATATAGGATTATCCAATGGGGTTGATGTGCAGACTTATTTTGATAGAATGTGTCGTGAAATGGAGAATTTCTGTGCAATGATTGAAATGGAATTTGGATAAATCGGTATTTGCTTAGATGCATGAGTTACCCATTCAGAATTTTCAGTCGCTTTTTTGCAGGCGCAAACTCGCCGCATTGCTTATAGCATGATATTGCAGTAGGAATATCACCGAGAATTTCGCAGATTTCTCCGGTCTGATAAACAGGAAGGAAGCTGTTTGCACCTTCTTGCTTGCATAATGGCATACCAATAGCTTTCTGATATTGTGCAAAGGCCTGTTCGTACATCTGGTTCTGCTTGTATATATTGCCCATAAGGTAAACGAAGTCTGCTGAAGGCGAAAAAGCGTCATAAATACCTTCAAAGCCCAGAGCTTCTTCATGCCGTCCGGTGCGAAGAAGGGCATTTCCGTATGAAACTACCATAGCTTGTACATATGCCAGTTCAGGGTCTAAATCAAAAGAAAGCCCCTTACTGTAATATTCACAGGCATTAGCAAAGTCTTCAATGATTTCACAGCTTTTTCCTAACTGATAATAGAGATATGGATTATCAGGTTCCGTATCAAGTTGCTTTTTCAAAAGGGTGAAATTACGGCTATACTTAGTCTTGCGTTCTTCATCATTCATATCATATCCGGTATGCATGATAGTTGTCTGCAATAAATAAGCCGAAATTTCACTGCCGCGTTTTGGCGTGAGCTGCTCGTGAATTATCCCGGTATAATGAAAAAGACGTCTATCGAAAAAACGTTCTGTATTGTCCGTATTATTGATGGTAGGAACTCCGTTTTGTGTTACAATATTTTCTCTTGATACAGAACCTACGCTGTCGGATAAATGCTTACGGAAATAGTTAAGCTCTTCCACATCAATTGTTTTAATCCATTCGTCACAATCGAGCATAAAAATCCAGTTATTGGACGCCGCACGCAGGGAAAAATTTCTTGCAGCGCTAAAATCATCGCACCATTCAAAATCAAGGACCTTATCGGCGTATTTTGTGGCAATTTCTTTAGTATTATCGCTGGAACCGGTATCCACAACAATAATCTCAAAATCGTACGGTTTGATTGAAGCAAGACATTTCTCTATTCTATTTTCCTCATTCTTTGCGATTATACATACGGATATTGGATGCATATTACATGAAACCTTTCGCTTTTATTGGAAATATATTTATTGTTCTCTAAGTGCCCCCAGAAGCCTCAATCGATCAATTGCGTGCGGATAATTATATGCGGCAGCTTTCTGGTAGAATGATATTGCGGAAGGCAGATTGCCGAGCAGTTCATTTATCAAACCAATATTATAAAACGGAATAAAATTGCTTGTACCGGACTCGCGTACAATGGGAGCCTGTATTGCTTTTATAAATAATGGCATAGCCTTAAGTGGTTGATTAAGCAGCATATATGAAGCGCCAAGGCTGCATAAAATACCTGAATCATTTGAAAAAAAGTCAAATAATGGTTCAAAAAAGGTAATTGCTTCCTCGGAACGTCCGGTACCGTTCATGGAACGGATAAATGCCTGGGCCATGATCGGAAGCCAGGGTTGCTCTGGATTAATTGGAAGTTCAAATGCCTTTTTATAATATATATAAGAGTTCTCTAAATCATCTACGGAATTGTAAGATTGCCCGATTTGAAAATAAAAATATGGATCATCCGGATGCTTTTCAATCTCTTTTAGAAGCAGTGAAACATTTCTTTCCAGCTTTTGCTGCATACTTTCTTCGCTGCCGCAGTAGCCTACGTGATCTACGGTAAGCGGAATGTCGTAACGTTCAAAATAAGTGTTGTCTGTATTAATGTCCGAAACCTGCTCATGAATTGAAAGGTTGTAATGATAATAACGTCTGTGAAACAGGCGCTCCACGCGATCCGGATAGGAGGTCTTCATCCCTTGGGAATCATAATAGCTGTGGCGAAGCAGCATACCGACTCCGCGTGGATGTTCCTCAATTGCCTGATAAATGCCTTCGAGGTCTATATCAGTCAGAAATTCGTCACAGTCAATAATAAGCACATAGTTGTGTGATGCTTTTTTTAATGAAAAATTTCTTGCAGCGCTGAAGTCATCAATCCATTCAAAATCATATACTAAATCTGTGTATTTAAGGGCAATTTCTTTAGTCCTGTCAGTAGAACCGGTGTCTACAACAATGATTTCAAAATTGTAGGGGACTAGCGGCGCTAAGCATTTTTCTATGTTTTTTTCTTCGTTCTTTGCAATAATACAAACTGAAATAGGAATCATGAGCTTAATTTCTCCTTATATTTCAATATTTTATAGGTAGTAACATAAATTATTTCAGGTAATCAGAACTTGGACAATAGTTTTATAATTATATATTTATTGCTGTAGATAGTATTGCAACATTTTGGATATCTGTGCCAGTATACCGAGCTGCTCGGCTGACTCTAACATCTCTTTTACTATATCTGAAAAGATGTCATAGTTTAAGAGAGCATCTTTGTGTGTGGCGATCATATAGCATCTGGCTTCGTAATATCCTGATATATTGTGGGATACGCCGTCGGTACTTAAGTTTACATTAAGCAGTACCTCGTCCAGAAAAGCAATTTCACAATGTTTGGAAATTCTAAGAAAGAGCTCCCAATCCTCTAGGCATGTCAGAGTTTCATTGAAATATCCGGATTTATTAAGGGCATCCTTGCGAAGCAGGACGCTTGGCGTTCCAATTGTGTTTCGACGCAGCATATATTCATAAATATTTCCTTGCTTTTCAGATAGAGGAATATCATTGTTTGGAACAATAATGACACTTCCGTCGTTTTTTTGACACTCATAAGGACAGTATAGCAGGGCAATTTCCGGATGTTTGGTAAGAAAAACAATCTGTTTTTCCAGTTTATCTTTATGCCAGTAATCATCGCTGTCCTGGAATGCAATATAATCATATTTTGCCTGTCGTATGCCTTCGTTTCTGGCGGCGGCGACACCTTTATTCTCAGCTAGTTTAATATATCTGATGCGTTCGTCATTAATTTGTTCTATAACAAGTTCGGTGTCATCTGTAGAGCCATCGTCAACAATTAGCAATTCGTATTGTTTATAGGTCTGGTTCAATATACTTTGAATAGAATTGAATATGACATCAGCTCTGTTATATGTTGGGATAATTATACTTACTTGTTCCATGATTTTGTCTTAATCCTTAATTTACATTGTCTAACATTTCCCGCACTCGGTGACGGTATGTATGTGCCTTGGCAATCTTGTCGTGTCCGTTTTTAGCAATAGCTATACGCTCGTCATCGTGGGAAAGGTAATAATCTATTTTATTTATCAAATCAATTTTGCTATCATAAATATCAAAGTCTGCCCCCAGGGTAAAGTAATCGAGAAAATCATTCTGATAATTGCTTATCAGGAAACCGCCGCTGCCCATAATATCAAATGCACGCTGCGGGATGCCGCTTTTAATGCTGCGCAGGGAAATATTAAGGTTAATCTTACTTTGCTTAAAAACCAATGGCATTTCCTGATAGTTATCCACCCTGCCGCGATTATTCAGATTGGGCATCATATAGTTCGGATCGTGTGTAAATAAATCAAAGGTGTGTGTTTTAGTAATTTCGCTGATTAAATCAATTCGTTCTATACCGGTTATTTTACGATTGATCACGTACTGGGCATAGAGAAATTCTATAGTTTCCACGCCGTCAGGGTTAGGACTCATGGGAAGTGCCTTTTGCAAGTCTTCTATAATGGGAGAGATTGACGCTTGGATAAAATTATATCCCTGTATCTGCATCTGGGCAGCCATAATTGCATCCAGATAACCCCTGGCATAATCGGACAGATTAGTCATTCTATCATAAAAATTATGCTTCTCGGTGTATAGAGAGCCAACAAACGAGATGTCATACAGGAACTTCTGGTCTTTTGAGACTGATGGCTTAAGCTTGTCCAAACGTTCCACATTTGCCGCCATCGGCATGTAGTGTACCGTATTAATTCCTGCATTATGAAATTCCAGATAAAGCTCCTTATCGAATACATAAATTGTATTACATGGATTGATTGCGGTATATGAGTATAATTTCACATAAGGGCTATCATAAATCCATGAAATGTACCTAATATTCTCTTTTTTACATACATTGGAAATAAGCGGAAAGTAGTTGAAGGAAAATACAACGTCGGGAACTTCAAGATGCATTGCGGAAGCTATTTCAGCCTCTACGGCCTCATCATGCCTTGTATCCTTATTGGAAAAAGGCAGGCATACTAATGTGTGGCCTTCTTTAGTAAATGCCTCTTTCATATCTTCATTTCCAAAACTTGCCCATTCAATATACAGTATTTTCACGTAAACCTCGTAATTCATCTAAATTTTAAAGCAGATTTAGTTATTTAGTGTATGATAGGAATAGTATAGCAAAATATTTGCTTATAAGCAAATATTTTGCTATACTATTTAATAAAATCGGTAACTTTTCAGAGTGAGCCTAAAAAGCTGGCATCATGGAAAAGAGAAAGTGAGATAATAGATTATATCATAGTAGGCAGTGAGTTTGATAGGGAATCTTGTAAACGAGGATTTAAAATAGAGGGGGAGTTCATCATGGCTGGCTCACCCCGTACCGATGGATTATTTCGTGAACAACAGAATAGGGAAAAGTATATACATATTATGGACTGACAGATAATGTGCATGTATTAATGTATGCGCCAACTTATAGATTTAGTAAAGAGGAAGGTAAGAGTGTTCATCAATCCAGAGAGATAGAATTTGGATATCAACAGATAAAGGAGGCTCTGGAAAAACGTTTTGGCGGTAATTGGCTGATTGCACTGCGATTGCATCCGTCCGTAAGGGATGCCGTAAAAGAGATAGAGTTACCGGACTTTGTATTTGATGTAATTGCACATGAATATGAACTTTTGATAAATTACAGAGAGCTTCCATTTGATATAGCAGAAGATACAGAACAGTTGTGTACAAATATTTTAAATTTTGATAGAAATAAATATGAAAAGCAGCTCAATGAATTTCTGGATAAATATGGTATAAAGGAAGGCGGGCATGCAAGTGAATGAGTGGCGGAGTTTATATCCGGTTTGCTTTAGGGGAGTTTTCCTGCTACAAAAGGGAATTGATAAAAAGAAGGGATGGATAACTAATGGATATAAACAAGGCACTGAATGAGATTATTTTTAAGTATGATTTAGATAGATACTATCCGCATTACAGGAATATGTATGAGGCGGAAAAGATAGTAAAGAAGTGATTTGAATTGAAAATGAGGGATTCCAGGATGGCAGATTATATGAATGAAATAGCGTGGCGTGAGAATATAGAGTGGTCAAATATTTGGTGGGAAAAGGCAAATGATGTGAAGCTGAACAGAATTGCTCTTTTAGGAGATTCTGTAACGAGAGCTTTTAGAGGAAAATTGAATCGTCGTCTTGAAGGAAGATATGTTGTTGATATCTGTGCTTCATCTTCACAGATTACAGACTCTTTATTATGGAAAGAATATAAATTCTTTTTTGAGTGCAATGAATGGAAGTATAGTAAAATTTTTTTACATACCGGAGGACAGCATGGTCATGGAAGACAATGTTGTTTAGATAAGGAATATTGTGAGCTTTTTAGAAAAAGTTATAGAGCAATGGTAAATTCAGTATATAAATATTGCTCCGATATTTCAATAATTTCATATACACCTACTGTAGAAAAAGACAATCTTGAAGAATTGAATGATATAAGAAATCGGAAGTTAGTGGCAAGAAATGAGATTGTGTCAGATATTGCAGAAGAATTTTCAATTCCTTATATAGATATCTGGAATCCGCTTCTTATAGGGGGGATATAAGCACAGTGATTGGATTCATTTTGAGGAGAATGCAAATGAGTTTATTGCCGATTACTTACTTCAGTTTATTAATTAATGTATAGCGAAAGATTATATATGTGATGCTTTGGAGGATATATTAGTGCCTAAAATTATGGTTATTATGCCATCGTTGAATGTTTGTAATTATATACGACCATGTTTGAGAGTGTTTTGAATCAGGGACTTAGAGATATTGAAATTCTTTCAATTGATGCAGGTTCTACTGATGGTACATTGGAGATATTGGAGGAGTATGCAGTTAGTGACGAGCGCATTAGGATAATCCATTCAGATAAAAGGAGTTATGGTTATCAGGTAAATTTGGGAATAGAGTCAGCTAAAGGTGAATACATAGGCATAGTTGAAACAGATGATATAATAAACCCCAATATGTATGAGAGGCTGTATAATATTGCGATATCACAAAATCTGCCGGAACTTGCGATGCAGGATTATTATTTATGGGCAGGCATTTATCAGAAAGATTTTATAAAGGATATACGGCTGAGTGAAACGCCGGGAGCGACTTTTCAGGATACCGGATTTATTTATCAGGTATTAAGTAAGGCTGATCGTGCGATGTATATTGCAGACGAATTATATTACTATAGACAGACAAAAGGGAATTCGTCATTTAATAAAAATGGATTCCGTTAGGAACATCAAATTCGATGGAATGTTAAGTTTTGAGACGGCACCAACATTATCTGTCTTTCCGGAGGCAATGAAACAGGAAGTGCTAACGTTTATTGCTAATATTGGAAAATATTTTGCAAAAGAAATACAAAGAGTATAAAAGCGGACTTCATCAAGATTCCCTCATTTTTCGTGTAATAGATAAAATAATTTCCTCATTTTTTGTAATATGCGTCAGATTGGAAATACAGCGGCAGCTTCTGACTGATTATAAAGAAGATATTCGCAAATATGCAGAAGGGATGGATCAGACGAGAATACTGAATGTTTTTAATCAGATTCCCCCTCAGCTTGCAAAAGAAAATAAAAAATTTCAAATTTCTTAAGGTAGCATCAGGTGCGCGCTAATAGAAATCTTGGCGTTTATAAGGGCGCATTGTATGGAAAATATTGTTGGTGAAGCGTTAACAAAAAGCGGATATGGATTATATTATTATAAACGTGAGAATTCAACGTTGGAGAAGGATTTTTTCGTTAGAACGGTTTCGGAACTGATTCCGGTTGAGGAAAAGGCAACTAACGGCAGAGCTAAATCATTAAGAACATTGATTGACGGGAAAAAATATGCAGATATTCATTATGGAATAAAGTTCACGGGAAGCAATATAGGATATGGCAATAATATTTATACATTCCCATATTTTTGTGCGTTTTTGTTGAAACGGTATATGAAATCTATTGATAAAGGAAAATAATTTATGAAGCAAGAACTTATTCAAGCGCCCGAAGCCTCACCTTCGCCATTTCAAATTCCCCGCATTTTTTATAATACTTCCGGGCTTCATCAAGATGCCCGGTACACTCATATATAACTCCAATATTATAATTCGCACGGTAGCTATTGGTGCCTTCAACAGAATACTGTTCTATAGTGGTGGAGTTTATAAACTCTTCTACGGCTTTATCAAACCTCCCGTTGTTCATATAGATAAGTCCCATTAAGAACACAAAGTCAGCCCTGACTGAGAAAACATCATATATATTAAGAAGCTGCAATGCTTCTTCATTTTTTTTAAGTTCTAACATACAGTATCCGTAAGATTCCACCATTGTCTGAACATAGCTCTGGGCAGGATCTACATCCATGGAAAGTCCCAGATTGAACCATTCATATGCTTTGTGATAATCTTCGAGTTTCATGCAGCTTTGCCCCAACTGGTAATAAATATAGGAATCCGGACCGACAGCTTCCAGTTCTTTTTCCAACATAGAAATATTACGAAGACATTTTGTGCGCATTTCTTCTTCTGAACCGTCATACCCTACATGCAGGAGCGTAATTGGAGCGTAGTATGCATGTTTGGCATAATGTAGGTGCGGCTGGCAATCCGAATTATTCTGAGTAATCGTAGGAATATTTGTTAATATCTCCGGTTCCGCATTTCTAAGTTCCACCTGCTCATGAATAGCTCCGACAAAATGATAATACTTCTTATTAAAAAAGCGGCTGACACGCACGTTTTCAATCGACGTCTGCGCTCCCTGTTTAAATCGGTTACGGATTAGAATTTGCCCGACATCCTGAGAATGTTTCTCCATTAAAATAGAAAGCTCTTTTTCATCAATAGACTCTATATACTCATCACAGTCAATACTAAGCACCCAGTTATTTGAAGCTTTATCGAGCGCAAAGTTTCTTGCAGCGCTAAAATCATTAACCCAGTCAAAGTGATAAATCTTATCAGTATACCTGGCAGCGATTTCCAAAGTGCTGTCAGTAGAGCCAGTATCCACCAAAACTATCTCATAATGGTATGGTTTCAATCTCTTTAGACATTCTTCTATATGCTTTTCTTCATTCTTTGCAATCATACATACTGAAATCTGTGGTGTTATCATAATCCTATCAATCCTTTATCAACGATATCATAATTAGACAATTACGAAAGCCATCTTCAATAACCAGAATTTATATTGCCTAAATTCGTGACTCTGAATAGCATTTCCGCAAGTGATCATTATCCTAATTCTTCCAACCTCTTTGCAGCATTATTATAGTCTCCGCATTTTTGATAATACTCTTTAGCCAGTTCTTTTTGCCCCAAAAGCTCGTATATGGAGGCAATATTGAAGTAGGCGCGGTAGCTGTTGACACCTTTGCGTGAGCAGGTGAGCATAGTAGTTGCTTTGGTAAATTCTTCAATAGCCTGCTCTGGCATGTTGTTTTTCATATAAACTATACCCATAAGGTAGAGAAAATCGGCATGGCTTGAAAATAAGTCATATTTATCACGGAGGGTAAGCGCCTCATCATATTTAGCAAGCTCTACGAGACAGTAGCCGTAACTTTCGGTCATACTTTGTACGAAAGCGGAATTTGGATCTGCATTTAAATCAAGCCCCTGTTTGAAATAATGTGCGGCTTTTTCCAGATCGTTTAATGAAATGTAATTCTGTCCAAGCTGAAAGTATATGTAGGGGTTGTCACCCTTCATTCCTAAATCGTGAAGCAGCATCTCAAGATTGCGGGTGGCACGCATGCGCTTTCCGGATTCGGATACATATCCTTCATGATAGAATGTAAGCGGAATTGGGAAAGTTTTCGGTTCTTTACCGTCAAGTGTTGTTACCTGTTCATGAATACTTCCTTCATAGTGGCAGTGATTGCGGTTAAAAAGTCTGCCGATACGTTCTGTCATGATCGATCGGACGCCTTGAATGATATATGGGTTGTTGCGAATGATCATTCCAACGCTGTCCTGGTTATTTTTAAGAAGAGTGTCAATATCTGCAAGATTAATATTTTCAAGATATTCGTCGCAGTCAATTACCAAAACCCAATCATTGGATGCCTGGCTTATGGAAAAATTTCTGGCTGCGCTGAAGTCATCGCACCATCTAAAGTTATATACCTTGTCAGTATATTTTCTGGCGGTTTCTATAGTCCTGTCAACAGAGCCCGTATCTACTACAACAATTTCAAATTTGCAGGGACGAAGCCTTTTTAAACATTCTTCAATATGGATATCTTCATTTTTCGCTATCATACAAACTGTAATAGGTAACATAGTCATCATGCCTTTCTGTTTCTGTCGTTCTTTAAGTTTCGCGATTCGCATAGTCATATAAATCACATCATGAACATATTTTATCATTTTATTCCCATTACTACAACAACGATGTTTCTGCTATTCATGGTCCTTTATGGATGGTATTCATAGACTTTTTCTACAATATTTTAAAATAGTTCTGACATGATTTTAACTATAATTACGAAATTTCGTTAAATTTATTGAATAAGTGGTTCCTTTTCTGGATTATTTATGTTAAAGTAGTATTACTACTAATTTTAAATCTGATTTTTTATGTTGCGTATGTTCAAATTACCTTAAAGGAGGGACTGACTATGACCAAAGCAGAAATTTTAAAAACAGAGATTTTAGCGCAGTACAAGAGTGTAAGACAATTTGCTATCGAGATGGAAATTCCATATTCTACGCTTGTGACAGCTCTGGACAGAGGAGTTGAAGGAATGGCCTATGGAACAGTCATCAAAATTTGTGATAGATTAAGTTTGAATCCGGTTGATTTTTCCCAATTAGATAAGAAGAGTCCGCTTGGAGGCAAGATTCTTGAGAATAGAGTAATGCAGTATTATGTTAAATTGAACAAGACCGGACGTAAGAAAGCATTGGAATTAATGGAAGATTATGCACAGTTGGAAAAATATCAGGCAGTGGAGTAGTAACACATGAAGTATGATTATTTAATCGTTGGTTCAGGTTTATTTGGCGCCGTATTTGCATACGAGATGAAGAAAAGGAACAAAAATATTCTTGTAATTGATAAGCGTGATCATATTGCAGGAAATATTTATACGGAATCAGTCCTTGGTATCGATGTACACAAATACGGCGCTCATATTTTCCATACATCCGATAAAAAAATGTGGAATTATGTAAACCAATTTGCGGAGTTTAACAATTACATTAATTCGCCCATTGCAAGGTATCATGACGAGTTGTATAATCTCCCTTTTAATATGAATACTTTTAGCAAAATGTGGGGAATTGTTACACCTGCTCAGGCGAAGGCCGAGATTGCAAGGCAGATAGAGGAATTGCATATTGGTGAACCTAAGAACTTAGAAGAGCAGGCACTGTCATTAGCGGGACGGGATGTGTACGAGAAGCTGGTAAAAGGCTATACGGAGAAGCAGTGGGGACGCGATTGCAGTGAACTGCCGGCGTTTATAATTAAAAGACTGCCGCTCCGCTTTACCTATGACAACAATTATTTTAATGATCTATATCAGGGGATTCCGATCGGAGGTTACACCGGAATTGTAGAGAAACTCTTGGATGGAATCGAAGTCAAAACCGGAGTTTCCTATCAGGAATTTATCCTGAATGACAGGACTGATGCAAATGAGGTATTTACCGATAAATCAGGAAATACGTATGATAAGGTGTTATATACCGGGATGATTGACGAGTATTTTCAGTATTGTCTTGGACACTTAGAATATCGCAGCGTAAGATTTGAGGTAGAAGAGATGCCTGACTGCGATAATTATCAGGGAAATGCAGTTGTTAATTATACCGACAGAGATACGCCTTATACAAGAATTATCGAGCATAAACATTTTGAGTTTGGCAAACAGCCCGGCACTGTAATAAGCAGAGAGTATTCCACTGAATGGAAACCGGGAGAGGAACCTTATTATCCTATAAATAATGACAGAAATAATGCACTGTTTGAGAAGTATAAAAAAATGGCGGATGAACAGCCAAGAGTGCTTTTCGGGGGCAGGCTTGGGCAGTATAAATATTATGATATGGATAAGGTTATTGCTGCAGCGTTAGAGATGGTTGGATCAGAAACGGTCAGGGCATAAAGCTCTGGCTGTTTTTATGTCTTGACAATTGGTAATACTTTGCTATAATTTATCTTAATAGTTTGAAAGTCAAAGTATTCGAAAATCAAATAATTATAAGTCTTGGGAGGTTTCGCAATGAATTGGGATGAGGCGGTTCAGGAGTTAGAAGAAAGAAGACGCAGGGCGCTTGCCGGCGGCGGAAGAACAAGAGTCGAGAAACAGCATCAAAGCGGTAAGATGACAGCAAGAGAGAGAATTGAGGTACTGCTTGATAAGGATACATTTGTAGAGGTGGACGGTTTTGTGGAGTCCAGAATTGACGACTTTGATTTGGATAAAAGGCGTGTACCTGGGGACGGCGTTGTAACAGGTTACGGTGAAATTGACGGGCGGCTTGTTTTTGTCTCCAGTGAGGATTTTACGGTAATCGGCGGTACTCTTGGTGAGTATCATTCCTTTAAAATATGCCGTATTCAGGATATGGCAATGCAGATGAAGGCTCCTTTAATCTGTATCAATGACAGCGGCGGCGCCAGAATTGAAGAAGGAATTTCATCCTTAAGCGGTTACAGTGGAATGTTTCTTCGTCATACGCAGGCTTCCGGTGTTATTCCCCAGATAGCAGTTATCTTGGGGCCTTGTTCCGGCGGTGCATGTTATGCACCCGCGATTTGCGACTTTATTTTTATGGTAAAAGATATTTCCAAGATGTTTATAACAGGTCCCAATGTTGTTAAAACCGTTATTAATGAGGAAGTTTCGGTAGAAGAACTTGGAGGCGCCGATGTTCATTCTAAAAAGAGCGGCGTTTCTCATTTTACATATGATTCCGAGGCAGAGTGTCTTATGGGAGTCCGTAAGCTTTTGTCGTATCTGCCGGGAAACAATACGGAGAAGCCGCCGGTTCTTAATACCAGAGAGCGGCAGAATCAGATGTCAGGCGTAGGTAAGGTGCTTGGCAGAATAGGTAAATCAGAGGCCTATGCCCGCTCAAAAGCAGCTAAGATTAGGGACATTGTTCCGGATAATTCCAGACATGCCTACGATGTTAAAGAAGTTATTGATTGTATTGTAGACGAAGGCAGCTTCTTTGAAGTACAGAAAGAGTTTGCAATGAACGGCGTAATAGGCTGGGGCAGAATGGATGGCAAGGTAGTGGGTTTTGTAGCTAATCAACCCAATGTTATGGGAGGTTCACTGGATTACCATGTATCGGATAAAATTGCGAGATTTATCAGATTCTGCGATTGCTTTAATATTCCGCTTGTGACACTTATAGATGTGCCCGCGTTTTTGCCGGGTACGGCGCAGGAACATAATGGTATTATCCGTCATGGAGCTAAGATTTTGTATGCATATTCCGAAGCAACCGTACCTAAGATATCACTTATTATGAGAAAGGCGTACGGTGGAGCATATATTGCCATGAACTCTAAGGAAATGGGGGCCGATATTGTTTATGCATGGCCGATTGCGGAGATTGCGGTAATGGGAGCCGATGGCGCAGTTAATATAGCCTTTAAGAGAAAAATTAAGGCGGCTGCGGATCCGGAAGCAATGCGTGCGCAGTGTAAGGCTGAATATGAGGAACGCTTCCTTAATCCGTATGTGGCAGCAGCCAGAGGCTATGTTAATGAAGTCATTAAGCCGGAAGAAACGAGAGAAGCCCTGATCAATGCATTGCATGGATTGAAAAATAAGAAGGTGGATTCACCGAGGAAGAAGCATGGAAATATACCGTTGTAAAAAATCGTTGCATATAAAAAGAATTGAGGGCTTGTTACCAAGAAGTAACAAGCCCTCAATAATTTATTTTAAAACTTAACAATAGCTGTTAAACATCATACCGCTGTAAGCGCTTGTAATATAAGGTGTTGCAAAGTTCTTACCGGGATTCTTATATGCTACAACAATGTTGTTTACATAATTCATCGGGTCTAAAGAAATCTGATTGGATTTACGCACCAGTGAGTGTGTGAAATCCATAATGGATGAAAATGTATCTTTAGAATTACCACTCATTGCTGATTTCTGAACCGCATCATTATCAACTTCCAGCGTGCCGTCAAGATTTAAGTTGAGTCCTGCTGAAGTAAGACCTCTTGCATAGTATCTGGAAATGCTTCCCAGTTCCTGTACAAGACGGTTGCTCTTAGGATGCTTTTCACTGTATTCAGCTGCGCTGCGTAAGAAAGAATTGTATCCTCTTACCAGAGTATTGATATTTTGCGTCAGTGATTCAACGTCTGTCTTAAGTCCGATTGTAGCGGTCTCACCCTCTTCACTGCTTACTCCGTTCAAGGTGATCTCATATGAACGCCCTATTGTTGTATGGTTAGAAGGCGATGTGAGTTCTTCTCCATTTAAGACATAGCTGGCATTGGAAGGATTAACTGCTACATAGTTCAATCCAAAATAATCAACAACACCGGACGATTTACTGGTGTTGTAATCCGATATATTAAATATAGTTTGTTTGTTATTTTTTACTCCGGTTGCATTGGATTCAAGTCTCAGACAGGAATTGCCTTCATCATCCGTTATAACCTGGCTTGTAATACCAATATTTGAATTATTAATAAGTCTTGAGAGACGCTCCTGAACATTCCTGTGCGTATCTTCGGGTTTGATGTTAAACTGGAATTCATAATTCAAATTATCAATATTTACATCAAAAGAATAGGTAGACGCAGGAAGGTTTACCGTTTCATTGCCGGGAAGATAATTCCCCATATTAACCTGGTTAGACGCAAGGGAACGTACTTCAATTTCTACGGATGGCGCCATATCGTCTGCATCCGTTCCGCCGATATAAACTGCGGAGGCAATATTCTCATTGCTCGAATAAGCTGCTTTCTTATTTAATATGTCATCTTCATCAAGACCGCCAAGAGATGCAATTGTATTACGGAGTTCTCTTGCATTTTCTTTCATGCCGATAGCAAATGAGCATGACTCTCTGCTGCTGTCAAGAATATACAAAGGAGCTTCTTTATTCATTTTAACAATGGAATTATAGACATTGCGTAATTCGCTTTTCTTATGCGTATCATATTGTGTGCTTGATTTAGGTGCATAAGTAGTCATATAGAAATTATAGATGTTGGAATAATTTCCACCGATACTGTTAGTATATGACATGATGCTCCTCCTTTCTTCCATGAAATCTGATATCATGTATATGTGGCAGGCTATCCTTTGCCTTATTATGCCAGAATTGATATTAAATTTATTGACAAATGTAAATATATATCTATTTTATCATTGAATTATCATATAATCAAGCATATTTACTGAATTATCGCCGAATTTGACTATAAATCACAGAAATATCAACAAATAGATTTTATGTTATACTGGACATATATGCTCATAACATTTATACTTAATTATACAATATATGGTACATAATGATAATCGCAAAGTACTGATATAATATTATATCGTAATTAAATAAAGAAAACATAAGGGCTTTTATGAAAAAAATTAAAAATTTTTAAATATAATTTTCTTTAAATGAGTTGACTAAAGGAAAGTGTTATGTTATATTAATCAAACGAGATAAGATTTAGGTCTTTTTTTTATGCTCAAAATTAGTATATAAAATAAAACGAAACAGGCACGTGGAGGTGGCAATATGCGTACAAGAATCACATTAGCATGTACAGAGTGTAAACGCCGTAATTACAATACTACTAAAGATAAGAAGACACATCCTGACAGAATGGAAATTAAGAAGTATTGTAGATTCTGCAAAACACATACATTGCATAAAGAAACGAAATAATCAATTAGTGAAATTAATTTTTAATTGATTTACCTTATTTTGAATGGAGGATTAATAATGGGAGATTCCGCTAAATCGGACAAGGCGCCCAAGCCTGTTAAATTCTGGGATGGCGTTAAAGTCGAATTTAAAAAAATTACTTGGCCGAATAAGAAGGACCTGCTTAATCAGTCAATAGCAGTTGCTGCTATTTCTATAGTAGTAGGTGCGATTATTGCCGTATTGGATCTGGTTCTTCAGTACGGAGTAGATTTTTTGACAACATTTTCAATGTAGAGTGAGGGGTAATCGTATGGCAGATGCAAACTGGTATGTTGTTCATACTTATTCCGGGTATGAAAATAAAGTAAAGGCCAATATTGAGAAGACCATTGAAAACCGACATTTGGAAGACGAGATTCTTGAAGTCCGGGTTCCTATGCAGGATGTAATGGAAGTAAAGAACGGTGTCAGAAAAAATGTCCAGAAGAAAATGTTTCCGGGATATGTTCTAATTAATATGGTTATGAATGACGATACCTGGTATGTTGTAAGAAATACCAGAGGCGTCACCGGCTTTGTCGGACCGGGAAGCAAACCGGTACCTTTATCGGAAATTGAGATGAAGCCGCTCGGTATTAAGGTCGAAAATGTAACCGTAGACTTTGCGGAAGGCGATACAATTTCCGTTATTGCCGGCGTATGGAAGGATACGGTCGGAGTTGTTCAGAGAATGGATTATGGCAAACAGACTGCAACGATCAATGTTGAGCTGTTCGGAAGAGAGACTCCGGTAGAGATTGGCTTTTCAGATGTAAGAAGAATGAATTGATTTATTTATGATATTTGCCCGCTTTTGCGGTTGTAAATAAGCTGAGCCGTTTGCTTCGCAAGCCGCTTGGCTGACAGAACCACAAGCCTGTGATTCTGTCAAGTGGGAGAACATTTCAGCTTTGCTGAATGTTTCGCCTATACCACATTATATTAGGAGGTGCCATTATGGCAAAGAAAGTAGAAGGATATATTAAGTTACAGATCCCTGCTGGTAAAGCTACACCAGCACCGCCGGTTGGTCCTGCACTTGGACAGCACGGTGTAAACATTGTTGAATTTACTAAACAGTTCAACGCAAAAACTGCTGATAAGGGAGATGTTATCATCCCTGTTGTGATCACAGTATATGCAGACAGAAGTTTCAGCTTCGTTACCAAGACTCCGCCTGCTGCAGTTCTTTTAAAGAAAGCATGTAACATTAAATCGGGTTCGGCAGTTCCGAACAAAACCAAGGTTGCAACAATTTCCAAAGCTAAACTTCAGGAAATCGCAGAAACCAAGATGCCTGATTTGAATGCGGCAAGCCTTGAAGCAGCTATGAGCATGATTGCCGGTACTGCAAGAAGCATGGGCATAACAGTAGAAGAGTAATGGAGGAACGGATATGAAACATGGTAAAAAATATCAGGAAGCGGCCAAGCTTGTAGACCGCACTATTCAGTATGATCCCGCAGAGGCAATTGCATTAGTAAAGAAAACAGCTACGGCAAAATTTGATGAGACAGTAGAAGTTCATATCAGAACCGGCTGTGACGGACGTCATGCAGAACAGCAGATCCGTGGTGCGGTTGTACTTCCTAACGGAACAGGTAAAACAGTTAAAGTATTAGTATTTGCTAAAGGCGATAAAGTATCGGAAGCAGAAGCTGCCGGCGCAGATTATGTAGGCGGCGACGAGTTAATTCCGAAGATTCAGAATGAAGGTTGGCTTGATTTCGACGTTGTAGTAGCAACTCCCGATATGATGGGTGTTGTAGGACGTCTCGGTAAGGTGCTTGGTCCTAAAGGACTTATGCCTAACCCCAAAGCTGGTACAGTAACAATGGATGTGACCAAAGCAGTCAATGATATTAAAGCCGGTAAGATCGAGTACAGACTTGACAAGTCAAATATCGTCCATGTACCTGTTGGAAAGGTTTCGTTCGATGAAGCTAAGTTGCAGGAAAACTTTAGCGCTTTGATGGAAGCTATTGTAAAAGCAAAACCTTCGGCAGTTAAAGGCCAGTACTTAAGGAGTATTACACTTTCAACTACAATGGGCCCTGGCGTAAAGGTAAATACGACTAAGTTTTAATTAGCAAAAGAATAATAGGCAGGCAGTTATATAAATATTGTCTGTGGTGATAAAATGAACAGCGCAAACAAAAAAGGAATTTGTTTGCGCTGTTCATTTTTTGTAACAAAAATTGCAATTTTTGCCTACAATTTTGCGTTATATGATATAATAAATATTATGAGAAAACAGAAATATAAAAAGAAATACAGCTTCATACTTCCGTTTTGTATAACCCTGACATTTGTTACGCTTGCAGGGCTTTTTATGGTGTTTTCTTATTTATGGGTTGTGGAGGATACGGCAGCCAAACCGGGTACCGGTAAAAAAACGCTTGTGAAAGAAGATATTATAAATATAGATAATGTTAAAAAACATGAAGAGAAAAAACCCCAAGATGCGGATGATATGGAAAAAACGGAGAATGCAGAAAATACAGACTCTGCCCAGGGTATTGAGCAGGCTCTGGAAGAAAATGTTTTTGTAAAAGAGGCCGCTAGCAAGGATGAGGTGACCATTACTTTTGCGGGGGATATTCTTTTTGACGCAAATTTTGCCATAATGGTTTCGCTATTACAGCGTGGCGGCGATATTTCGAGAGGGATTACGCCGGAAGTTATGGAAGAGATGAAAAGTGCGGATATTATGATGCTGAATAATGAATTTCCTTATTCTGACAGGGGCGAGCCGACGCCTGATAAGGCTTTTACATTCAGGGCTAAACCGTCAACAGTGTCATATCTTGGAGAACTTGGCGTGGATATAGTTTCTCTTGCCAATAATCATGCATATGATCATGGTGAAGAGGCATTTCTTGATACACTGCAGACGCTTAAGGACGCCGGAATTCATTATGTCGGCGCCGGAGTTAATGCCGAAGAGGCCGAGAGACCTGTTTATTATATTATTAATGATATGAAAATCGCCTTTGTTTCGGCAACCCAGATAGAAAGAAACGAGACTCCGGATACTAAAGAGGCCACCGAATCAACTCCCGGTGTTTTTCGCTGCTGGAATGGTGAAAAGCTGATACAGACGGTAAAAGAAACTAAAGAAAACAGTGATTTTGTAATAGTATATGTGCATTGGGGAACCGAAAACCAGGCGGAGACCGACTGGGCGCAGGAAAATCAGGCAAGGGAGCTTGTAGAAGCGGGAGCGGATCTGATAGTCGGAGACCATCCCCACTGCTTGCAGCGGATTGAGATAATAAAAGGAGTTCCGGTCTTTTACAGCCTTGGGAACTTTTGGTTCAATTCCAGGGACATAGATACAGGCCTGCTTAAAGCGACTATATCCGAGGGAAAATTAGAGAGCTGCCAGTTCATTCCCTGTCTTCAGAGTAATTGTACGACCACCCTCCTTGTCGGAGAAGAAAAAGAACGGGTGTTGGAATGGATGAGAGAGCAGTCTGAGGATGTAAAAATAGATTCAGAAGGATATATAGGATTGTGATAGATTGATAAAGTGTAGAAATTATAAAAGGTTTATGTTCAATTTGTCTTTAAAGGCGCTGTTTTGATTGAAAACGTTATGGCTTTAGACTATAATGAGAAAGTATAGCTTTTTTTATAACGGAGAGTACTAATATGGATATGCCTGACATTTAGGAAATTGTTTGTCGGGATTGGGAGGAAAGAATGATATACACACAACATGATGGATTAACTATATTGAAATTAAATGATAAGAAAAATAAGGTTTCATTTGATACACTTGCCAATGTAATACTTGAAAGACCATCAAATATAATATATTGTGAATTGGAAGATGAACTTTATGGTATTATCAGTATGGGGGATATTGCACGAGCAAGTGAAAGTGGATTAGATTATGTTGCAATAAATAGGGTGTTCACAAGAATCCTGCCTAATGATAAATATATGACAGCTAAAAATATATTCCACGAAAAAGAGAATATTAATGCACTTCCTGTTGTAAATGAGGATAATAAACTTTTGGGGGCTTATACGCGATGGGATGATTTATATAACAGGAATATGTTCACGATAGGAAAAGTAAATTCGTTTTACGAAGATTATCCACTTATATTTCTTGTCAGACCTTGTGAGATATTCAGGGAAAGGTATAGAACATTTAGATATTTTTATGATTATCTGTTATCGCAGGGGGGGGCGGTTAGAGATATTGCATATAGTGAAGTGTTGGATTACATTGATATTGCCGATTTGATATTATTTGTGTGTGAGGATGAACTTAGGGCAATTGATACACTTGCTAAACATATATTACAAAAGGATTTGTTCAGAAGCGAGCTAAAAACATATGGAAATTTTATGAATAAATTAAAAAATGAATTTGTAAGATCATATTTATGTAATATAAAACATCAAGGTGTACATGTTTTGAATTTGGTTTGCCGAAAGTATTATGGCAGTGCATGGGAACAAAGTATCAAAGATAAATTTTCTGCTTTTGGAGAGAAGGTAAGTGATCTATTTCCACCCTCTATGTATCCTCAATTTTTTGGTGATTTGTACACAGAAGAGTATGCAAATAGTATTATGCATTTACCTGTTACAACAGAAACCGGAAGTTATAATGGGAAACTAAAGGATTGTAGTGGGGAATTATATAATGTCATAAATGGAGAGCGTTATACGGTTGGACAGCCGGAAAAATATCAAAAAACAATCTATTTTGTGGGTCCATGTTTTATTTATGGACGTTATGTGGAAGATAAGAATACAATAGAGAGTTTTTTACAAAAACATTTAAATGATGCACAGCAAGAGATAAAGGTAGTAAATTGCGGAAGCATAATATATTCTTCGCAACCAGATTTAGAATTGGCGCGTATAAAGGAAATGCCATTGAAAAAAGGAGATTGTGTAGTTATATATATAGATAATAAAAGTTTTTCTGATATTCCTGAACTTAATCTGATGGATATTTTGGAAAAATATAATGCAAGCACTGATTGGATGATAGA
Source organism: Lachnospiraceae bacterium (assembly GCA_014804695.1). Lineage (GTDB taxonomy): Bacteria > Bacillota > Clostridia > Lachnospirales > Lachnospiraceae > UBA3282. The sequence continues at coordinate 23,721 of JAAUZJ010000041.1, forward strand.
TATGCCCAAACATTGTAATCATAAAATAAATGCTTTGTATGCAGAGGCTGTTTATGATGAACTTAAACCAATCTTAGCAGAGGTTGTAGATGGACAGGATGAGAAAATCATAAAGGATGAAGATTTTGTAAAAACAACATATATAGATCGATACTTTGCAGCTTTTAATCCTTCAATATATGGAAAAATTGGTTCTATTATTATGAACTGTAACCCATTTACTTATGGACACCGTTATTTGATAGAGGAGGCTTTGAAGATAGTTGACTTTTTGATTATATTTGTGGTGGAAGAGGATAAGTCCGTATTTTCGTTCGATAAACGGTTTGCAATGGTCTATGATGGTACTAAAGATTTAAATAATGTAATGGTAGTGCCAAGCGGCCCGTTTATTTTATCACAAACAACGTTTCCTGAGTATTTTGTTAAGGAAGCAGATGAGGATATTGTTCAAAATGTAGAGAATGATATTACTATTTTTGCGAAAAGTATAGCACCGAAATTAAACATCAGATATAGATTTGTTGGTGAGGAACCGGAAGATTTAGTTACAAATGAATATAATTCCGCAATGAAAAGAATTTTGCCCAAAAACGGAATTGAATTGGTTGAGATACCAAGAAAAAAGCTGAATAAGCAATATATCAGTGCTTCTCTGGTCCGGAAATATTTTGAGAATTATGATAAGGAGAAGCTATATGAGTTAGTGCCAAAAACTACGTTGGAAATATTGTTTCCGGAAAATTCAATTTTTCTGTAAGTTAGTATTGACATTTTAAAACTTATCATGTTATATTAAACAAGGTCGCATCGACCATGCCGAAGACAGTAGGTGCCGTTATGGCGTAAGCGTATCGCCTACCGAGGAGAAGAGTTTATAATGAAAATATGAACCTTCCTGTCTTCAGGGAGGTTTTTTTATATGATAAATAAGGCTAAACTCCTATCGGCGTAAAATCTAAAAGGAGGTAAATGTAATGGCAAAAGTTGAATTGAAGAAACCTGTAGTAGATGAGATTTCCGCAGCAATCAAAGATGCTCAGTCCGTTGTGCTGGTAGACCATCGTGGACTTACCGTAGAACAGGATACAGAACTTCGTAAGCAGCTTCGTGAAGCAGGAATTAACTATAAGGTTTACAAGAACACAATGATGAATTTTGCATTCAAGGGTACTGACTGTGAAGCGCTTGTTCCATATCTTAAGGGCCCCAGTGCATTGGCTATTTCTACAGAAGACGCTACAGCACCGGCCAGAGTTCTTTGCAAGTTTGCTAAAACAGCCGATAAACTTGAAATCAAGGGTGGAATTGTAGAAGGCGTTGTTTATGACGCAGCAGGAATTACCAGCGTATCCAAGATCCCTTCAAGGGAAGAGCTTCTTTCCAAGCTGCTTGGAAGCATCCAGTCACCTATTGCAAACTTCGCTCGTGTTATGAATCAGCTTGCAGAAAAAGGCGGTGCATCAGAATGTGCAGCACCCGAAGCTAAAGCTGAGGAAGCAGCAGAAGCTCCTGTAGAGGAAGCGAAGGCTGAGGAAACAGCAGAAGCTCCTGTAGAGGAAGCAAAGGCTGAGGAAACAGCAGAAGCTCCTGCAGAGGAAGCAAAGGCTGAAGAGACAGCAGAAGCATAAATAGAAAAATATCAGATGATTAAATTTAAAATGGAGGTAAATTATAATGGCAAAATTATCTACTCAGGAATTAATTGATGCAATTAAAGAGTTAACAGTATTAGAGTTAAATGATTTAGTAAAAGCTTGCGAAGAAGAGTTCGGTGTATCCGCAGCAGCAGGCGTTGTAGTTGCAGCAGCAGGTGCTGGTGATGCAGGCGCAGCAGCAGAAGAGAAGACAGAATTTGATGTTGAGCTGACAGATGTTGGTCCTAACAAGGTTAAAGTTATCAAGGTTGTTCGTGAAGCTACAGGTCTTGGTTTGAAAGAAGCTAAAGACTTAGTTGATTCTGCTCCTAAGATGGTAAAAGAGGGTGCATCTAAAGAAGAAGCTGATGATATCAAAGCTAAATTGGAAGCTGAGGGTGCAAAAGTTACTCTTAAATAAGACAAAATTTCTAAATCAAGTCAGGCCGCAAGGTCTGGCTTTTCTATTGGCAGCTGCCAATCTTTGAAAATACATAAAAATCTACAAAAATTCAACAAAAATAATTATTGACTGATTTTTCCGCTTGCAGTATAATATATAATACACTATTCTGGTGTGCTATGCTTATTTGAAGTATAATCTCCGATAAATAGGCGCTAAATCATGAAGAACGGGGTGAAATTGTCAATGGAAAAGAACAGGATTCGTGTGGCTGCTGCTGGCAGAAATACGCGTATGACTTATGCACGACAGAAAGAGGTTCTGGAAATGCCGAACTTGATAGAAGTTCAGAAGAACTCCTATCAGTGGTTTTTAGATGAGGGATTGAAGGAAGTCTTTGACGATATTTCTCCTATTTCAGACTATAACGGGCATTTGAGTCTGGAATTCGTAGATTTTGAATTGTGTGAAAAAGATGTAAAGTATTCTATTGAAAAATGCAAGGAAAGAGATGCGACTTATGCGGCGCCGCTTAAAGTCAAAGTTCGACTTATTAATAAGGAAAAGGACGAGATTACGGAACATGATATTTTCATGGGCGATCTGCCTCTCATGACAGAGACAGGAACTTTCGTGATCAATGGCGCAGAACGTGTCATTGTAAGTCAGTTAGTACGTTCTCCCGGAATATATTATGCGATAAGTCATGATAAAATAGGCAAGAGACTTTTCTCATCAACCGTTATTCCGAACCGTGGAGCATGGTTAGAGTATGAGACGGATTCCAATGATGTTTTTTATGTGCGTGTGGATAGGACCAGAAAGGTGCCTATTACCGTATTGATAAGAGCGCTTGGAGTTGGCTCTAATGATGAGATCAGGGAATTGTTTGGAGATGAACCTAAGATTGAAGCAAGTTTTTCTAAAGACGTTTCTGAGAATTATCAGGAAGGTCTCTTAGAGTTATATAAGAAGATACGTCCCGGTGAGCCGCTTAGCGTTGAAAGCGCAGAGAGTCTGATTCAGGCCATGTTCTTTGATCCTAGAAGATATGATCTGGCTAAAGTCGGAAGATATAAATTTAATAAGAAACTTATGTTTAGGAATAGAATAAGGCATCACATTCTTGCGGAAGATGTTGTAGATACGATGACTGGAGAGGTGATTGCCAAGGCCGGAGATAAAGTAACGGCTGAACTTGCTGATACTATTCAGAACAGTGCAATTCCGTATGTTTTAATTCAGACAGAAGAAAAGAACGTAAAAGTGCTTTCTAACATGATGGTTGACATAACTAATTTTGTTGAGTGCAATCCAAGAGAACTTGGTATCACGGAGTTAGTTTATTTTCCTGTGCTTCAACAGATTCTTGAAGAGTACAGTGAAGATCCGGAAGAACTTGCAGACGCTATTCAGAGGAATGTGCATGAACTCATTCCTAAACATATTACTAAGGAAGATATACTTGCTTCTATTAATTATAATATACATTTAGAGTATGGCATCGGAAATGATGATGACATCGACCATTTGGGCAACAGACGTATACGTGCGGTCGGAGAGTTGTTGCAGAATCAGTATCGAATCGGTATGTCCAGATTGGAAAGAGTTGTACGTGAAAGAATGACTACTCATGATGCGGAGGAGATTTCCCCGCAGGTATTGATAAATATTAAACCTGTACAGGCTGCCGTAAAAGAATTCTTTGGTTCTTCGCAGCTGTCACAGTTTATGGATCAGAACAATCCTCTTGGTGAACTTACACATAAGAGACGTTTGTCGGCACTTGGTCCCGGTGGTCTTTCCAGAGACAGGGCCGGATTTGAGGTCAGGGACGTTCATTATACCCATTACGGAAGAATGTGTCCTATAGAGACGCCGGAAGGTCCTAACATCGGTCTGATCAACTCTCTTGCATCATATGCAAGAATTAACGAATACGGTTTTGTGGAAGCTCCTTACCGTAAAATCGATAAAAGTGATCCGCAGAATCCCCGTGTTACCGAGGAAGTTGTCTATATGACGGCGGATGAAGAAGATAACTATCATGTAGCTCAGGCGTCCGCACCTTTGGACGCAGAAGGACACTTTACACGTAATAGTGTATCCGGTCGTTATAGGGAAGAGACACAGGAATATCCTAAGGCAATGTTTGATTACATGGATGTATCTCCTAAGATGGTATTTTCCGTGGCAACTGCGCTTATTCCGTTTTTACAAAATGATGATGCTAACCGTGCGCTGATGGGTTCTAACATGCAGCGTCAGGCCGTTCCGCTTCTTTTCACCGAAGCTCCGGTTGTCGGTACAGGAATGGAACCAAAAGCAGCGGTTGACTCAGGTGTCTGCGTTGTTGCTAAGAAAGCAGGTACAATTGATTATGTATCATCAAGCCTGATTAAAATTACTTATGACGATGGCGAAAAGGATGAATATCATTTAGCGAAGTTCTCCAGAAGTAACCAGTCTAACTGCTATAACCAGAAGCCGGTTGTATTCAAGGGCAATCATGTTGAACAAGGCGAAGTTATTGCAGATGGACCTTCTACAGAAGGAGGAGAACTTGCACTTGGTAAAAACCCTCTCATTGGTTTTATGACATGGGAAGGTTATAACTACGAGGATGCGGTCCTTCTTAGTGAAAGACTTGTTCAGGAGGATGTTTATACATCCGTTCATATAGAAGAATATGAAGCAGAAGCACGTGATACCAAATTAGGACCGGAAGAAATTACAAGAGATGTTCCGGGTGTTGGTGATGATGCGCTTAAAGATCTGGACGAAAGAGGAATTATCCGAATCGGTGCAGAAGTTCGTGCCGGAGATATTCTGGTTGGTAAAGTAACTCCTAAGGGTGAGACTGAGCTGACTGCAGAAGAGAGACTTCTGCGCGCTATTTTCGGTGAAAAAGCAAGAGAAGTACGTGATACTTCTTTGAAAGTGCCGCATGGAGAATACGGTATTGTAGTCAACGCCAAGGTATTTACAAGAGAAAACGGGGATGAACTTTCCCCAGGTGTAAATCAGGCGGTACGTATTTATATTGCTCAGAAGAGAAAGATTTCAGTAGGAGATAAGATGGCAGGACGCCATGGTAACAAGGGTGTTGTTTCCCGCGTTCTTCCGGTAGAAGATATGCCGTATCTTCCTAACGGACGTCCTTTGGATATCGTGCTTAATCCGCTGGGCGTGCCTTCACGTATGAATATCGGACAGGTACTTGAAATCCATTTATCACTGGCTGCTAAAGCGCTTGGATTTAATGTGGCTACGCCGGTGTTTGACGGAGCTAAGGAAGGCGATATTATGGACACGCTGGACTTGGCAAATGATTATGTAAACCTGGAATGGGAAGAATTCGAGAAAAAGCATAAAGAAGAACTTTTACCGGAAGTTATGGATTATTTATACGAGAACAGGGATCACCGTGAGTTATGGAAGGGCGTTCCGATTTCCCGTGACGGTAAAGTAAGACTGCGTGATGGTAGGACAGGCGAGTATTTTGATGCTCCGGTTACAATTGGACACATGCATTACCTGAAACTGCATCATTTGGTAGACGATAAGATTCATGCGCGTTCGACCGGTCCTTATGCACTGGTTACACAGCAGCCTCTTGGTGGTAAAGCACAGTTTGGCGGACAGCGTTTCGGAGAAATGGAAGTATGGGCGTTAGAGGCATATGGCGCTGCCTATACGCTTCAGGAAATTCTGACGGTTAAATCCGATGATGTTGTCGGTCGTGTTAAGACCTATGAAGCAATCATTAAGGGCGATAATATTCCCGAACCCAGTATTCCGGAGTCATTCAAGGTTCTGCTTAAGGAATTGCAGTCACTTGGTCTGGATGTCAGAGTGCTTCGTGATGACCATACAGAAGTAGAAATTATGGAGTCGGTTGATTATACCGAAAGCGATTACCGCTATGAAATAGAGGGCGATTCCGGTAATTATGATTATGATAAGGAGTCACTTGGCGAGTTAGGTTATCAGAAACAGGAATTTGATGAAGAAAGCGGAGAGCTTGTCAATAGTGAAGATGATGACTTTGCTGAAGATGATATGGAATTGGATATTGATTTCGAAGAATCTTACGAGTAAGACGACATTGGTTAGTGGAAAGGAGCATAACTTAAATGGCGGAAATAAAACAGGAAACGTACCAACCTATGACATTTGATGCAATCAGAATCGGTCTTGCCTCCCCTGAAAAAATAAGAGAGTGGTCAAGAGGCGAGGTTCTGAAACCGGAAACAATTAATTATAGGACATTGAAGCCTGAGAAAGACGGACTTTATTGTGAAAAGATTTTTGGGCCCAGCAAGGACTGGGAGTGTCATTGCGGTAAATATAAGAAGATCAGATATAAGGGTGTAGTCTGCGACCGATGCGGCGTTGAGGTTACCAAAGCCAGTGTCCGCAGGGAGCGTATGGGGCATATTGCACTGGCTGCACCGGTATCACATATCTGGTATTTTAAAGGAATTCCAAGCCGTATGGGACTTATCTTGGACTTATCTCCAAGAGTGCTTGAAAAAGTATTGTATTTTGCGGCTTATATTGTACTTGATGCAGGAGAGACCGATCTGGAATATAAGCAGGTGCTTTCCGAGAAAGAGTATCAGGATGCAAGAGAAACATGGGGCTCTAAATTCCGTGTAGGCATGGGAGCTGAAGCTATCAAAGAACTGCTTCAGGCTATCGATTTGGAAGCAGAAGCAATTGAACTTAAAGCCGGTCTTAGTGATTCGAGCGGACAAAAAAATGCCCGTATCATTAAAAGACTCGAAGTAGTAGAAGCGTTCAGGGAGTCCGGAAATAAGCCTGAGTGGATGATAATGGATGCAATTCCGGTCATACCGCCGGATTTACGTCCTATGGTACAGTTAGACGGCGGTCGTTTTGCAACCTCTGACTTAAACGATTTATATAGAAGAATCATTAACAGAAATAACCGACTTAAGAGACTTTTGGAATTAGGTGCGCCTGATATTATCGTGCGTAATGAAAAAAGAATGTTACAGGAGGCTGTTGATGCGTTAATTGATAACGGAAGAAGAGGACGTCCGGTTACAGGACCCGGAAACAGGGCACTTAAGTCCTTATCCGATATGTTAAAAGGTAAATCGGGACGATTCCGTCAGAATTTGCTCGGAAAACGTGTTGACTACTCTGGTCGTTCCGTTATTGTGGTAGGCCCCGAATTAAAGATATATCAATGCGGTCTTCCAAAAGAAATGGCAATTGAGTTATTTAAGCCTTTTGTTATGAAGGAATTGGTATCAAGGGGTATTTCACAGAATATTAAAAATGCTAAGAAGCTTGTAGAGAGGCTGGATACTCAGGTATGGGATGTACTGGAAGAGGTGATCAGAGAACATCCGGTTATGCTCAACCGTGCTCCTACACTGCATAGATTAGGTATTCAGGCATTTGAGCCTATTTTGGTTGAAGGTAAAGCTATCAAGCTGCATCCCCTTGTATGTACGGCGTTCAATGCCGACTTTGATGGTGACCAGATGGCGGTTCATCTTCCGTTGTCGGTAGAAGCTCAGGCTGAATGTAGATTTTTACTTTTATCTCCTAATAACCTCTTAAAGCCTTCGGATGGCGGTCCGGTTGCCGTTCCTTCACAGGATATGGTACTTGGTATCTACTATCTGACACAGGAGAGAGAGGGCGTTGTCGGAGAAGGTAAGTATTTTAAGAATATAAATGAGGCAATTCTTGCTTATGAAAATAATGAGTGTACCCTTCACAGCAGGATACATGTGAGAGTGCAGAAAGAAACTGCCGATGGCGAAGTTATTACTAGTGTTGAAGAGTCTACGCTTGGACGTTTTATTTTCAACGAAATATTACCGCAGGATCTGGGCTTTGTAGATAGAAGCAAGCCTGAGAACTTCCTTAAACTGGAAGTCGATTTCCATGTTGGTAAGAAACAGCTTAAGCAGATTCTTGAAAAAGTCATTAACATTCATGGTGCAGTAAAAACCGCTGAAGTTCTTGACTTGATTAAGTCTACCGGCTACAAATATTCTACCAAGGCAGCTATGACCGTATCAATTTCGGATATGACAGTGCCGGCTAAGAAGCAGGAAATGCTTGATGAAGCACAGGCTACAGTTGATAAGATTGCACTGAACTTCAGACGTGGTCTTATTACCGAGGAAGAGAGATATCGTGCAGTAGTTGAGACCTGGAACGAGACTGATAAGGAATTGACAGAGGTATTGCTCTCCGGTCTTGATAAATATAATAATATCTTTATGATGGCGGATTCCGGTGCGCGTGGTTCTAACCAACAGATTAAGCAGCTTGCCGGTATGCGTGGACTGATGGCGGATACAATGGGTAGAACTATTGAGCTGCCTATCAAGTCGAATTTCCGTGAAGGACTTGACGTTTTGGAGTATTTCATGTCTGCGCATGGTGCTCGTAAAGGTCTGTCTGATACGGCTTTGCGTACTGCCGATTCAGGATATTTGACAAGACGTATGGTCGATGTCTCTCAGGAATTGATCATTCGCGAAACTGACTGCTGTGAGGGCAGCGATGAGATTCCGGGTATGTATGTCAAGGCATTTATGGACGGAAGAGAGACAATTGAAGGTCTTAAAGATAGAATTGTAGGCAGGGTAGCCTGTGAAGAAATCAAGGATAAAGACGGAAATGTGATCGTAAAGAGAAATCATATGATCACACCGAGCCGTGCAGCCAAGATTTTAAGCGTGGGTGTAAATGATAAGGGAGAACCTGTTGAGGCCGTTAAGATCCGTACAATTTTAACCTGCCGTTCCCATATAGGAATCTGTGCAAAATGTTACGGCGCTAACATGGCAACCGGAGAGGCTGTACAAGTTGGTGAGGCAGTCGGTATAATTGCGGCTCAGTCCATCGGAGAGCCTGGTACACAGCTTACAATGCGTACTTTCCATGCGGGTGGTGTTGCCGGTGACGATATCACACAAGGTCTTCCCCGTGTTGAAGAGTTATTTGAGGCACGTAAGCCAAAGGGACTTGCAATTATTGCAGAATTTGGCGGCGTAGCTACCATTAAGGATACCAAGAAGAAACGTGAAGTAGTTATTACGAATGACGAGACCGGGGAATCCAAGACATACCTCATTCCTTACGGCTCCAGAATCAAGATTCTCGACGGCGCTGTATTAGAGGCCGGAGATGAATTGACAGAGGGTAGTGTTAATCCTCATGACCTTCTCAAGATTAAGGGAATCCGTGCAGTGCAGGATTATATGCTTAGGGAAGTTCAGAGAGTATATCGTCTGCAAGGTGTTGATATTGCTGATAAGCATATTGAAGTTATTGTACGTCAGATGCTTAAAAAGGTACGTATCGAGACCAGCGGTGACTCTGAATATCTTCCGGGAACATTGGTAGACGTACTTGAATTCGAGGATATGAATAAAGAGTTGACAGATGCAGGAAAAGAGCCGGCTGACGGAAAACAGATCATGCTTGGAATTACCAAAGCCGCACTTGCAACGAACTCATTCCTTTCCGCAGCATCATTCCAGGAGACCACCAAGGTACTTACGGAAGCTGCAATTAAGGGTAAGATCGATCCGCTCATCGGCCTTAAAGAAAATGTATTGATTGGTAAACTTATTCCGGCTGGAACAGGAATGAAGAGATACCGCAATACCAAGTTAAGCACCGATGGAAACCTTTTATCTAAACTTAATATGGATGATGAAATAAGTTTTGACGACGGTGCGCAGTTAGGCGAAGATAAAGAAATAGATATGGCGGAAGATACAGATGATGAAATCATGGAAGACATGATGGAAATAGACGAAGCCGAGGAAATCATGGATGATGAAATCGACGAAGAGATAATGGCGCAGGAAGTCGCAGAGATAATGGAATAAAAAATATTCCGGGATAAAATAAATTTATAAAATGTATTGACAACGCATTCTCAGGCAAGTATACTATTTTAGTGTGCATGAGAATGCGTTTTTTTGTTTGCAAAAAATTTTCATGTGCGCAGATTGCCAGGCAAAATTGCCAGGCAAGATTGCCTTGGGCAGATAACAAGTATATTAACAGGAGGTGAAAAGAATGCCAACATTTAACCAGTTAGTCAGAAAAGGACGTCAGACATCTGTTAAGAAGTCAACTGCACCTGCTTTGCTGAAAGGATACAATTCCCTTCACAAAACAGCAATAGACACGGCTTCTCCGCAAAAGAGAGGTGTTTGTACAGCTGTTAAGACAGCAACTCCTAAGAAGCCTAACTCAGCTCTTAGAAAGATCGCCAGAGTTCGTCTTTCTAACGGAATTGAAGTTACAAGCTACATTCCGGGAGAAGGTCACAACCTGCAGGAGCATAGCGTTGTTTTGATCAGGGGCGGAAGAGTAAAAGACTTACCTGGTACAAGATACCATATTATCAGAGGTACTCTTGATACTGCGGGAGTCGCTAACAGAAAACAGGCTCGTTCCAAATACGGCGCTAAGAGACCTAAAGCATCAAAATAGGTTTAGAAATTAGGACCACAAACAGAACTAATTTAGTGTTGGGATTCTTATGCAGTACCGTTTTTGGAAGCTGCAGAGCACAGTACCCTGTGTTATGAATTGACCTAATGAGTCAATATATATTATAGGAAACCGCACGAACACATTGAATTAGAGGACACATGTGAGTACCGATGATTTATTGAAGCAGTAATATGATATATTGCTGCAAATATTAATAAGGAGGGAAGAACCGTGCCACGTAAAGGACATGTATCAAAAAGAGATGTATTAGCAGATCCTTTATACAATGATAAGGTAGTTACGAAGCTTATCAATAACGTAATGTTGGATGGTAAGAAGGGCGTTGCTCAGAAAATTGTATATGGGGCATTTACAAGAGTAGAAGAAAAAGCCGGCAAACCGGCGCTTGAAGTATTCGAGGAGGCAATGAATAATATCATGCCTGTTCTTGAAGTAAAAGCAAGACGTATCGGCGGCGCTACCTATCAGGTACCGATTGAAGTCCGTCCGGACAGACGTCAGGCATTAGGACTTCGCTGGCTGACCATGTTTTCACGTAAAAGAGGCGAGAAGACAATGGAAGAAAGACTTGCTAACGAAATTCTTGACGCTGCAAATAACACAGGCGCAGCCGTGAAGAGAAAAGAAGATATGCACAAAATGGCAGAAGCAAACAAAGCATTTGCTCATTACAGATTCTAATAGGAGGACAA
>JAAUZJ010000042.1 GCA_014804695.1 Lachnospiraceae bacterium
ATTTGTGTTGAAAAATTCTCAGAATCATATGTAGGATATTATAAGGCTATCCTCATGGATATCAGAATGCCCATAATGAACGGACTGGAGGCTGCAAAGGCAATACGTTCCCTGAACCGCGAAGATGCACAAACCATTCCTATCATTGCTATGAGTGCAGATGCTTTTGCAGATGATATACAAAGATGTCTCGACTGCGGCATGAACTCCCACACGCCTAAACCGATTGACGTGGGCAAAGTTGTGGAACTTTTGAAAAAACATATGAGCTGAGATTTTAATGATATGTGAGCTTTTCCCCTTATTGTCATACCTTATCAATAAGGGGAAACCGCTCCTATGAACGATAACAGATTCGACGCTATATAATGATAAGTGACTCTTTTGGCTCACTATTTTGGCTACTTATAATCATGTCAGCAAATCTACAACCAGTTCTGAAAATATTCCGGAAATACTGATTTCGTTATCACTGTCAACAGCCATTTCATACTCTGCTGATTTTCCTTCTTTTATATAATAAACATTACATTTTCTACCTTTATTTATAACATTTACCATATTTTTTTCCTGAATATGGACAATTGCTTTTGCCTTCCATTGGTTAATGTCCAATCTTCCCGTAATCTTATCAACAGTAATTTCATAATCTGTCTTTGCTGTGAATTCCAAGCTTCCACTACTGTCTGAAATCAAAACCTGCTCTGCATCACCGTCATATTCCAAACGATTCAAATGAAGATTACTTATTTCAAGGAGTTTAACGTCGGCTTCAATCTCACAATGGTCAGAATATTTATTCGGAAGAATAATCTCAACTGTCAGCGTCTCCTCCGCTTCAAAGCGGCTTAGCTTATTTTTGTTAAGACAGATTACATCAAGCTTGTTTTTATTATCATCCAACTTTATCTTAAACATGGAACCCAAATTCTCAAGAGTTTCAGAGGACAGTTTAACATGCAGTTTCTCATCATTGCCTGATGAGAGGACGATTGTAGCTGCACTGCCAATATTGACATCAAAATGTTTCTCACAGTCAATGTCATAAATTGTTTCACTGGTATACACAAATGTTTCCGGAGTTTTCTTTGTGACAGAATTCATAAGCAGTTCATCTATGGTAGTTTTAAAAATCTCCGCGATAATTACCATATTTTCAACATCCGGTAAACCTTTTCCGGTTTCCCACTTAGTGATAGCCTGCCTTGTAACACCGATTCTCTCGGCAAGCTGCTCCTGTGAGATACCTTCTTTTTTTCTTATCTCTTTTAATTTTTCAGAAAAATTCATACTAATATCCATGCCTTTCCACAATAATTTAAATTCGTTTTTTCAATCTTTTAAAAGTGAATATGCTGTAATTTTTTTAATTGGTGCTGAAAGAAGTACGCTAATCACAAATGCCACCGCTGTAAACATCACGGCAAATACAAGCAATATCCAGACAGATACTTCAAAATGATTTTTTACAGCCCCAATCATGGAAAAAATATTATTGTTTATTACAGGAAGATACCACAGCCCTGCTATTACAGAAATGACTGACGCCACAGCCACAACTGGTATAAACTCAAGCGCTGTCTTAACCGTAAGCTGACTGTTTGTGTATCCAATCGCTTTATATATACCGAATTCCTGTCTGCGTCTGCTTATCATAGAATTTATGATCACATACAACACAAGCAGCACCATCAAAACGGAAATCACAAACAGGATAATCACTATCACAGAAACAATACCCGTATACATCACTTGACTATTTTCACTCATCTGTTCAAAATTTACTGATGATTTAATGATCTCATCGTGATTTTCTTCATACTCATTTATAAACTCACCGGCATTTTTATTATATAGGTAAACATTGACGGAATTCGTTGTTTCACCAATTTCCCCGTATCCTTCGCTTGTAAGCTGACACACTGCTCCCGCGTTATTAACACTTTGGATATAACCGGTTACAATGTAATCTGTTGAGTTACTACCAATCGTAAGTTCTATTTTATCACCGATAGCAAACTCATCCGAAATTGCATTTCCTACTGCAATTTCATTATCCTTCACAGGACTACGACCTTCATAGCATATGTCATTTGTTGCTTTTGAAAAATCTTCACACACAAAGGCGGTGAGACTTCCGCCTTCATAGCTTACAGGTACAGAAGCATATTCCATAAATATACTGACACGCGTGTCGTTTTCAAGAATCTCCTTAAGCTCCGTTATTTTTTCATCCTCTGCCGTAAAAATAACAGACGGTAATTCTTCAGAAAGTGTATTCATAAAATTATCCGGCTTGACATTTACATTGTATAGGAGTGTTCCTGCGAAAGACAGCAGAACCATAATGCCAAATGAGACAATAAATAATAATATATTTTGTCCCGCCGATTCGTCTCCGGTAATGCCTCTTATGGCATTGATCGGTTCCAGTCTATGTATTTTTCCCGCTGAAATATATGAAAAAAGTAATATTGCGAATGTCAGTGTCAGTATTACAATAAGTAAAGCCATTATATCAAAATCAGGTGTATAAGAAAATCCTGACTGGATTGCCAAAATACCTGCTACGGAAGGCAGAACCGCATAAGACAAAGCTATTCCAATTACCGTAGAAACAATACCTACAAGCATGTACGGCATAATTGTTGAAGCAATGATCAGATTGCTTGTATAACCAACCGCTTTTAATACTCCCATCTGCGCCAGTTCACCTTCGATTGCGCTTCGTATCCGAAAATTACTTAAGAAAATACTCACTACAAGTATAATGGCCGCAAGCGCTAAAAATATAACGATAAGCAGAGTACAAACCATCGTTCCGGTCTGCTTTGAGGTGTCCCTATCATTAATATTTAATAGTGCAATCCCTTCTTCTCTTAAAATTTCAGAGATTGAATTTTTAATTTCACTTAAATCAGCGGCGCTGCTTATTTTTAGGGAGTATTCCTCAATTACATTATCACTATATTCATGAGCCAAGTCCGCATAGACAGCTTCAGGAAAATAAGCGCCAATTATCCCTGTACCGTAATTACCATACTGCATTTCCGATACGATGCCGCCAATATCATAGGTATGTTCCTTGCCATCTATGGAATAAGCAATACTGCCGCCTTCTGTAAAACCGCCTAATTCCTTCATATACATGGGAATATAAGCGGAAACTTCACTCTTCCCCGAATATTCGGTGACATCAAGCAGATTCAGTGTTCTTTTCTCATCAAGATTGTAAAAAACAGTATTCATGTCAAAATCAGAACCCGCAAATTCACGAACTGTTACCGGAGTAAATATCCCGGCATGTTTTTCAACAAACGATATTCCGTCAATTTCTTCCACTTCTGTAATCAGCTCTTTATTATCCTGAATCTGTGGAATGATAAAATTGATATCCGCTGTGTTCAGCTTATCAAACAGACTGTCATAAGCGTTAAAAGTTTGAAAAGCAAGTACAAGAGCAATATTTATAATAAATGCAGTCAGACAGATAAACACTCCGAAAGATATATATTGTCCCTTTGCTTTATTCAGATTATGGATGGTAAGTGTGGATATTTTCTTCATGATTCGAAGAATTATTATGCTAAGCTTCATTTGTTACCACCCCATTTCTTTAATGAATTTATCAAGCTTTTCAGTTCTTTCGATATTATCCTGCTCAAAATTCCCCAGATCACATTCGCCAAAAATTTTTCCGTCTTTAATATAAATGATGCGATTTCCCCGCAGGGCCGATTTTTTATCGTGCGTAACCATGACGATGCTCTGCCCTTTCTTGTGCAGTGAAGTAAAAACATCAAGGACTGCCCCCGAATTTGCAGAATTTAACGCACCTGTCGGCTCATCTGCAAAAAGTACGTTAGGACTATTTATCACTGCCCTGACAATACCTGCCCTTTGCGCTTCGCCTCCTGAAATTTGGGAAGGTGTTTTTCTCCACGTATTTTCAGGAATATTTACCAGAGAGAACAGCTCCTTTGCACGGCTTTTGATTTCCTCTCTATCTTTGCTTGTCAGTATCCCTGCTGTAATGACATTATCCATAAGGTTCATTTTATCAATCAAATAAATCTGTTGGAATACAAATCCACACTCTTTCCTCCGAAATACAGCTAACTTGTCATTGTTTAACTTCGTGATATCCGTTCCGTCAAAGTTAATCTCACCGCCGTCCGGCTTATCCATTCCTGAGAGGGAATACATCAGGGTAGACTTGCCTGTTCCCGATGAACCCATGATAACGGTAAAATCTCCCTTATAAATATCAATATTCAGGTCTGAATAAATAACCTGAATACTTTCGCCTTTGCCAAAAGCTTTTTTCAAATGCTTGGCCGATATGACTGTTTGCTTGTTCATGATACAACCGCCTTTCCTTTTATTTCCGCTATGGGCAACAACCCTGTTGCTTGCAGCTAGGTTGTTGGCTATGTGACAAGAATAATGAAAAGGCGTAAGTTGCGCTACCGACAGTTGTGTACATTTGATTTTTTTCATGCTACTTTGCGTTTCATGGCAAAGTATAGGACATTACCTGCTAAAATATCTCCCATTCTACCAGCGGCATATCTATATGCCTCCTTGACTCTGCCTACTGCATTTATATCTGTGCCACAATCTCCGCCGTTGTTTTCGGCCAGTTCATTGTGTAAATATGTATGCCATCTACCCCATGCTCCTTCAGATCAAGAATCTGTCTAACTGCATAATCAATACCGGCTACGCGCATATCTTCCTTGTTTTTACCATATTTATCAATCATATTTTCAAGCTCCTTTGGAACGGAAGAACCGGATAAATTAATACTTTTACTTATCTGATTTGCACTTATGATCGGCATAATACCGGCACAAATTGGTACCGTAATCCCAATATCTGCTGCCCGCTCCCTAAAACGATAGAAAGTATCATTGTCAAAGAAAAGCTGTGTGGTAAGGAAACTTGCACCTGCTTCGACCTTTTCTTTCAAATGCATCAAATCACTTTCAAAACTCTCCGCTTCGTAATGTTTTTCCGGATAGCAGGCGCCGGCGAGCGTAAATGAAGTGTTTGCCTTCAGATAACGTATCATATCAGAAGCATATAAAAATTCCCTGCTGTTAAATTGCTCATCTTTCATTGCCTGTGGTCTGTCACCCCGCAGTGCCATAATGTAATGAATCCCTTCTTTTTCTAATAATTCGCAGTTCTTTTGAAGATCAGACTGTTTAAAACCAACGCATGTCATATGAGCAATTGTATCAATATGTAAATGCTGTTGAATATAAGATGCAATTTCAATTGTTTTCCCTGTATTAGAGCCTCCTGCGCCATAAGTGCAGCTGATAAAGTCAGGCTTCAAAGCAGCAAGAACATCCAATTTACCAAAAATAGCCTGAAACTCCTCCTCCGTCTTAGGTGGTGAAACTTCAAAAGAAAGACTTGTTTTTGTTTTATTCAATAAATCCTTTATCATTTTGTTTTTCTCCTCTAAAATTGATTTAATAAATTTAAGTATATCTTTTCTGTCTGCTTTTGAAAAATACAAAAAAACAGTGTTTTGCCATAGTTTAAAGCTATGGCAAAGCACTGTTCTCATTCATTTCTTATTCATCATCATTCATGTTGATATGCCTTTTTAATGCTTCTATATAAGCCTGTCCATATCTGCTAAGAGGCATATCCTTTTGCGTAATTATTCCAATACGCATATACTCATCTACCTGTAAGGGTTTGGCTATAATATTTTCCCCATTTAATTTTCGGCTGATTACACCGGAACTGACCGTATAGCCATTCAATCCGATTACCAGATTAAAAAGTGTCGCCCGATCCCTTACTTTTATATTTTTATTCCTGTCAAGTGTGCTCAATATCTCCTCTGAAAAGTAAAAAGAATTGTACTCTC
This sequence comes from Lachnospiraceae bacterium, assembly GCA_014804695.1. Lineage (GTDB taxonomy): Bacteria > Bacillota > Clostridia > Lachnospirales > Lachnospiraceae > UBA3282. Next base: position 5,891 of record JAAUZJ010000042.1, read on the forward strand.
CCTGTTCAAATGAAAGATATGGATATTCTTCCAAATCCTTTAAGTCCAGCGCCTCTCTGTTTGCTAATGGGTGGCTGGCGCATATGAATACATGGGGTTTTGCGACAAACAATTCCTCAAACTTTAATCCGTTCTGTTTTATTATCTTCAATATGATTTCCTCATTTTTTGAAGATGTATACAAAATTCCAATTTCACTTTTCAGTCTGCTTACATCTTCTATAATTTCATAGGTTTGTGTTTCTCGCAAAGTAAAATCGTACCTGTTAGCATCGAATTCCCGTATAACATCTACAAAAGCATTTACCGCAAAAGAATAGTGTTGACAGGATACGGAAAAACGAGGACTTTGTTTGTCTGTGTTTTTGAATTTTTCTTCTAAAAGATTCGCCTGCTCTAATACTTGTCTTGCATAGGACAAAAACATATCTCCTTCATTGGATATCGTAACCCCTTTATTTGTCCTTTTAAAAATTGTTACCTGCATTTCAGTTTCTAATTCCCTGATTGCATTTGTAAGACTAGGCTGTGAAATAAACAGCCTTTTGGCTGCTTCCGTTATATTTCCTGTTTCTGCCACTGTAACAATGTATTTTAACTGTTGTAAAGTCATTTTAATAACCCTGCCTTTTCACACTGCTCTCCGTATACTAAACATTATGTTTTTTATCATAATATTTTGTAAACATTCAGTCAACAGCATTATTCATTATGCCTAAGTTAAAATTGACTCTACTGCCGGATATCCACATACCCGAGATCAAGCGAGCTCTCATTAAACTCATAACTTCCACCAGACGTATCCAGATTCAGATACATATATCCCAACTCTTCCTCTGGAACAAGCCATGCCATATGAACGGTTGCCGTCTCACCCGCTTTCAAATTCGTAATATAATTATTTCTCCGCTCACCACCATGCACATCATAATACCACATTTCTCTATTACGCGCTATTCCCTCAGGTACTGCATCATCCCACGCTACGCTTCCGCCAGATGCCTCTCCGGTATATATTTTCATCTGAACGTTTTCCTCCACAATTTTCATAAGGTTTCCAAAAAACAGGACTTCGTCCAATTCATCCGAACCAATATTCGTGTATTCCACAGTAACATATACCAGTTTCTGCGGTACTTCACGACTATCTACTACTTCATTCAAAGTATCGATGCCATTGCCGTATTTTATATAATTTATTTTTGCCGGAAGCAGTTCTCCTGACTGGTTGATCTCTTTCTGCAATTCTTCCTTTAAATCATCGTCCAATACAGATAAATCAAGCATATTGATCTTGTCTCTGACCTTCACATCTGTCACTTTAATCTCAACATTGCCAAGCCCCAGCCAATCGTTCTCTGGTAACTCCACATTCGCTGCTGCAAATGCTTCCCCAACTGCATGGGTATTTTTCATCGCAGATTTCGGTACAGCAACCGACGGATTCCACTCTATCTCCTCCTCATTTTTCGATTTCATATATGCGCTCCAATTGTAAGCGTGTACAATATCCTGCGTATCCCCATCAGCAACAGGCTGCAGATGAACGCCCTCTGCAATCTTCAATGCATCCTCTTTTGACACATCTGACGCAGCATACATTTCCATCACATAATGTACATCTGTATACGCCACATATATACGTTGGTTAAATGAAATCTCCCCGTCATCTCCGCCGTACAGTTCACAGTAGATACCATCATAACCTCCGGCTTTGATTTCCTCGCTCTCCTTAACGTTTGTAGTCAGCATATCAAACTGCGCATCCCCTGTGTCCATTTTATAAAATATTATTGACACACCACCCTTATACAGAGCGTCTGTATAGCTGTATTTCCCGTCTTCTGTCTTCACCATACCCTCCGGCAGATAGGAAACTTCCATTCTGACGTCTTTGATATCAATAACTTCCTGTGTCTGTCCAGCCACTAAATTGTTTTCCTCAGTTTCCATCTGATTCATTTCTTCTATCTTTGTATTCACCGCATATTTCCCCACGGGTTCACTATGCATTTTATAGGCAACACCGGCAAACACTGTCGTGCCAAGCAGCATAACTGCTGCAATTACGGCTGCAATCATTTTTCTGCCCATATGTCTTTTCCTCCTTTTTGGTGATACCATACTTATCTGTTTTTGTACTTCGCTCTCAACCATCATCCTAAGCTCCGATGGCATTTCAGGAAAATTTTGTCTTAAATCTTCTAATTTCATTTCTTGCTGTCTCATATTAATCTCCATTTCTGCCTGAGTCCCTATTCCGCAGGCACTATCAACACATTAAATTCTTTATTGCGCCTCTGCCAGTTCCTTTTTCAGCTTATTCCTCGCCCGCACAAGACGATTTTTCACTGCACTTTCTGTCGTACTCATCAGATCCGCAATTTCCTTGATGCTGTAGCCTTCCATATAATACAAGGTGACCGTAAGCCTGATTTCCTCTGATAGATGGCTAAGCGCCTCATACAAGTCGGAGTAGTCCGCTCTCTCCTCCGCTGCCTCCTCCACAATATAATCCTCCAGAGGTACCAGTTTTTTCTCTCTCCTCATAATGGCATAGCATTCATTGATCATAATGCGGACCAGCCATGTCTTTGCGTAGTCGTCTCTGCGCAGCTTATGTATCGAAGAAAACGCCTTGACGATTGCCTCCTGTATAGCATCTGCACAATCAGCATCACTGTGAAGCAGAGTTTTTGCCACATGATACATCGTGTCCTCCGATGCTATGATTAAATCTCCTATTTGTTCTTTTGTCATAATATCCTTTCTGCCGGCTCTTTCTTATAATGCTTATAACGATTCAATGCACACTGATTTCTGTTTACATTTATTAGATGAACTATAGCATCGATTGGTCGCATTGAAAATAATTATTTTTTGTATAAGCGCACTAGAAAAGTACACAGAAAAGCGTTCATTGGTTCTCTTCCAACAAACGCTTTCTTATCTTAATATCTAATCAATTTAGTTAACATATACTTTTTTATATTTTCTATTCACTTACTCCACATAAATTTCCTTTGCAATTACAGCCTTATCTGCAACACTACTATTCATTCCTTCCGACTCCATCCTAGACCAATCGTCAAGATTGTCAAAAATAAAGATATGCAGGGTTTTTATTTCTTTCCCCTGGACAGCAAATCCAGCCCAGCCTGCCATTTCCATATCCGACTGAAGTATTTCCCCATCCTGATTAAATACGATGGTCTGGCAGGGTTCATAAGAGTATCCTATAATCTCATACATCTCTGCATCTGTCATATCAGGATCTTTTGAAAGCAGCTTTTCTCTCCAGTCATCATCCAGCTCTTTATGCTTTCCCGGTGTTGTCGTATGAACAATTACCTGATACGGGGATATCACTACATTATCAAGAGTAAAATTCCCTTTTTTCTCACCAACTTCAATAGTCTTTACATCTGTCTCGTTCACCTCAAACGGAATGACAATATTCCAGTTGCCATCCGTCCAATGGGATGCAGATATTTCTTCGCTGTCAAGCATCCTGTCATCGTCATAACCAAGACCGTCTACATTTAGGTTAAGTTCACTGCTGCCTGAAACCTGCTGTGCAAAATCCATTTTCAGCATACCTGCAAATGTGTGGCTGTCGATTACCTCGCCCTCAAACGTATTTTTGAGCATCTCTGGAGAACTACCATTAGCACTCCATGTTCCGCCTATATAAAATCCCGCTGCTGTCCGCTCATCCGCGATATTCATACCTGTATAATGTTCCGGGATATGAGTAAAATCTGCATCTTCTGCTTCAATATTCACTGTAAGGAATACGGAATATCCATCACAGTAGACTTCTGATGCAGTCAGTGTGATTCCTTTATCAGATACGGAATAGTCCAATGTATCCAAATTGCCCTCATGATCCTCGTTTGTCAGAACAGTTCCTTTGTCCGTATAATCACCGGAATATGTGACATCATCCTCAACCTTTTCAAAGATTTTTCCAATCAGCGGAATCTTTGCTGCAAGCACTGGATTAAAGTAGCCCAGTCCTAAGATTCCAATAACAGCCACTGCAACTGCCGCTGCCGTTACTTTTCCTACAATACCAAATCCCTTCATTTTACCCTTCCTCCTTCTACGCACCCGAATTTCTTTGTCATTAATATCAGGAGCAAGGGCTTGCTTTAAGATTTGATCTAATTTTTCATCTGTCATATCCTATCGCCTCCAATTTTTCCTTTAACTGCTTCTTTGCCTTCCGCATTCGGGTTTTGACGGTTCCTTCCGGCAGTCCGAGAATCTTAGATATCTCATTTATCTGCATATCTGCCGAATAATACAAATAGATTGGTATTCTGTACTTCTCTGGCAGAGATGCAACTAATCCCTGAATCATGTCTACTTCATTTTGCTGCAAAACAATGTTTTCCGGTGAAGTTTCATTGTCATGATCTGACACCTCGTATCCCTCATCAGAAGTCTCTTCCATACTCTCTATTGGAACCAGTCTCATCCTGTTTGCATATTTTTTCTTCTTATTTTTCCAAAGATAAATTGAAGTGGATAAAGCGTAACTCTTTGTATTCTGCATAGAGTCCAGCCTTTTCTTTTTCTCCAGCAGCTTGAGCATAGTGTCCTGATATAGTTCGTCTCCATTTTCTGCGTCTCCGGCTTTCATCCGGCAAAACCGCAGGATATCCTTCCCATACTTCAGGACAAACTGCTCAAATTCACCATTATTCATAGCAGCCATCCTCCTTCTTCTTTCGAGTCGACTCGCAAAGATTTGCCCTTGCACTTATATATTGTCGTGGCTTAGGAAAAAGTTTTCAGTTTTTCAAAGAATTTTCATCATTATTTTTGTTACAAGAAAAAAGCACTTAGATTATTCCAAGTACTTTTCCCTCCGGTAAACTCAATTTTTTCATTTTCTGCCTCCGGCTTCATAAAGCCCGGCATAATCTCCATCGCCAATTTCAATATGCGCCGGTTCTCCCGGATAATATACAATCATTGTACCATCATCACAGGTGTAAACTCTCCAATTATTTTCATACTCAAAGTTATCAACCGTAGTAAAATACGCCGAAAGACCATTGACAGCAAATTCCAGCGTGCCATGATCGTTGAAAAACACCTCCAGACGATTCCCTTTATCGTCTGTATAAATGCTGCCTTTCATATACCAATCGTCATCAGCCGGATCTGGCTCTACTACATCAAGATTCTCACCTGATGTTGCATTTTCCACATCATTATTTTCCTCATTTATAACATTTTCTGTATTATTATTTTTTTCATTCTGTGCTGTTTCGTCCGTTCCGCCGGAATTATCCTGCTTAGCAATCTGTTTATCTTCAGTCTCAGTTGAAATCTGTTTATCACCCATTTCATTTGAAATTGATTTATCCTCAGCTTTGGTTATAATCTGTTCAGTGTCTCCACTATTATTATTGCCGCTGCATCCATTCAACCCGCACAACATAACTACTACTATATGGGCAGCCAGCATATATCTTATATTCTTTTTCATAATTGAAATCTCCTCTATCAAATATCTTACATACTTTTCATCCAATAAGAATATTTATCATCTCTAAAATCCGTCTGCCAATTTCCATAGCTTCCTTAGGCGTATCCGCAGAGGTAATCACATGTCCAATCCTGTCATTACTTGATTTCGTTCCATGCACCGTGTCGCCGACTTTTTTATATATCACAACTTCTTCTACACCACTTAAATCATAGACCTCATCCGGCACTGAAATCTCTTTGATTATGCCCTCTTTAGCCTGTATAAAGTGAATAGCTGCCCCTCTGTTGCATTTACGCTCTATATCCACACTTTCTCCCGCAGCAAGCTCTACCGACGCGCCTACCATATCTATTCCGGTTGAAAGCGGCACCAGTCTTGAAGTAATAAAGTCACCGCCAAGCCTAGCAGCAAGTTCTACTACTTTTGGGCCATCCTTTGTAACTTTTATCTCGGTATGGGAAGGGCCGTTCTGCAATCTTATTGCCTTAACTGCCTGCAATGCAACCGCTTTAATTTGCTCCTGTATATTATCATCAAGCATACTCGGCTCGCAGTGGGCAAGCTCCACAAAATACGGCGGCGGTGTAATATATTTGTCGGTAATGGTGAGAATCTTTGTTTCCCCGTTTACAGTCATCGCCTCTACACTTACTTCGGTTCCGCTCATAAACTCCTCAACCATCAGCATTCCATTTCTGGAGTTCCCCATACTGTATTCATATATTTTTTTAAGTTCATTTTTTTCTTTAGTCTCCACAAGCACTACTCCGCGGCTGCCCGCATTATCGGCAGGCTTGACAATACAGTGCCCATCTAATTTATCTACTGCTTCTAAAAAGCCCTCAAAATCCGATACTGCATAATATTCCGGAATTGGCACATTGTTTTCCTTAAGACGGTTTCTCATATGGCTCTTAATTGTGGCACACAAAGAATCCTCGTATGATAGATCAGGCTTCTTGCCCAGCTTTTCATTCACATAGGCTGCAGTTCTTACAGGCCCGTCGCTTGTCGATGTGATTACCACGTCCGGCTGATAGATTAATGCCTGACGATATACCTCGTCCTGATCCAAGGTGCTGACCACTAACTTTATATCGGCTAACGGAAAGCCCACCGCATTTTCATCATAATCTACAAGGATAATCTTATATCCCATTTCCTTTGCCTTCTTAATCGCCGGTACCTGCAATGCGCTGGCTCCCAGAATCATCATCGTCTTTTCCATGCTTTATTTCTCCGTAATCTCAACATGCTTCCAATCAAGCGGCGTTCCGCGCTCTATATCCGTATGCGCCTTTTTACCAAGCACCTCTTCATAATACATAGGCGCAAGCCCGAATGCAGGACGAATCGAACGTATGTTTTTTTCGGTAAAAATTTCTCCTGCCTTTATATCCTTTACGACAAAAAGAGAACGTCCCTCTTCGCGGCTTTTCTCCTGCTTATCAGTAAGTTTATATGTTACCCTGCCAAGCGCCTTTTCCACGATCCGAATTTCATCCACCATCTTCTTAAACTCATCCGGCTCCATAGAAAATGCCCCATCCGGCCCGCCGTCCGCTCTCGAAAGTGTAAAATGTTTCTCAACCATCTTTGCGCCCAGTGCAACAGCCGCCACCGCGACACTCGAACCCATGCTGTGATCCGATAACCCTGTCACACATTCAAATACCTCTGCCATATTAGGAATCACACGGATATTCATATCTTCATAAGGCGTCGGATAAGTGGACGTGCATTTTAATAATATAATCTGCTCGTTTCCTTCTTCCCTACACGTCTTAACCGCCCTCTCAATATCCTCAATATACGCAATCCCCGTAGCAATTATCACCGGCTTGCCTAACCTTGCAATCTTACGAATCAGCGGAATATCCCTTATTTCAAACGAAGCTATTTTATATGCCGGCATCTTCATTTCTTCCATAAAATCCACTGCCGTATAATCAAACGGAGAAGAAAAACATTCCATGCCCAGTTCGTTTGCAAGCTTCATAAGTTTAGGCTGCCACTCCCAGGGCGTATAGGCCTCCGAAAAAAGTTTATAGCAGGTTGTTCCGTCCCAGATAGTCCCCTGCGTAATCTGAAAATATTCGTTATCACAATCCAGTGTAATAGTATCGGCTGTATAAGTCTGTAATTTTATTGCATCGGCACCGGCTTCCTTTGCGGCATATATGAGTTTCTCGGCTCTTTCGTAATCCTGTAAGTGATTAGCTGATAATTCCGCTACTATGAAAGTTTTTTCGCCTTCGCCGATGTATCTGGTTCCGATTTTTATTTTGTTTTTCATTTTTATATTCCTCCGTATGGTTTAGCAGGGACTTGAATTCTTTTTCCGGTTGTTGATATGGTATGCTTTATATTGATTTTATCTTTTTTGTTTGCTGATTCATTCCTTTATCCACGATTCCATATTTCCGTTATTTTCATCGCTTAGCATACTCCATACATATTCCGGCGACTCTGCATATAACTCTGACTCTTTATCCTGCAACAATTCATAAGTCATTGTTTTTAACAGTTTTTTTAGTGCAACTTCATTAGAACAATGTTCTTCTTCACTTATACGATGCACCAAATAAAGGGATATCACCTGTATTGACTTATTAATGTTAACACTTGACGCCTTCATCCTAAAATCTCCCTTCTGATTTTCTTAAATCGCAGCTTTTGAATTGCGGCACTTGTTCCAAAAAAATATTGCTTTGGTAAATTCTCAGGTTGCAGTTCTTTTATCAAAGCATCTAATACTTCATCGTCATAATTTGTTGCAATTAATTCTTCCTTATATGAATTAATCACAGTAACAGTATTTTCATCTGCTGTCGGACCAATCACAATATCATAATCATGAATAGTACTATCTTCATTCCGATTCATCAAAATAAAACGTACCCACTCCCGGTTTGCTTCTTGAAATACCTTTATCTTCAAATTTCCCGGATTATCAATACAACTGTCATCAAATTCCAAATTATATCTGTATGCCTGAAAGGTTTTTAACTTGTATTTAGGATTTCTTTGTCGTATCTTAGCTTCTCTTGCTTCCAATATACGCTTATTCCTTCTGGCAATACTTTCTGCATGACTTTTCACCGAGGTAGCATAAAATCCTTTTCCAAAATCTTTATATCCCTTACCCATTGTCACATCAATATCATTGAGGTCATAAGTTGTTCCATGAAATAAATCTTTCATATCAGATTGCCTCCTCAATTGCATCAATATAGGATTTCAGATCCTTTAAAATACCCTTTATTCCCATAGAATTGTATTCCTCATAACAGGTATCAATATAGGAAAGCAAATCATATTTATCTAAAAGATCGCTGACTTTACTAAAATCAATATTCCATTCCTGCTTCATGCAATTGGCAATTGTTATCTGCATATTTAATACATTGTCAGTTCTGGTCATAACAATTCCTCCTTGTCATCACAATCTACACCTATATTATAACTGCTTTTTACAAATTTTCAGTAATATTTTCAATGTATTTAAAATATAGCCTTGAATCAAACCATGTGCCTGGTCCCGTAAATGTAAAATAAAACCTCCACTTATTCAAATCTAAAGATTTAGACTTTAAATTTGGCATAATATAATTATGTTCTTCCCTTTCATCAGTTACGAAATTTTTTGCAGCCCAATATTCAAGCAAAACATACAATGCGCATAATGCTTCAATAATATTCTTTTGATTCGCAAGCTTATAATTCTTTTTATTGTTTTTTTCTAAATCTCTATGGTGTTTGATATCATTATATACATTCCACCAATTAGGAATATATCCTTTATCAATACCTTTCCAAGGTTGAATACTCCGATATTTATATCCGACTAATATTACTGTTTCCTCCGAAAATGTAGCATATGATGATTTAAGTATATCAATGTAATCACTAATACCACATTTTGACATATCCAGGCTATTATCTAACTCTTTACATAAACTTTTACAAATGGTATCTATTTCACTGCAGATAGATAAATGCAGTTGCAAATATTTTACAGAAAATGAATTATTATTACTTTCATCAATATCGCAATAAGGAACGGTGTCAAAAAAATCCTTTTCGATTTGAAGATAATAATTCCAATATGTATTTTTAAAGTCTAACACATCCATATCATTATTCCTTCCAAGAAAAAATAAAACATTTATCTCTCGCCACATTCATTTCTGAATTGCTCTATCATACGCTCAAAATCTGTTTCTGGCATGCTACGATACATTTTACACCAATATTTATTTTGAAATATCAAAACTTTACGAACTGAAAATTTACATGTTCTTATTACAAGCCAATGATGCCTGTTTTGAATTTTTTTATCTTTCCCTTCCTTATATGACATTCTGACAAACAACAACTCATATTTCGAATAAAGTTCAAGTACATATTCTAATGGTATAATCATAATTAAATACGCTATAGGAATCATAAAACTAATAAAAATATTTAACACATTCAGTTCTTTATATTCTTGTATTCCAATCTTTATAGTCTCGTATAGCACCCAAAATCCTGTTATTGCAAGGACAGTATCCAGCAATTTATGTACTTCTTTATATTCCTCCTTTTGCTTTGCAAATATATTCATAAATACGATTACTGTAATAATTGGAATAATCGCCAATTCAACCCATATGTTGAAAGTAAATATACTCATAACAAATTCCAGAATAATGGTGAATTTAATATTGTCCTTTAAAACCTTCCCAATATATTTCTCATCTGCTTCTTTTGAGACTGCATTCATGCAATATATCAAACCCGAAAAAACAATCCAGACTATAATATCTTTAATATAAATGTTATCCCAAAACGGCAAATGATAGAATATCAATGTTATGCCCAAAACATAAAGCGATATAATTCCCCAAAGTATTCTTAACTTCCTACCAAAAAATATTTTTACTGCTTCCAAAAACGGCTCTCGAATCTGTCTACGCGTTATCGCATACAAAAACAAAACAAATCCCCATATTACAGTTGCCCACTCCCGAGTTGATAAAATTGTCATTCACTATTTACCCCTACTAGAACTGTTATATCCTCACCAAAATCGCTCTCATATATCCCTTCAATGACTCTGGTTATTAGCAATTAAACCATAAGTATAAATGCCTTTCCTGTACCTTCTAAATCGCAGTAAACACCTCTGTATCTTTTACTAATATTATAATGCAAGCTTTTTACGTGCACTTTTTCCTCGCCTTCTGCCCTCTCGTATTTTCAAGTCAGCAAAGATACAATTCGACTTGTCCTTTGTCCTGCAGTTCAAATTCCCCTAATTTTAATTCTATCAGCACCAAACGCCGCAATATTCGGTGAAAGAATAGTAAATCCATAAAATAATCTTTTCCATCAAGGACAAAATTTTTTAACGTGCTAAAAAATCAAAATCCGAACCCATTTCTAAAATAAATTTTTACAATTTTTGTTTGACTGGCTTTAATTTATAAACTTGCGATTTGTTAAGCTCCATTTTATAGCACTCAATACCCTTTTCTCTAGCAATGTCTTTAAGAATTTTTTCGTTTATGTTACTAATTTTACGCCCCAAATAAACAGCAACTGAATTTTTATTTACAAAAGAATGTGCCTCATGGAAAAAATCCGGTCTGTTGTTTGAACAAAATAGTCGCCATTCCTTTTCAGGTTTCCATTCTGATGATTTATGTATAGCAATCTTAGATAAGATAGAATTATCCGGACATGGCATCACTGTATTTATCGATTGTGAATTATTTATCAATCCGCATTTACATAAAACATCAGATAGCAGCCAATATTGGAACATATACATTGCATATTCTGTCGCATCATATCTCTTATTATTGTATACTATTGGATATATATGGCATAGCATCGGATAAAAGCATTCTTTCCCTAATTGATGACATTCAAGACAATTATTTAGCTTACCATTTCTAAAATCGTAACCTAATGCAAATCCCATTCCATTTTCAGCATAGTGTCCCCACATCATTGCAGAATTAATATTTTCGCTAAAACACGCAAATTTTACCCCTTTATTAACGTGGTTACTATTTCTAATTTTTCAGGCAAATTATCTTGTATATATTGTTTGAAATCAAATACAAATTTCTCAATATCCTGCTGCGACAATTGTTGAATTATTTTCAACCTTTTCTCTAATTCTTGAGCTGGAAAAAAAATCCGTTATTAGTTTTGGAATACTTTGTGTACTCTTTAAATTCAATATTTCTAAATAGAATTTCTCATCATGCAAAGGTTTAAGCCAATCTTTTATTTTTTTGCCGTCATAATATAAACATGTGTCATAGTCATCATTAACATCGCATCCTCTTGATACCCAAATTTGATCCTTATAAAATGCATCAAAGTTTCTTTCTGAACATTGACGAAAACGATATAATCTTGATGGAAGCATATCCTCAACAATAGTACTGATTAGTTTCATCAACTGTGCCTGCTGTTCCATTCCCATATTAGCTGGAACCTTGATCCCTTCCAAAATTGTTTCAAATTCCTTGATTTTACTATCTTTCATATCACATATTCAACTTCTTTCTATTACAATCCTCACACAACATCTGCAAATTGTCATCTACTGTCTTTCCGCCCTTGCTTCAAGAAGTAATTTGATCTCCCTGCATCTTGTTATATTCAAAATGCTTTACGCCTCATTATAAGCTCTCTCGATCAAAGGTTTTGCCTTTTCAAAATCGGCAACACTTTTGATAGCCACTTGTAAATCTCCAGTACCATGATGCCCCTTATTCCGCATATCACTTGTAAACCCATTTTCCAATGCAACAGTTCCAGGACTCAACTTCAGGAACAATATAATCTTCTTATTATAAATCTCAATGCAAGCAAAATTTTTCGCTTTCTTATATGCCAGATAGTTATTCAATTGATTTTGTGCAATATCATCTCCCAATGATTCAATATAGTCGCATATTGAATGATAGAGATTTTTCATATCATTAGAAGCTAATTCCAATTTTTCTACATGATTTTTCTTTGAACTGTCCTTTGTGTCATTATTACTAATAGTATTCTCGGAAATTGGTTTTACTATCGGAGCGTTTAAATGCTCAAACAAAATTAATTCATTGTCATATTTACGATAACTCACCAATTTGATATTTCTCTGCATTTGGTTAACTGCATGAATGTCATACTTAGTAAAATCATGTGCAATACAAATAACACATGGAACAGACCAATCTATATTATTTGCCACTTCCATGCCCAACTTCTTAATAACTAACAGTTGAAAATCTGCTTTATGATCTAATAGCCAATCAAGATAAAATAACCCCTGATTGATCACATTCTCATTTTGACTACGTTTATATTCAAAAATAACAGGGCTATTATTTTCATCTATTCCAATACTATCCATTCGTCCATTAGTGATTGAATACTCACTCTCTAAAAAACGTACACCAAAAAATATTTCCATATTCTGTTCAATAAGTCTTTGAAGTTCTTTCTCGAGAGACACCTTAGATGATGTGCGCTCTTTAACTGTATCTTTGATGGAAAATAATTTTATCTCTGACATTAAATTCACCTCATTATTTAAGTGTAATATAAATGTAAGTTACTCACTATCACTATTTGAAGCTACTTTTCCTTCAACACTTCTCCACCATCATCTTATACTTCATCTCAGCCAACTTCCAATCCGAAGGATTATCAATATCCTGCACCTCTGTCTCCGGAACTATAATCGGCACATATCCATTAGGCAAATCCCCTCTGCACGCCATGTATCTTTTCACATTATAACAATAAAACTGGCCGCAATCATGGTACATTGTCTCCAAATCCTGAGAACGCTTCATAGCATTTTCGGGATAACGGTATACCAGCTTGTCATCCTGCACTACCATTCCCCTCTGTGGGGGAAAAGAAAACCTTACCACCGGCATTACCCCGTCGGCATCCTTTTCCATTAAAAGTTCGATTGCCGCCTTTAATTTTTTCGCAGTTACAAACGGCGCCGTAGGATATATACACGCCATATAGTCAAAGTTTTTACCATTCTTCTCGTAAGTCTCCAATACTTCCATTAGAACGTCATCAGTCGTGGCATAATCGTCTGCTGTCCTATCGCTTCTCATAAACGGCACCGCCGCACCGGTCTTTTTCGCAATATCCGCAATCTGTTCATCATCGGTAGATACCATTACCTCATCGAAGATACCTGTGGCAAGCGCGGCCTCTATGGAATAACATATAATGGGTTTGCCCAAAAATTCTTTTATATTTTTGCCTGGTATTCTTTTACTTCCGCCTCGTGCAGTAATAATCGCAATCGAACTCATATTCCTCGCCTGCCTTTCCGTTAATATTAATTCTCTTTCTAAGGCTTCCAATGCCCCTTGTATTTTTCCTTAAATAAAATCTATAACTCCACTATCGCCTTCGCAATCCGCTCTGCACCCTTACCGTCTGTCACTTCATACAGAGCCTTTTTCATTCTACATTGAAGCTCACTATCCTTTAAAATCATCTTAAGTTTCACACATATATTTTCTATACATCCATCTCTATCCGCCCTAATATCCCCCGCAAACAGCATCCGCTCTCCTTTTGCAAAAAACTCATTGTCATACTGCTGGTTATCAGCGCAGACAAAAAATACCGTCGGCACCTGCATTGCGCTAAGTTCAAACAACATCGTTCCTGCTGCTGAAACTGCTGCGTCGCACGTTGCCATAAGCTCTGCCATGTTTTTTACATCATAATGAAGTTTAATATTTTCATGCTCTTTCTCAAGCCTCTTAAGTTCTTCAGTATTAGGGTTGAACTTTCCGACCACAGTATGAAAAATAACTTCGCTCAATTCTTCATCCTCTACAGTCTTATTAAGTACCCCCGCAAGTGCATTATATACATCACCGCCGCCGCAGCTTATGAGAACCTGATTATGAATATCACTGCCACCACTGCTCATGAGAATCTGATTACAGACATCACTGCTGCCACCGCTTATACAATCCTGCTTAAACTCTCCTAAATCCTCCGCTATATGCCCACCTTGAAACTCTTCTCTAAGAGGCACATACGCGGTTCCTAACAACAGCTGGGCCTTATTATGGTATGCCTCCTTATAATTAAAGCGCACATGATATGCATTATAATTAATAATCATGTCCACCGGATAAATTTCTTCGAAACAATCATCTATATATGTTAGTTTACATAACTCCGACAATTCTTGAAAATATTTAATACTTACAAGATAGGAATCTACGAGCAGTTTATGGCAATTTCTTTCGTTAAGAGCATCTTTAAGTATTGCCACTTCATCTTCCATATGGTTCCACTCAGAATGTAAGCAATCCCACTCCATCCCTGCCTGCTCCAATAGCTCTTTTCCGTACTCATCCGCTGTAAAAAATATAACGGATTTTCCCAACTTCTTAATCTGCCTTGCAATCGTAATACACCGCATGATGTGCCCCATTCCAACTTCATCATTTACATCCGCCCGTATACCTATTACATCCGCTTCACACTCATCAACAATTTCTAATTCGTCAGTCCCATATGCCTCCATAGTCTCTACAATATACTCCATTTCCTCCCTACCATACCTCTGGTCCATCGGGAGTGCCAGCATATGCTCAAAAATATATCTCTCATCCGCCGTCAAACAGCCCTCATTCTCTTTCCCTATCGGCCAAAGCACCGGCGCATAGATTCCGCGTGCAGTAAGAAAACTCTGCAATCCATCCCTGTCATCCGCATAAATTGCAAAATAAAGCGGTGCTGTAACTAGTCTATTTTGATAATTCTCATCATCCGTTCCACTTTGGCACCTATCACCATCCCTTTCAAAGTTTTCGTACTCTTCTTTAGAAGCAGAAATAATCGGTTCAAACCACGCTCTATTTTTCAGTTTCTTACACAACCCATCATACAAATACCTATAATTTTCATTTCTCTGCTTCTTAGCTTCATCTTCGTTTTCTCGCTCCAAAATATGCGCAGTTTCGTCTGATATTCTCCTTATTCCCGAATACTCATCAAGCAGCCCTTCCAACTCACGGTTCCGTTTTAAATATGTCTCCTTATTTACTTTTTTCTCCTCCGCAGCCTGATCTCCATAAAAATAATTCCACTTATCCATCAGCACGCCAAGGCGCATCCTGGCATGTTCTTTATCCTCTTTTATCGCTTCTTCTATCAACTTTTCATCCGATGCCACGAAACCTCCATCCGGCACGGGATACCATTTTCTAAGACTGCCTATTACATAATCTGCTTCTGCACCGGCGCCCTCCAGATAATAAGACTGTGTCACATCCTCCATTATGCATATGTCCTGATTTTTTAGCTCCATGAGCCAAGGGCGCAGTTCCTTCCATGTGTCCACGCCATAATACGGGTGTATAAAAAGAAGCTCCGGCTTTACTTTTTCTATCTGGGTACGCAGTTCTTCTTTATTAACCTTAAGTTCTTTATTAACATGATAAAAATATAGCTCCCAACCCTCATGCTCAAACGGAAAAAAGACCGTATCGCACATATACGCCGGTAAAAGGCATCTTTTGGATAAATTCGACCTGCATTTAGACAGACTTTTAAGCGCCAGGGCTATCGCTTCTCTGCCTGACGCCGTATAAGCATGGTATTTCTTGTTATATTTTTTAATTTCCCCGAGTTCGCCAAGACTAACTTTCTGCTCATTATCCGCATTGTATCCCTTTAGCGAAGCAGGATCGATTTCATATATGCTGCCAATTTCCATTTACCTTTTCCTCCATCGTCTATACGCCCACAACAGCTTATAGTACAGTATGAAAAATGCGGTAGATTTCTGCTGCATCCTAACCAGTTTCTTTTCTTCGGCATGAGTACGTTCCTGATAATAAAAATTCTTTTCAAATTCCGGAAAAGTAAGTTTCATCTCCTGTCCCATTGCCTTAACAAAACCATATTTTATCTTCTTGACTCCTGCCATATAAGTAAAAAGGGTATTCACATAAAAAAGCAGGGTAAAGCTATATTCTAACTCAGGATAAAATTTATCAAAATAATCATGCCTTTTTGCTTCATCCAGCATAAGACGCCCCGCTTCCATACGGTCCTCGCACCTTGTAGATGAAATAGTATGAACAGTCGAGGTGTCGTGCTGGTAATAATAATACATAGCTTCCGGAATGTACTCAAAATGCTCTGCCAACACCAAATATGAATTCCCCAGCGCATTATCTTCATAGAAAATATTTTCAGGAAACCAAAGCTCGTTTTCGATTATCATACTGCGTCTGAAAATTTTGACCACAAGACTTCCGCCATCTAATATCAGGCTGCGTCTCTTTTCATCATCCAGAACGCCGCTTTGTTCGGGCTTATTATTCGGCACAAGCTGCCCCACCTTCATAGAGTGCTCATTGGTAAGGCAATAATCACAGCCCACCAGATCCGCTCCGGTCTCTTCTGCTCTTTTTATCAACCGCTCATACATATCGGGAGTAATCCAGTCATCGCTGTCAATAAAACCTATCCATTCGCCTTCTGCTAACTTCATCCCGATATTTTTTGCTCCTCCCTGATGCTTATTTACGTCAGAATGAATGGCATGGAATTTGTCTGGGAAACGGCTTTCATAATCCTGTAAAATGCTAAAAGATTCATCCGTAGAACAGTCGTCCACCGCTATGATCTCATAGTCCCCAATCGTCTGATTCACCAGCGAATTGAGACAGTATTCTAATTTTCCGTCTGCGGCCATATTATAAACCGGAACAATAATACTAAGCTTCATTAACAGTTTCTCCATCCACGATAAACTCTTCTTTTCGATTTCTTTTTAAATACAAATATACAATTCCGGCTATAGTTAACGCCGATACCACATCCGCAATTACAAAACCTGCTACGGGCCCGAATCTTACATAAATTCTATGCTCTTTTCCATCACCTGTAAGCATAAGACGGATTCTATTATGATCTCCGTCTACAATTTTCATCTTATTACCGTTTTCATCATATGCGCGATATCCGGCATAGTTAAGAACAGGCAGCTCGATATAAGTTCCGTCCGTATCCGCCGTATATACTGCATTTACTTTAGTTCCTTTTTTGTTATAGTCGGAAACATTTACATGCGACAGATCCGACACAATAACACTCGTAACAAGTCTTTCATCCTCAATTCCGTTTAAACGCCACTCATGCGGATAAAAGATCCCTATATTTGCAGCCATCTTACTGTCATGCCCCTTAGATGCCGTAGCGGCAGAGCTATCATACGGCATATGTATATTATCCGTAGGTACGGTCTGAATCGTCAGCAGATTAAGTCCGATAAGCAGCGCAAATATCAGATTCCTATAAGGTTTCAAAAGCTCTGACTTAGACAGCCATATACCGCCTGCAAACAAAATACAAGCGCAGGACGGTCCTAAAAATCTCCAAGGGAACTGCAGCATTGTCAGAACCGATTTAAAAAATTCATTCTTACACATTTCCATACTTGGGAAATATCCAGTTGACATGTAGGCAAGCATACAGCCCATCACTACTAAAAACGCCAGATAACCGTCCATTTTTGTATGTTTTTTCGTTCTTTCACACACTATATACAAAACTGCGATTCCAAGGCAACCAATAAGGGGTAAGCCTAATGAAAAATACTGTTTATTATACAAACTTATACTCTGTGTAAAGTTCGATGGATTTATAGATTGCTCGAAGTAATTACTCCATCTTAAAATACCGGTTCCCAAATCCCCTTGGAAATAATAGAACAAAAACGGAACTATAAACCATAGATTAAGTAAAATTGACATCCCTGCTGCCTTGCCGATTTCTATATACCGCTTTTCATTCCATATATTCACTATAAAAACCAAGCCCGCAATTACACAAAATCCCACTACAAAAGTCGCGCTCAGAATATGGCTTTGCAAAACTCCGCTAAACCCTAACACCAGATAAAACCACTTTTTCCTCTCTCCAAGCATAATATGATATACTCCGGCTACAACAAGCGGCCAGAAAGTCAGTGCAAGCGTTTCCCCTAAATCCCCACGTGAAAAAATATTGGTAAACCGATAGGGCATAAGCGTATACAAAACCACCGCAAGAATTACGCTCCGTCTCGAAGAGGTCATAGAACGAAAAGCGTAATATGCACAAAGCGCCGCGCCTAAGTTTGACAAAAAAATAACAACTTTATAAGACAGGGCTATCGACACCCTGCAAATCCGCAAAAATGCCCCTATATACAAGAAAAGATATGGGTACATCGCATTCAAATATCCGTTTCCTTTTAACGCATCCGGCATTATAATAACCGGCACCTGTCCATCCAGAATACCGTCCTTAATGCCCTCCATTCTTGCCAGATGATAGCACAGATCATCACCATTATATAAATAAGTGGAAAACATCGGAGAGGTTGCAAGAAGCGCCACCCCGATTATTATACAGGCATCCACCAGCTTATCCTGCGGAATCGGGTTCTCCTTATGTCTGTTATACAAATAGTATCCCGCCAGATTAAGTAACAAGAAAACCGCAATCATAAAATAAGTATCGGTATAAAATAAAGTCGCCGGTGTCAGGGAAAGTTTTTGTATGATAAAAGCTCCCTTCCCTCCGAAATTAAGTTTAACGGTAAGCTGTTTAGCGTCTTTTGCCAAAGTAAAATCCGTAGAAAAGGTATTCTTCCCTGATTCCAGACTCCACCCTGCAATCTTACTGTCCTGTTCCCAAAGCTCAATAACGTTGTCATCCTGATCTGCCTCATATTTAAAGTCAATCGTATATGTGCCTTTATTCATAACAAGCCCGGGCGTCTTGGCAACGGTACCCGATTTAGCAACCGAATCCCTTATAACCAATGCCGACTCGGAATCCGGCACACCTACCGAATACTGAAGTTCGGTTCCGATATATTCCAGTGTATTATCCCCTTCATTTCCAAGCCACAGCAAAAAGGTAATACAGCATATGCTAATAAGATAAATAACTTTTGATTTCATTTTAATAACCACGCCTTTTTCACACTATCCATCTGTTTCGTCTTACTTACTTCAAATAGTAATTTGCAATTTTAGAAACTGCCTCAATGACACTTTCCACATCCTCATCCGTCATTGCATAATAAAGCGGCAAAGTTATAATTTCCTCATATAATTTCTCCGCATTAGGACAGATTCCCTTTTGATAGCCTAACTTCTCATAATACGGGAAATAGTACGTCGGTATATAATGTACATTGCAGCATACATTCTCTGCTCCAAGCGCCTCAAAGAAGCGTCTTCTGTCAACTAAAAATTTCTCCGGCTCAATTCTTAATATATACAGATGCCTTGTAGTGTCCGAATCTGGAATCTCCTTTTGCACAACAATTCCCTCAAGCTTGGAAAAAGCCTCATCGTATCTTGCAACAATTTCTTTTCTCCGCTTACTAAACATTTCCAATTTATCAAGCTGACTGATAATAAGCGCCGCCTGCATATCCGTCATACGATAATTATATCCAAGGTCAATCTGCTCATAATACCATGCTCCGTCCGATTCATGCTCCAGCAAATTCTCATCTCTTGTAATCCCATGCGAACGATACAACAACAATTTCTGATAATATTCTTCACTATTCGTAAGCACGGCTCCGCCTTCGCCGCCGGTTATGGTCTTGACCGGATGAAAACTAAAAGTTGTCATATCCGCAATAGAGCCGTTAGCCCTTCCCTTATATTTTGTACCTATTACATGCGCTCCATCCTCAATCAGCACCATTTTATGTTCTTGACAAATTTTTAACAATTCATCCAACTCTACCGACTGCCCTGTAAAATCCACTGCTACTACGGCTTTACTTTTATCGGTCACGCATTTTTCCACTGATGCGGGAGATATATTATAAGTCTCAGGATTTATATCCGCAAAAACCGGACGAGCGCCGCAATACAATGCACAATTTGCCGATGCCGCAAAAGTAATCGGTGTTGTGATCACCTCATCTCCTGCACCCACTCCTGCTGCCATGCAGGCAATATGCAGCGCTGCGGTTCCGTTACTGCATACAACCGCATACTTTGCACCTGTCACCTCGCAGAGCTTCTTTTCCAATTCCGTAATCTTAGGACCGCAGGTTAAATAATCACTTCTAAGTACATCTACAACTGCCTGTATATCATCCTCGTCAATGTATTGATGCCCATAACTTATTTTACTCGCCCTTACCGGAACGCCGCCCTCTATCGCTGGTCTCTCCATAACAGTATCAATCCTTTCCTATATCCCTAAAGAGGGTATCCCCCCAAGCCATTTAATGACTACCGGAACACCCTCCTTATATTTATACATTAATCCTCTATGATTCCAATATCCTGCGATGTTTGAGCCTGATGCCAACGACGTCAGCGCAAACTCGCGTGTGAAAAATTTATTTTTCACACTCATCTTCAAGCAGCTTCTTAATATCCTCTACGGAAAGCCATTCAGTATTGTTTCCGGAACTGTAAGAAAAGCCCTCTTCCACTCTGGTGCCGCTTAAATCAGGCTGCTGCCTGTTATTCCATGTCATCTGCGGATAAACAATAAAATGCTTATCATATTCATAAGTCGTCATTGAATCCTCAGGCGTAACCATAATCTCATGCAGCTTCTCGCCCGGACGTATTCCGATTTCTTTCATTGTACAATCCGGCAGCATTGCCTTAGCCAAATCCGTCACCTTAAAAGAAGGAATCTTGCTGATAAAAGTCTCTCCGCCCTTAGCTTCTGCCAATGCCTTAATAACAAGCTCAACTCCCTGAGTCAGGCTGATCCAGAAACGTGTCATTCTAAAATCGGTAATCGGCAGTTCTTTTCCGCCGTCTTTAATTATACTGTTAAAAAGCGGAATGATAGAGCCACGGCTTCCGGCAACATTTCCATAACGCACTATCGAAAAGTTAATGTCCTTATTTCCTACATATGCATTGGCTGCCACAAAAAGCTTGTCCGATACAAGCTTCGTACCGCCATACAGATTCACCGGATTAACAGCCTTATCCGTAGACAGTGCCACAACCTTGTGTACACCACAGTCAAGCGCAGCATCTATAACATTCATTGCCCCATGAATATTCGTTTTAATCGCTTCATTCGGATTATATTCACAAACCGGCACCTGTTTTAATGCTGCCGCGTGAATAATATAATCAACGCCCTCACACGCACGCTTTAAACGCTCCAGATCTCTGACATCCCCTATAAAAAATCTGAGTTTCTCCTCATATTCCTTAAACTCATTGGCCATCAGCCACTGCTTGAATTCATCTCTGGAATAAATAATAATCTTTTTAGGCTCATAATGTGTTAATACGTATTTGGTAAAACACTTTCCAAAAGAACCCGTTCCACCTGTAATTAGGATTGTTTTATTAGTTAACATGAAGTACCTCCATTGTTTGTCCACGTTGATTTTTAGTATATCATAGATAATGGGGGTTGGCAATAATCGGCAAAGGTAGAATTTTACAAGGTAAAATTTTACCTGGTAGAAATTTGTAGCAAATTATTTTATACTGGATACATAAAAATAAAGATTAAGGAAAGTTAGTCATGACTTACATACATAAACATCCCTTCATAATGATCATAATAGGTGTGATGGGCATATCCTGCTCGGCAATCTTTGTAAGATACTCACAGGCGCCTTCTTCAATAACTGCGGCATACAGGCTGATATGGACAGTTCTTTTAATGTCACCGGTTGTGTTGGGAATTAAGAAAAACAGAAAAGAATTACTGAAAACAGATATAAAGACTGTGCTTATTTGTGCAATCAGCGGTGTTGCGCTTGCTATTCATTTTACTCTGTGGTTCGAATCACTAAAACATACAACTGTAGCAAGCTCTACTGTAATTGTCTGTACAGAGGTGATATGGGTAGCTCTTGGATTCTGTCTGTTTATGCATGGATGCATGAGCCTGAAAGAAGGACTTGCAATTGCAATAGCATTGACAGGAAGTGTTTGTATTGCGCTGACAGATTCCGCGGCCGGAAGTGCACATTTATACGGAGACATTTTATCTTTGCTTTCCGCTATTGCTGTAGCTGCTTACATGCTGCTTGGCAGGCTGGCGCGCAGCAATGTTTCAACCATTACATATACCTATATTGTATACATGTTTTGTGCGGTTGCATTAATAATCATATCTATAGTACAGGGAATACCGCTTATCGGATATGGAGCTGGCAGCATTATTGTAGGCTTATTGCTGGCGGTGTTTTCTACAATTCTTGGACACAGTATTTTTAGCTGGTGCCTAAAATATTTTTCTCCGGCCTTTGTGTCAGCCTCTAAGTTATGCGAGCCGGTAATTGCAGCGGCTTTGGCTATACCGCTGTTTCACGAAATACCAAAAATCGGGCAGATTATTGGCGGTGCATTGATTCTTGCCGGGGTAATTTTTTATTCACGTTTGGAGACTTCTGATAAGGGGGATTAGTAAACCGTAAGTTATCAACCTACATTAATCATGAAAATGCCGCCGTCGAAATAAATATCTTCGCCCTTTTCGTCTTTATATAAAGACACTTTTTCTTCCCTTATTTTTCTAAATCCAAGGGACGTCAACAGTTTCACCGATGGTAGATTATTCAAAGCTGTCCCCGCCATAAATCGTTTGCTGCCGTCTCTTGATAACCATTCCATCAACATTCGCATACTTTCCTTTGCATATCCCATACCATGAAATTTGCTATGAAAGCAATATCCACACTCATATCCGTCATCGTTCTTATGAAAGTCGATATACCCAAGCATCTCTTTTTGATTGCACACCGAAAAAAACATATGCTCCTTCTGAGGCGATACTTTTGCCCAAAGTTTTGTTTTTTCCCGCACTTCCTCTTCATCTAACGAATGCGGAACATCATATTTTGAGAACTCAGATTGATTAAAATCTTTCCATATTTCAATCAGGCTTTTCCAATCATCTGATTCAATATATCGTATATTCAATCTTGACGTTTTTAGTAGCATATTTATCTCCTTAGCCCTGATTGTTTTCTCTGATTATATCATTTTCACACTCATTTACCAACATAAAATATGGGGTGATAGCGACCGTAGAAATTTTTAACATAAAAATCCACAAGACCTACTTGACATCCATTACCACATACTCTACACTGTAAAAAAGAAATGGGTTTTTGCCAAGTAAAACTTTATGGTTCGAAAGGGTTGCTCGTTTCTTTTTTTATGTCTATTACATCATAAAGATACATTTTTCCATTCGCATCATGCCGTATCAACATGAAGGCATGAAACACATTATACCGTTCTATCTCCCCATTGTCATCATAAACAGGCAGAGCAAAACGTGAATCGTACCGATACCAACCATTTGCGGCATTTCTGTTGTGTTTTTCTCCAGAATTTTGCCTAAAATGTTTACCGGTTGCAATCTCAAGCATTTCCGGTATGCCTTGTGATGCATTTGCCTTTGCTTTTGCATTTGCCCCTTTCAGGGAATATGTATATCGGGAACCAGTGTATTCATCTGGTAACTCTTTTCCAATATACACAATATCCTTTGTATCAGCGATTTCATAAAATTCACTTACATAATTTTCAATGAAATTCTTTACATCATCCCAGTTCACTGATCTTTTTCCCTTAAAAATAATGTCGTTTATTAGTACAATCTTACTCCCTGTAAACACCGACTAAAGTGATATTTACAGCCAAATTGTTCTGTAAATTGGGATTTTCAGTTAAGAATTGTTTATTTCCCCGCCCCATCCGACAGACTGCCGATGAAACGGTAATGAATTTCAATAGACTGGACTTTCTCACCATCGACCTTGTGGACATCTCCCACATAAATCTTGGTAATCAGTTCCCTTATGATGCCTGCTGTCAGTTCCTGCAGGTCACTGTACTGGCGGATCAGCGCAACCCACTTTTCAGCGTTCTGTGCTGTTTCCTTCTGTTCGTTGCTTTCCTCTTGGAATAGTGCAAGCTGCCCTTTCAGCTCCCCCTGCTCTTTTCTGTACTTTGGCAAGAGCAAATCAATCTCGTCCGCCCCCGCCTTGCCTAAAGCGTAATCCTCATAGAGTTTGGCAATGACTTTTTCAACCTCTCCCAGACGCTTTTCAAGGGAAAGCCTTTTCTCAATGGCTGCACCAGTGTCAGTTTTATCTCTGTTTTCATGTTCCATAACTTTGTCAAGGACTGCCTTTTCATCTTTCAATGCCAGCTTTGCCCACTCCCGTATATCTTTCAGGACTGCATCATGCAGATCCTGCTCATAGATACGGTGCGGTGTACATCCCTGCTTTCCAATCTTGCGGTATTCCTGGCATGAACCCACATAAATCTTCTCCGCCCGCTCCGGCACAAAGGATATGCGTCTGTTGCAGGTATCGCAGAATACTATTCCCGAAAAAATGCTTGCCTGCCCCGTCCGCTTGCGTGACCTTGTTGGATTGGCGAAACTTTCCTGCACCCTCTCCCACAGTTCCCTCTCCACAATCGGCTCAAACACATCCTCGACGATAACCCATTCCTCTTTTGGTCTTACAAAGGACTTGCCTACTTTGAAAATGTGTGTCTGCCTCTGCGCTACAAGGTTGCCAATATAAACCTCATGCTGAAGAATGGAACGCACCGTTGTGTCAAACCATCGGTAGTTGGACGCATCATTTTCCCCCTTGTAGCCCTGCCATGTCCTCTCGCCCCGTACATGGTGCCAGTATGCAGGGATTGGCACTTTTTTCGCCCTCAGATAATTTGCGATTGCTGCCGGTCCCCTGCCCGATGCAGACAGCTCAAACATTTTTATGACATAAGGGGCTGTTTCCTCGTCACGCAGCAGCATATGGCTGTCAGCAGGCGATTTCTTGTAGCCGAACGGCGGCACTGTGCTGTGGTAGATGCCCGCCCTTGCCTTTGTCGTAAGGGTGCTGCGGATTTTCTTGGATATGTCGCGCGCATAAAAATCATTGAACAGATTCTTGAA
>JAAUZJ010000043.1 GCA_014804695.1 Lachnospiraceae bacterium
ACTTTTCTATCAATGGCGACAATGCCGGAATACTGTCGGACATTGCTCTGAGCTGCCTTTCATTGCAATCTGAAAGCTGCGAAACTGCAATAATCCCATATTCCTCAAATAGCTGAACAGATTTCCTTTGGGATATAATTTCAAACAGATACTGGTCATTCCAGTTGCAAAGGGTCACCCCGTTTTTTCTTAGTATATGATATGTTTTCATGGTAAGGCGGAAATCCTGTTCGCATATATTATATAAATCATGGGCAGATTTGTTTCGGATATCATCTACGCTAAATATGCCGCCCCTAAAGAATAGCGGATACATTTTCCTGTGAAATTGAAATTCGCTAAATGACTCTTTAATGGGAGAAAGGGAACGTGTCTCAATCCCATATTTTTCACAAAAATTATCAATTTCTAACATGGCGTTTTTACCTACATTCCGAAACTGCAATATTTCTTCTCTTGGATATGCGGAAAGCTGTGAAAGGTATACGATACCATTTCTTAAAAGAATATTCCGCATTTTTCTTGACATGGGAATATCATGGATTGATATTGCATTTTCGTCAGAAGGAAGATAGCCCAAGTCATTCAGTTTCCTTATAATCATCAGCTTATCGTAACCTGTTCGGAGCTTGTTCGCTAATGAAACGGAATTATACTCTTTCAGTTCTGAAACATTAGTAATATGTAACTCCTGCAAGGCTTTTTTGAACTGTATGGAATCGTAGTGTTCTTGAAGATCGTTTGTCATAAGTATTCCTTTTTAATGTATTTAGATTGATGAAATTATAACATTTTTCTTTTTACAAATAAAGAGAGAACTGGTTTATATTTTGACCAGTCCTCTGTGCAAAGAAAAATATGTTACCACACTTCTAATGAATCTTCCGCATCTACCCATATCTGCATATTGCCCTCAAGATATAGCCTTGCGTATTCAAGAGGATTATCTATCGCCAAAGCATTTAAGGCACATTCGGAGCATGGCGTTGTTTTTAATCCTTCTTCCGCTTTGCTGCAATCTATCCGCAAAATATATCTGTCAAAAGTGGTTACGTCAATACAGTTATGGAGCATATTATATGTTGCATGAATAAACCTCATATCTCTTTTGTCCTTTCTTCTTGTGTTTTGGAGAAATTTATGAAAGCATTCCGATCAGTTCTTCCTGTCCTGTTCATTTCATGTTATAATTTGTTACAGGTTTTTCTTTCCCTTATTTTTGCCCTTATGAGGGTTCGTAACACGAGGGAAAAGGATATAACACAAGGGAAAGTCTAAGGGCAAACTCACTTGCTATAAATTTAGCATTTTCAAGGGTTTGCGAACTTTTTGGAGATAAGATATAACTGTTAATAAATGCTATAAAAAGTGTCTTATCAGAATTCCGGTTTGTATCGCTGATAGAATACCACAATCCCACTCATATTTCTAATTGAATTTCATTAGATTTCTTCCTACTTCAAACAACTCCGAAATCTTCACTTTTCTTTCTCATATCTTCTTATACCTCTGCTATTTCTTCGATGAATAAGAACTTAATCATTGACTAAGTTTCCCTCTTGATCTAAAAGATAGACAGCAAATACAACCTCAAGTTCAATGGGGTCTCCGTCTTTAATTCGATCAGAATTATATAGAATCCGAATGTTATCTCCTATATCAAAATCAGACATATCCTCTGTATTAACCATAGCATTCTTTTCAAAATACACTCTCGTCCCGTTTTCAATTGTGTCAAGGCTCGATTCAGTACATTCAACTGTAAAGGATGTTCCCTCATCGTCTAATACCACGGCATTAAAGTATGGATTAGTTTTTTCATTATTGCATCCACATAAAGAAATGGCAACAAATAAAACACATATACATACAGATATGATTTTCTTCATAACATAACCTCCGTAAATTCCAATTTTATTAACAGCACCTTTCAAAATGTGTACTACACATTCTCCTTAAATACTAAATTCCGCTGTAAATACATAATCTGTATAGTCCCCTATCTCCCTAACATCCATAACAGTTTTTACAATACGGTATCTGCCCGGTTCCAGTTTCCCATAGCGCCATTCAAAATCAATAACCGTTTCATAGGGAGAATCTTTTTGAATCATATATGCCTCCATAGTAAAATCAGCATGGTCAATTACTTCATCCAGTTCCCGCCACTCTCCTGTTTCTTCATCCTACATTTCCAAACAAAAGACCGTTCCGCACTGTTTAAAGCTCCACACCCTGTTATCAATAAAATGCATGCTGTTACCATAATAAATGCAACTCGTTTTCTCATGCTATCTCCTTATCATATTACACCTTTTGTTTAGACATTATAATTTCCTGACTGCTTTAATTTCTACTCCTATATCTTCCTTTCAACTTTATTTTATCCCATATATAACAAATTTTCCACATTACTAAGTTACGCTCAATTTCTATTTTACCTAACACTTCCCCATCCAGCTGAATTTTCCATATCCTTTTACCTGTCTGTATAACTTCCGCATCTCCTAATTCATACGGTTCACAAATGAACTTATTATCTTGAATGATTTTACACAAAATAGTTTCGTCAATCTCCTTTTTCGTATAATAAGTCAGGAATATCATATCATCATTTTCTTCACTTGCACCGGCTCCCACATATTCCTCATGTCCAAATGTCAAATCTGCAAAATACAGTATTTTATTAAACGTTGGATCTATGCCACTAGCCGCCCCCATCATCAAACACAAAATTCCAAAGAAAATTGTCCAAAACAGATATATACTGCAATATGCAATTTTACTATTTATACGCACTTCATCTCTGTGCCGCCCAAAACATATGACATGCGTTATCTGTCTCGGATAAAATAAAATGAAGAAAATAGAGAAAATCTTGTATAAAATACTTGAGTCAATTCTCATCATTTGCCTCCACAAAAGTACAATGCCTTTAGGAATTAATCGGTTTACTCCCGGTTGTCTATAATTTTAGATAATACTTTTCCTGCAATTGCAAGTATAAGCATTGTAATATAATATCGAGGATCCTTTCTTTCCCCAAATATCAGAAAAAGTATCGTGACTGTTGCAATTATAATTCCATATATTATTAGAAATTTTCTTGACATTCCAAACCTCATTGTTTTAATAGATTTTCATGACTTTATCATACATAATGCTTCTAACACTTTTATTATAGGGAATTTGGCTATTTAGCTTTCCCCGAATAAATAACAGACGGACAGAGTGATTCTCATGACCGTCTGTTATTCTTCCATAATAAACAGCATACCAAAACACAAAGAACCGAATGAAAAGCGACATCCTCGTTTTGTAAATGTGTTTCACATTTTGAAAGCAACCTTCAAATATTGTTCATGTAAGCAAGTTCCAGTATTGAATTGTTCGGAATCAGACTGTTATTCAAATATTTTAATACCCTCAAGTAAGCTTTCAATACTTATATTCTTCACATTCTTGTTTAAATATTTTGCCACAAATGATTTTGATGCTTCCACCAGTTTTCCACTAATATTCTCTGGTATACCTTCATCTATATATCTTGCAAGAGTCTCTAATGCCCTGTATCCCAGTTCCGATCTTACACCGATTCTCGCTAACTGGTCTAAATGTTTACTATACGACTCATAAATCTCAGGATATTGCTGCACATTGCTTTCTAAAAAATCAGCATACTTCTTATATGCATCATCTAACATACTAATTTCCTCAGACATTGTAAGTTTTCTATAACCACTTTCAGATGTAGAATCTTCAACGTACTTCTCTCTTGTACCGCTCTCATGCCCCTGCACAATTTCATCATATATACTCGCATACGCCATGAGTAAATCAGATGCACGATCTTCTATCGATTGATATTCTCCATCTTTTTTAATAGCGTTTAATTTACTACCAAACTCAAAGCCATAATTTACAAGAATTTTAGGTGTTTTTTCTCCTGCCAATAATTCATTTCTTTTCTCAACTACGTCATTAAAACTTTCACTATTTTCTTGCAAACTATTTCTATAACTTTCTCTTCCTTCTTTTGAAATAGAAACCTTGATAGAAGTTCCCTCGTTACCATTTTTTAAGACAGCTTTTTCAAATAAAGAACCTTTTGCCTGTTGTTTTTCTCTGCGCTGCTCTGTCTGGTGCTGTCTTAACTGCACATTCAAATCACTAATCTGCTGCTGTATTTCCTGCCGTTTCTTCATTTTTTCCTCTAATGACATATCCTCATTAGAAGAAAGCTCCTGCAACTGCTTCTGTGCATTTTCAATCTGGTTCTGAATATTCCGGCTGTAAGAATCCGTTGCCTGATTCATTCCCATTTGCTCTATTTGTGTGTTTACTCCATTGATACCATTAATTGTCATTTTAGTAATCCTCCTTGATCCTTTTCTTAAAATCCGTTTTTCATTACTACACATAAACTGCACTGTCACTTTTGTTATCGAAAATTTGTATATAAAATCTTATACTTTTATCCCGAGGTACAGATTTTTTCCCCGAAGTACAGATTTTTTATGTTTTTTCTCTAAATTGGCTCTAAATTATACTAAAACGTCCTTACAATTTACGTCATTTCGTTTATCTGTTCAGGATCACATCACTGTAAAATTTTCCGTTACCGTTTTTATAGAGGACACTGCCCCCATATTTTTCACACACCGCTCTATCAAGGTAATAAAATTGGCTTCATTTAAAGCGTCCTCGTAAAATTCCAATTGGTTACACTTTCCTATCGTGATACGCACATTTGAAAGCAGGTTTCGGGCGCTGTCTGTTATACATGTCATCCACGCTGCAGGCTCTACCTCCTATAAACGAATGTCCACTGACACATATGCTGTCAGCTGTGGCGTTGTGGTTTCGGCTGCTGTTGTACTATTTGAAACGGAAACTTCTGATTGCGTATTTATACTTTCTGAACCTGATTCAGTTTCTTTCTGCGTATCTATACCGAACTCACTTTCGTCTGAAGCGTTTTCCTTTGTACCCTTGTCGTCTGTCTTTTCTTCCTTGCTATCTGCTTTTGCAGCTTCCTGCATTGTCTTGCTTGCGTCAACCAAAGTGGAAAGCTGTGATGAAGTCGCTGCCTGTGCTTTCTGCTGCACATCAGCAAGTTCTTCTTCCTTTTTCTGTGTATCATTGTCTCTGGCTTGATCCAGTTTAATTTCAGATTTCAGAACCCCGGCTCTACCCTCCATTTTTGTAGCCACGCTGCCCTGTGTTTTTGCCTGCTTCATGGAAGTACCAGCAGAAATCATTGCTGTCATGCTTGCCTGTGAAAGACCTGTTCCTTTACCTTCGGCATTCCTTGTAGCACCAAGCATATCATCCATAGAAGAACCCTTTGCCTGTTGTTTTTCTCTGCGCTGCTCTGTCTGGTGCTGTCTTAACTGCACATTCAAGTCACTAATTTGCTGTTGTATTTCCTGCCGCTTCTTCATTTTTTCCTCTAATGACATATCCTCATTAGAAGAAAGCTCTTGCAACTGCTTCTGTGCATTTGCAATCTGGTTCTGAATATTCCGACTGTAAGAGTCTGTTGCCTGATTCATTCCCATTTGTATGTTTGCTCCATTGATACCGTTAATTGTCATTTTCTTATGCCTCCTACTTGACTTTGAAATTTAAAATCCGTTTTTCATTTCCGCTCATATACTGCACCGCTATTTTTATTATCGTAAATCTGTATATAAAATTCTATACTTTCTTCCCGAGGTACAGATTTTTTCCCCGAAGTACAGATTTTTTTATATTTTTTCTCTAAATTTCTCTAAATTGGCTCTAAATTATACTAAAACATCTTTACAATTTACGTTATTTCGTTTATCTGTTCAGGATCGCATCACTGTAAAATTTCCCGTTACCGTTTTTATAGAGGACACTGCCCCCATATTTTTTCACACAACGCTCCACATTCAAACAGCCGATGCCAGTGCCTTTTCCGTCTGTGCTTACCGGTTTACCATTCTTTATCATTACTTCCTTTTCCACGCTGTTCTCAATGCGTATGGAAATCATCTCATTATAGTTTCTGATATGCACCTTAATATATCGCTCCCCACTGCACTTTAAGACAGCCTGCATTGCATTTTCCAGAAGGTTCCCAAAGAGCGTTGTTACGTCCACCGGCTCTATGAACCCAAGCCCTGTGCTTTCCACCTTTACTTCGAACTTGATACCCTGACTCTCCGCAGCCTGTTTCCTGTCCGCAAGTAGAATATTCAGCATGGGATTATCAGAATATTCCTCCGGCACAAGAGGCTTTAAGATGCTCCCGATCTGCTTTGTATACTCCATTGCCTTGTCCGTTACACCTGCCTGGTACAGCTCCTCAATGGAATGGATGTGTTTGCTGACATCATGGAGGATTTCAATAGACCTTCCGTATTTCTCCCGCTGTCTTTCATAATGCTCAAACTGCATACTCTCCTGCTGCTTCATCATGGCAATCTGGAACTCCATGCTGTTCTTTTCATCTTCCACTTTTAAGGCGTAAATCAAATACAGGTTGGCAAAGATAACACAACCTAGATTTGTACAGAGTAGGAAATAGTCCGCTTTCCTTGTGGCTGCTGTTGCAAACATCAAAGTATTGAACATACTGTATATAAACATAACAAGATAAAGAAATACCTGCGTCCGGCTCTGCCTATAATCTTTTTTCCATATCCGCCTCAGAAGAACATAATAAAAGAAGATCAGCACCAGCTTGGAAAAAACCACCTCTATGCTGCTACTGATTACCACATCTTCTGGCATAAGTGAAAGTTTTTCCATTAAGAGATCAATCCCAAACACACCGATACCCTCAAACAATACGCCTGTAATAATTAAGAAGCATTCGGACTCCACCACCCTCCAATATCTCCTACCGCTTTTATCCTCATAAAAGATAAAACTGGCAATGCCGAACACCAGAAAATTTGCCCCCATATTCCACCATACACTTCTTTTCAAGTTTACCAATGTCACGATCACCACGACAACAGCGGCGGCAATCCGGTAAACCCACGGATTTACAAAGACTTTCTCATAACGGTCACCCATGAACTGAAACATCAGCCCGGCAATGATCATACATGACAGAAAGCAACTAAATAAATATACTAAATTTTCCATACCTCTACTCACCACTGTTATGAATATATTCATTGAGCCGTTCCTTAAACTGCGCCACCCGTTTCTGCGACAGAGCCACTGACACACCGTTTTTCAATACGACCTCATACCCCTTTGCCTTTGCCACATTTTTAAGATTTACAAGGATACCTCGGCAGCTTGTCTCAAAACCGTAGGGCTGCATCCGCTCCTCCAACGCGCTGATGACATCCGTATACTCGTACACCATATTTTCCGTCACGATTCTGACCTTCTTCATTGCCTTGATGTATTCAAAATACAGGATAGTATCGACGGGCAGCAACAGGGTAGGTTTTTCCGATTGGACACCGTTTTCCTCATAAGATACATTCTGGAACTCCAGCCGCACCTCTTCTTTCCGATACTGCCTCAAAAATGCCTGCAACTGTTCCTCCAATGCTTCCACCGATACCGGTTTTTCCAGAAAGGCAAAGGCGTGTACGGTGTTCATCGCATCCATGCAGTATTGCCCGAAATTTGTGATGTATATGATCTTTGTGGAATGGTTTTGACTATAAAGCTCCTGCCCCGTCTCTATTCCATTCCTGCCCTCCATCATAATATCCATGAAGATCAGGTGAAAGCTGTCACCCGACTGTAACAGTTCTCCACCAGAGATAAAGTTTGTGATCCGGTACTCTTCTTTATACTTGTCCAAAAGCGGTTTCAGGATACCTATGAGGTTATCCCTGTCCGCCTGTTCGTCCTCACAGACTGCTATCTGAAGCATTAGTTCATGCCTCCTTTGCTGTTTTATGTTTGAGAAATTGGTACTGCGGTGTGGCTACAATACCCCTATTTATTATACATGGTTTGTCGGCAAATTAAAAACCGTAATTCCCGACGTACAGATTTTTTCCCCGAAATACAGAAAAAAGACCGGGAAAGGTACTTGACAAACCTTCCCCGATATTATATAGCCATATATCACCCCCCTGTTTCTCTTACATTTCCAACAAAGTCTAATTCCAGAGCAGTATCCCGATCATTACATTCCCTTCGCATATTATGCAAGTGCCTTTTCCACAAATCCCAATTAGCTTTTGTTTCTTCAAAAGTTCCATTGTTATCCATACCATTAATCATTATGATTTCCCCAATATATTTTTCATTTTTACTTTAATATAAAATTATCTAAAAATTATCTAAAAATCATCTAACTTAAAGATTTTATCCTCTTTATACGCTTATTTCTGCAAATAATCATAAATGTCAACTAAAATGCTCATTATTTAATAACTTCTTGCTGCACTTCTATACTTTCTGCTATTACGACTAATTTAGAACGAAAAAGACAGCCACCTCATTGAAATGACTGCCCTTAAAGTAACTGTTCTTTGTTTAGATTTATCAGTCACCTATAGGCAAATTATCGCCTTGTTCCCAAATAAGCTTACAATTATCAGGAGTGCCATAATATACGGCTATATAATCCTTCGCAGATTGATTAAAACCATAAACCATAATTTCGCTTTCCATATCTGTAAGTTTGTCCTTGATTATAGTTCTTTGAACAGAAATATATAAATTTCCGTAATCATCAACATAAGTTTCAATGTTTCCCCCGCAATATCCATCATGCAGTTCCATTCTTATAGAAATCTGCGTATCCGACAACTTATAGGCAGATATAGAAACCTGTTCGGGTGACACCATACTTCCTTGATATTCAAATAGTACATAGTACGTTCCAAAGACAACTGAAAGCACAATCGTTGCGATTGATATGCCTATCAGGAAAGATTTTAAAAGCGAACGTTTCCATGAATGTGCTATTTTGCCTAATACAGCACTATCCTCTTTATTTTCCTCTCTTTCTTTTACTCTAATCGTGTATTCACTCTTTAGTTGGCGAAGCATTTTAGAACAAACTTCACATTCCGGTAAATGTTCTTCAATCATTTTTCTACTGTCCGCTGAACATACATCGTCACAATAAAGCGGCAGCATATCTTGAATAATATCGCATGAAACCTTAGTCATATTCTTCCTCCTTTATCTGCTCAATAAGTTTCAATTTAGCTCGATGAAAAGTAACCCTTGCCCAGCTTTCAGTTTTGTCAAAAAGTTTCGCAATGTCACGAAAAGATAATTCTCCAAGAACACGCAGGGAAAACACTTCTTTGAACGGCTCTGGTAAATAATGAAGCAGTTTGTGTATTTCAAAAGCTTTTTCCTTTTGTCCAAGCAGAATTTCGATTGAATTTGTATCATCAACAAGTTCATTAGAAACAGCGTCAAGATCGACATTTCTCTTTCTGCGTTTATCATATAGGAAAAAGGAATGTTTCGCTATTTGACAAAGCCACGTTGATATTTTACAGTCTCCGCGAAAACTCTCATAGTTTTTCATTGCCTTAAAGAAAGTGTCTTGTGTTAATTCTTCTGCAAGTTCTTCATCATGACAAAGTGCCAATAAAAACTTATAGACATCTTGAAAGTATAGAGCGTATATTTCGTTAAAATCAGAATCGTTCAATCTCCATTCACCTCCCCTCAAGGATAAGAGCAACTATATCAATTTTTGTTACAGTCTAATATACAAAAAGTTATTACCTTCTGGTTTATTATATATGTTGTTACCCCTTAGGGAATTGTAATTCCCGACGTACAGATTTTTTCCCCGAAAGACAGATAAAAGACCGGGAAAGGTACTCGACAAACCTTTCCCGATTTTATTAAGCCCATATCAAATAACAGTTTCTTCTGTCATATCCCTTTTATATTTTTTCGCTTATTTCCCTTCAATAAACACCATGCCTGGCTCCATTTTGATACTCGAATAAATAAATAGAATATCCAGTTTCTTTCTGCTCATATTCTTTCGGTAAGTATTCCGCAGGGAATACAATATCTTCCTCCTTTATAAACTGCAGGAAAACATACGCAATTTTTCCTTCTCCAATTAACAAGGCATATTCATAACAGTGATTATCAGCATCTATTGTTACATAAGCCGGATATGAAAAAGAATCCGTATCATACACGATTGGCTGTATTCTGCCCTCATACTCCTCCTGTATTCCCTCCAAACGTTCAATTTCCTTTGAATAAGCGTCCTCTTCATAACTACACTCAAGATAAATCTGTGCTGTCGGATCAAGAAAAGTGTCAGCATAGTAATACGAATACTTATATACTTCCATGTTATCACTTAGTTGTTTTGGAAAGATATCCAGCTTGCTATATCCATTAAATTCTTCAAATACTCCATAATCATCTATATTTGTAGATGTATAGCAGTCTTTCCGTCCATCTTGCACTGCAAAAATAATCACCCCTGCCACTAACAAAACCCTGATAACAATTATTACAAATAAAATGCCGGCTACAATTCCAATAGATGCAAAAATGGTGTTTCGTTTTTTGATTTTTTTCTTTACCTCCTGCATGGAAGCAAGCTGCTGTTTTTCATATATCGCCCTATCCATTGAGACACTTTGTTGCATTTCTGTATAGATATTTTTACACTCCTCACAAGTACTGATATGCTCTTGTACCGCCTCCGCACTGTCCTTACTGCATACCCGGTCACAATATAAAGGCAATAAATCTCGAATCAAATTACATGAATATTTCATTTAAGCTCCTCCTTGATCATCAATTTGGCCCGGTGGTAAGTCACTCTTGCCCAACTCTCCGTTTTACCATGAATACTGCCAATTTCCTTAAAACTCAATTCACCGAAGGTTCTCATCCAGAATACTTCCTTGTATGGTTCTTTCATCCTATGCAAAATCACATGAATCTGCTCTGCTTCCTCCCTGTCAATTATTTTTTCTTCAATAGTTCCTTCTGATTCCAACCCTTCTAAAGAACTCTCCGGATCAAGTTTTTTCTCTCTGCAGTAATTATAAAATGTGTTTTTGGCAATCTGTATCATCCACACATTTACTTTACATTCGCCCTTAAAGGAATCCATTTTCTTTAACACTTTAAAAAATGTTTCCTGTGTGATTTCCTCTGCAATATGTTCATTTCTGCATAATCCCAGCACATAGAAATAGACTTGACTATAATACCGCTTATATAATTCTTCAAAAGCACCCATTATGCAACCTCCCTCTTGCGCCTTTCATTAATATGACACACAGAAAGCACAAACGTTACAAAATTGCTACAAAATTTATATTTGTATCGCCACTTTCACTGTATTACTTCATTCTGCATTGGAAATTTGTAGTGTATCATTCTCCAATTCAACTATCACTTCCAGATATTGTTTTTCATCATTCAAAGCTCTTCCCCAGCTAATGGAACCAGTATTTTGTGAAAAATTATTATGATATTGCAAATTATATAAAGTGATTCGCTGGCCGCATACTTTATTTTGGTCATTCAAAATATCTTCGGTTTTAGAATTAAAATAAAGCGATTTACCGACTTCGGTTTCTAAAACAATATAGGTATACCCGCCATCAGTTTTTATTGATAGTGAGATATTGTCTTTCGTAACAGGGTAACTGATACTCATATAAAGCATTATTGTACTAAGTAATACTATAAATACAAGACATACAGCAGCCACCATTTTAAATATTCTTTTCACTATTTTCTTTTTGACCGCCGTTATTACATTTGCGTCATTTCCTCTTTGTGTAGTTTCTGCTTTATCAATTTGCTTTCCCGACTTCAAACATTCAAATTCTGCGTTACAATCGGAACAATTTTCAAGGTGTTCCTTTACAAATGCCGCTGTATCTTCGCTTAACATATTTTCAAAGTACAACGGCAATAAATCACGAACGATACTACACTCTTTTTTCATTATTGATTTCCTCCAATCTACTTTGTATCATTTTTCTTGCCCGATGGTAAGTAACACAAGCCCAATTATCCGTCTTGTTATATAGGTCACCTATTTCTTTAAAAGACAATTCTCCAAACACACGCCACATAAAAATTTCCTTGTAAGGTTCGGGTATTGTATGTAAAATTTTTCGTATTTGCTGGGTTTCGTCTTGTATTCCAATCTGTTCTTCAATGAAAACGTTCGGATCTACTATACTCTGCAACTCTGTTTCGTCAACGCTTGTTATCCTTTTACTTTTTTTCAGATATGAGTTGTAAGTATTTTTCGCAATTTGGCAAATCCATACACGCATATCACACTCACCACGAAAATCTCCAATGGATTTCATTGCCTTTAAAAATGTTTCGCTTGTGATTTCCTCTGCAATATGTTCATCACCTGAAAGTTTTCGTATATAGTGGTATACCGATTTAAAATAGGTGTTGTATATCTGTTCAAAATCCATTACTCTACCACCTCCATTCATCTATAAGACTCCGCAAATGCAAAAATCTTACAAATCTTTTTGTAAAATTATTTGTACTCTGTTCCCCTTGCTCGGAATAATGGTGTACTGTCCTTTTCTTGTTTTGTTATAAATTAATATTTACTGATAATAAAAAGGTAGCTGATTGTCTGTTAAGATAATCGCTACCATATGTAATCAATATTCAGTTTTCATATTCCCCTTTCTACATTGACATTGTAAATATGGCATACAAAAAACACTTGAATTTCCTATGTTTTTAGCGTATCTTCTCAACGAAGGGAATTTTTCTATCACAAAGTTAAAATGTATTTACAAACATCTGATATGTTTTCGCCTATATAAGCACTATTATAATTTGTTTTGCTAATTATGCTTATACTTTTAACCTTGCTTCATATTGCAGTCTGTTATAAACATCTCTCTCGATAGGTCGTACCTGAATACTATTTAGCAAAATGTTATACTTAATTAGGCCGCACGGATATCCAAAATAATGGTCACGATCAATTACATATATATACAGAACATTATCTACACGATTTCGTGGAATTTGAGCAATTCCACAGGAAGAACATTTCTGCTCCTCCTGCATTTTGTATCGTCATTTTAACTGTCACATCCAAAAGAAGTGCATGACCGGATTTTCCCTTTATCATGCATTTCTTTTTGCGCCAGGCTACGATAATAGCAATAAAACAGTAAACTTCTGGCATAAATCACTGGCTTTTTTTCAACCTATCTGCAATGGAAGATTTACCAATATGTCTATAAACTATTCTTGGCACAACTATACATATTGCTAATATCACACTTGCCATTCCAAATAAAGGAACAAGTGGGAAAGTAAAATCTATATATTCAAATTGTTTTTTCATCTCATAAAATAATCCATATACTATAATACTCCCCAATGAAGCTACCAGCATAAATGTGATAAGTGCATAAACAGTTCCCTCAACCATTAATTCTATTTTAATTTGCTTTGCACTCTCTCCCACACTTTCCAACAAAGCAAATTCATGCTGACGTGCTAATATTTCTGTTATAATCACACTGATAAAATTTAAAATACCTATGGCACAAAGTATAATTGATATACTTTTTCCTATGATATTAAGTGTTGATAAGATCGTCTCCGCTTCTAAACGGGTTTCAATGCCTGAAAACAATACAATATCATTATTATCATTGCAAATTTTTTTTACTGTACTTAGGGCTTGCTCCTGCGAATCTTTTTCAACATGTAACTCTATTTCATATATCTGAGAATCACTGGCAATTTCTTTAAGGGCTACTTCGGACATATATATACAAGGCAGCCAATTATAGCTTTTTCCAAAATAATCATCAAATTCTGCCGGAAACTCTCCGCCAACCGTATACGACACCATTTCGTCGTCAACACAAAAAATTACATTACCGGTATCAATATAGGTCCCTCTGTAAAGATTTCGCAGTATAACAAATTCACCACGTTCAAAAGCTTCCGCATCTATAGGGTTATCCAGTGTTTCACTTAATTCTGAAAGTTTATCAGCATTGATTCCATAAACATAGCCTGGAAGATTCTTACTATTATCATCTTGCTCCATTACTTCCATTTGTATTTTTTTAAATAACTGAAACTGCATATCCACTAAACCTGGCACATTACCCAAATCATTTAGAAGTTCTTCACTAAATACATCTTTTGATTCATTCAGTATATTATTTGCGTTCTCTGCAGACCTGCTTCTTAAATTGATGCTGTCTTTGTTATAAGATGTGGTCTGTTCCATAAACATATCTATATTCGTGCTTCCAAGAATTACTATAACTGCCAAAAATGCTGTCAAACCAATAAATAAACCACAGAAAACCTTAATTGCCCTTCCCGGTACACGGACAATATTTCTACATGCCATTTTCATCGGATTATATTTTGAAGTTCTTATTTTGTGAAAATAACCATATTCCGAAAATTTTACCGCTTCTATAACAGATAATCGTGATGCAGTTCTTACAGGTGCATAAGCTCCGGCAATGGCAGTAAAAAAAGTAAAAGCAGCAGCTCCAATAAAAGCAGCCGGGTGAAAAATAACACCATACTCCTCTGTCTGAAATCCGCTATACATTCTTAAAAATAATGGAACAAATAATTTTGTTGTGAGAATACCAGCCAGCAGACCGCATGGTATGCCAATAATACAAAGAGTAACGATCTGTTTGAACATCATTTTCCTAATCTGTTTCTTTTCCATTCCGACTGACTTTAACAGACCGTAAAGCCGAATGTCTTTAGAAACAGACATGGACATCACGTTATTGATCATAAAAAAACCAGCAGCCACTACAAGAATTCCTATTATTGCGAGAACATATATAATCGGCTCAATTTTTCCGTCATTTATCCCGCTCTTTAAACTAAATAGCCGTTGCTGTTCTATTTGATTTACACATAAACTAATAATTGTTGCAAGCATAAAAGTCGTTGTAAAAATAGCAATCACTATAAAAGCAGACAGATTTTTATTTTCTGAAAGATTTCTTTTTGCCATCTTTCTAATCGTAAGATAAACAGATTTTCTCATCTACATCCACAACCCCCTTTTATTCTGCCATCTTCTATACGTATTACTGTCTCTGCCATTCTTCCAATATACTCGTCATGCGTGATCATGATTATGGTCTGATGCAGTTTTAGAGAGATTGCTTTAATCATTGCTAAAACCTCACGGCTCATCTTACTATCAAGATTCCCTGTCGGCTCATCAGCTAATAAAATAGATGGTTTTATCGCTAATGCTCTTGCAATAGCTACACGTTGCTGCTGCCCACCCGAAAGCTGGTGCGGGGCAAAATCACGTTTCTGGTCAATTTTAAGGAATTTTAATATTACGTCAATATACCGCGCATCCGGAGTTTTCCCATCAAGTTCTATGGGCAATACAATATTTTCATATACGCTTAAAAAAGGGACTAAATTATAACTTTGGAAAATAAAACCTACATTACGTCTCCTAAACAACGTAATTTCTTCATCTTTCATTGCTGTTAATTCATATCCGTCTACAGTTACTTTGCCCTCTGTAGGTCGGTCTAAACCTCCTAACATATGAAGCAGTGTACTTTTTCCTGAACCCGACATGCCAACAATTGCTACAAATTTACCGGCAGTTACTTCTAAATTAATTCCATCAAGAGCCCGGACAATATTCGGATCTTTCCCGTAATATTTTTTTAAACCTTCAACCTTTATAACAGACATTCTTACTGCCTCCTCGTATATTTTCATTCAGGTAAATTATAACATATTACCTCTGACTTTTTTAGACTTTTTTAAATCACATATTGACATTCCCTCCCATATCTGTATAATGAGTATCAGACTTTGTTTAGTTTTAGTAAACTTAAAGTTTATTATCACTGAATTACGATTATGTAAGAAAGGACTATTTATGGACTCTGCCAGTAAAATAGAAATCGGAAATAAAATCAGACAGCTGCGAATCAAGAAAGGACTTACCCAGGAGGAGCTTGCAGACCGCAGCGAATTGTCCAAAAGTTTTATCAGTCAGCTGGAAAACGATCTGACTTCGCCTTCTATCGCTACTTTAGTCGATATCCTACAATGTTTAGGAACGGATCTGAAGGATTTTTTTACAGACAAAACTGAAGAACAGATTGTTTTCGGTTCTGCGGATTATTTTGAAAAGCAGGATGAAGAATTACATAATACCATAGAATGGATCATTCCGAACGCACAGAAAAATATGATGGAGCCGATCCGTGTCACATTGGAAGCCGGCGGTTCTACTTATCCCGACCTTCCTCATGAAGGCGAAGAGTTCGGTTATGTGTTGTCCGGAACCATCTATATCGTACTCGGAGAGCGGACCATTAAAGCCAAAAAAGG
This sequence comes from Lachnospiraceae bacterium, assembly GCA_014804695.1. Lineage (GTDB taxonomy): Bacteria > Bacillota > Clostridia > Lachnospirales > Lachnospiraceae > UBA3282. Next base: position 16,321 of record JAAUZJ010000043.1, read on the forward strand.
AGAATCCTTCTATTTCAGACCGGATTCCGGCCACTATATCAAAGCGGGTGAAAAAGCAGGAGCTGTTTTTCTCTGGATCAGCACTCCGCCAAACTTCTAATATCCTTAAGCAGGGACAGCTTGGAAGCCTGATAAAGCAGACAGGGAGGTATATCATGCAAAAAGAACTGATCAGACTGGAACACATTTCAAAATCTTATGACGGACAAATGGTCTTGGATGACCTTAACCTGAACATTCACGAAAATGAATTCGTAACCCTGCTCGGTCCAAGCGGCTGCGGAAAGACAACTACCCTGCGCATCTTAGGCGGTTTTGTGAGTCCCGACACGGGAAATGTGATCTTTGACAATCAGAATATCACCAAACTGCCTCCCAACAAACGCTCTTTAAACACTGTTTTTCAAAAGTATGCGCTTTTTACCCATATGACGATTGCCGACAACATTGCCTTTGGACTGAAGATCAAAAACAAGTCCAAAAGCTATATTGACGATAAAATAAAGTATGCTCTGAAACTGGTCAATCTGGAAGGTTATGAAAAGCGCATGCCGGACTCTCTAAGCGGTGGTCAGCAGCAGCGTATCGCTATTGCCAGAGCGATCGTCAACGAACCGAAGGTTCTTCTTCTGGACGAACCGCTGGGCGCTCTTGACTTAAAACTCCGGCAGGAAATGCAGTACGAACTGATCCGTATGAAAAATGAACTGGGCATTACGTTTGTCTATGTTACTCACGATCAGGAAGAAGCCCTTACGATGTCCGATACGATCGTTGTTATGAATCAGGGCTATATCCAGCAGATCGGTTCTCCCGAATCTATCTACAATGAACCGGAAAATGCTTTTGTAGCGGATTTTATCGGCGAGAGCAATATTATTGCCGCCACGATGATCGAAGATAAATGCGTGGAGATTCTGGGTTCCAGATTCACCTGCGTAGATACTGGATTCGGTACGAACAAACCGGTCGATGTGGTCATCCGCCCGGAAGACGTGGAACTGGTAGCGCCAGAGGACGGTATTATCAAAGGCGTTGTAACGCACTTGATCTTTAAAGGCGTTCATTATGAAATGGAAGTTACCGCAAACGGTTTTGAATGGCTTGTCCACTCTACCGTTCTTTCTCCGGTCGGAAAAGAAGTCGGCATCAAAGTAGATCCGTTCAATATCCAGATCATGAACAAACCGGAATCTGAAGACGAGGAGGCGGTTGCACTTGAACTCTAAAAGAAAAATACTGGCTGCTCCATATATATCATGGTCTGTACTCTTTATCATCGTACCGCTTTGTATGATCTTCTACTACGGACTTACGGACAGATCAGGAGCCTTTAGCCTGGAAAATATCATAGCGATTACTTCTGTGGGGCACGCAAGAGCGCTCCGGCGTTCCATATTATTATCTGTCATCAGTACATTTTTATGCTTTATCCTTGCTTATCCGCTTGCCATGATACTGACAGGTATGAAAAAAAATCAGCACAGTTTCATCATTTTGATCTTCATTCTTCCCATGTGGATGAATTTTTTGCTGCGCACACTTGCATGGCAAACCCTATTGGAGAAAACCGGCGTTATCAACAATATACTTACTTTCTTTGGGCTGCCGCGGCTGAAACTCATTAATACCTCTTATGCCATCGTTCTCGGCATGGTATATAATTTTCTGCCTTTTATGGTGCTGCCGCTCTATAATGCATTGTCCAAAATTGATGAAAATGTCATTAATGCTGCGAAAGACTTAGGCGCAAATAAAATACAGACTTTTTTCCGCGTTATACTGCCTTTGTCTGTTCCCGGCATTATAAGCGGTGTGACAATGGTATTCGTACCTGCATTAACTACTTTCATTATCAGTTCTCTGCTTGGCGGCAGTAAAGTGCTTTTGATCGGAAATGTAATCGAACAGGAATTTACACAGGCAAGTAATTGGCATCTGGGCAGCGGTCTCTCTATTGTTCTGATGATCTTCATCATTATAAATATGGTGATCACCGCGCTTTTCGATAAAGATGGGGAGGGTTCGGCACTATGACAAATATTGCAAAGAAAATATATGTATCGCTTATTTTCCTTTTTCTCTATGCGCCGATAGGAACATTGATCGTACTCTCCTTCAATGCCAGCAAGACCAGGGCAAAATGGGGCGGATTTACAGTAAGATGGTATCTTTCTCTGATACAGGATGAAACCATTCTGGAAGCCTTTGGCACAACTTTGCTGATCGCGCTCTTCTCCTCTTTGATTGCTACGGTGATCGGCGTTATTTCCTGTCTTGCCATGTCTTCGATGAAAAGAAAAACAAGAACCGTTTTAATGGGTATTACGAATATTCCCATGCTGAATGCGGATATTGTGACAGGAATCTCACTAATGCTACTTTTTATCAGTCTGGGATTAAAGTTTGGATTTGGCACGATCCTGCTTTCACATATTACTTTTAACATTCCCTATGTCATTCTGTGTATCATGCCGAGAATGAAACAGTTGAATCCAAGCGTTTATGAGGCTGCTCTGGATCTGGGCGCGTCTCATTTAACTGCTTTTTTTAAAGTAATGCTTCCGGATTTACTGCCCGGAATTTTATCCGGTTTTCTAATGGCATTTACAATGTCGCTGGATGATTTTATCATTACACATTTTACTAAAGGTGCGGGAATCGATACCTTATCCACTAAAATCTACACGGAAGTAAAAAAAGGGATCAAACCGGAAATGTATGCTTTATCAACGATCATATTTCTGACAGTGTTGATATTGCTGCTTCTTGTTAATCTTGCACCGAATCGTGAAAGAAAAGAATGATCTGAAAGGAGCATGATTATAAAAATGAAGAGATTATTTATGATAGTGCTTGCTGCGGGAATCATGATCACTTCCGGCGGCTGCGGCTCCGGGAACAGGGAAAAAGATGTGGTTATCGTCTATAACTGGGGAGAATATGTGGATCCGGATACCCTCGCCATGTTCGAAGAAGAAACCGGCATTGAAGTGATTTATGACGAATTTGAAACCAATGAAACAATGTATCCTAAAATCGAATCCGGCGCTGCCGGGTATGACGTAGTCTGTCCTTCCGATTATATGATCAACAAAATGATCCAAAATAATCTGTTGATGGAACTGGATTTTGACAATCTGCCCAATGCAAAAGCCAATATCGGCAGCCAATATTGGGAACAGGCTAGAGGATTTGACCCGGAGAATAAATATTCCGTTCCGTACTGTTTTGGAACCGTAGGAATCTTATATAACAAGACAATGATAGAGGAACCGATCACAAGCTGGGCGCAGCTTTGGGATGAAAAATACAGTGATGACATTTTAATGCAGGATTCCGTAAGAGACGCTTTTATGGTTGCGGAGAAACTATACGGCTATTCTATGAATACACTGGACCCGGATGAGCTGCAGACAGTCAAAGATGCTTTGATAGCACAAAAGCCGATCGTTCAGGCATATGTCATCGACCAGGTACGGGATAAAATGATCGGCAATGAAGCCGCCATCGGCGTTATTTATTCCGGTGAAGCAATCTATACCCAATATGAAAATCCCGATCTGGAATATGTGATCCCGAAAGAAGGCACTAATGTATGGATTGATTCCTGGGTGATCCTAAAAAATGCTCCCCACAAAGAAAATGCGGAGAAGTTTATTGATTTTATGTGCCGTGCGGATATTGCGCTGAAAAATTTCGAATATATTACCTATTCTACCCCTAACGTTGCGGCATGGGAATTAATTGAAGACGAGGAAATAAAAAATTCTCCGATTGCCTTTCCTGACCTTTCCCTGTATCCAAATCTGGAAACTTATGTTTATTTGGGGGAAGAAGGAGATTCTCTTTATAACGAATTGTGGAAAGAAGTGAAATCCTATTGATTTCACTTCTTTCTGCTTCTATTTACTCAATACCTGAAAAGCTGTGCTGACAGCGCCTTTTAAAGTGTGTACTACACATTCTCCTTAAATACTAAATTCCGCTGAAAATACATAATCTGTATGGTCTCCTGTTCCTCTACAATCCATAACAGTTTTTACAATACGGTATCTGCCTGGCTCCAGTTTCCCATAGAGCCATTCAAAGTCAATAACCTTTTCATAGGGAAAATCTTTCTGGATAATATATGCAATCGCATTAAAAACAGCATCGTCAATTACGGTTTCTACTTCACGCCACTCGCCAGTTTCTTCATTCTGCATTTCCAGATAAAAGCGTTCTCCGCACTCTATATCCTTATCTGTATCATTCGTAATTTTAACGGTCACACTGGTATCAGAACATTCCGTTACTTCCATAGTTACTCCGTCCAACGGTGATAATACATCAATATCTTTTTCTCTGAATCTGTCTGTCCGGAATTTTCCACCATTTGACTATCAGCTCCAGTGTGATTTTCCGCATTGTTTGAATCTCCACACCCTGTTATTAATAAAATGCATACTGTTACTATCATAAATGTGATTCGTTTTCTCATGTTGTCTCCTTACATTACATCGAATAGGAATTAATCCTCCCAAACTTTATAATGCTCCAAATCAGGCCATATCTCGTACCAGTCTATTCCTTCTTCTTCTGCGCTTTGGGATATCTTTTCTCTGACGCCTAAGCTTTTGATGTCCAGCAGGTTGATGTAGGTTGATATCTTATCGTAAGGGTTGTTTTGTTCTTTCACATCAGAGAAAGTTCCATAGATATAAAGGGTTTGAAAAGACTCATATTGTTCGTATCCATCCTCACTCTCATAATAATTACGTAAGCTTACCAACGAACTATGTCCTCCAGGTATTTCTCCCCAAAGACACAAAACTATTTTTTCTGTCATCTCTTTTTCTTCCATGACTGCATTGGCAGCTTCCACCATATTTACCAACAAGTTTTCGTCTTTATAGTCACGTACCAAATACCCATAATTAACTGTTTCGTCTGAATCATAATATTTTTTACCCCAATAATGTATTTTTTTTCTCCCTACTTCTTTATAGATAGCTTTTGAAATATCATCATCGGGTATTTTATTTACTTTGATTTGAAATAATTCCCCGCATCCTGTCACAATCATTGCTGACAATAGTATAAGAATAAATACGCACATTTTAACCATTCGTTTTTTCATTGTTATCTCCCATTAATATACTGAAAAAGCTGTATCCTGAGCATTTCTCACTCTCTTATGGTCATCTCATAAATTCCCGATACCCCATATCCAATTGCATTTTCTTCCGCAATCTGATGATTTAGAACTTCCACATTGATCTGATTGGGTAAAAACGTAATATGAAGCGTTCCCGCACCTCCCCAGCCATCGTCTGTAAAGTCAAAAAACAATTCATCATTCTGAATCATGCCGACAATATCTTCCACTGATGCAATCCGTTCTGTCATTTCCTGTTCTATGAAAAAGTTTCCGTAAAATTCATTGCCATTGCTGATAGTGCATATCAGTTCGTTTCCGCTATCCGGCATAGGATTCTCATATGCCGCAACATATCCGGGGGATACGGTCCATTTTCCCGAATAGCTTTCATAATTTGTTAGTGGTTCATTTCCATTTATCAGTTGGATCAGTCGTTTGATGTCTTTCGCCAGTACATTGCTTTCCCACGGAAGGTATTCGTTAATCTTATCGCTGAGTTCCTCGTTATACGTAAAATAATCACCATAGTCTTCATAAATCCGCACTATTACATGTGGTACCGCGCCTTGCGGTCCGGCACCAGTCGTATACTCCGCTCCTATGACTACGTCCTCTTTCCCGTCAGTATTCGTATCTGTAAACATGACAAACTTCACGTCCCAATAAAAATCATAACTGGTATGACCTTCGCCGATATACGGAAACTGATACAAGATTTCATCATCTTTTAATAGATAGAAAGTTACATCTTCCCGCAAGTCCCTTTCCGAAGGAGCAGGCTCGTATGACACAAACCTCACTTCTCCCCAGTCATTTAACTCTACCTGAAAAGACTGTTCCTCTACGATTCTTTCCTCATCCAATTTGTCCTGCACATGATCACTGGAAATTTCCTCCGGCATATTTTCTGTCATACTTTCTTCAACATAATAAACTATCTCATCAAAATATCCAACTTCATAGATATAAACGTCTTGATAAAAAGCAGTTATGTATCTACTATTTTCAAAATAAATCTCGTCAAAGCAGGATTGGTTGAGCGCAGCTTCAACCTCTTGTCTCGTCATCCCAATAGTAATCTTTCCGTTTCTGGTTCCATACGCACCATAATAAATAGCAGTTAGTTCGTGCTTATCATCAAAGGAAAATTTAAAATACTGGTCATCTGTTACAATTTCATATACCTTTTCTTCATCTGAAATTCCATCCACTATTTGATAATCAATATCCAATTCATCCAAAAATTCCGTTACTTCTTCCGGTGACATTCCAAACTCAAGTTCTTTAAATTGAAGTTGTGGCTTCCTGTCCTTTTCACAAAATTCAATTCGTTGAAATCTATCAGAATAACCCACTGTTACCGGCTCCTCGTATACACCATTCATCTGATCGGGTGTCCGGAGAATATCTCCATAAAGCATATACGTCCAGTTTTTACTTCCTTCTCCTTCTACTTCGTAACCACAGGCTAATAGACTTCCATCTTTCTTTTCTACAAATGTTACATACGTATAATCACATGTATAAGGACTGATACCATAACTTAACCGTTCCTCCACAGTATCAAATCTTGCTTCATCCATCCAGACCATTTTTACATCTTCTGACACCATGACAGGCTCTTCAATAAAATCTTTATCATTGCTGTCATATCCACAGCTTCCAAATGTATTATTTCCCCATGTCCATAATGTCCCGTCTTCTTTAATCGCTGCAATACTAAAATCACCGCAGGTTACATATATTGCATCGTCAAGCATTTTTGCAGGTTCAGTGTAACTTACACCTTTTGTATCTTTTGTATTTTTGGCAGAAGTTGTTCTTATCTCTCCCCACCACCAGACAGAGCCATCATTTTTAAGTGCAACTACTCCTCTGCTGCTGGCACGGGCATATGTAACATCCTGCATCAGACATACCGGTTCCGTCACAGCAGTTGCCGCTGGATTCTCCACATAATATTCTGATGCCTCTATGCCCATTACTCCGTTTAAGTTTGCGCCAATACCATATAATTCTCCGTTTTCCGTCAGGAAGATAACAAAATAACCGCCAAAATCTACATGGATAACATTTTCTGCTATCTTTTGAGGGATCATTTCAAGGCTGTATTCACCATCAACATCTCTGCTATATTGCTGGCCATTACCAAGTTGTCCGTATTCATTATCCCCATAACCCCAAAGGACGTTGTCCGAATCAATATAATAATGGTTCGGATATTGACACTCATTTCTAATGAAATAATTCTCTATATTAAATTCTTCACTGTCAAGATGAAGATTATCAATACTTTCCACCAGATAGACAGGGTATTTGTTCCTGTCACCAGCTTCTTCCATAGTGCTAATTTCTACATTATCTTCTTCTGCTTTTTGTTCATCTGCCTGATTTCCGCAGGCAGACAGCAATAACATATTTGTCCAAATGCAGATTAATATAATAATAAATCTGGTAAATTTTTTGTTTTTCATGCTTACAATTTTCCCTTTTCTTTCTACATCATGTAAAACAAGTTTCTATAAGTTCTTTAATAAATTTCTATCCAATCTAATCCCTCTGTAAGAGTAACTTCGTAGCTTTGCATATTGGTCTTGTACTCTTCTTCGGAAATTTCGGTTTCTTTTTGAAAATAAGTACATACTGGTTCTTCTCCCTCTAAATGCCAAACTGCGGAAAAAGAATCCACTAATTCAGGCGTAAATCCATCACTTTCCTAAATAAAGAATTATCTTTTACGAACAATTTTTGATTGTTTTTAACTAAAGGATAATGAAATATCTTCTACAGAAATTCCCAAAGCCTTAGAAATATAGCTAAGTATGTCTGTTTCTGAAAAACTATTTTCGCCAGTTTCGGTAACTATGCTAACATCAACCGAATCAACTTCTCCATCCGAATAATTAATTTTCATTTCACACTCTACAATCCCATCAATATCTGTGATATTTTCTGCCATTGTTTTTTCAAGATAAGAATAATACATAGCAGCTTTATCAGCATCGGTTGTATTCACATTCTGAATATCGTCGAGACTATATTGAGTTGATTGTTCATTAGGCTCAAATACAACATGTCCATCCTGCAAAAAACTGATCACTCCGTTATTTGCACTAAACCTCAACTCAACAGCCTTGCTCACGTTCTCAAATACCCTGCCAATTTTGTATCCTCCATCCCACATTAACTTGACTAATGTACATTCATTATCGTCTTCATAAAATCCATATATATACTGATTATCATATGTACCATATTGCACAAATTTATTATCATTTGCAGCCATATCATAAAGAAGTGTGGAATTCTCATTTTCCCATTCCCTTAACCAGATATTATAATCTGGGTCTCTATAGACAATTCCCCGGTCACAGACTAATATGCCAATTTCACATTGTTCGATTATGTTTACCGTTTCTCCGGAATCTGTATCATAAACAATTACTTTATTATTATTTCTATCCTCATAAACGAATTTATGATATTGGAACATTATACTTGTATAGCCATACGCAAGATTATTTATATCTTCATATAAAATATTGCAATGGTCCATATTTTGGTATACCATATTATCCTTTTCATCGATTTTGCTTATCTGCCCGGCATTGACCTCATATGCTTCACAGATGTTGTATTTCTCCAGATAAATAATATTTTGAAAAGCATAAATGTCTTGAATCATCCACATATCTTCTGACCAAGCCAGTAATTGTTCTTCTACAGGATCTGCTAAATTCATACGGAAAACGCCTGCATTCCGCTCATCGTCTGCCGGATAGCGCATATAGTAAATATAATTATCCTCACAATTTCCCACTTTAACATTACCTTCCGCCAGTGTTTCAATTGTTGACATACCCTTATCCATCCTTTTAAAGCCGTCTGTATCGGAATAATAGAAGTTACCATTATAATATTTTACGGCATTGTATATAACACCACTGGCATCACTATTCTGGTTTAGGTCTGAAACTTCGAGAATGTCAATTCCTACCGAATCCACATATTCCTTTTTTACATATCCGGTTAAGTTATCATTGTCATCTGGATCTTCAACTATTATCTGATAGAAGTCATTTTTCTCTGCAATTATTTTTATGACCGCCCCTCGTTTTAACAGAGATATAATTCCCGCATCTGCATCTGCCTCACTTCGCACATTCAACGTATCTGTATTCACAATCCCTGTTCCAAACCCCAATCTATTATTGCTTAATATTGCAGCTTTTACTTCATCACTATAGACCGCCGCTGACTCATCTCCCGATTCGTCTATATTTATATTTTGCCCCACATTACCAACCTTTGTTTCGGTCATAAACATCACAGACAGCGCCACGATCACAATCACTACTGCGATTCCAATTCCCGGAAGTGTATATTTGTATTTCATGATATTCCTGATTCTTGACTTTACATTTCCCTCATCAAAACAAACCGGTGCAACAAATATTCGCTTCTTTCTTAAACCGTTATTTGCAGCAATATGAAGCAGCGCATAAGCATACTCCTTCCGTTTCTCCCTGCCCATGCTCCGAATGACTTCCTCATCACATGCCTTTTCCATATCACTTCCAAATAAGAAATAGGCAATCCAGATAAAAGGATTGAACCAGTGAATCAGACATACTACATATGCAAACATTTTAAACAGCCCATCTTTTCTTTTGACATGCATTTTTTCATGGGCAATGACATAAGAAAGTTCCTCAGATTCCATAGAAACCGGCAGGTAAATTTGGGCATGAATCAGGCCAAAAACCATAGGAACATCAATATTTTCTGCCCACCAGATATTCTCCTCAAATAAAATGCTTAACCGCAATTTTCTTTTTAGGGCAAAATAGGAATACAGCATATGCCCGAAGAGAGTGCTTAAGCCCACCAGCCAAATAAATTCTATTACACTTCCGATATCAAATTTTGCCGGACTATTATCTTTTATATCATTTATTCCTGCAATATTATGCCCCGTCGATTCAACAGGAATTGCAGCGACAGTTCCTGCAGCATCTTTTTGGGTAACGGCAGGCGCAGTGACAAAAGTATTGTCAGCAATACCAACCGGATTAGCAATATTTCCTGTATAGCGGGCTTCTCCATCCCTTTCGCCTGCCGCCAGCCGGAGTTCCGAAATCACCCTCATTTCTTCCGTAATAATTGCATTGTTCCAAAATCCCACTGACAGGCTCAGTTTCCACGGAAAAATGAAATACAGGAACGCCATTGCCCAAAGGCCCAGAATATATTTATGGCTGATCCGTAATTTCTTCAGAAATAACCGAACAAGCAGGACAACAAGGACAATAACTACCCCGCGCAGACTCATTTTGATAAATGTACTCATAAAAGCATCCATGTTTTTTCTCCTTCATTTTCTTAGTTTTCCTCGATAATTCGTTTAAGTTCTTCTATTTCTTCTCTGGAAAGCTTTTTCTGCGAAACAAAAGCTGCAACAAAATCAGGAAGAGATCCCCCGAAAGTCCCTTCCACAAACTCCTCGCTCTGTTTTGCCTGAAATAATTGCTTGGAAACCAGCGAGGATACCACACCTTTTTCATTTTTAAAGATGCCCTTGTCACATAGCCTCTTCAAAACCGTGTAAGTGGTGGTCCGTTTCCAGTTCAACTCTTTCAAACTTAAAGACGCCAGCTCGCCTGAAGGAATTGGCTCATTACTCCAGATAAGCTCTGCAAATTTCATTTCTATTTCGCCTAATTTGTACTCTGCCATAATGCCCTCCTGTCTACACAATGTAGAATCTATATAAAAATTCTACATTGTGTAGACAGAATTGTCAAGACTTCATTTCTAATAAGAAAAACCAATAGTATTCCGTATGGAACTATTGGTTTTCTTATTATTCCGTATTTTTTAATTATTTCTCTGCCGCTGTTCTTCTGATTCTTACGCTTTTTCCGTTTCCTTTTTTCTTCTCAGGATCACGATCACAACCACAATACACACAGCCGCTATGACCGCAAGCCAGATAAAGCAGCAAATCCCTAAGAAGGTCGGGCAGATATGGCACAGCCCGCACTTCGCATTTCTGCCCTGCGCAACATCCGTATCCGTCTGCCTAAATGCTATAGCGTATGCAGAGAACAGATTCGTGCTGATCGTGACGGTGTCCGGAGCATTGTCCACATCGTTCAAAAGGGTATATTCCCCTTCATGGGAGCGGATAATATAAAACTCCCTGCCGTCCTCCTGCAATTCCTCCGGAATCCCGATGATGACCTCGATAGGTTCCTCTGTGGAAGTAACGGCATCCCACTCACCTTCACCCAGCCTGATGAACATGGAAATATCAACATACATACCAAGCGTAAGTTCCGGCATCTCATTTTGATACGCCGCAAGACCTTTTTCTGTGACCTCTTGATCCTGTCCGCTCACGCTTCCCGAAATATCTTTGACATCTATCCTGACTTCTATGGTCTCGCCATCATTTACAAGCTGTATCTGCTCCGGTGTCAGCACTGCGTTTGCCACTGCTACAGTATCCGCTACGCCTGCCGTACATTTCTGTTCCTCGCAGACGACCGTTACGATGACCGCACCATCTCCGAGTGCTAACAAAGTGCTGGTTTTCGGCGTGATTCCGGCATCTGCCATACCCGGTACATTTCCTGTGGCAATTCTCCCTCCATCTACGGAATTTCCGCTGCCTCCATCGCCTGAACCAATTTCATCGCCTGCGACGATCCTACCGTCAACGATTGATGCCGGTACGGTCTGTACTGCCTCGTCTTCAGGCTGCGGTTTATTGTCTGGCTGTGCGGGATCGCTGTCCTGTCCCAGTGTTTCTGTATCTACGCTTTCCAGCTCCTCATCCTGTTTCGGCTTTCCTTCCGGCTGCGGTGTCGGCTTAGTTTCCGTGGTCTTTTCGGGACTGCCTTCTGTTCCGGGAACAGGCTGCGGTTTATCTTCAGGAATCGTTACCACGGGCGGTGTGACTGTCGGTTTTTCAGGATCGCTGTCGTCCCCCGGTGTACTTCCACCGTTATCGCCGCTGCCGTCGCCACTGTCATCACTACCGTTTCCGCCACCATTTTCACCGTCACCATTTCCACCGCTATTGCCTCCGCCACCGTTGCCGCCACTGGACGGAGGAGTGCCGTCTGCCTTATTGATAGTAGCATTCAGTGTGATCGTCGTATTTCCAAGCTCATAATATCCGGCATCTCTGCCTGTCAGTTCAAAGCCTGTCACAGTTACCGGAATGTTCTTTTTAGGTCCCTTGTTGGTAAACACTGCGCTGGGAGTGCCGCCCGGCGTTACAATATCCCCCGTGATCACGCCGGAAAGTTCAGGCTGTCCGCCTTCTTTCAGTGTGGCATCCGTAGTTCCGTCGTAATTTTTATCGTTCACTGCAAGGGTTCCCGGCAGTATGTCAAGCGCTTTTCTTGTCACGGTAAAGGAAGCCGTCTTCTCGCCGGTATAATTATCGCCCGTGTAGGTCATCTTTACCCTGTATTCGCCGGGAACGATATTCCCGCTTTCAGACTTCGGCAGGTTCTGTGACGTTACCCATGTACCGCCGTTGTCGGCACTGTAAAGATAGGTATAGGCTGGGTTTGTATCTGTAACGGTAATACCGCCCTGCGGAGCAGGCACTGTCTGTACTCCATACATCCAGCCGGATATGGAAAACGTCATCTGGTTGTCTGTCAGTATGATCCTGTCAACAAACTCGATCCCGATGCTGACGGAATCCTGCCCTGTCGCCCATGCCGGGAGTGCCACGGTTCCGCTTATTGTTTTTCTTTCCAGCGTCTTGCCGAAGTCCGCACCTATGGCATCCGTCCGCCATGTGACTTCTCGGTTTTCCGTCCTCGCTGTATAACCGTCTCCCATGTAGGTGACTGTGACCTGCGCCGGAAGCCATGCAGCCACTTCTTCTGCCGTATAGCCGTCCGCCTTTTGTGTCTTAATGAGTTCTGCCGGGGCTGTGAGCGCTGCATTCACGGAAAGCACCTTCAGGGTGATCCCCCCAGTCTCTCCTCCGGCTGTAATGGTATAGCTATAAGTTCCGCCCTTTACTGCAAAGCTGTCTGCGGTGGTATACTCTGCCTGCGCAGCGCCTTTTGTCTTGTTATCATAAACCGCCTGTACGCTGCTGTTTTCTTTCAGATAAGAGGTAAGTGCATCTATGCTCTCATTTGCGGTATTATCTGCATAAATGGTAAGAGTACCCGGTGTTACCGTGATCCCGGTCATGGTACGTTTCCTGAATTCCACGGTGATTTCTACTTCCGTCGCGCCGTCCGGTATCTCATGGGTATACTCCCATCCACCTTTACCGCTTCCTTCATCCCATGTCATTTCGACTCCGGGGTCCATCTCCTGACCGCCCACTATGATGACAGGCACATATTCTTCCCCATAGGTTCCCGTAAAGGTCACTGTGCCGCCGCCTGCGTCGGATGCCTCCGGCTTGGAAGCTGTGTTGCCATCCTCTCCGGCTCCGTCGCCTGTGATGACCGGCTCTTTTATGGCAACAAGTGTCCGTGCCTCCGTCTTTACCGGATCAGAGATAAAGCTAGTGTCTGTCGCCTTTTTCCTCGCATAAAGGTCATATTCCATGTTCGGTTCAAGCCCTGTAAATGCTCCTGTGGTATTCGCTTCGCTCCAGTCGGGCGTCTGTCCTTTTTTCACAAGGACGTATTCCTCCCCTGCTGCCGGATCTGTCACCTTTGCCGTGGTGTCAGTCACTGTTACCTTTTTGGCAGACAGCGTCGGTCTGTCCGGAATGTCGATCTTTACGCTGCCGCTTGGCGGGGTTGTCTCACCACCGTCCGTCTTTTCGGGATAGCGTATATAAATGGATGTTCCCGGTTCCACAGTCAGGGAGCCGTCCGCTTCAGGCTGTATCTTACTTCCTGACGGATCAGAGGGATCCGTGTAGACTTCCACTTTCCCAATACTGTCAGGTATCTTTATCGTCTCTTTCTCATGGTCTATGTCAAGATCCTCCAGCGTGATCTCAGGCGCTGCCTGTAAAGTGGTAAAGCTGACCTCCTTTACTTCGGACAGGTTGCCCGCGGCATCCTCCAGCACCACATACACTTTGTGCGTGTTTCCGGGCTGAAGCCCTCCCACGGTGAAAGTCTCCTGTGTATCGCCTGCGATACCTTTCTCATTGCCGCTTACCGCGCCTTTATCCGCCACTTCCCGCGCATCGGGCGCTGTTTCGGCATCCACGATCCAGTACACTCTGCCGCCCTCGGACGGGGTAAAGGCTATATCCGTTCCATTCTGTGTATGGCTGAAAACGGCGGGGCTTACGGTAAAAACGGGCGCAGTGGTATCGAGGCTTACCGTTACCGTCTGCCATCCGCTCTCATTTCCTGCATTATCAACTGCCTGCACATAGTAGGTATGCGTGCCATCAGTGTTTACGGTTATGGTAAACTCTTTTTCATATACCAGCGAGGTTCCGGGCAGCTCCGGTACAGTCTGCTCTGTGCCGTCTTCCCCATCTTTCCATGTGATCCCGGCAATACCGCCAGAAGTGATGACTGTACTGTCGCTGTCCTTATCATCCGTCACGATCACGGTAATGGCAAAGCCTGTGTTATACCATCTGTTGGCATTTGGCGCCGGCGTATCCGGCAATGTGATCGTGACTACAGGCGCATAGTCCTCCGCAATGACCTTGCCGCCATCTGTCGTGAGGCTGACCTGCGTGGTATTGCCCGCATTATCTTTTGCTGTCAGCTTGATCGTTCCGGTAAATTCTGCATTTAGGGCAATCTCATAATAACCGCCCTGTGCACGAATCGTTCCAGTCTGCTCCGTGCCGCTGTCAGGTGTCGCAGTGTAGGTCACTTCCGCTATGCCGGAAAGGGCATCGGTAATGTCCGAAGCGGGTATTGTGATGATCATGCTCTTTTTGCCGATGATCCAGTTCCACAGATTGTTTGTGCCGTTTTCCACGGTAATATCGGCAAGGTCGATGACGGGCGGCGTTTTCTCCAGCTTGTAGAGTAACTCCGTCTGATAGATGTTGCCTGCGCTGTCTTTTATATAGACAGTCTGCGTGTCTCCATCCTTTCCGGTCTCCTTCGTGACCGTGACACTGCTTCCTATCCCTGCGGGCGTTGTTCCAACGCCGCTGCAGCCTTCTTTTATCGTAAGGGTGATGTCGGCATTGTACCAGCCGTCTGTGGGTTCCGGCATGATCGTGACGTAATCCGTAAGGCTCTCATCTTCCGGAAGACGTTTGTATTCTATGGTAAAGGTCTTATTGATGGTTCCTGAATAATTACCCTTTCCGGCGATGGTGACAGTGGCAGTTCCCGGATTTACGTTATCCTTATAGCTGACTGTATAATCTGTGTCCGCCGTCAACGTGCTGGTTCCGTCCTTGACCGTCACGGCAGGCTCCATAGCAGCTCCTGTGAAATAATACCGACCGTCAGATACGGTTATCATGCCGTCAGTCAGCGGTTTTGCCTCGATCTTTACCTGTCTCGAATCTGTCACCGTAGTATAATTGCTCTTTGTGACCGAATAATATACCGTATAGGTACCGGCATCGGTATAAGTGGGGCTGGTCGTACTTGTATAGCTCCCTGATGTGGTTCCGTATTTTACTTCCGCACCGCTCGGAGCCGTAACCGTAATGCCGTGTGTCTTAGCGTCATAAGTGCCTGTATAGCCCTCGGCTGAGACGTCCATTGTTGCTTCCGTAATCTTTACCTGAGCCGATCCTGTCACCGTAGTATAATTACTCTTTGTGACCGAATAATATACCGTATAGGTACCGGCATCGGTATAAGTGGGGCTGGTCGTACTTGTATAGCTCCCTAATGTAGTTCCATATTTTACTTCCGCGTCGCTCGGAGCCGTAACCCTAATTCCGTGTGCCGCAGCGTCATAAGTACCTGTATAGCCGCTTGCTGATACACCGCTCATTTCTGCGGAAGAAATAGTAAATGTTGTGCTTGCCGTAACTCCCGAGATCGTAAGTTCCGCCGTAGCGGTTCCGGCATTTATATTATTTGAATAGCTGATCTTAGAATCATCCGGCTTATTATTATCTTCTTCTATCCAGTCCTTATATACGACCTGAACCGGTGTAAGTGCATCTCCGGTATAAGTCAGGTCTGCTCCGTCCTGCACAGAAAGCGTTGCTGTAGCGGAATGACCACAGTTTTCGCACTTTTCCGTAATGACCGCACCGCTTGCAGTGTAGGTACAATCATGCGTGTCAATTATTCTAGCGCTGTCTACCTTCCCGTCAAACTCGCTCTCATAGCCGCTTCTAGTGTCGCCTGTTGCGTCGCAGGGGATATGGATATTGAAATCACCCGCCGCAAACCCGCTTGCACAACCGTACCTCGGTACACTGCCTTTAAAGGTAATGTCGGTTAAGTTATCGCATTCAGCGAAAGCGTTAGCTAATATCTCTGTTACACTCCCCGCAATTGTAACACTTTTCACCGATCTGCATCCCATAAATGCATTTCTCCCTATCCATTCCACACCATCCTCAATTATGATATTTTCTATTCCGCCTAACGAGCACCACGGAGGTCGCCCAGTACCTGCCCCCCCAAGCCCGTAGTTTGGGATATCACCGCTTCCGGAAATCGTCAGCGTAACATTTTCCACTTTCCATTTCAAACCAGAATCCCCAAGCTCGGTCCAGCCGTCCCCGTCCGCTGCCGCCATCACCTTCCTGCTTCCTGCGACCTGCTCCGCGATCTCCATCCATGCCGTCAATTTGTGAAGCGCTTCCTCCGGTATCTGCGCCTGCTGTTCCTGCGTCAGCGCCTCATACGCTTCCCATATAGCAAGGGCTTCCTCCGCATACGCAGAAAGACCCTCCATCCATTCTTCATAGGCTTCTTCGTAAGCGTCATCATCGTCATTCCAATTGTCTATATCCGGCTCTTTTGCCAGATATTTCTCCGCTTCCGGCAGCGCTCCGATCTGTGATAGCAGTGCCTGTACTGCGCCATCTTCGCCGTTTTCCTGCACTGTCTCATCTGTTTCTTCCGTGCCAACAGCTTCTTCCTCAGATTCCTCCGGCTGTGCGTCCTGTTCTTCTTCGTCCTCTGTGACGGTGTCTGCTTCCCCGATATCAGATTCTTCCATATCTTCCTGTCCTGCACTGCCCGCCCCGTCTTCAACGGTTTCTTCCTCGTTATCGTCCCCGGCTTCCGGAGCAGCTTCTTCCACATCGTCGTCCTCTTCTGACGCTTCAGCCTCTCCTTCTTCCGGCAGCTTAACAGTATCGGATACAGACACGGTCTCATCCTCTCCGACCGTTTCCGCCGCAAAAGCAGAAACCGCCTCCAATATGTCCGGATAGGTCGTCACCAGCAGACACACTGCAAGTATAACTGCTGTGAAACGTAACCTTCTTTTTCTCCTTGATCTGATCCATGCACGTTGTTCATCCATAACTTTATTCCTCCCTGTTGTAAATACTGTAAAACCACTTATCTTTGGTCACGGCTCCTCTGTTTACATTTAATACATAAATGTTATATGACTTAGTTTTTCTATGGCTCTGTTCATTGCTTTGTTGATCGCTTCCTGACCGACAGGCTTGACAAGATAATGCCTTGCCTCTACCTCCCATGCGGCTATCGCGTGTTCCGCCGTCGGGGACACAAAGATGATAATGTCCTCAAAGCCTTGTTTACGCAGACACCTGGCACTTTCCATCTCGGCTCCTTCGGGTGGGTTGATATCAATAAACAGGATATGGAAAGCGCATTTCCAATCCTTTAGCCCGTCGCATACCACTTCCGTGAATGGTTCTAATTCCGTAAAGCGGGATATCTCCAGTTCATGCTCCGCATGTTCTTTCGCATAGCGCTGAATCATTTCTTCTGTTTTCTGTAATTCTGTGACCTCATCATCAAATACTGCGATCCTGTATTTCACTGTTACATCTCCAACTTAATCTCTGATTGACACATAAACTCTTTTTTGTTAAACTAGCTTTTAATATTTTAAACGTAAGATATTTTAGCATGAAATTTGCCGTTTTTAAGCGTAATTGTAAATATGGTATCGTTTTTTGTATAATTGGTAAAAGGAAGGAGTGAGGAGGGTGCAGATGCTGCAGATTGCTTTATGTGACGATGAAACAGCCTGTCACGATATGATAAAAAAACTTTTGGCGGAATACTCGCAGAAATCGTCTTCTGTTTCCTATACGCTCTCCTGCTTTTCTTCCGCCAAAGAGCTGCTTAACCATATTGACACAAACGGAACCTTTGACATCTACATACTGGATATTCTCATGCCCGATATGAACGGCATCCGGTTAGGCGCTGCACTGCGGGAAAAGAATGACGACGGGCTGATCATCTATCTGACTTCCTCGCCCGACTTTGCTTTGGAATCCTACAGCACCGATGCCCTGCACTATCTCTTGAAACCAATTGACAGCGAACTGTTTTTTCAGTGTATGGACAAGGCAATGAGCCGCCTGAACCGTTCCCTTACGGAAACCATTTCCATTAAGACTCGCGGCTCCATCCGTATCGTTCCGGTCCGTGATATCCTCTATGCGGAAAGAGTGAACCGCCACATACGTTATTACTTAAACGACAATACCGTAATAGACAGCGTGACCTTTAACGACACGTTCCAAAATGCCGTATCCACGCTGATTTCCTATCCCGGCTTTCTTATCGTCGGTTCCTCCTTCGCGGTAAATCTTTACTATGTAACGGAGGTTACGAAATCAGACATGAGGCTGACCGGGAATTACCTTGTCCCCATCCCGCGCCGCGCTTATGAAGCGGTCAAATCAACGTGGGCTGATTACTGGCTTAAAAAAGGAGAAACGCATGCTATTTGAAGATAATATTTTTTATGTAATAATAAAAGTATTGCTGGTCGTCGTCGGAACGCTCGGCATGATGGGTTCAACCACTGAATTCAGACATAAACCACGACAGATTCTGTCTGTTTTTTCTCTATATCTGCTATATGTAACCGCTTCCAGCGCCGCCATTACTGTTTTGTTTGGTTACGCGTTCTTTCTGCGTATCTTCCTGTTTACTGTTTCCGCCCCTGCCATTTATCTGTCCTTCCGGCTTATCGGCACTCAACCCGCTAAAACTGTGTTTAACCATGCGACACAGATTCTACTTTCCCTGTATCTGTCTATGAGTATGACTTTAATCAACACAAAAATTCATGGCTCGGAGGCGACAGATCTGCTGATACGCCTCGCTGCCTATTGTATCATCATTATAGCGGAATACCGTTTTCTGCGCCGCCCATTCCTGCATGTCTTTTCCATTGTCCAAAACGGATGGATGATACTGGCGCTTATCCCCTGCTCCTTAATGTTTCTTGCAGTTGCGTTGGCTTCCTACCCGGTTCCTTATACGGAGAATCCCACAGGAGTCGTATTTACGTATCTGCTTGGAGCAGTCGCCATCGTCATTTATTTTTCCATTTTTCAATATCTGTCCATGCAGTACCGTTTCCAGACGACCAGACAGAACATAGAGCTTTTGGAATTTCAAGTGGAGAATCTGAAGGAAAAAATGACACAGGACGCTGTGGCTACAGAACAGTCCCGCATTGACAGGCATGATACCCGCCACAGCTTCCAGACGATCGCTTATCTTTTGGAAAAGGGAAACACTTCGGAGGCTCTCGATTATATTACCCGATCCATCAGCCGTTTTCAGGCGGAAACCTCTGTATCATACTGTAAGGACATTCTCTTAAATGCCACGCTCTCCGCTTATTTCGGTCAGGCAAAAAAAGCCGGGATCACGCTGGAAACGCACCTTTCCCTCCCTGACGCGCTCCCTGTTGATTCCGGCGAATTTTCCATTGTTATTGCAAATGCGCTGGAAAATTCCATTAAAGCCTGCTGTTCCTTTCCTGTGGAACAGAGGATCATTATTTTCAGGTGTATCTACAAGCCGAAACTGATGCTGGAAATTTCCAATCCCTGCGGTGATGACATTGTTTTCTCGCCGGACGGCATCCCGCTGTCAAAGGAAAAGGAACACGGGATCGGCACCCGCTCCATTATGGCTTTCTGTAAAAAGCATAATGCCTTTTGCTCTTTTGGGGCGGAGAATGGGCAGTTTACCTTAAAGGTGGTATTATAAATGCACAAAAAGACCGAAGCAGAAAGAGCCAACCATCTCTCACTGCTTCGGTCTCTATTTTTTTGCCAAATCAAAATCCCTAACAAGCATTTCTTATAAATACTTCTTCAAAGCCTCCACCTTGTCCAATTTCTCCCAAGGCAGATCCAAATCGTTTCTTCCAAAGTGACCGTAAGCTGCGGTCTGCTTGTAAATCGGGCGTCTAAGATCCAGCATCTTAATAATTCCTGCCGGACGCAGATCAAAGTTCTCGCGGATGATATCGTCTAACTTCTCATCTGAAACCTTACCTGTTCCGAAAGTATCTACCATAACGGAAGTAGGCTGTGCAACACCGATTGCATAGGATAACTGAATCTCACACTTATTGGCAAGACCTGCAGCGACGATATTCTTTGCAACATAACGTGCTGCATAAGCTGCCGAACGGTCAACCTTTGTACAGTCTTTTCCGGAAAAAGCTCCGCCGCCGTGACGTGCATATCCGCCGTATGTATCTACGATTATCTTACGTCCTGTAAGACCTGCATCTCCGTGAGGTCCGCCGATCACGAAACGTCCTGTAGGATTGATAAAGAACTTGGTATCAGCATCTACAAGCTCTGTCGGAAGTACTGGATCAAATACATATTTCTTGATATCCTCATGAATCTGTTCCTGTGTAACATCATCGTCATGCTGTGTAGAAAGTACAACAGCTTCGAGTCTTATCGGCTTGCCGTTCTCATCATATTCTACGGATACCTGGCTCTTACCGTCAGGTCTTAAATATTTAAGTGTTCCGTCTTTACGAACCTTGGTAAGCTGCAGTGCAAGTTTATGTGCAAGTGAAATCGGATAAGGCATGTACTCCTCTGTTTCATCGGTTGCATAACCAAACATCATACCCTGATCGCCTGCACCTATAGCTTCGATTTCTGCCTCGGACATCTTGTTTTCCTTTGCTTCAAGCGCCTTGTCAACACCCATTGCTATATCAGCGGACTGCTCGTCAATTGCAACCATAACAGCACAGGTATTGCCGTCAAATCCATATTCTGATTTGGTGTAGCCGATTTCCTTTACTGTTTCACGTACGATTTTTTGAATATCCACATACGCATTAGTGGTAATTTCTCCTGTTACCAGTACAAAGCCCGTACAGGTTGCTGTTTCGCAGGCAACGCGGCTCATGGGGTCTTTTTCCATGCATGCGTCCAGAATGGCATCGGATATCGCATCGCAGACTTTATCCGGATGGCCTTCTGTTACAGATTCAGAAGTAAATAATCTTTTTTCCATTTCTCATTCTCCTTTTCGTAATTTTATTTGTTTCTAAATAGAAAAGTCCGCTTATCTTTAATAAGCGGACTTGACAATCAGTAATCAAATCCTCTTATTGTTCGTAATAAAGCAATTTATTCGCTCAGGTTAGCACCTTCCTTAAAAGGGGTTGCTGTGGTTTCACAGATCCTATGTATCTCCACCACTCTGAATAAGAGAAAACATATTCTTGTCAAAGAATATATAATATTAAATTTTCTATCTATTTTCTATCTAACCAATACCATACACCTATTTAGTACTACTGTCAATAGGCTATGATAAAATAAGATCCGACAAAATCCTAGCTGATTTTAAACTTAAACTTCTGCAGCTCCCTCTCAGTACTAACTACCTCAATCTGTGCCCCCAAGGCCTGCAGTTTTAAATGAAAGTCCTCGTATCCACGTTCAATATACTTAATATCGTCAATAGTCGTAGTTCCCTCCGCAGCCAGCGCTGCAATAACAAGCGCGGCGCCCGCGCGTAAATCCGGAGCTGAAATTCCTGCTCCCGTGTATTTCCCTACGCCGTCTATAATGGCAGTATTACCCTCTACCTTGATATTCGCGCCCATTCTGGTAAGTTCATCCACATATTTGAAACGATTCTCAAAAATACTTTCGGTAACGATGCTTGTACCGGCTGAAAGCCCCAACGTAACTGTAATCTGAGGCTGCATATCTGTTGGAAATCCCGGATAAGGCAGCGTTTTCACATGAGTATGTCCAAGCGGCTTAGATGCCACAACACGTACAGCATCATCAGACTCTTCAACCTCACAGCCGATTTCCATTAATTTAGCGCTTATGGACTCTAAATGCTTGGGAATAACATTTTTTACAGTTACATCGCCTTTGGTAACTGCCGCTGCAAACATGAAAGTGCCAGCTTCAATCTGGTCCGGAATAATGGCATACTCCGTACCATGAAGTTTAGATACGCCTTTAATACGAATCACATCCGTGCCTGCACCTTTAATATTAGCGCCCATGCTGTTTAAAAAGTTGGCTAAATCCACCACATGCGGCTCTTTAGCAGCATTTTCAATTATGGTCTGCCCCTCTGCCATTACAGCAGCCATCATTACATTAATTGTTGCACCTACCGTCACAACATCCATATAGATATGATTACCTTTTAACTTCTCAGTTTCGGTAATTATAAGTCCATGTTCAATTCTCACATTCGCGCCAAGCGCACGAAAACCTTTTATATGCTGGTCAATCGGTCTAAGCCCTATATTACAGCCGCCGGGCAATGCCACCTCAGCCTTTTTATATTTTCCAAGCAGCGCTCCTAAAAGATAGTAGGAGGCTCTGATTTTTTTAATATAATCATCCTCAATTATTAAATCATGTATCTGTGAGGCATTAATCCTTACGGTATGCCTGTCTAATTTGGTAATAATTACTCCAATGCTCTCCATTGCCTGCAGCAGAACATTGGTATCACGTACATCCGGTACGTTCTCTATCAAAACGGTCTCATCCGTCATAATAGCTGCTGCCAGAATCGCGAGGGCTGCGTTCTTAGCTCCTCCGATCTCAACCTCGCCGACTAACGGATTCCCACCTTTAATCGCATATTGTTCCATCTATATAATCCCCTGTATTATTCAAAATTGCAAATACAAATAATCTTTTAAAAAACAAATAATCAACTTACAGTATACCATATTTTTCACATTTGTAAATGGGCATATTGACAAAGGATTTACGTCAAAAAGACGAAAATTAATTCAAATAGTTCAGAGGATTAACCTGTGAGCCATTAATTAATATTTCAAAATGCACATGAGGCCCCGTACTGACACCCGTATTTCCGCTGAGTGCGATCTTCTGTCCCTGTGTTACGGTCTGACCTACGGAAACCAAAACCTTGCTGAGATGTCCGTATCTGGTCTGCCTGCCGTCCGCATGGTTAATATAAACCACATATCCATAACCGCTTCCCCATCCAGCCTTTGAAACAGTACCGGTTGACGACGCCATGACCGCCGTACCCACCGGCGTAGCCCAGTCTATACCTTTATGATATGAGCTTGCGCCCCTTGTAGGAGCCTTTCTTCTTCCAAAACCGGAAGACTGACGGCCTCCGGAAATCGGTTTGATATAGGTTGGCGGAATCTTCGTTCCTCTTTCTACTATTTTAGGTACTGCCGCATAAGTTATTTCTTCTTTAAGTATTTCACGTCCTACCTCTTCTTTATTGCGGTAAGACACATCCGCTACAACGATTCTGTGTCCTGCAGAGGGCTCCTGAAGCGTCTTGGTCTGAGTGGTATACCAGTCATCATTGTCCACATAGATTATATCCGCCTCATAATCCTCTTCGTAATATACCTCTTCGGTACGCTCCACCGAAAGCTCAGGCTCTGGCACCGTTACAATAAGCTCGTCCCCGACACGTATTGTAGAATTTTCATTATCAATAGTCTCGTTCATCGCAATCAAAGCTTCCAAAGTAAGAGAGTTATTCTTAGCAATCTGGGACAGTGTATCTCCCGCAACCACCTCATAAATCTGCTCTTTCTCCTGCTCTTTTGTAACTTCTTCTATCGCAGTCTGCAAAGAGGTGATCTCATCATCTTTCAGATACGCCTCAACAACTTCAACAGTATCGCCAAAGCCAATCGACATAAGTCCCAATTCGTAATCCGAAAAATCTTTTTCAATATCCGGTTCCACCGTTTCAAAAATATCGTCAAACTCCGCATCTATTCCCGCGCTTGTTACAACCTCCTGCTCCTCCTGCTTAGCAGCTTCCTCAGTGCCATAAATTACAGTAGTAAGTACATTTAATTCCCTATCAGGATCCATAACAAGGTCAACATAGTGCTCTTTGTTTGTATCATATCTCTCGAGCGCTGCCTGCAGTAATGCCAATACTTCTTCGGTGCTTGAAAGATTCACAGTGTATTCATTAATCTTTACAGTATAAGATCTGTTCAATGTCTCTTTGATACTTCCGCTCAGTGCCGCAGCCATATTATCAATTATGACACTCTCGTCATCTATTTTCCCCCACAGCACCTCCTGTCCCTCAAAAATGACATCACTGTCAGCAAGTACCATCTCATCACTGGTACCTGCGATTCTTTTACGGGCAGCTATAAGGCAGCTATCAACCTTGTCCACACTATCTACTATTCCCACTTCTTTGTCATTTAAATATACGGTAAAGATATTGTCTCCGGTATATTCTAACTTTTGAAAAGAAGGAAGAAAAAGTGCTGCAGCAGCAACTGCAAGCCCCGCAACTTTAATATATGCAATTTTCATTTTTTTATAATGTCTACTGATAATTTTCATAATCATACCCGTATATCTGCTTAAACAGATACACACATCCAATGTATATCCTGCTTTTAATCAATTTTCGTAATAAATTCGTAATGTTTTTATTTTAACAATATTCATTCCAAAAGTAAAGCATATTATACCATTCAAAACTGAATATTGCCCCAAATAAGGCACTTTTTTCAGACTTACGAATTCAGCATCAAGTTGACTATAAGATTTTTCGTATGTATAATTCACTTAGGTGTCCTAATATCGAATTA
Source organism: Lachnospiraceae bacterium (assembly GCA_014804695.1). Classification (GTDB taxonomy): domain Bacteria; phylum Bacillota; class Clostridia; order Lachnospirales; family Lachnospiraceae; genus UBA3282. The sequence goes on from JAAUZJ010000043.1 coordinate 41,441, forward strand.
ATTGTCTGCCAACGCAGACAGACAGGGGTATACATGGCTAATAATAATCTTGAATTTATAAAAAAAGATATAACATATATTTTACAGTTAAATAAGCAGATCCAATATCACAATAAAAATGATGTAAAAAGGGCCCATAACATGGTTTTAGAGAAAAAACTGTTTAAAACCGCGCTGGGTAAAAAGTATGTGACAAGGCTTGAACAGATAATATATGGGACCGAAGACTCATATTCATGTGTTTTGTGCGGTAAGGATTTAGATAATTCAACTTTAGTCTGTAGCAGGTGTCTGGAAAAATATAGGCTGCTGGTGCCTGGGCAAGCCGCAGAAGTACGGAGAGAAGCTGAATCCTATAAGGCAACTGAAGTCAATGAAGCAGCCGCAGAAGCTCGTGAATTAGCTGAAGCCCGGGAAATAATGACGGCAAGAAATGCGAAAGAAGCTAAAAGAATAGCAGCAAACCTGGACGCTGCCGAAGCCAGAGGAGCAGCAGCAATATTTAGGGAAATCGAAGAAAATGGATTAACAGTTTCAGGGGAAAGATCAGTTCCAACAACAGACGCCGCTGTTTCCATCCAAACCGAAGAAACTTCCAAACCATCTGCACCTGCAAACTCAAAATTTATGGGTTTCTTCACCGGTCTCTTCCAAGAGCATACCAATGAAGAAGCCGCAGAAATCTTCATTGCAGGCACAGCAAAAACAACGCCTCTTGAATACGGTCAAACGGATGTCCAGCCAAAACCCTGGTTATTTATGCGCATATTTGTTGCGCTGATGCTCACATTTGGATTTCTGTACATCTGCGCGGCACAGCTTAAGAATTTCAATACAATTTCCGGTTTACTATTTTTAGGCGCTGCGGTGCTTCCGCTTTCGATACTTACACTTATGTACGAAACCAATACACCTAAAAATATCAGCATGTTTGACGTAATTAAGATGTTTTTTGCAGGCAGTGCAACGGCTCTGCTTCTTACAACCATCACATTCAACGTATTTCCAATCGGACAGTTAAGCTACAGTGGCGCGGTCATTGTGGGATTTATAGAAGAATCAGTCAAACTACTTGTAATTATAATTTTTATTAAACTGATCGATCCGAAATACATATTAAACGGACTGCTGATCGGTGCGGCAGTAGGCGCAGGCTTTTCCGTATTTGAATCAACAGGATATGCTTTCAGATTCTATTTACTAAACGGCGGCAATATAGATTACCTTACGGATATCATTTTGCTTCGCGCTTGGAGTTCATTAGGAAGCCATACGATATGGAGTGCCATAGCGGGCGGCGGACTTTTGGCTGCCAAAACAGATAAACCGTTTAGTTTTAAATTTCTTTACAATCCAGGATTCCTTAGTAATTTCATTGTTTCACTTATTTTTCATTCCGTATGGAACTGCCCGTTTATGGACAGTGGAAATAATGTGTATATAAAATTAATTGTTTTGATCATTCTTGCATGGACCATTCTGCTGTCATTATTAAGATCCGGCATAAGGCAGTTTAAACGTGTCTGTTATAAGATGCACGTTGATCGGGAAGGGACGGCCGCATGACACAAATAATTTTTCACATAGACGTAAACTCAGCTTTCCTAAGCTGGAGCGCGCTTGACAAACTTGCACACGGCGCTGCTACGGATCTGCGTACCATACCTGCTATTATCGGCGGCGACATGGCTAAGCGCCATGGCGTAGTCCTTGCCAAGTCCATACCCGCCAAAGCTTATGGTATTAAGACCGGTGAGCCTATCGTAAACGCAATGCGCAAATGTCCTTCTCTTCTTGTCGAAAAACCGGACCATGCCCTGTATCATGAAAAAAGTCATGAACTTATGAACCTTCTATCCGACATTTGTCCCGACATAGAACAGGTAAGCGTGGATGAATGTTACATGGATTACACGCCAATAAGCAGACTTTTCCCCTCTCCGATAGATGCCGCAGCCCACATACGCACACTGGTTTATGAAAAACTTGGATTTACGGTAAATATTGGCATATCTGACTGTAAAGTGCTTGCAAAAATGGCCTCAGACTTTGAAAAACCCAATCTAACGCACACACTGTATTCTCACGAAATTCAAGAAAAAATGTGGAACCTTCCGGTATCTTCTTTATTTATGTGCGGCCATTCCAGCGTAGAGACGCTTCATAAACTGGGAATTCTTACCATTGGCGACCTTGCAAAGACCGATGTAGATATTTTAACTGCTAATCTGAAAAGTCATGGCAGGCTGCTATGGGAATATGCCAACGGCATCGATGATTCGGTAGTAGAGACGACACCGGAAGCCGCCAAGGGCATCGGTAACTCCATTACGCTATCTAAGGACGCCGTAACAACGCAGGAAGCATGTCATATACTCCTTAAACTGTCTGAATCCGTTGCGAGGAGGCTACGGACCGCCGGACAGATGGCGGAAATGATCAGTGTGGAAATTAAATACAATAATTTTAAAAAAGTATCCCACCAGACAACGCTTCAAACCCCGACTTCCGGCAGCGATACGATTTATAGGATTTCCTGCGCTCTATTAAATGAGCTTTGGGACGGCACCCCCATACGGTTACTGGGAATACGCTCTTCTAAACTGGTTTCAGCGCAGGCGCCTGTACAGCTGAGCCTTTTTGACATGTCCGCAGTCTCTACAGACGATAAACCGTCAATTTCTTCACGCAAAGAAGCCAAGCTTGAAAAAGCGCTTGACACTATCAGGCAAAAATATGGAGCAGACGCCGTTGTACGCGGAAGCCTGCTCCAAAATGAAACTGATTAATTTTTAAACTCCTCTTTCATTATAACTTTTGGCACGCTGTACGCTATAGCCAAAGAAACCAAGGTCTTCACCTGTGGCAAAATACCTGCCATGTGAATACACTAACGGTTTGGAATCATTCAAATGAAAACCTCCCCTATCGTCCATATATTTTTCGTCAACATGGACTGACACTACTTCAGCAATAAACATATGGTGGGAACCAAGTTCCTTCTTCTCAACCACCTTGCATTCAATATTAACAGGGCTTTCTTTTACTAATGGAGCTGCGACAATATCCGCAGGAACCCTGGTTAATTTTGCTGCTTTCCATTTATCTATGTCCTTACCGCTTCTTACCCCACAGAAATCCGTCGCAAAACAAAGTCTTTTTGTTGTAAGATTTATAACAAACTCGCCTGTCTCTTCAATCATATGATAAGAATAACGCTCCGGCCGGACAGATATAGAAACCATTGGCGGATTGGAGCAGATTGTTCCGGTCCATGCTACTGTCAAAAGATTACTATTACCCTGCTTATCAGCTACACTTACCAACACGGCCGGCAGCGGATACAGCATATTGCCTGGTTTAAAATTCTGTTTCCCCATAATAGCGCCCCCATTCCAGTCTTAGAATTTTATTACGATATTAAACAAATTAATCACAATATCAATTATAACCATCAGCATGATAATAATGGAAACAGGCAAGAGTGCACTCTGTTTCTTAGCACCTTCACTAATCTTTTGTGATATGGTACTTGTCTGCTTTTCCAATTCCTCTGCCATAGATGCTTGTACATTTCTATAAACCTTGACATTTTCCTTATGTTGAAAATCGTCTGAACGCATGGAAATTTCTTCCATCTGCTTTTTTAGTTCCGTAAAAAGCTGCTCCAGCTCTGCTTTTGCATCATCAGCTTGTGTACTATCAGCCTCTTTAACAGCCTCGATCTTCTTAAGCGCCGCTTCAAGCATTTGCTGCATTTTATCCATATTCTCCGCAGCTCTAAGATTCACCTTACGCATATCCTGAATCATGACATCATATTCAGCTGACTGCTTTTGAATCAAGGCATCGTATTCGGCTGACTGTTTCTGAATCAGGGTATCGTATTCGGCTACCTGATTCTGAAGCTGCTCCATTTTTGCAGCGTCCGCCGCCGCATTTGCCTGAATCATCTCCTGTGAGCTTTTCTTATGAGATAATCTATCTATGAATGTGTCCATATTGATCCTCCATTTTTTCAATTTATTTTACCACTTTTTTACTATTATGACAACAAACAATATTTTTGTGCAAATTATATAATTCCAAAGGCAGTTGTCTATATTTTTTATTGAAATTAACGATATTTTTACATCTTGTTCATAACTTATTCATAATTTATGTATATAATAAATACATACAAACAAAGAAAAACACATAGATAAATTTTTTCATAATAGCCCGGATGTCGAAAGGTGTCCGGGCACTCCTCATTTATATGCAAGTTTATTAGATGATTGTACAACAGACAGCTAAAAAATAGAGTTTCGCAAATGCCTAAACCGTATAAATATTTGAAGGGATAGAATTTCTATCCCTTCGCGAGATTCTGTATCTCTTTATTTAAGTTCAACATTCTGCTATCCAGATCGGACACGATTCTTGAACACTCTACAAGCTGCTCTTTGATTCCGTCAGGCGCATTTCCTTCAAATTTATAATGTATCTTATGCTCTAAGCTTGCCCAGAAATCCATAGCTACCGTTCTTATCTGTATCTCAACTTTGGTATCCTCAATCCTGTCGGACAAATATACCGGTACTGTTACAAGCATATGATAGCTCTTATATCCGCTTGCTTTCGGATTCACGATGTAATCTTTTACGGAAATGACATTAATGTCACTTTGATTGCTTATCATATCCGCGATCTGATATATATCAGAAGTAAAAGAACAGATTACACGAATCCCCGCTATGTCATTAACATACTTAATCATATTGCCAATCGTGGATTCATAACCATGCTTTTTCAATTTCTTAACTATACTCTCAGGCGTCTTAATACGTGACTTGATATGCTCTATCGGATTATATCTATGTACGTGCTGAAATTCGTCATTAAGTATTTCCAATTTAGTTGATATCTGCTTCAAAGCTGATTTATAAATAAGCGTAACCTCGGTCCAGCTATCTATATCATCTCTATCTGTATAAACTTCCATATTTACTTCCCCCGACATTACATTATAATATACTAAATATATTCTACCACAATCTCTCCAAAATGTATATATTTCACAATTTTTTTATTAAATTTTAATTTTTATTGTTTATTTTTTCGTATCATACCAAAATGTGACATCCAAAATTTTTATTTACATTTCGGGAAATGATATGTATATTGTTTATAGATTATTTTTATCGAAAAGTGAGGTCTTTTTCATGTTTCGTATGTGGGCAAAAGAATTTAAAGACAATCGAATGCTTCGAGACTGCGTCATATGCAATGATGACGACGATACCCGCACGCACAAAGTCTTTAATGCCATAGACGAAATCTGTTATCAATTCAACCTTGGCAAGCCAATCTGGCTCGACGCTAATGTACGCGATTTCAAACGCCATGATAAAACCCGTTTTACCCAGGACAACTTTATAGAAAGCATTGATTTCGATTATCTTGAAATACATATAATCGAGGAAGATTAAATTGAAAAATCATAGATTTTTCATAGACGAACTTGTTCGTCTTGCGAGTCATTGTGCTGACGCCGTTGGCATCAGGCACAAACGTCGCAAGGTATGTAATATGCATAATTCTCTTGACACCGCATATTATATGTAGTAGTATTGCAATATACTTTATGTAGTTTCCGAAACTACTTGTTGCGGTTTTGTATATTTGTGTGTCAAGGAGGAGAATATTATGCAGATAACAATTCGTGAACCCGGCAGTGCAATTACTCATTTTATTGGGATGATGCTTGCAGTCTTTGCATCCACACCGCTTTTGATAAAGGCGGCAGCGGGGGCTAATCCTACGGCTTATGGAGCAATGGCAGTATTCATGCTGAGCATGATCACACTATACGGTGCAAGCACGCTCTATCACAGTGTAACAGTAAAGGATAGTTTTCTTAAAATTTTCCGCAAAATAGATCATATGATGATATTTGTGCTTATTGCAGGCTCATATACGCCGGTATGTCTGATCGTTCTTGGCGGAAAGTTAGGATATACCCTTCTATCTGTAGTTTGGGGAATAGCGATTGTCGGTATGTTAATAAAGGCATTGTGGATTACCTGCCCGAAATGCTTTTCTTCTGTTATTTATATTGCTATGGGCTGGGTGTGTCTTGCCGTATTTGGACAATTATGGCATACGCTGCCGCACAGCGCCTTCCTCTGGCTGCTCGCAGGAGGAATCATCTATACGGCAGGCGGTATTATTTATGCCCTTAAACTGCCTATTTTCAACAGCAGACACAAAAACTTCGGTTCCCATGAAATTTTTCATTTGTTTGTCATGGGCGGGAGTATATGTCACTTCATTTTTATGTATCTTTATGTGGCATAATTGAATTATATAGTTCTATGTGTTTTGGCGTAATTCAGATTAATCATGTACGTTTATCCGATTCGACTGATGAATGGGTGCGGCGTTTTATAACAATTACTATAATCAATAATACAGCTGCACCTGCTGCCACATAGATAATCCATACATTACCCACATCTTTTGATATAATGCAGTATTTACTACTGTCTCCTTTCATATCTACCTGGATATATTTACCGTACTCTTTATAAGAAATCTCTTTCCACCCTCCATCCGTGTTCTCCATAACACACTTTACTTTTTCATATGGATTATAAATTCTTACTTTTGATACTGCATCACGAGCTAAGTCTGTGCCTTCTACGGTAATTTCATAACTTACAGACGGCGCGTTTTTTCCTATATAAGCTTTGGTTTCATGAGCGTTTCGTTCCAAAAACGATACGTTAAGGGCGGCATCACCTGTATAGATTCCGTCAATATATGCGTATGGTTTATCCAAATTTCCCTCTCTGTCTTCTGCGTCCGTAATAATCTGTGCACTTGGCAGGGTCGTGATATTATCATAATATTCCGCTTCCAGCGTTATGTTACCGCTCATAGTCATATTACTTACATCAGGCCAGATCCCATAACTGCCCTCGATGGGCGGAGCCTTCGGAAACTCAACATCTTCAAGCGGCTTTCCGTACTCTACCTCCATGCGGTTTACCAGCTTATCATCAGCTATAAATGTCAACTGTAAATGCCTAAACTGCAAGGGGAGCCCCTCTGTCTCAAGCAGTTCCTTATAGGTAATCGGCTCTGCGATGCCTATATAACTAACCCCGTCAATACCGTTAAGCTCTGTGCTTACAAAAAAATTACCTTTAATATCATCGCCATAATCCAGCCTTTCATCTTCTTTGGTCTCTATCCAGCCCGCAATCTCACCTTTTCTTATTGCACTGCCATTAATCAGTGCCATTGCATAACAATCCTGTATTCTGTTTCCTGAGCCTGCAATGCCGCCTATATATCCGGCGCCTTTTAATGAAGTTAACGACCAACAGCTTTTTATAAGCGCCAGAGATTCTCCACTGATGCCGCCTATATACTCTCCGTCCGTACTCTCAACACTTCCGTATGCTTCACTGCCTGATATGATCCCAAGATTCATATAGCCTGCTATACCGCCTACTCCGTCTTTTTTGGCCGTTATCTTTCCTTCGTTTTTACATCTGGAAATTATGCACTTGGTTAAATAGCGGCTGCCAAAAGAATAGTGGACGCTTCCTGCAGCATTACCTTCCGGATCTTCCTCGTCTATCGCCATAGAACCTGCAATGCCTCCAATATTGATATCGCCTCTTATAATCCCACTATTTACCGAATTTTCCACTTTACCGTCATAATTTCCATCTATATCTTCGTCCGAAACATCCTCATATCCGCCTCCCTCATAATACAAATCCTCGACGTCTTCGATTTTTTGTACAAATAACTGGAATATATTATTTATCTGGTCATTTATTGCACGCAAATCCGTTTCTAATATGTCGGAATGTTGTTTTAAGTCATTATTAATCTGACCTGCATATGACGATATCATCCCCAAACCGTCAAACAGACTGTTTATAGACATGCTCATTCCATCACTTAGTTTTTCAAATTGAATATCGAACTTGCCGTTTATATAAAGTATGGTCGAACGAAGCAGGCCAAAACCGGAATCCAGATACGATAAAACATCTTTCAGATCATCAATTACATGGTTAAGCTCCACTCCTGCTTTATCCAAGGCCTCTTTCATTTCCGGCGTCAAAATACTTGAAATTGTTGCCAGATCACTAAGTATATAAGAGAGCGTTGTTCCCGCATCTGAAAGCGCCTGCGCAAGATCAACCATATAGTCTATCAGCTTATTTATATCATCTTCGGTCAGATCTTTATAGTTCTTGCCATCTATGATCCTGTTTATATTCGACATAATATCGGATATATGCTGCATCTGTGTCTGTAAAAGCGTAACTCTTTGACTTAAATCAGACCACGAATCGCTTACGGCGCCGGAATCGGTATTGGGGGTGAAGGTTATTTTCACTTTTATGGGCTGTGAAGCACCTTCTATATTAAATGTATAAACATTTCCGGCTGTGTCTTTCTTGGAAACAGAAAGCTGTCTGCCCGACGCCTCGGTCGCGGTAGGCGGATTTTCTACTGTATAACCGGAGTTTGGTCTTACTGTCAGGGTGACTGTGTTATCTGATACGGAGTAATCGGCTTTGCCGCCGGCATTGGATTCTAAGATTATTTTTACGTCGGCCGTGTCTGTATTTCCTGAATCTTCCTCTGTTTCCGAAGCGCCTTTGCTTCCTGAATCGTCTGTGTTCTCCACCACGTCTCCATTTTCCGCTTTGTCCGTCTCTTCTGATTCACCTATTTCTTCCAATGTCTCCGGTTCAACTGACACATATGTCACAAATGACGAGTCCGACTGCTCTGATGCGCGCGACATTTCCGACACTACTGTCATTCCTGTCATTTTCGACGCACCCGTCATAACTGCCTCAAACTCAACCTTCACCACTACATTTTCTGCCGGCATTACAAAAGTATATTCATTCGAGCCCTCATTTCCGCTTGCCGCTTCCGTAAGCGAGACTTCATTCTTCTTGGCATCTACCGCCTTTATGTAACTCAGTTTATAGCCTTCATCCGGCGTTACCGTGAGCCGGACTTCCTCATTTTCTGCAGGCGCCCCTTTGTCAGAATACACATTTCCGCCTACACCTGATACAAGAGACAGTCTTGCATATTTTGTTTCATCATAGGGATCATCTCCAACTTTATCGGACAGTTTAAGCGCATCAACAACCTTTTTTAAATCGTCAGCCACCTTGGACATTTTATCTATCGCTTTATCTACGTCATCTATAATATACGGCATCCTGTCCATTATGTAGTCCAGCCTGTTTGCTACCTCATTGACTGCAGAAATATTCTTGTTTACAAAATCTGTAGTCTCTCCTGCGATCGAATCCGCATCTGAGAGTGCTGAATCCGCATATGTCCTCAATGTGTTAAAATCGGAGTGGACGGTATCCTGTGTATCCGATGCATCATCAATGAATTTATCTACCAGATTATGCAGACGTCCAACTGCCTCTGAAATGGATTCGGCTTCTTCAACGCTTATATATGGCTCCATTTGTCCTGCAATACCGCCCACATCCTTACGCCCATAAACATTTCCTGTATTATTGCACGATTTGACCTGTCCGGACTGCCGCCCTACTATGCCACCTATATTGTATCCGTTATGTTCATACCCGACTATTCCGATATTGGTACAATTTACGATCATTCCTTTGGAATAGCCTGCAATGCCTCCGATATCCGTTCCGCTAACCAATTTTCGCTCCGATACGTCTTCTAACAGCCACTCAAGTCCTGCCTCATCTTTTTCTTCCAACCATGAACTGTCGCTATTTACGCCTGCACTGTTCTGGCAGTTCCTAATCACACCGTAATTCGCGCCTGTGATGCCTCCTGCTCTGTCATAACCTGTTACTCTTCCGCTAACCGAACAGTTATTTATCGTTCCCGAACTTTCATTTTCTCCTGCTATACCGCCCGTCTCGGATTTTCCTTCTACTTTTCCCAAAAAGGTACAATTCAGAATCCAGCCGCCGTTTACACCGCATATTCCTCCCGTACAATCCTCTTCGTTTTCAGTACTTACAATTCCCGTAATCGTCAAATCCTGCACTATGCCTGTTTTCGCAATGTACCGGAAAAATCCGTCCGCATAACCGGAACCGGTATAATTAAAGCCTGATATAGTATGCCCATTGCCGTCAAAAGTGCCCGCAAAAATCTGAATAGGCTCAAAATCAATATCAGTCAGGGAAATATCTTCATTTAACTCTATACGCTTATCAATCGACCAGCTGTCGTTATTGCATTGCCCTGCTACCGCTAATAACTCCTCGGCGCTTTTTATGGTAATTATAATTACCTCTTTCTCTATATCAACTGCTGCCACAGCTTCAGTGTCTTCAGAGCTGTTTTCTGTGGCATTACTTTCTTTGGAAAAGGTTTCCGTGTCTCCACTTTCTTTCGCATATACAACACAATATGACACTTGTGTCATAATAAGGATTGCGGCTGCCAATCCACTGCAAATTCTAGTTATCACTTTCTTTTTCATTGACATCCGCCTCCTCTTCCAACTCATCTCCATCTGCTTCCCTGCTTTCTATTGCAAGCAAAGCATCCTTATCTTCGTCGTTTAACGGTATCATATTTCCAAGCTCCATTATTGCATTAACTTCGCCACGCACAATTCCATGAATTTCACCGATAACGATACCGTTTATCTGCCCCCTTATCCTTCCATTGACACTCACAAGCCCCGTCGCCTTCTGCGTCATAACCGGCATTGATACGGTAAACGAAGTCTTGTCAATAACCCTTTCACCAAGCAAAAGTATCTGTGGCAATATAAACATTACAATAAAAATCGAAATCAAAGTTCCGCGCCCAAGACATTGACCTATACCCGCTATTGCGGCTTCCGAGGTCATCTGTCCGATCAGTATACCTGCAATTGCAAGCATGGAGCCCGACGTTATGATCGTCGGAAAAGCAAAATTCATTGTTTCGATGATCGCATCCTTTTTACTCATCTTGCTCTTAAGTTCCATAAATCGGCCGGAAATAACGATTGCATAGTCGATATTGGCGCCCATCTGAATCGAGCTTACTATCAGATAACTCATAAAGAATAAGTTGGACTGCATGATCGCCGGAAACGAAAAGTTAATCCATATACTCCCCTGAATTACAACGATCAGCAGCACCGGCATACCTGCGGACTTAAATGTAAAAAGCAGTACCGCTAAAACCGCCAGAATCGACACTACATTAACAACTGTATTATCCCTTGAAAAAGTCTTACAAAGGTCATACTGACTGGTAGACTCACCTACCACCAGAATCTCTCCCTCCTCGTAATACTCTCTTGCCATATCATGCATTTCATCCAGAAAAGCAAAGGTCTCATCACCCTCCTGCGGCAGATTCAGGTATATTAGCATACGGCTGTATTCTTCGCCCTGAAGCTGCTCCTTGGCCACATTCATCTGGCTGTAAGCGCTCTCTAAGGTATCCATTAACTCGTCTTCCAATGTTACATAACCCGCGTCTACTTCCTCATATAAAAACATGATCATATCTATAAGCGGCACGCTGTAAGTAGAAATTCCGCTTATCAGCTTCGCATAATTTTCATCATTTACCGCATATGCAGTATACAGTAACTGCGCCACCTCATAATCCAATTCCAGAAGCTCCGAAAACTGTCTCGTCGAAAGCTTATCCGTCAGCATATATCCATCCATTGCCTCAGTATTGGAAAGTCCCAGCGAATAATCCACTTCTTCCCGTTCATCCAGTTTTTTTAACAGCTTACTTTCTTTCTCATAACTTCCCGCCGGCACAATCAGGGCTACAAAATTAGTCTCGCCAAAACTTTCTTCTATCATATTATCCGCTATCTGGTACTGATTAAGAATTGGGGTTGAAAGCGTGCTGTAGCCATATACATAAGGACAATTACGCTGCAAAATAAAGAAAATCACCAACACTGCCACAAAAAGCGGCGGCACAATAAATCTCGTCTTATGCGCAAATTTCCCCACAAACGGAATCTGCGGAATAAAATTCTTATGTACGGTTTTATCCATCAAATTGCCAAACAATACAAGCAAACCAGGCATCAGTAAGAAAACTGACATAAGGCTTAACAAAATGGCTTTTATCAAACATATCGCCATATCACTTCCTATTCCAAACTGCATAAACATCATGGCTATCAGACCGCCTATAGTTGTCAGGCTTGATGAGGAAATTTCCGGAATCGCCTTACTCAGCGAAACGATTACCGCATCCCTGATTGGCAGCGTTGCATGTTCTTCTTTATATCTATTACAAAAGATAATTGCATAGTCGATTGATAGAGCCAGCTGCAATACTACGGTTACGGAATTTGACACAAACGAAATAGTTCCGAATACAAAATTGGTTCCCATACTCAAAATAGCAGCTGACACGAATGTCAGTAAAAGCACCGGAACTTCCGCCCAGGTTTGTGAAGTAATTAACAATACCGCCACGACAATAATTGCAACCCACACAATGATTACGCTCATCTCGGATGCGATCGTCTCCGAAGACTGATCTCCAAGTGTAGTTGAAACATATATATCATAACCGGAGAGATAGTCTTTTACCTCGTCCAATGCCTCTAGACATTTATCGTTTGTTTCATCATAAGCAAACGTCACATCATACAGTGCCGAAAAATTATTATAATGCTCAGTCGTATTGTCAAAACTCAGCATAGCTATGCTATCCATATTTTCCAATTCATCCGCAATTTCACTCGCAGTATCATATTCAATATTGGTAACCATGATCTTGGCAGTACCGTATGTAATGAACTGTTCCTCCATCAAATCCAGTCCCCGTCTTGTTTCGGTTGTCCCCGGCAGGAAGGCCGACAGTTCATTCTCTACTTCTACCCAGTTTCTTGAAAAAGCGGAAAAAATAATTAAAATAATGTAAATTAGAAAAAACAGGTTTCTCTTATCCACAATAAAGGTTGAGACTTTTATCATGATATTAGAGTCCTGTTCATTAGTTTGTTCCTGACTCACACTTATACCTCCTCGCAGCTGGAATGATAAATAATAATAGCGGAATTTGGGGGGATAATAAACGGACAATTGTGGTGTTTTGGGTAAAATACGGACAGTTGTGGGGATTTGTTGGTTAAATATTTCAGATGTGTGATTTTGCCATGGTTGCTTATTTAATTTCAGTAACGTATACTAGATAATAGTACTTAATTGCGCTAAAACGGTAAGAATGGAGGGTTCAGTATGAAACATGAAACAATATCACTTAACACCAAGAAGATGTTCGCCACATCCCTAAAAAAGCTTCTTGAAAAAAAACCCCTCTCCAAAATCAGCGTAAGTGAAATTGTTTCGGATTGCGGCGTAAACAGGAAAACCTTTTACTATCATTTTGAAAATATAAATGAATTGTTAAAATGGATGCTCAGGCAGGAGGCTATAGAAGTTGTTAAAACAATGGATATGAATTCAGATTATGAAAAATCCATTTTATTTGTACTAGACTATATTGATAATAACGAAGAGATTATTAAAAATATATACTCTATTGGAAAGAATGAATTAAAGCATTTCTTTTATGAGGATTTTACGGAAATAATGCGCTCTGTCATTGAAAATAATATGCATGATGCAAAGATATCCCTTCCTGATGACTTTACAGACTTCCTTGTTAAGTTCTACACTGAGGCAATTACAGGTTTGCTGCAGGAATGGATCGTAGATAAATCTGTACGGAATAAAGAAAAAACCGTGCAGTACATACAACTCATACTGCACGGTTCTATTACAAATACACTTAAAGCTGCCGCGGAAAAATATCCACCGGTTTGACAAAACTTATTTTTAATCATCGTATCCGTTAGGATTATTGCTCTGCCATCTCCATGAGTCGGCGCACATTTCTTTAATACCGTACTGTGCTTCCCAGCCAAGTTCTTTTTTGGCTTTCTCTGCATTGGAATAGCAGGTTGCAATATCGCCGGGACGTCTGTCTTTTATCACATAAGGAATTTTTACGCCGGTTGCTTCCTCAAAGTTCTTAACGATATCAAGTACGCTGTAACCAACTCCTGTACCAAGATTGTATATACAAAGTCCTGCTTTTTCCTCAATCTTTTTAAGTGCTTTAACATGGCCGACTGCTAAGTCCACAACATGGATATAGTCACGTACTCCTGTACCGTCCGGCGTATCATAATCATTCCCAAATACTCCAAGTTCTTTTAACTTGCCAACTGCAACCTGTGTGATATATGGCATCAAATTGTTCGGAATACCGTTTGGATTTTCACCTATGGTTCCGCTCTTGTGAGCGCCGATCGGATTAAAGTAACGCAACAGTATAACATTCCATTCAGGATCTGCTTTCTGCATATCGGAAAGAATCTGCTCTAACATGGATTTAGTCCAACCATACGGATTGGTGCACTGACCTTTGGGACATTCCTCGGTAATCGGAATAATTGCCGGATCGCCGTATACTGTAGCCGAAGACGAGAAGATTATATTTTTTGCATTATGCTTTCTCATTACATCTACCAGAGTCAAGGTTCCTGCTATATTATTCTCGTAATATTCCCAAGGCTTGGAAACTGACTCGCCAACTGCCTTCAGTCCTGCAAAGTGGATACATGAATCAATTTTTTCCTTACTGAATACATCTTCCAGCGCAGCCCTGTCTAAAATGTCAGCCCGATAAAATTTAACCGGTTTACCGGTAATTTTTTCTACCCTCTTAAGCGACTTCTCACTTGAATTGGATAGATTATCTACCACAACTACGTCATATCCTGCATTTTGTAATTCTACTACTGTGTGGGAACCTATATAACCGGCTCCTCCTGTTACTAAAATTGCCATTATAATTTCCTCCTTATCTATATTTCTTATCTATTTTTACAATTCTATTCCGTTCTCTTTACACAACTGCCTTGCGCTCTCTACAGAATCCACACCGGTCTTGTTCTTAATCGGGGCAAACTCATAATTTCTCCTAACCTCATAAGGAAGGCATGAATCCAGTTCGTGAATCATATCCAGTACAAGCTGTTCATACTTATAACCGTTTGGTTCCTCAGGCTTGATCAGCTCTCCTTTTTCATTCATATAAGGAATCTTTTTCTCCACAATATGAAGCGGCAGTTTCTTAGCCACTATATCCTCCAATGCTTTTTCCCTGAAAAGATAGTTGAGTATTACGCCATAACTGTATGACGGATTTCCGTTCTCATCCTTATCATTCATCATTTCATCGGTCAGCTCGTAGTATTCCACTATCGACGGTTTTCCATCCTCAAGACAGATAACGCCTATCTTCTCATCCGGAGCATTTTTACATACTACCTTAGCCCCGACATCACTGTCGGTAAGAATGGTTGCGCCCACAAAGCAGGGATCTGCGATTCTTTGTAACACATTATCCACTGCGAATACATTCAGCCACTCAATTCCAGCCTCACGTATTTTATCGACTACTCCCCATTTCATCATGGATAAAAACCATCCGCCGTTGCCGTTAGGGGAAGTCGAAATCTTATTCTTGCTCTCCATGTAAACTTTACCGTTATAATCCGTTGCGGGAGCCATCTCCTGCATAAAAAAGGTTACATATTCAGGTTTGTATCCAAAGTAATTTTTTTCCTTAAAAAATGCTGTCGTAGCCTCATGGTTCTTATCGCTTGTCATAACAAAAAGATGAATCCATGTATCCGTCAGCTTAACTACGTCCATCAGATTTTCAATCAGTCTCTCAAAAATGTATACTTCCTTGGTCAGTCCGATATTGTACACACCCTTAGGCGCATCCGAACCAAGTCTTGTTCCCATACCGCCCGCAAGCAATACGGCTCCTACCTTACCCGCTTTTACAGCGGCAATACCAGCCCCCATAAAGTCATCCTTCTTAGTCTCTATCTCTGAAAGTGTCATTGCCGATAAGGGGGTTATTTTGCCTTTACTATCCGTTTCATGAGCGGCATTTAAAAGCACTTCCATATCTGTGTCTTCGATCTGTTTAAGAAGAGTGTCCTGTTCTTCCTTCGTAAGCTCATCATAGTATTTCAGTACATGGAGCTGTCCATACTTTTCCAGCTTTTTATACGCCTCGTTATAATCCATTTTAATACCCCTATACCTTTCTCTTGGTCTGCAAAAACTATTTTTATTATAGTATCACAAATTTGTTGGTTTCTCAATGAGGAATTGGCAGGAATTGACATCTAATATTTGCATCCATTTAACTTATTAATGACATATTCGGCAAGCTGTAGTAAAATGTTTGTGTTAAATATGGTGGGCAACAGTTGACAACTTATATATGTGAGGAAACAATATGAAATTAGATACAAAATCCATGCAATGGACCAGAGAACCGGAAAATTATACTATAACAGAGGATAAAGTGGAAATCATTACACAGCCGCATACTGATTTATGGCAGAGGACTTACTACCACTTCCGCAATGACAATGCTCCTGTATTGCAGATCAACACCGATGAAAAATACTTTTCATTTGTGGTTAAGACGGAATTTGAAAGCAAGCACCGCTACGACCAATGCGGCATTGCAGTATATATGGATAGTGAAAATTGGTTGAAGGCTTCGGTGGAATATGAAAATGAAAAGATTCAGCGCTTAGGCAGTGTCGTAACACACTACGGCTATTCTGACTGGGCTTCAACAGATATAGATGCCTCAATCAAATCTATGTGGTTTCGCCTTAGCCGCAGAGAGGATGATTTCTGCATCGAAAATTCAGTTGACGGCATAAACTACAATCAAATGCGCATCTGTCATATGTTTAATGCCGATGAAACTATTCCGTTTGGCATTTATGCATGCAGCGCGGAGGCTTCTTCCTTCAAGGCAACATTTACCGATATGGAGATAACTGATTGCAAGTGGCTTGCTCATGATGGGCAGGCGCCGGATCAGAAATGAACAAAATACTTTAGAAATAGATGATTGCGAAACTATTGTCTATGATTATCGAAAATACGTTTCGCAATCGTCCATGCTTAAAGAAAGCACATGGGGAGATAACATGTCTGATAGCTATGTATTTAAAAGCCCAATCGGGCTAATAAAAATTTGTGAAAAAAATAACAACCTTACAAACCTCAGCTTACAACAAGCAGATGATGCCTCTTTGCAGTCACAAAAATTTATACATCATTCTGACCTTTTATATGAGACATATACGCAGATAAATGAATATTTTTCGGGAAAAAGAACAAAGTTTGAACTGCCGATAAATTGCATAGGCACACCGTTTCAGCAGCAAGTATGGACACAGCTGCAAAGCATACCTTACGGGGAAACTCGAAGTTATCAGGATATAGCCATCGGCATTGGCAATCCCAAGGCGGTTCGCGCTGTAGGTCAGGCTAATAATAAGAATCCTATCATGATCATTGTTCCCTGTCATAGGGTAATACATAAAAATGGGGATATTACGGGATTTGGATGCGGTACGGAGGTTAAAAAGTATTTGTTGGATTTAGAAAAGATTATTCTTTAGAATTTTTTCAAATGCTCATTGTCAATATCAGGTATATACTTTCTAATACCTTTTGTATAAATCGCCTTATAAATTAAATTCTGTTTACTTTTTGGCTGCTTTAAAATAAACTTTTGTGCCTTTTTATCAATGCTAATTTTGTAGATCATTAATTGTTACCCCTGCTTCTTTTATAGCATCTCCAAAAGAAATCACTTCATGATCTGGATCATTTATATATCTTTCTGCTAAATTTTCACAAAATAATTCGTCTTCTATTTCATCATCAATTTGTATACCTTTTAACAAATATAAAATTTTTGTCATTTTGTATTCAGGGAGTTGATCAATAATCTGTTTTGCTTGTTCTCTCTCACTCATACAAATACCTTCTTTCATATTGATATATATATTATATGCAAAATTATGCATTTTTTCAAGTGTAGTTGAAAAGTGATTGTGAAATGCCTATCAAGAGTCGATTTTCTATTATCACATAAATTTTCATAGTACATAAAGTAAAAAGCATACACTTTCATTAATATTACCACTTGTTATCATATCTGCAATATTATAAACTATCTTGGTAAATACTATCTAAAAAATATATCAACCTATAAATAATCAATTACAAAGCCTAAAAAGGAGCAATATAACCTATGAAAAAACAACTTCTATTCGCCGCATTAATATCAACAACACTACTATGCAATTCATGTGGCGCTAAGAACAACGTCGCAAATGATGACATTTTGCCAAATGACGCTTCACAAACTAATAATGTATTATCAAACAATGAAACTCCTGACGATAACACCACCGGACAAGATTACCAGACATCCAATGACTCAGGCATCGTAATCATTGACTCAAAAACCGTCGAAGACCAAGATACTGCCGATGACGGTACTGTTATTTATTCAAGAAGCTACAACCAGCCCTTAGTTACCATAGCTAACAATGCTGAGGCTGCGGAAAAAATTAATGCTGATATACAGTCTAGGATTGATGCTTTTACAGCTTCTGACTCAATACGAAATGAAAGCCATGAGTATTATGAGATATCATCAAAGGAAGAAGGTTATGATTTCTTTGAATATAACGAAAATTTAGGATTTGAGAAAGTACGTTCTGACACTAATGTCATTTCTTTTATAATGACTTCTTCCGGGTATATGGGAGGAGCGCACGGATATTATAACAGCTTTGGTTTAAATTATGATACAAAGACGGGTGAACTGATTGATTTTGCCGCACTATCGGATGATGCCGATAAATTTTATAATGATACTTTGGCTTATAATCGTGAGCTTACGCAGACTGATGAATATAAAGAGCGTATGTTTCCCGAAAATTTTTTTGACGGAAGCGAGCTGGAAACTATTCTGTACGGCGATGAAAAATGGTATCTGTCAGACGAGGGGCTTGTATTTATCAGTAATCCTTATGAACTTGGACCTTATGCCTCCGGTATAATAGAATTTGTTATTCCTTATGAAAAATTGGCAGATATGGGATTTAAAGAAGAGTATAGTTATCCCTAAATACCTTCCTGCAAAAACCAACCGACAACACCGCCGCAATACACCATCCAATCGGCCATGACATCCAGATACCCGTGGATTCAAACCGCATAGACAAAATATAAGCCAAAATTACACGAAGAACCAAATCCGTAAATGTCGAAACCATAAAATACTTCATGGCCTCCGAACCGCGCAATACACCATCGGCAATCAGTTTGACGGATATCACAAAATAGAACGGCGACACAATTCTAAGGAACATGATGCCTGCATTTATTGCCATACTGCCGGTATCTTCCATGAACAGCAGCATCATTATCCTGCCAAAGAAAAAGTAAGCGGTAAAAAACGGAACCGCTACGCACAGAGCCATTTTTATGCCGGTTTTATAGCCTTCCTTAATACGGCTTGGCAAACCGGCGCCAAGATTCTGCGCTGTAAAGCCCGATACACCGTTACCCAGTGTGGTAAAGCCCGTGATAATAAAGGTATTGAGTTTGACTGCCGCAGAATACCCGGCAATAACGTCCGAGCCATAAGAATTAACAATACTTTGGATAAATATATTTCCTATTGATATAAAGCTTTGCTGTAAAATGCTCGGAATTGCTACAGCGGCAATTTTTTTAAGTGCGCTGCCCGAAAAAAGCGCTGCTTTTTCTTTAGTATCAATCTGCGCAATTCTTTTTCTGAAAGCAAATAGTGCAAGAACGCATGCTGCTCCCTGCGCAATGAAAGTCGCCCATGCCACTCCGGCTACTCCCCATTTAAAAACCGCCACAAATATTAGGTCCAGAATGATATTACCTACTGAGGAACCAATAAGAAAATATAAGGGCGTTTTGGAATCGCCAAGCGAGTTAAACATCCCTGTAGTAATATTGTATAAGAATAAAAAGACAAATCCTCCGATATAGATTCTCAAATATAGAGCGCCGTCGCTGAAAATATTAGACGGAGTCTGTATCATCCGCATCATATGCGGCGTTGTCAAAAGTCCCACTACAGTCAAAAACAGCGATAACGAAAAACCGACAATAAATGTGGTATAAACCGCTGATTTTAACTTATTATATTCTTTTGCCCCAAAAAGCTGTGAGATGACTACGGAACAACCGATATTGCTGCCAACCGCCACAGCCATAAAAATCATTGTGATCGGATAAGAGGCCCCGACCGCCGCCAGTGCGTCTTCTCCCGCAAACTTCCCGGCTATCATACTGTCTGCAATATTATAAATCTGTTGAAATGCCACGCTGATAAACATCGGTATGGTATATTTGAACAAAAGTTTATGCGGATCACCCACCGTTAAATCCTGCATCATATTCATTCATCCTTTCTAATTACCAGTCACAGGCAACCCCCAAACAGCCTAACAATCCATCGCAGATAGCTACAGAATCTCCCTAATTGCCCTGACCAATCAACCGTAAAATTCTCTCTATTTCTCCCTGTTCAGTACAAAACAACCTCGCAGAAGCCTCTATCGCAATATCAGATACTTTTTCTTCCCTAATAAAAAGCCTGTCTTCGTCGCTTAAATTTCCCATCCGGCAGTCATTAATTATATCATTCAGTCTGTTAAAAAACTTCATAAGCTCATCAAACCGGCATATCCTGTCAATAATGCTGCTTCCAAACTCCTGCTGCTCCAATTCGCATACCGCAACTACCTGCATTGCCACCTTCAATTCCCCTGTTATATCAGAGGCTTCCATTAAGACGTCAGGTCTTTTTTCCAGGGTTTTAAGAAAATACTCCTTCGCTCCCGCTAAATCTTTTTGCAGGAAAAAATCAGCCAGCGTATCTTTCATCTGCTTTGTCTCATACTTCTCGGTAGTCATTCCGACCTTACATTCATAAACCTTAAGCCCCTTGACATTAACCCATACAAGCAGCAAAAACTCCGAAATAAATCCAAATACACGTTTATGATAGTCATCGTACCCGCTTGGATCGATCCGCTTTTCTACCTCTTCAAAAATAGAAAATAACCACTCGCAGTATTCATCGTATATTTCCTTTTTGGCAACCATCATATTTGCAAAATAAGTACCGTTTCCATGAACAAGCCGCTCAAAAGTATCATAATATTCCGGGAATTTCTGCCTGATAACTTCTCCCGTCGTAATCAGATCAAATATGTTATAATCGCCCTCATAGCCGTCAAAATACGAGAAATTCAACTTAAGCTTCTTAGACGTGATTATGTCATATTCATTCAAAATGGAAATATAGTCCTTTTCATTAAAAATCCTGCCCTCTTCCGTACAAAAATACCTTCTGTAATGACAGATTCCCACATAATCGGAAGTTCTGACATTTTTCCATACCCAGTATACTCCGGTGAGTTCTCCATAATAACAATTCTTGGCAGAAATATTATCCCCCGTATTATCTCCCGGATATCCTAAATCCGCACCACATGCGCGGCCTACCTGTAGCGGCATGTAAATCGAATCTGAGGGCTCTTCAAACTTTTTATGTGTCATTGTAAAAATCGTAACTGACATTTTAACTATGCCTCCATTAACTAATATCACTGACTCTTATTCTGCGACGTTTTTATAATACGCTCCATATCTTTTCGCACATACAAATACGCCGGTATAAGAAAGGCGTCAGCGAAAATCCACGCCAGCGGATTCGCAAAGCCGACCGCCGAAAACCCAAAATACGGCACCAGCACAAAACCGGCAATTCCCCTTGCTATCATCTCAAACATACCTGCAAACACAGCCAATATACTGTAACCCATTCCCTGAATCAAAAAACGCACAATATTGACCAGTGCAAGTGGGAAATAGAAGCAGACATTTATAGTAATATACTTCAGTGCATTTCCCAAAATTACGGTTTCTGAGCTGTCCAAAAAGAGCAAAAGCATATTTTTTCCAAAAAGCAAGATAACACAAAGAGCAAATATCGAATAAGCCGCTCCCAACAGTACGCAGCTTCTAAGGCCCTTACTAATGCGATCCAGCCTGCCTGCGCCTATATTCTGCCCGCCATAGGTTGCCATTGTGGAACCCATCGCATCATAAGCACATGAAAGAATCATACTCAGCTTAATGCCTGCCGTAACTGCTGCCACTGCATCAGAGCCGATACCGTTGATCGCGCTCTGCAAAATAACACTGCCTATAGCCGTAATGGAATACTGCAGCCCCATCGGCAGCCCCATTCCGCATAATTTAGAGATAAACTCCCTGTCTCTGATCCAGTCTTCCTTATCCATATGCAGGATATTGAATTTCTTGTGTATAAAAATAAGGCAACTTATACCTGCCACAGCCTGTGAGAAAATCGTCGCAATCGCTGCACCTGCAACTCCCCACTTAAATACAATTATGCATAACAAATCCAGTATAATATTAAGAAACGCCGCCATTGTTAAAAAGATAACCGGCGTTCTGCTGTCTCCCAGCGAACGAATTATGGAAGAAGTCATATTATAAAGGTACGTAGCCGGGATTCCCAAAAAGATGATCACGATATATCTATACGAACCATCTATAATATTCTCCGGCGTTTGCATTACACGCAGAATCGGACGGCACAACAGTACAACCACTATAGTTGTAACAATTGCGAAAAACGTCGCAAGCCATACGCTGTTAGTTACATACTTGCGCAAACGCTTTTCATTTCCGGCGCCAAACTCCTGCGCAACCGGAATTGCAAATCCGCTGCACACACCTATACAAAACCCATTGATTAAAAAATTAATGGAGCCTGTGGCTCCGACTGCCGCCAGAGCCTCCACCCCAAGATAATGTCCGACAATAATTGTATCAACCATGCTGTAGAGCTGTTGAAACAACAAGCCGAATATCAGGGGAACCGAAAAGCCCAAAATCAGCTTCATCGGGCTCCCCTTGGTCATATCCTTTTCCATAATCTATACCAACGCCTCTGCCAATAATTCCAATTGTTCATTGGAGGTCTCATTCAAAGTAGATTTAATTGTAACTACAGGTTCCAAAATCGTTATATCCTTCATCTGTGAAAGGATTTCTTTCATTTGTTTTCCGGATGTAGGCGCCCAGCTTCCGTTTTCTATGATTCCAACTGTACGTTTCTGATAATTCTTAGACTTAAGGTGCGCCAAAAAACTTTCCATACAAGGGAAAATACCTGCGTCATATGTAGCCGCAGCCACTACCAGTCTGTCATAGCGATAAGCGTCCTCTATGACCTCAGCCATATCCTCTCTGGCCAAATCCGATACAACAACCTTCTCCACACCCTTTTCACGAAGCAGCTCGCCGAGTTTCTCAGCAGCCTTTCCGGTATTACCATGAATAGAAGCATAAGCGATCAGTACTCCCTTATCTTCCGGTTCATAGCTGCTCCATACCTGATACTTACCAACATAATATCCAAGATTTTCAGATAAAATCGGTCCATGCAGCGGACATATAATACTAATATCCAATTCTGCGACCTTTTTCAAAAGCATCTGTACCTGCATACCGTACTTTCCTACTATATTAAAATAGTACCTGCGTGCTTCACACGCCCAGTCTTCGTCAGTATCCAGCGCACCGAACTTACCAAAGCCATCTGCTGAGAAGAGAACTTTATCAGTTTTATCATAAGTCACCATGACTTCAGGCCAATGCACCATAGGCGCCATAATAAACGTAAGAACATGACTTCCAAGTGAAAGCTCATCGCCTTCTTTGACCACTACACTACGTTCACTCATATCAATATCAAAAAATTGCGACATCATGCTAAGTGATTTAGCATTTACAACAATCTGTGCCTCCGGATATTTTTCCATAAACTTCTGAATATTTCCGGCATGGTCCGGCTCTAAATGCGAAACTACGATATAATCCGGCTTTCTGTCTCCGAGTTCTTTCTCAAGATTCTCAAACCACTCTTTTTCTGCTCTGAGATCCACGCTGTCCATAATTGCGACCTTTTTATCAAAAATTATGTATGAATTGTAGGATACGCCGTTGGGGACTACGTATTGGCTTTCAAATAAGTCGATAGTTTTGTCGTCTACTCCTATGTATTTGATCGTGTCTGTGATATTTATGTTGTTCATGATGGTATGCTCCTTTTCTTTTATTTATAATTGGGTGTAAGGGATTCGGGTAGTAAAATATAGAGTGTAACTTTTGACACCTGAATCTTACTATGTTATAGCGAATATGATTATATCACATATTGTAAAAAAATAAAGAGAGTATTTACATATTTTAACAAATATATTTGGCATGTTTCTTAGACATAATAAATATTGAGTAATGATGATTATTTAATATGATTATAGTGTTAAATCAGAATCACAAAACATTTTCAGAAATATGTCGCAGCATATTCGCTGCAGAATGGAGGAAGCAATGGAATATAATGATACAATTAAATTACTTAAGGAATGTGACGCAGGTACTAAAATGGCGGTGTCTTCTATAGATGAGGTGCTTGACAGGGTTCGTGATTCGGAGATGAAAAGTCTGCTCTCGGAAAGCAAAAACCACCATGCGAAGCTTGGCAATGAGATACATTCACAGCTCATAGAGCATGACAGTGAGGAAAAAGATCCCAACCCTATGGCAAAAGGTATGTCGTGGCTGAAAACCAATATGAAAGTCGGCATGAATGATTCGGACTCAACCATAGCCGATGTGCTTACAGACGGATGTAATATGGGCGTGAAATCGCTAAATAAATATCTTAATCAATATCAGGCTGCAGATAAGACATCCAAGGATATCTGTAAGCGTCTGGTTTCGATTGAAGAGGAATTGTGTAAGGACCTTAAGGATTATTTATAATAAATCGTCGTCTGATGACGACGATTAAGAGAATGCTTCGCATTCTCCACGAAATGATTTATACTATATACTTCTTTAAAACCGGAATCTGATGCAGTATTCCCGATATTGCAAAAGAAATTACAAACACAACTACACCTATTACCGGCACCGATATTATCTGATCAAATGACAGCGTATTGAATCCAAGCATATGGTTAAGCTGTGTTATTACCATAGCATGTACAAGATATGCACCAAAGCTGTATTCAGAGAGTTTTCTGATCATCTTCCTTGATTTTTGTGAGATATTCGGAAGGTTCAGATTATATTTTGCAAATGTAAAAAGCGCAACGCTTACAAGCATGACATTCAATGTCATATTTTCATGAAATGTATTTACTGCTCCTTTATCAGATATGGGGAATATGACCTGAGCAAAGCTTGTCACTATAAGACCAATTGCTCCAAGCAGGTAGATCAGCCTTCTCTTTTTTCTTTCTATATTGATTTGGCTAAAAAAGTATCCAAATACAAAATAACTGACATACCTAAGCGTAAAGCTAAAGCATACGCTGTTTAGAACCTTACCGGCTATTGAAGCTAATTTTTCAGAATACAGGGAAATCAGTGTAACCATGTATGGCAGTATAAAAGTAAATACAAGTGCAAGCAACACAAAATATTTAGTCATATCCATCGATACAACGATTTTCCGTAGCAGCGGAACAAGAATATACAGGCCTACTATCATAAACAAAAACCAGAGGTGTGAAGGGCCTTCCACAAACTCCCTTAGTGCATTTTTAAGTCCGCTTCTGCCGGTAATAAGATTTATAAGCGCATATACAGCAGACCAGAAAATAAAAGCGGTAGCGATCCTTAATATATTTTTCTTAAAAATCCGCTCTATTTTCTGGTCTTTCCTTAAAAACAGGGCGCCGCTTATCATAACGAAAACCGGCACTGCCCATCTCACTATACTATCGTAAAAACTAAATACCTTCCACTCATAAGTCTCTACTTCTACGGCATACCAATATTGTGACGCTATATGAATAATCATCACTGCAAATGTTGCCATAATTCTAAGACAGTCGAAATATGTCTCTCTTTTTGCAGATTCATGAACTTGTTCCAAAGAATTTTCTTCGGCTATCTCTTTCATATATGATGATTCTCCCTACACTGAAACATCTACGGCAGCGCCTTCTACTACTTCCGCAGCAGTCTGTTGAACCTGTACCGGCACCTCAACACCGCCAAGCTCTAATGAAACCGGACTCGAATTGTCCGATGTATCAAATGCCTCCACTACACTGCTTACACTTTGCTGTTTTTCTTTCTGCAGCCTGTCAAACAGAGCTTTTAGGTACTTCATATCGGCTTCCATTATCTCTTTGAGCTCATCCTGCCTGTGTTTTCTCTTCAGCTCGTCAATTTCTTCTTTACTCATATCCGTGTACGTAGTGCTGATAAGTTCATCCGCAAGCTCTTTAAGCGCTTCTTCCAGAGAATCTTTAGTCATTTCCTTAAGTTCCTGTGTGATTGCCTCCAATTCGTCAGAGCTTAATTCTACATCCTGATTTTCTTCCGAATTTTCATCCTCTTGCTCTTCCATCTCCATTCCCTCGGCAACCTGGGTATCGCCATTGTTTACGGCAAATTCCTCTTCTTCCATATGACGCTTACGCTTCTTGGCTATACGAACCATGTCCCGTGCATGCTCAAGCGCACTCTTTATTTCACTATCGTTATATTCTCCGCCCTGTTTCTTCATCAAAAGAGTCATATAAGATCCGCGGGCCCTGTTCAACGCCTTACTTGCGCTCAAAGTGTTTTTGGACATCAAAATCTGATTTGAAACCCTTTTAAAATTATATGATAATCGTTTTTTCTTCTTTTTCTTCTTCTTAGAAGCCTGAAAGGCTTTAACAATCGCTGCTCCGCCTTCTGCTTTCTTTTCACTCGCAGACTTCTTTGTAATTGTATTGCTTGTAGATACCTGATTAGGCAAAAGCGCACCTATTTCCATACCCATATTATCATCCTCCTTGATAAGGCAAATTATACTGCCAAACGGTAAGTCCTTTTACCGTATACTTATAACCATACCTATAAATATAGTTATCTAATCTATATATCGGCATTTATTGGTAAAATATTAGGTGCGGTACGTATTCACTACAAGAAATACTGCCGCAGCAGCTTAGACAAAGCTGTGCAGCAGTACATTCTATAACTTATTTAAAAATATTTTTAATTGTATCACTAATATTGAATGTATCACTAAGCGCGTCAAGTGCTGACTTATTTAATCCGGAAGCATTCTTCGGAACGATACTAAAGGTTACAACCTTGCTGCCTATTAAATCACTATCCGCTGCAGGTTTAATTATAACAGTTGCCTTACCCTTATTTACATTGTTTACATAAGTCACTGTCACTTTAGAATCTTCTCCACTGCTGTAAAGATTAGTAGTACTCTTGCCAATATTTACATTGATTCCATCCGGTTTAACCGCTCCTCCGTTATACTCGAACTTAGTAACCTTTTTATCCTTGCAGTCCGCCTGATTATGGAAGGTTACTTTTGCTTTGGAAAGGTCATTATCGTTGCTGCTTCCCTTCTTCCATACAGTATAGCTGCCGGTTATTTCATTGCCTGTTCCGGTTTTATAATTCTTGCTACCAGCCTTAACCTTAACCTTAACATTTACGGTCACCTTGTTCCCATTAAATGTTGTAACCTTTGGTTTATTTGTAGGAGTAGTACTATCTCCAACGTAATATTCTACTTCATATTCAGAAGCCTTTACCAACACTCCGTTTACTGTTACATAAGCAGTAGACTTACAGTTTGCATTTTCTTTGCAGACCTTATCCGGAAGCTCAACCACAGTGTTAGTTCCATCCAAAGGTGCTTTATTTATTTTAAATTCCGTATCTTTTACTTTAGCTATTTTACCCTTGTAGTTACCTTTAAAGGTTATGGTAAAACTTGCAGTTCCCACTTTCTTATTATTACTGTATGAAAGCTTATAATCCGTTCCGTTTACTAACGGTTCGGTTTTGTCTTTCACTTTGATGCTAAGATCTGATACAACTGCTCCGGTATTGCTATAATCAACACCTTCATTTGGCACACCGGTAATCTCTACTGCCTTCTCATCAAGAGTCTTAGGCTGAATCTTAATTGACTTGCTCACACTGCAGCCGCTGTAATCACCCAAGCCGACAACCATGAATTTAACTGTTCCGGCATCCTTAACCTCATCAGGAAGCGTTACCGCATAACTTCCTTCCGGAAGTGCAGGCGTCAACTCGATACGGCTAATAATATCAGCTCTTAGATTCTCGCCTGAATAAACAAGCACGGGCGTGTTCTTAACAGTAACTTTAAACTTCTTAACAGCTGTCTTGAGTTCAGTCTTACTATCGTATACTTTAACAGTAATTGAGCGTGTTCCTTCATAATTACCCTGGCCCTCGATTTCTAAAGTTCCATTCGTAGGGAATGTCTTGGTCTTATCATACTTATAATCTTTAGCACCAAGTTTCATAGCATTATAGCATATTACAGGCGTTGATGCTTTACTGCCCTTTACTATCCTTATTTCAGCAGCTTGAACCTCTTTATCGTCTTCATCGGAAATATCCTTGGGCTTAATTACAAAGTTCTCGGCATATTTGCCGCTCAATATTCCCTTGCCTGATACGGTAACGGTCGGAAGTTTCTTACCACTCTTATCAATATTCTCATAACTTCCATTATTCTTTACGACGGAAGCTTTAAGGTTATTACTGTACTTAACCGTATAGTCAACACCTTCAACAAGAGCTTTGCCGTTATTATCATATACCGTAACTCCGGGCTTGATTGCAGTTCCGGTGTATGTGTATTCGGTCTTCTCTAACTTGACACTCCAGTATTCGTTTGTGGATGGAGTAGTAGTGTTTTTAGTCCATGTAGCTTTAATTATAATACTCTTTTCAGGTTTATATGGAAGCGAAATCTTATTATTACTTTCATCTACCCAACCGTTAAATGTATAACCTGTTCTGACAGGAGCTGCTAACTTGTTATCCGGAACCGTCTTTCCTTTTTCAACTTCCACCCGTTCTGGTATGGAGCCATCATTCTTGTCAATATATACAACCCAATGCGCATCGTCACCATCGTCTTTTTCTGTCCATGTAGCCTTAATTGTCATGCTCTTAGTAGGCGTGAAAGGAATCGTGACCGCCTTATCTTCCTCATCTACCCAGCCATTAAATATGAACCCAGTTCTTGTAGGTGTATCAAGGCTATCAAGAGACTCGCCTTCATTAACAGTCTTTGTAGTCGGATCAGGTGCACCAGTATAACCCAGATCAATTGTTATTGTATAGGTTTCCTTACCTTTTTCCCATTTAGCTATAAGGACCATGTTTTCGTTAACTGTCTTCGGCAGAGTTACGTCATTTCCGGATCCATCTTTCCATCCGAGGAATGTATATCCGGTTCTTGTAGGATTGGGCAAATCATCTTCTGTAATGAACTCTCCGGCCTTAAAAATCAATGTATCACTCGCTTCTTCACCTTCTATCTTATAGATAGTTACGGTGTACCTTGTTCCGCCATCTTTAGAAATAATATAGGAATATTTGGCAACATAACTTGAATCAACTGCTTTGCCATTCTCTTCCACTACTGCAACAGCCTTTATTACCATACTATTTTCAACCGAAATCGAGGTATTCTCGTACTTCTTACGCTCGGTGTTACCTGAATCCGCCGGATTTGAACCGTCAATTGTATAATAAATAACTGCGCCTGATGTATCGGATGTCAAAGTAATCGTTTGTGTTTCTGAATAAAATCCCGAAGGCACACTGGCAACCGGTGCAATCACGCCGCTTGAAGGCGTAACTGCTGTAGCAGAACTACTTCCTGAAACCGGTGTATCAACGCCGTCTATACCGCCTATGGCCTTCACGCTGGTCTTATAATTAACTACTGCAGCTTTTAATGTAGTGTCAACACTATAATTTTCATCTGCATCAGTTGCAAAAAATGCATCATAGCCTGCGCGGGCAAAATCACCGCCGTTTAAACGGCCTGCCTTAGCTGTAACAATAGCTTTAACATTACTCGGATCATCAATATTTGACGGATCTACTCCAAGGTCAAACTTTCCGCTTGTATCAAAATTGTTATATATGGTGCCTCCTGCAACTGCCTTATAGGTATCCGGAACTGCTTCATTCCTTGAACTTGCAAGATATGCATCAAACTGTGTAGCACTTGATGGTTCCGTAGCTCCGCCGGCATTGGAATTGGCATATACAAGGCGTTTTGCCTGTTCAATCTTATTATTATACGCCTTGATCACGCCTCCATTCTCACCTGAGAATGTACCATCGCCTGAAGCATCGGTACCTTGCTTGGAGATCATCATGGGATATTTGCAATTCCTAAAATAGTTCGCCTCCACAAACGCAGAGCCTCCCATTGTCATACCCACGCCATATTTAGAATTACCGTCATAATAATTATTATATATATGTACTGTACCGGTTCTTATTCTGGGATGCCTAGAATCTGAATGGTCGAACCAGTTGTGATGATAGGTTACCTCATACTTTGTTTCACTCTTCATTCCGCAAAGAGAGCTTTTTCCTGAATCCCAAAAATGGTTATAAGCTATAGTCAGATTGGTAGAATCTCCTTTTAAGTCAATCGTACCATCGCCTTTGGCCTGGTCAGAAGCACCTCCGGCTGTACCATAGAAAATATCCAAATCATGAATCCAGAGATTACAGTTTTCCGTGTCAATTGATACACCATCATCCATAAATGCCATTATTGCAAAGTTTCTAAGCTCCACATTACCGCATCCTCTGATAAGGAATCCAAAGTCTTTTACAACTGCATCTTCGCCAATACCCTCAATAGTAATATTCATTTCTGAATAGGAGCCTTTACCCTTTATCTGAAGCCCTTCTGAAGAGGATGATATTTTATCTAAATCATTCAGTGTCACGCAACCGATAATACGGATATCCAATGGAGTTGTATCATACCCTTTCTGCCTTGCATCAAGGATTGTCTGAAGTCCCGTGCAAGTTTCCGTGCCACCTTTATTATTTGTTTTTACATCCAGCGTTACCGTTTTGGCCGTCGCAGCAGTCACATAAAGCACCTGCGCTCCATCTCTTAATGTACCATCATCCTTATAAGCTCCGGAACCGGTCTTATATGTAGAATCTTGAGAGAATGCAAAACCGGAACGGTCATAATTAGTGACCTTAAGAGGTCCGGTTGCATTGGATGCAACAACCTCTGTGGGTTCTTTCGTTGCTGCATCAATCTTTACAGCATCCACCTTAATATAATATGTGCCGGATTTAAGACCAACCGTATCTACTCTCCAATAACCGTCATACTTACGGATCAATTCGTTATCTATCCGTTGTGTTTTATCATTATCAGGGAAAACAGGCGTTGTGGACACATATGCCACATATCCGTCATATTCAGTATCCGTATAATCATTCCACTCTGCACAAGCTCCTTCTTCATAGCCGTAGCTATTGATAATCGTAAGCTTGCCCGGCTCTGTCTTAGCATTGCTAACAACAAATATATACGGACGTGATAATCCTTCTGAGTCTGCTTCAACCCAGAAGCTCTTCGACTTATTATCTCTGGTAATTTTATCTTCGTTAACTATTTCAGTGCCATTAAATACTACCAAAGTATCTTTATGTTCCATGCCGAGTTTATCATATGATACCTGGAATGAAACCCCGCCCTGCTTTAACGCAAGTGCATTATCTGATTTTTTATCCTTATCTTCCAAAGACAAATTGTAATAGTATGCCTTAGATTTTTTATCAGATTCAAGCTCAAGGAATTCCATCTGGTCTGCGACTTTATTCTTAATAGCTGATGAAATTTCACTATCTGCAATTGTCGCTGCCTTAAGAAGAATATTAACAACATCTACTGATTCATTGCTTTCATCTGAAGCGTTGCTAAAATCAACATCCCCAAGAAGCTCAGCACCAATTATGGTTTCCGTAGCGTCATCTACTGTAATAGTCTTAGTATTAGTTTCTTCAGGTCCTTCTTCAGCTTCCTTGGTATAGTCTTCTATAACTTCCATATAAGGAATGATTCCGCCGCTGCTGCTGAAGCCTACATAGTAGGTTCCGGGAGTTGAGAGCTCAAATTCGAGTTTGCCGACTTTTGCATTAGTTCCCGCATCCTTAGATGCAACCGCACCTGAAATAGATGTATTGGTACCTCTTTGAATTAAGAAATCACGCGCTTTAGTAGGTACTTCTTTAAGACTGAAATAAACAACTCCTGTAGCGTATGCCTCTGTTGTGAACTTAATTGCATTTTCAGTTGCTGACATAGCACCGCCTGTTATGGCAACTGCATACTTACGCTCGGTTAAATCAACGTCAGCCCAGCTTAAGTTTGGATAATAATACTCATAGTCAGGTGCCTCAGTTGTTCCTTTATTCCTTCTTAAATCAGTAATCTTATTAAGCTGCGCCTTCTTACTAGAGGTAGCCACAACTTTATAATAACCATCTGTACCTTCAATATCTGCATTAGCATCGTATTCGTATTTAGTCTCAGTTGAAGCCTCCATTATTGCATCAGGATCCAGCACATGTTTTACTAAACCGGTGCCGTCCAGAATCTTATAATTGAAGGTTGCAACATCACTATTATCACAGTTATCTTTTACTGCAATTGCTTTAATTGTCATCCCTGCAGTAATTGTTATTTTAACAGGAGATGCCGCATGTAATGTATCCTCGTCCGCCGTATCCGGAACTGTTCCATCTTTAGTATAATAAATCACAGCTCCTTCGGTTGCGGATGACAGCTTAATCTCCGTATCCTTCTCTACACTGCCGGTTTTGTCTGCTGTGGGTGTCTCCACCTTTATAATAGTATAGCTTGCCTCCAACGGCTTGCTTGCAACACCGTCTTTTATAGAAACTGCTTTAATAGTAAGCGCTTTATTAATAATAACTGTAGCAGTGTCTGCGTCTACTTGTGTCACACTGTTACTTTCTGCCGTCGGGTCTGAGCCGTCCACGGTGTAACGGATTGCATCAGCGCCAGTTGCAGTTATGTTAACTTCCTTTCCTTTCTCCACTGCTGTACCTGAAGTGACATCAACTGTAGGTGCATCAGCAAGCTTAAGCGTGTAGTTGAATGTTGCTACTTCACTTATGTCCTCACCTCTTACAGCAATCGCTCTAAGCGTTGCCGGCAGAGTAGTAATGGAAAACGGTCCATCATACGGCGTTCCGCTGTTCTTATCAGTCAATTGTACATCACTATCCAAGGTATAACGAATTGACTCAACATCATCCGCCATTTTCAATTCAACTGTTGATCCTGCTTCAATCTCGCCGCCTGATGGATCTGCAGTCGGTTTCGGAACAGAAGTATCAAGTGTATACTCGAATGTTGCTACATCACTTGATACATCGCCCTTTATCGCGATTGCTTTCAATGTTGCAGGAAGATCACTCTCATTAATCGTAATTCCAGCTGTCTCATATGTAGCCCAATTGTCCGTGTTTGTCTCATCGCCATTCAATGTGTATTTGATTGAAGCGCCGCTTTGTGCAGACAGTTTAACTACTGTTCCGGCAGTTATTGCACCACTTGTAGGGTCTGCAGTGGGCTTTGCTACTGTTGTAGGATCCTCTCCCGAACCGCCGTCGTCAGGAATGAAGGCAATGTAGTATATAGTTACACTAGGATTGCCTTTAATAATTTTATGCTCACCTTTTGCAATGTCCTTTTCAAGAACCCCATTACTGAAAGAAGTACTACTTCCATCAATCTTAACCGCTTTAGAAGCATATCCTGAATCAGTAACCATTACTAACTTCCCAGATGTTTCTGATGTAAAAGAAATCTTGACATCAGTATTACTATTAGACATATCAAATGCCTTAGTCAGTGTCAACTGATCTCCATTTATATCAGTATAACTAACCTCCTTTGTCGAAGTAGCCTCACTACCATTAAATGTAAAAAAGCTAGATACAGCATTGTACTCACCATCTTCGCCGGTAAAATTATGTACATACGCAGCCGCAGCCTTAACCACATTCACGCTGCCCCATGTATCCAGCGGTAATACGCTGATAATCATCAAAACCGCCATAATACGCGCTATGATGATTTTCGATTTTTTCTTCATTCTTTAATTACCTCCCCAAGTTTTATAAATTTCATAAATAACCCCTCCATTCTAAGGTTTGTGACTGACAATTGTATGCCAGATTAATAGTTATGTCCATTATATCACCTTCCCTTAAAAAAATCGGCAAAAATAACATTTTTTTCAAAAAATTTTATTATGTTTTGTATAAAATAACAAATTGCAAGGTTTAACTCAGCATTCTCCGACTGTTCCGAATAAAAAATGTGAATGTCGTACTAAAATTTGAACTTAGTTTCAAATTTCTAAATTTAGTACGACATCCACATTTTTAATATTATACTTATATCCCTAACTCGATATCTGTCTCCCCTCATGGTTCATGTGATAGTTATCCCTATAAATAAGTTGCGAAATAGGCACAAACTCATACCCTTGATCCTGAAGTGTGGTAATTAATGTATCCAATGCCTGTGCCGTATATTTTGCGCCGTTATGGCACAAGATAATGCTTCCGTTACCAAGATGTTTTTATCCCGTTAACTCCTGAACTTTTCTATGTACTGCCCTCAGTTCTTCCTCTTTTTCACTACTGGACAACTGAGACATATTTTTATGATTCTCACTGTGCTTTCCCAAATCATGGCCATCGACAAGGATAGCTTTGACATCATCCGGGTAGGATTATACCCACACCAATGTGCATATCTGAAATGTTTTTCCGTTTATTTTTATCGCAATTTACATTTATGGCACTTGTGTCTTTTAAGAAATCAATATATACATCAAATCTCTTTTCATAGACTCTAATCTGTTCGATATGAGAACACATCAATGGGACTTCTATTCCCTTTTCTGTCTTGTCTTCAAATAATGCGCTTACTTGATTCAGACGTTTAAGTACCTCTCCTTTTTCTTCTTTTTTACCTTGTATTTTAATTTTCTTCTCATCTAACAATGTGATTTGTTTTGTGATATCATTCACTTTTGAAGAATAATCGGCTTTTGATTATCTTTTCTGATATCATCAAGCATTCTCATATATTCATTTTTTCTTTGTTTGTGTGCCGGTTATCACTTATCTATATATTCATCAACTAAAATTCAACCTTTAGCACTGATCACATCTATATTTTTTCAATCTGTTTTTCAATCGCATTTAACTGTTGTTCCTCACTGGGAGAAGGATTACTACTAATATATTCGAGGGGATGGAATTTATAAACTATAAAAAAAATATGATGATTCTTTAAATTTCTATTGATTTTGATTATTATGTCGCTTTATGCCATTTTTGCCCGATTCTATGCTATTTTTACTTGATATATAGATATTTGTTAACTAACATTATAATGTATATTACAAAA
Organism: Lachnospiraceae bacterium; assembly: GCA_014804695.1. GTDB lineage: Bacteria > Bacillota > Clostridia > Lachnospirales > Lachnospiraceae > UBA3282. Next base: position 76,802 of record JAAUZJ010000043.1, read on the forward strand.
TCTCTTTAACATAGCAGTACAATTAACAAACATTAATATATGAAGATTTTTCTACACTAAAAATTGAAGCTTATATGAATGGAGAAAGATAAAATGGGATTAATAGAAGAAGTACCAGATTATTCATCATATATTCAAATGGTTGGAACAATTTTTGCCGCCATAATCAGTGCATATGCTCTCATTAAAGTAAATAGAGCAAATGTTAGTGACAAAATTTCTCGTGCTCAATGGGCATTTGAAATGTATGTCAATTTTATTGGAACATATTTAGCAAGCGAACATAGTATTGAGGATTATAAAAAGTATAAAGGTTTTTATCTTTTGTTTTATGCATATGCAGATAATCAAATAAAATATTATTTGCGACACATTGATAAACTCATTAAAAAAGATAAATTTGACAAAGCAGAAAAAAAGACACTGAAATTAATCAATATTTATTATCAAAAATATAGATTGAAAAAATATTCTGATAAATCTAAAATGTGTATTGGAGAACAAAAAAGAATGTTAGATTTGATTTTTAAGTCCGAGTTAGACAAAGATGATTTTGTATGATTTTCCGCCCGAGAAAATGGATACAGCAATTATAATTAATAGTGCCCCAAATAATCATGATGAACCTGAACCATATAGTTTCAGCAGATAAAATATACTCAATAAAACAATTCTTTAATAGTTACTTTTATGATAAATAAAGGTTGGTGAGTGAATCAAATGAAAAATGAGAGTGTATGAAGAAAAGTCTGTAAATACAGATCTTCTATGATAATGATTGGGCTGAAGGCTCTTAGATGAGCTTCCAGCCCTCGTTTTATTTATAACAGCACATGTCAGTGCATGTCA
>JAAUZJ010000044.1 GCA_014804695.1 Lachnospiraceae bacterium
CGTAAATTTTATAATGAATTTAGACAGTGAGGCAGGGCTTCACCGTACAGCGAAAAGAGAGAAAACAAGTAGAGGGGTAGGTATTATTTATGATTAAAACGAAATGGTTTAGACATGTTATTTATGAAAGTAAAAGGTCTAGAAACACTATTTATTTATCTAATAGTTTTCCTCGTTACTTTATTCAAAAGTTTTCTATAATGACAAATTCCGGTTGGCGCGGTCATGAATATGATGTGATTTTTAATTTGGGAACTGGATTCAAAAATTTTGGAACGTTTTACAGACTTGTTTATGCGAAATCCTATGTTGAGGAACTTTATATAAGTGAGGGCTTGAAATGAAGCGTTTAATCGGTGGTAATTTGGAAGTAGACGGACAGTTATACATGTTCCACCATACCGCCCTTACTGCTGGGTATGTCAATCGGAAAGCAACCATGCAGAAATGCTTAGATGCGGCAGAGGAATACCATGGACGGTACGGGGACGGTTACACCGTGAAGACTCCGAACTACAATACAACTCGGTATTGTGATCTTACATATTACATCAAGCAACCCAATAACCAGTAACCAATTTTCCGAACGTTCGGAAAAAACGACATAGCGAAAAGAGAGAAAAGAGAAAGAGAGGAACAAACTATGAAAAAGGAAATCATGAATGCACCTGTTGTTGAGGCAAAAGAGTCGAAAAAGGCAACCTTAACTAAAGCTGGCAAGGCTGTGGCGGCAAAAAAAGCACCCACTCGTAAATCTGTAACCAATATCGGTGAGCCTGTTATTGTCAAGCTGGAGGAGGCAAAAGCGGCAGAGGAAAAGAAAGCAAAGGCAAAGGTTGTGAAAGCATCCGCCCGCAAAAAAGCGGCTGAATCGGCAGAACTCAAGCCGGAAGACTACACGACAATTATCAAGGATGGGCTTGCACAGGCTGTCCCGAAATTCGAAGTCAAGAAAGACGCTTCTATAATTCCGGCTTTTAGCGATGATGATAAAAAGCGTTATGCGGAATGTGTTAACTCGTTTCGGGTTGCTTGGGACTCATATCAAAAATCAAAGCTTACCGCTGCTTTTATATTGTATGAGATCAACAGCGACGGCTTGTTTCGCCTCGATGGTTACAATAGTATTGTAGATTTTGGCATGGCTATGTTCGGCATACAAAAATCAACCATTTACAACTTGATTGATATTGTAGATCGTTTCGGTGCAAAAATCGAGTCCGGCAAGCCTGTCGCTGAGATCGCGGACAAATACAAAGACTTTAGTCAGTCTCAACTTGGCGTAATGGTGGGTCATACAGATGATGAGCTTGAGAGTATCACGCCGGATATGAGTGTCCGTGATATTAAAAAAGCACTTAAAAATAGCAGTAAGGGTGACGACTCTTCCGGCGAGACAGAGGAGCGCGGCGCAAAAGGAAAGTCTGGTACAGACGATCAGAAACCGGACGGCGAACCGATATTCCGCGCGAATCTTATACATGAGTTTACAAAAGTTGAGGAGTGGGACGCAATGCGCGACCCCAAGGATGAGCTTGACTTTGCGGCACTCTGCAACACTATCCGCAAATGCCTTGCAATGGGTCATTCTGTCCGCATCATGGATTGCTGGACGGGGACAGGCAACTAATATCAAAAGTATAGGCAGATAGCCTTGATACTTTACACGCCCCGCATAAAAGGTTGGGAACTCTCCCGCCTGCGGGGCAACCACAAACAAACATTCCGAACGTTCGGAAAATTAACCAGTGCGCAGGGGTGCACAGAAAGAGGGTAAAAATGAAATTACAGGTATTAATCAATGCAACGGTTTACAAAGTCAAAGCTAATGTTATGAAAGACCGTCAGACCGGACAGGAAATCAACTGGTATCAAGTTGTTCTTGATCAGAATGAAGATGTTGAAACGTTCACTTGCTCGGAAGATGTTTATGTCAATGCCCGCCGTGGACAGGAATGTACTTTGATCGGCGAATATGACAGTCAGAACAAGCGTTTTAAGATCACCGGAATTGTGCAGGGCGAGCCGCAAAAACCGGAAGTACCGGAAGCTCCTGCCGTAGCTCCTGCTGACGTTCCCACAGATGCGCCGGAAGCTCCTGCCGTAGCTCCTGCTGACGTTCCCACAGATGCGCCGGAAGCTCCTGTTGAGACTCCTGCGGAGATCCCCGTATCAGAGACGCCCACGGAGACAACCGACGATCAGCCTGCCAAAAAAGGCAAACGATCGTAACCAAGACAGTACCTTTCATACGGGGTTGGCTTCTCTCCTCCCCGTATGGATTTGATACTTGTATCTCTTTTCGCAAGCTTGCAAGGGGTGGGTGATGCCCTCACTAGGCGACGATCTCGCGAGATCAACTCATTATCCCCCTTTGCAGGCACACGAAAGAAGTAACCTGCGGCTATGTGCAGACCTGCGCGGTCTATGTGCGCAGTACCCCACATGCAAACGGCACATGTGTGCGGATAGTCGCAAGTGATCGGGATACATATATACAATGCCAAAATGATAAACTAGGGCGCGTGACGTAGGAACCGCCCATGTGAGCAGGAGGCTCACATACGTGTCAGAACAAGCTTTAATAGCCTGCCTGTGTCACCAGCAGGAAAGACACGGATGTCTTTCCGTCCTGTGCGGCGAAGTTGATCGCCTTTCAATCATCTGACACCGCGCTTAACCACAGCTTGCACGTAGAGCTTAACACAACATAGGCGGGTATTTGGAAATTGAGAGCATAAAAGAAACGAACATTGAAAACGCGGATACAGAATAAAGGGATTTCGGCAATGAACGGCGCGGCTTGTTAAGAAAGCATAACAAAGGGGATCACTCCCCTTGCTTAATACCAAAGTCCATGTGTTTCACAATAATACGGGTTTCTATCGGGATCGTCAAACCGATCTTCGAGCATTTCTTGTGCTTCTGTCCAAGGATCGGCTTTCATTCTCCTGTTAAACTCCGCATCTTCTGCCGCTAATTGTTCGGGTGTCTTTAATTGATACGCATACATGGTTGCTACCTCGCTTTCGTTCAAATCTGATTTTCGGTTGCGCTTTGTGCGACATGCATAGACCGACCGAAGCGGAAACTGTGGCAAAATGAACAAGCGCGACTTCGCAACGTGAAAAGTATCATGAAATGATATTAGCGGTTGTCATATTGCTCCGGTTGTAGCACAGGAAGGGCTATGCTACAGTCGCACGCAACCCCAAATCAGATTTGAGCGAAAGGTAACAATCATGTGCATCAGTAAAAACACCCAATTAGTAAAGAGGATGCGGAGTCCATAGCGTGGATTGCCGATCTTTGAACAGAGGCACGGCAAGGCTTCGGCAGGTTTGACAGACCCGATAGAATTTTACAGTCGGACGGTATTACAAGTAAGACGTTGTTATCCTGCCGTACAAGCCGCCACCGCTATGGCGTGGCGTTTGGGTTGCTGTGAGCTTTACGCCGTCCTGCACTCTGTACCCGCACAAATTTTCGAACGTTCGGAAAACATAGCATATAGGATATATGCGGAAAGGATTTGGAATGAACCAAATACACGAATTAAAGATATTGCCGGAATACTTCGAAGCCGTCATAGACGGACGTAAAAAATTTGAATTACGCAACGCTGACAGAAATTATGGCGTTGGGGACATTCTCGACATGCGGGAATATGACACGAAAACGCAGACATACACGGGGCGCAGAGTCTTGTGTCTTGTAACATACATATTGGATTTACGTACACTTCTGCGAGGACATGTGATCTTGAGCATTGACGCATTCGCGGAATGTGAAATTAGCGGGCTATGAGCGGCGGGCTGATTGACGGTGCATTGAGCGCAATAGATACAGATCTGCAATGTGAGCCAACGCCTGCGCCGAGTGCTGGCGAGTCTACACCAACGCCCACAGCCGAACCGACACCCACGGAAGAGCCAACGCCCGAACCAACTGGCGCGCCCTCTCCCACTCCCGACAAAGAGTCGAAAGAGGAGGAAAATTCAGAGGAGAATAGCGAGCATGAAACTGACGATCAGCAGGAAACCCACAATACGCCTGCACCGTCCTCACAGGGGTCACAAACCGTTATTGTCGCTTCTGATTATACGCCGGAAAGCTACACGGAACAGATCGCACTTATGCAGGAAACGCTGGAAACGCTCATCATGCAGAATGACGAACAAAGCACGCGCCTGTTTTATGCGGAAGTTGCAAACGGGTTTTTCCTTGCCTTTATACTCGGTGTAATCCTTGCTGATATATTTTGGAAACGCATTCTGCGCTAAGGTGGTGATATAAGATTTGACTGACTTCATAAACGCATTTTTATACTATGTGTTCATACCTGCGGCGTCATTTTCCACAGTATTGATACTTACAAGCTATGGTATCTCAAAGGTGATGAGCCTTTTTGATATAAAAACTAAATAAGAAAGGTGGTGATCTCTATGTTTGGAGCGATCAACATGCTTGCAGAGGCGGGCACTTCCGGTGTATCCAATCTGATTGACTCGACGATCACGTCGGCGTTACAGAGCGGATTTGCTGAAGTGGCTACGGGTTATACGACCATCCTTAAAGTGGCGTTGCCGTCTGCTCTGACCGTGTTTGCGATCTCTTTCGCACTCCGTCGGGGTATTAGCTTCTTCCGCGGTATTGCGGGCTAAGCTTGCGGGTTACATAGAGGGGATATACAAAGGTATGTCCCCCCTATATGGCCCACAAACTAATTTTCCGAACGTTCGGAAAACCAACTAGCAGAGAGGAGATACAAAGTATGATAACAGTCATTTTTATGATCGTTATTGCGTTCTACATGTTTATCCGCTTCATGAAAAAAAAGCGGGATGCGAAAGGGGATGACACAGAAATCCTCACATTCGAAGATCAGTTCGAAAAAATCTATGGTACATCATGGGACTCATGGGTTGCGGTCAAGCGTGATCTTGTAGACACTGACGGACTTCTGTCCGCTATGACGGATGTGTTCTCCGATATGTATCTTGTGAAACAATATAACGAAAGGGGTGCAAAGAAATGATTATATTAACATTATCCGAGCACGTTCTTGTCTTATGTATGCTTGCACTTCTTGTAAGGGCTTTATATCATGAGTTGGTAAATCAGAAAATGCTCCGAAAGGGTTATATTAGTTCGGCTGACTTAAAAGATCGTGTTATCCGTCTTACGCCGAATATTGATTTATGCATGGATGATCCACGATGTTATTACGTCCGCGCTTTGCAGGATATTGACACTATCATAAACGAAATGCGGGGTGATAAAAAATGACTTTTTCAAGTGTTCTTGAAATTATAAAAATTATAGCGGCCGTATTTGGTCTTTTAGTATTGGTTACTATTTGTATTGCTTTTATTGCAGTAATCATTGTTTTTTCCGTAACAGGTCTTTCCGGCTTGGTTCGTGAGCGTATTCGTTATGTAAATGCGGATGATTTGAAAAAACGGCTGGATAATTCATGTTATGAATATTCCTTAGAAAGTGAGTACCGTTCTGCTATCCGGCGTGCCAAAGAAATCATAGATCATATGGTAAATGGTGATTAACATGAATATTCTTTATATCATTTTGCGTGTTCAGATAGTGAAGCTTGTATTTGTTTTATCTTTTGCCTTTTTTTATTTATTTTTCGATTATTCAATAAAAGGCGGTGAATAACATAAATGAATACGGCTGTTTTTATTATGTATCTTTTGATCTTTTATTATTTATGGCATAGAAAGGACGGTGAATAACATGTTAGTAGGAATTATTGGTGGCGGTTTAGTCGGTTTAATCTGTTTTGTGATTTATGTGCGGGTATCTGACCGTATCGAAAAAAAGCGTGCAGAGAAGCGGCGTTCCGAACGTTCGGAAAAAAGCAAATGACAATTGAATAAAGTCCCCGCTTATGGTAGACTAACCGTGTAAGGGGGTGAAAAAATGCC
>JAAUZJ010000045.1 GCA_014804695.1 Lachnospiraceae bacterium
AAACAGCGGACAAAGTCCCGGAAAAATATCTGAAAATGACGGATATCTATGCGAGAGAGGACGGCATATTCAAGGTGGAATTCCCCGACGGGAAGTATATGGTGATCACCGAGATCACAGCAGAAAACCCCAAGGCAAAACGGTATATGTACACTGCTGATGACAGCTTTGTGCTTATGGACGGTGAACCCGGTTCGGATAATTTTGTTCAGGCAGGCGATCAGGAACTGCTCACATTTACTGAAAGGAACGGTAATACCTATATCTGCAAGTATGAAAATACCTATGCCGACGGCTTCGGACGGTATATAGATTCATCTTACTATCTACAAAGATCGGGAGAGTTTAACATAAACGACAGCGTCCAGCAGGCCTGGACGCAGAGGAACGGAAAAAAATACTACATGACAAACATGAAGTATTCCAACGCTTTTTACAATGTAAGCCCCTGCGTTAAGCTGAATGTACCCGAGGGTATAAACGGTTGTGCGAAGTTTGCGGGCGGGATGATGTTCCAGAAGACGGTGAGTTTTACCAATGAAAATAAAGCTGAGGGCTTTGTGCTGATACCCGGCGAAGCAGGACGGGATCTGATGGATTTTGAAGTGTTCACCGAGAACGGCTGTGAATATCTGCGCACGGGCGATCAGGCTTTTACGCTGGTAAGTGAGGATTCAATTCCCAATCTTACGGCGGATATTCACGAAATAGCTCTTGAAACGGGATGGGCAAAGTGGTATAAGATAGGTGAGATGGACTTAAAGTCCGTTACCCTTGATATCCCCGAAAAGGCAGCAGTTTATATTTATGATAAGTTTGATAACGTAGTTTACTCAAGCTATATGAAAGGCTATGGAAACAATGTAGCACTTCCCGAAAGCGGAAAGATCGTATTCATAGGCGAGAGCGGCGAAAAGGTGGGTATTGGCTGAAAGAAGTGATAGTATGGATTATAAGTGCTTGATGATAGATGATGATGAGATCATTGCCGAAAACACGGCGGAGTATTTTAATGCGTTTGATATAAAAACGGCTTATGTTACAAGCTATGAGAATGCGGTGGACTTCCTTGCAAAGAACACCGTTTCTCTGTTGCTTTTAGATATAAACCTCGGGGACAAGTCTGGCTTTGAGCTGTGTAAGAGTATAAGGAGCGAATACAATATGCCTATCCTTTTCATCAGTGCCCGTACAAGCGATGACGATGTGCTTATGGCACTTAATATCGGCGGAGATGATTATATCAAAAAGCCTTTCAAGATGAATATTCTCCTTGCAAAGGTCAGGGCTATCCTGAACAGATACGAAAGTACACAGTCTGCCGTGAAAGAATCGCCTACAACGACAGGCAGCAGAAAAATACAGATCATGGGCGGTCTGTTTCTTGATACACAGTCGCACTGCATAAGCAAAAACGGAGAACAGATCACGCTGAAAGCTCTTGAATATAAAATGCTGTTTTATTTTCTGGAGCATAGAGGAAAGGTCATAACAAAGGACGAGTTCTTGCAGAATGTGTGGGAAGACGAGTACATCGGTGAGGGTACGGTTGCGGTGCATATCCGTCATCTTCGGGAAAAACTCGAAGCCGACCCGAATGAGCCGAAGATCATAAAAACTGTTTGGGGTGTAGGATATATCATGGGTGAAACGTCATGAGGTACGGAAGAACGCTTATTCTTCTTGCGATGACTGTTGCCTGCTGTATCGGGATATTCGTCATGACGGGCAGGCAAAAATATATGCCGGACATCGTCCTGCAAAATGATATTGCTGAAACAGTAAGAGAGAATATGAATGACCTTGCAATTCTTGAAGAAAAGTTTCCCGATACTGATATACTTGTGTTTGATACGGAGGGTTTCTGCATCTATCCCGGGGGCGAAAACTTAACGCTCACGAAATCAAGAAATAACGGTTATCTGTGTCTTGCGGTGACGGACGGTGACAGATTTCTTGCAACAGCGGCGATACCCGACCCGTCTTTTTCGGAGTATCACAAGGCTTTTGATCAACTGACCTGTGCGGCTGTAATACTGTTTCTTATCATGGTAACGGCGGCAGTATCGTTCTATCTGTATATCAGCAGGAACATCTTAAAGCCGTTTTGCAAGATGAAAGAGTTTGCTGGCAGGATAGCAATGGGCAATCTCGACAGTCCTCTTGAAATGGAGCGCAGCAATCTGTTTGGGGTTTTCACCGAGAGCTTTGATATCATGCGTGAGGAATTGAGAGCATCAAAAGCCAGAGAAACAGAACTCAAACGAAAAGAAAAAGAGCTTGTTGCTGAGCTGAGTCACGACCTGAAAACGCCTATTACGGGTATTAACACGATCTGCGATGTGCTGGGTCTGAAAGTACAGGATAAATATGTTCTTGGCAAGGTTGAGGGCATACAGAAGAAGACACAGCAGATGGAACTTCTCGTCACTGATCTGCTGACTGCTGCACTTGACGATCTTGGCGAGATGACCGTGAACTGCACTGATGAAAATGCGGCTGTGCTGTATGACATCATCAGGGCGGCGGATACACGTTCTCTTGTGAGAAGGAGTACGATACCCGAATGTATGATACACATTGACATAAAACGTATGGAACAGGTTATCGGAAACATTATCGGTAATTCTTATAAATATGCCGATACTCCCATAGACATTGAGTGTGCTTCGAGCGGAGACTATCTGAAACTGTCAATCACCGATTACGGCAATGGCGTTCCGGCTGACGAGCTTGATCTTATAATGAACAAATTTTACCGTGGCAAGAACGTAAAAGATTCCGACATAGACGGCAGCGGTCTGGGGCTGTATATTGCTTCGGCACTTATGGCTAAAATGAACGGTGAACTTATATGTTCAAGCAAGGGTAAAGGGTTGACAGTGACTTTGATGATCCTGCTGTCGTAGTTTATTGTATAATGTAGTCTGCTTGAATGATGGAGCCGCCGGAACATCAGGCAAAGATATTTAACGGTTTTACCGAGTGGACAAGAGCCAGTCTAATTATTTAAATAGCAAAATTAATTTACAGAGCAACCACGGATAAGGGACAATCATGCGGATTTCTTTTAAAGAGAATAAAAATGATGTAATGCAGGTTTTAGAAACCTGCATTTTATATTAAATTTCCCATAATTAACATTTCAGAAACAAATGTTAAACAGGGAAAAGAAAGTGGCTTGAAATCTTGAAAAATAGCGATTTTACAAGGGTTTAAGCCACTTTTGATTTTTAGGAGAAGTATCATAACTTATCGCAGAATGGTGTAGTTTGAAGAAAAATTGGTGTCAAAAATGGTGTACAAATCTGACCGACGAAATGATGTATTTGTGTGAAGAAACGAATTAAAATTGTTATTCACAGGAAGCACAATCTATGGTGAAGAATTATCTGATGTAGTGGCAGGCATACAAGTGTCTGTCATTTTTATTAGAAGCTATAAATTGGATAGCAGAAACGGAGGATGAGAAAATGAGCAGAGAAAAATCAATATTTGAACAGATGGGCGGCACTTATACAGAGATAGACGGTATCTTATATCCTAATATCCTTATCGACGAAGAACAAACAGAAACAATGCAGGATGTGTTTGCAGGAAAGTACGGAGATTTATGGAAAAAGTACATGAAAGAAAACCAACCGGAAAGATATTATCATCTGGTTCGTTTAGGGCAGTTGAAACAAAAAGCGGAAGAAATCAATGAAGAAGCAAATGAAATGTTGGACAGGATCATGCAGCAGTATTTACAGAAGCATAAACCGAAGAATCCGAATTCTACAATGGAAATGTGGCAGCTTCGGGAACAGGCGAAGGCAATGGCAGAAGAAGTGATTTTTCAAGATATTGTCTATTGTTATCACTAAAACAAAACGAAAAGAGAGGGAAAAATTATGGCGAATATAAGAGAATATAACATGAATGGAACATTGATTTTAGGAATTGATCATGGATATGGAAATATCAAAACAGCACACAGGGTATTTCCTACCGCACTGATTAAGAGTGAGAAAGCGCCAACTTTCAGTAAAGATTATCTGGAGTATGACGGATATTTCTACATTATCGGGGAAGGTCATAAGAGTTTTATCGCTGAAAAGCAGTCAGATGATGATAATTATATCCTGACGCTTGCAGCAATCGCAAAAGAACTGAATGCAAGGGAATTAACCGCTGCAAGAGTGCATCTTGCAGCAGGACTTCCGCTGAAGTGGGTGCAGGCGTAGAGAGAATTCTTCCGCCAGTATCTGATGCAGAATAAGATTGTGAAGTTTCGTTATAAAGGCAGACAGTATGAGGTTGAGATTGCCGGATGTACAGTTATGCCGCAATGCTATTCTGCGGTGGCGGAAAACCTAAAAGATTTTAAAGGGATGAATTTACTTGCTGACATTGGCAACGGCACAATGAATATCATGTATTTAAACAATGGCAGGGCGATGGAGAGTAAATCATGGACAGAGAAACTCGGCGTTTTTCAGTGTATGAAGCGCATCCATAACAAGGTGCTGGACGAAACGGGAACAAACCTGATGAACGAGGTCATTGAAAATTATCTGAGAACGGGGGAAACGGATATTGCAGAGCCTTATGCCACACTTATGAAAGAAGCAGCAGTTTCCTATGTGCAGGAGATCTTTCAGAAGCTGAATGATTATGAGTACAATGAAAGCCTTATGCAGCTTCACTTTATGGGTGGCGGTGCAAGAATTGTGGAAGCTGTCGGGGAATATAACAGGGAGAGGACGCATTTTAATCACGATATCTGTGCGACTGCAAAGGGATATGAATATTACTGTTACATGATTTTGCGTCACAACAAAAAGTGCAGCTAGAAAGAAGGTGCAGGAATGACAGGAAATATTCGTAACCGCAATGTGCGGTTTTATGAGGAAAAGGAAGCGGACAGACGGGCATGGGAAATACTTCACTCAGAAGCTGTCAGGGCATTTCCCTCGCAGAATGACTTTATCATTCAGGCGGTCAATGATTTTTATGACAGGCATCTGGCAATATCGGATGATCCGTATCTGGAAACGAGGGAAAAAGAGGATGCCTTTGCGGACCGGATCGTGGAAAAGGTGGAACAGAAAGTGCTTGGCAACCTGTCACAGCTTATCGGGATTTACCTTTTGCAGCAGCAGAATATCTTGGCAATGGGAAATAATGCAAGGGTGGAGAATTATTTGAAAGACAATAGGGATGTGCAGGTATTAAGTTCCGGCGGTGGTATTCTGCAAGATGCCGGAGAAGCTGAAACAGGGGAACCGGAGGAGAATGAGTTCCTTGATTTCAGTTTTGGAGGATAGCCGGAATGGGGGTTCTTAGGGGGCAAAGCCCCCTGAGCAGGTAGCACCGGTGGCG
>JAAUZJ010000046.1 GCA_014804695.1 Lachnospiraceae bacterium
AAATATATGTACCAACCATTGTATAAACAAATTCCCCAAATCAACAAAATTGTCAGATAATTTAATAATAGAACATATGTTTATTATTTTCAATTATCTTATAAATATTTTCTATTGCGGACGAGGGATTTTTGTGTTAAAATATAGTTGAAGGATAAATTCCGGTGTGATTTTAAAATTTTTATATACTTGCACAAGGAGGGTCAGACATGGCTAGTATGATTAAAGCATACCAAGAACAAAAGCCAAAAATAGATATAAATACACAGTCAGCGATTGATATATTGATTGCCGTAAATAGAGGCGAAGGTAACGTCTTTGTAAATCAATATGGACTTGCTAATATTCGAGAGGCTTATAGAGAACAATTAGTAAACATTGCTGAAAGAATAACAAATGATGCATCAGCTTATAGGCAATATAGTAATTTCATTCTAAATTTTAAGAGCCAGCGTAAAAATAATAAACAAGTACAAAGTATAGCTACATCTATTAAAGAATTAGATAAAAAAATTCCTGGCGTACTAAAAGATAAGAGGCTTAGAAGATTCGAAGGACAACAAAAAAAGAAGATTGCACTCATAACGCAGTCATTGAATGACGTAATTGTAGAGCTAGAGAGGCAAAACGAATTTATAGGTACAAAAGATTTATTTAGGGGATACGTAAATAGAAATGTAAATCCATTTATATATTCTTTCAAAGAAGGTACTGGTGGTTATACACTCATGAATGCACAAGACTTGGTACAACAAATTAGGACCATATCATACAAAGTAAATGAGTTAGCTCGTCCAAAAAACTACAAACCTACTGGACGAGGTAGGGAGTTTGGTATGAGTGGTTCAAAAGAAAAAGCGGGTTATAAGTATTTTGATTATAACGTGGCTGACATTAGGATTGCGAATTTATTTAAGGCATTAAATAGTTCGCAACATCCACAACTGCTAAAGATAGTCAGTCAATTAGATGATAAACAAATACTCCGATTTTGGAAGGAGTATGAGGAGGACGGTAACATCTTCCAGCTCGTATTCGAGTACGGAAATGCTCATTCCAATGAGCGAATGGAGTCATCCTCAATTTCGGAGAGTGACATAATAGTAGCTATTAAAGACTGGGCAGAACAAGAAGGCATAGAACTCAAGGAGGCATAGTTATGGCACGTAAAATCAAGTATTCGACTGCTGACTTCGCAGTTATAACGGACGGTACAAATTCTCATGTAGGTGCTTGGTCACTATGTGTAGGAGATTGTGAAAATAGTGTATCCATTGGATATAGCATTGAGACTTTTCTTGCATCATTATATGATGTAGGACCTGTGTATATGCAAGATTTAAACTTAGCCGGTCTGTATATACTCAAGTGGTTAGATACATGTCAAATCCCCTTCAAGCTACCATCAGAGTTACATCAAAAGATACATGGAGAATTTTACTCCTGTATACGTGATGCAAGTGGTACTATATACAGTATTACTTGGCAGACCGGTAATAAAAGAGTAGAGGTGCGTAATAGTAGATTAAAGCTCGTGAATAATTTATCAAGTTTAACTAAACAGTTACTTGGCTATTCTGTCAAATCTGACAGAACAATTCAAGTATCACACGTGCAAGATATTGATATTAACTCATTAGCTGATTATACTGTTTCACTATACAAGATATTGTCTTGGTATTTAAAAAACGGTAGACAGTTGACTATATCAGGTGACGTATTGAAGGACTGGATGCGTAGAGATAAAGAGAAGAGTTTACTATATGTAGGAGTAGAGTTACCACAAGATATAGAGACATTCATACGCCAAGCGTACAGAGGCGGAGTTTGTTGGACTGATCCTTATGTAATAGATGTTAACCTTGGTCACGGTTACGTGATTGATATGCACTCAATATACTTACACGTTCAGAAGGAATACCCAATGCCTTACGGAGTGCCTCGTAAAGTTTACCAGTGGAGTCCTGAAGGTTTACAGTGGGGCAGGTTTTTGGTGTCTGCTACTCTTAAAGAAGGTTGTTTTCCTTGCATATCTGTATGCGACGGAGTGAACGATATTACAAATCGTGCATTAGATGTAATTGAAGATGCAGTTGTAATTCTGAATAAGTATGACTTGGAGTTATTGTACATGAACTATGATGTACAATATCTCAAATATGAATATGGATACGTATTCGATACTACAAATGATGTGTTTAAAAACTTTATTGAATACTGGTGGTCAATGAAAGCGTCGCATGATAACGAAGAGTCGTTACGTGCGATAGCAAAAGCTTTTGCTGTCAATTCATACGGAAAGTTTGGGTTGAAGCAAAAAATAGTTTACGATCGTAAACAAGGTAAGTTTATACCTAAAAAAGATGATAATAATAAAATAGTCTATAATAGAAGCGGCTTTAGTTACGTACCACTTGCAGCCTGCATAACAAGTATAGCAAGGTATTTAATTATTAAATACGCTCACAAGTGCAAGGATGCAGGTGGTGGACGCATAGTTGCAATAGATACTGATGCAGTCCACTGGATTGGAGAGTCAGCCCCATCATTCTTCAAGCCCTCCAAACAACTGGGAGAGTTTGATATAGAGGCAGAGTTTGACTGTATCCGTCACATAGGTATCAAGCAATATGCATATCAATCTCAAGGTCATACAGAGTTCATACTAGCAGGTGCGAATGATGAGGTCAAGGATAATTTGACTTGGGACACATTCCATATTGGAGTAACTATACCTGGTAAAATAGTACTTAAACATACCAGTCAAGGTGCTATTCGTATAGCACTTAAGTATACTTTAAAAGGGGGAATATAATATGGTTAGCAAAGCAGTTAATTTATCAAGTATTCAGTGGTTACTAAAAAATATGTTTAAATATGAGACTACAAAAGACTATTGTGATTATATGCTTAAAGATATACATTTTGGTGATAATATGTTCTGTCAAGGTACGCTATATAGACCTTACACTACACTGGAAATCATAGAATATGATGAAAAACTCATGAGTATTGATGATTATAAACGTATGAATATTCCGGAGTATTTATATATAGCAAAATTGATATATGATAAACAAGAGATGCATTGGTTTGATATGCATCAATGCAAGCAACTTGCAAAAATAATAATAAATTCTACAACTGGTTTTCCAGGCGTTGATTTTAGACTGAAGGACGTTCGAAGACTATTCGTGATGATTGAGAAATCATTCATCAACGATATAATTGTTGATATACTAGAAGGATACAGTGGAGTTGATTATATAGGGTGGATCCTTGACGCTCGTAGTATAGTAAACGGTACACCTAGGTTTCCAGAGAGAGATGCGGATAATAGTTTAGAGGATTTCTACAATTTATTAGGGGATGGAGCGTATGAATAAATTATATACACTATTTATTAAGTAGTATGTAAGAGAGGTGGAAAATATGAAGGATGTATTAAGTTACAATGATGATGCTTTGTGTATAACACATAAACAAACTAACGTTACATCATACCATAAAGTATTAACCTGGGATGAATTTGATAATATACTTAAGGGTATAAGAGTAGGTAATATACTAATAATTGAACTCATGTATATTGATTGTTTAAGTATATATAAAACTATAGAACTTGATATAAGTGAATATACAGGTGATACTAAATATATTCTAAGATTTATATATGGTTCACCAAAGGGATACATAGAGTCAAAAATAAGGGAACAATTTACTAATACGGAATTGATTGATATAGCATTAGAGTAATACAAGCCCTCCTAAATTTTATTTTAGGAGGGCTTTATTATTGACATTTTTGTGATTGTGTGTTATAATAAAATAAAAGTTTGGAGGTATTGATATGACCAAATCTGCATATGATAGCATAGTGTCTGACTTAGCTAATCCTGATAAGTTTAGTGAGGCACTCGTACGATTGAATGACCAATTAACAAAAGATGAGGCAGATTTTATAACAATACAAGCAGATAAAGATAAACTTACAAACAGTGTAAATGACTTGCGTGACACAAATGCAAAGCTTGCGTTGCGAATAACACAGCCGGTACAACAAACACAAGAGGTACAAGAAGTTGACGCTTGGGAAAAATTCGTCAACAATTTAAAAGAGGAGGTTCAAGATGGCGGTACAAACAAATAAAGAGATCATTAACGGTATTGTGGCAAAGTATCCCACTTTCCAGGGACACGTGTCACAAGATGCATACCAGTTGATGACGACTGAAGGTTATGAGGCATTAAAACAAATTGACCCTACCTTCGTAAATGATTTTTATGGACTATTAGTTAGAGTTTGGCTAAATGTAGTAAACATCAGTCACGCTAAAGATCCTTTGGAGTCCAACGGCTTTGGTGAATACTATGACCAGCCTTACGGTGGTATTACCCAGCGTATGAGTGTGGGTTCTGTCAAGCCTATCAATCCAGGCTGGAAGGGCCTTAAGGACGGAGATGCACCTGACCCATTCGTTGTGCGTAAGGGTGATATTGAGGAACGTTTCTTCAAGATGAACCTTGACTATGCAAGCTTGCTGACTGTTCCTGAT
This sequence comes from Lachnospiraceae bacterium, assembly GCA_014804695.1. Classification (GTDB taxonomy): domain Bacteria; phylum Bacillota; class Clostridia; order Lachnospirales; family Lachnospiraceae; genus UBA3282. The sequence goes on from JAAUZJ010000046.1 coordinate 4,557, forward strand.
GACTTTCAGCTCAAGAACATGTTTGTGTCTAACTATGGCATCAGTGAGACTATGGCAGGCCTTATGGAGGGGTTGCGTAATGGGTATACTCTCCAAAAATATCTGCAAAAATTAGAGTGTTTAAATTCTATGCTAAACAGCACAGACCATCCGCTCAAGCAGACACAGGTATATACATCTGATGTTTCTGTAGATCCTTTACCATCTGATAGTAGTCAATACGAGGCATTCATTCTGCAAGTTAAAAATGTGACATCTCTGATTGTGAATGCACCTCAGACTGGGGCATTCAATCCAGCTGGGTTTAAGTCCACACAAGACCGTAGTCGTTTAAAATTACTGGTTAGACCTGGTATTATGAATGCTATCTCAGTATACACTCTTGCTGGTGCGTTCAATCCAGAAAAGTTGTCATTGGACCTTGACATAGTTGAGGTACCAAACTTTGGAGGACTCATTCCTTATACTGATGAGGAGTTTACTACTAGAGCATACCCAGTGTATGGACCTCTCGGAGACGAGATTGGCTTCAGTGCAACTGAAGGCTCAGCTACGGCAGAGTTGACCGAAGATGATATATACTGGCAAGATCCTAACGCTGATGTGATTGCAGTGTTAGCTGATAAGGGCGTTATATTCGAGACGGTGCAAAATCCGTACGAAGTAATACCTATTTACAACCCAAGAGGGCGCTATATGAACTACTGGGCGTCCAGTCCAAATAATGGCATTCACTGGGACTACTATTATAACTATGTAGTATTTAAGAATAGCCCAGCAGCGTAAGATAAAAGGTGGGGGTACTTAATTTATTTAGGTACCCTCATTTTGGTATTGAGAGGAGGTCAAATAGTGGTTAAAACAGTTACATTATACAAAAATACCGGAATAACTCCATCAAATGTACTGGATAATAAAAATATTTTAAGTGCATTTGAAACTGTAACTTGTCCAAGTATAGCAATTAAACAGTCTAGGGGTTTAATTAGTATACGTGTTTCACAAACCTATGAGACTATTATGTCATGTGATTATGCTAAAATTGGGGAGGATGATTGTTACTGGATAACTGGTATAAACATGCTGAATGATAATGTGGCAGAGCTAACACTCCTCTATGATGTTATAACAAGTGTAGGCGTACAAAATATACAAGTAGTGTCTGGGTGGTGTGTAAGAAGGCATGTAAACAATGATGAGTTATTTGATAATACAATAGATGAACCTTTTGTTGCCACTGAGTCATTCAAGTTAGACGAGGGCGGAATGTATCCAAACCCTAATACAAGTGAGGTACCACTCTCATATGTATTATCTACTGTTGACCTTAGTGAAGAAGTAGACACATCAAAGTTATATGAATGGACACAAGGTGAGTCACAGGAAGAAGATAATCCTTTCGGATGTTTTGTACCGGACATACCAAAATTAACAAGCTTTACAAAATATAAAATTCCTAAAGCGTTCTTTGGTGGAGATGAAGATAATGGAGTTGTAAACACAGGGGATATAACGTATGCTGAAACTGTAACTCCTGGAACTTGTTTATATTCATTAGAAAATCAAACAGTTAGAGATAGTATAACAACACTTCTGGCAGTAGGAGCACCAAACGTTATATTAGATTCATACACAGTTCCATCCGAATACGGTGTAGGGATAAATGCAGATAATCCAAATGATTTATTAAAAGTCACAGAGTTTCCGGCTGTAGCATATGAGTTTACATCAAGTTTAGAGACAGAGTACGGTAAAGAACTTAATATAAAAAATAAGAAGGCATATAGTGGACAGTTTAATAAATATACCGTGCTTTCTATATGTTCTGGTGAATCATGTGAGTTTAAAGTTGAAAATATTGTGGACGAAAATAATTCAGTAAAGTACAAGTGTACTGCTGATATAAGATATAACGGTAAACCTTGGATATTTCCAGCTGTGTACTTTAAAAATAATAATGTGCATATGCTGGGGTTAGTAGGAGGTTCAGTGTGGCAAAGAGCACCACTCGTAACATCAAGTCAGACTGGCGTTGGTATGCAATCATACATGCTAGAACGACAGAGAGACATGCAGGGTGTAAGTAACGTTATGAATGGCATTGACAGTATGCTGGGTCTTGCAGGGTCATTAATAGGCTTAGGAATGTCAAGTAACGGAGTTTCGGTTACTGGTCAAGCAGGCGGACTATATCAACAAATACAAAATCCAAATGGAGTTACATACCAGTCTCAGGGTTCAGTTAACGGAGGCATAAGTGCTCCAAGGGGAGTATTTGGTGGTTTAGGCAGTTTATACAATCAACAAATACAAAATGAGATGTCATACAATCAATTAAAGATAGCATCACAAACACCGAATATAATGTTTGGTAGAGTACCATCATTGCAAGATATAGTGGGTAACGTATTTTATGATTATAGAATACGTCTCAGCGATAATGACTTAGTACGATTCGATAATTTTTTGACACAATACGGTTATGCAGTGAATGAGTCATTAACATCTCAAGTATTTAGTGGACGTGTTAATTTTAATTATGTACAAGCAAAAGATGCAGTTGTAAAAATAGACGGTGACTTAAGCTTGGAGAATATGGTTGCATCTACACTAAATAGTGGCGTACGTATATGGCATGTTGCACCTAATAATCAAGCTATGACAGACAACCCAATTAAGGAGGCAGCATAATATGTGGATAAACTCATACTTCCCATTCATGATACCATGCTGGGGTAAACTTACTGAAAAGAAACTGACAGAGTTTGAAAATAGTCTTGATATGCAAAATACAATTATGGAGTTAGTCAATTTAGCATGTAATAGTATTCATTTTACTGGACTGCCAGAGACGTGCAACGAGAGGTACTTCAAGTTGTGTCTGATACTGTCTGGACGTGCTATGATTGCAAAGGACAGTGAACTCGGATTCATCAGTTTGAACGCTGTACCTGACGGCAAAGCATATAATATATACGGTGAGACTGAATACGTTTATGGTTATGGATGGAATGGATTCAATAAGCTATATACATGCTATATGTATGGTACGGATAATACTGATGCAGAGGCTGTAATATGCCGTGATAATAATATGATGTACCCGATATTTAACTATATACTGTTGTACGCTCAACGATTATCAAGCACTATGCGTACACTGGATGTGACTGCTCGCAAATTGAAAACTCCTTACTTTATAGTTTGCGATGAGAGCCAAAAGAGTAGCGTCAAAAAGATACTAGATGACATCGATTTTAATAGAGATGCCATCATAACAAATAAGAGTGCAACTCCTAATATGTTTGAGGTTTTACCTACAAATGTTAGGGAAGGTGCATTACAGTCTCTCTGGAATCATTATAATAATCTGGAGAGTCAGATTCGTAGTATTTTAGGCATTCAATCTGCTGTCAATCAAGATAAAAAAGAGAGACTCTTGGTTGATGAGGTTACAAGCAACAACGAGATGGCTGACCTTAATTTAGATGTACGTCTTGAAAATTATAAGCTATTTTGTGAAACTGTAAATAAACAGTTTGGTTTAAATATAGATGTTGAACTAAATGATTATTTACAGCCTGTAATAGAAGATAATACCAGCATTAATGATAAATTAGGTGGAGGTAACGATGAAGAATAAATACAAAACAATTTATGAATTAGCATCTGAATTAAGTTCGGATGTGCAAAATGAGGGACTTCCACAATTTACGGCTTGGTTATTTTCTGACTATTATAATTTATTCGAAGGTGACTTACAGCAAGCAATAGCTCTTGAGTTTATACAAGCGTTCATACGTAGGTATCTAAATAGAGAAATCTTCCATACAAAGAAGGAGGTCTTTCGTAGCGCTCTTTATTATGAGTTAAATAAGTATTTTGACTATTTGTCCACTGTACAGGACGAATACAAAGGACTCATTCAAGCTGATGTCACACTTACTGGTTCAACAAATACCAAGCGTGATTTATCTGACATGACGACTCTTGATAACAAAACTGACCGAACTGGTTCAGTCATTGATAAAGTTACAAACGAAGCAACTTCTGAACAAACAACAAAAAATACGAAGGACGTTGATACAACTACAACCAATACAGGTACTCAAAAAATGGAGGGTACATCTGAACGCACTGATGATTTAACATCAAATACAACTGGAGCTGAAACTGGTACTGTTGGCGTAGCTGACCGTAATATAGTTTCAGACTATCCACAGTCAAACGTGTCACAAGGAGTAGATCCTGTATTTAATTATACATATGCATCTGGTGCAAATGATAATCACAGGACTGAAACGAGGGACCTTGGGAACAATTCGACTACTAAAAATACTGGTACGCAAACCAATACAGTTGATAATACACGTACTGATAATTTACAAGGAACTACAACTGGTACAGAGACTGATAATGGTACAAATAATTTAACAAGTAACCAAACAGTTGATAAAACACAAAATACATCTGATAATAGCACAAGCGTGGGACACAATGATAAGACTGTTGAGGAGTCAATAGAGGTTACACGTTCAGATGCAACAATAAGCGCATTCGACAAATTGTTACGCATACTAGACTATTTAGATAAAAATCCATACAGTCCAGTTTATACTGTTGTTGAAAAGATGCAAAAGTATTTCATAAGCACATACGTAGACGAAGAGCGTGACGGATGGTTAGACCCGTCAACTGATATTATTAAATATATTATAGGAGGTGCATAATATGAATGAGGTTGTTACAGCTATTAGCACAGTAGGCTTTCCTATTGTTATGTGTTTACTGATGTTTTGGATGAATGATAAGCAAGATACACGTCACAAAGAAGAGACTGAAAAAATCACTGATGCATTGGCAAAATTGAATGTGGCTATTAACGAGTTACAAATACTGGTACAGCAATTCATCAACAATGGAGGTACAAAATGATTAAATACGGTCTGGATGTATCCAAGCATCAAAATTGGGGTGACTTACAAAAGTACGGTGCAGGTAAAGATTTCGTTATTTTGCGTGCGGGATACGGTAAGAACAATATAGACGATAAATTCCAGCAACACAAAAAAATTGCTAACACAATAGACATGATGCAACACTGGGGCGTATACTGGTTTAGCTATGCAACTACTGAGGCAGAGGCACGTAAAGAGGCAGACTATTGTTGGATGGCTTGCTTATCAACTGAACGTGGAGATGTATTCAAGCCTGATTATCCATTCTATTTTGACTTGGAGTATGATTCACAAAAGTATTTTAAAAAACAAACTGGACGTGATATGACTAAAGATGATGTCATTAAATTTACAAAGGCATTCTGTGATAGAATAGAGGAGCTTGGTGGTTTTGCTGGATACTATTGTAACAAAGACTTTTACAAAAGATATTACAGTGGTTTAACACAATATTCATGTTGGTTAGCTGATTATAGTAATAGTTCATTCGAAGGACGTCCTTCACACATTCACATGATTCAAACTGGGAGCACTCCTGTGGACTATGATGTGTGTAGAGTGGACTTCCCAAGCATTATAAAAAACAAAGGACTAAATGGATATAAACAAGGAACAAACATTGAACCACCAAAGTGTGATTGTGGATGTGAACATTGTTGTAAATAGGAGGTTACTGTGAAAGGTGTAAGGGTATCTGCAACTGGTAGAAATAAATTAGCAGTGTATATAATGCACACTCATTATCAGGCTCAGTACCCTTACGCCGCAATTCCTGGTGGGGAACCTCCTATACCACCAGAGCCTGAACAAAAATTACCATATCCGTTACCTTATATGGACGGTATTTACAATTTAAGTATAGTTGATTTAGGAGCAGAACAATTACCATTCATTGATTTAGTTTATTATTTATCAAATAAGAATATAGCTACACTACAAAGAATACATTGTTATGTAGATGATATATATAATTTAAAAGTTATTGACTTGGGTGAATATGAGCCTGTTGAAGGTGACCCGATTGTCATGTCGACTGAATACGAGGTATCATAATGTTAATAAATCCATTCAGTAATAATAAAATACCACTAGGCGTAACAAATTTTAACGTCAAAGGACCACTCACACCAGTAGTACCTTCTGGTTGGGATGTGGCTCCTCTTGGTTGTTTCTCACTAAATACTCTTGATACAGATGATATTGCAGCTATTGCGTCCGGAGGCTATGGTGCTATTGCCAAGATACTCCTAGGGGATGGTCTATTGAACTATTGTTTTAACGGGTTCCTTATTAAAAAACAACCAATAGTGTTTGACGGAACCGAGATGTACCTATTCCAAGATGCAAATGGCACATACAGGGCAGCAAGCAAGCAGTTCACACATGAAGAGTTACAAGAAGCAAAATATCAATATAAATTTTTTGTGTGGCCTATGATAGATGCCACAACACTCTTCAACACTTTCAAGCGATTTAATACAAGTTTTTTAGAGTGGCCTAAATTGTTCGTAAAATCTGCTAGTGATGGAGTAGCTGTAGGCATACTAACTGGATTAGACTTGGTAGGGTTTATAGCTGACACTTGGTCACAAAATTTAGTGCAAACATTGCGTCAATCTTGGGTACGTGTAGATGATTACTCTGCTTTCGAAGCTCATGATTACGTGGGGTATAGTACAGCAGTAGTAGAGGATCATATAGACCTATTAAAAAATGTAGGTCAGTTCCTGTTCTCTACATTCATTGACCAACAAACACTGGAGGATGCTATGCAAACAAAGGTGTGGCTTGGTAAGACTGTAGCTGAAGGCGTAACTATTAATAATATAGACGATATTACAAAAAGATTAGTAAGCTTAAATAAAGAGTCAGTTGATTTAAAAGAAGCTATAGAAGCTATTGACACATCTGACTGGTCTGCAACTGATAAAATAAACTTAAGCAAGCTTGCGCAACTGACTGACAGTTTAACTGATTTTACATACACAACTGACTTATCTAAATCAGCATCTGACGAATTTTCTAGTTTAGTTGTAAGTTTAGATAAACCAGGTGGACTAACAGGAGAGACAGTAAATTTAGCTAAAGATATCAGTAAAAATACTGTTGATTTAAATAAGTCTGCACGTAAATTAAAGGTGGACCTAGATAAACCTGCTATCGACAAAATTAAAAAATCTGGGTCAGACTTATTAAAAAAATTAAGTTTCTCATTCAATACAAAAAAATTCTTTGATAACGAAGCAACCGATCAGTTATTAAGACTAGAGTTATACATTGAGATACAAGATGCTATATTAAGATACTTTATACCACAAGACTATGAGAAGCCTGCTTACTATAGTAATAGATATACATACTGTTGCAAAGATATAATATCACAAGTTCGCTCACTCATTGATATTCCTAGTGCAACTGACGTAGGATATAGCGAGGAGGTTGCAAATAAATTCGCATATATTCCTGGCTGGGAGCCTGGATATAATACTGTAATAAACCTTAATAAGTGCAGTGTAATTGCGCAAGAAGAGCCTGGGGATGATGGACAAATACACTGGTATATAGACCCATCTGTATTCTTTGCTGAAGGTACAGATGCTGTTTACGATTGTATAAAACCATTTGAGTTTTATTTTATAAGTGACGGTACAGGCAACGCAAATTTAGTATTCGTGGGGGTTGAATATGCAGGGAACAATTAGAGGCACAGGTTTAACTGATTATATACCTATACTACAAATACCAAAAAACGTAAATATAGCTGACTTTGTTTCATTAGCAAGTGGTCAACTCATATATAAAAATCCGATTGAAGTTCGGGGTCAAAGTATATATCAGTTCACTGGACCTGGATTTTATAGTGGCAAAGACTGGAATGTACCCGGTATACCTACTGGATATAGATATAAACATTATATGTTTTTAGTATTTTCAACAAATATGTTAGCAAGCAATAACTCTAAGACAGACGGAGTATCTAAATATTTTTACAATGATTATGGACTTGACGTTATGGAGTGGCGTAATACTGGTACACAAGGTGGTTTATATTATTTAATGCAAGCAGCTGGACTCGCCACTGGTACATCGGTAGCAAGTCCATTAAACGGTATTCAAGTAGTCCAAAATGTAGCATCTGTAACAAGTGGTACGAACATTATACAATATAATAAGGGAGATGGATACCAAAGTGGACATCACTATGGAGTAACTCCTTTAAGTAATATAAAAGCTAATATAAGATCATTACTAAAAATAACTGATGAACTTTTAGGTTTAGACGAAGTAACACAACGAATATTTTCAGAGTTACCTATATTTGGTGCAGATAATCAATTACAAGGTACTCCTGGTGTATGGGAGTGGGTATTTGCTGATCCTGTTGAACCACTGACATACATTTCAAAAGATTTATTTAACCCAACAGAAGTCAAAATAAGACTTAATAATATTAGTAACCCAGACCTGCCAAATAGATGTTGTAATCCATTTATTGTTATGGGCTATGGTGGACAGTCACCAAGTTGTAATTTTAATTATACAGATAGTGGATGGACACAAGAAACATCACAAACAGTAATAAGACAGGGTGTAGGCGTATTAGACTTTTTGGGAGTTGAAAAGATATGAGCAGTAATAGTATATACTGGAATCCTTCACAACTATTATCACATAATAAGCTATATAACTTTGTTGTTGGCAATAGAGGTGCAGGTAAGAGTTTCGGTGCTAAGCTTCTAGCAATTAACAAGTGGCTAAAAAAGAGGCAACAATTCGTGTATGTTAGACGTTATGGAACTGAACTTGAGACTATACAAAACTATTTTAGTGACGTAATTAAAGAAGGATATTTTGAAGGACACACATTCGATGTTAAGAACGGTTGCTTCCTTATAGATGATGAGGTGGCTGGCTATTATATACAGCTGTCCACCTCATCTAAAAATAAGAGTACATCGTACCCAGATGTTTCATTGATTATATTCGATGAGTTCATTATTGATAAGGGTACATATAGATATCTGAAGGACGAGGTTACTGTATTCCTTGACCTTTATGAGACGATTGCACGTACAAGAGATGTGATTGTTCTGTTTATTTCAAATGCAATCAGTTCAATTAATCCTTACTTTGTATATTTTGATATTAGACCTCGTCCTGGTCAAAAGTTTATTAACAAGGATGAGGTATGCGTACAAATGTATACGAACCAAGCATTTATAGAAAAAAAGAAAGATACTAGGTTCGGAAAGTTAATCGAAGGAACAAAATATGCTGCATATGCAATAGATAATGAGTTCCTTCGTGATAATGATAATTTCATTGAAAAACCAACTGGTAAACTTAATTGTTGGTATGAACTCATTTATATGAATCAAAGGTATTCAGTGTGGTATGGAATGGAGACTGGGTATGTATACATCACACAATTAAAAGCTCCTGAAACTGTACAAACATACTCATTGACTACTGAAGACTATATGCCTAATATGTTGTTATTAACATCAAAAGTGGCTAACTTCAAAAGATTAAAAGAGGCATATGAGTATGGACAGATAAGATTTAGTAATTTACGTTGTAAATCAGCATTTCTCGAATTTATCGGATATTTATAAAGTGTTGATATGACCCGATTGTATCATTAGTAGCATAGTAACAAGACAACCTTGACCGGTGTTGCTATGTTACCTACCTGTCAAGTAGTGCTAGTGAACAAACGGTTATCATATAAGGAAGCATCACAGTCAAATGTGGTGCTTCTATTTGTATTCATATCAAGCTCAGCATATAATATTGGAGGATATAAATAGTAGGAGGAATAAGGTGTTATGATGTGATTGGTGGATTTGGGGCATATAATATGAATTGGGCTTATGGTGTGATTGGTGGCATATGTTGAATGGTGTGTTATTGATGTTATGGTTGATGCATTAAATTATCTGACAATTTTGTTGATTTGGGGAATTTGTTTATACAATGGTTGGTACATATATTT
>JAAUZJ010000047.1 GCA_014804695.1 Lachnospiraceae bacterium
CAACAAGATAACCTTGGCTTCTCTTGTTTCCGTTATACTGTTTGTTGCTTTTCGTTCTTGCTTTTCTGAAATTCTCTTGAATTTTCAGGGTTGCATTACTGTTTGTTTGTCAAGGTACTGTTGTTGCACTCATAATAAATTTATTACGCCGCAACGAAATTGAGTATATCACCATAAAATGGTATTGTCAACAGAAAATCTGATAAATTTTGATGAATTTTGATTTTTTTTTAATTTTTTCAAATTATTTTATAGGGTTATTATTGCAACGAAATCAACGTACTGTTGTCATCGCTTCTAAGCTGGATTGCGATACTTCCTACATTAGTTCCTTCAGGCACTTCAACAATAGCAACCAGCTCTGTCGATGCGTTTGCTTCAAGTGTACCTTTGTAAGTCTGTATATCATTTAACAACATGGTAGACAATACGCTCTTAGAAGCCTCATCATTCACTGATACTCTTGATTTCATTCCGTAGTTTAACATATTTAATTCCCGTTCCATGCCGCTGTTATTTGCTGCCTGGAATTTTAACACCAGTAGTTGCGTCCCCGGCGTTGCCTGCATTGCAAAAAAGGCATCTGCGCTATCCTGCGTTGCATCGGGATATTCACTCTTTAATTCATAGCCTGTATATTGAAATGAAAATCCTTCTATTCCATAAAACTCTTCTATGGAAGATGCCGAATATTCTTCACTGACATCTATAACCTCAGTATTATCTGCAGATGGCTCGTCCTGAATTTCTTCCGGTTCAACACTATTCTCTTCTTCTAATTCTTCCGCTTTAGCGCTGTCTTGTTCCTCCTCATACGCAGTCAGATCAACTAAATGGCTACTATGATATTTATCATATTTGAGCAAAAGCCCCACTGCGTACTCCGTAATAATATCATTCTCTTCCTGTGTCAACTCCGGCATAACATCCCCACAGCCTGTAAGCGCGCAGGCAATACCTATACTGCACAATAAAATACTTATCTTTTTCACTTAAACCACATTCTCCCTAATATATTTATTTTATACAATAAAAATAACGCTCTGCGAACTTTCTATTGTCATGAAGTAAAATATACCATCACAGACAATTTATATTATACCCCATAATTTATATTATGACAAATGATTTTTCTATCTATGCCATTTCAAGCTCAAACCAGAACTCCACTCCGTTATCGTAATTTATCACACCATATTCCTGCCCCATAGACTCCATTATCGCTTTGACAATAGATAATCCGATGCCGCTGCCGCCATACTCCCTTGTCCTTGCCTTATCCACCTTATAAAATTTTTCCCAAAGGTGCTCAAGGCTCTCTTCCGGTATAGGATTTCCGGTATTAAATACCGATATTCTGACTTTATTTTCAAGCTTATGAAGCTTTACATCAATAATTTTTTCATATAAGACATAATTGATGGCATTACTGAAATAGTTCATGAAAACTTCTTCTGTCTTAAACTCATCTGCCCATACATAAATCGGCTCGTAGGCCTGCATTCGCACCGAAATTTCCTTTTGTCTTGTCAAAATTTCTGCCGAATGAATATAGTTTTGGATAAGAGAAACAACGTCAAAACGTTCCATCGTCACAGCGTCATTACCAAACTCAAGCTGATTTAACGTCAAGAGTTTCTTGACCATAAGATTCATCTTCGCAGACTCATCCATAATTACGTCGCAGTAAAATTCCCTGCTCTCAGCATCATCATTAATACCTTCTTTTAACCCTTCCGCGTATCCTTGTATAAGTGCGATCGGAGTTTTTAACTCATGAGATACGTTGGAAAGGAATTCCTTACGCATTTCGTCAATTTCATTTTTGCGCTCTATATCTCTTTGCAGCTCGTTATTGGCGGTTTTTAATTCTGAAATTGTTTTCTCAAGAGTATAGGAAAGTTCGTTTATGTTATGTCCAAGAAGCGCAATTTCCGTCTTGCTGTTACCGCTGTATTTGGCGTCAAAGTCAAGATGTATCATGCGCTCGGATATCTGGGTGAGTTCCATTATCGGTCTGGCAATTTTACCGGATACCCACATCCCGGTTATAGCGCCAAGAACGGCTGCGATAACCCCTACATATGCAAGGAAACGATTGGCTAACTTTACGCTTTCTTTAATACTTTCAATCGGATTCTGGAACAAAAAAAGATGACCGTTGTCAAGTACTCCCCACATTTCCATATATTCGGTCTTAGTTCTGTCGTCTAAGGTTATTCTGATTTCGTAGTTACTTCCTTTTTCCAGTACATTGATATTGTCATAATTTACATTATCAAACAAATTATCCAAAAGCCTTCTGCTCAACCTCTCGCGATCATCCTCGGAGGTCTTAAGCGTATGGGTTTCCGCATCCAGAAGAATAAAGCTTATATTATTCCTGCCGCAGATTTTCTGAAACTCAATGTCAAATTCTTCCGTACTAATCTGTCCCTCATTAGATGCAAGGTTCATGTAATTATAGGTATTCATAAGGACCGTCTGCTTGTTTCTTATATAATAATCTTCAAGGAACGTATTATTAATAAACCAACACAAAATTATCGTTCCTATCATTAAAAGGCATAAAACACCTGCAAACTGTTTTTTTATGGAATATTTCATACTTTTCCTTTCAATATAACCCATATATACCCAGGTCTAATCCTCAAGTACGTCAAAGGCACAGCCTCTGGCCCAGGGGCTGCCAATATCACAACGTCCATGATGATACTGTTTTTTGACCTCACCTTGTGCATATTCATCTGATACAGCGATTTTTAATCTACTGGCATCCGAAGATGCAAAGCCGTCTAACATAGATATTACCTGCTCTAAATTCGCCTCATCTATCTGTTCAAGAGAAATATTCTCCCCATTTTGCTTTATTTGCATACTCATCAAACTCCTGTTATTTAAATTCAAGTGATTCCCATATATCTACGTCCTGCCCTCTGCCCTGCCACTTTTTTAGTAAGTAGGCTTTGAGTTCAACATTATCCTCCCCCAAATCATCCAAAATCTCATTTATATTTTCTTCATTAATTCCGTTAATTTCAAACAATTTATCGCAATACTGCAGTCCCATGCAGCGGCTTTCTTTTACAAACTCCCACGCAGACTCATCCTTACAGCCTTTAGTCCTTTTCAGTAAAAAGTCTGTAAGTTTCTTTTTCATAACACCAGCTATTTTATTTGAATATATAAGGCGCATAAATGCAATTCCTGACTTTTTATATGCAAGCTTCTTCAAGCATGTCTCTTGTTTGGCGCCCATATCCTCCTCTGCGCAGTATACCAGATTTTTCAGTGCGCTCTCCTCTGATTCGTTAAGTACCGTAAGAATCTTGGAATCCAGATTCTGATACCAATTATCGCTCCCAGCCTGTATTGGGTTAAGCAGATATTCCGCCTCCAGTGCAGTCACTGCCATAGCAAGCAGCTTAGGAAGTGCCTTATCTTTTTCCATAATAGAATCAGAAATAAAAATATCGTTCAGTTTCTCCGACTTATGAAATATCTGCTTTTCAAAATTAATTTCATTATAAGGCAGGGTTATATCCCGAAGCATATAGCAGGCAGAAAATGCCCAGCTGCCAACAAAATCCAGCGTATCCGGAAGTACGATATGCTGCAGATATCTATTGCCCCAAAAAGCCTTTTTGGCGATTGCGGTCACGGTCTTATTATCTATCTGTGACGGAATAGCAAGAAACTCTGCCGTTCCCTCATAGGCAGTTATGCAAATAGAGGTATCTGATCTAACATCTCTACGGGCAGTTTCAATATAATAAATAATCCCATCTTGTAATTCATATTGCTTTGGTGTCTTCATATTATTCTATTGGGTTTCAAACTTATACCCCATGCCCCAAATCGTCTTAATCATATCACCTTTTGGTCCCATTTTACTGCGCAATTTTTTTACATGGGTATCTATTGTTCTGGCATCCCCGAAATAATCATAATTCCATACACTGTTAAGTATCTTCTCCCTCGACAAAGCCAAGCCCTCGTTTTCGAGAAAATACGAAAGCAGCTCAAACTCCTTATAGCTGAGTTCTACCTGTTCTCCGTCCACTTTAACAATGTGTGCCGCTTTGTTAATCGTAATACCGCCGGCTTCTAAGATTTCATCTGATGTAAGCTGATTTGTCCGACGCAGAATTGCTTCTACCCGCGCCACCAGAATTTTAGGGCTGAACGGCTTGGAAATATATTCGTCTATACCAAGTTCAAAGCCTAACAGCTCATCCCTTTCATCGGATTTAGCGGTTAACATAATTATTGGCACCTTGGAATAAGCACGTATTTCCCTGCATACATTCCAACCGTCCATATTGGGCATCATAACATCCAATATGATCAGCGCAATATCATTATGCTCAAAGAAAATGTCCAATGCCTGTACGCCGTCCTGAGCTTCTATAACTTCATAATTGCTTTTGAATAAAAAGTCTTTGACAAGCTTACGCATACGGCTTTCATCATCAACAACTAAAATTTTCAGTTTATCCATTCACAGCCTATCCTTTCATATTTTTACAGTAATCATTCGTATTCAGGGGGTAATCCCGACTTCCCTTTCCGCTGCACGGACTGCCTGCTCTCTTTCCGTAAGTTCCTGCTCCCACTCGGAGTATTCATTGACTACTTCCCTTTTGTAATTAATTATGTTTGGATGATCACTTTCCAACGCAATTACAAACATCGCTATGATCATCACAACCATAAGTATATTTATACATATTGAAGCTATAAATCTCCCCTTATACTCCGGCTGCCTTGCCGCAATGCTCCGTCTTATGGAACGATTAGCTTCCGTCTTATTCGTAAAAGTGGTATTAAGCTGAATCGGCCTTATATTCTCCGGTGCAATACCGCAGCGTCTAAGACGGTCTTGTATCTTTATCAAATAGGTGAAGCCAATAGGAGTTTGAAAAATTTTAGTATCCAGCGCTTTATGATATAGCGCCAGAACATTCTGCGGTTTCCTGTAATCAAGATTATCCTCCAGAGCTTTCACCCTTTTTGCATCCAGCCTTGCGGTTTCGGCATCCGCCAATGTGGCAAAGCGATATCCTTCTACTATAAAATCGTCTTTCGTTTCCATATTTATAGCCAATCCTCCATGCTGCTATCGCAATCTATACATTAAAACCCTGTTTCAATTTTAATATTCTTCATATATAGCCGCACTATGCCCGATAACATGGCAAAAATGCTGACACACAACTGCCTGTAAGTGAACCAGTAATGCCTATAGGAATGTGTTCCTGACAAAATATACCAGCATATAGGTGCAATCGCAATTATAACAAACGGAATAATTCCAACATATGAATTTTCCCCTGTTTTTCCTGACTTCCAAGCCTTTATAAAACGAAACGCCATATAAATCAAAATCGCTGCCATAGCGATTACAATAGGCCATTTTATAAATACCTGCACATTTTTAATAATTACCTGCAGATAATTTACCTTTTCACCGTTATCTACCATATTGGTATAATGATTGGCCCTGTATAGGGCGCTTTTAAACATATTGCTTCCGGTCAGAATGCTTCCTACAAGCCATTTTCCAGCCCACATTCCGCCATAGCCGATTATCCATGATATACTTCCTGCAACCACAAGCCCTGTTTCGCTTTTCCATGATTTTTCTTTCATTAACATAAATATCATCGGGAAATACAAACCTACAAGCGGAAATGTAAGGAAGTCAAAATAAGCTGTGACAATTCCAATCAACACAAAAAATAACAACTGTTGTTTATTATCCCATTTCGTTTTCTTAAGTACCACTATCACGGAAATAAGCATAATATAGCTTACTGTTGAAAATTGAAAAGAAAGGGGAATTGCCAGCGGGTTCATAAGCAGCATTACAAATGCAAAGGGTAGAATATACTGCTTCAATCCGCTATCTATCATCAGCCACATAATATACAACAGCAAAGCAAAGAAAACAAACATATTAATGACACGAATGTCACTTACATCAAAAAACAAAAGCAGCGGTTTCAAAATAACCAGATAACCATGCCAATATCTTTGGTAATTATCCGTATAATTCTCCTTAGCTACATCATTTGCATAGTCTGTCAGCGAACCCACCGGATTTCTGTCATAATACTCAATGCGGTTTACCCACATGGCGTCTTTTACCACATTTCCTGTTCCTGGAAAAATCGCATTTAAAAGCATGTATGCATCCGTACAATTATCAAGCTGGGACATTTTATATCCGGACATAAGCTGCGGATATACGCCCTCGTAATCATAAATGGGCGTAGAACGCTGAACATTATTTTTCATTTCATGCGTAGGAAGCATATAAACCAATATTAGCAGGATGGCTCCTGCTAATATTGATATGCCTAATACGGCTATGCTTTTTATTAGATATTCTATAAAACGTTTCATTTTACTTATTATTTAGCTGACTTGGCAGCATTTTCTTTATTGCCCACCTTAGTACGCATCAGGTACCAGAAAGAACCTGCTAAGAAGATGGATGAATAGGTACCGCAGATAATACCTGCTATCAAAGGCAGCGCGAACTCTCTGATTGATGAAACACCAAATACTTCAAGTGCCGCCACCATGAAGAAGGTTGTCAGGGAAGTAAATATACTTCTTGATAAGGTCTGTGAAATACTTCTGTTCACAACCTCCTCTAAACTGTCTTTTCTTCCCATGCCTGCCATATTCTCACGAATACGGTCAAAGATAACGATTGTTGCGTTAATTGAATAACCAACTATTGTCAACATGCAGGCAATAAAGGTATTGCCGACAGATACTCTTACAATTGCATAGAATGCAAGCACTACAAGGACGTCGTGTAACAATGCCATAACTGCGCCTGCACCGAAACGGATATCCTTAAATCTGAACCAGATATAAATAAGCATACAGATAGCTGCTACCACGATTGCAATAATTGCATCCGATTTCATCTCGGAACTTACTGTTGCGCTTATTGTCTCAGCCGTAATAGATTCTTCATCAACATCGAAATTATTTACCATTACATCCGTAAACTCTTCTCTTTCATCTACACTAAGTGTTCTGGTCTTGATAATAATCTGATTAGATCCTGCAACCTTAGTTACCTGTACGTTTCCGTCTCCGGTTATATCCTCAATATACGGAACTACGTCTGAATCTATTTGTTCTATCGTCATATCCTCATTCATGGTTACCGTAGTAGAAGTACCGCCTACAAATTCAAGACTGTAATTGAGCGGTGCTCCGTTTGTAGCCTGCTGTACTCCCATAACCACAAAACCTGCAATAATAACCACGCCTGAAATTACAAAGAACACATTTTTCTTTGAGAGGATCTGCATCGGCTTTGCCTCTTTAATAATACCATATGCCTTAGGATTCTGAACACCAAGCGCATAGAACGCATTTAATAAAAATCTTGTTATAACAAGTGCTGTGAACATTGAAAGGATAATACCAAGTGCAAGAGTCTGTGCAAAACCTCTTATGCTTCCTGTTCCCTTTATTGCCAATACCGCAGCTGCAATAAGTGTAGTAATATTACCATCCAAAATAGCTGAAAGCGCTTTGGAGAAACCGGTCTTAATTGCTGACTGGACTGCCTTTCCCGCCGCAAGTTCTTCTTTAATACGTGCAAATATAATAACGTTTGCATCCACCGCCATACCAATCGAAAGGATAATACCTGCAATACCAGGTAAGGTAAGCGTAACTTCAAAAGCATCCATCAAAATGATCATAAGCGCAGTATATAAACATAGTGCAATACTAGCTG
The DNA here is from genome assembly GCA_014804695.1 of Lachnospiraceae bacterium. Taxonomy (GTDB): domain Bacteria; phylum Bacillota; class Clostridia; order Lachnospirales; family Lachnospiraceae; genus UBA3282. The sequence goes on from JAAUZJ010000047.1 coordinate 7,772, forward strand.
CAATACCTGGTACATAATAAACCGCAATCATGAAAATAACAACAAGTGCGAAACCAACTGCCGCTGCAATAAGACTTGTTCTGATCGCATCTGATCCAAGCTGTGCTCCGACTACATTGGAACGTAATTCTTCAAGTTCAAGTTTAAGACCACCGATACGAATTGTTGAAGCAAGCTTCTCTGCCTCTTCAAAACTATCCTGACCGGTAATGATCGCCCTTCCGTCATTAATAACTGCATTTACGTTAGGTGCGCTTACAATTTCTCCGTCATAGTAAATTCCTATAGACTCTCCCGCTGCATAGGCCGTAGCGGTTGCTTCGGCAAATGCCTGTGTTCCTGTATCATTCAATGTAAGTGAAACCACATATTCGGAATTCTGCATTTGATCCTGCTGTGATCCTGCCTGTGCGCTTACTACCTCTGAACCCGTAATAACGATTGAACCATCTTCAATAAGTTCATCTATAGATTTATTAAGAGTAGTGCCAATTACAAGATTTCCACTATCGTCAATTGTATAACCTGACTGATAGTTATCGTTTCCCTCGCTGTCCTTCTGGGAAATAAAATACAAAGTACCCGGCTGTCCAAGCTCTTCCAAAATAGCGTTGGCATCCGAAACACCCGGTATCTCAATGTTGATTCTGTCATCGCCTTCCTGATATACCTGAGCTTCCGTACTGTAATTCTCAACACGCTGCTGCAATTTATAAATTGTATCACTCATATCTTCCTTATCAGGTTTCTCTTCACCTACTACCTGATATGTGATACTTACGCCTCCCGCAAGGTCAAGTCCCAGCTTAATGCTTGAGGCGGAGCCTGACTTATCAGCACCTACACCGAATACCGACATAAGACCGCAGCCGGCAAGTACCAGTGCAAAGACAATCAGATAAATTATTGCTTTACTCTTTTTCATTTTTAACTCTCCTTTTCTTCGTCATCGGCAAGCGCCGCTTTTATCATAATCGCACATTCAATGCGCTTTCTCTGCAATTTACAGCCAAGTTCGTATACGCCGTTAATCTTTCCGTTAAATTGATAGGAATTGGCGCTGCAGCCACCGCTGCAATAGAATTTGGCAAAACAATCTCTGCATTTTTCTTTCGTATAAACATTGCAATTTTTAAACTCAGTTCTGATATCCTCACGGATAATGCCATCATCAACATTTCCCATAAGGAAATCTTCGTTCCCGACAAACTGATGACATGGATAAAAATCGCCCCAGGGCGTGACTGCCAGATACTCATTTCCCGAACCGCAGCCCGAAAGTCTCTTGGCAACACAAGGCCCGCCTTTTAAATCTATCATAAAATGAAAGAAATTGAAAGCCTTTCCTTCTTTTCTTCTCTTTAAATATTCTAGCGCAAGTTTGTCATACTCTTCCAATAAAGCCGGAACATCCTCCTCACGGAGTGCGTAATCCTCAGTTTCCGCCGCAACCACGGGTTCTACGGAAATCTGCTCAAAGCCAAGATCTGCAAGATGCTTAACGTCCTGCGAGAAATCCTTATTGTTATGTGTATAAGTACCCCGCACATAATAATTCATCTGATTTCTGCTGTCGGCAGCCTTCTTAAATTTAGGAACGATCTCATCGTAACTTCCCTGGCCGCCGCGATGTGGCCGCATCCTGTCATTGACTTCTTTTCTTCCGTCAATGCTTAAGACTATGTTTCCCATCTCCCGGTTGACAAATTCCATTATTTCATCATTTAATAGAATTCCATTCGTTGTAAGTGTAAACCGGAATTTTTTATTATGCTCTTTTTCAATGCTTCTGCCATACTCTACAAGCTGTTTGACAACTTCCCAGTTAAGCAGCGGTTCGCCTCCAAAGAAGTCTACTTCCAGATTGACACGGTTTCCTGAATTGGCAACCAAAAAGTCCAATGCCTTCTTACCAACTTCAAAGCTCATCAGCGCACGTCTGCCATGATACTCACCTTCCTCTGCAAAGCAATACTTACACGCAAGGTTGCAGTCATGGGCAATATGCAGACAGAGCGCCTTGACAATGGTTCCCCTGTTATCAAAATCCGCAATATACTTCTCATAGATATCTTCCGTAAAAAGCAGTCCTGCATCTCTAAGCTCTAAAATCTCATCCAACGCTTCTTCAAGCAGTTCCTGTGAAAATTTACTTAAATCTTCACTTTTTGAGAGCTTAAGATTCTTAAGCCTGTCTAACATCTCGTCTTTATCTGTCACATGCTCTTTGATAAGCTGTTCAACTACCGGTATGACATCATAAACAATTTCATCGACTACGTGTACGCTTCCGCTGTTTACGTCCAGTACAATATTGTAGCCATTATTTTTATATTGATGTATCACGAAGAACGCTCTCCTTTTTAATGCACGCCCGACGGACGCACTATAATAAGCAGCGACTTAAATCGCTGCTTACAAACACATAATTTGACAGTCTATCAGCCTATTTTGCGTGCTCGCAGCTCTGATTTCCAACTGTACAGGATGTCTTGCAAGCTGACTGGCAGGATGTCTGACACTCTCCGCAGCCGCCTTTTTTCATGGATTCTTTCAAATCTCTGGTTGTAAGTGTTTTGATATGTTTCATAGTATGTATTCCTCCTTATGTCATCGCAGTCTGCAAAAAAACTGCAGCCTGCCAAAAATACTTTTATGATTAATTATTTTCACAATTTGCACTAGTATAACACAGTTTCGCCTTGTTGGAAAGAGTTTTTTTAAGTATTATTACTTGTTCACATTATGTAAACCAAAGACCGGACAGGCGCCATGCCATATCCGGTCTATAGATTCATTATTTTATTGGCAATTACTCTGTCTTAGCATTTGATTTCCAGATAACCAAGCAGCTTGCTGGTATCATACTCTGCAATCTCACCTAAGTTAGAATCATAATATCTTCCGTCATAATGTACAAGATAGTGGCAGAAACGTCCCATCTTCTCCATCAGGATCGCACATTTAGGAAGTACGGTTTCTCTTCCTTCTGTGTATACAATGATATCTGTATGGTCGATACCATAATAATTAAGCGCTGAAATAACACGTCCCATAGTAGCCTGCCATTCGCGGCAATCCATAACGCTGATTACATCGGCAATTGTAACGCCTGCTAACATAGCCACGCAGGCCTGACCGCAAAGTCCGTCCTCAGGCAGCTTAATAACTTCAACGCTGTCAATCTTACGGATAGGATTATCAAAGCTGTAAGGACTGTTCTGGTCCATACGGATGAGGGAACCGTTTACATGCAGAAGAATCTTGTGTGTAGAACCCGGCTCTACGCCTACTGCTGATTCATCCTCAATAACTACCTCATAAATACCTTTCTCCTTAGGATGCAGCTCGCAGTCGATAATCTTATTATCAAGTACTAAATCTCCCTTGATCACATCTCTCTGCTTGCACACCTCCCATACGTTAAAAGGGATCTGAATCGTATATCCCTTGTCCGCTTTTTCAACCTTGGATTCAAAAAAATATCTCATGTTTCCTCCATTCCGGTGTCGCACACCTATATTTATTAAATTTATAACTTGTTCATATGTATGGTACTATTGTAACAAATTTCTACGGAAAAGAAAACTATTTTTTGTAATGTTTACTAACAATATTTAAGAATTTCATTAACTGACACGTCATTATGTATATAGTGCTTTACTGCGCAAGGCTCTCAAAGCTTATATTCATGTCCACATCTGTACTAATTCCGTTTACTTTTCCTTTATCCGTATACTGCCATACTTTAAAATCATACGGATAATACAGTTCCGTATCATACTGGGCAAACCACTTATCGTAATCCTCAAGCTGCTCTATATCTAAAAGCATCATAAAGGTTTTTAAATTGCCGTAAATCATTGGCGTATAGCCTGCATTTTTTATCATATCGCAAAATGCAATACAATACTCGGTTCGTTCCTCTTTGGTTACATCTTCTGTTCTTGCATTATCCACATTTACCGCTTCTACATCAAGCACAACAGGATATGTAACATTATAAGGCTCTATCTCATTAAGAACGAACTCCGCCTCTTCTTTAGCTTCCTCTACGCTGGTTGCCTGGGAAAAGAAGTAAACGCCAACATCTATATTATTCTTAAGAGCTCCTTCTATATTATTATTAAAGGTGTCGTCCTTTTTGATCTCACCCTCCGTATAACCCCGTATTCCCAGTCTTATAAAGGCATATTCCACATCATCCTGCGCGACCTTTTTCCAGTCGATTTTCTCCTGATATTTCGATACGTCAATGCCCTTGTGGGATATAATATTATCGCCCTCATAGTACTCTAACAATTCGTCTTCGTTAACTACAAAGTTGTCTTTTACATATGTATGCTGCTCAAGTTTATCTAAGATTGGGAAAAAATAATACTGGCTGGCATCCACCATCACTATCTCATCAGGATAAAAATGCCTTATCATCTTAAGCGCCCCATCTCCGGAAAGCATCATATCTTTCATGCTATCCAATATTTCTTTCCTGGTTTCATCCGACGCCTGCTTAAATACTTCTTCGGTATTGCTGTTAATTAAAGCCGCCACCTCTTCTTCGGTATAATTCCCTTGCAAAACTTCCAGTTCATTCATTACCTCTACATTTTCAAGCTGTGCTGCGCTGTACTTAAATACCATTATCATACAGAGAGTAACTGAGAACAATGTAATAATGCAGAGAATAATGGAGCCAAAAAGTATTGCATTTTCATTTTTCCTGCGTTTTTTTCCCTTAAGTCTCATCTGTGAATTATTATCCTGCATATTAACCCATGCCTTTCCCTTATCTAAATACGTTCACTAAAATAACTTTTATACCCTTCCCCAAATATTTCGGTTGCGCTGGTAATGATCATAAACGCCTCTGAATCCTCTTCTTTGACAATTGCTTCAACCCTTGGGGAAGTATGCTTTTTGACCGCACACATTAACACCCTCTTGGGATTGCCGCTGAATGCACCGTGTCCTTCTAAATAAGTCACTCCGATATCCAGATCCTTAAGCATTTTGTCCGCTATAGCCGTTGGCTTATCGCTGATTATATAAAGCAATTTTGCCTCGTCCTTTCCGTATAGTACAATATCCAGCATAACAGAGTTAACCACGACCAAAATTCCGGCATATAAGGCGGAATCAATATTTCTGAAAACAATCGCTGACAGGGTTATAACAATAACGTCTGTTATGAAAAAAAGTGCCCCGGTTTTTAAATGCGGTAATTTTAATCTTAAAAATTTAACAATAATGTCCATTCCGCCGGTAGTTGCACCGACTCTCATTATCATTCCTATTGATACTGCGTATAAAACGCCTCCAGATAATGCTGCTAAAAGTATATCATCCGTTACAGCTCCAAGGGGAGCTAAAATATTGGTAACTACGGAAATAATTGCAAGCGCATAAATCGTAGAAACCGTAAAATTCAGCCCAAACTTATATATAGCGAGTAAAAGGATCGGAACATTCAACATAAAAATAAGCGTTCCTGTCTCTATCGGTAATACCCTGCTTATAATAATGGCAATTCCGGACACTCCACCGGGCGCCATATTGTTAGGATCTATGAATGAACTGATTGCCACAGAATTGATAACAGCTGCTATTGTAATAATTGCATACTTTTTTATAATACTAGTCTTCATAATATGATCGATACTCCTATAGATTACATTATTCCGATTTTCTTACATTATATTCCTACTCAGCCTGCGATGTTTGTGCACGACACCGCAGGTGCCGGAGCAAACTCGCGGTTGAAAGAATTTATTCTTTCAACCTCTATATGTTGGCACGTATCAGTTCAGGTTTATAACCATTTTCTTTAAGTGCGCTAATAATCTGGTTCTTATGTTCCGTACCATATGCTTCCATGGTAATCCTAAGTTCCACCGCTGCATTCCTGTTAATAGATACAAACTGGTTATGTTCCAATTTAATGACATTTCCGCTTTGTTTGGCAATCACATCCGACACTCTGGATAATTCACCCGGTTTATCCGGAAGGAGCACTGATACGGAAAAGATTCTGTCACGCATCACAAGTCCCTGCTGCACAACGGAGGACATTGTAATAACGTCCATATTACCACCGCTTAGTATTGATACGACTTTCTTATTTTTTACATCCAGATGTTTAAGCGCCGCTACCGTAAGAAGACCTGAATTTTCTACGATCATCTTGTGATTTTCTACCATATCCAGAAAAGCGACAACTAATTCCTCGTCCTCAACTGTGATAATACCGTCCAGACTTTTACTTACAAACGGAAAAATTGTGCTTCCCGGCGTTTTAACTGCTGTACCGTCAGCTATCGTATTTACGCTGTCTAAGGTCAGAACCTTCCCCGCCTTGATCGATTCCTGCATACAGTTTGCACCCGCAGGCTCAACGCCGATTACTTTAATCTTGGGATTTAACAGTTTAGCAAGCGCAGAAACTCCCGTTGCAAGCCCTCCGCCGCCAATAGGCACCAGAATATAATCAACAAGCGGAAGCTCTTTTATAATTTCCATTGCAATGGTTCCCTGTCCGGTTGCCACGTCCAGATCATCAAACGGGTGCACAAATGTATACCCATTTTCCTCTGCCAATTTATATGCATGTGCGCACGCTTCATCATAAACATCCCCATACAAAACCACTTCCGCGCCATAGCCCTTGGTTCTGTTAACCTTTATGAGCGGCGTAGTCGTCGGCATTACGATCGTAGCCTTAACCCCATAACACTTAGCCGCATAAGCAACTCCCTGCGCATGATTTCCTGCAGATGCCGTAATAAGTCCCTTCTGCCTGTCCTCTTCACTAAGAGTGCTCAGCTTATAATACGCCCCTCTTAACTTATATGCACCCGTAAACTGCATGTTCTCAGGTTTCAAATAAACCTTATTCCCGGTCTGTGCGCTGAAATAGTCGCTATAAACAAGCTTGGTCTCCATTGTAACCTGCTTAACTACCTCACACGCTTCCTCGAATTTCTCTAGTGATAACTTTTTCTCCATTTAACAACCACACCTTTCTCTCAACCTGTAATACTATAAGTAATTGCAAACTGTTTTTCATGGCGACCGTTGTACAATATAGACAATGTCAACGCAGGCACGCTTGCGCTACATGTCGCTCGTAGCGGTACATAAGGTGCCAAAATACGGCACCTAAGTACCGACGGCTCCATAGTACCTGCTTATGATATTGTCTATATTGTACAACTAGGTTGTGGAAATAACCAACCTTGCAATTGCCAATACCCAGACCTTAGTTAATATAAATAAAAAGGCGGGGTGAGTTCGCTCCTGCGGTCGAACCCCGTTTTTTATTTATATTAACTAAGGTCGTACTATTAGCCAAATATGTGACATTGTCAAAGACTATGCCATTAGCCAATAGTTTCTCAATCACTATCCGCGACGTCAAACAACGCATTCACAAACTGCTCCGCGTCAAACTTCTGCAAATCCTCAATCTTTTCCCCTACTCCAATATATTTAACAGGAATCTTAAGCTCTGACTGAATTGCTACCGCAATTCCACCTTTAGCCGTTCCGTCCATTTTAGTAAGAATAATTCCTGTCAGATCCGCAACTTCCCCAAACTCTTTGGCCTGCTGCAGTGCATTCTGCCCTGTGGTCGCATCCAAAACTACCAGATTCTCCCTATGGACACCCGGAAATTCCTTATCAATGATACGGTTAATCTTCTTAAGCTCTTCCATTAAGTTTTTCTTATTATGAAGCCGTCCGGCGGTGTCGCATAAAAGCACATCCACATTCCTTGACCTTGCTGCCGTAACCGCGTCATAGATCACACTTGCGGGATCGGCGCCTTCATTTCCGCCGATTATATCAACGCCTGCACGATGCGCCCACTCAGTAAGCTGCTCGCCCGCCGCCGCACGGAAAGTATCAGCCGCCGCCATAAGCACCTTCCTGCCCTGACCTTTAAGCTGTCCTGCAAGCTTGCCTATAGATGTGGTCTTACCCACTCCGTTTACGCCGATTACAAGCACGATGGACTGTTTATGCTCAAATTCATAAGCAGCCTCTTCCACCTGCATCTGCTCCTTGATATTCTGTATCAGAAATTCCTTGCACTCATCAGGCTGCTTGATATGATTCTCCTTTACCTGTGTCCGAAGTTTTTCTAAAATCTCCTGTGTAGCCCTGACACCTATATCGCCCATGATCAGAATCTCTTCCAGTTCTTCGTAGAAATCTTCATCTATATTCGAAAAACCGCTAAAAACTGAATCAATCCCCGATACAATGTTATTCCTGGTCTTAGATAAGCCATCTTTCAACCTACTGAAAAAGCTCTTCTTCTCTTCACTCATAGATTATTTAATCCTCATTCTTTCAACCTAATCGTCTAATTCCTTATCTATTAAATTTACGCTTACCAATGTGGAAATACCTTTTTCCTGCATTGTAATACCATACAGACGGTCCGCCTTTTCCATCGTTCCGCGCCTATGTGTAATAACAATAAACTGAGTATTCTTTGTCAGCTTATGTAAGTACTTTGCAAAACGGCCTACGTTATTTTCATCCAGCGCAGCCTCAATCTCGTCCAAAAGACAAAACGGCGAGGGCTTAAGATTCTGGATTGCAAACAGCAGACAGATTGCGGTAAGCGACTTCTCTCCACCCGACATCTGCATCATATTTACCAGTTTCTTTCCCGGTGGCTGTGCAATTATACGGATTCCTGCCTCCAGCACATCCTCGTCTTCAACTAATTCAAGAGTTCCCCTTCCGCCGCCAAACAGCTCTTTAAATACAGAGTTAAACTCTCTGTTTATTTCAGCAAATTTCTCATTAAACTGCTTGCGCATGGACGTATCCAGTTCTTCTATAATTCCAAGCAGGGTTTTCTCCGCTTCAACCAGGTCGTCATGCTGCGTCTTTAGGAAAGTATAACGCTCCATTATGTTTCTGTAATCCTCAATCGCGTTGACATTGACGTCACCTAACTTACGGATTTCATCCTTCAAGCCTGAAATTTCCTTTTTCATTACTGACAGGTCTGTCATTTCTTCATTACGAAGCGACGCCGCATCAGATAAGGTAATCTCGTACTCGTCCCACATATAGTTAATCTGTGATTCAATGGATTCTTCCAATTTTTCTTTCTGCGAATTCAGACGGTAAACCTCTTTATCAAGCGAGGTCATCTTCTGTGAAAGTTCTTCCCTTTCGTTAAAGAAGTTCTTCTGCTTAGCCGTTAATTCCTCTTTGGATGCTATATCTTCACTAAGTTTAATTTCCGTATCTGACTGGGTTGTATGCGAAGCAAGAATTGTTTTCTCTATCTCTAAAATACTTTCTTTCTTGCGCTCCACCTCTTCTTTTCCAAGCTGCAAGCCTTCCTTTACTTCCTTAAGCTCTAAATCATAACGCTCGATTTCCGCATCTATACGATCTATATTCTGCTTATGGAAGCCTTCTTTCTGGCGCATCTTCTCAACTTCAACATCCCATTCGGCAACTTTGGCAGACTGCTCTGATTCTTTGGTGCGCTCGATTTCTAACTCTTTCTGGAAATCTGCAATCTGTACTTCCACATTCTTTTCTAACTGTTCGGAGGCCTCAAGTTCCTTGACAATAGCTTCCTTATCAGCCTGTATTTCCGTCATCTGAGCATCCATTTCCTGCTCTTCTGTCTTTAACTCGCCAAAACTTTCTGCAGCTTCATCCTTACGCTCTCTTGCCTGACTCACATTCAGCCTTGCTGTATTCTGCTCGATAAACTTACGCTGAAGCTGTCCCTTTATATCTTCTATCTCAAGACGCAGCTTATTTCTCTTCGCCTTGGTCTCTTCTATATCCTCCAAAATCTTGTCGATTTCCGCCACATACTGCTTTACTTTTTTCTCAAGCTCGTCCATCTCACGACGGCGTCCAAGCAGATTGCTGTTATTCTTGAAATTACCTCCGCTGATTGCACCACCGGGAACCAAAAGCTCGCCTTCAAGCGTCACCATCCTGATGCCATAATGAAATTTAGCTGCAATCTTTACCGCATTGTCAACATTGTCAACAACTACGATTCTTCCAAGCATGGATTTTGCGACGTTTTTATACTTTTTATCTACTTTAACAAGCTCATCAGCCATACCGATCACGCCTTTTTCATTAAGCGCTTCAGGGTTTTTGAATTCCTGCGGGTTGGTAATGCTTGTAAGCGGAAGAAAGGTTGCCCTGCCCGCCCTTGTCTTTTTAAGAAAAGCAATCATGCTCTTTGCGGTTTCTTCATCTTCCGTAACAATGTTCTGGATATTTCCGCCAAGCGCTATCTCGATTGCAGTTTCGTATTTCTCATCTACCTGAATAATATCGGCTACAACACCGATAATGCCTTTTTTATCGGATTTCTGCTCCATAACGGCTTTAACTGCGCCGCCGTAGCCCTCATAACGCTCCGTCAGATTGGAAAGCGCTTCTAACTTGGATTTTTCCTGATGATAAAGCACCTGCGTATCACGCAGCTTCTGATCCTTGCCTGCCAGTTCCTCCCTCATTCCGGCAAGGTTTTCTTCCTTTGATTCCTGGTCATCCTTAAGCTTCTGAATAGCTTTGTTTACTCTTTCAAACTCTTCCTCTAAATTCTTGATAGTCTCAGCCTGAGCTGCTTCATCCGACTTAGCGCGCAAAATCCTTGAATTTAACTCCGCCTTCCTGATCTGAATCTGCTCAAGCATAGTATCAAAACGTCCCATCTTGGATTTGATGGTAGCTCTGTTATTAAGTGCATCAATAATAGTGTTCTTGCCTGTTTCAATATGATTATTCAGCTCTTCAATCTTATTTTGCACACTTTCTAAGAGCTGCCTTGCTTCTTCCCTCTCACCTTCAAGAACGCTCAGTTTCTCGTCAATCTCTGACTTATCCTGTAAAATACCTTCTTTTTCCTGATTCTTCTCCCCAATCGTTGCCTGAAGGGTTTCAATCCTCGTACGCAGATGCTCCTCATTGCCCTGCGCCGCATTGATCTGCTCTTTTAAGACATTGACTTCACCCTCTAATTTAGAACGCATCACGCCTGTATCCGCAAGCGTACTCCTTGCCTGCTCAATCTCCTGCTCTAAAATCTCAAGACGGCTCTCTATTTTTTCATATTCATCTTTAATATGTTCGAATTTCTGTGTTGTGTCCTCTAAATCTCCGTTTGCAATATTTAATTTCCCGTCTGCCTCATCAAGCTGTTCCTTAACTTTAATATTTTCTACTAAAAAAGCATTTATATCCAAGGTTTTAAGTTCTTCTTTTTTGCGTAAATAAATTCTCGCTTTTTCGGACTGTTTCTCAAGTGGCCCGATCTGTTTTTCTAATTCGGTCAAAATATCATTAATACGCACAAGGTTTTGTTTCTCATCTTCTAACTTCTTCTGTGCCGCATATTTTCTGCGTTTAAACTTAACAATTCCCGCCGCTTCATCAAAGAGTTCACGACGTTCTTCCGGCTTGCCGCTGAGAATCTTATCAATCTGTCCCTGTCCGATGATCGAATAACCTTCCTTACCGATACCGGTATCATAAAAAAGCTCGTTTACATCCTTAAGACGGCATATTGTGCCGTTTATCATATACTCACTTTCACCTGAACGATACAACCGTCTTGAGACCGTAACTTCATCATAATCAATCGCCAGCTGATGGTCAGCATTATCCAGGGTAATTGCAACATAGGCATAGCCAAGCGCCTTACGAAGCTCGGTTCCGGAAAAAATGACATCCTGCATTGAAGCGCCTCGAAGCTGCTTAATACGCTGCTCTCCAAGCACCCACCTTACCGCATCTGCAACGTTACTCTTACCGCTGCCGTTAGGGCCTACTATTCCCGTAATACCGTTGTGAAACTTAAATGTAATTTTATTTGCAAAGGACTTAAAGCCTTGTACTTCTATACTTTTTAAATACATATATATTACCTTTCGTTTATATGCTGCAGCGCTTCATATGCGGCCTGCTGTTCGGCTGCTTTTTTGGTTTTACCGGATCCGCTGCCTATTTTCTCCTTATCAATCATTGCTTCAACTACAAAGACCTTATCATGGTCAGGCCCTTTTTGTGATATAAGCTCGTAGTGAAGCACGCCGCTATTATTCTGCTGCACTACCTCTTGCAGAATGGTTTTGGCATCATAAAAAATTTTTTTATTCTCAAGGTCGGATAAGATGAATTTATGAATATATCCGGAAGCTTCTTCCATACCGCTGTCAAGATATATCGCGCCTATAATGGCCTCCATGACGTCGCAGATAATGGAATCCTTATCCCTTCCACCCGTCATTTCCTCTCCTTTGCCAAGCAGAATATATCCCTCTAATCCAAACTGTCTTGCACAGTAGGCAAGCGCCGACTCACATACCATAGAGGCCCTGAGCTTTGTAAGCTCCCCTTCCTTCATCGAATCGTTCCGGTGAAATAAGAACTCACTGGATACCAACTCTAAAACCGCGTCTCCCAAAAACTCTAAACGCTCATAGTCCGCATACTTATTAATTTTCTGCTCATTGGCAAAAGAACTATGCGTTAACGCCTGCTTAAACAGGAGCTTATCTTTAAAATGATATCCTATTTTATTTTCCAGTTCACCTAAATCTTTTCGCTCCATCCCTGCCCCCAAAATCTCAAAAAAGCGCAAGCTCAGCATCTTGCGCTTTCCACTACTGCCTGAACAATTTTCTATACCGCCGAATCTTCCACATCCTTAATTAAATTAACGGCTTCACCAACCGTTGTAATCTTCTCTACTTTTTCCGCCGGAATTTCTATATCAAACTCTTCTTCAAGTCCCATTACAATTTGAAAAATATCCAGTGAATCCGCACCTAAATCTTCCATAAAAGTAGTTTCCTGCGTTATTTCTTCCGGATCCACATTTAAAACATCGGCAATAATCTTTTTTAATTTATCAAATTCCATTTAAACAGCCTTCCTTAATCCTGTACGGTAATTTTCTCTCTGATCTTTTCATTGATTCTCTGTTCTTTGAAAGTAACACACTGCAAGATAGAATTCTTTATCTCAACCGAAGTTGAACTGCCATGCGTCTTAACCACCAGACCGTTAAGTCCAAGCATAGGTGCACCACCATACTGCTCAAGGTCAAAGGCCTTCAGAGTCTGTTTCAAAGCGGGTTTCACCAAAAGAGCGCCAATCTTACTCCTAAGGGAAGTCATCATTCCTGCCTTCACCTTTTTAATAAGCGTAGCTCCAACGCCTTCATACATTTTAAGTATAACGTTTCCGACAAACGCTTCACAGACAATTACATCAGCCATTCCACTTGGAATATCCCTTGCCTCAATACTGCCTATGAAATTTATATCCGGACAGTTTTTGAGAAGCGGAAAAGTCTCTTTTACAAGTGCGTTGCCTTTTTCCTCCTCAGCACCGATATTAACGATTGCCACCTTAGGATTTTTTACGTTCATAACATTTTCCATATAAATAGAGCCCATTTTGGCAAACTGCACAAGATGGGAAGGTCTTGCATCCACATTGGCACCGCAGTCTACTAACAGTGCGCAGCCGTTCTCCGTAGGAATAACCGGTGCAAGCGGCGGTCTCTCTACCCCTTTAATACGTCCTACTATAACTTGTCCGCCAACTAAGGTTGCGCCGGTACTTCCGGCTGAAACATAGGCGTCGCAAGTGCCGTCTTTAACCAGATTAAGCGCTTTTACCAAAGAAGAATCCTTTTTCTTACGTATTGCCATAACAGGCGGTTCTGCTGTTTCAATTATTTCTTCTGCATTTACAATAACAAGCTGCTCTGATGGATAGGTATAGCCCTCAAGTTCTGCCTTAAGCACGTCTTCTTTACCTGTCAGAAATACTTTTACTTTATTATTTTCATTAATTGCTTCTATGGCGCCTTTTACAATCTCCTTAGGCGCATTATCGCCGCCCATAGCGTCTAAAGCCACATTAACATATTCTCCCATGCTCTTAATCTGCTCCTCTCTTTTGAGAATCCATACCTCAAAGCATCTTATATTAATATACTAGACCATAGGGTAAAAATCAAGCTATTGGACAAAAAAATTCCCCATCAGAATATCTGGCGGGGAATATGGATCAATCAACTGCAATAATTTCTTTTTTGTTATATGTGCCGCATTTCTTGCATACTCGGTGAGGTACCATTAATGCGCCGCACTTGCTACATTTTACTAATGTAGGAGCAGTCATTTTCCAGTTTGCTCTTCTCTTATCTCTTCTTCCTTTGGAAGATTTGTTCTTAGGACAAATAGACATTCTTACACCTCCTTATTTGCGTTAAAGATATCTTTTATCACAGCCATCCTTGGATCGGGAACAAATGTGTCACATTCGCAGTCTCCCGTATTAAGGTCTTTACCGCATTTAGGGCAGATGCCCTTGCAATCCGGTTTACATAACACCTTCATAGGCCAGTTAATCATGATTTCATTGTTCAGCAAGTCGTTTACGTTCAACTGATAACCTTCCATAAAATCCTGGTCATCATTTTCTTCAGACATATCTTCTTCCATATCGGAAACACTGACTTCTCTGAAAAAATCAAGTGTCATCTTTTCTTCTACAGGTTTCAGACATCTGTCACAGTCAAGTAAAAAAACGAATTCAACCTGTCCTTTAATCGCTGCCCTGTTCTTACCAATGTTTGTAATGGTAAAGCTAACCGGCGACTTCTCGACAATCTTAAACGCCTCACTGCCTATGACGACTTCCGTCATGTCTGTTTCTATCTGTACCGAAATTACTTTGTCCTCGGATGTTAATACATCAGTTAAATTTATGAACATAGTTAACTCCTACTCACACTCAAATTATTATACATAGGGTGTTTTGGTTTGTCAACTATAAATTTTATCGTTCGCTTACCGTCTCCGTTTTTCCTTTATATTAATCATATAGAAAACAACTCCCACAAGTGTCAGCAGGGAAATTATCTCACATACTCTCCAATACCATGGCTCTTTAAATTCAACCGAAAAGCTTCCGCTAAATCCTGCCGGAACAGCTACTGCAATACGATAAGATTCACCGGATGTAATCGCCAGTTCTTCTTTGGTATCAGCATATGCGTGATAGCCTTTATATAAAAGCAGAGGCACTTCTACCATACTTTCATTTTCCGTATTGTTTGTAAGCGAAACAACCACCGCAGCATCATCCCTATGCCACTCCTCAAGCGATATCTCATCGGGATTATACGTCAGATCATCTACATAAGCGTCCGTATACCTGCTTAAACTAAAACTTCCATCCCAGTTTAGCGGAATATATTCCCCAAACACTATATCAAAAGTATTTAAACCACCTGCCTGATAGATACGATAGGTATTGCTCTCATTCAAAACACCACTCATAAAAGAAAGCCCCTGCCATATTGAAATCACAACCAAAGCTATAGCAAACACTTTCTTTTTACTGTGTTCAATCCAGCTTTTACGTAACACTATGCATAACAGGTATGACAGCATAAGTCCTGAAACCACCAGAAATCTCCATGAATACTGGACACTCTTTATCGGCATCTTTAAAAACGGCAGTTTAGCCACAATCCATGTGTAAGGAAAAGATGTCGTTGTCATTATAAGGCTTAATATACATGCAAATACGGCAAAATATTCTTCCCTTTTCTCCGCTTTATTTCTTTCTCTTCTTCCCACACAGACAATAAACCAGATTGCCAACACCAATATTGCGGCAAGTCCGACGGTTCTTGGCATATCCGCTGAGACTCCCAAAGCTGCCTTTTTGGTTGCGCCTATAACTGAATAATCATTTATCAAAAGCTGCGCAAGAAAGCCTCCCTTTTCTTCCAGCTTATATGGCACATACTCATCCATATTATTAATAACATATGTTCCGCTAAACATATAATCCACAAACGGAATAAGGAACCACAGATTTAGAAGCACCGTTGCTACAGCCGCCTTAATGAGTACAAGCAGATTCTTTTTCCGAATCGTCTTTTTCCAGAAAATAACAACTGCAAGAATGACAAAAAGCGCTGTCATTTCCGTCGATATCATATGGGAAAGAAATATGCCCGTACACCCCGCTGTAATGGTTATCCAGCTTCTCTCATGTGCCTTGGAATCTTCAGGCAGCATATAGACTTTCCATAAACCATAAAGCACAAGAGGCATAAAAACTATCGCGGTATATTCTCCAACAGCTGCTCTTGAATACACATCATATAGTCTGAATATATTGAGTGAATATATAACGGTACATATGAGTCCCGCCCTCTTAGTGCCCATATGTGAAAAACAATGATATGCAATTAATACGGTGGCCGCATTAATTATAAGCACATAAAACTGGTATGCCGTCTGTATGGACACTCCAAAAATACGCAGTATCGCCGGAATATATAATAAAACGTCGCCATAAAAAACCGAAACCGCATAACCATGTCCGGCAAGCCAATATGGCTGGATTTTTACCGGAAACGTGCCGTTTTGAAGCCCCTGTCTCAAGCCTTCTATCCTTGTAAGATGAAATTTGAGATCAGCTGCATTGGTCCATAAAAAGTTAACCATAAGCGGTATACTGCTGAATATTATCAGCAACAGTATTACCTTAATATCAAAAATCGTCTCTTCATCAATGCGACGTTTTTCTTTGCTAAAGAAAAACATGTACAAAAACACAGCTGCATCTATAATACAGAAGAATACCGCAATGCGAAACAAAAAATTTCTTACCGAAACAGCGGATGTAGTAATACTTATATTCCTAATCAGGATATAATCGGTATCCGTTGCGTCTCCTGTTAATCTACCACGCACAATTAAAGGCCTGTCAGCATACTTTACCCTAAAGTCACAAGTAATATTAGTTGAATTCGCAATCGAAATAAACCCACTGACATCGCTGTCATATTCTCCGTCAGAATATATAATGTCCATCTTAGATCCGATATCGCCTTTTGCACACTCGCACTGCGCCGACAATGTATACAGGCCCTTTGGCAAGGTAATCTCAGGGGTTGCTATATATTTGTATCCTGATGACTTATCAAGATAAAAACCGCTTTCACCATTATTATAAACTAAATCTTCTTGTGCATAATTAAGCTGCACATCCTCACGCCTGCTATATATTACGCCTGCCACGCACAAAATAAGCAACTGCAGCGCTATAAGACAACACCATAATATTTTACTGTTTTTTATTTTAAACGGCATTATTTCTCCTTTAAAAAATATAAACCAATTTATTTTATCTGTCCGTCCAAAACCTTAGAAGCCTCTGCTATCGCGTCATCAATGCCGGCCGGATTCTTGCCGCCGGCCTGTGCCATGTTCGGACGTCCGCCGCCACCGCCGCCGACAAGTCCTGCTATTCCTTTGATCAGATTTCCGGCATGAGCGCCCTTAGCCATTGCGCCGTCGGTCGCCATTGCGATCAGATTGACCTTGCCATCTGCATCGGAAGCTAACACTACAACGCCGTCTCCAAGCTTACTCTTAAGCTGGTCTCCCAAGTCACGCAGTCCGTTCATATCCACACCTGACACCTTTGTTGCCAGTAATTTAACACCTTTTACTTCATTTACTTTGTCCATAACATCGCCAAGTGCATCTTTAGCTGCTTTA
The DNA here is from genome assembly GCA_014804695.1 of Lachnospiraceae bacterium. Classification (GTDB taxonomy): domain Bacteria; phylum Bacillota; class Clostridia; order Lachnospirales; family Lachnospiraceae; genus UBA3282. The sequence goes on from JAAUZJ010000047.1 coordinate 25,372, forward strand.
CTCTTCAGAGACTCATTTTCACTCTGTAAAGTTTTTAATTCAGCCATTAAATGACTGCATCGGTCAATCAAATTCGCCGGCGTTGTTTTCAGTATCTTAGAAGCCTCTTCTAACTTCTCTTCCAATTCGGCATAATATTTAAGAACGCCGTTTCCGGTCAGCGCTTCTATTCTTCTGACACCTGCTGCAACGCCGCTTTCCGATATGATCTTAAAGGAAGAAATTACTCCGGTACTCTTTACATGGGTACCTCCGCAGAATTCCTTAGAGAAATCGCCCATTTCAACAACGCGCACCTTATCGCCGTATTTCTCGCCAAAAAGCGCCATCGCACCGGTTTTCTTAGCTTCTTCTATAGAAAGCACTTCCGTTACAACCGGAATGTTTTCTGCAATTTTTTCATTAACGATCTGCTCTACCTTAGCAAGTTCATCAGCCGTCATTGCTGAAAAGTGTGAGAAGTCAAAACGAAGTCTCTCACCGTCATTATATGAACCGGCCTGCTCTACATGCGTTCCTAAGACCATACGAAGCGCCTTTTGAAGAAGATGCGTCGCACTGTGATTCTTACAGGTTGCATTCCTTCTGTCGGCATCCACCTCTAAGGTAACGGTATCGCCTACCTTGAACATCCCTGAAACCACGCGGCCGATATGTCCCACTTTTCCGCCTAACATTGCAACCGTATCTTCTACCTTAAATTCGCCGTCTGCGGTCCGTATTATGCCGACATCACCGGACTGACCGCCCATAGTTGCATAAAACGGCGTCTCATCCACAAAAACAGTTCCGATTTCACCATCCGTTAACGCTTCTACAAGCTCTGTCTCGGTTGTAAGTACGGATATCTTAGAATCATGTACAAGTTTGTCATAGCCTACAAAGACAGAAGTTATACTAGGATCAATGGACTCATATACGGTTACGTCCGCACCCATATAATTAGTCACCTTACGAGCCTTACGCGCTTTAACCTTCTGCTCCTGCATTGCTTCTTTAAAGCCCTCTTCGTCTACGCTGAAACCTTTTTCCTCAAGTATTTCTTTGGTCAGATCTATAGGGAAGCCATAGGTATCATACAGCTTAAACGCATCCTCACCGGAGAGTTCTTTTATACCCTTACCTGACATGGACTCTTCCATTTCCATTAAAATATTAAGTCCCTGGTCGATTGTCTTATTGAACTTATTCTCTTCCTGTGTGAGTACGTTAAAAATAAATTCCTTCTTCTCGTCAAGCTCAGGATAACCGTCTTTAGAACCTTCAATGACAGTATTACTTAAATTAGCAAGGAAGGTTCCCTGAATTCCAAGTTTACGTCCCTGACGCGCAGCCCTTCTGATAATACGTCTGAGTACATATCCACGTCCCTCGTTAGAAGGCATAATTCCGTCGGAAATCATAAATGTTGCCGAACGTATATGGTCGGTAATAATACGTATTGATACGTCCGTATCATAATCCTCTTTATATGAAACATTCGCAATTTCGCACACTTTTGTACGAAGTGCAAGCACCGTATCAACATCAAAAATAGAATCCACATCCTGAACAACGGATGCAAGACGCTCTAATCCCATTCCGGTATCGATATTTTTCTGTGCAAGCTCAGTATAATTGCCCTTACCGTCATTATCAAACTGCGTAAAGACATTATTCCAGATTTCCATATAACGGTCGCAGTCGCAGCCAACCGTACAATCCGGCTTTCCGCAGCCGTACTTTTCGCCGCGGTCATAATATACCTCTGAACATGGTCCGCACGGGCCTGAGCCATGCTCCCAGAAATTATCCTCTTTACCGAAACGGTATATTCTCTCTGGCGCTATGCCGATATCTTTATTCCAAATTTCAAATGCTTCGTCATCATCTACATAAATTGAAGGATAGAGCCTATCCGGATCAAGACCGACTACTTCAGTCAAAAATTCCCAGCACCAGGCAATCGCATCTTTCTTAAAATAGTCGCCAAATGAAAAGTTTCCAAGCATTTCAAAGAAAGTACCATGCCTTGCAGTCTTACCTACATTCTCCAAGTCTCCTGTACGGATACATTTCTGACATGTGGTAACACGTTTCCTTGGCGGTATCTCCTGCCCTGTAAAATACGGCTTAAGCGGAGCCATACCCGAATTTATAAGTAAAAGACTGTTATCGTTATGCGGTACTAATGAAAAACTTTTCATTTTCAAATGTTCCTTGCTTTCAAAAAACTCAAGGAACATACGTCTTAATTCGTTCACACCATATCGTTTCATCGTTAATATATTGTCCTTTCTTTGTTATTCTCTAACCACGAACTCGAACAAACTGAATAAAAACGGGGTTCCGATGCGGTGGCAAGTCACCCCTTATTTTATTCAGTTTGTCCGAGTTCTGATTATTTAGAATTCAAATTTATCCGCAAAATAAGCATACAATTTATCAATCTCTACGCGCTCCTGCTCCATGGAATCGCGGAAGCGTACTGTTACACAGTTGTCGGTCTCGGAATCGAAATCATATGTAACGCAGAAAGGTGTACCGATTTCGTCCTGTCTTCTATAGCGTTTTCCGATATTTCCCCTGTCATCGAATTCACAGTTATATTTTTTACATAATTGCGTATATATTTTCTCAGCGCCCTCATTTAACTTCTTGGACAATGGCAGCACGCCAATCTTAACAGGTGCAAGTGCAGGATGGAAATGAAGTACGGTACGCACATCTCCCTCTCCGATTTCTTCTTCGTCGTAAGCTGCGCAAAGGAAAGCCAGTACAACGCGGTCTGCACCAAGTGAAGGCTCTATTACATAAGGAACATATCTTTCATTTTTAACATCATCAAAATAGGACAAATCCTCTCCGGATGTGTTCTGGTGCTGTGTCAGATCGTAATCGGTTCTGTCTGCGATTCCCCACAATTCGCCCCAGCCAAACGGGAAAAGGAATTCAATATCAGTAGTACCCTTAGAATAGAATGAAAGTTCTTCAGGCGAATGATCCCTAAGACGCATCTCATCCTCTTTCATGCCAAGAGAAAGCAGCCAGTCACGACAGAAACCTCTCCAATACTGGAACCATTCTAAGTCAGTTCCCGGCTCGCAGAAAAATTCAAGCTCCATCTGCTCAAATTCCCTTGTACGGAAAGTAAAGTTACCGGGAGTTATTTCATTACGGAAAGATTTACCAACCTGTGCAATTCCAAACGGTATCTTCTTACGGGAAGTTCTCTGCACGTTTTTAAAGTTTACAAAGATCCCCTGGGCGGTCTCAGGTCTTAAATAAACCGTATTCTTAGCATCTTCCGTAACGCCCTGGAAGGTCTTAAACATTAAGTTAAACTGTCTGATATCAGTAAAATTATGTTTACCGCATGTAGGACAGGGAATATTTTTCTCTTCCACGAAATCTTTCATCTTCTGCTGTGACCAGCCGTCAATAGGCTCGTCCAGTGTAATATTGTTCTCTGCGGCATAATCTTCTATAATTTTATCAGCGCGAAAACGTTCATGACATTCCTTACAGTCCATGAGAGGATCTGAAAAACCGCCCAAATGACCTGATGCTATCCATGTCTGCGGATTCATAAGAATTGCGCAGTCCACACCGACATTATAAGGATTCTCTGTCACAAACTTCTGCCACCATGCTTTTTTGACATTGTTCTTTAATTCTACTCCAAGATTTCCGTAATCCCATGTATTAGCAAGCCCTCCGTAAATCTCCGAGCCCGGATACACAAAGCCCCTCGCCTTCGCCAAAGCTACAATCTTGTCCATTGTCTTCTCCATTAAACAATCCTCCATCCTTTATATGTATGCGATGTTTGGGCGTAAGCACAAACTCGCGGGTGAAAAATTTATTTTTCACCCTATTTAAAAACTATACAAGAGAGCCTGTCCTCATCTCCGGCTTCAATAACAGCATCTTTCTTGCCGGAAAGAGCGACATTATCACTCATGTATATAATTTTATCATACACATTTATTCCAAGTTCTTCCCCCGCCTCTGTCTGTACAATAAGCACATGGCTGTCCTTAATCTGTTCAAACTTCTCATCATCCAGCGGCGCTCCGTTATTCATAACCATATCCTTAACCGAATACCCCGATGACGACGCATCGTTTACCGTTCCAAAATACAGTTCTTTATCATTAAAATCAGTATAGTCATCTCCGGACTTATATGATATTTTGACAATTATCATATTGTCATTTTCTTCTACGGATTCACATACAATATCTCCGTCTTCTTCACTATATAACCCGATTTTATCCTGCGTCATGGCAGAGAGTTCATCTACGCTGTATAAACTCTGGTCGAACTCATCCACTATAGTCTGCACTATATTGCCATCTTTCGTAATAGAAATGGTATCCATATCAGACGCCGAAGCATTTACTTTGCCACAACCGGTCATCACATACATTACCGTAATTATCATAAGAACCATCATACTTGTATGCCGACATTTTCTCATAATAGCCTCCCTGTTCTTAATACCGCATTACATTATATCCGACTTATCTGGTATTTTCAAGCCCCATGCATAGCATCTAAAATTTCCAGACTCTTAAACTTCCTATCCACAAAGCGTTTTCTGTATTCATCCGCAATCCATGCAAGCTCCGTAAGTACACTGTCAGTCACCGTAAAAGTATAGAGTTTCTCGATTGAAGACTCCATAATATAATTTACAGCATATCTTGTAGACTCCTCAAACTCACCATCCCCAGGCATGCCCGGAAACTCACCGGAAAGAACCATAGCCTTCATCTCAAATATGTAACGGACAAGGTTATTGGGAATTTTCTCATGCATAAGCGCCTTTAATGACTGATAAAGCAGCTTAAGCATCTCCTTATCCTCATTATTTTCTCTCGTATAATAATCCATCACTTCTAAAAAATAGATCCCGTAATATGCACCCTCAAAATCCGTTCTTAGCCCTTCAAAATAATTGCTGATATCCGCTTCCATAAGATTATAAGAAGACTTTCCGGCGTAAAGTTTGAAACTGCCAAAAGAAAAAGGATTTGTAGCAGCAAGAAGTCTGCTGCCTTGCCGCCTTGCCCCTCTGGCAAACGCGGAAATTTTTCCTTTTTCTTTTGTCAGAATAACAACCCTTCTATCATATTCCCCGATTGGCTCAGCCTTTAAAATCATCCCTGTAAGCTCCGTATAATCCTGCATGAGACTTATCCCCTGACTTAACTTCCAAAGGACCTTTATGCTTGTCTTTTTTTCGGTCCTCTTCCATATCCTGTAGTGCATTTTTGTACGACAGGAAATCACTGATGCTTCCTGTCATCATAAATCGTTCCCAGTAATTTACCTCTTTCATCTTAAGCCCCCTAACCAACTATATGTTATTAGGGTTCGCTTTTTTCATTTTTTCTATTCGGAATCCTTGGGATTATATCCGAAATTTTTCAAAAGAAAATCACTATCGCGCCAATCCTTTTTAACCTTCACCCACAACTTAAGATTTACCTGTTTTTCAACCAGATTCTCAATATCATGTCTTGCAAGCGAGCCTATTTTCTTAAGCATCTGTCCCTGCTTTCCGATAATTATCCCCTTATGGGAATCCTTCTCACAAATGATCGTCGCTTCTATATCGACAATGCGCTTCTTGTAATTCATGGCCTCAATTGTTACGGCAATGCCATGAGGTATCTCTTCTTCCAAACACCTAAGCGCTTTCTCCCGGATAAGCTCCGCCACAATCTGTCTGACCGGTTGGTCGGTAACTGTATCTTCATCATAAAAAGGATGCCCGTAAGGCAGATATTTCATTATACAGGAAAGAAGTTCATCGGTTCCGTCTCCTTTAAGCGCCGATACAGGTACTATCTCCGCAAAGTCCATCTGCTTTCTGTATGTATCTATAAAAAGAAGTATCTCGTCCTTTTTCACCGTATCTATCTTGTTTATCACGAGAATAACAGGTGTTTTTATATTTTTTAACTGCTCTATAATATGCTGTTCTCCGGCTCCGATAAACGTAGTCGGCTCCACGAGCCACAACACTACATCCACCTCCGAAAAGGTACGCTCTGCGGTATTCACCATATAGTCGCCAAGTTTATTCTTCGCCTTATGAATTCCCGGCGTATCCAGAAAAACAATCTGTCCCTCATCCGAAGTATAGACCGTCTGTATTCTGTTTCTGGTGGTCTGCGGCTTATTCGAGGTAATTGCTATCTTCTGCCCGATAAGATGGTTCATCAACGTAGATTTTCCAACATTCGGTCTGCCTACTAATGTGGCAAAACCCGACTTAAACTGTTTGTTTTCCTGTTTCATCGTATATTTTCCCTTTTATATTTTTCTGAGTATTCTTATTTTCCGAATATTATTCTTATTCTGAGATTACTTTTTTCTGAATATTATTCTTTTCTGAGCATTATTCCGTATCTTCGGGCTTTTTATCCATATCATTGGTAAGCTGCTGCCGTATTTTTTCTTCTTTAACAGCTTTACGTTTAGTGATTTTTTTAACTACCACAATACCTACCACAATAACTATAGCCCATACTATCAAATAAGGAATATTGACTATAAACCATACAAAGAGGTTTACAAGTCCATCCCCAAGGCTATATGTGTTTTCCGAAAAGCCTTTCTTTATTCTGTCCCAGACTGAAGGATTTTCTACTACTGTCGTTACTCGTTTTACTTCCTGAATACTCAGATTAATAGTGCTGTAATCAATCTGGTCATTCAACGTGCGAAGCTGCGATTCCATGCTCTCAATCTCATATCTTACATCCGAAAGCCTCTGTTCTATTGTAATTATCTCCTCTATGGTGTCTGCATTTTCTACCAGCTCCAGCAGTCTTTTCTGCTCTGCAAGAAGCGCGCTCTTGTGGCTCTCTAAATCCACATACTGTAAAGTAACATCTGTTACTCTTTCCGTCTTATTGGTTATATTGGTAGATTCGTCCACCTGTACTACAAACTCGTCAAAACGCGCCGTCGGAATACGTACAGTCCAATTGGCATTGCGGTCACCGCTATAATCGGAAAAAGTCCTTCCGTTATACTCATACTGATACTCAATATAGCCACCAAGCTGCTTAATCTGAGCCGACAGATTAACAAGAAGATCATCGTACTTTTCCGTCTCCACGCTCATATCTACAGTCTTGATCAGCTTACGGTTTGAGGCATTGGAATTTTCATTCACAAGCTCACCAGACGACTGGTTCCCTGTATAGCCTTCTTCCGCATAGGCTGCCTCATAATCCATATCCGCCGCTGCCGTCGTATTAGATGCAACATAATCATAGCTACCGGCCGTGTCATAAGCTGCGCTATCGAACGTAGCATAGTTCATTTCGGTCATACCACTCTTATCGCTGCTGCCACAGGCGGTCATGCTGACTGTAAGCACCAACAATACCGCTGCCGTTAGTCCCAAATTTCTTTTTTTCATAATACATCCTCCCCTTAATTATAGCTTTTTACTACTCCCCATTCTTAGTGAAACAAATAGTCCGTTTCCGCAAACACCTCCTTTTGCTGCTTAATCTTATCCTCATTCCCGACAACACATAAGCTCTCATCCTGCATAAATGCGCTTATATATTCGGCTAATCCTCTTATGGTCTCAGGCACAGTCGCAAGAAGCTCGTCGCGCTCTTTCTGTACCTGCTCGTATGAATAATTTGTCATATATCCGGCAAGGGAATAGGTCCCCCTGGCAGATGGCGTCATCGGCATATCCAGTTCGCTGACCGCGCCTATTATATACTGGGTCATGGTTCTTTCATCAGCATCGAAATTACAGATATATTCTGTCGCTTTTTCGTATACATCTATTGTTTTCTCCAGATTAGGGTCCCTGTAAGACACAAAATAGCTCTCGCCGGTCTTACCAAACTGGCACATACAGCCGTAGGCTCCGCCCTTGACACGCACCTGCGTCCACAGGTAATCATAACCCATCATTACCCGAAGCGCCTTAAGCGCTCCTGTATAGGGAAGTCCTTTCTTGGTGAAATTTCCTGCCCTGCACACGTACTGTACCTGTGAAGATGTCATAAAGCCTTCATTCTTTTTCTCAAGCTTAGGTTCATAGGCCTTAACATCAATCGTCCCGGTATGCAGACTATCACGAAAATCTTCTATAAGAGCCTCCATATTCTTAAGTCCCTCTTGCTGCGCCGTGTAATCCACCATCAGATTCTCAGGTCTGAAAATAAACGTCATTAGAGAGCTTAACTTCTCTATCAGCTCATCTTTACGGTTATCAAAATCTTTATCCAATTCCTCAAGCATCCTGTAAAAAGGTATACCGCTCATCTGGTCGGAAACTGCCGCCGTCTTGGAAATATACGACAGGGCGCGCACCGCTGCAATAGAATGTCCGGCCGACATCATCTGCGCCTGTTTCTGCGACTTAAGCTCCGAAATGAGTTCATGCAGACGCTTAGCATCATCAAAGCGTGAGTTCATAACAATCTCTTTTACCAGCCTGAACGCATGCTCCATATTCTCATACAGTGCCTTTACCTTAATTTCCATAGTTGCTGTATATTTACTCATATCGCGAGCATCAGTATAGGTATTAATTACAGGTGTTATTCCACCAGTCAGTATATTTATCTCATTAAAAAGTTCGCCGTAGGTATAATTATCCGTATCGACAAGCGCAAGGACCGCCTTTAACAGTCCCACATATGGAAAAAGCTCCTCAGGAACGGTATTCAAATTAAACATAAACCGCAGATATCCTATGCCGTTTGTAAAGATATCATGGTATAAAAATACGGTATTTCCGACTTTTTTCTCTTCATTAACGTATTTTTCTGCCTCTTTTTTCATATCTTCACGCGTAAGTAACGGAATCTTCTCTAAATCCTCCTTAGCGCTTGGCTCTTCCTGATATTCCTTAAGGGCATTAGTCTGTTCTACTATTTCCTCAAGCTCTTCTTTAGAGAGCGAAGCTTTCTTCTCTGCCAGTTTATCGGCCAATTCTTTATCCCTTTTACTTGTAAGTCCCTTAACAGGTTCAACCACTACGATTGTCCTGTGCGTATTATTCAGCAGATACTTTTTAATAAGATTTTCGTAATAATCGGTATCAATCGCATCTTTAAGGGCTGTATAAGTGTCGTTTGCCTCAACGTGTAAAAAGGGCTTGTTGTCGTCATAGAGCCAGCTGTCAAACATTTGCAAGCCGAATAAAAGTCCCTTTGGATATGAGCCAAAATCCGCCTCTCTGTATTTGAATTCATAAAAGTTAAGCCCTGCACGAAGTGCCTTTTTATCAAGTCCATTCGTAGCAAGCTCGTTAAGCTTCTGCTCAATTGTCGCACTAAACTCTTCAAGCTGTTCTTTGTTGGCATTTTTGGACACTATCGAGAAAAATGGCTGTTTAATCCCGTTTTCATAAGTGCTGTAGACGTCCTTGCCAATCCCCTTATCAATAAGCACCTGTTTAAGCGGCGCACCGGGCGCGGAACAAAGCACATAATCCAACACCTGAAAAGCTATATACTGCTCCTTATCCAGATTGTCAGAAAAAGCTGTATTATATGAAAGATACGTGCTATCGCTCTCAGATTCATTATCCATGATCGGATACTCTTTATATACCGTAACAGGCTCATCAAAGGGCTTCTGCATTGCCAGCGTCGAATCTACATCAAGCGCATCATACTTAGACAGATACTCCTCGTCCAAAAATGCAAGTTTTTCTGCCATATCCATATCTCCATACAGATAAATATAGCTGTTTGAAGGGTGATAGTATTTATGATGGAACTCCAAAAAATCGTCATAGGTAAGTTCAGGAATCACATCCGGATCTCCACCGGATTCAACGGCATACGAGGTGTCGGGATATAGTGAATTCATTATCTCTCTATCGAGCACATCATCAGGCGATGAAAACGCGCCTTTCATTTCGTTGTATACAACGCCGTTAATGGTAAGCTCATCATCTAAATCCTCAAGCTCATAGTGCCAGCCTTCCTGTCTGAATATTTTCTCTTCATTGTATATATTCGGATGAAAAACCGCATCCAGATACACATCCATGAGATTCTGGAAATCCTTATCATTACAGCTTGCCACCGGATATACAGTTTTATCAGGATAAGTCATTGCATTTAAAAAGGTATTTAAAGAGCCCTTGGCAAGTTCGATAAAAGGATCCTTGACCGGGAACTTATCCGAACCGCAAAGTACGCTGTGCTCAATTATATGCGCAACACCTGTACTATCTACCGGCGGCGTCCTAAAGCCTATATAGAACACCTTATTATTATCATCATTAGACATAAGCACAATCCTTGCGCCGGTCTTATTATGCCTTAGTATATATGCGAGTGAGTTTAACTCCTTTATCTTTTTCTTCTCAATTACCGTATATGCCTGTAATTGTTCAATCTGCATATTTTGAACCATGCCTTTCTTTATAAAATGATTGATTGTGAAACGGTTTGCCATTGGCACGAACTAAGATATTATAAATAAAAAAGGGGCTCGAACCGCGGGAGCGAAGGTCGCCCCTTTTTTATTTATAATATCTTAGTTCTGGGTATTGGTAATTTGGTTTGCAATAGTTTCACAACTGGGTATTTGTATTAGTATATCACTTACTTGTGAAATTAGCAAAAGATTGTGAAAATTTTCGGATGAAAAAAACAGGCCTGACACCATATTTTAATGTCAGGTCTGCTTTGAGATTCTTATGTCCTTTATTGAGGATGTGTCATTAATTAATATTATTCACGCGTTATGCCGCCTGTCTTGTCAACAATTTCTTTAATTTTTGAATTTTTAATAACCACATTTTTTCCAGCCATGTTATAAAACGTTCCATCCATCGTACAATTTTCAATCCTTACATCAGTTGCCTTTTTAATGATTCCCAGACTGCCTTTTGCATTTCCCTCAAATGTTGAATTTAATATTTTAACATGCTCAGTGGGATTATAGTTGTATTCAATATCAATGCCATATTGAGGATCTGTTCCCTTTGCATAATTAAATTGACATCGGTCTATCGTAACATTATTCGCATCTGTAATAGAAAGATTGCTTCTTCTATTATGGTGAAGATTACAATTCTCAATCGTTACATAGTCGCTGGATAACAGCGTTGCGGAATACGTCCCCAGATAAATTCCGTCACCCCAGCATTGGGAAATCTCCATATCGCTGATATTAACATTTCTGCATCCATCTATCGAGATTCCATGTCCCGATTCGCCTTTTGTACCGGTATGTTCATCACGATCCCCTATGATCTGACCTCCTGAAATAGTAATATTATCGCGGTCAAAAGCATATATTGCATGATAGTCATTCGAACTGTTGTTTGCAATTACCATGAGCAACGCTCCCGAAGACATGATCAATGTCTGATTATCAGTCAGAACAATACCACCGAAATCACTTACGGCATCAATCCAATAAACGCCGGCGGGTATATACAGATAATCACATAAATCAGGATTGCGTTCCCACTGTCTCAAAATCGCATTTATAGCCGGGGTATCATCAGTCGTTCCTTTCTCTTGGTGATATATATAACCATCTCCTTCGGGCAGATTTTTCTCCTCATCACCTTTTACAACAACAAAACAGCGTTGAACGAATTTACGTTTATTTGTATACACTTTAATCTGAACGGCTCCCACTTTTTTCATGGTAAGCAGACCATTTTTATCTACGTATACAATTTCCGAATTACTGCTTTCAAATTCGACATTGCTTAAATTTACCGGTCCCTCAAATTCCAACGGATAAGTATCTCCTACTTCTCCCTCAATTGTCTGACCTGACTTTTTTAGAACCGGAGCATCTACTATTGTAACCTTACACGTTGCCTTTTTATTGCCATCCTGGGCAGTGGCAGTTATCGTTACAGTACCTTCTTTCTTAGGATAGATAATAGCGGCAAAAGTATACTCATCATCATCGATAGTTCTTAGTATGGGCACAACTGTCGCAATATTACTGTTGGAAGTAGACCAGATTACAGTTGAATTCCATAATGTGTCATATGGTATCTCGGGTGTTAGCTGGACTTTAATCAGCCCTTTCTCTTCATTGTCCTGAAGCGACATTGAAAGTACTGTCGTACTTAACTTTATCCCTTTTACGTGATTTATATTATACGACCTCTTTTTAATCTTAAAAGAACAGGTTCTCATTCCGCCGTATTCACTGTATTCACTTCCGCGTAATGTTACTTTCGCAGTTCCGGCTTTAATATTATTCGTGTAATCCACAATTTCTACAACGTTATATAATTCATTTCCTTTTTTCATATCAGCACTGTTTGCGTAAACATGAATATCACTCCATGTATGTAACTCTATTTTCTCTCCTGTATACTCCTGTGGATCAATTACAATTTTCAATTTACTGATACTCTTACTTTTGTCATATATCTTGTAACTGCCTTTAATGGAAGTACCTTCATAAGCTCCCGCACCTTGCACAGTGACACTAACGGTGCTGCCTTCGCCGGGAGTTGATGATCCGTCTGTCACCTTATAGTCAATCTCCTTAGAGTAATCCGTTCCCGCAGCCAGCTTTTTACCGTTAACATCTTTGATTGTTATTTTCGTTGATTTCCATGCATCTGCTTTTGTGCTCACCGGCATATCCGAAACCAACATTATTCCCTTGCTGATATCTCCGTTCGTCACCTTAATCTTTATGGTATTTTTATATCCTTTGTAATTTCCCTTACCGTTAATCTCAAGGCTCATGTCTGTTCCCGGAGTTTTATTATTTGTTATTTTTACCGTATAATCGGTCTTATTTTTAAGAACTTTATTATCCGAATCCTTTAAGTCAAACTCCGGCACTGCTCCGCCCTTTTGATAAGCTATCTCAAGCGGATCTTCGGATTTTAAATTTTTCCACTTAATATTAAAACCAGCATTATCACTATTCGGTTTTATTTCATACGTTTTTTTGAGTGTACCTTTGTATCTGCCTTTTCCGGTAAAAGTAACCGTCACCTTTCCAACTTTCTTTACATTGCCATACTTTATTGCATAGTCTTTTCCTTGAATAAGCGTCTCTTTGTCTGTGCCGCTTCCAAATGCCAGTATACCTTCTTCTTCCTGATAGATTCCGCCTTCATCGTCAACCGTCTTTTGTGAAAAGGTTATGCTGTCTTTCCATGCAGTTCCCGAAACGGCGTCTTTAATATTCCTGTCGCCTACCAGCTTAAGATTTACCCTTTTAGAGCCGCGATAACCCTTACTCTTCCCGACTTGGGTAGGATATACCATCACGTATGAGCCGTCAACTGCGTCCGCACGGACTTCATAATCATAAAGAGTTTTGTCAAGAACGGTTTTGCCGAATGCAAGTTTTTCAATTGTCACATCTTCTTTTGTTAAAGCTGTTCCTTTATATTCATATTGCTTCTTTCCAAGAGTAACCGCTGCGGAGCTGAAATTAAGGTTTTTATCTTTAAGAACTACGAGGTTCATCTGGAAAGAACCTGTAAAGTTGCCGGTTCCATTTACTGTATAGCTGTATACCTTTCCTGCTTCATAAGAATCTCCTTTTTTATAATCGTTTGGCAGTGTAGTATAATCGCAGACAAAATCTTTATTAAGAATCAGCTTTTTCTTGCCAAACGTCAGTTCAGGAGCTGGTATTTTCAGGTTTTTAGCGTATGTAACTGCCTGTTCGTATCCTGGTGAATTATTATTATCTTTGCTATCTCCTTCCGTGCTGTCATTATTCGTATTACCAGCATCGGTATTGTATATATTTACATCGTTTATATCTAGGGGTTTTATCGTATAATACAATGTCACACTGCCGCTGTACTGCCCCTTCAGGGTAATTGTAAGGCTTGGTGCTTTAGCTGAATCATAAGTGGCGGCATTGATATTATTTTTATAACTGATGGTATAATCCGTCTTTTCCGTTAAAAGTGTATCGTTATGGTAAACGCGGATATTCTGCGTAATTTTTTCGCCTGTGTAAACAAAATCATCGCTCTCTCTTTTAAAGCCGTCTATCTTCATATCATCGGATCTATCACTCAATATCGCTACAACATCTACTTTGATAACAGCCGTTATTCCATTGCATTCCGCTGTAATTTGTGCACTTCCTGTTCCATTGGCCCGAATCTGTGCAGTTCCTATTCCATCGGATGCAGTCACTCCGTTTGAAATTACAGTGGCTACCTCCTCGTTACTGCTCTTCCACGAAATTTCTGCCGAAATGCCTTCCGGTTCAATCGTTGCGGTAACTTGCTGCCGCTCACCAGCATGCATTGTTAATTTCTTTTTATCTAATTTCAAACCGCTTACTTTTTTATCTGTCTCCTGCCCTGCATTATCACCTTCAAAGGAGCCAGAACCTTCATCTCCGGTTTCATCTGCTGCGATGGTCTCAGTATCTTCTGATGAATTATCTATATCGCTATCTTCTAAGGCAGTCTCATCATCATTCATTTCATCTTCAACTGTATCTTCGGCGGTTGACGCATCCTCCTGCGTCATGCTCTCATCTAACTCTTCTTCGTTTAATGTATCATCCTGCTCTTCATCTATATCCGCATCTTCTTCCGGCAGAAATGGCACTGTCGCTGCCGCATAAAATTCTTTATTCGTCTCTTCTTCTGATTCCAAGTAATAAGCTGCACGAATATAGTAGTTATAAGCCTCATTGTCTACAGCAACTTCGTCATCAGCTTCATCATCAGTAACTATAACTGCCTCCTCATCCAAAACAGAATCATCTAAAGCGGCTTTAGCATCCATGACTTCAAGCTTTACCGTTTTATAATAACTGCCATCTTCATCTTCATTCTCTGTCATTATAAAATATGGTGAATCGGGTACAGTATCAAAGCCTATCCAGTCATCTTCTTCATCAATAAGGTTTGCACTGCCTTCCTGTGTTCCTTTCTCTGCGCGGAGAATACTCCAGATAAGCGTACCCTGTTCTTCTTTTTCCAGAATTCCGTCCAAGCTATAGTTGACAAATAACGTCACCGAATCTGACGTTTCAAAAGTAACCGGTAAATCGTATACAAATTCGGAATCATCCGTATATGGAAATTCTTCCTCTTCTTTTATCTGTCCGATATGTAAGACTGGCAGCTGAGATAAATCCGACGATTGCGTTTCTGCCTCTGCTTCAGGAATCTCAACATCTGCTCCAGGAATCTCGACATCTTCATCTGTTATAGCAGCCTCTGTTGCAAATACGGTAACACTGCCGCAGTCACCAAGCGCCATTGGTATTGTAAGCAGAAGTGCAAGCCATCTTTTCATTATCTTCATAATCTTATTTCTCCCTATAAAATATTACACACGAAGTTAAATATCGTATGTTATTTATTTAATAAATAAAACACCTATAACATAATATTGCTAATGAGATTTATTGTCAATGTTTTGAATATTAACTTTTATTGGCAATTATTATGAACTCAACTTTGTAAAAAATGTGTTAAGATTATAAAAGAGCAGGCGAGAACTACTTACGCAGTTCTCACCTGCTCAGTGTAAAAGGGGAATTTTACCAAAATTTGTTTAACAATGTCATTCTAGCAAAAGTTTTTGTCAAAATCAAGCGTTTAGTGCGTTAATTATTTTGTAATTTATCGCGCTCATACACTAAAGGCCATCACAGCCAGCTTGGAAAGGATAATCTCCTGCACCTTTATCCCGTATTTTTTCTTCTGTGCCAAATTCATCTGCACAAACTCCGAAAGCGGAAGAATCTTATTCTTATATGCAACCTTTTCTTTTCCAAAAAGCGATTTACTCTCCACGAACATACACACTTTTACCTTGGCTTTAAGCTGCATATATGTCCTATAGGAAAACTCCTCTCCTGTCATATAGTAAAACTGGCTCTCCAATGTGGTATCGGCCTGCGTGTCTTTCATTATATAATGTTCTATGATGCTTTTTAGCTTAAAAGGAACCATCTCATTTTCCATAAGTTCCCCATAATTATAATATGCACCTATATAAAGAGCGTTTACATCCTGCATAAAATATTTAAAATCTTCGTACTGGTATTTCATATTAATCCCATGCCTTTCTCTCAACCCCGCGATATTTGTGACTGGTAAGTCACAAATTCGCAGGTGAAAAATTCATTTTTCACCTTTGTATGGAGTCAATCTTATCGCCACTGATACGCATGGCTTCCCGTATATATTTATCACTCATTCCGGTTTCTTCCATAAGTTCTTCAACCGTAACCTTACGGTGCAGATCTTTCGACAATTCATTGGCCTTATCCGCTACCTTATTGACCTTGTCGGCAATCTTTCGGTATTTTTTAACCTCTTCGGCATTTTCTGCAATATACTCTTCCATTGCATCCATTACCATTTTAGCCAGCATTCCCTGTGCTTCGCCCGCATGTTCCAATGCGCCTAACATCGTCACACCCATTGTAACGGCCACGTTGCCCTCTCCAATCAGGTCTTCGAGAAATACACCTTGTCCTGCATAGAGTTTAGCTATTTCAACAACCTGAGGAATAAAAACATTTATAAGACTCCTCTGTGCATTCAAATCCCCTGCCATCGCAGACAATGTAATTGCTTCTTTCTCACCTTCCGATACCTCCGGCAGTTCCTTTAGCTGATTCAAATACTCCTCTAAATAATCAACTTCTTCTTCACTAAGGTACTCTTCCGGATTTAGCGGCTCACCTATTCCGATTCCATGCTTCTTAAGATAGTCAAACACCAATTCTAGTTTATCAGCATTAAGTTCAAGTGCTGCAAAGGCTTTTTCAACCTGCTCTTTTGAAATGCAATTGCCCTGTTCCCTGGCAATACCTCGCACCAATTCGAGTGTCTTTCCAAATTCTATTTCACGATTCATATATAAATACTAACCTCTCCGTCTTTACTTAATATTTAGGTAATTGCGAAACGCCTTTCCAATACCCAGAACTTAGACACTATAAACAAAAGAAAGGGGTGAGTTCGCTCCCGCGGTCGAACCCCGTCTTTTGTTTATATTGTCTAAGTTCGTGGCATTATACATCATTTCGCAATCCCCCTACTGCATCTTAACGTGTGTATGCGTATACAAATGCTCCTCACAGTATTCATAGTTCCCTTCGCACTTAGAGCAAAACCTAAACTGCATCTGCGGGCTATCCACTTCAGTTCTTCCGCAAATCGCGCATTTATGCTTAGTAATACCTGCGCTTCCACGTCTGACATCACGCTTAAATTCCTGCCGCCTGTGTATCTGCTTAGGATTTAGATGCATCATATTCCTTGACGTAACAAAGAATACGACAAAGTTAAGCAATGAGGCTGCAATCGCAAATTTGACATTCATATCTCCCTGTAAGAACGAAAATACCAGCACGACTCCATATATAACGCCAAGCCATTTAACTTTTATCGGAATAACAAACATAAGCAAAACTTGTACCTCCGGAAAAGTCGCAGCAAAAGCAAGGAATATTGACATATTTACATAGTAGGTGCTGAAATACATTGAGACTCCCAAAAAATACATCGCTATGCCCTCAGAACCAAGCATAGCCAGTTCTTTTCCATAAAGCAGATAGGTAAATCCCATAAGCAGGAAACTTCCGGCAATCGTAAAGAGCATTCCCTCAAAGAGATAAACATTATACCTATATGTTCCCCATGTTCTCTCTAATGTAGTTCCGATTGAACAGTAGAAATACAGCATTATCAGAGTAAAAAATATATTCGACTCGCTTGGCGGAATTAAGATCCATGTCACAAGCCTCCATATCTGTCCATGCAAAATGGCATAAGGACTAAGCGTAAGATAATATATGATACTTGGCGCCATTATCTCAATCAAGTACCCTATTGCATAACAGCTGACCAGCACAAACGACAGATTCCTAATCGCATATTTTCCAAATTTCTTCTCAAACGAACTCATCACATTCCTCCAAAATCTGCGAATCTCGCAGTAAAAAGTTGAATATATTCTATCATTACTACTTTTAAAAGTAAATGTCACTCTTGATAAATAAATTAAAATAATAAAAATTTAATATTTACATTTTAAAAACTTAATAAATTCCAGAAAACTGCTGATTGCTTTTTTAAAATAACTGTCGTATAATGACTTAGCATGTCAAAATACATTAAATAAGAAAGGTTTTTGTAATTTTTTCCATAAAAAATAAATTTTTTCAATTATAGAGGAGTGATAAACAGATGAATCAGATGCAATATACTCTCGGTATTGATATTGGCTCCACTACGGTGAAGATAGCGATTCTGGATGAAAAACATCAGATTCTCTTTTCAGATTACCAAAGGCATTATGCCAATATAAGGGAGACTTTGTCTACGCTTTTGCAACTCGCGTATGAGAAGCTTGGAAATATTACCCTGCATCCCATGATCACCGGTTCGGGCGGACTTACGCTTGCCAATCACCTGGGGGTTCCTTTTGTACAGGAGGTAATTGCCGTATCTACGTCCCTTAAGGATTTGGCGCCGGTCACTGATGTTGCGATTGAGCTTGGCGGTGAGGATGCCAAGATCATTTACTTTGAGGGCGGCAACGTTGAACAGCGTATGAACGGAATCTGTGCCGGCGGTACAGGTTCTTTTATAGACCAGATGGCATCGCTTTTACAGACCGATGCATCGGGCTTAAATGAGTATGCCAAAAATTACCATCTCTTATACACAATTGCAGCAAGATGCGGCGTGTTTGCCAAGTCGGATATACAGCCGTTAATTAATGAAGGGGCAACCAAAGAGGACTTATCAGCGTCTATTTTCCAGGCGGTAGTCAACCAGACCATAAGCGGACTTGCCTGCGGCAAACCTATAAGGGGACACGTTGCTTTCCTCGGCGGGCCGCTGCACTTTTTATCAGAGCTTAAACAGTCATTTATACGGACTCTCAAATTGGATGACGACCATATTATAGATGTGGACAACTCACATTTGTTTGCGGCTATCGGTTCTGCCTTAAACGCAAAGGAAGACGTAAGCTATTCCATGCAGGAAATGGTGGATAAACTTTCCAGTGATATCAAGATGGAATTTGAAGTAGAGCGCATGGATCCGCTTTTTGCCAATAAGCAGGAATACGACGAATTCTGCGCAAGGCATTCGATTCACCATGTAAAAACTGACGTTTTATCGTCATACCGTGGCAACTGCTTCCTTGGAATCGACGCAGGAAGCACTACTACTAAGATTGCGCTTGTCGGCGAGGATGGCTCGCTGCTCTATTCTTTTTACAGCAATAACGACGGAAGCCCGCTGAAAACGGCTATCCGCTCAATTAAAGAAATTTATGGGAAACTTCCCGAAGGTGTGAAAATCGTGCGCTCCTGTTCTACCGGATACGGTGAAGCGCTGATGAAAGCGGCCTTTTTACTTGACGACGGCGAGGTTGAGACCGTTGCGCACTACTACGCCGCGGCTTTCTTCAACCCTGATGTTGACTGTATTCTCGACATCGGCGGTCAGGATATGAAATGTATTAAGATCAAAAACCAGACCGTAGACAGCGTTCAGCTAAACGAAGCCTGTTCTTCGGGATGCGGCTCGTTTATTGAAACCTTTGCCAAATCGCTTAATTACAGCGTACAGGATTTCGCCGACGCTGCCCTTTTTGCCGAGCATCCGATCGATCTCGGTACAAGATGTACGGTATTTATGAACTCTAAGGTAAAGCAGGCGCAAAAAGAAGGGGCTTCCGTTTCCGATATTTCCGCCGGGCTTGCCTATTCGGTAATTAAAAACGCACTCTTTAAGGTTATCAAAGTCTCCGATGCATCGGAACTTGGTAAAAATATTGTCGTGCAGGGCGGTACTTTTTACAATGACGCAGTTCTCAGGAGTTTTGAAAAAATAGCGGACTGCGAAGCAATAAGACCGGATATTGCCGGAATTATGGGCGCTTTCGGCGCAGCGCTCATTGCGAGAGAGAATTATAAAGAGGGCTATCAGTCCACTATGCTTAGTATTGACAAAATCAATACACTGCAGTTTGACACCAGCATGGCAAAATGTAAGGGATGTACCAATAACTGCCGCTTAACCATCAATAAATTTACGGGAGGCCGTCAATATATCTCAGGAAACCGCTGCGAAAGAGGTCTTGGTAAGAGCAAGAATGAAAACGGCGTTCCTAACCTTTTTGACTATAAGTTAAAAAGGATTTTCTCCTATGAACCGCTTGCTGCCGATGAAGCCGTAAGGGGAACCGTCGGTATTCCGAGAGTTTTGAATATGTATGAAAACTATCCGTTCTGGTTCACATTTTTTACCAAACTGGGCTACAAGGTTGTGCTCTCACCGGTCTCTAACCGCAAGATTTACGAGCTTGGAATCGAATCTATACCAAGTGAATCGGAATGTTATCCGGCCAAGTTAGCACACGGGCATGTGACATGGCTTATCAAACAGGGCGTTGACTTTATCTTCTATCCGGCGCTTTTTTATGAAAGAAACGAGTTCCCGGATTCAAATGACCATTATAACTGCCCTATAGTTACGTCTTATTCCGAAAATATTAAAAATAATGTTGAAGAAATCGGCAGAGGCGAGGTTGTATTCCGTAATCCGTTCATGTCTTTCAGGGATTTAAAAACAGTTACCGAAGCCCTTACAAAAGAGTTTTCCGCGCTTCCAATAACAGATGTTATTGATGCGTGTGAAGCCGGATGGAATGAGCTTGAAAATGCAAGAACCGATATGAAAAAGAAGGGCGAAGAGGTTCTTAAATATATGGAAACCAACCATAAACGCGGAATAGTGCTTGCCGGCCGTCCCTATCATATAGATCCGGAAATTAATCATGGTATTCCGGAACTTATCAACTCTTATGATATTGCCGTACTGACCGAGGACAGCGTCTCTCATCTGGCAGCTCCGGAAAGACCGCTCATCGTCTCCGACCAGTGGATGTATCATTCCAGATTGTATGCTGCGGCAAGCTTTGTAAAAACAAGGGAGGATCTGGATCTTATTCAGCTAAACTCCTTTGGGTGCGGATTGGATGCTGTTACAACGGATCAGGTCAATGATATTCTGTCCGGTTCCGATAAGATTTATACCTGCCTTAAAATTGATGAGGTAAACAATTTAGGCGCTGCAAGAATCCGTATCCGCTCACTGCTCTCAGCAATTAAAGTCCGCGAGCAGAAACAAAAGAAACGTGTGATTCATTCGAGTGCTATTAATAAAGTGGCCTTTACTGAAGAAATGCGCAAGGATTATACGATTCTTTGTCCGCAGATGTCTCCTATACACTTTGAGGTGTTACAGGCTGCTTTCAGCGCCTGTGGATATAATTTCGAGGTACTTGACAATGACAACCGCCGCGCCGTAGACGTCGGCCTTAAATATGTAAATAATGACGCCTGCTATCCATCTCTTATGGTAGTCGGACAGATCATGGACGCCCTGCTTTCCGGTAAATATGATTTGAATAAAGTAGCAATCATTATGACTCAGACAGGCGGCGGCTGTCGTGCCACCAACTACGTAGGTTTTATAAGAAGGGCTTTAGAAAAAGCCGGTATGGCTCAGATTCCGGTTATTTCACTGAATCTGGCAGGCATTGAAAGCAATCCCGGTTTCCACTTAAATGCAGATATGTTCATGCGCGCTGCCTACGCTGCCATATTTGGCGACATATTCATGCGCTGCGTCTATCGGATGCGTCCTTATGAAAAAGAAGCCGGCTCTGTAGAAGCAGTTCATCAAAAATGGGTAGAAAAATGTCGCAAATTTGTTTCGCAAAAGCATATGAACTACTTTACTTTCTGCAAAATGTGCCGTGAAATAATTAAAGATTTTGATAACATAGAAATTACGGATGTGATAAAGCCTCGTGTAGGTATCGTGGGCGAAATCCTCGTTAAGTTCGCACCCGCTGCAAATAATCATCTGGTAGAACTTCTCGAAGCCGAAGGTGCAGAGGCCGTAGTTCCGGATTTAATCGACTTCCTGCTCTACTGCTTCTATAACCAGATTTATAAAGCCGAGAATTTAGGTAAGTCAAATAAAGCTGCATTTATTTCAAGACTCGGTATACGCGCAATTGAAATGCTTCGCGGCAGCGCCCACAAAGCATTTGAGAAAAGCCGTCATTTTGATCCGCCTACAAGTATTTATACTCTTGTGGATTATGCCAAACCGATTGTTGACATCGGCAACCAGACAGGTGAGGGATGGTTCCTTACAGGCGAGATGATAGAGCTTATTCACAGCGGCGTCAACAATATCGTCTGCACACAGCCTTTTGGCTGCCTGCCCAACCACGTTGTAGGCAAGGGTGTTATTAAAGAACTTAGAAAACGCTATCCGCTCTCTAATATCGTGGCAATCGACTACGATCCCGGAGCAAGCGAAGTCAACCAGCTCAACCGTATCAAGCTGATGCTGTCTACGGCCCAGAAGAACTTGAAGAAGCAGATTAGCTAAAACAACGGACTTCACGCTTTGCGAGCTGTCCTTATGTCAATTAAAAAGCAGGTGTAATTTAATTATTACATCTGCTTTCTTACTATACCATATTCATCATCTAATTGATAGAATGAACAATCGAAATCTCCGCCGCTTAGGAATCGGCTCATATCGTCCTCGTCCAAGTCTACCATACATACGTAACATTCATAGTCCTCATCATAAACATAGTTTATGCAGGAATCGCAATGACAACTCATATTTCTTAAACCTCAATTACATCTCTATTGTCCTGTTAATAAAAGGACTTCTCCATTTTACGATTGATGAATTTGACTTTGCTTCTTTCATCTTCAATCAATGGCTGTATCGCCTCGTCAGCGTCCTCTTTTTGAAGCTGGTTTACACAAAATACACAGGTTCCGAACTTATCACCCGAAAACATCTTGGGTTTCTCCCATTTCACATAATAAGAAACCCTGCTCTTTAACAAAAGCTTCTCAATCTTTTCTTTGGTATCCATATCCATAACCTGGCACCATTCCAACTCATTATGCACCTTAACTTTTTGATATGCCGTCTCCATTGTATTTACCATGCCTTTCTTTCAAGCCTGTTGCCTTACTTATTATATCCCTTTTTATCACAATGTGCAAGCCTTGCAGAATAAGGTAATTTATGTTATTCTTGTAATCGGTGTAGTAAAACTTAAGAAACGGAGAATCGACATGCCAATCAAAATTCAGGACTCACTTCCCGCAAGGGCTACTTTAGAGAGCGAAAATATATTCGTAATGACCGAACATCGCGCTATCCATCAGGATATCAGACCTTTAAATATGCTGATCTTAAATCTTATGCCGACTAAAATCATTACGGAAACCCAGCTTCTGCGTAAGCTTTCAAACTCTCCCCTTCAGGTATCGGTAGAGTTTCTTCAGACTGCAAGCTACACTCCGCAGCATGTGGATTCCAATCATCTTGAATCTTTTTATACCACTTTCGATCAGGTAAAAGATCGTAAATTCGACGGCATGATAATCACCGGCGCGCCTTTGGATTACGTAAAATTTGAAGACGTCACCTATTGGGACGAGCTCTGCACCATTATGGAATGGGGCAAAACCCACGTTCACTGTACACTCCACCTATGCTGGGGCGCTTTTGCCGGACTGTACTACTTCTACGGCCTTGAACGCTATGACATGAAAGATAAATTATCCGGCGTCTACTCCCATAAAGTCCTAAAAAAAACATCCCCTCTTTTCAGGGGTTTTGACGATATCTTCTATGCACCGCAATCCCGCGCAATGGGAATTGAGGCAGAGAAAATCTTATCTGTTCCCGAACTTGAATTAATGGCAGTCTCCGATGAGGCAGGCGTTTCTATCGTAAAAAGCACCGACAGCCGCCACTTATTCGTCA
The DNA here is from genome assembly GCA_014804695.1 of Lachnospiraceae bacterium. GTDB lineage: Bacteria > Bacillota > Clostridia > Lachnospirales > Lachnospiraceae > UBA3282. Next base: position 49,187 of record JAAUZJ010000047.1, read on the forward strand.
CCTGCCATCCCGAATACGACGCTGACACCCTCGCCAAGGAATACTACCGTGACTTGGAAAAAGGGCTGAATCCAAACATCCCGGTCAATTACTTCCCTGATGATGATCCAAGTAAGGAGCCTATTGTTAATTGGCGCTCTACGGGGCAGCTGCTGTATTCTAATTGGTTGAATTATTATGTATATCAGACTACGCCGTATGATATACACAGGATTGAATAAATGTCGCATAAAATTTCCCAATTTTTCCTCACAGCTTTGGACATGCATCAGCAGGTTAAATAATAATTTTGAGTATAAGAAAAAGCATCTAGATTTTATTTTCCAAATGCTTTCACTAAATACTTCATATCTTTCTTTATATTATTCAACTTTTAACGTGAATCCTTCATAAATGCTTACTGGTATATCCATGCCAAAAGAGTATTCTTCCATATTATCTTGCTCAAAATCATATACTGTCACCACTTTTTTATCCGGATCAACAACCCAATACTCTCTCACATCTGCAGTACGATATTTAAATAACTTCTTATAATAGTCCATCTTGCGACTACTTGAGGAAACAATTTCAATTATCCAATCAGGTGCACCATTACATCCCTTATCCGTAATTTTATTTTTATCACAAATCACAGATATATCTGGCTCCACATAGTTACTATCATTCTTATTTAGAAAAACCGCAAACGGCGCCGGAAACACTTCACACTCACCTCCATGGCTTTGAATATAATTTCCGATTTCTCTATCAAAGAAATGAACTAATCTTTGATGATTTGTATTCGGTGGTGCCATATAATAGATTTTTCCATCAATTAACTCAGCTCGTTCTCCGTCTGGTAGTGTATAAATATCTTCAATAGTGTATATTTCTTCTTTTTTCAATGCATCCATGACTTCACCTACTTTCCAATAATATTATACACCATTTAATTACAAATTACCACATTAGACACCGCTATATCCATTGCTCCCAACATGATCCATATCACCATGGGTGTTAAGCAGCTCTATTTTCAAATTTAATAATAACATATATATCGTCCAATTCCCACAAGAACTGTTGATATAAAATGTTATTTTTCAGCTTCATTTCAGCGTTAAAATATACTATAATTACAAAAGGATTTTATTAGGGGAAGCATTATGAAAATACTTATAATCGAAGATGAGAAACTGCTGGCAGATTCTATTAAGACGTTATTGTTAAATAAGGGCTTTGAGGTTGAGGTTGCCTATGACGGAGAAACCGGTACTGAATATGCGGAACTTGGCATCTATGATCTTTTGATTCTGGATGTGATGATGCCTAAAATGAACGGTTACGAAGTTGCCAGAAAAGTACGTTCCCAAAAGTGCGGAACCCCTATTTTAATGCTGACAGCAAAATCAAGTGTGGAAGACCGTATTACAGGGTTGAACGCCGGGGCTGATTACTATCTGACCAAGCCCTTTGACACCAGGGAACTTCTTGCATGCATCAATGCACTGCTGCGTCGTCAGGGAACACAGGTAAATGAAGTTACATATGGCAATACCTCTCTTGACTTATCCTCCGGTATTCTGATATGCGGGACAAACTCTGTCCGGCTGTCTGCAAAAGAATTTGACATTATGCGTTTTCTCCTCCAGTCAGGCAGCCGTAATCTTTCCAAGGAAGTAATTCTCGCAAGAGTATGGGGTTACGACTCTGATGCAGTGGAAAACCATGTAGAAGTTTATGTCGGCTTTTTACGCAAGAAATTGGCAAGCATAGGTTCCAACATCCGTATAGAAGCAATACGCAAAATGGGATACCATTTGGAAGTAGAAGGTTGAAAGGAACGAGGTTATAAAGATGACAAGAAAACTCCGCTATCAATTTATCATAATCACTATGAGCATTGTAACGATCATGCTCTGTATCATTATGTCGATGATATATTATTTTACGAAAGAAAATCTGGAAGAACGCAGTATCAATATGATACTAAATATTGCAAACCATCCATCCCTGTCTCACCGTCCTGATAAAGCACAGGAGGATATCCATCTGCCATATTTTACTCTCCAACTGAATTCACAAGGGGAACTGATTGCAACAGGCGGAGAATATTATGACCTCTCTGACGAAGACTTTCTGAAGGATCTCATTGACGCTACCTTTTCATCCTCTGGCCGCACCGGCATTATAAAAGAATACAATCTCCGATTTTTCCGTACTAATAACGCTGGAAAGCAGACTTTGGTTTATGCTGATATCTCAAATGATCTGACAACCCTGAATAGTTTAATACGTAACTGTTTCCTGATTGGCGTGATCTGCTTCCTTGTTTTTCTCTGTATCAGTTTTCTGCTTGCAAACTGGGTCATAAAGCCTGTTGAAAAGGCATGGGAACAGCAGCGCCAGTTTATTGCCGATGCCTCCCATGAATTGAAAACTCCGCTGACCGTGATAATGACAAACGCGGAACTTATGCAGAATCCTGATTATGATGATACTAACCGTACTACATTTGCATCAGGTATTCTGGTCATGTCAAAGCAGATGCGCAGCCTGGTGGAACAGATGCTGGAACTTGCAAAAGCTGATAATGTACAGGATAATACTGTGTTTTCCTCTGTGGATTTCAGCCGCCTTGTTTCCGAAGCTATACTTCCGTTTGAACCCATATTTTTTGAAAAAGATCTCACGCTGCATACACAAATTTCAGAGAATATAAGGATAAATGGCGACGCCGGGCAGCTTCGTCAGGTCTTGGATATCTTGTTGGATAACGCCCAGAAGTATTCCCGTGAAAAAGGAACTACGTGGCTGACTTTGCAAAAACACGGTAAATGGCACTGCCTGTTGTCGATAGCGGATGAAGGGGAGGAAATACCCGAAACTGACCTGAATAATCTCTTTAAGCGCTTTTACCGTGCAGATAAAGCAAGAACCCGGACCGGCAGTTTCGGACTCGGGCTCTCTATCGCAGAAACTATTATTGCATGTCACAAAGGAAAAATATGGGCGGAAAGCAAAAATGGCATCAATACCTTTTTTGTTGAATTGGGAATGATATCATAAAGAAATCGAGCGCCCGCGCACTCGATTTTTTATGATATATATTACTGCTCCAGACATCCGTCTACAATATGAACAATCCTTCCCGCTGCCTTTGCAACATTCAGATCATGCGTGATCATCACAATGGTATTTCCCATCTCATGAAGCTGACCAAACAGCTCCAATACATCTTTTCCACTGGATGAATCCAAAGCGCCCGTAGGCTCATCTGCCAAAAGCAATACAGGTTCTCCCACCAGTGCCCTTGCTATGGATACCCTCTGTTTCTGTCCTCCCGAAAGCTCCGCAGGTTTATGTTTCAGCCTGTGGCTGATTCCCAGCATTTCGATAACAGGCATGCATTTTTCCTCCGCCTCCTTTGTAGTCATTCCACGCACCACCAGAGGCATGATTATATTCTGCATAATGTTGTAGGTAGGTATCAGCTGATAGTTCTGAAAAATAAAACCGATTTCCCGGTTGCGGATCGCCCCCAGTTCTTTTTCCGCCATACTGTGAACAGGCTCTTCATCCAGATAATATTCTCCCGAATCCGCTAAATCCATACATCCCATGATATTCATAAGTGTGGTCTTTCCCGAACCGGAAGGACCAAGTATCGCCACAAATTCGCCCTTTTCCACCAAAAAGTCCACATTTTTAAGTACCGGGACTTTTTCCATACCCAGCATATATCCTTTATTGATCTGCCTCATATCAATAATTCTGTTATTACCCATCTATGTATCTGCCTTTCCGTAACTTTTCTTTCCATTAGTAACCGTTTAGTTCCGGCTAATTGCTTAGGAATAGTTAAATTAATTTAACTATTCCTTATTCTTGATTCAGCGCCACTATAGGAATCAGACGTGATGCTTTAAACGCAGGATAAAAACCGAAAATTGTTCCTGTCAGCACTCCAAAGAGCAGGGACAGTACTCCGCCCCATACAGAAAGCTCCACCCGTACGGAAAAGCTTTCTATGATCGGCGTGATCCCCAAAGATACCAGAACTCCCAATACAGCTCCCACCAGACTGATACAGCTTGCTTCCAGCAAAAATTCTATCAGGATATCTTTCTGGTCACAGCCGATTGCTTTCAGGATACCAATTTCATTGGTACGCTCTTTTACTGATACAAAAAGCACATTCATAATACCGATACCGCCAACAACAAATACAATTGTTGCCATTGCCATCAGCAGGAGCGTTAAAGTCTCATTGGACTTTGACGCCGCTTCCATCTTGCTTCCGGCGTCGGACATGGTAAATACCACATTATCACCATAAATGTCTGTAAGTACCTGCTGCGCCTGCTCCATGATATCCTCCACTTCATCCACATCTTCCGCTACTATGGTGATGGTAGGGCTGACAGACTTACCGGTCAGATACTTGATCCCTGTTTCATAAGGAATGAAAATCGCTTCATCAGGGCTGATACCGGACGCCACCGTTCCCATCTCCACTAATACGCCGCTTACAACATAAGCGCGGTTGTCTATATACACAGAAGAATCATAAGCATCCAGTATACTGTCAAACATTTCCGCTGCCACGCTATATCCCAGCACACAGGCCCTTTCCTTGTTGGTGTCGTTATCCTCCGTCAGGAACTCTCCAATTGCCATTTCCAGGTTGCTGATCTTAGCATAATTATCTTTCACTCCGGCAATGGTATAGGTGGTGCTTTCCTCCAGATCGCCGCCTTCTGCTTCCTGTCTGGTAGTATAAGAAATAGTAGCGCTGGAAATTCCGGGAACGCCGTCTTCCAGCTCCTGTACATCTTCATCGGAAAGGATGATCTCTACCATGTTTGTCTGGTTTTCCGTACCTCCAAACATAAAGGAACCTCCCATATCTCCACCACCGGGCATACCACCGCCCATATTTCCGCCGCCTCCGGGCATGCCGCCGCCCATATTTCCGCCGCCTCCGGACATGCCGCCGCCCATATTTCCGCCACCGCCGGACATGCCGCCCATATTTCCGCCACCGCCGGACATGCCGCCCATATTTCTACCGCCGCTACTGTTCCCACGACGTGAATTACCGTTATATTCATAAGAAATATCTACCGACCCGGCATTCAAGTTTTTAAACTGTTCCGCCACCTCCAGCTTACCGCCGGTTCCTATAGCAATAACCAGCATAATGGTTGCAGAGCCTACAATGATTCCTGTAGAGGTTAGAAACACCTTAAATTTATTCTCTACAAGATTCAGCCAGACCAGTCTGACTATTTCAGATAATTTCATTATTTCTTTCCTCCGCTTTCCTGAAGCACAATTTCACCCTCAGAAAGTCCTTCCTTGATTTCTATATTGACGCCATCCGAAAATCCTGTGACAACTTCCCTTGTACTGATACTGCCATTAGCCGCTTTCACCTTTACGTAACTTACTCCATCTTCTTGTGTTATGACACGTACAGGAACGTAAAGCACCTCTGATACTTCATCCGATACAAAAGTCACCTCCGCGGTCATGTCCTGATACAGCAGTTTTCCTGTATTTTCTATGGTCACAGTTACCGAATAAAGTGTCTTATTGGTGCTGCTGTCAATCTCTGCATCCCCAATCTCCGTTACACTTCCTGCAAATACCTCATCTTCAAAAGCTGCCAGCGTTACGTTGACTTTACTGCCCGGTACCACTGTATCCATATCATCTTCTTCCACAGATACGGTAATGGTCATTTCGTCATAATTGTTCAGACTGACCAAATCGGTGTTCCTTGTCAGATAGTCTCCTGCTGCTACATAAACATCTGTGATCACGCCGCTTTCTGTTGCGGAAATAATCTGGTCTACAATAACAGAGTCAAATTCATCCAGCTTCGTTTTTGCCTCTTCATAATCTGCTTTGGCAGTTTCCGTTTCATAGGCGCGCTGCTCTACGACGACATCATAAATTTCCTGTGCATTCTCCGCATTGAACGCCCTCTTATCCCGCTGCCCTCTTGCCGTGATTTCTCCGCTTTCCAGAGCCTTTCTCGCCAGTGCAAGGGCAGTTTCTTTCTCTTCCTTTTCCTGTGTGTAGGTATCAATAGTGTCTCTTAGCTTCTCAATTTCCTCTTCCAGGGTTTCTACCATGTCTCTGGAATCCTCTGCCGTCTGGTAAGCTATGATCCACCAATAAAGCTCAGTTTCCTTATCTGTTCCCGCTGCGCTATATTCGGCATTCGCAAGCACCTGCTTTTCCTCTGAAAGCAGAGCCTCTTTCTCCGACAGTTCCGTCTCCGCTTCTGTAAGAGCCTCCTGCGCTTTCTCAAGAGCTTCTTCCGCCTCCGTTACTGCCTCTGTCAGTTTGGAAACCGTCTGCGCATACTCAGATTCAGAATAAGTACCGTAGAGGGAATTCGTTTTTAATTGACCTTCAGCAGATGTCAAAGACTGCTTTTCGGCAGTAAGCGCCTGTTGGTATACCAGCTCTGCGTCCGTCACATCAGAGACAAGCTCAGAGCGGATATTTTCTACCGATTCTGCTGTAAGTTTCAGAAGCTGTGTACCTTCTGCAATTTCTTCCCCGGCCTCCACATATACTTCTTCAATTTCCAAACTCCTGTCAGAAGAAGACGATGATTGTGACTGTCCCAGCATACCCGACAACATATCACCACCCATACCGCCTCCCATACCTCCGCCCATACCGCCTCCAAAAGAAAAGCTGGTTTCACCGGTAAAAGCGCTGATATCCAGTTCAAAACTCTGAACAGTAGTTCCTACATCCACATTACCGCTCTCTGTCACACCTGCTGCCAGATCACCTTTCACAACAGTCTTTTCCTTATAAGTGACTTCTTCCGATTTTCCTACTGCAGAAACAATAACAGCTGTTATGATAATAAGAAAAAGGGCAATGGCTGTTCCAGCCAGCCAAAATATTTTCTGCTTTTTATTTTTGGGTTTGACTTTTTCTATAAACTGTAAAACTTTTTCCCTGATACGCTTCATAATAATTGTGCTCCTTATCTGCCTCCCATGTTATCTGCAGGACCGCCTCCGCCTCCGCCAAATGAATTGGAATTACCCATTCCGCCACCATTATCCGGGGAAGCGCCGCCAAAGCCGCCCTCCGAAGGTCTGCCACCGAATCCGTCGGATCCGTCTTCCTGATTCATATCCGGTTCTTCTTCAGTCGCTTCAGTGCTACCGGAACTGCTTTCCGCATTTTTATTCATAACGCTTTCAATATAAACAATATCGCCTTCCTCAAGCCCGCTCACGATCTCTATGGATGCAGTATCGGAAAATCCTGTTTCCACAGCCGCCTTTACCCTGTTGCCGGAAGCATCTTTTTTGTATACATAGCTTACGCCGTTTTCTTCAAATACGGCTTTCTTTGACACATAAAGCACATCCGTAACTGAATCCGTCACAAAAGTAACGTCCGCAGTCATGCCGCCATATAAAAGCTCTGTATCACCCAGTACCAGAATATCTACCGGATAACTGATGGTAGTCGCATGCTCTGACGAGGCTGTGGTTGTTATACTTATGATCCTGCCCTCCCAAAGCTGCTCCGGATAGGCGGTAAAGACAAGTTCTACGGAATCACCTACTGAAATTGCCGCCACATCCTCTTCCGAAACATCAATAGATATCTGGTATTCATCCGCCTTTGCATAAGTCAGCATAGCGCCTTCACTTATAAGCTCATCTCCGGCTTCATACCTGACATTAGTGACCAGCCCGCCTTCAGATGCATAAATTTGATTATCTCCGCCCACAAATTCTTCAAAAGCATCCATTTTACCCTGTATCTCATCCAGTTCAGTCTGTGCCTGATTTACGGCTTCCGAGAGGGAATTAGTGGAATAGTTATAAATTTCTTCCGCCAGTTCCCCTTCCAGACTGGCAGAATTATAATTATTAACCGCCTCCTGGTTTTCTAAAATCTGCGTTACTTTGGCGTCTTCTATTTCCTGCTGCTTCTTTTCTATTTCCGCCTGATTATCCGTAATTGTATCACTGTATCTTTGCAATTCATCCTCAAGCGCTTCTAACTGGCTTTTTGCAGTCTGGTAGGCTGTAAGATTACTGGTATAGGCTGTTGAATTATGTAAATCTGTTTCCTCATATGTTTCTTTTGCCGTTGTATAGGCTGTCTTAGCATTCTCGTAAGATTCCAGCAAATCCTCATCTGCTAACATTTCCTCTGCCACGGCTATTTCCAGTTCCAGCACCGCAATTTCTGCCTCCAGGCCTTTTACCTTCTGCTCGCTTGCAGTGATTGCAGCCTGAAAATCCGCATTTGCCCGGTTTCCTGCTTTCACACTGCTGTCATAGGTACTCTTTGCACTCAGCATGGAAATATCGTACTCCGCCTGGGCGTTAGACAATGTAATTCTGGCTTCCGTAAGAGCTGAACTTAATTTTCTCCGTACCGAGCTTACGCTGCTGTCCGTAAGCTTAAACAGCAAATCGCCTTCTTCAATCCGTTGTCCGCTGACTACATATACTTCTTCGATTTCCAGATATTTAGTGGTCTCACTGTCTTCATCGTCATCGCTGTCATCATCATCGTCGTCATCCAATTCCAGATCAAGATCATAAGTCACGCTGCTCTCACCAAAAGACAAGCTTCCACTTTCCATGATTCCCAGAACCAGATCGCCTCTGGCAACGGTTTCTTCTTTATATATGTACACTTCATTACTTAAATTCGGCTTGATAAACAAAGTATAAATGCAGGCTCCCAAAAGGAGTATTAACGCTGCGGCAGCCAGAATCAGCTTCCTGCGGAATTTTTTGTCTTTTTTCAGTCTTTCCTTCATTGTCCATCTCCTTTTGCGTCTCTTTGTTCATCCGATCCTTTGGCGCCTTTACCCGGCCTTCCACCGCCTCTTTCTCTGTCTTCACCTTCAGGCATTCCACCGCCTCTTTCTCCGCTTTCGCCTTCTGCACCTGTCTCAGACATCCTCATCATCTGCTGTATCGTTTCATCACTCATTCCGAAATACACATACGCCGTCAGGTTGGAATCCAGAGTACTCACATCACCATCCAGCATAACAGTTACCTGATAAGTAACAGAAGAACGGCTCTGTGCCTGCGTAACAGGATTTATGAGAGTTACTGTTCCCTGATAAGAACCATACTCACTGACTGTCACATAAACACTGTCGCCTATGGAAATATCTGCGATATTGCTCTGGTCTACACTGGCAGTTACTGTTACTGTTTCAGGATTGCTGTAAGCGATAACAAGGCTTTCCCCCGACAAATAGCTGTTCGCCCTGACACCGTTCATAACAATGGTTCCCGCATTCTGCGTATAAAAATACCCATCCCCGATAGTCTCCTCAAAGAGCGCCATGTTTTCTTCGGCTTCTTCCTTATCATCTGCAAGGGCAGCCAGCGTTTCTTCCAGACTTTCCAGAGCCGTTTCATAAACAGCCTGCGCATTATCACTTTCTGCTATCGTTATTTCATAATCTGCCTTACAGGAAATCAACTGTTTTTCATATTGAGTCTGTGCCTGAACTAATTCTGCTTCTAAAGATTCCAGATTACTGATCGCCTGTTCCAGTCCGGCAGCTGCCCTTTTTTTGGCAGTCTCATAATTCTTTAATGCAGTCTCATAGTTATTTGATTCCTCCTGCACCAGTTCATCCAGCATGTTATAAACGGAAAGTATGGATGATGCTTCATTATAACTGCTTCCCCTGCCAGCTCCTGATGTTTCACCCATATTTCCCTGTCCGCCGCCGCCCTGATCCATTTGCGGCGGTGCTCCGTTCGCGCCTCCGGGGCGTTCTGTGTTTCCATTTCCACTGTTGTCGTTGCCACTTCCGTCGGTGCCATCTCCACTTCCGTCGGTGCCGTCTCCACCTCCGCCGTTGCCATCTCCACTTTCGTCGGTGCCGTCTCCACCTCCGCCGTTGCCATCTCCACTTTCGTCGGTGCCGTCTCCACTTCCGCCGGTACCATCTCCACTTTCACCGCTTTCTGCTAATGTATTCAGGCTCATTGTCAAAAATTGCAAATCTGACACCGCTGTCATATTTGTATTTAATACTGCATTTTCCGCACTGACAGAGCCATTTGCCATGGTACGCAGATTACTGCCCCCTCCGGTCTGGGAACCGCCACTACTGCTTCCAGTACCTGAACTCGAATTTCCACCTGAGCTTGAACCTGAACCGCCGGAAGTACCTTCGCTTTCCTCTATATTCCACTTCTCGTAATATTCCATAAGAAGTGCAAAATGCTCGCAATAAGCCTGATAAAGCTCATCTACCTTATAATAAGTTCTGTAATAATCTTCGTTCACAGACTTTGTATATTCCTCCGCCAATTCTCTGGCTTCCTCAACCTGTTCTTCCAACCTCTCCACCTGCTTTGCAGCTTCAGCCACAGCCTTATCGTATTCCGCCTGACTGTATTTTTTGTTAACGGCTGCAGTTTCATTTGTAACTCTGGCATCAATGACTCCCGTTTCATAATCGATGACGCCCTGCCTGTAAGCAAGCTCAGCCTCAACAACCGCATTTTCAAGCTCCTTACGCGCATCCTCCAATGTATCTTCCGAAACCTTAAAAACAGCAGTCCCTGCCTCAACCTCATCGCCTGTAGACAGATAGCTTTCTTCTACATAAATAGAAGTTTCAAGGAAATCCAGTTCCCACAGTTCACTCAACATTCCTACGGAAGTCAGCCCACTGGCGCTAATAACATTTTCACCCATGTTATCCATGGAAAAAGGCATATCCCTCCGTCCTGAGTCATTCCTGTTCTTTGCATAAAAGAAAAACGCAGTGCCGCCTGCAAGCAGTAAAACACACACGCTTGACAAAATAATGATCAGGCGTTTCTTTTTACTAAGCTTGCCTTTCTTCTCCTGTTTTTCATTCTGCTCTGTTAATTCTTCGTCTATATTTTCTTCATTTATATCTTCTAACTTCATCATTTTCCTCTCTCTGGCCCCAGCGGCAATAAACGGTCAAGGCATACTGATACCTTGATAATCTGGGGGTGCTCTATTTATAATAAAAAACCAGTGTATATTATACTAGCCAATGCTGAAACTACGCTGAAATCAGACACTAAAAAAGACAACCAAGATCATATCTCTTGATTGCCTTTTCATCATGATTATTATGCACTTTTTCAACTGAAAGAAAAGCACAACTTTCAATTAATTCTTTCTCTGTCTCATAATCATTATTTCTTGTCAACTCGTTCTTTTTACTGTCTGGATTTCCTCCTCCAATTCTTCATCTGTCATATCCAAATATGGTATCCCAATCATGCTATATAATCTAATAAGTTCCATTTTGTTCATTCCCAATAGTTCTGCCGCACGACCATGTGAAATTGTATCATTTGCAATACTTGGATATAACAAAAGCGCATTTCGCATTTCTTCCGTTGTATCATCTAGTACATAATCCTTCGCTAGTGCCGGTATCTTTATTTCAATGCTTGCCATAGACATAAAACTACTCCTTTCTTTTTCAAACCACTTAAGTGAATATATATTAATTCTCGTCACCACTCTAAAAGCATTTTTATCTTATATCATACATTATACACATCATTCAGTTAAAATACAATCAACCGATACCTAATTGCTACTCAGCTACTTTTTGAAAAGATTTAACGATAATCATTATTTATATGTTTTTTATTTATTTTCCACTTGCAATGTAATAAGTTTCAGTATATTGCCAGGATTGTAGAATATCCCTTTTTCTCCCCAACTACTGACTAAAACTGTCCCCTCTAAATTGTCAAGGCAATACTGCAAAATTTCATCTGGTCTCATATTTTGCTGCTCCTATTCCCATATCTGCCGAAAAGCAGGAAAGCCCATCCATCCTCTATGCCTTATTGGTGATATACGTTCATTCATAACAGACTATCAATTATAACTCGGTATGTAATCTCCAAACTGATTGTTAATTCCGCTTATAAATGAATACTGTCTTGTAAATACCGTAAGGCTGCTTAAAAAGCGGCTATAATTCTTATAGTTGTCCTCTGTTTTGAAATTGTCACTTAGCAGATCATTCACATTAAAAATCTGCCCCTTTAAGCTTCCGGTTTTGGATATTGAAAATGGAATATTTATATACTCCTGACAGTCATTCCACGAAACTGATAAAATACCATCGAAGGAGTTTTGTTTGTAGAAAAATTTGAAATTCTCAGGAGGTACCAACGATTCATCTTCCATACTGGCTCTGCCTACTTGATTCCTATAGTTAATATTCCACATACTATTATAATCGAATCCTCCGTCTATTGTATAGATAGAATTTTTTTCTATCTCTTCGGTATCAATTTCGGGAATCTCCCATTTATCTGTCATATTATGAGCGGCTTTCTGCAATAGTTCTTTTGTTTCCTCACATTTGTAATAGTAATCAGAATTGTAGTAAACAAAGTCGTCTGACCTGCCGCCATATGTTGCATTTATAGCCAGTCCCTCATTATAATTTGCATTTTGGGCTGCTATTGCATTTTTCTTTGCAAACATTTCATACATCTGCGCTACAATCTGCTGGTTATCTTCTTCATCCGTACCCGTTGTCTGACGCATTTGTGTCCGGTAAATGCGCATGGAAGTACAACATTCTTCAAAATAATCCTCCACATCGCTCTGACTGATTTTTCCTGAGTAATAATCCGTCATGCAATTATAGATAGATTTTTGCATATCATATCCAAACTGGTCGGAAAACACGCTTGCAGGCAATCCTGTTACCTGTTTATTTATGTCATTATAATTTTCTGACGGGATAGCCTGCATGGTAAATTGAGTGATACCTTTAATTTCAACACTATCCTGCGCCTTTGTCTTTAAAGCCTCACAATCAATTGGAGTTCCGTTCTGATATTTCTTTTGAAGTTCTTCAAGTTGCTCCTGTGAAATGTATGGAATACTTCTCCCATTGCCTGTAATTAACATGATCTTGTCCTCCATCTACGAAAATAATTTCTGAGTATTTGCTGCAAAACTTGTATTTTCATTCATAATATCTGATAGTATGCTTATTGCTGCTCCTTTTTTATAACCAGAACTTTGGAAGGCTGCTAAAAACTTTTCTTTGGTCTGCTCCATTATTGATACCGCGGACTCTCTATATTCAGTATCAAGAAATTGGGACTTATCTTGTGTTTTTCCTTCATTTTTAGAAGAGTTTCTATGGAAATACCATGAACTGTCCGGATTTTCAAATGCTTTATTTGTCTGTTGACAGGTAATATACCCCTCCAGATTTGCCAGACGCATTTTAAAAGCCTCATCTAATCCAGCTAAATCTTCATCAAGCGTCAGCGACGTTTTTCCCGTAAGTCCATAGGAAACTTCACGGTCTCCATTTTCATGTTCTTTTACAATTTCATTGTAACGGGTTTCATATGTATCCATTATAGATTTCATTACATCTTCAACATTATAATTTCCGTCTTTTAATGTCTGGCTGCTGACGCTCCGCATTGCCATATAATGTTCCCATGCGACCTCGTTTGTATTTTGTATTGTCAGTTCCCTGACATTGGTATAATCTGAATCGGGTTCAAATTTTCCTGTCAGCAACTGCGATAATGTACCCACATTATGATCGAACGTCACATATATCTCCCGTGTTCCGGCATCATAAGCATTAGACGCTTTTGCCAACAGCCTTTCATTGTTCCATGACTGTAATAACCGGTCTCTTTCCTGTTCCTGATTTGCAATCTTTTCATTCCACATTTTATGCTGCTGTTTTTTTGTCTGCGCTCGTTTTTCAAGATATTCCTCCAGAAGATCCTTCTGCTTAGCTTTCTGCCCGCTTGTCTTTTTATAAAAACTGTTTTGTGAACGGGCATAAAATTCTGAATCGTTGTATACAGACCATGAATCGCCTCTATAATCTTTAGAAGTGGCTCCTACCGTGATTACCAAAGAGCAATCAGGAGCAGGAGCAACAGACGATGTTAAATCACGTCTAAGTAATGATAATATCTTTTCCCTGTACTCAGGATCATCTTTCATATTCTTAAACGCTTCCTCTGATATGTTAATAGCCACATTTGCTATTGTCCTATCCCTTGGTATCTTATCAATTTCAGCATAGAATTCCTTTTTGAAAATCGCCATTTCTTCCGCTTCTGATAATTCCCGCGTACTGCCTGTTTCTTCTGTGCTTTTTACGCTCTTTGTGCTTTTCGTTGTCGCTACATTATTCTGATAAAATTTAAGTCCTGCTCCACTAATGCTCATTTCCAAATTTCCTCCGTGCACTGGAATGTCTGTCTGTTTTCCAATATTATGTTAACCGAATAAATCATACTTGCTTGCCAGTGCTGAATAAAGCGATCCGCTGGATGAATACTGGCTTGACAAGCTGCTTATGTTTGTCTGTGCATTGTCGGAAACCTTTCCTGCCAGATATGCAACTTTTTGTGTAAAGCCTGTGCTGCTGCCAAGCACTTTTTCCAAGGCGTCAATATCCGTTCCTTTCAACTTATCCTTGTCAACGCTCAGCGAGCCATCTTTTGCCACACTGATTCCAATGCCTGCCAATGCTTCCTTATTGCCGGAAGCTGCAGATTTAAGCATCTGAGCGTAGTAATCATTCATGGTATCGGACATATTTTTCAGTGCAGAGAGCGTACTGTTATACTTTCCTACAAAGTCATCCACTGCATTGTAGATGTCCTGATTGTCCCCGCTTTCCCTTGCCTTAGAAAAAAGTGAATCCTCATCGGTTGACATAAATATGGATGCAGCATCAAATAACTGGTCCGCTGTCTTTTCTAACTTTTCATATTTGGTCTTGGTGACAGTGTCAGTGGTAGTGCTCTTAGTCAGCGCACTGATCAGGGTATCGTTTGAATTATCATCGAGATAATTTAAGAGCGAAGTGTTATTGATTGGAAGTCCTGCCTTTCTTGCTGATTCGTTCAGCATCTGTGTTGTAACTCTCATGTCTTAGTCCTCCTAAAATTTTATATTTCTTGCTGCTTCATAAAATCTATCGGCAGATGCCGCCCATTTTCCAATCAATATAGCACCAAATGACCGTTTTTGGCTATGAAATGACAATAAAGCTTATAAAATCACCGCAAAAGGTGGTCACGCCCTGCTTACAACAGACTGACCACCTTTCTAATCGTGTAATTCACATTAATTGAGTTCTTTTATAATTTTTTGCTTTTTTCCTAATCAGCTTCTTTATTAGTGGTTTTTGAAGATGTATCTGAACTCTTGCTTGTACTCCCTACCTTTTCATCCACTGTACTGGAAACCAGCTTTGAGAGGGTATCGGAATAGCTGCCGCTGCTTGTATATGTTGTTCCCTTAGTCCCTGCCGCAGTATTAGCGGCAACTTTACTGAGGCTGCCTGCTTTTTGGGAAATTCTATCTGCAAAAGAGTTATGTCCGGTAAACAACGACTTCAAGGTGTTAATATTAGATTCCTTTAAGGCCTCCTCATCCAACTCCAGTTGGTTGCCCTTTCCTATAGTGATTCCAACACTTGAAAGCAGGTTCTGGACACCGTCTGTTATCCCTGTCATCCACGCTGCGTTGCGGAGCACATTTTTAGTTTCAGAATCACCCGCCGCTTTCACTACAGCATTATAATCTTCAATAAAGGATTTAACCGCTTTTGTAATGGCATCCCAGTCATAATCTTCTACTTGGGTTTCTTCCCCGGTTTCCTCATCCGTCTTTGTAATAACCTTTTTTTCCCAAAGAGAAGAATCATTAAGGGCATCCGCAGATTTTTTAAGCGCATCCGCGTTTGACCGCATAAGTGTCAGACTTTGCGTGCTGTCTCCCGATTCTGCACTTTCTGCACTCTGTTTTGCATAATATGCTTTCATCAGCTTTCCATAGCTTCCATTTTTAATGGAAGCATAGTCTGCAAGCAGGTTTGCGGAAGAGCTACTGGTAGTGCCTAAAAGGGATGAAAAATCATATCCTGAATCATAGTTTGCATAGTTTACATAATCACTAAAGTTAATTGATGACATATGCTACACCTCCTAATACCATTTTCTTATTATCTATTCTCAATTATGGTTTCGGAGTTTAATTTCGCAAACTAAACAGATATGTGGTGAAGCGACCTTTTTCTGCTGTAAAAACATAATAAAACCTCCCATGCCAGACCAATTTTCCTGACATAGAAGGCTTTATATGTATTTCCTAAACGCTATGTACTTTTTTCGCAATTTCCGCTCGTGCAGCATTTAACCTGTGGAATGCCTGAACACCCTCTTATCTGGTTAAAATTACTTCAAGTAATTCACTCCCAGAATAACCACTCCCAGAACAGCAAGCACAACACCGGTTGCACGGTTTAAGGTCACTGCGCTGGCTTTATTGGCGAATTTGGCAGCGATCCTCGCCCAAAGCAGTGTGGATGCCACACAAAACAACAGACACCATACATCCGGCATTCCGCCAATGGCAAAATGGCTGACAGCGCCTGTAAAGGCCGTAAAAGCCATAATAAACACGCTGGTCCCGACGGCAGTCTTCAATTCATAGCCTAACAGACTGGTTAAGAGCAGGAGCATCATCATTCCACCGCCTGCGCCCACAAAACCACAGATGAACCCGACAGCTATTCCGCTGGCAACTGACTGTATGATGCGCTTTTCGGCGCTGACCTCCTGCATGGATTCCTTTGTTGTCATAACAGGTTTTACTATGAATTTAATTCCGAGGAGCAGTGTCATGAATACAGAGAAACTGCCCATAGTGGTATTGGGAACGCGGCTTGCGACAAAGCTCCCCACCATTGTGAACAACAGAACTGTCACCATCATTACAAGCCCATTGCGGATATCAAGATTTTTATTTTTCCCATAGGTATACGCGCTTATGGCACTCGCAAGAACATCACTTGCAAGAGCAATGCCGACTGCCTCATATGCCGGAAGCCCCAAAAAAGTGATCAGCATAGGACTGATTACTGCAGCGGCGCTCATCCCCGCAAATCCGGTTCCGAGTCCGGCTCCGATTCCGGCGATAAAACAAATGATAAATTTATACATTATTCTGCCTCCTTCTCTTTCAGATAAGCATTGATATTGCGCAGGATACGGTCATTATACTGTTTCATGCTGTCAATTTCCTCCTGTGAAAAACCATCCATCATGATAGAAATGAATTTCTCCTGAGCAGTCTGTCCATCGTGGATGATATCCACAGCCCCTTTGCATATCTTAAGATGTGCTGTCTTACGGTTGCACTCCAAATACTCTTTTCTTATATAACCGCACTGTTCCAGAAGTTTTATGGAAGATGATACCTGGGATTTTGACAGGTATCTGACCTCAATTATATCTGTTGCAGTATCAAAACACGGATTATTGGCTAAAAAAAGAAGGATGTCCAATTCCATCCGGGTAATACTATGCTTTGCACATACCCCTTCCATACATTTTGAATAAAGTGCTTTGATCGCATTTTGATGTTCCCATGGATTTAATGGAATCATTGCGCTCTCCTTTTGTTCTTTTTAGAACTATTTTACGGCAAAATGAGATTTTGTCAAGTTTAAATCAGAGAAAAGCAGGAAAATAATTCACTGCTCACTTCTGGAATCTTTTATAAACGCCGATATCCTTTGCGCATCGTGGTATCCCTTTTTATACAGCTTACGCAAATCATTTTTATCACGCCTCAGAGTATCAACTCCACATGTATCATCCGGCGCAATGATCAGCACACGTCCCTGCTTTGCGTACTCCTGTGCCTGAGCAACACTCTCATTATACCGCCTCGCCCGCTCACACAGTTTTTCTGCGGCTAACGGATACCTTTTTCGGATTCCGGCAGCAAAGCGTTCATCCTGCTTGGAAGTCCGGAGAACATGTTCCGGTTTCGTCAGAATCAGAACAACACGGTCACAACCAAGCTCAAAAGCCTTTTTGACCGGAACAGGATCGCCCAGTGCACCGTCATAGTAAGGAATTCCGTTGATCAGATACGGCTTACAAACAAAGGGAATGGATGAAGATGCTTTTAAGGTGTCGTAACAATCTTTGCGTATATCCGTCTTATTGAAAAATTGAGCCTGACCTGTAAGCGCATTCGTGGCAACAACATAAAACTCCATCGTGTTATTTTGGAATGTCGCATAATTTAAAGGATCTTCACCTCCACTGTTACTGAGTGTCCCATAGACATAATCCATATCGACATAAGAGCCTCTACGGATAAAATTTCCGAGACTCATATACTGCTTCCGAAGACCATACTCTGTATAAAAGCGGTAGTTTCGTCCTTTCTGTCCGGCGGTGTAGGAGCATAAATTCGCACTTCCCGCCGATATGCCGATACCCAGATCAAAAGAAATCTCCTGATCCATGCAGTAATCTAACACACCGGCAGCGTAGATGCCCCGGAAACCGCCGCCTACATCTATAACACCAATTTTCATAATCAGTTCCTTCTTCCTAATTTTTTAACCAAAAGCTCAGTTACTCTTTAAATGAGAGCACATTGTATCGGTTTTCCTACAAAGAATAACTCCTATCAGCAGCAATGCGGGAAAAACAACACCTGCCAAAATTCCCATTTTCAGGTCATCCCCCAATACTCCTGATACCATACCAACCAACGTAGGTCCTCCGGAACAGCCTATATCTCCGCCTAAAGCCAGCAATGCAAACATAGCCGTTCCCCCTTTGGGCAAAGCTGCAGATGCCTTACTGAAAGTTCCGGGCCACATAATTCCAACTGACAACCCACAGACTGCACAAGCAATCAGGCTAAGCTGCGGAATCGGTAAAAGTGAAATTCCTAAATAAGATAAAATGCACAGGCAGCTGCTATATACCATAAACCGCTCCAAATTTATACGATCTCCGTATTTTCCATAAAACAATCTCGAGGCTCCCATCAAAACCGCAAACGCCATCGGCCCTGCCAAATCACCTGCCGTTTTGGAAATCCCAAGACCTTTCTCTGCAAACGTAGAAGCCCATTGGCTTACCGCCTGCTCGCTCGCTCCCGCACATACCATCATTACCAGCAAAATCCAAAATACTTTAATCTTTAACAGCTCCTTTAATTGCAGTCCTGACTCGCCATTTTCAATCAATGGAGCTATGGGAACTTTTGCAAAAACAAAAGCATTTCCAATTGGGATAAGCGCCCAGATAATTGCTAAAATCCTCCAATTTTCTATCCCAGCCACATAAAAAAATAATGTTGAAATCAGTACAACCCCTGCATGCCCCCAACAGTAAAAAGAATGAAGCATGCTCATTGCCTTCTCCTTATTGTCAGAAGGACACGCCTCCACAACAGGGCTGACAATAACCTCCAATAGTCCTCCTCCAATAGCGTAAATCATTACAGCAATCATAATTCCTATAAAAGGAGCTGGTAAAAGTTCCGGCAAAACAGTAAGAAGAATCAATCCTGCTGCTGATAAAACATGAGCCATAACCATTGATGCACGGTACCCTATTTTATCTATAAATCCAACTGAAAAAAGGTCTATCAATAGCTGTATTCCAAAATTTAAAGTCACCAGCAGCGTAATCTTGGAAAGCGGAATATGATAGTTTCTCTGAAAGAACAAAAACAATAGCGGTGTAAAATTATTGACTATTGCCTGCACGATGTAGCCCACGAAACAGGCAGTTATCGTTTTATCATATTGGTTTTTCATTTCATCTGCTCCTCACAAATGAAATTATATATCATTTTTTATAACAAGTCATTAAAAATCCGCAGAACGGATTATTCCATTCTGCGGAAGCTCTTCGTGAATCAATGGTGTCGTGTATATTGCTGCCTTACGTATTTAACAGATCCTTCAATTCTTCATCTGAATAAATTCTTTCATAGTCATACCCCTTTTCTTTAAACCACTCCTCCCAGCCGGAAACAGATTCAATACCGTCCCTTATAACGCCTTCTAAGATTGCTTCCATGATTTCGTTATAAATATCTGTATCATTTATCGAATACATAAATCCCCAACCTTTTGACGGATCATTATTATCCATGTATTGGATTCCGTTGCAGGCAATAAGCATAATGCCATTCTCAGTTCTTACAACCTGCCCAGCAACCTCACCCTCAGCAAACCCCATCGCAAGCCCGTCATCATTCACTAAATTGGGATACTTCTCCTTATACAGATCTGCTAATTCACGCAATTTATCAAGCTGCTGCTGATCATTAATCATGAGCCATGAGCCGTTTCCTTCCTGTCCTTTCACTTTAAGAACCTCTATCCCTGTGTATGCGTGAACTTCAATGGAATATTTATCGTTCAAAGCTGATTTTGTCACCTGATCCGTTTGAAGAAATGTTTTTATCCCTTCAATTAACGTATTATCAGCATACATTACATTTATTAATCCTCCCCATGGATCGCATGAAACAATATAATCTTTCCCTGTATTTTCATCAGTCTGAATGCTGGTGCTCATGGGATCAAATGTCATTGACTGCCCCATTTCCTTATCACGTATACGCCAATAACCTGCTATTTCATTCGAAACATCTATCGAATATCTTTCGGTATCTACTTTTTGAACCTCGCCCTTTGCCTGAACCAAAAGATTAGTATTTCTAATATTGAGGCTCTGTATATAAAGTTCTCCAATCTCACTCCTGACCATTCCCTTCATCGCCATGCTGCTATATGCATCATTTGCTGAAAAACTGCTGCTTTGTTTTGACACTCCACGTGAGTTTGAAGCAATGGTAATTCCAGCTTGGTCAAATAAAGCAGTCCCTTTATTACGGTTGTTGCTTTTATTCACATTTTTATAAATATAGGGATTAGTACTTCCTACTCCATTAATGCTCATTTTAATTCCTCCTGATTATGTATCATGCTTTTATGACGGCTCCTCTATTATAAAAGCCGCCTATTTGATTAACATAAGGACGGCTAACAACGCGTGCTGTCCGTTGTTTTTTCAAGTTTCTCTAATAATGCTGAATAAAAAAACTTAGTAAACTTGTCATCTATAAATAATACGAACCAGCCAATAGAAAAGTTTCACTTCTGAATAAGAGTTATATTTTCTACTCCTTTACATGAAAATAGAGCGCATAGACTGGTTTCTATACGCTCTGACGTTGCGTTGCTATTGCTCCGGTTTGACTGATTTAACGAATAGTATCATCGCACATATAATAAGCGGCAATCCCGCAAGAACCCCGTTCGGCGCAGGTCCCAGCAGGATCACCGAGCCTGTATTTGCTATACAGATGGCTATAGGAACTGTAGCCGCAGCGTTGATTGACCCGTGAAAGATCGACGGAATCCAGATACAATTGGTTTTCTCATACAGCCAATCGCACAGAACTCCCGCTGCAGTCGCAAAGATACAGAAAATCAACATCCCCGCAACGGGAAATCCCGCATAATCCGTTCCGTACTCATATCCGATCAGCCATATCAGCGGCCAGTGCCACATCCCCCAAATGACGCCGCCGATCAGCCAGCCCTGCTTTTTGCCGAATTTTGCCTTCAGCTGAGGATACAGAAATCCCCGCCATCCGGCTTCTTCGCCGACAGCAAGAAGCATATTGACAAACGGAGCGTATGTCAGGCAGCCAATGACAGAAATCAGGACATACATAGGATATGTCAGCCCTTGTGACTGCATCTGTTCAAGCGCATCGGCTCCGGCGGCTGCCGCAAGAGCATCTCCGCTCATATCAAAGTGCCCCGGAAAGACAGCAAAATACAAAGCCGCGCCGACTACAGTCAATAACGCGGGGAGAAACCATGCCGCAAGAAATAACTTGATTTTTCCCTTGAGACAGGGTTTCCATCCCATGCCCGAAAGTGACTGTCCGGAAAGGAGCACTCCCAGCAGCGGCACAAACACCCCTGACGCAAGGGGATTTTTCAATTTTTACTCAAATCCTTTTAATGAAAATTTGGGAGCAGTATATTGTTGATGCATATATACTGCTCCCAAAATTTATCGATCAAAACCTCTATATTTTGTTCTGTATCCATGGTTACTTTCCGGTCTCATATCATTCGGATACATTGTATCTGAATAAATATCTGTCTGCAAATCCTTTACCATCTGAAATACTTCTTTGTAATCCCTGATGTCGCAAATTGTCATCCCATGCCTTGAATGAGAGTGAGAAGATGAGGAACTGTAACTTTCATGGCCGCATACTGTCACAACATCGCCTACACCTAAATACTGGTCAAAAATACCCCTGTGAATATTAATATGAGACAGATCGGTAAAAGGTTTCATCTCAAATTGTTTGCTGAACATCCCTGATGAAATGTATATTCCTTTGTCTGTTATAAGGTATTCCATATTTTTGTATTTTCTGGAAGTCATAGCTACGCCTCCGATATAAAGCCAGACAGGCATCATATGTAAAGACATAAAAGCTAAGACAAATAAGCCCATAGGACCTCCGCTGACAAAAGAAAAACCAAGTACTGACAGATCAACAATACACCATACGAGCGCAAACGGCAATAACGGATTAAAAATGCTCTCAAGTATGAAACACTTTTTATCAGGTTTGCCTCTCCATAATATGTTTTCATTGTGTCCAACCATTGCTGTCAGATCAGACTCATATGAGTCAAAATTATTGTACATATTCATATTTTCTCTCCAGTATTCTCGGGTGAAAAATTTATTTTTCACCCTATTTCCCATACATTTTTTTCATTAATTTCTAACTTATATTATACAGACAAACAGCAAACACCGCAACTCTTTTTCACAGTCTCATTTTTCACCTTTCCTTAAAAATTTCTTCAGCCTTCCCCATCGCGTATCGCAGCTTGCGCCGAAGCGAGTTTGGCAATTGGTACTCTAAATGGTGAGCAGGATACATAGTCTAGTCCGACTTTATGACAGAATTCTATGCTGCTTGGATCTCCGCCATGTTCACCGCATATACCCATCTTTATATCCGTTTTAGATTTGCGACCTTTTTCTACTGCCATTTCTACCAACTGGCCTACTCCGCTTTGGTCAAGCCTTGCAAACGGATCTGATTCATATATTTTATTACGATAATAATCTCCTAAGAATTTACCGGCATCATCCCTTGAAAAACCGAATGTCATCTGTGTCAGATCATTCGTGCCGAAAGAGAAGAAATCAGCTTCTTTAGCAATCTCATCAGCAGTCAGCGCCGCTCTCGGGATTTCAATCATAGTGCCGATATGGTATTTTATATCAGAGGCTTTTTCTTTCTTGACCTGTTCGGCAGCCTCAATCACCACATCTTTTACAAACTTAAGTTCTTTTCTCTCACCGATAAGAGGAATCATGATTTCGGGAATAATATCATAACCCTTTTCACTATTTACTTCAATCGCAGCTTCTATAACGGCCCTGGTCTGCATTCTGGCAATTTCGGGATAGGAAACAGCCAGACGGCATCCTCTATGCCCCATCATCGGGTTAAACTCATGAAGTGAATCACAGGTTTCCTGAACCTCTTCCGGAGTCATACCCATTTCCGCTGCCAGTGCATCTATATCATTCTGTTCCGTAGGAACGAATTCATGAAGCGGCGGATCTAAGAAGCGGATTGTAACCGGTCTGCCTTCCATTACTTCATATATAGCTTTAAAATCGCCTTTCTGATAAGGAATCAGCTCATTAAGCGCCTTTTCTCTCTGTTTGGGGGTTTTTGCCAGAATCATCTGACGTATTTTGGATATTCTATCAGGCTCGAAGAACATATGTTCAGTTCGACATAAACCAATACCCTCCGCACCGTACTTGATCGCATTTGCTGCATCTTCAGGAGTATCTGCATTGGTTCTTACTTTTAATTTACGATACTGGTCCGCCCAAGCCATGATCCTAGCGAAATTCCCTGTTACATCGGCTTCCTGTGTCTCAATATCACCCAGATATATATTACCGGTAGAGCCATCTAAGGAAATGTAGTCGCCTTCCTTTATGGTATGACCTCCAAGCTGAAACTGCTTTTCTTCTTCATTGATAACAATCTCTCCACAGCCGGAAACGCATGCAGTTCCCATGCCTCTTGCTACAACCGCCGCATGACTTGTCATACCGCCGCGTACCGTCAGAATTCCTTCTGCGGCATGCATTCCCTCGATATCTTCGGGAGAAGTCTCCAAACGTACCAATATTACCCTGCTTTCGGTCTTTTCATGGACTTCCTTAGCTTTTTCAGCAGTAAAGTAAACCTTACCTGCCGCTGCTCCTGGAGATGCAGGCAGGGCATGTCCGATAAGTTCACCGTTTTTCAAGGCATCTGCATTGAATGTAGGATGCAAAAGCTGATCCAGCGATTTTGCCTCAATACGCAGAAGTGCTTCTTCCGGTGTGATCTTACCCTCATCTACCAAATCACAGGCAATCTTAAGCGCCGCCTGTGCTGTCCGTTTTCCGTTACGTGTCTGAAGGAAATACAGTTTAGTGTCCTCAATGGTAAATTCCATATCCTGCATATCACGATAATGCTCCTCAAGCTTACCTGCAATATCCATAAACTGTCTGTAGCAGTCGGGCATATCTTTTTCCAGTCTTGTAATAGGCTGGGGTGTACGCACACCTGCTACAACATCCTCACCCTGTGCATTGATAAGGTACTCTCCGTAGATTCCTTTTTCTCCTGTAGATGGGTTTCTTGTAAATGCAACTCCCGTTCCGGAAGTATTGCCCATATTACCAAATACCATCGCCTGTACATTGACCGCCGTTCCCCAGTCTCCGGGGATATCGTTCATACGTCTGTAAACAATCGCTCTTTCGTTATCCCACGAACGGAATACCGCTTTCACAGCTTCCATTAACTGTACCTTAGGCTCCTGCGGGAAATCTTTTCCCATAGCTTTTTTATATATATCCTTAAAAATCCCGATAATCTCTTTTAAATCCGCGGCATCGAGATCGGTATCATATACTGCCTCGTTCTCTTCCCTGCCAAGCAATGTCCTCTTTTTATCTTTTATCTCATCTAAGACTCTCTCAAAATAGGATTTCGGAACTTCCATTACAACATCCGAGAACATCTGGATGAACCTTCTGTATGAATCATATGCAAATCTCTGATTTCCGGTCTTTTTGGCAAAACCTTCTACTACAATATCATTTAAGCCAAGATTGAGGATTGTGTCCATCATGCCGGGCATGGACGCCCTTGCGCCCGACCTTACAGAAACCAACAGAGGGTTATCCGTATCCCCAAATTTCTTGCCCTGCCGTTCTTCCAAAATAGAAAGTGCATCAAAAATCTGTTTCTGAATCTCCTCCGGTATGGTCTTTCCAGTGTTATAGTATTCTGTGCATGCCTGCGTTGTAACGGTAAATCCCTGAGGTATCGGCAAACTCAGATTAGTCATCTCCGCCAGATTAGCTCCTTTACCGCCAAGCAGATTCCTCATATCTGCATTTCCTTCTTCAAATAAATACACCCATTTGTGTGACATTTGTTATACTCCTTAAATGGCTTTTTATAACTATTATGGGTATAACGTCGTCACACTATCCAGTATATTTTAAAAAAAAATCACACTTCCAAATACTCCCTCTCAAACTCATCCTCCGATATTATACGAATTCCCAATTCTTTAGCTTTTTTATTTTTGGAAGAATTAGAGGTTGTATCATTATTTATCAGACAGGTAGTCTTCCCGGTAACGCTCCCCGTCACCTTTCCGCCCTTACTTTCAATAATTTCTTTAAGTTCATTCCGGTTCGTATAGTTATTAAGGCTTCCTGTTATTACAAAACTTAAGCCAGATAGCGTCTGTTCCGATTCATCTACGTTTTCAGTAACAACTGTTATTTCTTTTAAAAGCATCTCAAGCCATGCGTTATTTTTTTCATTACGGAAATACTCATAAAACGCGCCCGCAAGAACTTCCCCAATTCCTTCTATCTCGCTGAGTTCCTCAATCTGTGCAGCCTTCATTTCTTCAAGATCATAATGATAATACCTGCATATCATCTTGGCATTGGCCAGACCTATTCCGGTAATCCCAAGCGAATATATCACTCTTGGCAGTGTTGTCTCTCTTGCAGCGTCTATACTTTTTAACAAATTATTATACGATTTTTCGCCAAAACCTTCCATCTGCGTAATTTCATCCCTATAACGCTCTAACTTAAATATATCCGCATACTCATGAATAAAGCCTTTGGCAATGAATTTTTCAAGCGTGGCCTCCGAAAGTCCGTCGATATTCATAGCCTCCCTGCTTACAAATAAGGTAAATGACTTAAGCTTCTTGGCATCGCATGAAGGATTAGTACAGTAAAGAAGCTGTACGTCATTATCCTGTCTAAGCTCAGTCGCTCCCC
The DNA here is from genome assembly GCA_014804695.1 of Lachnospiraceae bacterium. GTDB lineage: Bacteria > Bacillota > Clostridia > Lachnospirales > Lachnospiraceae > UBA3282. The sequence goes on from JAAUZJ010000047.1 coordinate 75,481, forward strand.
CGCAGACAGGACAGACCTCAGGCAATTCAATATTGTCGCTCTGAGTAAGATTCTCTGCAATCTGCGGAATTATCATATTTGCCTTATACACCGTAATCTTATCACCGATTCCAAGTTTTAATTTACGCATAATGCTAATATTATGCACCGACGCCCGGCTTACCGTAGTTCCCTCTAACTCAACCGGCTCAAAAACCGCAATCGGATTGATAAGTCCCGTCCGGCTTGGGCTCCACTCTATCTCTTTAAGTATGGTTTCCCTAAGTTCATCCGCCCATTTAAAAGCGATTGAATCACGCGGAAATTTCGCAGTCGCTCCAAGAGAATTTCCGTACGCAATGTCCTCATACACAAGCACAAGTCCATCCGAAGGAATATCATAGTCTTCAACCTTGCCCTCAAAATACTCTATCTCTTCTAAAATATTGTCAGGCGTAACCTTTTTATATTCCACCACATCAAAGCCCTGCTCTTTTAAAAACTCAAACTGCTTCTCCCTAGAATTGCCAAAATCCACACCTTCGGCCTTAACCAGACTGAAGGCATAGAACATAACATTCCTATTAGCAGTCACTTCGTTATTCAACTGACGCACCGAACCGCTGCATAGATTTCTCGGATTTTTATATTTGGCGTCCACATCTTCAATCTTACTGTTTATCTCTTCGAAGTCGGCATAGCTTATAACTGCCTCCCCCCTCAGAATCAATTCACCCTGAAAAGGAATAGATAACGGAAGGTTTTTAAATACCCTTGCATTGTTTGTAATAACCTCTCCAACCTCTCCGTTCCCTCTTGTGACAGCTTTTGCAAGATTTCCTGCAAAAAATGTCAAAACAATGGTAAGACCATCCAGTTTCCATGACAGTAAACTTGCATGACCATTCATCCAGTCACGCAGTTCCTCCCTGCTTTTCGTCTTTCCAAGCGAAAGCATCGGCTTCTCGTGCCTTTCTTTCGGAAGCTCGTCAACCGCCTCATATCCTACATTTATGCTGGGGCTGTTAGTTAAAATAACGCCAGTTTCTTTTTCTAATTCTTGGAGTTCATCATACAGCCTGTCATATTCAAAATTGCTCATTATCTCGGTATCCTGCGCATAATACGCTTTTGAAGCCTTATTAAGTAAGGATACTAATTCTTTCATACGGTTTATTTGTCTATTTCGCATATTTACTAATATTTCCTTTCGATATATTACAAAAATCAATAATTGTAAAGTTCCTTTCCGATAACCAGAACTTAGGTAATATAAATAAAAAGGCGGGGTGAGTTCGCTCCCGCGGTCGAACCCCGTTTTTTATTTATATTACCTAAGTTCGTGCCTATGAAAACAACTTAACAAGTACAAATATTACAAAGAACACAATTCATATAACACCCGTAATTCATCACCGCTCAATTCCCTGTACTCCCCGGCCTTCAGATTCCCCAACCGAACATTCATAACGCGTGTTCTTTTTAATCCTTTAACCTCATAACCAGCCGCCTGACACATCCTGCGTATCTGTCTGTTCAACCCCTGTGTCAGGATCATCCGCATTGTATACGGCCCTGTCTGTATTATATCGCATTCCCTTGTTGTTTTATCCAGATCCTTCAGATAAACGCCTTTGCTCATATACTCAATCGCTTCTTTAGTAAGCGGTTTATTCACCTTTACAACATATTCCTTCTCGTGCCGGTTAGCTCCCCTCATCATGGCATCAATTAAATAACCATCGTTAGTCATAATTAATAGCCCCTCTGATTCCTTATCAAGCCTTCCGGCATAAGTGAGACGTCCGGGATATTTAAGGCTGTCCTTAACCGTTATTTTGGCATATTTATCCCGTTCGGTACAGACTATGCCTAAGGGCTTATAATAGGCCAGAACGACCTTTTCAACAGCCCCCTTTATTGGTTTTCCATTGATTCTTATATCATCCTCATCCGTCACCTTCATACCGGACACCGCCGGCTGCCCATTAATCATAACAGCTGCTATTTCTATCAATTTATCGGCATCCCTACGGGAACAGTATCCGCATTGTGCAATATATTTATTTATCCTGACTCCCTGCTTTTCCTCCACTATCAGTCTTCCTCTCTAACTACAGCATGTTCCATCAGAAAATCCCGCCAAGTCATATACCCCTGGGCATGCAAATGCACTCCATCAAAAGTTAAATCATCATTTAAATAACCTTCGCTATCTGTGAAAAGCGGGTTAACATCAAGGAAAAAAATCCCTTTTCCGTCAGCAAGAGTCGCAATTGCAGCATTTTTATCATTTATGTTAATATTATTAAATTCTGATTTAATATTATTCTTTTCACGGCTTACATGCAGATTGGCCTGTATATATATTATCGCATCCGGCTGCCACTCCCTAAGCTGCAAAAGTACCGCTGCGTACTGTTCAAGGAAGTATGCCGTATCCCTGTAGCCCAATTCATTCATTCCAAGCATTATATATATTTTACCGTACATTTTCTGCTGCAATACCTGATTAAGGTCATCCTTTTCTCCAGTTGCCTGACATACTACCCCTTTTTCATCAAGAAGTTTATATATTGTCATTCCGTTCTCGCAGTAGAAATCAGCATTGAGCCCCGAATAATCAGAAATACCAAGTGTTCTTGAATCCCCGAAGAAAATTGCGTCATCAAAATAATCCTCTCCAACCTGTGAATAAGGGTACTCTGTCGTTAATGCAACTTTTCCTGCATCAGAATAATATATTGAATCGATTTCCACAGGCTCATATGTTGTAAAAAGGGTTTGTCCTACTATCGCATCAACTGCAGGCTCACTAATTTCTTCCTCTTTAGCTTCCTCAGCCTTCGCAATGTAGTCCTTTGTGCTTTCATAAATAACGCCCGATATTCCTGCAAATATCCAGCCGGATCGGTCATCACTCTCTTTTAACAGTGCCAAGGCTTCCCGCGCTTGATTATCAGTCTGTACTACACTATTAGTCCCATCATCTATTTTCATTTCCATTATCACCGCAAAAAACGGCTGTGTCCAAAATGTATCAGGCTCAAATCCGCTATAGCCACGGTATATCATCAGCAAGGCGCCCCCCACCGTCATAAACAGCCATGTAACTATCAGGACAACCAAATATGGACAATTACGTAAAGTTTTTTTCCAACGTTTTAAATCCAAACGTTTCATTTGTCTCATTAAAAATCGTCAACTCCTAAAATCTAAAATATAAAAACGGATTATTGCTTCCTATCATAATTTCATATACCGAAAACCAAAATACTGCCGCAACAATAAGTATCGCAAACCACTTATTCTTATAACCGCGGTACAGTCTCATAGGATAAGGGGTTGCAAATAGTATACAGAAAATAAATAACACCCCATATTCTTTAATATAACGCATAAGCTGCACATTTCCAACCATGACGTTTCCTGCATGAATCCCAAACATATTCTGTAAATACCTGACAAGCTGCCCTATATCGGTGATTGCAAATATCACCCATGTAATAGGTATAAGCGCTATCACATATATATGTCCAAGTATCTTCCTTTGCTCTAACCATTTTCCGATTCCGCTCTTCTCTATAGAGATGATCACAAAGAAAGACAATCCCCACAGTAAAAAGTTCCATCCTGCGCCATGCCATAACCCTGTAAATGCCCACACGATCAATAAATTGAAGCTCGTTCTCACAAACCCCTTACGGTTTCCGCCCATAGGGATATACAAGTACTCCTTAAACCATCTGCCAAGCGTGATGTGCCATCTTCGCCAAAACTCCGATACGGATTTAGACGCATATGGATTGTTAAAATTTTTAGGAAGCCTAAAGCCCAACATCTCGCCAAGCCCCTTAGCCATAAGAGAATATCCCCAGAAATCAAAATATATCTGGAAAGAATAGGCAAACGCCCCAAGCCATGCAACAGGGACCGATAAATTTCCCGCACCAGCTGTCATGATCGTATTCCAAAGCGTTCCTATCTGATTGGCCAATAACACCTTAAACCCAAGACCGAGACTGAAAAGTTTCAGCCCGTTTTCCAATCCCCCGGCCGAAATCCTTCTTTTTTTAAGCCTCTCCGAAACCTCATCAAACTTAACGATCGGACCTGCGATAAGCTGTGGAAACATACTCACATAGACCGCAAATTCTATCAGTGACGGCATCTTCTTTATCTTACCCCTGTAGCAGTCCATTAGATAAGACACCGTCTGAAAAGTATAAAAACTTATACCCAAGGGCAGCGCCAAATCCAAAATCGGTATCGCTTCATAAGATATAAGCCTGTTAATATTTTCAACTACAAAATCCTGGTATTTGAAAATAAACAGCAGTCCGAAATCAACTATCAAGGCAAATACCAGAAACGGCATTTTATATTCTGTTAATTTATCGTTTAAAATCAGTCGTCCAAGCCCAAAGTTTATCAATATAGAAAAAACAAGCAGCAGAACATAATAAGGCTCTCCCACTCCGTAAAAAACCAAGCTGCCCGAAAGTAACACAAAATTGCGGTATTTTTCGGGAACTAAGAGATATATAAGCATAAACACCGGCAAGAACCTGAATAAAAATTCAATACTGGAAAACAGCATATCTATAGGCTCCCTTAGCGAAAATAGTCTAAATATAGTATATATCAAGCTTTGTCACATTGCAACATACTACTCAAAAGAATAAATCACACACTCTGCCTCAGTCAGCATTTTCCGTAAATAAATCATTCCTTGTAATATTATTGAGCCACTTCCCGCTCCTGTAATGCTTAATAACCCAAGGCCACTTGACAAACTCATCCGTACACAGTAAAAAGTAAACCCACATAACAGGCAGCTTAATGACAAATGCTGCAATAAACCCCAGAGGCACCGCATAGCACCACATAGCTATTCCGTCGCAGAAAAATCCAAATTTGCTGTCTCCCCCTGCACGGAACACTCCTGCGATCAACGTTGTATTTACGGCCGCCCCCATAACATAATATGTATTAATTAAAAGCATGTATTTCATATAGTGCATCGCCTGAGGCGAAAGATCGGCATATTTTAACGCAAGCGGCATAACCGCAAGAATTATCAAGCTTCCAATAACACCTGTTATTATTGTCAGTTTCATCAGCTTTTTCGCACCGTCCCTGGATTCTTCCAACTTATTCTCACCTATCATATTACCAAGAAGTATTCCGCCCGCGCTCGCCATTCCAAAACACAAAACCGTTCCGAAATTTCTCACCACCACGACAAAGGAATTCGCTGCCACCGCATCAGTTCCCAGATGCCCCATAATAACGGAATACATGGAAAAAGCAACACTCCAGATTATATCATTACCAACCGCCGGCAAAGAAAGCCTGAGAAAATCAGAAAACAAAACCTTGTTAGACACAAATATATATCTAAAATCCAGCTTGATATCCTTACTTCGAAACGACACCATAAAACATGCAACAAGCTCAACCAGCCTCGATAACGAAGTCGCTATAGCAACCCCCGTAGCGCCCAGCTTGGGCATCCCAAAAAGACCAAATATAAAAACAGCATTCAATATAATATTTAAAACAAAGGCAAGCATATTCACTGCCGTACAGATCACTACTCTCTCAATACTCCTCAGTACCGCCAGATAGACCTCTGTAACTCCCCAGCACAAATAGCTGACGCTCATACACCTAAGATAAGACGCCCCGAGCTCAATAAGCTCCGCGTCATTTGTAAAAATCCGCATCATTTCCCTTGGAACCGCCAGTGCCAATCCCGCAAAAACAAACGCAAAAACGAGCGAAAACCGCATTGCAATTCCCTCAAGCACCTGAATTGCCTGCATGTCTCCTTTTCCGTAATACTGCGCACAAAGTATGGTAACCCCCGTTCCAAGACCATAAAAAACCATAAAAAGTACGCTCGCATACTGTGATGCAAGCGAAACCGCCGATATTGACGACTGCCCCACATAGTTAAGCATCACCACATCCGTCGAACTCACCGCCGCACTTAACAGATTCTGCAAAACGATGGGCAGTACAAGTTTAAATATATGTCTATAAAATGAATCATTTTTAATGTTTTGTTTTGCCTGCATTATAATTCTCGCTTTCAGGTTTGTTAAAATTCTAACAAACAACGGACAGCTACACTGCTAACTATCCTTATGTTAATTAAAAGAGCGCAAAGCCTTAATAATAAATAGACTTTACACCCTGTTTTTGTGAAGTATTTATATAACTATAAAAGCAATTAATTTGTTGCCTTAAGCCACGTTCTATTTTCCGTACTTGTACCCCATGCTTCAAGTGCCAGTTCATATGTATCATCAACTTTGCGTTTCAATTCTCCGAGTTCTTTTCTCATTTCTAATTGGTTCGATTTTAGTGATGATACCTCTGATTCGACTTTATCAAGACGGTTTTCGATTTTGTCAAGACGATTTTCGATTTTGTCAAGACGACCATTGATGGGCTGTAATTTATTATCCATCAAATCAGAAATCGCCTGTAAATCTTCATATGTTAATGCCATATTACTCCTCCATTTATTTCACAGGATTGATCAGGTAGTTAAAGTATATCACAGCTAAAGTGCAAAGTCTATTCAATTATTAATTCAATTTACATATAAAATCCTCCTTTAAATGCCTCAATAACCTTTGTAAAGAAGTCGCAATTCTTGTTACTTTTCGCTGTTATTTTCACTCATTAAAGCAATTTGTCGCGTCAAAACCACAAACTTTACCGTTAACAACATGTTAACTACCTGATTCAGCTCATATATTTTCAAACTAATTTATTGTGTATCCCCATAATCATACATATATGGCAACTCCCTACCGGTATGTTCTATACCCGCATACTGGGAGGTTTATCATAAAAACTAAATAAAATATAAAGGAGGAAATAAAAAGAATGTTTGAGCATTTAAAAATGAGCAAAAAGCTTAAACAGCAGCTTAGCAAGGTTTTATCATTAGCCTTGTCTGTTGCAATGCTTGCAGGAACCATTCCGGCTGATATGCTGGGCGGCATTGCGGATGTTAAGGCTGCAGAACCCACCACTGTAACTGCTGGGGAAGGTGTAACTTTTCCAACAAGCGGTGCAATTAGAAGCGACAGTGTAGGTGTTGCTAAAACTGATGATGAAGGCAGTAGCTACTACTTTGATTTGAGCAGTGGTTCAACGATTACCGTTCAGGTTGCTTCAAATAGTACCGGTACGCTGACAGCCACTCCCAGTGGTGATCTGACATTGACAAATGAAAGCAATGAAACTGTCACTCCCTGGAGCGGTCTTGAAACCGGAACATATACTCTTACAGCAGGAGCAGATGTAAAATTAAGCACCATTTCACTTACGCTTAAAGAGATTACAGGCGAACCTGCGAATGTATCAGTAACTGTAACTGGTGAAAACCTGTTAAGCGAAGGTGATAAGATCACGTTTACGGCTAGCGGTGAAGATACTAAAGAGCTTACTATGACAAGCGGTAGTATCGGTGGAACGGTACAACTCAAAAAAGGCACCGAATACACGATTGGCTGTAATAACACAAATGTTACGGCAACTACAACTGTAGATGGTAATCCTACTGACAAAGTAACATTCACAGATGATGGTGATTTGACCATAAATCTAACTTTCTATACTGATGAAAATGATCCCGGCGATAGCATTACTGCAACCATAGAAGTGGACAAAACCAATGCTAATATAACAGATGATTATACAATCACTCTGGAAAATGCAGATGAAACTGCAGGTGATAGTGATATAGAGCTAGAATATGACGCTGAAGACACAACAAAAACATCTAACTTGAAACCAAATACAACCTACAATGTTAAAGTTACTCCGGCTACTATTAGAGCTACTGTAGGCGCTAATAAAGCAACAACCGTAACTACCGTAGCAAGCGGAACAATGGAAATAAAGATTGATTTGGCTACTCAGATAGAAACCAGTGTGAAATTATCATTCTCAGGTGATACCGAAGAATTACCAGAGGGTACAGAGATAATGCTTAGCAACTCAAATGGTGATTCTGACGATTCATTTGATTTAGCTGATACTGAGACAAATAATAAGGTGAATTTGTGGATTGGTGATACATACAATCTTACATGCACACCTGCTACAGTAACGGCTAAAATTGACAATAAAACATCCCTTGAAGTTGACAAGGATACTACTGATATTACAGTGGATATTACGGTTACTGACGATGAAGGTGATGAAGATCCTGATCCGGAACCAATAGGAGTGGCAAAAAAAGGAGCCCATATCCTTGATATGGATAAGGAATTTGAAGGAACAGCAAAAGATACTGTATTTAAAACAGGTACATTAAGCGCTTTAGGTACCAATGACCAAGATAACAGCGTATATACAAGTGCAGATGGATATTTTAAACTGCATTACAA
>JAAUZJ010000048.1 GCA_014804695.1 Lachnospiraceae bacterium
CCGGCTTATACCCCGGATGATTTTTATAGTAACCTGTCAATATGAAAGTGTATGACACATTGGCAGGGGTACTATCGCGTTTTGGGCGGAGATAGACCTATAATGCGCTGTTAACGGTCTAATTGTGCCAAATTATCGAAAAATTCATATAGTTCAACATTATTTGTGGATATATTCCTGAAAAAGACTGAAAATTTATAGCTTGTACTAAGTCAAATTGATATGATTTTTTAGAAAAAAACAAAATAAACAACATAAAATGAGGGAGAATTATAAAGAATATATTAAATAATTATAAACTATTAATAAATATTAAATAAAAATTTTATAAATTTGAAATGATATAGAACGAAAAAAGTTGAAATATTCATAAATAGATTCGGATATCAGAAGGTAAATCTAAAAATTAAGTAAATTGTCAGGTAGATGTGTCTGCAAAGGGGTACGCGGCTGTATAGCAATCTGTAGCTATGTCTTTTGGAAGGAAATTAGAAATTCTTAACATTCATATTCTATAATCAGCAATTTCGGAACACGATGTTCCGAAAAGGGACAACTGAGCCATGGATGGCGAATTTGTCCCGCTTGCGTTCGTTTCCACAACCTTTATATGAATGTTTAGAATTTCTTATTTTCCGAACAACGTCATAGACACAGATTGTTATACAGCCGCGTGCCCCTTTGCAGACACATCTATCTGGCAATTTGTCTCACAATCTACATAAAAAGGCACTTCCAACCCCCATACAGCGTTGAAAGTGCCTTTTAAGTATCAAGATAGTGTTGATACCGCGTTGTCCATCTTGTGCTCGTCGGTCAGCGTATAAGTGATTATAGTGCTTCCGGGAAGCTGCATGTGGAGCTCCTTGTACCACTTGCTGTACTTATACATACGATAAGTGGTGCTTAAATCCTTAAGCTGTGCATCATCGGCAAGACGCTCGAGGAAAACAGACCTTTTATCCCTGTCTAGGGATATGTATTCCATATAAGGCATCTTAAGCTCGGTGATGCTTTCGTTGCAGTTAGGGCAGGAACGTTTGTGCCCATTTAGCATGTGTATACGATGGCAACGCTTACAATAGTGAATATACATCATGAAAAATTCCCCTTTTCTCAGTTGATAATGTTGAAATTGTAATGTTGCACATATATTGTGTCAGTTTAGGAAGGTAAAGTCAAGCGAATTCAGGAAAAAAATGCCGTAAATTCGCTGTTAGGTATCGCGCAATGCATGATTGCATAGCTTGCCGGAATTTGGTATGATATACAATATATAGATTTTTAGAAGAGGCAGCTTTATTAAAATGAATGAGCAGATCAGACAATCTAATGAAGGAATAAATTTACTTAAGTTCATAGCGATAGTTTTGGTAATTATGGCACATGAAGCTTTTCCGGGTAAAATTGGTCTTATTGTTAATGGAATTGCGCAAATGTCGGTGCTTGTATTTTTTATGGTATCGGGATATTACAGTTATGGCGCAAATGTTTCTAAGCTGCAAAAGCGGGCATTAAGAATTTTAAAATTAACGTTACTTGCGAACTTTATATATTTTTGCTGGGATATTGTGGTAGAAGTTTTATTTGGCAGAGACGTGTCAGCATGGTTTGGGGAGAACTGCTCTTTAAAAAGAGTTTTGGTTTTTCTTATTACCAATGAATCATCCCTGCGCGGGCATTTGTGGTTTTTGGGAGGTTTACTGTATTCTTACCTGTTTTTCATGTTTTTTGTGTTTTATATGGAAAAAAGAAAAAGCCGGGTTGCGGAAATTATTAGGAAAAATCAGATGATGTGCCTGCTTATAGTGTCCGCAATTTTGCTTGTGCTTAATATTGCAGGAGGAGAAATCCTCACTTTATGCGGGAAAAATATTCAGATACCGTATATTAGAAATTGGCTTTTTATGGGGATTCCTTTCTTTTGCATGGCGTATTGTATTCATGCGCATGAGGAGGAGATATACCGTCTTTTAAGCTTAAGGCTGTTGTGGATTTTGATGGTTGTCAGTGTTTTGTTAAATGTTATAGAGGTATGGTTTATGCCTCAGAGCTGTTTATATATTACTACAATATTTGTTAATATTTTAACATTCCTTCTGGCTTTAAAGGCCGGCAAGGTCAGGAGCAGCGTGCTTGTATGGCTGGGAAATCTGGCGGATAAATATGGATTATGGGTTTATATATTGCAGATCATAGTGATTAAAAATCTCAGGTGGTTTTATGTGCGGTATGGGGTTGACGATAATATTATTGTTCAATACTTAAGTCCGTTTATCGTAATCGTACTTTCATTTGTTTTGTCTGTAATACCTGTGTGGATAGCGGGTGTTATAAAAAGAAGATAAGCTTTATGTACAGGATGAATTTGGATTTTAGATGCCCTTGTTGATAAGATGATACTGTGTTATAATAACAGATGTAACTAATTGAAAAAGATAAAAATATAAATACGAAAGGTTTACATAACAGATATGAGAAGAAAGAATAATGATAAACAAAATTTAAGAGCGGAGAATTTAGAGGATACATTAGAGTTTCTTTCGTTGGATGATGAAACTATAGAGGAGTATTCGCGTACTATGTCCAAGTCTGGAGGTAAGCGTAATTATAGGGATGAGGATGCAGAGTATGAGGACGTGGACGATGAAGACGATGAAGATTATGAGGATATAGATGATGAAGATTACGAAGATGAAGACTACGAGGAAGTAGATGATGAAGACTATGAAGACATGGAAGATGAAGATTTTGAAGATATAGAGGATATAGAAGACGAGGATATAGACGATATATCGGATGAAGATGAAGAGTATTATGAGGATATAGAAGACATAGACGATGACGAAAACTACGAAGACATCGAAGATGAAGATTATGAAGATATAGATGATGAAGATGATATAGAAGATATATCCGACGAGTTTTATGATGACATAGACGATGGTGATTACGAGGAGGACTATGAGGAAGAAGAGAAACCGCAAAAAGCCGGCTTTATTCCTAAACTTGTTTATTTTGTAAAAAATACGAGTTCAGCCGACCGTATTGTGGCAGGTTTTGGATTTTTTATAATTATAGTTGCTGCCATTACAGGAACTTTGTATGTCAATGCCAGGACAAACTCTAAGCAGGTGGAAGCATTTGCGGAAATTGGGAATGATATAGAGGGAATTGGAATTATTGGTGAAAGCGGGTTGATCGCGGTATCGGATGCGGAATCGGCCAGACTTTCACAGATGCTCGAAATGGAAGCAGAGCAGCAACTGCAGATTGAGAAGGAAGAGAAGAATAAGGTTATAGAAGTGGGTATGAACATCACTTCCATACAGTCTGATATTAAGATTAAGTTTGTTAATAAAGAAACCAATAAGCTGATCGCAGGTGTGCCTTTTGAGGTGGAGGTAACCGGAAGCAAGGGTAAGTCATATGGTCTAAAGGATGATGATAAGGACGGAGTGATCTACCAGACTGATGTAAGCGCTGATACCTATACGGTTAAGCCGACTGAACTTAAAGGTGAGGAGTATGCTAAATATCATTTTGCAGCTTCATCTGAAAGCGTAAAGGTTACAGATACAATAGCTTATAAAAAGGTAGATGTTGCCGATGAAATTAAGTCTGAAAAAGAGGTAAATGCGGCCGCAGAGGATACGGCAAAACAGACGGAAACAGAATCCACGCTGGCAGATACGGTTGAATGGGTTGAATCTACCAAGACCGAAATAGAATCCGACGAAAATTATAAGGAAATCAATAAAGGGGATATTCCGGATCCATCAACAGTCGGAATGGCAGCCGGGTTTATGAAGCTTGCACAGATGCCGGATTTTAGTGAGACGGAGACTCAGGAACCGGGCACAGAGACCGGAGAAGGTGACAATAATAATGGCACTGGTGATAATAGCGGTGACAGCAATAATAACGATAACAATGACAATAACGGCGATTCCAAACCCAAGACTGATAAGGAAAAGTTAGAGGCATTAAAACCTTCCCTTACTCCTACTTCGGTAAATATTAAAAAGGGTGAAAGCGTTTCCCTGATTTTTTCAACACAAGTAAACGGCTCATACATATTGGATTGGGCTTCAAGCAATGCTTCTGTAGCGGTTGTTGAAAACGGTGATGTTACGGGAGTCGGAGCAGGCAGCGCGAACGTAACGGCGACTATTAAGTTAGATACTTCATCTTCCGCATCAATTACCTTAAGCTGCGCCGTAACAGTTACGGAGGATTCTCCCGATAATCCGAACCCGACGCCGACATACAAAATGAAGAGTGTAACAGGCGGCGGAAATATCAAGATCGGAAAAACATGTACGGTAAGCGGAACTACAGAGCCGGAGGGCGGTAAGATTACATGGAGCAGCAGTAATACCAAGATTGCGACAGTTGACGGCAACGGTCTGGTAACCGGAATTTCCACAGGAACGGTTTCGATCATAGGAACAAGTGAAAGCGGTGATTCCAAAGAATGTATGGTTACGGTAGAAGCAGGTGAGGTAACATATAAGTCAGTTACCATAAAGGGAGACAAGACTGTTCAGGTAGGAAAGACGGTCACTCTTACGGCAACGACGGAACCGGCAGGCGGCAGCGTGTCATGGACAAGCGATAATGAGAAAGTCGTTAAAATAGATAATTCGGGGAATATGACAGGCGTGTCAGCTGGAAGCGCAACAATTACCGCGACATGCGGAAGTGCAAAAAACACTTTAAAAGTTACCGTTACTAAAGGAAAAGATGTAACGGGTGATAACAAGACTAAACTTAAGGATAAAAAAGGCAATCAGATTTATGTTAAAAATTCCGATGGTAAGTATGTAGAAGCGACCTATGCTGATTATTTTAAAAATAACAAATTTTATTTAAAGAGTGGTAATGTAAAATACCGTTACACCGGATGGCAGACGATTGATGGTTATACATATTTCTTTGATAAAAACGGAAATTATGTTACCGGAGAACAGGTAATCCAGGGTGCAAAATATAATTTCGGAAGTGACGGACGGCTTTCTTCATCTTCCGGTTCGATGGGTATTGACGTATCTAAGTGGAACGGTTCGATTGACTGGAATGCGGTTAGAAATTCAGGCGTTTCTTATGTTATTATCAGATGCGGTTACCGCGGCTCTTCAACTGGCGCTTTAATTGAGGATCCGAAGTTTGTAAGCAATATAAAAGGAGCCAAGGCAGCAGGCTTAAAGGTCGGGGTTTACTTCTTCAGCCAGGCGGTGAATGAGGTAGAAGCGGTTGAAGAAGCATCTATGGTACTTAATTTAGTTAAAGGTTACGGACTTAATTATCCGGTATTCTTAGATGTGGAAGCCAGCGGCGGAAGAGGAGATTCGATAAACGCGGCAACCAGGACGGCAGTTTGTAAAGCATTCTGTGCTACGATCCAGAATTCCGGCTATTCGGCAGGTATATATGCTAATAAGACATGGCTGACATCCTATATAAACACAGGAAGCCTTACCGGATATAAAATATGGTTGGCACAATATGCCGCCGCTCCAAGTTATACTGCAACCAGATATGACATGTGGCAATACTCATCAAAAGGAAGAGTCAGCGGAATAAGCGGCAATGTAGATATGAATATCAGCTATATGAATTACTAAGCCATGTAAAGCGTGAGCAGCATCAAAACATCTTGCAATTACCGCACTTTTGAATCATAATAGACCTAATAATATAAAAAGGGAGACAGTACAAAATGAGAACCTATCTTGTAACAGGCGGCGCCGGATTTATCGGCTCTAACTATATTCACTATATGTTTGAGAAATATGATAACGAAATCCATATAATAAATGTGGATGCCTTAACCTATGCCGGAAATTTAGAAAACCTTAAAGCGGTTGAAAACAGAAAGAACTATACTTTTATTAAGGCTGACATATGTGATAAGCAGGCAATAAGCCGGATTTTTGAAGAAAATGATATAGACAGGGTAGTGCATTTTGCAGCTGAGAGCCATGTAGACAGAAGTATCACGAATCCTGAAATTTTTGTACAAACCAATGTGCTTGGTACCGCGGTAATGTTAAATTGCGCGAAGGCGGCTTGGGAACTGCCAGATGGTACATATAAGCCGGACAAAAAATTCCTGCATGTTTCCACTGACGAGGTTTACGGCTCATTAGATGAGGACGGAGGATATTTTTATGAGACAACGCCGTATGCACCCCACAGTCCGTATTCCGCGAGCAAGGCAGCATCAGATATGTTAGTTAAGTCCTATATGGACACATATAAATTCCCTGCCAATATCACAAACTGCTCCAATAATTACGGGCCTTATCAGTTCCCTGAGAAATTCATACCGTTAATTATCAACAATGCATTAAATGGCAAGAAACTGCCGGTGTATGGTGATGGTAAGAATGTGCGTGACTGGCTTTACGTGCGGGATCACGCTAAGGCAATTGATATGGTACAGGAAAAAGGAAAGCTTTTTGAGACTTATAATGTCGGAGGACATAATGAGAAGCAGAATATAGAGATTCTCCATATTATTTTAGATACCTTGAGAGAGGCTCTTTCTGATGACGATCCGAGAAAAGCGCACGTAAATGATGATTTGATCACATATGTGGAGGACCGTAAAGGGCATGACAGGCGTTATGCCATTGCACCGGACAAGATTCGGGCAGAAATAGGCTGGGAGCCTGAGACTATGTTCAAAGACGGTATTAAGCGCACAATTGAATGGTATTTTGAACATGAAGGCTGGATGAAAAATGCGACAAGCGGCGATTATCAGAAATACTACTCACAAGCATACGGAGGATTGAAATGAAAGGAATTATATTAGCAGGGGGTTCGGGGACTCGGTTATATCCGCTTACGAAAGCAGTGTCAAAGCAGATTATGCCGGTTTACGATAAACCGATGATTTATTATCCGTTATCTACACTTATGTTAGCGGGGATACGTGAGATTATGATCATATCGACCCCGAGGGATTTGCCGTCGTTTAAGGAATTGTTGGGAGACGGTGGGCAGCTTGGACTTCGCTTTGAATATGCCGTGCAGGAAGAGCCAAGGGGGCTTGCCGATGCATTTATAATCGGGGCTGATTTTATTGGAAAAGACAGTGTGGCATTGGTGCTTGGGGATAATATTTTCTATGGACAGAGCTTTTCCAAAGTGTTAAAAAATGCCGCCTCTTTGGAAAAAGGCGCTACTATCTTCGGCTATTATGTCAGGGATCCGAGGGAGTACGGCGTAGTAGAATTTGACGAAAACGGAATGGCTTTGTCAATTGAGGAAAAGCCGGAGCATCCAAAGAGCAATTACGCAGTACCGGGACTCTATTTTTATGACAATGATGTAGTGGACATTGCGGCTAACGTAAAGCCTTCCGCCCGCGGTGAGATTGAAATTACAAGCATAAATAATGAGTATCTGAGAAGAGGAACCCTGAAGGTGGAAACTTTGGGGCGTGGGTTTGCCTGGTTAGATACGGGAAGCCACGATTCATTACTGGATGCGGCGGATTTCGTAGCGGCGTTCCAGAAAAGGCAGGGCTTATATATTTCATGTATTGAAGAAATTGCATATAAGAGGGGCTTTATAGATAAGGAGCAGCTTTTGAAGCTGGCTGAGCCGCTGCTTAAAACGAACTATGGAAAATATTTGGTAGAGGTTGCGAATGGACTCTAAGAGATTACGTGGAACTTTATTTGCAGTTGTTGCAATGTTTGTCATTATAACGGGAGTTATCATTGCGGTAAACTGGGATATAATACAGAAAAAATTTGGAATACAGCAGACTGTGGCACAGGTAGATTCAGAGATTGACGGCACGGAAACGGAGATAGACGAGAAACAGCTTGGGAATAACCTGTATGCCTATATGCAGGACGAAACCTTTTTTGACCCGGAGGTCAGATACAAAAGCATTGAGACTTATTCGGGCAGGGTTGTATCACTTGTTATGAGTTCCGTGGCTAAGGATTTGCGTATTATGGTTGTCAACAGCCGCGGCAGACTTGTTACGGGTGTTCCTTTTTCCATAAAAATCCAGGAGCTTGGGGAATATGTGGATGATGATAAGGACGGAATTATTTATATTGACGGACTTCGTGCAGGCGAATACAGTGTCTCTATGAATGAGGTCGAAGGATATAAGGTGCCAAATACCGTAACTACAATTAAAGTTAAGCAGGATATAGAATACAGGGTGCTTGACGATGTAGAGTACCTGATGCTGACCGAGGATGACGTGGATGCTTCCAAGGAAGATTTGGAAGTTAAGGAAGCCGAGAACGAGGCTGACGGTACGGAAAATATCTCTTTTGAACTTGCGCAGGGCAATGCAAAAAAGGGAATCGACGTATCTAAGTGGAATAAAGAAATTGACTGGGAAGCCGTAAAAGAAGACGGCGTAGAGTTTGCTATTATACGCTGCGGTTATCGTGGCTCGTCGGGCGGGGCATTGATCATCGATCCGCTTTATGAAGATAATATAAAAGGGGCAATTGCTGCAGGTATTCCGGTCGGGGTTTACTTCTTTACACAGGCTGTAAGCGAGCTTGAGGCCATAGAAGAGGCCAGTATGGTAATCAGCCTGATCAGGAAGTATGATGTGGATTATCCGGTCTTTTTAGACAGTGAGAGCGCAGGCGGAAAAGGAAGGGCGGATGACTTATCAAGCGAGGACAGGACTAAGTACCACAGAGCGTTTATGCAGACGATCGCTTCGGCAGGGTACCAGACCGGTATATATGCCTCTACCAATTGGCTGAATAACAGAGTGGATATGAGTAAGCTCTCAAGCTACAACACATGGCTTGCACAGTATGCGGATGTGCCGACTTATGACGGTTACTACCATATGTGGCAGTATACTTCAAAGGGAACAATAAACGGAATTTCGACAAATGTTGATCTGAATTTATGCTATATGAACATAGATACATCTATCGACCATTCGGCAGCTTCGGGCGGTTATACCGGAGTTGTGACCGGTGATACGGGAAATGTACCGACGGAAAATAACGATTATTAAAAGGTGAAAAATAAATTTTTCACCTGCGAGTTTGTACTACGTCCAAACATCGCGTGCTGAGAGAGAAAGGAAGGATTATTAGAATGGGAAAAATTACTGTAGAAACATGTGGAATAGAAGGTCTTAAAGTCATTACTCCTACTGTTTTTGGGGATGAAAGAGGATATTTTATGGAAACCTATCAGTACGAGGACTTTAAGGCAGCAGGAATAGATCAGGTATTTGTACAGGATAATCAGTCGGCATCTGTCAAAGGAGTTCTAAGAGGTCTTCATTTTCAGATTAATTATCCTCAGGACAAGTTGGTAAGAGTGCTGCAGGGAGAGGTATTTGATGTGGCGGTCGATATCCGCGAAGGCTCTAAGACTTACGGTAAGTGGTATGGAGTCAGACTTTCTGCAGAAAATAAGAAACAGTTTTTTATTCCAAAGAATTTTGCACATGGTTTTCTGGTACTGTCCGATTATGCAGAATTTGCTTATAAGTGTACAGATTTTTACCATCCTAATGATGAAGGCGGTATTATATGGAACGACCCTGAAATAGGAATAGATTGGCCAATTGAGGAAGGAATGAAGTTAATCCAGTCTGACAAGGATACCAGGTGGGGCGGTATCAAAGAATTTACCGATAAATACCGGAAATAAGAGCGGAGATTTCTAAGGAAAATGAGCGCAGATAATACGGCTACAAACGACAAAATAAAAAAGAAACATAGAATATTTTCAAAGCCCGCAGCAATTGCCATATTCTGGGGGCTTGGTCTGATTTTGGGAATTGTGCTTATAATGCATCACAATCCGCTGGCAGATCAGGCAACGGAGAATATGAAGAAGATAAGCGGCTGCGTGCTTATTGTGTTCACCTGCATTATTTTTGCACTGTTTTATGATGGTTTGACGACGATACCCAAAGAACTTTTCCAGAGCCGCAAGCTTATCTGGAAGCTTGCCAAAAATGATTTTAAGAAGCGTTATGCAGGATCTTATCTTGGCGTGGTATGGGCGATGGCGCAGCCGATAGTTACCGTTATTATGTACTGGATAGTCTTTGACAAGGTATTTGATACCAGAAGCCAGCTTTTGGCAGGCGGAATAGAGGTGCCATACGTACTGTATCTGACGGCGGGGCTTGTGCCTTGGTTCTATTTCACGGAAGCGATCACGCAGGGGACAATGGCGCTTTTGGAGTACAATTATCTGGTGAAAAAGGTGGTATTCAATATAAGTATATTACCCATTATTAAGGTGATAGCGGCAACCTTTATTCATGTATTTTTTGTCTGTATTCTCCTTATTGTGGCGATTTTATACGGATATACCCCAACCATTTATATGATACAGATTTTTTATTACAGCTTTTGTTTGTTTTTGCTGGTGTTAGCTATGAGCTATTTTACATCAGCGCTTGTTGTATTTATAAGGGATTTACAACAGATCATCAATATAGCCTTACAGATTGGAATGTGGGCAACCCCTATTTTATGGGATATTTCGATGCTTGAGACAGATTCCATGAAGGCTTTCTTTAAATTGAATCCGATGGTGTATATTGTTAATGGATACAGGAGCGCTATATATGAGGAAGTTTGGTTTTTTGAGCATTTCTATTCCTCAACATATTTTTGGATTTTTACGATTAGTCTCTTTTGTGTGGGAACACTGATATTTAAGAAGCTGAGGGTGCATTTCGCGGATGTAATGTAATCGCGGGAGGTTAGTGAAAAATGGAAGACGATAAGATTGCGATTCGTGTGAAGAATCTGGAAAAAGTATATAAGCTGTATAATAAGCCTTCTGACAGGGTTAAGGAAGCGTTGGGATTTGGCAGGGGAAAAAGGCATACGCCCCACCATGCCCTGAGTGGGATCAATCTGACTATAAACAAAGGCGAAACAGTGGGTATTATTGGTACTAACGGCTCCGGAAAATCTACTATTTTAAAAATAATAACAGGTGTTCTTAATCCTACTTCCGGAGAAGTAGAGGTCAATGGACGCATTTCTGCGCTCTTAGAGCTGGGCGCGGGCTTTAATATGGAATATAACGGCATTGAAAATATATACTTAAACGGCACTATGATAGGCTTTACCGAGAAAGAGATAGATGAGAAGTTAAACGATATTCTGGAATTTGCAGACATTGGGGAATATGTCTATCAGCCTGTCAAAACTTATTCAAGCGGTATGTTTGTAAGGCTTGCATTTGCGGTTGCGATAAACATTGAGCCGGAAATACTGATAGTGGATGAGGCATTGTCGGTGGGAGACGTTTTTTTTCAGGCTAAGTGCTATCACAAATTTGAGGAATTTAAGCAGATGGGCAAGACCATCGTATTTGTCAGCCATGATTTAAGCAGTATAAGCAAGTACTGTGACAGGGTAGTGCTGTTAAATCAGGGCGTGAAACTCGGCGAGGGCGAGCCCAAGGAGATGATAGACGCTTATAAGCAGGTATTGGTGGGGCAGTATACAATAGCAGACTCCGATGGAGAAAGTCTTTTAGATGACGAGCAGCTTCGTAAACTGGCAGCAGGAGGGGGAAAATCAGCCGATAAATCAAAAGCCGCAAATGTGAATCCCGAACTGCTTGAATACGGTTCTAAAAAGGCTGTGATCACGGAATACTATATTACTGATGAAAAGGGACTTAAAACTACAGCTATTATAAAAGGCAATAGTTTCAGCATCCACATGAAAGTGGAAATCGCGCAGGACATAGCGGCTCCGGTGTTTGCTTTTACCATTAAAAATATTAAAGGTACGGAAATTACGGGCACTAATACAATGTTCGAGAAAGCCTTTTTGGACTCTGTTAAGGCGGGAGATGTTAAGGAAATCACATTTACTCAGGAGATGAATTTACAGGGCGGCGAATATCTGCTTTCACTTGGAGTGACAGGGTATGAAGGAGATGACTTTACGGTTTATCATAGATTGTATGACGTCCTTAATCTGACAGTTATATCGGATAAGGATACGGTAGGATTTTATGATATGAATTCTGCGATAGAGGTAAAGTGAGGGGTATATGATAGAGGAAATCGGAAAAATCAAACTGAATCTGGAGCATTATTCGGGCGAGGATCAATACTGTGACGGCGATATAGAGGATGAACTTCTGGATATAACCAGAAATTATTCGCAGGTAGAATATCCCCGCATCATAGAAGAGCGGAAGAATTGGCCAGTGCTTTATCATTTATCTGAGCTTAGGGAAAATATTGTAGACTGGCTTCCGATCACCAAAGACATGAAAGTATTGGAGGTTGGTTCGGGCTGTGGTGCAATTACAGGTGCGCTTTCGCGTAAGGCTAAGGAAGTGACCTGCATTGAGCTCTCCAAAAAGAGAAGCCTGATTAATGCATACAGACACATGGACTGCGATAATGTTACCATACATGTAGGGAATTTTCAGGATATTGAGCCGGATTTACCATGTGATTATGATTATATCTGTCTGATCGGGGTATTTGAATATGGGCAGGCATATATAGCTTCCTCGGACAATCCATATGAGGACTATCTTAATATACTTGGCAGGCATAAGAAGACAGACGGCCATATTGTAATAGCGATTGAAAATAAACTTGGTTTAAAATACTGGGCAGGCTGTAAAGAAGACCATCTCGGAACGTGGTTTAGCTCTCTTGAGAGCTATCCCGACGGAGGCGTTGTAAGAACTTTTACCAGGGATACTCTTATGAAAATTGCCGGAAACTGTGGTTTTTCGGAAATATCAATGTATTATCCTTATCCGGATTATAAGTTTATGACAAGTCTTTATTCGGATGACAGACTGCCAAAAGCCGGGGAATTATCTTCAAACCTGCGTAATTTTGATAAAGAACGACTGTTATTATTTGATGAGAAACTGGTATTTGATACTCTTATAGCAGAAGGGCAGTTCCCATTATTTTCTAATTCATATATGATGGTATTAGGACCGGAAATAGATGTCAAGTATGCCAAGTATTCCAATGACAGAGCAAATGAGTACAAAATTAAAACTACACTTAATCACTGTAAAACGGCTGAAAAAGCGATTAAAAAGATAGAAAAACATGCGTTGTCAAAAGAATCACAGGAACACATTGCGCAAATTAATAAAGGGTATGAAAAGTTATCGGAGAGATTTGCGGGAAGTAAACTTAAAATTAATAAATGTACGTTACAGTCTGCTTATGCCGAGTTTGAATATATAGAAGGCAGGACCTTGGAAGAGTATCTGGATGAGTGTCTGGAAAAGGATGATTTAGATAAATTTCACTTGTTATTTGATGAGTATCTGGAGCGGATTTCATATAATGAAGAACTTCCGATAACCGATTACGACTTGATTTTCTCGAATATTCTGATTTCACTGGACGGTGCATGGAACATAATAGACTATGAGTGGACTTTTGATAAACAGGTAGATACCAGGGAACTTGCATTCCGTGCGGTGTATTGTTATCTGCTTGAAAATGAAAAAAGAAATAAGTTGAACCTTGATTTAATACTGCAAAAACTGGGCATAACAGAGGAAAATGCTGCTTTTTACAGGCAGCAGGAGATGCGTTTCCAGAAATATGTTACAGGAAAGCGGATGTCAATGCCGGAAATCAGGGATGCAATCGGACAGCCTGTTTATAGTATCGCGGAATTACCCATGCTCACCCCTATAGAGAAGCAAAAGGGTATGATACAGATTTATGAGGATATGGGGAGTGGATTTTCAGAGGAACATTCCTTTTTCATGGAGGACGATAGAATAGAGAATGAGGAATTTAAGCTGGTTGTAGAAGAGGGAGTGAGGGCGCTTCGTATAGATCCATGCAGTGATTACTGTATGGTGATGATCAGGGAAATAAAGTGGAATGAAACAGCGCTTACTCCTAAGAGTAAATGCATTACCACAAACGGTTTCCGAATAGGAGACGGGGTTTATGCATTTGATACTGAGGATCCGAATATTACATTACAATTATCTTCGCTTGGGAAAAAGCGTGAAAATATTCTCAAGGTGTCCATTCAGGTTACGAGAGTTCCTGAAGAAACCATAAAGCATATGCAGAAAAGGGGCCTGTTTTAAGTTATGGAAGAGAAGCAGTTTTCATATGATTGGGAGACCTATTATCAGACAGCTTACGAAAAAGAAAAAAAGAAAAATACGCTTCTTGCCGCTAAGATAGCAGATGCTCAGGCGAAAGAAGAGGAACTTAAATTTAATCTTGAGCGGATTGAAAAAAGTATTTTCTGGAAGATGTCAGCGCCGCTTAGGAAGTGTTATTATACATTTTTTTCAAAAAATAACGCCAGTAATTTAAAGGCATGGGATAATTCCACATGGTTTTCTGCCCCTTCTAAAGATAAGGAATATGTTAAGGAATATCAGCAGGAAGTTTTTAAACAGAAACATCCGTATTTGCAATGGATAACTGAGAACGAGGTTTCCGGCGCTGTGCAGGAGATACAACCGGATAAGTTTATTGACGGCTGGCGCAAGATTGAACTGAAAAACAGCGAACTTTGCATTATAGTCTGCGGCAGGGGAGTTGTGGACGAGCGTGCAGAGGAAGTGATCAAGTCTTGGTTTGATAAGAACAGAAACTGCATTTTTGCTTATGCGGACGAGGATTATTACTGGAAAGACTTATCAAACAGGATGCACCCAAGATTCAAGCCTTGCTGGTCGCCTGATACCATGCTTTCTTTTTGCTATGCCGGTAATATGATCATTGTAAATAAATCCCAATATCACGGTCTTTTAGAGGGAGCGCTTTATAGTACTGGTTCATACTCCGATTTTTACGAACTCTGCTTTAAATTAGAAGAAAGAATGTATACGTTGGAGGAATGTGACAGACTTGCGCAGTCCCTGCAAGGCGGAAGTCAGGTTAAGTTTAAAAGGATTGGAAAAATAGATCAGGTATTATTTCATAATTGTTATGAGCCGGATGCTGTAGAAATGAGACAGATCGAGGAAGCTGAGCAGTCGGGAGCGGATGTTTTGGAAGTTGTGGAAAATCAGCTTTTGGAAAAGCTCGAAGCAGGTTATGATATGATGGGCTGTGAGGAAAAGTATTGCAGTTTGAGGGAAGCGGCACTTAAGCGAAGAGGGATCAAGGCACATTTAGAGCCGGGCATTGAGGGCGATATTTATCATGTGCGCTATGACATTGACAGAAAATCCCCTGCATTTATAAAAAATCCAAACGCCGGAAGGGTATCCGTGATCATTCCGTCTAAGGATCATCCTGAATTATTGGAGCGGTGTCTTTCATCTTTTCGTGAAAAAACAGAATATAAAGATTATGAATGGATAGTGGTTGACAACGGAAGTTCGGTTGAAAATAAAGTAAAGATAGAAGCTCTGCAGCAAGAATACGGTTTTAATTATATATATGAGCCTATGGAGTTTAACTTTTCCGCCATGTGCAATCTTGGGGTTAAGAACGCCAAGGCGGACTTTTGTCTGCTGTTAAATGATGACATTGAAATCATACAGAAAGATTGGCTGACGATCATGCTCGGACAGGCAATGCAGCCTCATGTGGGCGCTGTGGGAGCTAAGCTGTGGTATGCTAATGGCGATATAATACAGCATGCAGGCATTACCAATATGGGTATCGGACCTTCGCATAAGCTTGCCTCACTTATAGATGACAGGTGTTATTATTATGGCCGTAACCGTCTCACCTACGATATGGCAGGGGTTACAGCTGCCTGCTTACTTGTAGCGAAGAAAAAGTACCTTGAAGTGGGCGGCATGGATGAGTCAATGAAGGTAGCATATAATGATGTGGACTTTTGTTTTAAGCTGCTTGAGAAGGGATATTATAATGTGCTTAGAAATGACGCAGTACTATATCATTATGAATCCATGAGCAGAGGTTTGGATAAGAATGATGAGGGCAAGTGGGACAGACTGCTTAGTGAGAAAGATGCATTATATGAAAAGCATCCGGGGATGAAGGGAAGAGATGCCTTTTATAATAAAAATCTTAATGATGACAATATAAATTACACTTGTAATTTTAAATATGATTATATGAAAAAGGAAAAGGTTGTCGGAATTTTACCGGAAAAAACCGAAAATCTCGAGAAGGCGAAAACCCAGATGCTGCATCTTGTACTGGATCAGGCCGGGGACCAGCAAAAGGGCAGACCGGATGAACCGGATATCCTGATAATTACAGGCTGGAGCTATATTTCCGGAGAAGATAATGCCAGATATGTAAAACACATACTTTTGCAGAGAAAGGATGGAACCTTATATAAGGCGCAGCCTTTCCCTTGGTACAGGAGAGATGTTGAAAAGGTATTGACTAATGAAGTCAACATTCTGCTATCAGGCTTTGTGCTCCGTCTTGACAAAGAGAAGCTGCCTGCCGGAGAATGGAAGATTGGTATGGTGGCGGAGGATATGGAAGGCCGGAAGAAGTTTGTGACATGGTCGGAAGAAACTATATCATTCTGAGAAAGGAACACAAAAGCAAGATGGAAGAAAACAGGGAAATTGTAAATAAGAGCGGCAGCCTGCGTTATTATAAGGAAATGTACGAAACCGAGCGGCTCAAAGGACGTGCGCTTGAAGAAAAACTGACACAGGCTCAGAATAATGTGAACGCTCTGCAGCATAGGCTTGACAGAATCAAAGGCAGCGTATTCTGGAAGTATTCTAAACCGCTGCGTTCTTTCGTGCACTGGGCGCAACGGACTAAGGAGAGGATCAGCTATTACGGGAGCATTAAAGGGATTGCACGTAAGCTCGATGCCAAGCGGATAGAGAAAAGAGCTAAAGCTCAGCATGGAACAGCAGGTTTTCCCACGCCTGAGGAGGCCGCAAAGCAGCGGGAGACGGTTTTCCCAAGAAATATTAAGATCAGTATTTTAGTACCTCTATATAATACACCTAAGAATTTTTTGATGCAGGCTATAGATTCTGTTCTGGCGCAGACCTATGAAAGCTGGGAGCTTTGTCTGGCAGATGGTTCCGATAGTGAGCATGAATATGTGGAAACGGTGTGCAGGGAATACATTGAAAAAGATGCCGCATATCTTGGAGAACATCCTGAGTTATCAAAGCTGGTGGGGGATAAAGGGCGTATTTTGTATGAAAGGCTTGAGACAAACGAAGGAATATCCGGAAATACTAACCGTGCCCTAGCAATGGCAAGTGGGGATTTTATAGGACTTTTTGACCATGATGATATTCTGCATCCGGCGCTTTTATTTGAATATATGAAGGCAATCTGCGAGCAGGGGGCGGATTATATATACTGTGATGAGACTACATTTCATGGCAATAGCATAGATAAGATGATCACGCTGCACTTTAAGCCGGATTTTGCGATTGACAATCTGCGCGCCAATAACTATATCTGTCATTTCAGTATGTTTGATAAGAATCTTTTGGAGAATACGGAGTTATTCCGCTCGCAGTTTGACGGCAGTCAGGATCATGATATGATCCTGCGGCTTACGGATAAGGCGAAGAAGGTTGTGCATGTCCCTAAACTCCTTTACTACTGGCGTTCTCATAAGGACAGTGTTGCGTCCGATATAAATGCCAAGAGTTATGCCATTGATGCGGCGAAGGGGGCTGTTGCGGAGCATCTTAGGAGCAAAGGTTTTGAAAACTTTGAAATTACGTCTACCAAGGCTTTTGAAACAATATTCAGAATCCGCTATGAGATCATAGGCGAACCTAAAATATCTATAGTTATACCTAATAAAGACCATGTGGATGATTTAAGACGCTGTATTACCTCTATTTTAGAGAAAAGCAGTTATGATAAGTATGAGATAATTATAGTGGAAAACAACTCCTCTACGGAAGAAATTTTTGAATATTACGAAAAACTGTCCAAAAATCCACGAATTAAAATTATAACATATGAAGGGGAGTTTAATTATTCACGTATTAATAACTTAGGTGTTTCTGAGGCTGACGGCGAGTATGTTATCCTGTTAAATAACGATACGCAGGTAATTACGTTAAACTGGATGGAAGAGCTTCTTATGTATGCGCAGAGAGAGGATGTAGGCGCTGTCGGATGTACGCTTTATTATGAAGATAAGACAATTCAGCATGCGGGGGTTGTGATAGGGCTTGGAGCGCACCGAACTGCCGGACATACGCATTACCGGGTAAGCTGCAATAACCTTGGATATATGGGAAGACTTTGCTATGCTCAGAATGTGACGGCGGTGACAGGAGCCTGTCTTATGGTTAAAAAGGAAATTTATGATAAAGTAGGCGGCTTGGATGAAACTTTTGAGGTTTCGTTGAATGATGTGGACTTTTGCCTGAGAGTCAGGGAAGCCGGCTATTTGAATGTGTTTACGCCGTTTGCTCAGCTCTATCATTATGAGTCAGCTTCCAGAGGTTTGGACACTGAGGGGGAGAAGGCGGAAAGATATAATAAGGAGTCTGAACATTTCCGTGAAAAATGGCGGAAAATGCTTGAAAAGGGCGATCCATACTATAATACTAATTTTTCACTGGATAGAAGCGACTTTGCTTTGAAAATTAATGTGTAGTATGGTAGAATAAAATGTGAAAAATAAATTTTTCACATGCGAGTTTGTGCTGACGCCGTTGGCATCAGGCCCAAACATCGCGGAATAGTGAATTTTAAATGGAGGGAAGAAGAATGGGTTACAAAGAGCAGTATGAATTCTGGCTGGAAGATTCTTATTTTGATGAGAATACCAAACAGGAGCTTCAGGCAATTAAAAGCGACGAGAAAGAAATCGAGGAACGCTTTTACAAGGATTTGGAGTTTGGCACCGGCGGTTTAAGGGGTATAATCGGCGCAGGTACAAACCGTATGAACATTTACACCGTCCGCAAGGCGACACAGGGACTTGCCAATTACATCAAGAAACAGGGTGGAGAAAGCAAAGGCGTCGCAATCGCATATGACTCAAGAAGAAAGTCTCCTGAATTTGCTGACGAAGCAGCGCTTTGTCTGGCTGCTAACGGAATTAAGGCGTATGTTTTCGACTCGCTCAGACCGACACCGGAATTATCCTTTGCACTGCGTACATTAGGCTGTATTTCCGGTATTGTCATTACAGCAAGCCATAATCCGCCTGAATATAACGGATATAAGTGCTATTGGGAGGACGGCGCACAGGTAGCTGCTCCGAGGGATAAAGAGATCATTACTGAGGTAAATAACGTAACCAATTACCATGATGTTAAGACAATGGACAAGAACGAGGCTGTTAAAGCAGGTCTGTATCAGGTAATCGGCAAAGAAATTGACGATAAATACATGGTTGAGCTGAAGAAACAGATCATTCATCCTGAAATTATAGAGGAAGTTGCTAAGGATATTAAGATTGTATATTCTCCTTTCAACGGTACGGGTAATCTGCCGGTAAGAAGAATTCTGGATGAGATTGGCTTTAAGAACGTATATGTAGTACCTGAACAGGAGATGCCGGATCCGGACTTTACTACACTGGCGTATCCTAATCCTGAAGATCCTAAGGCATTTACGCTTGCTCTTGAGCTTGCTAAGGAAAAGAACGCCGATATCGTGCTTGCAACTGATCCTGACGCCGACAGACTTGGTATTTATGCACTTGATACCAAGAGTGGCGAATATGTTCCGTTTACCGGAAACATGTCAGGTATGTTGATTGCAGAATACATTCTCAGAGAAAGAACCGCAACAGGCAGAATGCCTGAGAATCCGGCGCTTGTTACTACAATCGTTACAACCAATATGGCTAAGGCTATATCTGATGATTATAAAGTTAAATGCATAGAGGTACTTACAGGCTTTAAGTACATAGGAGAGCAGATCAAGTTATTTGAGCAGACAGGCTCTAACAACTATGTATTCGGTCTTGAAGAAAGCTATGGCTGCCTTGCAGGAACACATGCAAGGGATAAGGATGCTATTGTAGCCGTTATGTGTCTGTGCGAAATGGCAGCATGGTGTAAGAAAAACGGTAAGACTGTATGGGATCAGATGATCACTCTGTATGAGAAGTACGGTTATTACAAAGAAAGCCAGTATTCAATCACCATGAAGGGTATTGACGGAGCTAAGGAAATTGCAGATTTGATGAATAAACTCCGCAGCAATCCTCCTAAGAATTTTGGAGATTTGAAAGTAAAAGAGTTCAGAGATTACGACACCGGAAAGACCTTGAATCTTGAGACAGGAGCCGAAGGCGAAACAGGTCTTCCGCAGTCCAACGTTCTCTACTTTGATTTAACCAATGATTCATGGTGCTGCGCACGTCCTTCCGGAACCGAGCCTAAGATCAAATTCTACATGGGCGTTAAAGGAACCAGCCTTGAGGATGCAGACGCTAAGCTTAACAAGCTGACAGAGGACTTGAAGGCATACTTATGATAACAGTTCAGCCAGACCGAATAAGTCTGACAAATCATGCTCGCATGAATTTGACAGACTGATGAAGGTCTGAGGGAACGCCCGTATATGAGCAAAAATAGCTGCGTAGCAGCGGAAAGCGCTGTAAGCGCGGTTTTGCGAATGGGCGTGGGCTGAACGTGAACGTAAATTATTTAAATAGTAAAGACAGAATCGTCCTGCGCTACATCAGGGCGATTCTATATTATAGCGTGAGAAGAACTTCTAACGCTTGCAGCAAAGACTGCAGGCTAAGAAAGTAGTATAGGTATTAAAATGAAGAAACGTATACTAAATATAAACAATATCAAAAAAATGCTCAATTATCTACGTAAAAACGGCGTAAAGCATGCGTATTATGCTGCAATGGAACGGATAGAAGAAGAAAAAAATTCCGACTATATATATGAAAAACCGCCGAAGAGTCTGCTTTTAAAACAAAGAGAGGAAGCCGGAAAACTGCCCTATAAATTCAGTATTGTGGTTCCGGCATATGAGACCAAAGAAGAGTATTTGAGAGAACTGATAGATTCAGTGCTTTACCAGAGTTATGAGAACTGGGAACTTATAATTGCAGACGCCAGTTCAGGAGATAGAGTAGAAAAGGTTGTATCTGAATATCTTGAATCGAGGCATTCCGGATCAGAGGATTTTAAAAGCAGAGAGAAGAGAATAAAATATATAAGACTTACGGAAAATAAAGGAATTTCAGAAAATACTAATGTAGGAATAAGGGCAGCCACGGGAGACTATATTGCCCTGTTAGACCATGATGATTTAATAACAGCAGATGCGTTATATGAGATAGCGAGTGTTATTCAAGTGAAAGAAGAGAGGGGCAACCATCCGATTCTGATTTATTCCGATGAAGACAAGTATGACGGGAAAAATGTCAAAGAACCACATATAAAGACGAAATTTAATTTGGATTTAATATTATCCAATAACTATATATGCCACTTAATGGTGGTGGAAGCGGCTCATATGAAGGAATTGATGCTGCGCGGTGAGTATGACGGGGCACAGGATTATGATCTTGTATTGAGAATCGTATCCGGACTTATGGACAGGGCGGAGATTCAGAAATTAAAAGAAAATATAATCCATGTTCCAAAGGTGTTGTATCACTGGCGCTGTCATAGAGATTCTACCGCGGAGAATACTGCAAGCAAGTCTTATGCATATGAGGCCGGTAAGAGGGCATTGGAGGATTTCTGTAAAAACATGAATTGGCAGGTACAAGTTTCACATGCACTGCATCTGGGCTTTTACCGGATTGAATATATACCTGATATGTTTACGGTACGCTCCGACGTAGGGATTATAGGCGGAAGCATCTTGGATAAATATAATAAAATAACATCTGGAATGTATAATGAAAACGGCGAGAGAGTGTATAAGGGACTGCACAAGGAGTATAGCGGAGGAAGCACACACAAGGCATCGTTAGTTCAGGAATGTGCGGCAGTGGATATAAGATGCATGAGGCTTCGCAGTGAACTTCAACCCTTATTTGAAAAGATAACAGGCGTATTGTATAAGGAGACCGGAAAACTTAAATTGGCGGATATATCAGGAATTTCCTGTGACGAAGAAGGATATAAGAAACTGAGCATAGAACTTTGCAGAGCAGTAGAGAAAAACGGATATCTTGTCGTGTGGAATCCTGAAATTAAAAGGAGATTTAACAAATGAAGTCCACAATTGTAATACCTAATTACAACGGAATACAGTATATAGAGAACTGTCTTAATTCTTTAAAAACTGAAAATGCGAATATAATTGTGGTGGACAATGCTTCTTCTGACGGGAGTTATGAACTGATAGGTGAGAAATTTCCTGAAGTAGAAACCGTCCGGTTTAAAAATAACACTGGTTTTTGTAAGGCGGTAAATGAAGGTATTGAATTAGCTGATACAGAGTATGTAATATTCTTAAATAACGATACGGTGGCAGAGCAGGGCTTTGTAAAAGAACTGGAACGTATCATGGATAAGGATGATAATATTTTCTCAGCCTCGGCTAAAATGCTTTCGATGCATGAACCGGATAAAATAGATGACGCCGGAGATTTATACTGCGCGCTTGGCTGGGCTTTTGCAATCGGAAAAGGAAAGCCGGAGATGGAATATAACAAGTGTTATCATATATTTGCAGCCTGTGGCGGGGCTGCCATATACAGGCGCAGCATACTTGATGAGATAGGAATGTTAGACGAAAATCATTTTGCCTATCTGGAAGATATTGACTTAGGTTATCGGGCGCAGATTTACGGATATCGCAGCGTGTTTGTGCCAAAAGCCCGCGTTTATCATGCCGGAAGCGCAGCCTCAGGCTCCAGATACAATGCTTTTAAGGCTGATCTGACGGCGAAAAACAGCATTTATATAATTTATAAGAATATGCCCTTTTTACAGATTATATTAAATCTGCCGTTTTTATTAATGGGATTTTCCGTTAAAATATTATTTTTTATAAAAAAAGGACTTGGAGACGTATATATTAAGGGACTTTTTAAAGGATTTAAGCTGAGTATGTCCGCAGAGGGAAGACGGCATAAGATAAGGTATCAAAAGGATAATTTCATCTCATACTGCCGTATCCAGCTGCTTTTGTGGGTAAATATGATAAAAAGGTTTATATAGCTCTCAATCTTGACAAGCCTTGCGGCTGTATTGTACTATTAAAGGCAATAGTAGCAGCCGGACAAAAGAGGTATAAGAGAGGCAAACTATGATTAAAGATAACCAGAAATATTTTAATAGACTGCATCTTTTGGTAGATGCGCTTGTTGTCGCACTTTCTTATATATTTGCATGGTATTTGAAATTCGAGAGTCCTTTTACCGATATAGATCCGTCGGTAGGTGTACTTACCATGCAGACGTATTTTGAGCTGCTTTATTTTATAGTGCCGGGTTATGTGATCTTGTACTATTATTTTCATTTATACACTCCTAAACGTGCCACCGCACACAAGTACGAGATCATCAATATCATACAGGCCAATTCCGTAGGAATCGTCATATTGATGGCCGGTTGGTATGCGATCAAGCAGATAG
This sequence comes from Lachnospiraceae bacterium, assembly GCA_014804695.1. Lineage (GTDB taxonomy): Bacteria > Bacillota > Clostridia > Lachnospirales > Lachnospiraceae > UBA3282. The sequence continues at coordinate 23,463 of JAAUZJ010000048.1, forward strand.
ACTTTTCGCGTACCATGATGGGTATGTTCTATATAATCAACATTGCGTTTACTACGATATGCCGTTCTCTTATCCGTACAGTTCTCCAGTATTTCAGAAAAAAGGGTTATAACATAAAATATATTCTTCTGGTAGGCTATTCAAGAGCAGCGGAGGAATATATTAACAGGATCAATGCCAATCCGCAGTGGGGCTATGTCGTTCGAGGCATTTTGGATGATTCGGTGCCGAGGGGTACCGTATATAGGGGGGTAAAGGTTGTTGGCTCAATTGGTAACCTTTTATACATTCTTCCGGAGAACAAACTGGATGAAATCGCCATTACCCTGTCTCTTAACGATTATGATAAATTGGAACATATTGTTGATCTATGTGAAAAATCCGGAGTTCATACCAAGTTTATTCCGGACTATAACAGCCTTTTCCCAAGCAGACCCTATACTGAAGACTTAATGGGGCTTGCCGTTGTAAATATACGCTATGTTCCTCTTACGAATACTTTAAACTGGATTACCAAGCGGGCTATGGACATTGTGGTTTCACTTGTGGGAGCGGTTGTTTTTTCTCCTATAATGCTGATCAGCGCTATTGCGATCAAATGCACCAGCAGGGGACCGGTCATATTCAAACAGGAGAGAATAGGCCTGCATAACAAGCCTTTTGAAATGTACAAATTCAGAACTATGGAAGTGCAAAGGCCGGATGCTGAGAAAAAAGGCTGGACTATGAAAAATGACCCTCGTGTCACAAAAGTAGGGAAGCTGCTTCGTAAAACCAGTATGGACGAGCTTCCGCAGCTTTTTAATATATTAAAAGGCGATATGAGCGTGGTAGGTCCAAGGCCGGAAAGACCGCAGTTTGTCGATCAGTTTAAAGAGGAGATTCCAAGATATATGGTAAAGCATCAGGTAAGACCGGGGCTTACAGGCTGGGCGCAGATTAACGGTTACCGTGGTGACACCTCGATTAAGCGCAGGATTGAATATGATATTTTTTATATAGAAAACTGGACGTTATCCTTTGATATTAAAATAATGTTTTTAACTATATTTAAAGGTTTCATAAATAAAAATGCCTATTAAAGTTATAATACAATATAAATGGCAGGCTGCTTCTTTATTTAAGCATGGAGTAATTATTAAGAATTTATAAATACTTAATGAATACGTCAGAAAATATTGCAATTATTACAAGATGTAGTATAATTCTAAGTGGCACATGCTTTATTTTGTTAAAATTGGAAATCAAGGGAGTACGTGATATGACAAAAAATGATAGAGATGCTTATGAAGAAGAAAGAAGACCTGTAAAAAAATCATCGGGGACAAGGTCCTCGGAAGGCCGGGCTTCGGGAGGGAGAAGTTCAGGTAGTAGATCGTCAGAAGGAAGAAGCTCAGGAGGAAGAAGTTCAAGACCGCCGGAGCGGGAAAATTCAGGAAGAGGAAACTCTTCCGGCAAGAAGATGAGCAGGAGAGAGAAGGAAAAGAAGAAGAGAAAACGAATAATTCTTTTTATTGCGGAGATATTTGTACTGTTGATCATGGTTATGGTGCTTTATTTGACACTATCCGGTGAAAAGACGGAGAGGGTTGAAATAGATTATGAAGATATAATAATCAACGAGACCGTCAAAGAAGCTGAGGAAACCACCATGAAGGGTTACCGGAACATTGCCTTATTCGGCGTGGATTCCACTACGGGCGCGTTGTCAAAGAATACCCGAAGCGATTCAATTATGATCGCATCTATTAATCAGGATACGGGAGAATGTAAATTAGTATCTGTTTATCGTGATACTTATCTGAATCTCAGCAATGATTCGTATAATAAATGTAATGCCGCATATGCCAAAGGCGGCGCTGAAATGGCAATAAACATGTTGAATATGAATCTGGATATGAATATAAAGGATTTTGTAACAGTTGGTTTTGCAGGTTTAAGTGAAACGATTGATGCGCTTGGGGGCGTATATATTGACGTAGACGAGGTGGAAATGACTCACTTAAACAGTTATCAGTTATGTATGGCAGATAACCTTAAACGCAGCTATACACCGGTAACGTCAACCGGATACCAGCTTTTGGACGGACTTCAGGCAACCGGTTACTGTCGTGTGCGCTATGGCGGCGGTGATGACTTTAGACGTACCGAACGTCAGCGTGAAGTTTTAAGCGCGGTAATGGATCAGGCTAAGAAAGCTTCGGCTACATCATTGCCGAAGATTGCAAGTGATGTTTTTGATGATGTATATACATCACTTGATTTAAATGACATTGGTGAAGTACTTTTAAATATTGCAGACTATAGTCTTACTGATAAGGCAGGTTTCCCGACTGAGGAACATAGGGCTACAGGAACCGTTGGTACTAAGGGATCATGCGTTATACCGGTAGATCTTGAGACGAATGTTAAATGGCTGCACCAGTTCTTGTTTGACGATTATGATTATGAACCGTCTTCTACGGTTAAGGAGTGCAGCGCTAAAATTGCAGCAGACACTGCCAGCGTCGTAAAATAGGTATATTTTTAAAGATTTAATATTATATAAAGTAATAGCAAAAGGGGCCGTGTTTGCAGGTCCCTTCATGCTGTTTGGGGGAAAGACATTGTTGAATAGAGTGGATGTGATCATCCCGACTTATAAGCCGGACCAGAAATTCCTTAGATTAATGGAAATGCTTGACAAGCAGACGTTGAAGCCGCAGCATATAATAATATTGAATACCGAGCAGAAATATTTTGACCGTTTGATCTATGGCACTTCTTTTTCTGAAAAGTATAAAAATGTGTTGGTTAAGCATCTGTCAAAGCGGGAGTACGATCATGGCAAGACCAGAAATAAAGGAGTGCGTCTTTCGGATGCCGTTGTCTTTGTAATGATGACACAGGATGCGGTTCCGGCAGATGAATTTATGATTGAAGAACTTGTTAAAGGATTGGTGCAGAAAAACGTCGCGATATCCTATGGGAGACAGCTTGCAGAGGATGACTGCCGCGAGACGGAGAAGTTTACGAGAAATTTTAATTATCCGGGTGAAAAGGCGGTTAAAACAAAGGATGATATAGATAGACTTGGAATTAAAACCTTTTTTTGCTCCAATGTGTGTGCGGCATATAAAAGGAAAGTTTTTGATTCATTAGGCGGGTTTGTAAAACATACCATATTTAACGAGGATATGATTTTTGCAGCAGGAGCCATAAATGCGGGATATGGGGTTGCGTATGTTCCGGATGCCAAGGTATATCATTCCCATAATTACAGTAATATGGAACAGTTTCACAGAAACTTTGATTTGGGCGTATCTCAGGCTGACTATCCGGAAATTTTTGCAAAAATCCCGTCCGAATCGGAGGGAATAAAGCTTGTAAAGCTGACAGCGGCGCATCTGCGTCAGATGAAAATGAAAAGGAAGATACCGGGATTAATTATTAACAGCGGATTTAAGTATGCGGGCTACCTTTTGGGTAAGAACTATAAGAAACTGCCGAGGAGATTGGTAGTTAAATGTTCGTCGAATAAGGAATACTGGGCCAGGGATAATATAATCATGGCAGGCAGTAAGATTGATGCAAGTAAGGGATATGGCAAGTCGGACGAAGAAAAAGGAGGAAAGTAGTATGTGTGGAATCGTAGGATATATTGGAACCAAACAGGCGGCTCCGATTATTCTGGACGGATTGTCCAAGCTGGAGTACAGGGGTTATGACTCTGCCGGTATGGCTATTTATGATGGTGAAAAAATTAATATCCGCAAGTCGGTAGGGCGGCTTAAAATACTTGAGAATCTTACACATGGCGGAGAAAATATGCCGGGACTGTGCGGTATAGGACATACAAGGTGGGCGACTCACGGCGCTCCCAGTGACACCAATGCACACCCTCATTTTAATACGGAAGAAACGATTGTAGTCGTACATAACGGAATAATTGAGAATTATATACAACTGCGTAATAAGCTGCTTAATAAGGGATATAAATTTGTGTCGGAGACTGATACTGAGGTTCTGGCGCATCTTTTGGACTATTATTATAAAGGCAATCCGCTTGAGGCAGTAACCAAGGTTTTGCACCGCGTAGAGGGTTCGTACGCCTTGGGAATCGTGTTTGCAGACTGTCCGGACCAGATTTTTGCAGCAAGAAAAGACAGCCCGTTAGTTATAGGGCAAAGTGATGAAGGCTGCTTTATAGCCTCTGATGTTCCGGCAATCCTTAAGTATACAAGAAAAGTATATTATGTGGATAATTACGAGGTTGTAAGGCTTAGAAACGACCACCTGCATTTTTATACGGTAGATGAAGAAGAGATAAAGAAAGAGCCTGTAACAATTGACTGGGATGCAAATGCGGCGGAGAAAGCCGGATATGAGCATTTCATGTTAAAAGAGATGTATGAGCAGCCAAAGACCGTTTCTGACACGTTGACTCCTAGAGTCAAAGAAAATGATATCGTAATCGAAGAATTGAATATGACAGACGAAGAGCTTAAAGCAATAAGAAAAATCCATATTGTTGCCTGTGGTTCGGCTTACCATGCCGGCATGACCGGAAAATATGCGTTAGAAGGGCTTGCCAGAATACCGGTAGAGGTAGACCTTGCATCCGAGTTCCGTTATCGGGATCCTATTCTCGAAGAAGGGGCTATGGTAATAGTGATCAGCCAGTCCGGAGAAACCGCAGATACGCTTGCTGCGCTCAGAGAAGCTAAATCAAGAGGCTGTAAAGTACTTGGAATCGTCAATGTAGTGGGCAGCTCTATCGCCAGAGAAGCCGATAATGTTATGTATACATGGGCAGGACCGGAGATTGCGGTAGCTACTACCAAGGCCTACAGTGCACAGCTTATTGCGCTGTATCTCCTTGCAATTAAACTGGGTAAAGTAAGGGGAAAAATATCAGAGGAAGTATTTACCTCATTATTAGGAGATTTGAAGTGCCTGCCTGATCAGATTGAATTGCTTTTAAATAATAAATTAAAAATCCAGAAATTTGCAAACCGCTACATTGGAGCCAAGGATGTATTTTTTATCGGACGCGGCATAGATTATGCAATTTCGCTTGAAGGTTCTTTAAAGTTAAAAGAAATTTCTTATATACATTCAGAGGCATATGCAGCAGGTGAACTGAAACACGGAACCATTTCGCTGATCGAAGAAGGAACATTAGTAGCGGCGGTTGCCACCCAGCCTGACTTATATGCCAAGACAATAAGCAATATGGTTGAGGTAAAAGCAAGAGGTGCATTTGTACTTGCAGTTACCTGTGAGGGTAATACGGAGATTGAAAAGGCAGCAGATTATGTAATATATATTCCGGAGACTAATCCATATCTGGCTAATTCGCTTGCAATTATTCCGCTGCAGCTCTTTGGTTACTATGTAGCCGTAGGAAAAGGCTGTGACGTGGATAAGCCGAGGAATCTTGCTAAATCTGTTACTGTTGAATAACATATGTTATTAAACAAAAAACACAAAAAGAAAAAAATTTTATCACAATTTGTACACATTTAAAGGCTATACTTGTTTTTACAGTTAAGGAAAATCCGAATTAATCGTTGGAGGAAGGAGTCTTTATTATGTATGACAATAATTTTTCTGGTGTAAATAATTCCGGTGTGGAAAATAATGGATATAGCCCGGAGGCGAAAACGACGGAAGAGCCGGCGGAAGGAGTTTTGGCTTCACAGAGCAGCGCGGAGGCGAATGTTGGAGCGTATGGAAATAATATTAATAATAGCGATGCAGGTTTAGGTAGCAGCTATAGCAGTAGTACAGGCGTAGGAAGCTATAGTAGTAATAGTTCTACAGAAAGTGCTTCATACAGTAGCAGCTCATATGGTAATAGCGGTAGTACAAGTGCAGGCAGTTATAGTAGCAATAGTACTACAGATAGCAGTGCATATAGTAGCAACTCATATGGTAATAGTAACAACACAAATGTAGGAAGCTATAGCAATAATAATTCTACAGATAACGTTGCATACAATAGTTCGTATAGTAATAATAGCAATGTAGGCACAGGCAGCTATAGCAGTAATAATAGTACAGCTGGTGGTTCATACAGCAGCTCATATACCAGCAATGCAAATGTAAGAGCAGGAAGTTATAACAGCGGTAACGGTACAAGTGGAAGTAATTACAGCAACAACACCGGTTCATACGGATATGCTACTGGAACATGGAATAACCCAAACAATAGGCAGACCGATAACAGTTATCAGTTCAGCAATAATTATTCCGACTACACTGCCGCTGCCAAGAAAGAAAAGAAGAAAAAAGAGAAAAAGCCAAGGGAAAAGACCGGAAGCGGTTATTTCAAAAAAGCGCTTATATGCGTTTCGTTGGGACTTTTCTTTGGAGTTTGCGCAGGTCTTGGATTTTACGCGGTAGAGACTGCTACAGGAATGTTTGATAATGTATCTACTGTAAATACTTCTGGAAATACAGCTGGTGAAAGCGCAGGCAACACAAAGGACACTAACGAGGTTGTTTCCGAGTCGGTAAGTTATGATATTAACGGTTCCGATATACAGAAGACTCAGACTGTTACGACAGTGGTTTCAGATGTGTCGGATGTTGTAGATGCGGTTATGCCTGCAGTTGTATCAATCAGCAATACTTATACGGAAAAAATGTCCTATTTTGGTCAGGTAATGACAAGTGAAGCAGAAGCCAGCGGTTCGGGCATTATTGTTGGTAAGAATGATACAGAGCTTTTGATTGCAACAAATTACCATGTTATTGAGGATGCAGATCTGCTGAAAGTTCAGTTTGTAGAGAACAGCGAAGTTGAAGCCTCTGTAAAAGGTATGGATGCGGATATGGATCTGGCCGTTATAGCCGTGTCTCTGGATAATATTAAGGAATCCACATTGTCACAGATTGCAATCGCTACATTGGGTGACTCAAATGCCCTTAAAGTTGGTGAACCTGCAATTGCCATTGGTAATTCCCTTGGATATGGACAGTCAGTAACGACAGGTGTTGTTAGTGCATTGAACAGGGATATGGAACTTTCTGACGGCAGTACAGGTACTTTCATTCAGACAGATGCTGCTATTAATCCTGGTAACTCAGGCGGCGCTTTGCTGAACATAAAAGGAGAGGTAATCGGTATTAATTCCAATAAGATTGGCGGAAGCGTAATCGAAGGTATGGGATATGCAATTCCGATTTCTGCAGCAAGCCCAATTATAGCTGAACTTATGTTAAAAGAAACCAAGAATAAAGTCGCAGAGGATGAAAGAGGTTTTCTTGGAATCTCAGGAATCAGCGTTACATCCGAAGTCTCATCTGCTTACGGCATGCCTGAGGGCGTGTATATCGCACAGGTTTATGAAGGTACAGCAGCAGATGCAGCAGGCTTGGTAAAAGGCGATATTATTACCGAATTCGATGGCGAAAAAGTTTCGTCAATGGATGAACTACAGACGATTTTGGAATATTATGCAAAAGGTGATACCGTAGAAGTAACGGTAATGACAATCGGCAACGGTGGTTATCGAAGCAAAACGGTGAGCATTACCTTGGGAAATAAGGTTGGGTAATAGAATTTAAGAGTATAAAATAAGAAAATATCAAACAGGCTTCGTTATCATGCGGAGCCTGTTTTAACTTATTTTAGGATTAAAGATAAAAATAGGGTTTAATTTCTTTTTCGGGTAAAGTATAATAGATAAATAAAAAAGCGAAAGATTAAGGTATGTTATGTTCGATATATTTAAACGGATTAGAGGAAAAAAGAAAGGTAAAGGGAAGGATATGAAAGAAGCTGGTAATGATAAGGCAAATTTAAGTAGTGGAGCAGCTTATAATGCTAACGTAAATCTGAGCAGAAAAGAAATTCTTAGTGATGGTATAATTTCAAACAACAGCGAAGATTCCGATAGCAGCAAAGATTCAAATAATAAAGAAGTAACAGAAGAAAAGACCGAAAAAAAATCAACTGAAAAATCTACAAATAAAAGTGACAATTCAGACGAGTACGAAGAAGTCTGCTTCATATGCAGACGTCCCGAAAGCAAGACCGGCAAAATGTTTAAGCTGCCCAATCATATATGCGTATGTAATGACTGTATGCATAAGACTATGGATACGGTCAGCCAGTTTGATTATCAGGGGCTTTTGAACCATCCGGATAATATGAATGGTAATGTTTCGGATTTTAATAACGGCAAAGGATTCCCGAACATAAGCTTTGTTAATCTGGCAGATTTACAGGGAGACGGCGGGATTCCCAATAAGCAGAAGATTAAGAAAAAGAAGAAGGCCGAGGAGAGCGCGCCTGTAATTGATATTAAAAATATTATGCCGCCACACAAGATCAAAGCTAAGTTAGATGACTATGTGGTAGGGCAGGAGCATGCCAAAAAGGTTATGTCGGTGGCTGTGTATAACCATTATAAAAGAGTTGCAACCAATACAATGGATGAAATAGAGATTGAAAAATCCAACATGCTTATGATAGGACCGACAGGCTGTGGCAAAACATATCTGGTTAAAACATTGGCGCGTCTTTTAGATGTGCCGCTTGCCATTGCCGATGCTACGTCTTTAACAGAAGCCGGATATATCGGAGATGATATCGAAAGCGTTGTCTCCAAACTTTTAGCGGCTGCCGACAATGATGTGGAGAGAGCCGAGCAGGGAATTATTTTTATTGATGAAATAGATAAGATTGCTAAGAAAAAGAATACCAACTCAAGGGATGTGAGCGGGGAATCCGTTCAGCAGGGTATGCTTAAGCTGTTAGAGGGAGCAGAGGTAGAGGTGCCTGTAGGAGCCAATTCCAAAAATGCGATGGTTCCGCTTGCAACCGTAAATACCAGAAATATTCTTTTTATCTGCGGAGGAGCTTTCCCGGATTTGGATGATATCATTAAGCAGCGTTTGAACAAGAAGACTTCTATCGGCTATAATGCGGAACTGCGTGACAAATACGATAAGGAAAAAAATATTTTAAGCAAAGTTACCGTGGAAGATATTAAAAAATTCGGTATGATTCCGGAGTTTATAGGCCGTCTGCCCATTATTTTTACACTTGAGGGCTTAAGTAAGGAGATGCTGGTTAAAATTTTAAGTGAACCCAGAAATGCGATTTTGAAGCAATACCAGAAACTTCTTGCCCTGGACGAAGTAAAACTTGAGTTTAATGAGGGGGCATTGGAAGCAATTGCGGAAAAAGCAATCGAAAAAGATACCGGAGCCAGAGCACTGCGTGCAATCATAGAGGAATTTATGCTGGATATCATGTATGAGATTCCTAAGGATGACAACATCGGAAAAATTACCATTACCAGAGAATATATAGAAGGAACCGGCGGCCCTATAATTGATATCAGGAGCAATAGTGCGGAAAATCCAGAACACCTGAATGTCATAGAAGGGTAGGCAGAGCCAAACAAAGTGCATATTATATAATAATCAGGAAGCAGTGAAAAGAGCACATATAATATGACTTGTAAGGAAAAAATTCTCTCAAATGATTATGCAGATCTTATTTTAAATTACACCCGACCGGGTGAATTTGCGGAAATGGTTGATCTTGACTATTGTATAAAGTCTTTAGACGAAGAATATAACATTGCGTATATAAGCAGGCAGGAGCTTCCGGAAACATCTATCGGAAATTATTCATATTCAACGATTCCTGACCTGTACGGGTTAATGCAGACTTTTCAGGCGGAAAATCTCGTAGAGATGGGAAACATCAGGATTCAGAATCCGCCGCTTGCTTTGCAGGGCAGGGATGTTATTATTGGATTTATAGACACCGGAATCCGCTACCAATTAGATGCTTTTCGTGATGAACAGGGAAACAGCCGTATTCTTTCCATATGGGATCAGACCATACAGACAGGAGAACCACCGGAGGGCTTTCTTTATGGAACAGAGTACACACGTGATGACATTAATAATGCGCTTAGTGCGGAGCAGCCGCTTAGTGTAGTGCCTTCTACCGATGAAAACGGTCATGGAACGGCGATGGCGTCTGCGGCTGCAGGAAGTATTATAAATCAGGGACTTGCATTTAGGGGAGCGGCGCCACAGGCTGACATAGCAGTAGTAAAATTAAAGGGCGCAAAGGAATATTTAAGGGAATACTATCTAATTAATGAAGATGCCATAGCCTATCAGGAAAACGATATCATGATTGCAGTTAAATATTTGGATAATCTTGCAATCGCACATAAAAAACCACTTGTTATTGTATTGGGCATTGGCACTAACATGGGAAGTCATCAGGGAAGTTCTCCGCTTGGTGATTATATTGATAAGATTTCAAATCAGGGAAGAAGAGCGGTTGTTGTCTGTGGCGGAAACGAGGGAGATAAAGAACATCATTATAGTGGAACGGTGCCGGATAATGTAGAAATACGGGTAGGAGAGGGAACTACAGGCTTTCATTTGGAACTGTGGGGCTGTAAGATGGATGAATATAGCATTACCATCCGAACTCCGGGTGGAGAAATAACGCCCGATATTGATTTTCGTGGTGACACTGACAGAAGATATACATTTCTTTTTGACAAAACTATAATCAATATGAGCATATTATTGGTTGAGCTTAGGTCGGGGGAGCAGGTTTTTTTTATCCGATTTGAAAATCCAACGCCGGGTATATGGAGTATCAGCGTGTTTCCTTCAACGCAGAGCCTGCGTGGAGATGGAAAGCTCAATATGTGGCTTCCGATTGAGGGATTTATAGACGGAGATGTAACTTTTCTAAAACCCGATCCGGAGGTCACTTTGACCGAACCGTCATATGCAGAGCGAGTTATTACTATTTCCGCCTATGACGGCTACAACGGTGGCTGGTTTTTTGAATCGGGAAGGGGATTTAACCGAAATGGTTTGATTAAACCAGATTTATCCGCACCCGGAGTAAGTGTTTCCACTGCCCTTGGCAGCAGAACCGGCTCAAGCATGGCGGCAGCGCTTGCTGCAGGCTGCATTGCACAGTTTATGGAGTGGGCCATAGTAGAAGGAAATGCTCCACTTGTGGGTGGAAGGACGATCAAGAATTACTTCATCCGCGGCGCAGTGCGTGAGAGTAATGTCATTTATCCGGATGAAAGATGGGGGTATGGGAAGCTTAGCATCAGTGGAACGTTTGAGACGTTGGCGAGACTGTAGAGTAAAATAATAAAAGAAAGTTATGTAGAATGGAAATCTTGATTTAATGATTAAATCTTGACGAAAAGCATATAATTATGATATATTCTTTTTAAGAAGAATAGCTCATAGAACGTGAGGTTAAAGAAAGTTCAATAGAAGATTTGGTCATAGAGCGTGACCAAGTAAAACAAAAGTAAAGTTCACTGAGAAGACAACTCCTGGAAACAGGAGTTGTTTTCAGTCAGGAGATAGTATGGCTAAAGAAAAACGATTTGTGTTTTTATCAGATAAATTTTACCAAAGATATTCCTCTGTCCAATATCCAGAGATAGAGCAGAAACATGATAGACCATACATACAGATTTATATAGAGGTAAATGGTATTAAATTTGCAATCCCATTGCGCTCAGATATTCACCATCCGCATGTTTTATGGACAGATAAACAAAACCATTGCGGTGTGGATTTTTCCAAAGCAGTTGTTATTACGGATGATGATTACATAGACAAAATACGTGAACCGCATTTAAGACAGAATGAATTTGATGCTTTGCGCGGTAAAGACTTTAAAATAAAACAAAAAATGCAGAAATATATAGATAAATATAAGATGGCTAAAATGGAACCCGAGAAGACAATTAATAAGACCTTATTAAAATATTCCACATTGCAGTATTTTGAGGAATATCTGTAGATTCGTTACTATTTCATAGGAGATCAAAACCATGACATACGCAATCCTTTCAGCACTAATCTTTTTGCTTGATTTCATGATAAAGGACAAAATAGAAAATAATACAACAGAAGGCGAAGAAAAGAAAGTTGGCAATGGTCTTCTGCTTTTAAAAAACTATCACAATAAAGGTGCCTTCCTGAATCTCGGAGAAAATAACAGCCGGCTGGTTGCGATATTTTCGATTGCATTGACACTTGCGATGACCGTGCTTTTCCTTGCGACCTTTACATTTAAAGGAAGCAGGCTGCTAAAGACCGGGCTTGCCCTTCTCTTAGGCGGTGCATACAGCAACACCTATGACAGAATGAGACGGCACTATGTTGTGGATTATGTGAGCTTCCCTGTGAAAAATAAATTCATAAGGCGGATTGTTTTCAATATTTCAGATTTCTGTATAATGATAGGAGCGCTGTGTATGGTGCTGGGCAGCGTGTAACATATAAAAAAGCCGGAGCATATTTCCGGCTTTTTTATAATGTGAGATTAATTCATTAACAAGATATACAAAATTTATGAAGCTGTTATAACAGTCCCACTCTTTCCTTTGACTGCATCAGCCGCCATATCCAGTGTTGTAATGAGAACGCTTCCCATCGGATTGGTTTCAAGATAAGTAATGGCTGCTTCAATTTTGGGAAGCATGGTGCCTTCTTCAAATTCTCCATTAGAAATGAGTTCTTTGGCTTCTGCGACATTCATATGTTCTATCGGCGTCTGGTTTTCTTTGCCGAAGTTGCGGTATACGAAAGGAACACTGGTAAAAATGATCAATTCATCTACTTTTAAATCACTTGCCAGCTTTCCGGCGATTGAATCTTTTTCAATAACAGCGGAAGCTCCTTTTAATACGTGGTTCTGTTCAATAACCGGAATTCCGCCGCCGCCGCAGGCAATAACGACATGACCGGCATCTGCAAGCAGACGTATGGAATCAATTTCCACAATGCTGATCGGCTTGGGTGCTGCTACAACACGACGGAAGCCTTTGCCGGGTTCTTCTTTGACATAATTACCCTTCTTGGTTTCTATTTCAGCATCTTCGGCGGACATATATCTGCCAATTACCTTAGTAGGCTCATAAAATGCTTCATCATAAGGATCTACCGTAACCTGCGTCAGTATGGTGCTTACCGTTTTGGAAATGCCGCGGTTAAGCAGTTCGGTACGCAGTGCATTCTGTATATCATAACCGACATATCCCTGACTCATAGCCGAGCACACACACATAGGAGCCGGCGTGTAATCAATATATACGCGGCGAAGCTCGGTCATAGCCTTATGAATCATGCTGACCTGTGGACCGTTACTGTGTGTGATTGTTAATTGGTAATCTGCTTCTACTAAATTAGCAAGCGCTTTTGCTGTTTTTTTAACAGCATCCCACTGTTCTAAAGTGGTATATCCCAATGCTTCGTGCCCAAGGGACACGACAACCTTCTTTTTGCTCATAAAAACCATGCCTTTCTCTCAAAGTGCGAGAAATTTATTTTTCACACTAACCACCATGCTTTGCCCAAAATCTGCGATGTTTGGGCAGCTCTAAAAGAGCTTTAGCACCAAACTCGCGGGTGAAAATTTTATTTTCACCCTATTATAGCAAAAATAAAATGCTTTGTATATAATAAAGTTGTCTATTTTAAGTATATAAAATATAGTCATTTTTTTGTTGAATATTACCAAATGCAGGTTGACAGTTGCAATTTCAATTAGTAATATTAATATATGGGGTTAATATGTACAATACGTAATTTAGCATATATGTTGACAGAATACAGAATGGGGTGATTGCAATGGGAAGTTCTGACAAACTTAATAACATGTCTATTGATCAGATTAAATCAATTATGGATATTCTGCAGAAAGCGTCAGACGCCTATTTGTATATACTTGATTTGACATCTAATGTATATATGATTCCGGAGAAGCTGACGAAGCGTGTGGCGTTAGATTCTACGAGAATTGAAAACTGCATGGATAAGCTGAGAAAGGTCATACATCCTTCTGATTGGAATAAATTAGAGCAGGATATTAAAAGATGCGTTTCCGGGGAGCAGGAGCTGCATGATTTGGAATATCGCTGGCTGGATAGGCATAATCGTGTAATGTGGATAAGCTGTAAAGGAACAGTGGTAACAGATGCTGAGGGACATCGTCTGCTTATTGGCAAGGTTAATGAGCTTGGGAGAAAAGCCAAGGCGGATAATATTACTGGCCTGCGCAGGGAAACTCGCTTCAGACTGGATGTTGAGTCACTGCTTAGGGATAATCCGGAATCGATTCGTTATTGTATGCGTATAGGTATAGATAATTTTAAGGAAATCAATGAAAAAGACGGATCTGAGGCCGGAGATGAGGTATTGTGGGAATTGTCAAAGTGCATTACCGATGTTGTTTCGGACAATGTTGACGTTTACCGCTTAGTGGCGGACGAGTTTATGATCATGGATACGGTTTCTGCGCCATATAAGGATCCTAAGGATATTTACAAGCAGATTAAGAACAAAGTTAAGAAACTTGTAAAGGAGAAGGAATACAGCAAATTCTTTACAATTTCGGCAGGTATCATGGATAAGGATTTTGCCGGTAAAAGCAGTAATGATATTATGATGCTATCAGAGTTTGCATTGAATGAGGCCAAGCGAAACGGTAAAAACCAGATGGCGCTTTTTGTTCAGGAGGATTATGACGGATATTTGAGGCAGCTAGATATCCGTAAGGAACTGAGAAGAGATATCTCTAACCAGTTTCGTGGATTTCAGGTATATTACCAGCCCATTGTGGATGCGCAGACTCATCAGTTGATTGGGGCCGAGGCATTGCTTAGGTGGAATAGTGATAAATACGGCAATGTTTCTCCGGTGGTAATGGTTCCGATCATGGAGGAAAGTGGTCTTATTATTCCGGTAGGGCGGTATGTTTTGTGGGAAGCTGCTAAAAAATGTAAGGAATGGCAGGCAATCATGCCTAATTTCCATGTACATGTAAATCTCTCATATGTGCAGGTGCATAAGGGCGATTTAATGAATGATGTGAATGAGTGTATTGAGGAGGTAGGAATTTCTCCCACCAGTCTGGTTTTGGAATTGACTGAGAGCGGTTATATTGAGACTGATAACAGGATAAGGGAGTTGTTCCAGAATTTTAAGGAGAATGACATAAGTCTTGCCATTGATGATTTTGGGACCGGATATTCCAATATGCGTTATCTGAAAGAAATTGAAGCAAAAACCATTAAACTTGACAGAAGCTTCGTGCTTCAGGCATTAACAAACGATTACGATTATACAATTATCTGCCATATTATCAATATGATACATAGTGTGGGTTCTACTGTATGCATGGAGGGAATTGAGTATGATCATGAGCTTGATAAGATGAAGGGGGCCAATCCGGACATGATTCAGGGCTTTTTGTTTGGTAAGCCGTCTTCAGCAGATGATTTTAAAGAAAAATTTCTTATAAATGGGTGAAAAATAAATTTTTTGCCCAAACATCACAGATTGTGAGAAAGGCATGGTTATTAATATGTTATACATAGGCATAGATTTAGGAACATCAGCAGTTAAGCTGCTTTTGATGGATGGAAACGGTAAGATTCAGAATATTGTTTCAAAAGAATATCCCTTATATTTTCCAAATCCGGGCTGGTCGCAGCAGGAGCCTTCTGACTGGTATGAGCAGACGATGACCGGAATTAAGGAATTGCTTGAAGGCTTTGATAAAAGCCGTGTAGCTGGAATCAGTTTTGGCGGTCAGATGCATGGCCTTGTTATTTTGGATGAGAATGATGAGGTGATAAGACCTGCCATATTGTGGAATGATGGAAGAACCTATGAAGAATGTGATTTTCTTAACAATGTCATAGGAAAAGAGAAACTTTCCGAATATACGGCGAATATTTCGTTTACCGGATTTACTGCGCCTAAGATTTTATGGGTAAAAAATAAAGAACCCGAGAATTTTGCAAGAATCAGTAAGATAATGCTGCCCAAGGACTATATCGCATATAAAATGACAGGGGTACATTGTACGGATGTATCGGATGCTTCGGGCATGCTTCTTTTTGATGTAAAAAACCGCTGCTGGTCCAAGGAAATGTGCGAGATTTGCGGAATCAGTGAAAAGCAGCTTGCAAAGATATATGAAAGCTATGATATGGTGGGCTGCGTACTGCCGGATGTCGCTAAGGAGTTAGGAATTCCTGAGACTGTTAAGGTAGCAGCAGGCGCGGGAGATAATGCGGCAGCAGCAGTAGGAACCGGGACCGTCGGAGATGGTATGTGTAATATTTCGCTTGGAACAAGTGGAACTATTTTTATATCTTCAGATAAATTCGGCGTGGATAAAAACAATGCACTTCATTCGTTTGCACATGCGGACGGACATTATCATTTAATGGGCTGCATGTTAAGCGCGGCATCATGTAATAAGTGGTGGATGGATGAAATAATAGGAACTACGGATTATGCAGCGCAGCAGGAAGAGATTAAAGCACTTGGAGACAATCACGTATACTTCCTGCCATATCTGATGGGTGAGCGTTCTCCGCACAACAATCCGAACGCACGTGGAACTTTTATCGGTATGACAATGGATACTACAAGAGCCGATATGACACAGGCTGTTTTAGAAGGAGTTGCATTTGCGCTGCGTGATTCTTTTGAAGTGGCAAAATCTCTTGGAATAAAAATTGAAAGAACTAAAATCTGCGGAGGCGGCGCTAAGAGTCCTCTGTGGAAAAAGATGATAGCAAATATATTGAATGTAAAGGTCGATGTAATTGAAAGCGAGGAGGGGCCTGCTATGGGCGGGGCTATCTTAGCAGCAGTTGCCTGCGGTGAATATGCCGATGTCAAGGAAGCAGCTGATAAGATAGTAAAGGTCATTGACACTGTAGAGCCTGAACCTGCATTGGTTTCAAAATATGAGGCGCGTTATCAGCAGTTTAAGGAGATATATCCGGCTTGTAAGGCCGTTTTCGACAAAATTAAGTAAATAATTCCGGTTATTCCGGATAAAAGGAGGATATAAGAATATGAACAATTTGCCTAAAGTAAAAATAGGTATCGTAGCGGTAAGCCGTGACTGTTTCCCGGCATCCTTAGCAGTTAACAGAAGAAAGGCTTTGGTGGAAGCATACGCTAAGGCATATGATGCGTCGGATATTTATGAATGTCCTGTCTGCATTATCGAGAGTGAAACCGATATGGTAAATGCTTTGAAGGATATTAAAGAAAATGGCTGTAATGCACTTTGCGTATACCTTGGAAACTTCGGACCGGAAATTTCCGAGACATTACTTGCTAAACACTTTGAAGGACCTAAGATGTTTGTAGCTGCTGCTGAAGAATCCCAGAATGATTTGATTCAGGGACGTGGAGATGCATACTGCGGTATGCTTAATGCAAGCTATAATCTGGCGCTTCGTAATGTAAAAGCATATATTCCGGAATATCCTGTAGGGGATGCGGATGACTGTGCGCAGATGATTCATGACTTTATTCCGATTGCAAGGGCTATTGTAGCAATTTCTTCACTTAAGATTATTTCATTCGGACCTAGACCGCTTAATTTCCTTGCCTGCAATGCACCGATCAAGCAGCTCTATAATATGGGAATTGAGATTGAGGAAAATTCAGAGCTGGATTTGTTTGAAGCATTTAATAAGCATGAAGGTGATTCAAGAATTCCCGACATTGTAAAAGATATGGAAGAAGAGTTAGGTGACGGAAATAACAAACCTGAAATTCTTCCTAAGCTGGCACAATATGAGATTACTCTTCTTGATTGGATAGAAGAGCATAAGGGTTACAGGGAATATGTGGCAATTGCAGGAAAGTGCTGGCCGGCATTCCAGACACAGTTTGGATTTGTTCCATGTTATGTAAACAGCAGATTGGCAGGAAGAGGCATTCCGGTATCCTGTGAGGTTGATATTTACGGATGTCTTAGCGAGTTTATTGGTGAAGCAGTCAGTGATGATATTGTTACACTGTTGGATATCAATAATTCCGTGCCGAAGGATATGTACAAGGAATCAATTGAAAATAAATTTGATTATAAACATACGGATACATTTATGGGCTTCCACTGCGGAAATACCTGCTCTAAGAAGTTGTCCAAACACAGTATGGAATATCAGATGATAATGGCAAGAAGTCTTCCGGAAGAAGTAACACAGGGTACCTTGGAAGGCGATATTATTCCCGGTAATATTACATTCTATCGTCTGCAAAGTACGGCGGACAACATTCTTCGCGCATATGTGGCAGAGGGAGAGGTTCTTCCGGTTGCAACCAAATCTTTTGGCGGCATAGGCGTATTCGCTATTCCCGAGATGGGAAGATTTTACCGCCATGTGCTTATAGAGAAAAATTATCCTCATCATGGAGCGGTTGCTTTTGGACATTATGGAAAAGAGCTGTTTGAAGTATTTAAGTACATAGGTGTGGATGTAAGCGAGATTGGATATAATCAGCCGAAGAATATTCCATATCCTACGGAAAATCCTTTTGTAAGATAGGCGTCACGACGGACTTTATTATAATATAAAAAAGGGTTATTGCATCAGAAGTTGGTGCAATAACCCTTATTATATTTAATAAAATATTTTCTATAAAATGCTGTTTATCATAGATGATGTATCAGGTGTTGAATACTTTCCTGTGCTTAAATAAGTACTCGCTAATGATGAACCATTATTCGAGTATCTGTAAATTGTGCTTGCTCTGGAAGATACCTGGTCAGCATAAGAATTATTACCTTTAAAGAGCGTCTTGAGAGTAGACATATCTGCTTTCTTAAAGGTGTCTTCATTAATAGACAATGTACGATCCGAATTCATGGTAATACCTGCTTTAACAAGCATCTTATAATTAGCGTAAGTATAATTATTCAGTATATTCGCCTGTGAATTTACTGAATCTACGCTGCTGTTTGAAGAACTCTTGATCATTGAATTGTAGTCTTTTACGAAAGTGGATACACTATCATAAATTTTATCAATGTTATCTTCCTTATAATCCAGACTGGTTAAAGCGGATGCACTCTTATTAAGTGTGCTTGCTGCAGACGCTGTTGCAGTATCTTTGCCGGCTTTATTCTTAGATGAAGTTTTAGAGCTGTCTGAATCTTCATCTAAACTGGCTTTTTGCTTTGCATAATATTGTTTTAACATTTTGCCGTAGGTTCCGTTCTTGATGGAAGCGTAATCACTTAAAAGTGAAGACGAACCTAAAAGCGAATTTGCAGATGATGATGCGCCGCCAAGCAAGTTTGAATATACATCTCCAAGACCGGCGGTTAAACCCGAAAGACTAATTGCCATAATTATCACTCCTTTGATTAATTTATGTATTGACATCCTTGTCATGTTTATTTATTTATACTTATATATATTATCTCGGATTTTATATCAATTTGTAAAGAGGTAAACGGAAATTTTTTCATTTTTTTTAAAATTTTAGTCCAGCTTAAGGTCATTTTCCTTGATCCAACCGATTTTGCGAAGCAGATTACCCAAAAGCAGGCTGATAATGGCCGGGAGTATGAAGCTGACTAAAATAAGTCCTGCCCAGTCAAAAGCGGTAATTGCGGTCTTGCTTCCCGCGGCGATGTCATTCAACCAACCGGTGTATACCCCTATCTGTCCTACAAATCCGCAGGTGCCCATGCCTGAAGAAACCGGGGTTCCATTCATCTGAAGTTTGAATATACAGGTAGCGACCGGTCCTGTTATGGCGGAAGCAACAATTGGCGGAATCCAGATTTTCGGATTTTTAACAATATTACCCATTTGTAGCATGGATGTTCCGATTCCCTGGGAAACCAATCCGCCCCATTTGTTTTCCTTAAAGCTCATTACTGCAAATCCCACCATATTGGCACAGCAGCCCGCAACCGCAGCGCCGCCGGCAAGACCGGTGAGCGAGAGCGCAGCGCAGATTGCGGCTGAAGAGATCGGAAGAGTAAGCGCAATTCCAACCACGACCGAAACCAAGATACCCATTAAGAAGGGCTGCAAATCTGTAGCCCACATTATAAGCTCACCTACATAGCTTGCAGCAGTACCGATCATGGGCGCAAGCAGTGATGAAAGCGCAACACCGGTGAAAATAGTTACAAACGGAGTGACAAGTATGTCAATTTTGGTTTCTTTGGAAACCAGCTTACCGAACTCAGCAGCAAGAATGGCAATGATCAGAACCGCAAGCGGACCGCCGGCCCCGCCCAGTTCATTGGCAGCTCCGCCTACCGCCACTAATGAAAAAAGAACCAGTGGGGGCGCCTGAAGTGAAAAACCTATCGAAATCGCCATAGCAGGTCCGGCTACGGCAGTCGCATAGTTACCTATAGTAACCAGATATTCTATGTTAAGCTGCTGACCTAGCGTCTTTATAATGGTACCGATCAAAAGTGAACAAAAAAGCCCCTGAGCCATCGCTCCCAGACAGTCCACGCCATATCTTTTTAGGGAAAATATAATGTTTTTACGTTTTAAAAACTCTTTCATAGTATAAAGTATCCTTTCTAATAATAACATTTAAATGTTTTGCTATGACAACTGTCTTGTCAGGTGTCAAGACTATTGTAAAGCAATCCGTAATAATGTCAAGTATAAAAAACTTTTGGAAATAGTTTTGGGAGATGATTGCGTTAGTGTAAAATTTTTATTGGCAAAAGTACCTCTTTGACTGTTTATTGCTTGCGAAGTTGGACAAAGTAGGTCATAATAAAGAAAGAGAAATGAAGAGAGTGTATATAGTTATTAGAAGAGAATAGTTACAAAAGTAAAGGGTAATAAAGGAATATACTATTAAAATCAGAAAGGTTGGATTAAAAATATGAAAAAGGCAAAAAATGAATTGTTAGAATTTCTTGGCGGATTGGCAATGCTTGTTGTGGGGCTGTATATTCTTTCGCAGAAAGTAATGGTGTACTCCTCGTTTTTTGGCTATGGTTGGAGGTTAGGCGGTTTTAGTGTGAGAAGCGGAATGATTATGATACCGTTTATTATTGGAATTGTATGGATGTTTGCGTCGGGAGGCAGTTTTTTATCTAAGGTATTTACAGGTTTGGGCGTGCTTATAATCATAGTAAGCCTGATTCTGTCCACAAATATTTCGCTTGTACATATGTCATTGTATGAATGGGTTATTATTCTTATATTGATTTTCGGCGGAGTAGGCCTGCTTGCGAAGATTCTGCTTGCTAACCCGAAACAATTTGCGGATGAGGATTCAGATAGTGTTAGTGTTAGAGAACTGGAAGAGCGTCGCAAAATACTGGAAGTTGAACGTGAAATAGAGCAGATAAAAAGAGGAAAATAAATTTTTTCAAAGATTTGAAGTCACCGGCATATACTGTATAAATGATTATGCAGGGTGACTTTCATGAGTAAAAATAAGAGAACGTGGGATGAAAAGATTAAGCTGGCTTTGAGCGAGCTGGAGAAAAGAATTAACGCGGAGAATGAAGCAGGTATAAATAGACACAGACCGCGTAAAAAGAAATACCAGACAAAGGAAGAATGGAAAAAAGCGGCTTTTCGTCAGGATATTATTATGCAGGCAGTAAAATCAGCCGCTTTTTTGCTGGCGACAATAGCGCTGATCCAGGGTATAGTCAAGGTGCTGCCGGATTCGATTACAGTCAGCAACTCCGTAAACGGAAGGGAGCTTCCGATTTATTGTGTGGAGACGGATAAAAAGCAGATCGCACTTAGTTTTGATGCGGCGTGGGGGAATGAAGATACCGCCAAAATCCTTGAAATTTTAAAGCGGCATAACGTCAAGGTGACTTTTTTTATGACCGGAGGGTGGGTAGAATCCTACCCGGATGATGTCAAGGCCATCCTTGCCGATGGCCATGATTTGGGGAACCATAGTGAGAATCATAAAAATATGTCGCAGCTTTCCAGTAGTGAAAAAGAGGAAGAGCTGATGGCAGTACATAGAAAAGTTCAGGAGTTAACGGGATACGAGATGTTTTTATTCCGTCCGCCATATGGCGATTATGACAATGATGTCATAAATGTGGCAAAGAAGTGCGGATACTATTCAATTCAGTGGGATGTGGATTCTCTTGATTGGAAAGACTACGGAGTAGATTCCATCATTAAGACCGTAACTGAGCATAAACATCTTGGCAACGGAAGTATTATCTTATGCCATAACGGTGCAAAATATACGGCACAGGCATTGGATACTTTAATTACCACACTTCAGGATCAAGGGTATGAATTTGTACCGATTTCGCAGCTTATTTATAGAGATAACTATCATATGAATCATGAGGGGAGACAGATATCAAGCTGAGGTATACTTGCGAGAACTGAGACCACGGGAGGACCTGAGGGCCCTCCTTTTTACATATATAGAATGGGAGGCATTACAAACGACAAAGCCCTTTCTTTCGGGAATTCCTAATACGGATATACATCTTGTTGAATCTGATTGAAGTTTTTGAGGAAATTGGATATTATAATGGTAAAGAATATTTTGATTAGTGTAGTAGGGAGAGTATACATGAGTAAAGAATCCTTTTCATATGTCATATATATGATTCATGCCTGTGCCAACAAGTGGAATATGATGCCTTCCGAGGTTTATCGAAAATTACAGAGCGTGGGGTGTATTGATTG
Organism: Lachnospiraceae bacterium; assembly: GCA_014804695.1. Classification (GTDB taxonomy): domain Bacteria; phylum Bacillota; class Clostridia; order Lachnospirales; family Lachnospiraceae; genus UBA3282. Next base: position 45,956 of record JAAUZJ010000048.1, read on the forward strand.
TTACCTTGTGCCGCATTATGATATTCTTCACACGCAGGGTACAGGATATATTGTAGATGATATTAAAGAATATCTGACAGCGAGAGGGGTGACAATATGATTGTTTATCATGGATCAACAGAGGTTGTGAAGAAGCCGGATGTGAAACATTCATATCGGTCGCTTGATTTTGGAATGGGATTCTACGTTACTACAGTTAGGGAGCAAGCCGATAGATGGGCAAGACGTAAGGCAGATATTTTGGGTAAAGATAAAGCAATAGTGGATATTTATCAGATGAATGATGATACCGAAGGGTTTCGGATAAAATCTTTTGATGATGATTTGGTGGAATGGATTGATTTTGTGTGCAGATGTCGCGATGGAGAGGAAGATTATCTGAAGTATGACATTATATTCGGTAAGGTGGCAAATGACAAAGTATTTCGGGTAGTAGATATGTATCATTCAGGAATTTGGGATAAGGGCAGGGCTCTTAAAGAAATTAAAGTTTACCCTTCATATGACCAGATAGCTTTTATCAGTCAGAAAGCCATAGACAGGTTGTTGGTATTTGAATCCTTTGAGGAGGTGTAAGTGATGAATGGAGAAACACTGGAAAGAGTTTATCAAGAGAATTTGGAAGAAAGAATAATTGCTTACTTATCCTATACAAGAGGTTTATCACTGGAAGCGGCAATGGACATTTACTATAACAGTGTGTTGGCAGATAAGATACATCAAGGAGTGGAGGGCGTACAGTATCTTGATTATAAGGTGCTTGTTCAGATATTGTGTGAAACGGAGAAAGAACTATTTCCTTGAAATTTTAAAGCAGCATAATGTTAAGGTGACGTTTTTTATGACCAGAGGGTGGGTAGAATCCTGCCCAGATGATGTCATAACGGTGCAAAATATACAGCACAGGCATTGGATACATTAATTACTACACTTCAGGATCAAGGGTATGAGTTTGTGCCGATTTCGCAGCTTATTTATAGGGATAACTATCATATAAACCATGAGGGGAGACAGATATCGAGTTAGGGATATAAGTATAATATTAAAAATGTGGATGTCGTACTAAGTTTAGAAATTTGAAACTAAGTTCAAATTTAGTGCACATCCACATTTTTAATTCTGAACAGTTGGAGAATGGTGAGATAGACATTGCAATTTGTTATTTTTTTACGGTTTTGTGTTTTATTTACCAAAATGAAAAAGTGGGATTGGGTTTGTGGTATGATTTAATTTAATAAATAATAGCTTATTTATTATTAAAGAATTATTTCATTTGGAGAAAAGAATATGAGTAAGAAAAACGTAAACAAGATAAAAAAGGAAAAAATATCACAATCAGTTGCAGATTTCATAAAACATAATCGGAAGTTATTAGATTATGCAAATGAGTTTAGGCGGAGTAACAATAGTAAAAAATTTGTTAAAGTAGAAAAAAAGGAAAGGCTTTACAAATATTTGAGTAATACAAAAGTAATGATTATTACTGCAAATGAGATTGAAAAAACATCTTTATTTGCATACGCATATGAACAAAATAAAACACCATTTGTCACAATTGGAATGGAAGATATTGTATATACATTTTTTGCATTTAGTGCAATGGTTGTTGCACATGTTGAAATAAACGCAGGATCATATTCACATGGAGGTTCAGCAAAAGTCATTAAAAAAGTAATGAAAAAAGCAAAACCTAATATTGTGATATTACTAGGTGTGGCTTTTGGATGTGATCCCGGTAAGACGAAATTAGGCGATGTTTTGGTTGGAAGGCAACATTTTTCCTATGATAAATCATCGAAAATATCTGATGAAAATCTTTCGATTAAAAAACTTCATATTGAAGAACCGGATGAATATATGCTAAATAGATTTAAATCATTAATTGTAACAGAAGATAAAGTAAGAGGGTTTAGGGGTAAAAAATTTCAAGTAGTTTTTGGTAATATGATTACCGGTGAATTTGTTGTGGATTCAATTGATTTTAGGGAAATGATATTTAAACCTTTTGAGGCATTTGGTGTTATTGGTGGAGAAATGGAAGCACAAGGTGCATTTGCAGAAATAAGAAAATATAAAAAGTCACACTGTATTTTGATTAAAGGTATTTGCGATTGGGGAGCCGGCAAGAATGAGCAGATCGAGGATGAAAATCCTAAAAATAAGTTACAAACTTATGCAGCACTGAATGCATGTAAAATTTGCTATCAGTTATTAAGTGAAAAAAATTTATATTCAGATTGTAGAATGAGGGGATGGAGAAAATGGTTTTACAATTCTGTTATTGGTGAATTGTTAAAAATTAGTATGGTGAGATTGACACATTACATAAAACGTGATGGTAATGACTTATCCCTGTAAAGAAAGAACTGACCATACAAAAATATTACAGCGAAAGGAATCATAAATAATGGAAGCGCTTATTTTTGAAGATATTATGTCTCCGGGAGTTATACTATCAAATTGCATTGAATTATCCGGTACCCACAAATATTATCCGGATTATCTGCAAGTAGATCAAGTGATAATCCTAACGCTTAGTGACAAATTGGTCCCGTCAAATTTGCCTAAAAGAAGTGCGCTTGTTTATAATATAAATCTGTATATAACAGATGAAAATGGGAATATAGCCTATTTTGATTGTGACATGCAGCATACATACAATACAGGACAAATAAGAAAAGAGCATAAAGAATATAAAGCCGTAGGCGGTAAAGAAGCACTACATTCAGATATGGACGCTGGTCACTTCGGATTAGCACTTGGTCAGCATCCAAGTATTGCAATGGAACAGCACAAGCATACTAATAGATATGGTGCATGGCGCAAATTTGAAATAGACTGGAATAAACTTTCCGGAGAAGGACATAAAGTAAATGTAAAAGCTGTTTTTGTTGAAGGTGATGAAAAAGGTACATATTCTCCTTTTTGGTGTATCAGAGAAACTATTGATGAAAATGAGGACGGAGCAAGTGAATATGTAATTACAAATGATGATTTACAATAGGTATGAATGCAGGTGGATTAAAAATATTTTGTGATTTCTCATTTTTGGGTCTATGAAAAAATGGACCTGTTGACAAACTAACGAAAAATAACCTTCTGTATGATATAATTATTATATAAACTGCAGGAGGTTATTTTTATGATGGGAAAACAGGACAGGCAGATGCAGATGATTATTCTA
>JAAUZJ010000049.1 GCA_014804695.1 Lachnospiraceae bacterium
TAGGAAGCAAGGATAATAATAAACCACAAAAATAGCCGCCCCGGTCCGCAAAACTAAGGCGACTATTTTTGTTTGCTCAAATTCGGACTAGCCGTCTATCGGCAGTACCTTTATGTAAATATATCTTAGCAGATTTATATGGAATTGTCAAACGCTGCGGAGCGTTCCGCTGAAACCATTCTATGCCGGATTCCGCGCAAAAGCAAGAGCACAATTTGTCGAATCCCGTTTGTCGAATTGCAGATTGGGTGGGGTAAAAGGTGGGGTAAAAAAATCCACTAAACCTAACAGCCGCACAGGCGGCTATAAATAATTGATGCCATAGGAATTTTGAACAATTTGGCGAAAGTATAAGAAAATGGCTTGAAATCAAGGGATTTTGAGCATAGAGGGGTTCACCGGTGCGACTGGTGAGCCTCTCTTTTTGGGCTTTTTCGATACCGCTGATAACATGGCGATTGATACAATTTGGCAAAAGGCTTGTTTTATCTGGTTTCTTCCAAATGAATTGAAATATGCAATAAAGTATAGTATGATAAAATATATTTTTTAAGGAGGATAACCATGAAAAAGAAATTATATTGTATGGTTTGTTTATGTAGTCTTATTTCAATTATATTGTGCGCTTGTGGAAAAAGTACAAATTTAATAGATATGGACACTGCCGAAGGTGATGGATATATGGCTATAACATGGGAAAACAGGACATATATTCCTTTTTGTGTTGTATCAAAAAATGATTGCGGGACACAGATTGGCTATCTGGATGGAGAAACTGACAACAGGGTATGTGAATACAAAGATTTTCCAACAGACGAGTGGATTGCCAATTACCTTACAGTAGATGGCGGCGCAATGTTGTTTAAGGAAGTAAATGTCGCCAATATCCCCGATGGTCTTGAATCAGAATATGAGTGGGATGTCAAAAAAGAGGATTGGCTTCCTATGGTTATGGTTGATGGTGTGCTCTATTTAGATACCGGATATGTAAAGACTAACTATTAAAAGTCAAGCCTTAAATGAAATTTTTAGAATGAATTGCTTAAAAGCATTTCAGATACAGAAGCGCTGAAATTTAGTTCTTAGAACCTTGAAAACTGCATGACAAACAGAGTGTCGTTAGCGGCACTCAAGAAGGAGATACTTACAGAAAAAAGATTTAAGAGGATGTGCGGTATGTCTGTCCGGATCTTTCAAGCTGATAGATCACCCTTACAAGTTTCTTTGCTGCATGAGATATGGCGACGTTATAGTGCTTGCCCTCTGCCCGTTTCTTTGCAAGGTAAGCAGCGAAAGTTTCATCCCAGAGGCAGACATATTTAGTTGCATTGTAAAGGGCATAGCGCAGGTAACGGGAGCCGCGTTTCTCCATGTGGGCATAACAGTTATCAAGCTGTCCCGACTGGTATGTGGAAGGTGACATCCCTGCGTAAGCAAGTATCTTATCGGGGGAATCAAACCGATTGAAATCACCGATCTCAGCAATGATCATAGCACCCATGCGGTAGTTGATGCCGGGTATGGTAAGGATGGGGGACTTGATCTCTAGATCCATGATCTGTCTGATCTGTGTTTCAATCTCATCAATCTCAGCGCTCAATTCCTGAATAAGTCTGATGGTATGTCTCAGTTCCAATGATTTAGCAGGCATATGAGAGCCGATAGAGGTCTTGGCGGCTTCACGAAAAAGGATAGCCGTATCTTTGCTATAGCGTCCTTTAGAAGTCTCTTCCAGAAGATGTGTGAGCCTGGTAAGGTGTGCGGAAGCAATATCTGCAGAGCCTGGGAATTCAGCCAGAAGTGCATAGACGGATGACATATGAAGTGAGGGAACAAGTTTTTCCAACTCTGGGAAAAGGATATTCACAAGTCTTGAAACAGAAGTTTTGAGTTTTGCCCGTTCTTTTACCTTATCAAAACGGTAGCGGGTGAGTGACTTTAATTCTTCATTGTGGTAAGATGTGTCTGAGTAGGACTTTAAGTTCACATCAGACATGAGCATGGAAGCAATCGTATGGGCATCTACTTTATCCGTTTTGGTCTGTCTAAGGCTTAGACTTTTTCTGTACAGATTCGTATGTAACGGGTTGATAATGAAGGTGGTCAGACCTTTATCAAGAAGGAATCCCAGAAGGTTGTAACTGTAGTGTCCGGTAGCTTCAAGTCCTACTTTTACTTGGGTTAAGTTTTCCGATGCGGCTTTAATTATTTGGAATAAAGAATCAAAGCCTTCACGATTGTTGGGGATAGTAAAAGCGTTAAATAACACTTCCCCGTCCGAGTTAGAGATAAAACAGTCGTGCTTATCCTTGGCAACATCAATTCCGACATAGATCATAACAAATCTCCTTTGCAAAAAGTTTTTGATACTGTTTTAGAGCCACAGGTTCCCCTTGCGATTGTAACCTCGTTCTAAATAAACCGTCATGCGGTATCTAACTGATTAACAAATATACAAAGAGACTGTGGTTGGAGCCTTTATTAAACCATCGAGTGGTAGGGGGTACTCACCAATCCACAGTATCTTAAACAGCATAGCCTAACCTGTAGAAAAGGTAAAGAATTGGCTATGACTATATAATACGAGGAGGCAGATAAGAGGCCGGATACATTTGAAGGGGTAATCAACTCTGAAGTTGGCAGAGGGGAAAAACCGACAGCCAATGACCAGTCAAACTTTGGGACAGGATACGGATACCGGTATCATGCAACCGAAGGAATCATTGAGATTTACATAGACAATAAGTGGGAGGTATTTGCTACGGAAAAAGTTATAGCAGGTGATACACTTATCCTTGATGAGCAGCCAGCAGGGCAGGAAGAAGCTAGTGCAATGTGGGACAGAATCCCTATGGTAAGGGTAAATGGTAAATTGTATTATGATACAGGAAGAGAAGGTGCGGACAGTGATTGCGGCAACATGGATGGAGAAATAACGTCAACCGTTGATGGAAGTGAAATACCAATGGAAGATAACCAGTCTAATTTTGGCAGTGGGTTTGGTTATCAGTACGGAGCGGACGATACAATAGAGGTTTATATGAACGAAAAGTGGTTTGTCTTTGAATACAGAGGAGAAGCTGAATAAGAAAAATAAATGATGAAAAGCTCAGAGTTAAAAGGCTACCCAAGTAACTGGATAGCCTTTTGCGATTCCCGGACCAATCTTCTTTAATATTCAGTAGGCAAAATTCAAAATACAGGTACTCAAATTTCGTGAAAAATTAAGCATTGTATAAGTATTCACCAAAGTTTGGGGAAACGAACAGAGGGGGCGCTTTTCCGAAAAAGGCTTTTTTTAATTCCCTATACCGCAATGGACAGATTTATGCTAAAATACCAGAGTAGTAAAAGCCCCCGATTTCTACTACGTTTTTACTACGTTTGACGGAATCAATTTGCCCCGTTTTGCCCCGATTTGGCAATTTTGTTACATTTTTAACAAACTTGACGGAAATTTCAAACCTTGCAAATCGTGCCAAAACACGGCAAATCACGGCATTTTAGGAGGAAAAATTAACATGATTAAGATACTTTTTGTGTGTCATGGAACCATGGCGGATAGCCGGGATTTATCGGCACTTGTGGGGCAAAACGGGGCAAACCACGGCTTTTGGGACAGTGGGGTACTACGGTTTTGCTACGATTGAGGGAACGAAAAAGAAGTTATAAAAAATTCATAAAAGTTTTGTTGCATTGACCGAAATAAGATAATAAAATGTAGATAGGAAAGTATGAATTGATACAGAAAAGCCAAACTAATAAAGGAGGTGTTTCTTATGGCAACTTCGAGCATCACAAAAAATTTTGTCATTTCCGGCAAGGAACAGGTGGAGATGTTTGTTAATGCGATTGAAGAATCTGCCCAAAACCGTCCTGTTCATATACCCGTGGCCGCAAGAGAGATAAAGGGAGAAACAGAATTAAGGGAAATGATGAAGCTGCGGAAATTGAAAATAAAGGAGAAAGAAAATGCCGGAAAATGATAAGTTTTTTTCGGTCAATATCCGTGAGTATTTAGCATTAGGGAATGATAAAGAAGCCGGAGAGCCAGCACTTCTTGAGTTGCTTTCCGGTTTTTCCTGTCCAAAGAATCCGGATGTTGAACGGTTTTTGAAGAAAAGCGCCATAGAATTTACAAAGAAGAATCAATCTGTTACATATCTTGTAGTTTCAGCAGAAGATGTCCGCCTGCTTGGGTACTTTACTCTTGCATTAAAGCCGCTGACAGTAAAGGGCGAAACCGTAAGTAATACTGTGAAAAGAAAGCTAATGCGTATTAGTGAGCTGGATGAAAAATCTGATACCTACACCATGTCTGCGTATTTGGTCGCACAGCTTGGGAAAAATTTCACAGAAAGCGAAGGAAAAGAGATTACTGGGGAAGAACTACTCAAACTGGCATGGGATAAGATTAAGGAGATACAGTATCTGGGCGGCGGCATGGTAACATTTTTGGAAGCTGAAAATGAGGAAAAGTTGTTAACATTTTATCATGACAATCGTTTTTCGCAGTTTGATACCAGACAGACCGCATCAGATACAGATGAGCCGCATGAATTGGTACAGCTTTTAAGGATGCTTTGATATGCAATAGTGATAATTTCAAAACAGATTTTTTCTCTGATGTGTTATAGCGGCACAGGCGGCTATTTCCAATTGATGCCATAGGAATTTTTGAACTATCAGGCAAAAGTATAGAGAAATGGCTTGAAATCAAGGGATTTCAGGCTTGGAGGAGTTCGCCAGAGTGAGTTCTCTTTTTGGGCTTTTTTGATGCCGCTGATAAAGTGGCGATAGGGGAGAAATTACACTATCAGGCAAAAATCAGTAGTTTCCGTGTTAGTATCCGAGTTTTGCGTGAAAGTATAGGGGGTTCCGTGATAGTTTGGAGTTTCGCCTGTTTGTAGAAAAATGTTGTTGAATTTTGCGTGGTGTAGTCTATTACTTGCCTGTTTCAAACTTTTGGAAAAGTATTATGTGAGAAGAAAGCGAAGCAGAGACCTTTTTAGGGTTAGAGGAGAACTTTATACTTTTCATATTGTGCCCTATGAGTTGACAATTATTTTTTGTGCTGTTTTTCGGATAGTAAATATAGGTGAAATGTGGTAAAATACTTACGTATTTCTGAAATAACATCAAAAGTAACGATAGAATGCTGGCTTTAAACATTTATACCCCGTAGAACACTTTCTGCAAGAATATAGGGAGATTTATGCTTACGGTAAAGTCTGCGGTGACCACAGGAAGGGAAAAAGGATTTAGCTCCGGTTCTTTCTTCTCCAGCTAGTAGCTTAAGTGAAGAGCAAAGGCTTGAAGTGTGGCGAACGTGGGGATTGAAAGCCCGGAAAGGTTATCAGATATGAGTGAAAGGATAATAGATGGTCTGAACGAATATGTATCGTTCATTCTCAATTTGGATCAATCCATTTATTTGAATGAGTCTATAAAAGACTTAGGCGAGATGAGTCATCAAAACAATTTGCAGACCATTTCGAAAGATAAATTCAACGAGCTAGATACCAGAAAAAGCGTGGTCAATTATCTAGAATATTTCACAAAACATGAACACGATTTAAATGAAATTACGAAGAAGTTTGACTCTATATTAGATAGCCTTGCTAATCCTGTAAAAGGTTCTGTCGATTATGAAACATCAAATCCTGTTTTTTTCTATCGGGGACAATATAACGCAGCCCATGCTTTACAGACAGGTATTTATCGGGGGAATAATCAGCGCAAAGAAGATTTCCTTTACCATGAGATGCTTGTGAGATGCCACGATGAATTTATAGACACATCACATTTAGAGAAGCTTGTTATTATGCAGCATTACGGATGTCCTACAAGGATGCTCGATATTACATCAAATCCTTTAGTTGCTCTATTCTTCGCTTGCAAAAATTACGGTGATTCTCCCTGTGATGAGGGCATGGTGTTTGTCTTCTATGTAAATTCAGATGAGATAGCATATGCGGATAGTGACCGGGCATTGCTACTATCCTGTCTCCCAAGATTCAGTATGGCTGATAAGAATCATCTGATAGATATAGCTATAAAGCATTTATCTGATGAGAGTTTTCCGTTAGATGATCAGAGATATGAGGATGGAATAGTTGAAAAGCTCTACCATGAAATCTCCAGGGAGTTGCCTTCGTTTAAGAGGCGCATAAGACCAATCGATTTACTTAAACCGCTTTATGTTCAACCGGATAAGTCGAATCGCAGGATTTTTAAACAAGATGGTGCATTTATAGTAAGCGGTTTGAATAAGGACTGCCTTGAGGAACAGATAAAGTTTGAGTTGATAAGTAAGATTCAGCTCAGAATTCGGAATAAGGAACAGATACTGAAAGATCTTGATAGGCTTGGAATTAATAGTGCAACACTGTTTCCAGAGATTGATAACGTGGCTATGTATCTTAAAAGTTTGTGAGAATGAAGAGCACTGGATTATGAAGCGGCTTGAAATCTATTATACATCCAAACACAGGAGCAGGACCGACATCATAAAAACTGAACTTAATAGATGCAAAGGTTAAGCTATAGTCATTATATCCGATATTTCCTGATGTTGGATGTCAAAGGTGCGCTATACTAACTTGCGTATCATAATTTGATACAATGTACCCAAGCATGATTTTGGTTATAAATTTTAACGATAGGAATTTATCCTGAGTCAGGAGCAATAATCCTGTCATCCAGAGGTGTCTTAGTTTCCGGTGGATAAAGTTGCGGAAACCTCAGAAAGCCCGTAAATACGGCATTTCTTCCACTACATAGGTCTGAAAGTCACATTATTTTCTTGTGTTTTTAGGGGCATTTTTACATTTGAGAGTGGGTGAACTTCTGTTCTGGGGTTATTTTGCCAAAAAGTATAAACGATTTGGCGAAAGTCGGATACAATTTAGCGTAAGTGATACCTTTTGGCAAAACCTCATACGATTTGGCAAAAGTAATACCATTTGGCAAAACCCCCATACAATCTGGCAAAACCCTATATAATTTGGCAAAAGCGGCAGTTTCGCCAAATTGTATAGGGTTTTGCCGAAAAGTATGGGGGTTTCGCCAAATAGTGTATGAGTGAAACGGTAAAAAAAAATATGGGAAAATGATAAAGGGCTGCAAAGGCTCCTTTTTTTGGTTGTTTTATGCTTTTCATTCCAGGAAAATAGTCATTTCGTGCAATCCAATAAAATACGGCAGATTTTCTATGGTATAATCAATAGGGATTTTTACTTTAGCGGGAACGGTATTCTGCCGAATTAAAAGGAAATAGCAGAGAGGATGGTATGCGGATGTATGATGTGATAGTGGTCGGGGCGGGGCCTGCAGGATGCTCGGCATCTAAGGTTTTAGCGGAAAAAGGCTATAAGGTTCTTCTGGTGGAGAAGTTCAAGATGCCAAGGTATAAGTCCTGTTCGGGCGTTCTGATAAAGAAATCAATGGAGCTTGTGAAGACCTATTTCGGGGAGGATGTGCCGGAGTCTGCCACGTGTACCCCGACAGATAACAGGGGCATGATATTTACAAATGACAAAGGGAAGGAATACCGTTTTGAGCAGGAAGGGCTTAATGTATGGCGCAGCCATTTTGATGGGTGGCTTGCTAAGAAGGCAAAGGTGAGCGGTGCAGAGGTCAGGGATGGCGTGTCTGCCCTCTCATGCACGGAGCAGGACGGATTTGTGGAAGTCAGCCTGCACGGTGAAAATAATTATACGGAAAGCGCAAGGTACGTTCTGGACTGCGAGGGCGTTGTCGGGACATTGAAGCGGAAGATCACCGGGGAGGTTCCCGGATACATAACCACATTCCAGACATTCAACGAGGGAAGCATAGATCTAGACCCGCATTACTTCTATGCATACTTACAGCCGGAGCTGTCGGAATATGATGCGTGGTTCAACGTAAAGGATGACCTGCTGGTGCTTGGAGTGTCCGTGAAGGATATGGATAAGATCAGCCATTATTATGGGCGATTCATTGCATATATGGAAGAGAAGCACCATCTGCATATCAGCAGGCAGACCAAGAGCGAGAAGTGGCTCATGCCGCATATCCGTCCGGGGTGCCGTGTAGACTACGGTGTGGGGCGTGTCCTTTTCGCCGGAGAGATCGCCGGATTTCTGAACCCTATGGGCGAAGGGATATCAGCCGGGATGGAGAGCGGGTACTGTGCCGCTTGTGCAATCATGGGGCATTTTGATAATCCGCAGGTGGCTTGTGAGGCTTATCGGCAAAGTACGGAAAACCTCAAATCCTATATGCAGCGCCAGTGGAGTCTTGTGGGAGGAATGGCTAGCACGTTCAGGGAGATGAAATGAAAAAAGGATAGCAAAGAAATAAACCCTATACGATTTGGCAAAGGTCGGTTGTCTCGCCAGATCGTATAGGGTTTTCCATGTATTTCTGATCTGTTAAACGCAACTATAGAATAAATGCACACTTGAGCTTTTCATAGCTTTCATTGCTTATAACGTGTTCGATAGAGCAGGCATCTTTTCTGGCAATTTCGATA
>JAAUZJ010000050.1 GCA_014804695.1 Lachnospiraceae bacterium
GAAATGAGGTTTCCCTGGTAAATGCGCTTGCTTCCAAAGATGAACAAAATCCAGAAGAGCTATTGATTGACCGGGAGAACGTGGAAGATATTGAACGGGCAATTGAAACGGAATTGAGTGCCTTTGAAAAACAGGTACTGGATTTGTATATAACCGGAATGAGCTATTCCCAGATTGCCAAAGTGTTAGGGAAGGATGATAAATCTACAGATAATGCGCTCCAGAGGATCAAAGGAAAGCTCCGAAAAGTTTTGGGAAAAGATTGTTGATTTACTGGTGAAATTGGAAAAAATATGATATAATATGAAGGAAATTTGTGTTCATGGGTAAAAAATGAAAAAGGAGAATTTGTATGGACAATCGTTTAGAAGTCAAGCTGAAGATTTACAAGGAATTAAAGGTTGCCTTTCAGACAGTGGAAGAGCAGATTAAGGAAGTTCAGTTCACAAAGGAAGAATTGGCGGTAAAGCGTGAATTGTATGAAAAATGCTTGGAGGAGCATCTGTTGGACGAGGGTGGCAGCATGGTCAAAGTCCATTTAGAGGAAAATCAGGAGGCGGCAAAAGCATGTGAAGAGAAACTGTCAAAGCTGCTTTCCCAAAGAGATGCGTATCGGATTGAAATCGAATCCTACGAACAATTTATGAGAGATGTGTAAAAGTCGTACATAGTTTTTTGAATGGAAAAGAGATACAGACTGTCTGGAATCAAGGGATTTCAGGCAGTTTTTTATGATTTAAGCTTAACACTTAAGCCATATCATCAGAAATTGTACAAATTAGAAAAGGAATCAATCAAAAACGTGAAAAAGGGAATTGACAAAGCAATTCCTCTTATGCTACAATAGCATTCGGTGAACAGTTCACTAAGCTGGCGTGGCACAGTCGGTAGCGCGCAACATTGGTAGTGTTGAGGTCACGGGTTCGATTCCCGTCGCTAGCTTGTAAAAAGCCTTGATTTTTCAAGGCTTTTTTGTTTTTCGATATTAAAGATAATCACCCGTATGTTCGATTAAAAATGCAGGAAAGGAGAAGTTCTGTACATCGTGAAATATCCTTATAATAGTAGAAGGAAAAAACGTGGTATAAAGAAATTAAAGGTTGTGTATTCTGAAGAAAAACCGATAAGACCATTTGAAGAATTATCTCTCTGGCTTTTATAAGTGAAAGTCAGTCAATGCTCACGGTAGCAAAGAATGAAAACCAGTGTATGATTGTTAAAATTTTCCCTCGACAAGATCTGCTATGGTTATATTAAAAAAGTAGTCGTGCATAATGTTATCAAATTTTTTCCACATGGGCAGAGTCTTACAGAAAGATTTTCGTGGACATTGTTCTGCATCCATATCCAGACACGCAACGGTTGCCAGTGTTCCTTCTGTTAATTCCAGAATTTCACCTACTGTATATTCTTCAGGTCTGCGCATCAGGCGGTATCCGCCGCCTTTTCCGCTTGTGCCCTTCACAAGCTTGCCTTTTACAAGAATTTTTGCGATTAATTCCAGATATTTTTTTGAAATATCCTGTCTCGAAGCAGATTCATCAAGTGGAATAGGTTTATCTGTGCCCTGTTCTGCCAGGTCTATCATAAAGCGAATTGCATATCTTCCCTTTGTTGAAATCATAATGAAGTCCCTCCAATCTAATTATTTTAGCGTAAAGTAATGTGATAAATCAAGACTTTTTAAAAAAGCTAAAAAATTTTATAAAATCACCTATTTACCTATTGACAAAATGGGTAAATAGGTATAATATCGACTACAACGAATTTGAGCAGCTTATTCATGAAAGGAGAGAAATGTTATGTTTAGAACAAACGGGTCTTATACTGCTGTTGCGTGTTGTTGTCGAATGATTTTTTCCCGGGTATGCCAATATAGCCAGGTGCATTCCTCTGCTTTGTATTGCAGTGGTGTATGATATTTCGATATGCAATGCTATATGGTTGTTTGTCCGGGAGATGATCAGCGTCCCGGTTTTTTTGCGCTCAAATTCCATACATATCAAACCAAATTGTCAGATAGGAGGATTTATTTATGAAACATTTTTTATCTAAACGGTTGGGAGCCATTGCTCTTGGATTTACATTTTTGGCGTTTGCGCTGACAGGATGCGGTTCTGAAAACTCTGCAAATGACAATGCAGATGTAACGAACCCCGCAAGTGATTCTACGGAAGTAACGAACGACACTGTTTACAGAACAGTGGATGAAATCAAGGAAAGCGGTACAGTTAATATCGGCGTGTTTTCCGACAAAAGTCCGTTCGGTTATGTAGATGAGAATGGTGAGTATCAGGGCTATGATGTTTACTTTGGCAATCGTATCGGTGAAGATCTTGATGTGGAAATCAATTATGTATCCACGGAAGCCGCAAACCGCATTGAATATCTGCAGACGGGTAAGGTTGACATCATTCTGGCAAACTTCACTGTAACAGAGGAACGCGCACAGGAAGTCGATTTTGCACTGCCGTACATGAATGTAGCGCTGGGGGTTGTTTCTCATGATGATGCGGTTATCACCAGTCTGGATGAAGTTGGCGATCAGGACGAAGTGATTGTTATTTCGGGAACTACTGCTGAAACCTATCTTGAAAAGAATTATCCCGACATTAAGCTTCAAAAATATGACGCATATGCGGAGGCGAAAACCGCGTTTGAAAATAGAAACGGCGTGGCATGGGCGAATGACAATACAGAAGTCATTGCATTTGCTATTGAAAATTCCGGCTATGAAGTCGGTATTCCGTCTCTTGGAAGTGCAGACACGATTGCGCCTGCTGTTACGAAAGGAAACGAGAGTCTGCTGAACTGGTTGAACGATGAAATAAAGACCCTTGGCGAAGAAAAATTTTTCCATGCAGACTATGAGACGACCCTGTTAGATACCTATGGCGCTGATTATGAGGATACACTGGTGGTTGAAGGCGGTGTGATTGCGGACGCGGAAGTGGAGAGTAAAGGCGTAATCACTGTAGCCGCTTCACCAACTCCACATGCAGAAATCCTTGCCTATGCTGCAGAAATTCTTGCGGAAGAAGGCTGGACATTGGAAATTACTGAATTTGAAGACTATGTACAGCCCAATCTGGTGGTGGACAGCGGTGAAATTGACGCGAACTATTTCCAGCATATTCCGTATCTGAATGATTTCAATGAGGAAAAGGGAACTTCCCTTGTATCTGTTGTGGGTGTTCATTATGAACCTTTTGGCATATATCCGGGTACGAAATCAAGCTTTTCTGATTTGGAAGACGGCGATGTAATCGCAGTGCCAAACGACACAACCAATGAAGCAAGGGCGTTGCTTTTGCTGCAGGATAACGGAGTGATCAAATTAGCTGGCGGAGTCGGATTGAAGGCTACGGTTAAGGATATTATTGACAATCCTTATAATATTAATATTCAGGAACTGGAGGCTGCGCAGGTTTCCAGAGTAAAAGACGAGGTGGCATTTGTCGTACTCAATGGCAATTATGCGCTGGAGGCCGGATTCTCCGTAGCCCATGACGCTGTGGCATATGAGACCAGTGAATCTGAGGCGGCGCAGACTTATGTGAATGTTCTGGTTGTAAAAGAAGGAAATGAAAACGAGGAAAAGATTCAGGCGCTTGCAGACGTATTGAAATCAGATGAGATTAAGCAGTATATTGTTGATACCTATGATGGCGCAGTTGTTTTCTTCGAGGATTAGAAAACAGTCAGGAGTCAGGTTATGGATTGGGAAGTGATAATATCTTATTTTCCGCGTTATAAAGATGCGCTGCTGCTCACAGTTAAAATCGGATGGCTGGGTATTTTTCTTGCATTTATGATTGGTGTGCTTTGCGCAGTGGTCATGCATCTGAAAATACCGGTTCTGCACCGCATTACAGGTTTTTATATTGAACTGTTCCGGAACACGCCTCTTCTAGTGCAGTTATTTTTTCTCTATTTTGCACTGCCCAAAATTGGCATCCGCATTTCGGCACAGGCCTGCGGCAGTCTTGGGCTGGGGCTTTTAGGCGGCGCTTACATGGCGGAAACTTTTCGGAGCGGTCTGGAAAATATAGCGCCGATTCAATCGGAAAGCGCACAGAGCCTTGGCATGAACAGAGTACAGACATTTGGGTATGTCATCCTGCCGCAGGCAGTTTCTTCGAGTGTACCTGGGCTTCTTGCCAATGTAATCTTTTTATTGAAGGAAACAAGCGTGTTTTCTACTATCAGCCTGATGGATTTGATGTTTACTGCAAAGGATCTGATCGGTATGTATGCCAAAACTATCGAGTGTCTGACGCTGTTGGTTGTTTTCTATCTGATTATGTTGCTGCCGGTGTCCGCAGCGGGAAGTTTTGTTGAAAGGAGACTGCGCCATGCAGAATTTGGGGATTGATGTTCTTTTTAAAGGAAAAAATTTTTTACGACTGCTTGGCGGTCTCTGGGTTGCGCTTCGCATCAGCCTGATTTCTGTTGTGATTAGTATTGCATTAGGGCTTGTGACGGGAATGCTGATGACATCCAAAAATAAGATTCTGAAATTGGTTTTTCGTATTTATCTGGAGGTTGTTCGGATTATGCCGCAGATGGTACTGTTGTTTATTGTTTATTTTGGCACAACAAGAGTGTTTGGATGGGATTTGTCTGCGGAACACTCCGCAATTTTCGTATTCAGCTTTTGGGGTGTGGCTGAAATGGGCGATCTGGTGCGGGGCGCGTTGATCAGCATTCCGAAAATTCAGTATGAAAGTGCGCAGGCATTGGGAATGACGGGATTGGAAATTTATCTGTATGTCATTTTGCCGCAGACGGTTCGGCGGCTGATTCCGCTTTCCATTAATCTGATTACAAGGATGATTAAAACAACAAGCCTTGTTATGATGATTGGAATCGTGGAGGTATTAAAGGTTGCACAGCAGATGATTGAGGCAAACAGGAAAACCTCGCCCAATGCGGCCTTTGGTGTGTTTGCAGTAGTCTTTCTGTTATATTTCCTGATCTGCTGGCCGATCAGCAGACTGTCAGGATATCTTGAGAAAAGGTGGTTATAAGTATGGAACAGGCGCTTTTGAAAATCAATCATATACAGAAAGCCTATGGCGGCCATGTGATCATTGACGACTTTAGCCTTACAGTCAATAAAGGTGAAGTTGTTGTTATTATCGGACCTTCCGGGTGCGGAAAAAGCACGCTTCTGCGTTGCATCAACGCATTGGAGGATGTTCAGGGCGGAGAGATTCTTCTGAATGGTGAACCGGTTCACAAAGCAGCAAAAAACATTTCCCAAATGCGTCAGAAAATCGGAATGGTTT
This sequence comes from Lachnospiraceae bacterium, assembly GCA_014804695.1. GTDB lineage: Bacteria > Bacillota > Clostridia > Lachnospirales > Lachnospiraceae > UBA3282. The sequence continues at coordinate 5,292 of JAAUZJ010000050.1, forward strand.
TCCAAAGTTATGATTTGTTTCCGCATAAAACGATATTGGAAAATATTTTGCTGGCGCCTCTGAAGGTACAGAAAAGGAACCGTTCCGAAGCGGAAAAAGAGGCTGTGGAGCTTTTGGCAAGAGTTGGACTTGCAGAAAGAAGGGACGCTTATCCCCGCCAGCTTTCCGGAGGACAAAAGCAGCGTGTCGCGATTGTGCGTGCGCTCATTATGCATCCGGAAATCCTGCTGCTTGATGAAATAACGGCTGCTTTGGATCCTGAAATGGTGCGGGAGGTGCTGGAAGTTGTCATCACACTTGCCAAGGCTGGCAGCACGATGCTGATTGTGACCCATGAGATGGCGTTTGCAAAAGCCATTGCAGACCGTGTCCTGTTTTTGGAGCATGGGAAGATCGTAGAAGAAAGCAGCCAGCCGAAAGAATTTTTTACACATCCCGTTACAGAGCGGGCACAGGCATTTCTGACAACATTTGATTATGAATGAAAAAAGAAAGCAGCTATCTGGCTGCTTTTTGTATTGTTAAAAGCTATAACCATCTAAAGGAAAAAAGAATTATGCAAAAGTTATCTTTGGTGGTATAGTATATAAAGTATATTTGCATATTATGTTGATAGGAATAATAGGAGAATAAAAAAGACGCACCAGTCAGTGCGATAGGACAGAAATATCTGGAGGAAATGGCAAAATATAAGGATAAATCTTTAGGTTAATCAGGAGGAATTATTATGGCGAGAGGAATTGAAACAAAATGTCTGCATTTAGAAGAGGAAGAAGGATGCAGTAATAATTATGGGGCAGTCAGTTATCCCATTTACCAGACAGCAACCTATGCACATTTAGGCGTGGGGAAAAGCACAGGATATGATTACAGCAGATTGCAGAACCCTACAAGGGAGCATTTGGAAAAGATGGTGGCAACGCTGGAAAATGGATTAGATGCATTGGCATTTTCAACAGGGATGGCAGCAATTACTTTGATGATGGAGCTTTTTTCTCCGGGGGACCATCTGATTGTGGATGCAGACCTTTATGGGGGGAGCATAAGGCTTTTTCATAATGTATCAGAAAAAAATGGAATTACATTCTCAAGTATTGATTGTTATAAAGACGATGTGGAGAGTTATATTAGCGAAAATACAAAGGCGATTTACATTGAGACTCCCACCAATCCCATGATGAATGTGACAGATATAGAGGCACTTGGGGAAATAGCAAAAAAGCATAATTTGCTTTTGATTGTTGACAATACTTTCCTTTCACCGTATTTTCAGAACCCATTGGATTTAGGCGCAGATATTGTTGTACATAGCGGGACGAAATATCTTGGTGGTCATAATGATACGCTGGCTGGTTTTTTGGTTACAAACAGGGAAGATATCAGTGAGAAGTTCCGGTTTTTAATCAAGACGACAGGAGCGGGGCTTGCACCGTTTGACAGCTGGCTCGTTCTGCGTGGAATCAAGACACTTGGTATTCGTATGGAGAAGTCGCAGCAAAATGCGATAACCATAGCAAATTGGTTAAAGGGACAAAATGCAGTGACGAAAGTGATCTATCCGGGGCTTCCCACGCATCCAGGATATGAAATCATGAAAAAGCAGGCAAGGGGATTTGGAGCGATGCTTACATTCCAACTTGAAAGCAGAGAATTTGCATTGGCGATTTTAGAGAAAATCCGTATGATTAAGTTTGCAGAAAGCCTTGGAGGCGTAGAAACGCTGATTACTTATCCGACAACACAGACACATGCAGATGTGCCAGAAGAAATCAGGGAAAGAAATGGGATCACAGAAAGCACACTCAGGCTTTCTGTTGGAATTGAGGATGTAAAGGATTTACTGAATGAACTGGACAGCATTTTTAAGGAGATAGAAGGTGAATTACATGGCTGAAAGAAATCTTGATTTTAACAGAATTATAAACAGAAGAGGTACAAGAAGCCTGAAATATGATTTTGCAAAAAGGCGTGGAATGCCGGAAGATGTATTGCCGTTGTGGGTGGCGGATATGGATTTTGAAACTTCTTCTTATATCGAGGATGCCTTGATAGAGCGGGCAAGGCATGGAATCTTTGGATACAGTGAGGTCCAGAAACCATATTTTGAGATTATAAGGGCATGGATGAAAAAACATCATGACTGGGAAGTACAGGAAAAATGGCTGGTAAAAACACCGGGGGTTGTATTTGCACTGGCAATGGCAGTAAAAGCATATACAAAACCGGGAGATGGTGTGCTGATCCAATTACCGGTATATTACCCATTTTCAGAAGTGATAGAAGACAATGGAAGGAAAGTGGTAAGCAACACGTTATACCTGGGAGAGGATAATCGTTACCATATGGATTTTGACGATTTTGAAAAAAAGATTACGGAGGAAAAGATTAAGCTGTTTTTCTTATGTAGTCCGCACAATCCGGTGGGAAGAGTCTGGACAAAGGAGGAACTGACAAAGCTGGGTGATATCTGTGTGAAGCACCATGTCATTGTGGTCAGTGATGAAATCCATCAGGATTTTGTATTTAAAGGAAAACATCTTGTCTTTGCAAATTTGAAAAAAGAATATGAGGATATCAGCATTGTCTGCACCTCACCAAGTAAGACCTTTAACCTTGCCAGTCTGATGATGTCAAACATTTTTATTCCGAACCGTGAGTTAAAGCATAAGTTTCGTAAGGAATTGGATGCGGCAGGCACGAGCCAGCTTGGTGTTATGGGGCTTGTTGCATGTGAAGCCGCATACAGTAAGGGGGAAGAGTGGTATCAGGCAATGCTTTCCTATGTGGCAGATAACATAGAATTTACCAAAAGGTATGTAGAAGCAAATCTCCATGGTGTACGCATGGTAGAACATGAGGGAACCTACCTTGTGTGGCTTGATTTCAGAGGGACTGGACTTAGTACAGATGAACTGGAGAAACTGATGGTACATAAGGCAAAACTGTGGCTTGACAGTGGAAAAATCTTTGGGGAGAGCGGAAGAGGATTTCAGAGAATCAATGTGGCCTGTCCCCGGAGTGTGCTGTCAGAAGCATTGGAAAGAATCCGAAAGGCAATACAGGAATAGAGAGGCAGAACTGCAATGTTACATATAGAAAATCATGATGTGAAAGAACATATTTTAGAAGGAAATTTTGGACTGGAGAAGGAAAGCTTAAGGATAAAAAAAGACGGTACGTTATCCCATTCACCCCATCCATTTACGGATGATACGCACATTGTAAAGGATTTCTGTGAAAATCAGACGGAAATTAACACATCGGTACATGCCAGTGTAAAAGAAGCGATTGAAGAGCTGGAATTTCACAACAGGCGTATTTATGAAAGATTAGAAAGCCTGCCGGAAAGAGAATACCTGTGGCTGTTTTCCAATCCACCTTATATTCAAAACGAAAGTGATATACCAGTTGCGGTTTTTGAAGGAATTGAAGTGTCAAAAACAGCATACAGAGAGTATTTGTCTGCCAAATACGGACGGTATAAAATGACATTTTCCGGCATCCATGTAAATTATTCCTTTTCTGAGAATCTGCTGGAAGCTGATTTTAAATATCAAAAAGAGACGGATTATCAGGAATATAAAAACAGGTTTTATCTGGAACTTGCACAGAGAATGGCTGCATATGGCTGGCTGCTTGTGGCAGTGACTGCGGCAAGTCCGCTTCTGGACAGCTCATTTGTAGAGAAAGGCATTTACAATCAGGATGTGTTTACGGGAATGGCATCAGTAAGATGCGGTGAAATGGGATATTGGAACGAGTTTGCGCCTATTCTGGATTATCATAATATTTCCGCATATGCAGACAGTATACGAAAATATGTGGATATGGGATTGTTGAAGGCAGCTTCTGAACTGTATTATCCAATACGGTTAAAGCCGGCAGGAGAAAATAACTTAGAGTCGTTGTGCCGAAATGGCGTCAATCATATAGAGCTGCGCATGTTTGATTTAAATCCTCTTGTAAGCGCCGGTGTGGAGGAAAAGGATATTATCTTTGCACAGCTTTTAATGGTCTGGCTTGCTGCAACTCCAGGTCAGCCATTTGGCGAAAAGGACCAGATTCAGGCAGTGCAGAATTTTAAGAATGCCGCCCGGTACGATTTAAAGACAGTCAATATATTGACACCAGATGGAGAATTATATTCTGTAGCCCATGCAGCCTTAAAAGTAATTGATATGATGAAAGAGTTCTATGGCGGACTTTCGTTAGATGTGGATGAAATCCTACAGTTTGAATATGAAAAATTTACAGATGCAGATAACAGGTATGCGTGGAGAATCCGGAAACAATTTGGAGACGGATTTGTAAAAAAAGGGTTGGAGCTAGTAAAGGAAAGGCAGGGGGAATAAATGTGTGAATTGTTTGGC
>JAAUZJ010000051.1 GCA_014804695.1 Lachnospiraceae bacterium
ATATCCTGAACTTCTGCTAATGCACCTTCTGCTGTCTGTACACAAGAGATACCGTCCTGAGCGTTTGCAGATGCCTGTGTAAGACCTCTGATCTGACGTCTCATCTTCTCGGATATAGCTAAGCCTGCTGCATCATCTGCTGCACGGTTGATCTTATAACCGGAAGATAACTTCTCTGTTGATTTTGCCTGAGCGCTTGTTGTTACGCCAAGCATTCTGTTAGAGTTCATTGCTGTAAGATTGTGTTGTACTACCATAATGTATTCCTCCTTGAATTTAATACGGCATCCTTGCCGCTTATTTTTGTTAAGTAAGTAATCAGCTTGCTTTACTTGTAATATATATCGGTGCGAATCTGATTTACTTTAGGTTTTTTTTAATTTTTTTTAAATTTTTGACAAATTTTTTAATCACTTCTTACTGTCGTAAAACTGGGGCGCAACATGATTAAGCTTATTCATGCTATCATAGTAACTCCTTGCCCCTTTAATTTTAGACATGGAATTTTTGATTTTCTGGGCTTTCTGTTTAAAATGATTGTCGGCACGCATCTGATTACGCATCTTCGCTGCATTAATCTTCACGACCTTATCGGTAATCTGCTGAATATTGTCCTGCATCTTCGTTATTTCAGTCTGATACATTGATTTATTCCCTACAATTTCTGTGCGGGCCCTATCATACACCACTTCGAAACCATCATCAAGTTTTTCTAATTCTTCAATCAGAGTACCAATTTTTTCCATCGAAGCATCCAGGGCATCAATATCCAGATCATCCTGCTTCAAGATATCTTCCTGTATGTCATTTTGTGTGATAATATCATCAAGTACCTGATTTTTCTTCTCAAGGCTCTGTAATAATATTTGTGCAATATTCTGACTCATGCCTACCCTCTCTACGCCTGTTTGCAGCGTTTCATAACCTCTTTCCATGTATCCCTGACGCTTCTAAGATGCATATTGACTTCTTCTAATATATCCTTATCCTTCTTAATATTGGCCTCTAACAATCTTCTAAGAAGATATACGTATATTTTGTCAAAATCCTTTGAAACCTCATAATTATGATCCAATGTATTTCTGAATTCTTCTATAATACGCTGTGTTTTCTTGATATTAACATGAGCTTTCTCTGTTTCTCCATTCTCTATTGCAATAATGGCTTTATTACAAAACTTAATGGCTCCCTCATATAGCATAAGCGTCACTTCCGCCGGTGAGGCTGTCAGTATTTTATTATTTTCATATTCTGCAAAGGGATTACGTGCTGGCATAGTCATTCTCCTCCTTGATCTTAACACACCATATCCGGTACTTTATCAGCCTCCCAGTATACTTGCAAGAGAACTGCTTCTGGATTCCAGTTTAGACATTGCAACTTCCATTGCGGAAAACTTCTTGTACCATTTATCCATCATATTATTAAGTTTCTCTTCCTCTTTAGCTATCTTATCCGTATAATCACTATACTCAGTTTTCATCTGCTTATCATTGTAAACGGTGAATGCACTGCTGAGCGTAGTAGATGTCATCTGCTTAGTCAGATTATCATACAAATTATTAGATAGCTTGGTAAAGAAATTCATAACCGTATCAGGGTCATTTGCAATCATCTTCTTTAACAGATCCTCTTCAGCCTTTGTATCGGCATCATCAGGATCTCCGTTGATATGATATGCATTTCTCTCATTCTCAGCTGCTTTGAAATAGCCAAGAGTATTAATTCCAAAGTCTGACAAATACATCTGTTTGCCGTTTACCTCTGCACCTTGAAGCAGTATTGAAGCCATAGCAAATGATACTGAGCTCAGAGTACTATCCCTGCGAAGCAGAGAATCTTTAATCTTCTTCTCCCACTCCTCGATTTCAGTATCGCTCATAGCATCTTTTTCTTCGGAAGTAAGCGGCTCATATCCTTTGGAAGATTCCGCATTGTATAAGGAATCCATCTCATTGATAAGTTTATTATACTCTGTAAAGAAATTCTTAATCATATCATAGATACCGTCGGTATCCGTAGATGTAGTCATTGTAACTTCCTTATCAGTTTCCTCTAATGCTGTAATTGTCATGCCGTTTACATTGAAAGTATTGGTCATTGATGTAAACTTAGCGCCATCAATGGTCATTTCGGCATCCTGTGCCTCTACCTTGCTGGCTGTTGCCAGTTTTGCATAAGTATTAGAAGTATCTCCTTTTTCAATCGCATCTGCAATTTCAAGGGACTTCTTTGCGGCCTCCACCTTATCGCTTAAACCAGCTGCTATCTCATCTCTAAGCCTCGACATTGCCATATTATCAATATCATCTTCCGACATAGCCTTATAAGCTTCGCTCTCGTCTATTAATTCTTCATTCGCTTTTATTGTTTCTTCATTAGATGCAATCTTATTTGTATTAGCATAAATAAAGGCTTTATTTTCTCCCATGGTGATGAAAGCATCATTCAGCTTATTTATTGCATCTGCCATATCCCGCAGATCCTGAGTCAGAGTGCCGGCAGCCTCGGCTTCATCATACTCTTTCTTAAGTCCGCCATTACGAACTTCATCATAAACAGGCTTTCCATCCTCCTCTACCGGGTTATTATCTTCATCTAATTTCGGAACCTGTTCAACCGGTCCATAAACCGTATCCTGGATAAAATCAGATATCTCTTTTTCAGCATCAGTATATGCCTTCTGAGCCGCATCAAGAGCATTCTGGGCATTTACCTTGTCCGGATCATCATCTTCTTTATCGCTTACCGCATTATATGCTTCCTGAGCTGCTTTCAGCTTGTCAAATAAGCCACCGTCTCCATATAAATCATTTATGGCGGTAGTAATTGATTTTCCTCCTGTCGCAATTCTGAAAGAATTGCCAATAGCATCATTATCACTCAAGGCATTCAACAGCTCTGCATTTTTATCCGCCAGCTTATCGTTAGTCTCTTTCAACTTATCGTTTTGTTCTGACATGTTCTTATTGGCTTCTTTAAGAGCATTCTCACGTTTTGTCACTTCTTCGTTAAGAAGGTCATAGAATTTATCCGTATAATTGCCATCCTCATCCTGATAAGCAGCCCACGTCTTATTCTCATCACTTGTCAAATCGCTTGTCGTTAACAATCCCAATGCCGCAAGCGCATTTAAACCGCCTTCATCATTCGCCACAATACTGAAGTTATTAGCTGCACCAGTATTCTTGGAGCCGATAAAAATTCTTTGACTATCCTGGTCAAAATTGGCATTTAAACCAGTGCTCTTTATCATATTCACTACATCATCAATTGTAGTATTCTCATTTACTTCAAAATCCAGATACTGTCCCTGAGCGCCCATTACCCTGAAACTTCCGGATAAATTTGCCGAATTGTCAAGGTCGCTGAACTTACGAAGCTGTGCTAATGATGCAGCTCCGGAAAAATGAACATTATCCTTCCTGACAAGGCTTCCGCTTGTAAGAGTTGCACCCTTAGCAAGCTGATCAACTTTAACGCTTCTTACTCCGTCAACAGCGTTGTCACTGGTAATAACACTGATTGCGTTAGTGTTGGAAATCTTGGTTGTTTTCTTCATATAAGAAGACTGATAACGCATATTACTAAGTGTATTGGTATAAAAATCAAAAATCTTGGTATTAAGCGCTTTCCACGCATCCTGCTTCCAGCTAAGCTTCGTCTGAGCCTTTACCAGCGAACTCTTCTTAACGCTCTGCGCAGATACTAACTCCGAAATAATGCTCTCCGTATCAAGTCCAGAATACATTCCGGTAATTCTAATAGACATCTATTTTCCCTCCTATCTCTTCTCATCCACAAGAAGTCCTGCCATCTCCCATACTTTTGCAATCATATCAAGGGTTTTTTCCGGCGGAAATTCTTTAATAATTTCTTTAGTGTCCTTGTCTACAATCTTAATCATAATTCTGTTTGTATCCTCATGAACACCAAAAATTGCTTCTTCGTTGGTGTTATTGATTTTGCGATTCATCTCTTCTATCGCTTTTTTCAGATAATCCGTATTGGGCTGCGGTATATTCTTTGCCTGCTGATTACCATTTGAATCATTTCCTTTACCTGAATCTTTGCCCGCTTCACTGTCCTCTTCCTGTGTACGGGCAACGGACGCTGTAGTAGTGTCCACTTTCACTGCCTGATCATCCGATGAAACTTCCATGTCAACCGGCTGGGCAAGCTCTACTTTCGGCTTAGGTGCATCCTGGGCCTGAAAAGTCATTACACTGCTTAATGGTTCAATTGCCATTGTCAATCACCTCCATGTGATATTTTAGTTAATAGTAACATATTTAAAAATCGTCCTGACTACTTATGCAAAATAGTCTCTTGCTGTATATATCGGAAAAAAATTTAAATAATTTAGGGTGCGGGAAATAAAATGGAGATAATTTTATTTAATTGATGCTCATATGTATAACAGGCTTTAACTTTTTTATATCCGTTAATACCTATTTTGATTCTCTCATTATCATGCGATAAGTAGTAATCAGTCTTATCAATCAATTCTTCCGGCGTCTTAAAAGTAACTATTTCTTTTCCTTCCTCAAACAGTTCAGGAATCTCTTCCTGATAATTCGACATAACAAAACCACCTACACTCATAATATCAAAAATCCTAAGCGGAACGCCGCTTTCTATACTGCGCAGCGTCATATTAATATTGATCTTGCTGGAATAAAATACCTTCAACCCTCCTGTCAGCTGCGATACTTCCGGAAACCTTTTAATTCCATCCGGAACACTCTCATCGTTTCTTGTATATAAATGAATATCATACCGTTCCGACAACAATTCCAGCAACAAAGTTCTCTCTATGTGTGTCAGCTTCCGCGCAAAAAAATACGCTTTAAAATAATATTCATATGGCAATTCATCTGGCTTGTTTTTAATATCCGGATAGAAAGATTTAATAAAACTCATCAGTTCAGGAGTAAGAAGCTCTCCCAGCCTATCCTTACCATCCCATTTGAATGCGCTTTGTTCCATAATATATGAAAAAAGCTGCTGCATCTGAATTGGAAATCTATCTATATATTGGTCATATAAATTATTACTGTACAAACTGCCGACAAAAGATACATTACAGCCATATTTCTTTATTTCTTCATCCGTAATCACAAGCTTACCAGACCATTCAACATCCGCTGCCAGCGGCAGATAGTATACATTGGTATAACCTTTCTCCTTGAGAAGACGGTACTCCTTCTTATCAAAATAGAAAAGATAGCAGTTATCATAACGAGGAAAAACCGATATATAGGTTTCATACATAGGTGAATCCATTCCGTAAACAGCATATTTGATTTCCAATTCGTAAGTAAGTTGTGCAACATAAGGAGAAAACAAATTTGAAATCACAAAATCAACTTTATTACTTTTGAGAAAAGTCTCCAGTAATTTTTCTTCCTCTTCATATCCGCCTATCAGTTCTATAGGAGTTGTATACGTTCCGGTTTCATGTCCCATTCTATCCAGTGCCAATCTAATACTTAAAATCGGCTGTTTCCTGCTTTCAAAAAATAAAATTTTCATAAGAATAAAATCGCCTTTTTATTTTTTATATTATTTCTCTTGGAAGTTTTATAATTTTACATTACACTATTAGTATAATGCAAAAATTGACACTTTGGAAACTCTTTATTTTGAATTCCGAATTTGAACAATATAAACATTGGGAGGATAATCTTTATTATGGAAATACTAATCTACCGATACAACAGCATATGCGAACCGGATATCATTCAAGTGTTTGAAAGCTTCGGTCTTACCGTGCATCAGGAAAAAATGGAGATGACTGATAAGGGTGTGACTCCTGCGCAGTGCGCTACGACGGTCACCGAGTGGATTTTGTCGCATAAACTGTCCTTTGTATTCAGCATTAATTTCTATCCGGCGATATCATATACATGCAACCGCTTTAAAGTGCCATATGTATGCTGGAGCGTAGACAGTCCGGTAGCCGAGCTGTTCTCGAATTCGCTGAAAAACGAATGGAACCGCATCTTTTTGTTCGACAGGGCACAATATGAGTTTTTTCACCCCTATAATCCTGAACACATTTATTATCTTCCGCTTGCAACAAACGTTAAACGCTGGGAAAATGTGATCCTTGGCATGTCGGAAGCTGATTTTGTTAAATATGACAGCGATGTCACTTTCGTAGGTTCCCTATATTCTGAGAAGTGCAAATATGACAGGCTGAAACTTTCGGACTATACTAACGGCTATGTAAATGGTTTAATGCAGGCGCAGATGCAGGTCTTTGGTTATAATTTCATATATGATACGCTACCTGAAAGCGTCATTCGCGAAATCTCTGCCTCTGATCCTGAATTTTACAAAGGGCAGGACGTTTTTCTGGACACGGACCGCTATCTGGCGGCACACCAGTATATCGGCATGAAACTTGCCAATGTGGAGAGGGTGTCTATTCTGTCTGCCCTATCGAAACGTTTCAATGTATCCCTATATACCCGCAGCGATACTTCATGCCTTCCTGATATACATGCAAAAGGCAGTGCAAATACGCTGACCGAAATGCCCAAAATTTTCCATGCGTCCAAAATCAACCTAAATATGACCATGCGCCCGATAGAAACAGGACTTTCCCTGCGTATCTGGGATGTGCTTGGCTGCGGCGGTTTCCTGATTTCCAACTATCAGGCGGAAATACCGGAATATTTTGAAATCGGTAAGGATTTGGAAGTATATGAAAGTACGGAGGATCTGATCAATAAGATAGACTATTATCTGCGCCACGATGAGGAGCGAATGGAAATTGCAATAAACGGATATGAAAAGGTCGCAAAATATCACACTTATGAAATGCGTCTTGCTGAGATGATACGTATATTATGCGACGTTTTTCCATAATACCTTTAAGCAACATTCTTAATTGTAATTGCTCGTTTCTTTACTAATGGTCATCTGATTTTTATACTAGTTGTCCACTTTCTTTAGTAATGCTATATAATCCTTCCACCTCTCGTTACTGTTTAAATAAGTATTATTATAAGCTTCCGGAAAGTACCTAAGCAGCTCATTAGCAAAATAATTAACCTGTGCTCTCCAATCCGGCAGTTTTCTTGAAACCACAAAACTTACCGGATCCATAAAATATTTATAGATCATATACCATTCAAACTCCATACCGTACCCCGAAATAGGACCGTCCAAAAAGCCTCTTGTATCAAGTTCGTTTATATATAGCTTCATGATATCCATAAGCTGCCTTATTCTGCCGTTATCATTGTTTTTTTGTATAATTCCATTCGCATTTTTAAAATAATAGTAAAGCGTATCCCCGATGTGATAATACGATTTGCACATAAGCATTGCCAGCCCCGAAAAGAAATTGTCCTCACCATATATCATATTGTCCGGAAAGCACAGCGCATTATCGTCTAAAAAACTCTTTTTATAAAGGCGCCCCCATACAGCTGTTTTAAATGAATTTAAAATAAACTGCCCTCTTTCCTGCGACGTTTTTATCTGCAATAAATAGTCATTATTACTTTTCTGCACAAATAACTCTGACACGTCGCAGAACGATTTGTAACTACATTCTACCACATCTACATCATAGCGTTTCATTGCCTCATACATTCTCTCAAACATTGTGAAATCCACCACATCATCGGCATCTACAAAAGATATATATACTCCTGTGGCATATTTAAGCCCGATATTTCTTATTGTCGCAGGTCCGGAATTTGCTTCACAATTAATCACCATAACATTTTCTGGATATTTTTCTTCAAATCTTACCAAATGCTCATAAGTGTTATCCGTTGAAGCATCATTGATCAGAATTATTTCAAGGCTGTCTATGCCATAGATCTGAGCCGCTATACTCTCTAAGCACCTGTCAACATATTTTTCCGTATTATAGCACGGAATAATAACCGATATTTTATCATTCATTCCTATAACCTTTCTCTATTTCGGCGGAAGTCAATTCAATAGTTTGAAATATATAAAAACAACGGACAGTACACAATCGTACTGTCCTTTATTTTTGTTTCATTATTTTAGCAGATTCTGCAACGCTTCCAATCCATCCGCATTTATGGCATCCTTATTTGCATCCTGAATCTGTACATAAACTTCCTTACGGTATATAGGTACTTCTTTTGGCGCGTTAATGCCAAGCTTCACCTGTTCTCCCTTAATTTCCAACACTGTAATTTCTATGTTGTTGTTAATGATGAGCGCCTCACCCTTTTTTCTTGATAAAGCTAACATTTACTCACCCGCTTTCTTCTTATTGTCATTCAGGATATCATAAATCGGGAACTTCACCTGATACGCATCGCCTTCTACGATAACCTGTGTTGCTGTCCTATCCACTGAATTAATGATGATGGGACCTTTTAAATTCGCTGACATCTGTTTAATATCTTTGGGTACCGTTACAGTCACTAACACCAACATTTCTTCAGGATTAAGTTCTCCCAAATGTTTAAGCAGTTCATCATCTACTTCAGGATTATAGTCAGGACATACAATAAGCGGATCCATAACAGGCATTGCAAATGCAGGCTCATCTAAGGATTGCAGCCAATGAATGGAGTCCAATCCTTTTTCAGAATCATGTATCATCGCAAACTTTGTCAGATCCGGAAAGCCGATAATCCCATTCGGAAATGTAATGATTCTTTCGTCATCAATCGTAATCTCACCAAATACTTTCGTTGTTACCTTCATAAGTTTCCCCTCGCTTAGATATAATTCATCAGGTTAGTCTGCATAATCTTACTGGTTGCCATAAGCGATGCTTCATAAGTAAGCTCAGCACTCTTAAGCTGTACGGCAACTTCAGACATATCAACATCTTCGTTATTGCTCTGCAAATCCTTAAATGTTGCTTTCTGATTCATAAGTCTGGTTTGAATCAGTGCCAGACGGCTCTGTCTTGTACCGTTATTGGTTACGGCAACATTAGTCGTATCAATATAACTCTGATATTTGGATATCTGGTTCTCAAATTTAGTCTGAACATTGTCACGAATATAAGTGTACGCTTTTTCGGCAGCATCTATTTTTAACTGTAATGCCTTATATTCATCGCTGTCCTCAGCGTATTTGTCTCTCTCGGTTTCAAGGTCGCTTATTGCAGACTCTACATCCTGAAGCTGTTTTAAATAAATTTCAAAATCATCAATATCTCTTTGGACATCATGTGTAAATATTTCCTTTGCATGAGTATTTACCTGAATAGTCTGATTAAATCCTACATTATAATAGACATCCTGATCTTGCCCACTAGCATTGTATTCCGTTATCAGATTTCTGATTCTGTTTACCTCTATCTGATAGTCCTCTGTCTGCTGTTTAGCTGCTGCTATTGTGTCCGGAGCTGCAGTTTGTACCGCCGTCCTTACTGCCGCAAGAGCTGTATTACGATCTGCTGCCGTAACATTATAAGGGTCTAACGCACTCAAAGCATTATAGACTGCCAGTGCTTCGTCTAAAGCATTGACAACAGCCGCTTCTTCATCTGTCAAAGTTGTTGTATCCATACCGGCTGTAAGCTCTGCTAAGTCTGCTTCCGTCTGGGCTGCATCTAATAAATTCTTTGCAGCCTTTTGTGCCGTTTTTATTGCCTCACCCAGCTTGGCCGTATCACTGCCATCCATTTCAGCCAGCTGCATCCTAATATCAGATAAAGTCTCCAATGCTGACTCAGCTTTAGAAAGCGCATTCTGGGAAGCATTAAGAGTGTTTTCTGCTGCCTCTAACTGCATTGCATCTTCAATGCTATTCTGACTGCATTTTACCGCATGGAAGTAGTGCACCGGATTGATATCTCCCTCACTCCAGTCACTCTTGGAATATTTAACCCTCAAACTCATGTTTTCCGTGATTTTGGTCGGGTCTGAATAGTAATCTTCGCTGAATACAAGTTCTCCGGTAGACGGAATATATGCCATATCACACTCACCGCTTAATACTGCCTCATATGCATCTTCAGCCTCTTTATATGCTTTAACTGTTTGCGGTTCGCCTGCGAGTGTAAAGTACAACTGAATATCAGACTCACTAATATCTTCTCCGTCTTCCACAGTCATACCAAGCTGATCATAAGACAATCTGAAGCGGTAAAGAGTTGTATTGGTTACGTCTGTTTCATTTTGGCCATTAGTCTTATCTACCGCACTTTTCCAATCTGTATAGCTGATACTGGTAATATCCTTATATCCGAGAGTCTCCTCCATTACAAAAGTCGTTAAATTATCAGGATCCTTGGTAAACTCATTAATATCCTCCTGCGTAAAAGTAACCGGCGTATCTGTCCTATAACCAGAAAATATATATCTTCCGGCATAATCCACATTAGCGCTTGAATAAAATTCCTTAGTTAATGATTTCATCTGTGTTAATACGACATCCAAATCTTGATATGTGTATGACTTCTTAGAAGAATCCATAGCCTGCTTATAAAGATCCGTAAGAATATCACCTACTGTATCCATTGCATCGCCTGTAAGTTTAAGCCAACTGTCCGCATCCTCTGCATTTTTATCATAATACTGGGATACCGTACTAACATTGGTACGCAGACGCAACGCCCTTATTGCTACAACCGGATCGTCAGAGGGTCTGTTAATCTTGCTCTGATTAGTCATCTGTGTATTAAGTTTATCCTCTGTGATTTTGTTCTGGTTAATATTATAAATGGAATTATTCCTCATAATTTTGTTTGTCATTCTCATAATCGTATCACACCTTTCTTTACTTTACGACACTTTTTTATACGCCGGTCTGTAAAATCAATCTATCATAAACTTCCGTAAGCACTTGTATCATCTTCGATGCGAGTGTATATGAATTCTGATATCTAACAAGGCTTATTGCCTCTTCATCTTCGTCTACACCTGAAATTGAAATTCTCTGATTCTCAATACTGGTTTCAAGACTTAAATAAGTATCGTAAAATGTATCGGCATTTTTGGCATTTAACGCTATATCCGAAAGTACACACTCAAGGAAACCGCCAGCGCTCCTTCCGCGGAAACTGAACTGGCTGGTATCGCTCATCATTGAAATTACCTTTTTAATCTGTTCACATTCTTCAAGACCTTCTGGTTCGCTTTTGGTTCCAAGCTTAGTAGGATCCTTATCAAGCTGGGTGGTTATTGAAACATTTTCCGCTGTCATGTAATAATAACCTTTACCGTTTCTTCTTGAATCGTTTAATTCCGCTTCGGAATACTGTCCGCTGGATACCTTGTAATTGGCTGTGAGCAGGATACCTGCATCTTCATCATTTTCAGTATAACCTTCCGTAAAAATATCATTGAGCGCTTTAGAGAAGTCGCGCAGCCACTCATTCATCTGAGCCATATAATACGGAACTCCCTGATATTTTACTTCAGCGCCAATGGTTGCTTCCAGTCCAACCTTCCCATTAATAAGCGCTTCATCACTCTTAGTATTGTCTACTGTAAAGGTATACTTTCCGTCTCCGAGATATGTCCAGTCAGTATAATAATAAACCTGGCTTCCGAGAACAATCTTACCGCCTGTATCAGATAGTTTACACTTACTCATGCTATCCAGATAATCCGCGGTAGTGCTTATAACCACCTTGGTAGTATCGACATTATAATGAAGTTCCTCTATAGTACCATTAAAATACTCTCCATTATTACCATCCCGCAGCTGAATCAGACCTTTAAGCTCTCCACCCATGGAGGCATTATATAAGCCAAACTCCGTGCCGTTATCCCAATATATATCATAGAGCCCATCTATATCAGTCTGATTCACCTTCTCATTCGACTGCCTTGCCACACATGCAAGCTGGTTATAGTCGCTCGCATCTACAAGTGTCTGAGTTCCGGCGATTCTTACAATAAGCCTGTTGGCTCCGGACGGATTGCCAAGCTGGTCATAGAGAGGAGTCTCTTCAATCGTTATATCAACAATCGCTGACAGCTCGTCTAAAAGCACATCACGCTTATCTCTCAGCTCATTAGCCGTAGTTCCGGTTATTTCTATTATATTGATCTGTTTATTTAAAGTAGCAACATCCTGCGCAATAGAGTTAATTTTATCTACACGCATCTTGATTTCATCATTTACATCCGACTGCAGGTTCTGCAGATTACCATACATAGTATTAAAATAATCCGTCATACTCTGAACAGTAGAAATAAACTCTCTTTTGGTAGACGCAGAGCCGCTGTTCTTGACCACTTCCTCAAGTGCAGCCGATATCTGGTTAAAAATTGTTGTAAATCCGGTTGTATTATCGTCTGTCAGATAATCCTCTATCATACGGGTGTAATATGCCTTAACGTCATACTCACCGAGTTTGGTTTCGTTCTGGCGATATTTATTATCATAAAAGCTGTCGCGAATACGCTCGATTGCTATAGTTTCAACACCGGCTCCAGCACAGCCGTAGCTTGCAAATACCCGCAGAGCATCGGCAGCTTCAGTGGTTACAGTCTGTCTGCTGTATCCGTCCGTACTTGCATTACTTATATTATTACCGGTTGTATTGAGCGCTGCATTAGCTGCCCTTAATCCCGAAGATGCTATTGATAATCCAAAAAATGTAGATGCCATGTATGTTCACCTCTTATATCTATCCTAAATTATTAAACAGCCAGAGTATTAATAATATGCTCCAACATTTCATCAACAACATTTATATAACGGCTTGAAGCGTTATAAGCGTTCTGATACATAATCATATTGACCATTTCTTCCTCAGAAGAAACGCCTACTATCTGTTCCCTCGCATATTCTAACGCATCTGTCGTAACGGTCTGATGATCCATTATATCCTTATTTACATATCCGGTATTAGCTATCTGGGCTACCAGGTTTTTGTAATAATCGTTAAAACATACCGGAGTCATTACGTTAGGATTCAGGGTATATATGCTTTCCTGGAAAGCCGCCTTCAGTTTCTCCATTGTAGCGTTGTCCTCAGAACTATCATGAAGCCTGAAGCCAAGCAATGCAGGATTCTGGCGGAGATCCATATTAATTTTAATATTATTTACGCTCCATCCACCCTCTATTACGGTACCGTCAGGCAATGTATATGTCGAACCGTCAGGAGATATCTGCTGAAATAATTGATACGGATTGCCGTCGCTGTCCCTTAAGTATGTGGAATCAGGGTACACTACGCTTTCAGCTTCGGCTGCCTCTTTAAAGATATCATTGATTTTAGTAACAATGGCGTTGATCAACTGATCAAATTCAGCTTCCACATTCATAATCAACGACTGTGAAATATGTTTGTCGTACCAGCCTTCTTCATATTCGCCATCAGCATTAATATCCTTAATTTCCTGAGCCTGAGCATGATGATCACCCCTTGCCAGAAGTAAAGATTTAAGTGAGCCGATATCGGTATTGTACTCCGTAGAAATCTTTCTTGTAAGATCAAATACCTGTGACGATACCAGATTCTCCTTCGGAAGGTATTTATTCCCATTTTCATCTATCTCATAGCTTGCATACATCTCCCAATAAGGAGTGTAATAACCTGTGTCGATATCCGTATAAAGAGACATCGTATTTACCAATCCGCCCTTTACTAAATCGGCGCCTTCAAACTTGACGCTGACGTATCCGTATATATCCTCTTCATATGAAATCGAACCCATCTTAGCAAGTTCATCCAATATATAGTTGCGCTGATCCCTAAGGTCGTTAGCATGTTCCACACCGCCCTCAACTCTCGCGATCTGGCGGTTTAAGGCTTCCAACTGCTGCGCGTACGAATTAATCTGATCCACCTGAGTTTTAACAGACTTATTCATGTTGTCCTGATACTCAACAAGACTGTTATATACAGCGCTGGCCCTTTCAATAAATTCATATGCGCGAGTCACAAATAAGTTCTGGGTTACCGAACTAGCAGGGTCTTTGCTGAGTTCTTCCACTGAGGTCCACAAATTCCCTATTCCCTCCGAAAACTCATGACCTTCATAAGAAGACTCTCCCAAAATATACTCAATCTCTTCAAGTGCATTATAAGAAACCTCGTAAAAGGCACTTCTGCCCGATTCACGACGGTAATTCTGATCCAAAAAATAATCTCTTATCTGTCTTGTTTGGGAATACTGAACACCTAAACCCAACTGTTTCAAGTTGACGCCGGATGTGGATATAGTGATATATCCCATTGTAGACTGCGATACCTGCTGTCTTGTATATCCTTGTGTGTCCAAATTTGACATGTTATGCGCCGTAGTATTCAACGCATTATTTGAAGTTCTTAATCCTGATACGCCAAGATAAAGACTGCCCATTAATGACATAACATTGTTCTCCTTAACAATTCAATTATTCTCTACTGTTTCGCGTCAAATGATTTCCGATTCACGCCAATTACATCACCGGTGTTATATGCACCCCGATTGTAATTGGCAGTTTCCGGCGCTGCTTTCATTGAATGCATTAAGTTCATATTGAACCTCACCATATCAAGCGCGCTTTGGATCAATTCCCTGTTCTGGTTATTGACTCTCGCCAGCTGCTGTGCAATGCCACGCAATTTATCAGAAACTGCTGCCAATTTCTGCTGTTCCTGCGGTCTTGATGCCAACATTTCAATCAAATCTGCAATTTTTAGTTTCGTAACATCCTTGTTAAGTACATTCGCTATATCATTTACAGCCTCATTTCTGATATTATCTATATGATTTATTCTGTCAACGATAAGCTGCTCTTCATCCGTGATTTTTGCTAATTCATCCAAATCTTCAGACACAATGACCCTTGTTTTGCGCATTGACATCTCTAAGAGATTTTCATATTCCACGCTTTCTTTCTCCAAAGCATCTATCAAATCTTCCATTAAGCTTGCCACGCTATAACCTCACTTTTCATTGTGTCTACAGACTGGAAATTTCTTCATATTTCTGCATCAATTTCTCTGCGAAACTCTCTCCACTTACATTATAGGTGCCATTCTGTATGGCAGTCCTAATAGGAGCGACAAGATCCTCCCTGATATCGCTTGCGGAATTAACCGCTGCCTTAGCAGTCTGGTAATCCTTACCGATACTGGAAATCTGGATTTGGTCAGAAGCAGAAATATTCTGTGCTTTTACTGTTTTAGAAGTCTTCTTTGCACCATATAACTGTTGAACCTGATTATATGCTTCAATACGCATTGCTGCTCCTCCTTCCTGTCCATTTAACATTTATTATTACAAATTTGTCATCTGTTATTAAATGTATCGGACATTTTTTCCAAGACTTTAGGGTTAAGTCTAATTTTTATTTCAAGATATAGCAGATTCACTCATAAAGTTGAATAGAAGCCATCCTGCACAGTTTTCCGCAGGTTTCTTCGCTCCATGAATAATTCGTCATATATCTTCCGTCAAATAAGGTTTCTTTTATATTTTTTCCATCAAGTACCTCATAATAATCACAAAATATTTCTTCACGGTTCACATGACAGCTTCCTCTGGAGTTACTAAATATATTTTCCACATCATACTGCTTAAACAGCGTATTGAGATAAGTTAAGGCTTTACGATATAAGCGTTTTACCTTATCATCATAGTTTCTGCCTTCCCAAAGTTTCTCAACAACCTTTTTCATCGTAACTTCTCCGCCGGCACTGTCAATGCAGAGAGCGAACAGCTCTTTTGCCTTCTGGTTTTTGAATTCAAGCAGCATACCATCCACAAAAATATCAAAATACCCGAAAGTTTTAACCGTAACTCTTTTATTAAATCTTGCCGAAAGGCATTTAGCCCTCTCCAATACCTGTTCAACATCTGTCTTATTATATGGCTTTAGGAGATAATAATCCGCTTTTAAATCCAAAATCGCTTCCTTTATATATTCGTCATATCCTGTAATATAAATGACAATCATGTCAGGATTTATTTCTTTTAATTTCCGTCCTAACATAATTCCATCCATATCCGGCATCTTGACATCCAAGAGCGCTAAATCTATTCTGTTCTTTTCTGCAAAAGAAAGCGCCCGGGCGGCGTTATCAAACTCTCCCATAAGCTCAATATCATTGTTTTTACATTCAAGTTCAAACTGTTTCATGCTCCACAGTTCATCATCCACCAAAATTGTCTTTAACCGCATAGACGCTCGTCCTTTCAACTTACTTATCTTTAGAAATTTTGGGAATATGAAGGGTTACAATAGTACCGGCCCCACTCCTGCTCTTTATTTCCAGATTTCCGCCTGTCATTTCTTCCAACCGGCATTTTACCCTTTGCAGTCCGCCTTCTTTTACCGCCGTATCCTCCTCCATTTTGTAATATTCTTCTACATCAAAGCCTATTCCGTCATCTTTTATTTCTACAATATATTCCGATTTGGTCTGACGGCTTATTATGCTTATGGTTCCTTTTATTTTGCCTTTCTTAAGACCATGAATTATTGCATTTTCCACAATGGGCTGCAGCGAGAGAGGCGGAATCATAAAATCTTTTTCCTCATTGTCCATGTCAAGCATTATATTTCCTCCAAAACGTATTCTCTCCAGATTAGTATAAGATATAACATACTCAGTCTCCTCCCTGAATGAAATATTCCCGGGATTTGTAAACGACTCGAAAACCGCTCTTAAATATTTGGAAAAATCATAAATCATATCATATGCCAGATCCGGATTGATTTTAGTAATAATCCGGATTGTAGCCAGTGTATTAAAAATGAAATGAGGGTTTATCTGACGGAGAAGGTTCTGCCTTTCCTTGGCTTCTATCTGCTCAGAGTTTGCACCTGATTTCATGCAATAAACTACTCCTGATACTTTACTCCTGACACTTAAGCAGCATAGTTCTGACATCTTCCAGACTATATGGTTTGATAATGTATCCGTTTATTTTGACAGATAATATTTCCGGTCTTAGTCTGTCAAGAGTATCCGCAGTTATAATAACAATTGGAACTTCATTATCCTCCCTGTCTGACTTTCTTATCTCCCGTACTGCTTCTATACCGCTTTTTTCGGGCAGATTTATATCCATCAGAATCACATCATAGCGATTTTCTTCAGATTTGTTGAAAATTTCTATGACTTCATCCCCATCATATGCTTTATCAGCCTCAATATCCAATATTTCAAGATACTTACATATAATATCCATGTTAGCCCTCTCATCCTCCGCTACCAAGGCTCTCTTTGGCAATATATGTTCCTCTATACCTTCACTTATCTGCTTCTCTTCCCTTCCTGTCGAAGCATCTAAATCATAACGAACATCATCGCCGTCTACATCAAGTTCCACTATAACTTTGGTTCCATGTTCAGGTCCGGTCTTGATCTTTATATTACCGTTCATAAGCTCTATCAGCTTTTTTGTAACGGACATGCCAAGACCGCTTCCATTTGCATCTCCTTTTCTTCCTTCCCTTGTAAACTTGTCCCACACACATGAAATAAAATCTTCTTCCATGCCGATTCCGGTATCTTCCACCTCAAGAAAAAGCCTTATTCTTTTCTCCTCCAGATACTTCTGCGTAATACGGCACATAACCGTTCCGCCTTCATCCGTATATTTTATTGAATTGGAAATCAAATTGATGATAATCTGCTGAATAGCCGCTCTGTTCAGATACAGATACTGATATATTGTTTCACCAAAAAGAAACTGCAGTTTGATGTTTTTTGCTGCTGCCATCACTTCCAATATCCCTTTAGGAGATTTAAACATTTCCTCCGATGTAACTGCATCCAATTTTATGACGCCAGTGTCATTTCCAATCACGGAAATAAGCATAACACTATCTACAAGATGCACTAAATAATCTGCAGCCAATATGGCATTGTCTAAATATTTATTATCCAAGCAGCCTTCCCTTTTAAGTATATCGAGGTTTCCACAAATACTGCTTAGCGGTGTTTTTATCTCATGGGCGAGATATGCAGCATAATCCTGCAAAATATTTTCATCTTCGCAGGACAAATTAATATTTTCTTTCAAGAACCTAAACATATCGAATTCCCAAAATAATATTGTTTGATAAGAATATTATAATGTACGAAAAAATGAATTCAAGTTTGAAAATACGGCTTTGTGTGCTAATTTTACTCATTTTCTGACAAATTTCTTTTTACTGATTTTTCTTATATTTTTTATGTATTTTTTTCGTCTAAAAGGTACATTTTTCGACAAAAACAATAATATATATTAAGAAAACAAATAAATATATAGGAGTCATTATGTATCTTTTCTTTACCCTACTTCTTCTTATCATTATTTTCTTTTACTGCATAGGCTATTACCGCAGGAAAAAAATCATAAAAAAAATCTGCTGTATGTGCAGAAATGAAAAATACGAAATCATAGACAATCTGCTAGAGCCGTTTGGATATGCGTATGTGCCTGCGCAGGATGTTTTCACCTCGCGCATGGATGCATGGCAGAAAAACTTCGGTTACAGCGCCTTTTACGATAAGGCGGCCCCACATCTTGGAATAGTTATAAACAGTCTGCCTGTCTATTTCAATTATGACGGCAGAACATGGCTGATCGAATTCTGGAAAGGCCAATACGGCATTAATACAGGCTGTGAAATCGGTGTTTACCGTGCAGATCGTATCTTAGATAAAAGTGAGTTGGATCACACCCTTTTTAAGAGCTTAGATACCCACTATATGCCGGAGCTTTCTTTTGCGTTTTATAATGCTGAAAAAGATATGGAAATTGCACAGCTTTGTGGTAAACATTGGTGGCTTACTGCATTTAAACCCGGTCTTTTCAGTATTCCCTCTAGTCTCACAGTCTGGTCAAGCGTCACACTATATTCACATGAAATGGCTTCTGCATTTGCCAATGCACTTATAAATCTCGGCTACAGTACAAGTGAAGTCACCCTTCACAGAAATACAGTCACCTTTACTTTTGAGGGCGGCAAACCCGTATGCGGCATATTCCGCAGGATCATAACATCCATTGCACAGTCTCTGAACTGGCTTGGATGCCAAATTTATCTGTTCATTACAAGACCTTTTACACTTTCTGTTGACAGAGTATTATTCCTGTATTATTATCTTCCGTTTATATTTCGCAGGATGCTCAATATCAGGAAACACAAACTCGCGTGTGAAAAATAAATTTTTCACCCTAGCCGAGAGAAAGGAATGGTTATTATGAGTTATTATTCACGACTTAATAAATCCTTCGAGGGAGCGCTAAGGCTCCCTCTTAACCACCTTAGTAAATATGTCTTGATCAGTGACTGCCACCGCGGCGTCGGAAGCTCCAATGATAATTTTCTAAGGAATCAGAACTTATACTTCGCCGCCCTCCAGTGCTACTATAGAAGCGGATATACCTATATTGAGCTCGGAGACGGAGATGAATTGTGGGAAAACTTAAAGATGGAACAGATCATAAAGACACATAGCGACGTATTCTGCCTTCTTTCAAATTTTTATAAAAAGGGACGCCTGTATATGTTATACGGGAATCATGATATGATTAAAAAGGATGTACGTTTTACATCTAAGAACCTTAGCGACTGGCCGAGCTGTGAAAACGATCCAACCCTTACAAAGCAGCCGCTTCTTCCGGATATTAAATTCTATGAAGGTATTATTCTGGAAAACACTTCTGCACCAAAGGCTATGGATGTATACCTCACTCATGGACATCAGACAGATTTATTCAATTCGGATTTGTGGAAAGTTTCACGCTTCCTTGTAAGATATCTGTGGAAGCCACTGGAGAAATACGGCGTTCTTGACCCAACAAGCGCAGCAAAAAACTATACCAGACAAAACAGGACCGAACAACGTCTAAGCTACTGGGCTAAACAGGAAAATCATATTCTGATCACCGGCCATACG
This sequence comes from Lachnospiraceae bacterium, assembly GCA_014804695.1. Classification (GTDB taxonomy): domain Bacteria; phylum Bacillota; class Clostridia; order Lachnospirales; family Lachnospiraceae; genus UBA3282. Next base: position 19,808 of record JAAUZJ010000051.1, read on the forward strand.
CACCGCCCGAAACTCCTTGAAAGTGAACCTCATTACTATAACAGTGGCTGCTGTATTCATCCAAGCTGTATAACCTGTCTGGAAATTGAGCGTATGCATATCAGGCTGGTTAAATGGAAACTTTCCACCAAACAAGACATGAGTCTGTATGTTTCAAAGGAAGTTATTGCAGGCCCTATAACGCTTCAGCAAAACGTCGCAGGGACCTAAGAATCAATTCGTTCTATCTTAAATACATTCAGCGTATCCACATCCGGACAGGCAAATACGGCACAGCCTTTTTCCTGTCCGGGGATCTCACCGCCATAACGCAATATATCAATATATGGAAATGCCACATGCATAGCCATTGGACATAAGCTTCCGCGCTGGGTGTCAAAATCAAAGCTGTCGCCGGGCTTATGGCCTCTGTGGCATGGGGTGTCGCCCTTTCTCTCAATTAAGGTTATTTTGATCTTAGGACGGTTCATGGGAAATGGCTCCTTTCTATGAATTTTTAATTGTTCAATATATCAAGGCAGTTTTCGATGGGTATTCCTTTATATTTATCTGCATTATCTTTATTTTTCAATATAAGGTTTCTTACGCTGTCCATTGCAAATTGTGTGCTTTCATATATTCCGCAGCCATCCATAATCTTGCCCAGGAAGATCGCGGAAAATATGTCGCCGGTTCCGGGGAAGCGGACCGGGACCTCATCGAATGGGATTATGAATTCTTTGTTATCCACATGGTCATAACCGACTACACAAGTACCTTGCGACTTTATTCTGGCGCTTGTCATAACAATTGACTTGACTCCAAGCCCCGTCAGCTTTTCCATTATAACAGAGGCTTCTTTCTCGTCAATTCCTTCATCTCTATATTCTACTCCTGCGAGATACGCAGCCTCAGTATAGTTTGGTACAATATAGTCTGCAACGGAAATCAGATTCCTCATAAGTTCAACGGTTTTATCCGTAATACCGTTATAAAGTTTACCGTCATCACCCATGATCGGATCTGAAAAAATTTTAACGCCCTTCTCAGACTGTTTCTTACAGAAATCTGATATCAACTCCACCTGTTCTTTTGAAACAATGAAACCTGTCGAAACAGCATCAAATCCAAATCCTAAATCTTCCCATATATTAATGCTGTTTCGCATATAGTCCGTAGTTTCATGAATATCAAATTTTCCGTAATCAAGGGTATTTGATACCAGTGCCGTAGGCAGGTTGAAGACCTGATACTTCATGTGTGAAAGTACCGGTATCATAGCGGACAACGCCACTTTTCCATATCCTGCCATATCATTTATCAGTAAAATTTTGTTGTGCATATAAATCTCCCATTCTTACTCAACCTAAATCCCGCAAAATGTAAAGGTAAACGAAAGCTTTTTGGTGGCATCTATTAAAAATTCGGGATGTACCAAAGCTCCCCAGCTGTCATCTCCGCCAACGCCCATCTGCTGCATAGATACGCGCACTACCGTATAATGTACCTGTGGAAGCTCGTATGGATGTCTGGCATTTTCCAGTTCATGCGGTGTATACGGAAGCGCTGAGAAATTCATATTTTCTCCGGTGAAAATAAGTCCTCTGCCCTTTCTATCCATAACCTTGGCATATCTGACTCCGGTTTTATTGCCACATTCCTGCGGATTCAGATACTGCGCCATATTGTCACTGACCAGATTCTTATAAACGCCCAGTTTAGCGCCCTTTTTACGGTCTTCGTAAGACTCCTGCGGTCCGTTTCCGTACCACTCTAAATTTTCATAATCTGCATCACACTTAAACATCATGCCAAACTCCGGCATATCCTTAAGCTCCTGCACCGGATCATAGTTCAGCGTAGTCTGAATACGTCCATCTCCATACACGCGATAAATCACCTGACACTCAGCGGCAGGAGTAGTCTGAAGATTATAGGTGTATGTAATTTCCACGCAGTCTTCTTTCTCTGCAACAATCGGATTATCATACCAGATGCCACGCTCTGTTTTCCGCTCTTTTCCTACTCCTTTTGCCGTCAGATACAGGCTCGCAACCTTCCACTGTGCATATCTTGCAGGCATATTGTTACCCTCATCATTATCAATAGGGGCACGCCAGAAATTCGGCTTAACCGTAGTCGATAATAGTTCTTTTCCGGCATAGCGGTAGGAAACAAGGCCGCCCTCTATAGAAAACAACGCTTCAAATTCCTCCCCACGCACACCGAAGTTGTATTTGCCGCGGATTAATGTATATGACTTCTTACGGTCCGTATGAACTGTATGAGTATCCTTTACCAATGCCACCACTGCCTGCCCAAAAGCGACCTCATGTCCGGCTTTCGCCCATAGGGTATCGGTTTTAAGATGAAAAGATATCGTTACAGCGTATTCTCCTTTGATACTTGGAATTTCAAACGGTATTGGAAACTTACGCTTACTCTCCGGTTCAACGCAAATATCCAGAGATTTTTCCTCAATAGCAACGCCATTTCTTAATAATATAGCTTTCGCGTCAAAAGTATCAGTGTTAACGAAGAGATTTTTATTCCATACCTCAAAATCTTTCCCGCTAACCTCAACCGCAATATTCTGGTAAGTGTACTTAACTTCCTGCATCTTCGGAGACGGACTTCTGTCACCTCCGTATACAATTCCGTTTCCGCTGAAATTATAATCGCTTGGACGGTCGCCAAAATCTCCACCGTACGCCTGAAATTCTTTTCCGTAACGATCTTTTTTATAAATTGACTGGTCTATATAGTCCCAGATAAACCCACCCTGATAGCCGGAATTTTCTTTATCAGCAAGGTCTGTGTACTTATATAATGCCCCACATGAATTGCCCATAGCATGGGAATATTCGCAGCACACAAAAGGCTTGACATCAGGGGTTTCAAGATATTCCTCGATTTCCCATACTTTCGGATACATACGGCTTTCCATATCAGAGCTGTCATTGTATCTTCTGTCATTGAAAACTCCTTCATAATGAACCAGTCTGGTATCATCCAGCTTACGGAACAGCTCTGACATCTCCAAAATTGTCTTACCGCCATATGATTCGTTACCACAGGACCACATTAAAATTGAAGGATGATTCTTATCACGCTGATAACAGGAATTTACGCGGTCAAACATCATATCTTTCCAGTTCTCTTTTTCATCCGGAAGCACATAATCTATGCCTGCAAGCCCTCTTATGTATACGTCCCAGGTCCCATGTGTCTCCATATTGCACTCCGCAATCATATAAAGACCGTATTTGTCACACAAATCATAAATAGCCACATCATCCGGATAATGACAGGTTCTGATCGCATTTATATTATTCTGCTTCATTGTAACTATATCTTTTTCAAGCTCCTCGTATGAAACGTGACGTCCTGAAACTGAGCTGAATTCATGGCGGTTTACGCCTTTGAATACAACCCGCTTACCGTTTAATAACATTCGGTTATTCTTCATCTCGAATTTGCGGAAACCTACCGGCTGTTCTGTATAACCCTTGATCTTACCTTCAGAATCGATAACTCTGATTTCCAGTGTATAAAGCTCCGGTGTTTCTGCGCTCCAAAGTCTGGGGGAGACAACCACTTCACTTAATTTAATTTCTTGTATTGAAGATTTGTTTATATCTATATCACGTTCAAATAAAACCGTTTTTTCGTCTTTTAATGTAAATCTTATAGTTCCGCTTATATCTCCGTTCCCATTCGGTGCCACATCATTTCCATTTGCAGATCCAACATTTCTGTCTCCAAGGCTCACTTTTGTCCATACATCTAAAACCGCCTTAGAAAAATCATCTCCTTCAAACAGCGTCTTAATCCTTATATCTTCCACATATACATTGGGAACGGCATACAGATATACGCTGCGGTAAATTCCTGAGAAGCGGAAGAAATCCTGATCTTCGCACCAGCTTGAAGAACTCCACTTATAAACCTGAACAGCAAGTTTGTTTTCTCCTTCTTTTAAAAACGGCGTAATATTAAAATCAGACGGCGTGAAACTGTCCTCAGAATAGCCCACATAGCTTCCGTTTATCCATAACGCCATAGCACTTTCCACACCCTGGAAAGATATGCGGATTTCATTCCCTTTCATATCATCGGGCACTTCAAAATATTTGACATAACTTGCAACCGGATTGAATCTCTCCGGAATATCCCCGGGATTTATATCCTCCCGTCCATCCCAAGGGTATTGGAGATTAACATACTGCGGTTTGTCGTAACCCTCCATCTGAATATGCGCAGGTACACGTATATCCGCCCAGCATTTGCAATCGTATTCTTCCTTTTCAAATCCTTTTATCGAAGAATCAAAATTAACGGCATAGGAAAACTTCCAGATTCCGTCCAAAGATTTTCTGAGCGAAGTCTGACGAGTCATAAATTCTTCTTCGTTCCGGTAAACCACATGTGCAGAATGAGCCGGAAGTACATTCTCTTTAAAAAATAACGGATTCTTTACTTGTTCATAATCAAAATTGCCCATAAACTTTCCCTCTCTTTTTCATTTTATTAAATAAGCATTCGCGAAACTGTTATCCAAAAACACGAATTTCGCAACTGTCCATGCATTTTATTAGATTATCAGATATCAATGCTCATTATCAGGTCTTCCAGAATTCATATCCGTATACATGTCCAATAGGTTCACTGTTTCCGATGCCGGACGGCCATACATATTACAGCACTGCTTAGAAACCTCTTTGGCCTGACTGGCATTGTCATCCATAAGTACACTCATCCGATACACACCTTGTTTTGATTCGCTATCCAGATGATTCATTATTTCCGCAATCATATCCTCGTCACTCATAAAAATCCCCCATAAATCTATTTTATTATCGGATTTCCGCCCCGTTTTATTCCAAATTTCTCACGCATTGCAACAAGTGCTGCTATCTGTTCTTCAGTAAATAAATTCTGTTTTCCTAAAATTTTATCTGTTATCATTAAAATATTAGCATAATATTCCATAGATTCCAATCTATAATACGCAGAATATGCATCTTCCGCCCAAGTTACCACGCCGTGATTGGCAAGCAGTACCCCATTATGCGTATGACAATATGGTGCTATAACCTCCGGTACCTCTTTAGAACCCAGTTCCGCATACGGTGCAACAGGCACGTCACCAAGGGTAATGATTGCCTCAGCAAGCACCGGCGTATCAAGCGGTATACCGGCAATGGCAAAACATGTACAAATAGGTGGATGTGCATGACAGACCGACTGTATATCCAAATTTTCCCGATATGCCCGAAGATGCATCTTAAGCTCTGAAGACGGCTTATAAGTCCCCTCCAAAACATTTCCTTCCAAATCCACCTTAACCAGCATTTTTTTCTTCATAAAGCCTTTTGACACTCCTGTTGGAGTTGCCCATACTTCATTATCTCCGGTCTTTATTGATATATTGCCGTCATTTGCGGCTACGAAATTACGTACATACATACGCTGTCCGATGTCAATTATTGCTTTTTTCGCCTGTTTTTCTGTCATATAGTTCATGGGGGTGTGTCCTTTCTGTGAAAAGATAATTGTTGAGGATTGCTAGACTTTTATTCGAATGGGACGAACATAGACAATATAAATAAAAACGGGGCTCGAACCGCGGGAGCGAAGGTCGCCCCGTTTTTATTTATATTGTCTATGTTCTGGATATCGAATAAGAGAATTGCAATCTCTTATAAACGCTTGTTTTTAAAAATTTCTTTCAGCGACTCCGTATAAGGCTCCCTGGCAATACCATACTCCGTAACAATTCCTGCAATAAGGTCGTGGTCTGTTACGTCGAAGGCAGGATTGAACACTTTGATACCTTCCGGCGCCATGCGTTCTTTGTACCACATTTCTGTCACTTCGTGGTCGGGTCGTTGTTCTATTGTAATGTCTGCGCCGGTCGGGGTATTCATGTCTATCGTGGAAGTCGGTGCGCAGACATAGAACGGTACGTTGTAGCGCTTAGCTACTGTTGCGACAACGGAAGTTCCTATTTTATTTGCCACATCACCATTTGCCGCCACCCTGTCACAGCCTACGAATACGGCATTTACCCAGCCGTTTCTCATAACGGTAGCAGACATATTATCACAGATTAATGTTACGTCAACACCAGCCGAGTGAAGTTCATAAGCTGTCAGTCTGGCACCTTGTAAAAGCGGTCTGGTTTCATCTGCAAAAACATGAAAATTATATCCTCTCTCCAATCCCAGATAAATAGGTGCAGTCGCGGTTCCGTATTTGCAGGTCGCGAGTTGTCCTGCGTTGCAGTGAGTCAAAATTCCGTCGCCTTTTTTTAAAAGGCTGAGACCGTACTCTCCAATCGACTTACAAACCTTAATATCTTCTTCCTTAATCAGGACGGCTTCCTTCTTTAAAAGTTCCTTAATTTCAGCAATCGTCTTATCCCTGTTTGCCACACATACCTGTTCCATGCGGTTCAGCGCCCATGATAAATTAACCGCAGTCGGTCTGGATGAGTTCAAATATTCCTTCTGCTTACAAAATTCCTTATAAAAGACATCATAATCCTCAGTCATAATCTGCTTTGCCAATAAATATATTCCAAACGCCGCTGCTACGCCAATTGCCGGTGCGCCACGCACCTTTAACAAATAAATGGCATCCCAGATTTCCTCAGCACTCTTTAAATTGACTACCTCAGTCATTGTCGGAAGTTTAGTTTGGTCAATTATCACTAAGGCGCTGTTCTCATCATCCAACTCTACGGTTTCATAGTCTAAGATACTTTTATTCATTTATTTTTAATCCTTTCACGTTTATAATTTCTTATGATTCGGGTGTCAAAAGGTACATTTCAAGAAATTATACGGCAAGTTGCACAAATAATAATCTGTGCCTATGCTTTTGGAAGGAAATTAGAAATTCTTAACATTCCTATTTAGGCACCCAGCAATTTCGGAACACGATGTTCCGAAAAGGGGCAACTGAGCCACGGATGGCGAATTTGCCCCGCTTGCGTCCAACTTCCACAACCTAAATAGGAATGTTTAGAAGTTCTTATTTCCGTACAGTGGCATAGGTACAGATAAATATTTGTGCAACTTGCCCCCACCAAATTTAAAATATACCTTTTGACACCCGAATCCTAAACTACCACTATATCCGCAAACTCCGCCCCCGCCGCACGACATAAATCTCCCGGACTTAACTCTATCTGTGAGCCTATTCTTCCTCCACTCACAATAATCTTATCAAGCAGCTTTGCTGACTCATCAATTCGCGTGACATACCTCTTTTTCATTCCGATAGCAGTACAGCCTCCCCTTATATAACCCGTTACCTCATTAATATCCTTAACATGAATCATGCTCAGAGACTTCTCTCCCACCGTCTTTGCCGCCTTTTTTAAATCCAGTTCTTTTGCGATCGGAATGACAAAGACAAAGTAATTTTTGCTGTTTCCCACAGTCACAAGCGTCTTATAGACTTTTTCATATGGAAGCCCCAACATATCCGCAATCTGCAGTGCATCAATAAACTCTTCGCATTCATAAGTATAATGCGTATACTCTATTTTTTCTCTATCCAGAATACGCATTGCATTGGTTTTTATATCTTTATTTTTAGACATTTTATTGACCTTTCTGCTCTAAAATGAAAAGGAAAAACATTACAGACAGCAACTGAGGCGCTGCTGTCTGCAATGAAAACACCTATATAAAACACAAATTATTTCGCTGCAATTTCTGCCTTAAGACTCTCGGTCAGCTTAGGTACGATCTTATTCAAATCGCCTACAATACCATAATCAGCCACATCAAAGATAGGCGCATCGGCATCTTTATTAATTGCAATGATGATATCTGATTCTTCCATACCGGCTACATGCTGAATTGCTCCGGAGATACCGATTGCAAAATATACGTTAGGACGTACGGTTTTACCTGTCTGGCCAACCTGTAAATCCTTAGGCTTCCATCCGGCGTCAACTACTGCACGAGAGCAGCTTACCGTACCGCCAAGTACTTCTGCAAGATTCTCTAAAATCTTAAAGTTCTCAGGGCTGCCTACGCCACGTCCGCCGGATACCAGAATCTTAGCATCCATGATATCTACGGTATCTGTAACTGCCTTAACAACATCTAGGATTTCTACATACTTATTGTCAGGTGTAAAACCTGGGTTAAACTCTTCAACTACTGCTTTAGCGCCCTTAATAGGCTGAATCTTCTGCATAACGCCTGCACGTACCGTAGCCATCTGAGGACGATTGTCAGGACAGGCAATTGTAGCGATTGTATTTCCGCCAAATGCAGGACGTGTCATAAGAAGCTGATTGTGCTTCTGCTCCTGTCCGGGAATTGCCTGAAGCGGGAAATCTCCGATTTCAAGAACCGTACAGTCTGCAGTCAGACCAGTAGCAACTCTTGCGGAAACCCTGGGACCTAAATCCCTTCCGATTGCAGTTGCGCCCACAAGCACGATTTCCGGTTTGTATTTATTAATTACTTCAGCTAATGCATGAGCATAAGGCTCTGTCCTATAAACTTTAAGTTCAGGATCATCTACTACGATTACCTTGTCGGCGCCATACTCTGCAAGATTATCTGCAAGCCCTTTAATGTCAGAGCCTAAAAGTACTGCCGTTACATCTGTATTTAAATCTTTTGCAAGGTCTTTGGCTTTTCCAAGCAGTTCAAATGCAATGCTGCTGATTTCATTATCTACCTGCTGCGCAAAGACATATACTCCCTTGTATTCTTCTAAATTCATTTTAATAACCATGCTCCTTTCTCAATCTGCGATGTTTGGGCAGCTCTGAAAGAGCTTTAGCACCAAACTCGCGGGTGAAAAATTTATTTTTCACCCTATACTCCTCCATTCTTACTCAACCTGTGAATTTGGGTGTAAGTATCAATTAAATAACATGCTTTACTTTTAACTTGTCAACAATGTAGCTTACTGATTCATCAGGATCAAGGGTTACCTTTTCTCCGGCTCCTTTTCTTACCTTATCAGATGCTTTAGCAATCTTGGTAGGAGAACCTTTCAAACCTAAGTTAGAATCATCAACATCTTTAAGATCAGCCCTGCCCCATACGGTAATCTCTTTCTGGTATGCGTCAAAGATTCCGCCCGGAGTCATATAACGAGGCTCATTTAATTCAGAAAGCGCTGTAATAAGACATGGCATTTTAGCCTTTACAACATGGTATCTGTCTTCGTACTGACGCTCAACAACTACGCTGTCACCGTCAATCTTGATATTCTGTGCATAAGAAATAACGGGAATATCAAGGTGTTCGGAAATCTGCGGTCCTACCTGTGCGGTATCACCGTCGATAGCCTGACGTCCTGTAATGATCAAATCATAATCAAGGTTTCTGATTGCGCCTGCAATCGTTGTAGATGTTGCCCATGTATCAGCACCGCCAAGAACTCTGTCAGTTACCAAAATACCATTATCAGCGCCCATTGCCATAGCTTCACGAAGAACTTCTTCTGCTTTAGGAAGCCCCATTGTTACAACTGTAACTTCTGCGCCATATTCATCTTTCAATCTAAGTGCAGCTTCAAGTCCTGCTTTATCATCAGGATTCATGATCGCAAGCATTGCACCTCTGTCTAATGTACCGTCGGGATTGAATTTTACGCCACCCTTTGTATCAGGTACCTGCTTAATACAAACTACGATTTTCATCGAACTTATCTCCTTTCAAAACCGATAATTTAATTTCACAACCTGCGATGTTTGAGCCAGACGCTGTAAGCGGCTGCACAAACTCGCGTTTCAAAATCCTTGGATTTTGAAACTATTTCAAAAGATTGCTTGATATAACCATACGCTGAACCTCGCTGGTTCCTTCGTAGATTTCCGTAATCTTAGCATCGCGCATCATACGCTCAACATCATATTCTTTGATATAACCATAACCACCGTGTAACTGAACAGCTTTGGTTGTTACTTCCATAGCAACCTCAGCAGCATACAGTTTAGCCATTGCAGCTTCAACAGAGTAAGAAACCTTAGGATTCTTAGCATATTCTGCTTTCTTCATAGCTGCTTTGTATACTAACAGCTGTGCAGCCTGAACCTTGGTTGCCATATCAGCTAACTGGAACTGGGTGTTCTGGAATGCGCCGATAGAACGACCGAACTGCTTTCTTTCTTTTACATAGTTAATGGTTGTCTCCAATGCGCCTTCTGCAAGACCAAGCGCCTGTGCAGCGATACCGATACGTCCACCGTCAAGTGTGTGCATAGCGATATTGAAGCCTTTGCCTTTCTGTCCTAATAAGTTATCTTTCGGGATACGGCAATCTGTAAAGATAAGCTCATAAGTAGAAGAACCACAGATACCCATCTTATTTTCTTTGGTTCCGAATGTAAAGCCCGGTGTACCTTTCTCTACGATAAATGCAGAAATTTCTTTACTGGTTTTACCACGTTTCTCAACGGTTCCTGTAATTGCAAAGATAACATATACATCTGCTTCTTTACCGTTTGTGATGAAACATTTAGAGCCGTTAAGTACCCACTCGTCTCCATCTAATACGGCTTTGGTCTGCTGCCCCTGTGCGTCTGTACCTGCACCGGGCTCTGTTAAACCAAAAGCGCCTAACTTCTCACCTTTTGCAAGGGGAACCAGATATTTCTGTTTCTGCTCTTCCGTACCATAAGTCTGAATCGGATCACAGCAGAGAGATGTATGTGCGGATACAATAACACCTGTTGTGCCACATACCTTGGAAAGTTCCTCAACACACATAGCGTATGTTAAAGGATCGCATCCTTGTCCGCCGTACTCCTTCGGTACAGGAATTCCAAGAAAACCTAATTTTGCCATTTTGTCAACAGTCTCTCTTGGGAAACGATGATTTTCATCTATCTCCTGTGCGAGAGGTTTTGCTTCGTTCTCAGCGAAATCTTTAAAAAGAGTTCTCGCCATTTCATGTTCTTTGCTTAACATAAAATCCATGATTTCTTATTCCTCCATGATTATTTTCTATTTAGAATAGTCAAAAAAACCTACGCCGGTCTTTCTGCCAAGTTTTTTCTCTTCTACCATCTTCTTGAGAAGCGGCTGCGGAGCATATTTCTCATCCTTAGTCTCGTTATAGAGAACTTCCATGATCGCAAGGCAGATATCCAGACCAATCAAATCACCCAAATGAAGCGGTCCCATAGGATGGGATGCGCCCAGCTGCATAGCAACATCAATATCCTCTGCAGAAGCTGTACCTGCATCCAACACACCGATTGCCTCATTAATCATCGGAATCAGGATTCTGTTTACAACAAATCCTGGAGCTTCTTTAACCTGTACAGGAGTCTTGCCGATTTCTGTAGCAATAGCCGTAATCTTGTCAACCATATCCTGAGGTGTATTTTCGCCTCTTATAACCTCTACCAATTTCATTCTGTCAGCAGGATTGAAGAAATGCATACCAATCATCGGTCTGTCTAAGCCTTCTCCAATCTTGGTAATGGAAAGAGATGAAGTATTGGAAGCAAACATACAATCTTTCTTAACGATACCCATTAACTCTTTAAAAATTGCCTGCTTAATCTCCATTTTCTCAAGAGCAACTTCTATGATCAAGTCGCAGTCTGTGCAGATACCGTTTAAACCGGTAGTAATCTTACCCATAACTTCATCTGCTTTTTCCTGAGTAATTTTCTCTTTGCCCACAAGAAAATTCATATTCTTCTGAATCTTTGCTTTGCCGCCTTCTGCATACTCTTCTTTGATATCACAGAGACAAACTTCATATCCGTCTGTCATAGCAAAAGCCTGTGCGATACCGGAACCCATTGTTCCTGCGCCTATAATACCTACTTTCATCTTGGAACCTCCTGATTTATTTTTTATAATTTAATTAACAGTTCTTAAACGGCTCTTTTACTTTTTCCTTATTCTTATCTAAGAAAAATGCCATTCCGTATTTCTGGTCCTCTGTCTCGAAGCAATCGCCGAATAACTTCTCTTCAATTACAATTGCCTCATCCATAGAAACCTCAAGTCCGTCATTAATTGCTTTCTTGCAGTTGCGTACGGCAATAGGTGCGTTCTTAGCAATGCCTGCTGCCATCTTCTCTGCTGCCGCCATCAGTTCTTCCTGAGGATATACGGCATTTACAAGACCGATTCTAAGAGCCTCGTCAGCCTTAATATTTCTTGCAGTATAAATCATCTGCTTAGCCATGCCCGGTCCGACAAGTCTTGCAAGTCTCTGTGTTCCTCCAAAGCCCGGAGTGATTCCAAGACCAACTTCCGGCTGTCCGAATACTGCATTGTCGGAACAGATTCTTATATCACAGCTCATGGAAATCTCACAGCCGCCGCCAAGTGCAAAGCCGTTTACCGCCGCAATAACAGGAATAGGGAAAGTTTCTAATTTACGGAATACATCGTTTCCTTTTTTGCCAAAAGCCTCTCCCTCTGTTTTGGTCAATGTACTCATCTCTCCGATATCAGCTCCGGCAACAAAAGACTTCTGTCCTGCACCGGTTAAAATAAGGCATCTTACATTATCCAAATCAACTGCATCCAAAGTCTGGTCTAATTCATCAAGAACGGTAGAATTCAAAGCATTAAGGGCTTTTTCACGATTGATCGTAATCGTTCCTACCTGACCTTTAACCTCATATAATACAAACTCCATTGTGTCAGCCTCCTATATACTTAATCTCTCTCGACGATAGTAGCGCAACCCATACCGCCGCCAATACACAAAGTAGCAAGACCTTTCTTAGCGTCGCGCTTCTGCATCTCATGAAGCAGAGTAACAAGGATACGGCAGCCTGAAGCTCCTACCGGATGTCCGAGTGCGATTGCACCGCCGTTTACATTAAGTACATCATTGCTGAATCCAAGGTCTTTCTGAACTGCGAGTGACTGTGCAGCAAATGCCTCGTTAGCTTCGATCAGATCAAAATCGTCTATCTTCATTCCTGCCTTAGCCATTGCCTTCTGGGTAGCCGGTACGGGTCCTACGCCCATGATGGAAGGATCTACACCGCCAAGTGCGCCTGCAACGAAAGTTGCCATAGGTTTTACACCTAACTCTTTAGCTTTCTCTTCACTCATAACTACAATTGCAGCTGCACCGTCATTTATACCTGATGAGTTAGCAGCCGTAACAATTCCGCCGTCAGGTTTGAAAGCCGGACGCAGTTTGGAAATGCTCTCTGCCGTCACGCCTGCACGCGGACCTTCATCCGTATCAACGATAATAGTTTCTTTTTTCTTCTTTACCTCTACAGGTACGATCTCATCTTTGAATTTGCCTTCTTCTCTTGCCTTCTCACATTTCTGCTGTGACCATGCTGCAAATTCATCAAGCTGCTCTCTTGTCAAACCATATTTCTCAGCAACATTCTCTGCCGTAATTCCCATATGATAATTATTGAAAGCATCCCATAATGCATCGTTTACCATTGTATCTACTAAAGTCGCATTGTTCATTCTGTAACCATAACGTCCCTGCATTGCCGCATAAGGAGCCATAGACATATTTTCCATACCACCGGCAACAACAACATCAGCGTCGCCTGCCATAATCATCTGCGCTGCCATATTTACACAATTAAGACCGGAACCGCAAACTACATTGACCGTAACTGCAGGTGTAGTAATCGGTATGCCTGCTTTAATGGATGACTGACGTGCCACGTTCTGTCCTAATCCCGCCTGAATAACACAACCCATGTATACATGGTCTACAGCATCAGCCGGAACACCAGCTCTGTTTAATGCTTCCTTAATAACGATAGAACCAAGAACCGGCGCCGGAGTTGTACTGAGAGCACCACCCATTGTTCCGATCGCAGTACGGCATGCGCCTGCCAAAACTACTTTTTTTGCCATTTTTTTCTCCTCCATTCGAATAAACAAGACTTTTTTTCTAAGTTTTCAATGATTGTTATTTTTTTATCATTGTCTACCGCACCTATTGTATCATAGGAATTTAGTTTTTGCAATGAATGAGCAGATTTTTAAGAAAAAATTATTCTAAGCAAAAACCGCTCAGTATCTGATACTGAACGGCTTTTCTTCACATTCTGACTAGGTAACAATTTGCATTCCGCCTGAATACAAAACTATATCTCGAATTTTTCCATCAATTGCACCATTGTCTCAACCTGTCCCTTCTGTTCCTCACTGACGGCGGCTGTCTCCTCTGATGTTGCCGAGTTATTATCGACAGCAGAAGAAACCTGTGATACATTTTCATTCAGCTCTTGCATACGCTGTGTGTCTTTCTTCAATATCTGCTCTATCTGTCCCATCTTTGCCACAGCCTCTTTTGTATCGGCCATTACCTCGTTCATATTGGTTTCTGTTTCCTCTGCAATTAAAATACTCTTGTTCATTACTGCAACAGTCGTTTCAATCAGCTCTGTTGTTCTACCCGCCGCATTCGCCGATTCATTCGCCAGATTTTTCACCTGTTCCGCTACGACAGCAAAACCTTTTCCGGCTTCACCCGCTCTTGCTGCTTCAATCGCCGCATTAAGAGCTAAAAGGTTCGTCTGGGATGCAATATCCTCTATAGCTCCTATAATCGTACTGATCTGCTCCGAACATCTGCCGATTTCCTGAATTGCAGCTTTTAATTCCTGCAATTTCTCGTTGCCTTTTTCCAGTGTCATGCCCGCTTCAGATGACACTCTTGCAGATTCCTCCGCCTCGTGTGCGTTATGCTCCATACTCTTTGTCATATCATCAAACGCAAGCATCAGTTCCGATACCTGACCGGCCTGCAGTGTACAATTTTCGGCCAAATCCTGTGCGGCATATGCCAGCTGTTCCGAACCGCTGTCTATCTGACTTGAAACAGTGCGGATTGTCTTAATTGTTTCCCGCATCTTCTCACCTATCTGCACAAAGGAATCTTTGATCGTTACAAATTCACCCACATATTCCTGTTTAATCTCAATCTGGTAATTTCCATTTCCCATCTTTTCAAGTGTCTGGGTAATCTCTTTTATCATGGCAAGCAGATTTTTCTTCATAAAAGCGATTGCAGAAACCATCTTTCCTACTTCGCTCTCATCCTCCTCCATATCAAGGTCTACATGGAATTCACCACCTGCAAGTATGGTCATCTGATCAGATACTTTCTGGATAGGCTCCAAAAGTTCTTTCTCTGAAAATTTTATAGTCTTGATAAGTTCTTTTACCACATACAGGAACGATAGCGCAAACAGGAACTCTAAGATATACTGCATAACTTTTACCCCTGCCTGTCTGCTGTCCTTACGGTTTAATATGGCAAGGATTGTTTCATCCGTTTGATGACTGATTTGGTCAACTGCATTTCCATATTCTGTACTAAACACACATTCCTGTGCAGCTACCAGATCACCAGCCTGTACATGCTCTATTGCTTCCTCCTCTAACGGGACAAGCTGATCAGACATCGAGGCAATCTGATTCAGGCTCGTCCATTCATCTTCCTTGAGATCACATTTCTCTAAAGTCTCCAGCGCCTGTTCCCTGTTTTTGTCCTCATTTAACTCTTTCATATAGCCGTCATAGTATTCCTGTTCTCCTGTAACAGCATATGACTGTATATTATAGGTCAACGTTTTAGACGCAATCCTATACTGATTCAGCGCTACGGTTGTATTGAGCTGTGCGCTATGTATGCTTGACATTGCCATGTTAAACAATATGAATCCAACCAATAGCACAACACCTACCGCCACTGACAGTAATGCCTCACGCACCAGCTTTTTTAACTGCGCCGCCTGACTCTTTGATTCTGATACCCCACTATTTTTTGTCCCCATAATCCTTCACCTAATTGAAACAAATTTAGTAAATTTTTATAATATTTATAAAAAATTCATCTATATAAAAAGTATATCCGAATCAGGGGGTGTTTTCAACAACTTATTTTATCTTTCAATTTTCTCCCGGGTGAAAAAATTATTTTTTCACCCTATACTCCTCCACCACAGGATCCTTCATATCATATACCCTGTTCCATTCCTTTGTTTCTTCATTCTTAACAGTCTCACTGCGGTTTCTATACAAAAATTTCGTCAACTCATAACAGTCTATCCAGATTTCATTATTACTTTCTTTCTGGGATTCATCAAAAATCAACTCAAGTCCCCAGTGAAGATGAACCACCTCAATATTATTAACATTCTCAGTGGTGCTGTAGCCGGTGTGTCCCATGTATCCGATAACATCCCCCGCGGTAACCACACTGCCCACTTCAAGCTCTTTATTATACGGGAAATTCTGTCTAAGGTGTGCATAATAGTAATATCTTTTCTTATCAAAGCTGCGTATGCCGATACGCCAGCCGCCGTACTGGTTCCATCCAAGTGCCTCTACATAACCCGACTCAATTGCAATGATCGGCGTGCCTATCTGCCCCATCATATCATGTCCGAGGTGAACTCTTTTATAGCCATAGCTTCTGGATGAACCGAAGTCGTCATAATGATTATATTCAAAGCCTTTGGCAATCGGTGAAAAAGCTTTAAGACCGTAATAATTTTTCCATACTTTCTCTTCTCCGGTTTCCCCCTCCGCTTTTGTCTCCAGTGAGAATTCACCAACCATGCCGTCAAGTACAGCGCTGTAGGCTTCTTTGTAATAGTCATAGTATTCCATATCCTTTGTCAGTTCTTCGATATCGGTCTCTCCGGCACGGATTTTCTTTGCAGTCTCTTCAATTTCAGACACACTTTTTTTATCAAACTTGCCGCCATGCTTTGCTCCTACATAAGACAAAAGCTCTATCCAATCCACATGAATATCATCCTCATATGAATCTACATCCAGCTCATAAGCCTTTCCCATAGCCTCGCTGGTTATATTAAAGTCTACCCATTTAATAAAATTGCCGTCTGCGGATACCTCGATTGATTCCTGGTATTCTTCATTCTCTTGCTGTATAAATAAATTATCCGTCTGCCGCTCTGTACGCACTTCGCGTACTAAGTACACACACCCAGCCGCTGCGAGCAAAAGCAGTTCTATTCTGATTCCCCATCTGATTTTTTTCATATATACCGCCACTTAAGTTCAATCCCTGAATGAAAACTCACGCTTTGAAAATATATATGAAAAAAAACTGCGGGTTATGTCAGCCCGCAGCTTTTAAGTGTTTAGTATGTCATTACGGCAGTCCGCTAAGGCGCAGTCTGTCACCGTCATCTTCTATTTTATACAGTTTTTCGTAGAAAAAAATATCATCTGTTACCATTTCATCAAAAACTCCTGCCCCATCATCAGCGGGTGCGTTTTCCACATACAGATAAAAGGCGTGTGAAGCTCTTATTTCCGCTTCCATCCAATCGCCGGGTGCATCCTCCAGATTCACGCTTCTGTATACTACGGATATCGGAGAGGCCTCCATACTGGCATAACTGTTTTCTACCCAGCGCGGTTCATCGTCTCTTTGAATATATAATACTCTTGTACCTGAACCGACTTCAACTTCCCCAAGTGCATTAAGAAAAGTCCGGGCGTCTTCATTAATCATACTATCCCTGACTTCAAGCAAGCTGTCCACATCGTTCCGGTATCCGATAAGAGCATAATATCCATCTTCATATCCAACTGTCAGTGCTACAAACAGTACAAAAATCAGCAAAGTTCCATATTTATGCCAAACCTCCGATACAAATGATCTAGAAATCGGATCCTCTTTTACCAACATGCGATTTCCATTTTCCAACCATATATTTGTAAGAAAAATAATCATCCCTATCGTAAATGGCGCACCGTACCTCTCTATTGACATGATCATACCAAGCGGCTCTAAATACTGGGTTTCATTGGCAAAAATAGTTATATGCGCGATAAAGATCATTCCGTAAAAAACCGCTCCGCTTATAATGCTGAAAAGCAATACGATCCTGCCCTGTTTCTTCGGCATAAGCCCCTTGCGGTAAAAAAATATCACAATAAGGCATACGCATATATAAAAAGTAATTGGTGTGAGATTTATCAACCCGGTTTTTTCCTGATGAAGCGGAAGTTTCACAAAAGCATTAATAAAGGCTCTGGCATAATCGCTCATATATCCGGACAAGCCGTATTCATCGGTTGTAATGTATTTTACGGCAGTAGCTGTAGTGTTCGTAACACGACGCATCATAAGGCAGAAAAGCATCCAGCTTCCACCCATAATGACCGGAGTTGCAAAAACGGCTATATTAGAAACATTTAACCGATTCTTCTTAGTACTGTCCTTAAAGCTCATTCGGTATAGCATGAAAAATACAAGTCCAAAAGCCGCCCATACAAAGCCTACCGATTTGATCAATACGAGCACTCCAAGGTAGAGAGCAAGTCTTATATAATAAAAATTCAAGTTTTTTCCCCGGCTTGCATTATTCTCCTTATCGTCTGTCACCGCAAATAAAAATCCACCATAGACGCAGGCAAGGGTTAAATCCGCACAAAAGCCGTAGTATCCGAAAGTGTCCGCAATACTTGGCAGGAACCACAATGATAATGCCATAAGCAACATTATTATAACGTTTTTACCCTTTAGCTTTCTTAAAATAGGCAGCATAAATATTATATTCATGGTATAGTAACCCGCAAATGCCAGCCCCTCATTAAACGTCCGTGGATTAAAATGTAAAAAATACCATTTAAACAACTGCCCCGCCGGTGGATAATCCCCATATTCCGGTGAAACATTCCCGTATTTGGAAGAAAATCCATCCAGATAATATATGGACTTCACATCCGTTACCCAAAAATTAATATCATCCCACCAAGCGACTACTCTATGCGAAGTGCAGATTACTGCAAAGGCAATTAGGATAACGGCAGTTATAAATGACGCTTGTGTCATATTGCAAAGACAGATTTTAGTGAAATCTGCTCTTTTTTCCTTATTATTTTTTATAAACCATATTAAAAACACCGTTATAATAACAAGCGAAAGTACATCAATCAAACTAAGATGCCTGATCATCGCAAGCGCGTAAAGTACAAATATCAGTATGCAGGTAAGCACTGGAAAAACTTCAACCAGTTTTTGTTCCCATACATATGAAAGATAAAAAAGACATATCACAAATGCCATAATATTAACAAACGCCACACTGCTTCCTCCATACCATCTATCAGCCTTTTAAAAATTTAGGTTCATACATAATATCACCCTGTCGGATGCGACAGGGTGAAAATTTTATTAAGTCCGATTTAGTATAATTTAATCTTCAGGCTCAATCAAGCCGTAAGTATTACCTTTTCTCTTATATACGACATTTACCTGATCAGTCTCCGCATTACAGAATACAAAGAAACTATGTCCTAAAAGCTCCATCTGCACACAGGCGTCCTCAGGATACATTGGCTTGATATCAAATTTCTTGGTACGGGTAATCTGTACATCTTCCTCGTCCATAAAATCCTTCTCCAGATATTCCTGTTTGAAAAATCCTGCTGACTGCTGCCTGTCCGTAAGTTTAGTCTTATACTTCTTCAACTGTCTTTCTATAATTTCTTCTACCAAATCAATAGAAACATACATATCACTGCTGACCTGTTCAGAACGGATGATATTACCCTTCATTGGAATTGTCACTTCAATCTTCTGTCTGTCCTTCTCAACACTTAATGTAACATGCACTTCTGTCTCTTCTGTAAAATATTTCTCTAACTTGCCGATTTTATCCTGTACGGCTGTCTTCAATCCTTCTGTTACCTCAATGTTTTTTCCAAGAATTATAAATTTCATAGCACCCATCCCTTCTATATGGATTTTTGTATATAAATACGGTCATCTATAAAACCGTTTATTTATTATAACATGTTTTTCCAACTTTTAGCAATCATTAAAGCAAAAACATCTTTCTTATTTTGTCAAGTCATAATTTGTATTTTACGTATGAATTATTAGATTTTTACAAAACATCCGTTCACCAAGTTACCATAAAATTTTATAAAAAACACTTGCAATCCGTGTGGAAAATGTGGATAAGTCTGTGCAAAAGTCAATTTTAACCGCTTTTTATATTTGAAACTGTGGATAACCATAATTGAAAAGTTAACTAAATAAATTAGATAACCAATGTTTTATTATTTTCTTTGTGCATTTTAAATAAAACTGCTATTAAAATACTTTATGTTATTTATTTTTGGGAAAAAAACAGACAGATATGCTTTGGTAAACATATCTGCCTGTTATATTTTATCTAGAATATTCTTCTTATAGAAAGGATAGAACGGTACGTTGCACTTGAAACTATAATACCGGTTCTGGAAGTTGATGCATGAACTATCTGTCCATTACCTACATAAATTCCTACGTGACCGGAATAACAAATAATATCTCCGGGCTGTGCGTTTTCCAAACCGTTTACGGTAGCGCCTACGCTCCTGTCTGCTGCCGATGAATGTGGCAGGCTTACGCCGAAGTTATTATATACGCTCATAACAAAGCCTGAACAATCAGCTCCGTTTGTAAGACTTGTTCCGCCGTATACATACGGATTACCGACAAACTGTAATGCATAGTTTACAACTGCCTGACCTGATGCGCTTCCTCCGGATAGCGCATAGGTTTCAGGAGCCGGAGCTGCTGTTTCCGATGAAGGAGCATTCTCTGCCGCTTTCTTGGCTGCCGCCTTTTTCGCTGCATCTATTGCTGCCTGTTCTTTGGCAAGCCTTGCTTTCTCTTCTTCAATTGATTCCGCTTTTACAAATTCTGTTGATAATGTCGCGTAATCTGTGGATATATAACCGTCACCTTCCTCGACATTAACCTTAACCCATCCGTCTAATTCTTCAATAACGATCAGTTCGTCCTCTATGGGTACCATACCGAGAACCTTTGCATCTAAATCTGGCTGCTCACGTACATACAAAGTTGTTGTTGTAACGGTTGCAATTCGAGTTCCGACTTCCTTGGCAAGCTCTACTGCATCATCGCCTGTCACGCAGAACTCTCCTTTAACATAACCTTCTACTGAACCGGAACTGATCTTGTACCATCCGTTCTCTTCTTCAATAAAAGTACCTACGGATTTATCATAAAGCTTACCTACTATTTCGCCTTCTTCACTCGGAATATCTCTTACATTCACATAATTGGTTACTTTCGCAATAACCAGATTCTTAAATCCTTCTTCCTCTTCACTGAGCTTAGATGCGTTGGAAGCCTCCATCAGGTCTTCCATATAACCTTCACTTATGATAATTGTTTTTTCAATCTTCTTATCAGATATAGTTGTCTGCTCATTGCTTTCCAACATACCGCCAATCGGGATTTCTCCGGTACCCTTTACAGCTATTTCTGCGGTAGATGCCGTCAAGTCACTGCTGTTCTCTCTCTCTACATCCTCTTTCATATCGGAAAGTGATGTGCTATCTGATGGTGACATGGAATAATCAATTCCTGCAGAAGGTAATACCGAACTTAAACCTCCCGATGCATCTACTGTGAGTTCCATACCGGATAATGTAATGACTGCTGCCACTGCACACGCCGCGATTCTCACGTTATTTCTTTTCATAAAAACCTCCATTGGGCTATATTATGTTTCATTTGTTACAAAATTGTTACATCTTTGAAATAATATAACACCAATATCGGTTTTTGTCAACTACATCATCTGTGCAAAAAACCCCAAAAAAGCACTATTTATTGTGCAATTTGCAAATTTTAAAATATTTTTGTATTATATTACAAAACCATATGCAAAAAAATGGTAATAATTATACAATTTGTACTAATTTTGTAACATATACCGTTCTGCACTCGCAACGGCATTTGCTCCGTCCGCAACCGCCGTAACAATTTGCCTAAGCATTTTGGTTCTTACATCGCCTGCAGCAAAAATTCCCGGTGTTTTTGTAACACAGTCCTCGCCTGCAATAATATAACCGCCCTCATCACATGCCACAATATCACGAACCAGTCCGGTATTAGGTCTAAGACCTACCGCAATAAATATTCCGTCAACCGCCATCGTATAATGCCTGTCATCTTTCTTACAATAAACCTTAAGCTCCTCAACCTGTTCTTCACCGCAGATTTCTTCTACGGCGCTGTTCCAGACAACCTCTACATTAGAAGCCTCAAACAACTGATCCTGCAATGACTTGGCTGCGCGCAGGCTGTCCCTTCTATGAATAAGGTATACCTTGGCACATATCCTTGAAAGAAAAATTGCGTCTTCCGCAGCCACATCTCCTCCGCCAACTACTGCCACTGTCTTATTTCTAAAAAAGGCTCCGTCGCAGGTCGCACAGTAAGATACTCCGCGTCCGGTAAGCCGTTCTTCACCTGAAACATTTAAGAGTGCATGTGTCGCTCCGGTGGCGATTATTATGGAATTGGTCTCTTCCGTTCCATCTTCTGTAGTTATTACAAAACTATTACAGTTTGTCTTCTCAATCCCTGTCACCTGCACATTTTTAAAAAGCACCCCCATCTCCTTTGCATGGCGGTGAAATTCCATCCCCATATCAAAACCGTTTATACCGGGCATACCAAGATAATTATCTACCTCATGTGTATTTAAGACTTGCCCGCCGCTCATAGAATCTTTTTCAATTACAAGAATATTAAAGCCTGCCCTCTTTCCATACACAGCAGCTGATAACCCTGCCGGGCCCGAACCTATAATTATTAAATCATACATAACAATATGCTCCCTTCCTAATTGACTAAATTAATTATTGCTGTATAATAAAAACAATTTCACTTTGCAAAAGGAGTATACCCACACTATGTCAAAATATGCCCTTATAACAGGTGCCTCACGCGGCATCGGAAAAGCTATCGCAGACGAACTTGCCAAGGAAGGATATAATCTCTACCTTACCTGTATCAAGTCCGAAGGCGCTCTTTATGAATATTCCAGGGAACTGTCTGAAAAGTACGGAATCTCATGTATCCCTTTTATCGGAGATATGGGAAACTTCGACGATGTCAATTCACTGTTTGAAAAAATAAATAATCTTGACGTGCTGATCAATAACGCCGGAATTTCTTATGTAGGGCTGCTTAGTGAAATGTCGTGTGAAGACTGGCACAGACTTATGGCCGTAAATATAGACTCCTTATTTTATACAAGTAAACTTGCAATTCCGCTTATGCTTAGTAAACACAGCGGCAAAATCATCAATATTTCCTCCGTATGGGGCAACGTAGGCGCCTCTATGGAGGTAGCATACTCTGCCTCCAAGGGCGCCGTAAATAGTTTTACCAAAGCACTTGCCAAAGAACTTGCTCCAAGCAATATTCAGGTAAATGCTATAGCATGCGGTGTTATTGACACAGATATGAACCGCTGCTTTTCTATAGAAGATATGGAAGCGCTCAGACAGGAAATTCCCGTTGACCGAATCGGTCATCCTGCTGAGGCTGCCCTTTTAGTTAAAAATCTGCTTCTTTCTCCCGCCTATCTGACCGGACAGGTTATTACGCTTGACGGTGGCTGGATTTAAATCACAGCTTTATATTAAATGCTTTGGTTTCAACCCTGATTCCGTTGTCAAGTACGAAGTTAAAGTACAGTTTATACTTGCCCTTTTTAAGTGTGGAATCTTCTTTCAGTTTTACCTTATATTTTCCGTCTTTAGTCTTCTTTATCTCAAATTGTGAAGCATATTCACCCTTTAGAGATGCGCTTTTAATATTTCCCGTTACGTTGGTTAACTTAGGCGTATAAACGATTTCCGTATTTTTAGGATCGTTAATATCAATCTTACCTTTTGAACTAAGAGATGCCAAAGGATTTTTATCTACAACCTTAATATTCAGTGTCACCGGCTTCATACGCTGTATTTGCTGCGTCTGGTCTCCTTGAACCATGCACCACGCATATATTTTATAGCTATATGTACCGCCTTTAACGTTGCTGGCATTTAAGCAGACTTTTAAACTCCTTGTATTACCATTCTTTTTGGGAGAAATAGTAATTTTCTTTTCCTCAAATAATTTCTTAGCTGCCGAAGTGGTTCCTACTATATCGGCTTCACGAAGCCGCACCAGATTGACCTCTTTATTACAGCTTGCATAAGCCTCTAAATCATAAATCTCTATTCCGGCCGCATTGCTATTAAAAGAAACCGTTTTGTTATCAAGCACGAGCGACGGAATATCTTTATTTACCGTAAGTTTAAGAGAACATGTGAGCGTTTCACGCCAATTATTATGGGAAACTCTCAGCTTGGCAGTCAGACTCTTTTTCTTATTTACAAGCAGTTCTACCCCTATGTCCTGCTTGCCCTCTTCCGGTGTTATCTCTACCTTATTGACGTTATTAGCGAGTTCGACATCGATGCCATCCTCACCGCCTACGGTAAATACATCTTTGCTTCCTTTTTCCTTTATCTGGAATACAGACTTGCTATCGTCTGTCTTTGTGTAAAAGAAAACCTGTGAATCCGCCGTAACCAGCGAAATTTTCTTATAAGTGCTGCTTACATTAAACTTCTTGACAACAGAAAATTCTTCTACATAATCTTCATATACAAAACAAAGTTCTATAGTTCTTGTAATCTTTTTATAATTATCCCCCGTTACATTCCAGGGTTCTATGATACCACTCCATTCGCCATCTTCGTCCTGGGTAAATTCGGCATGAAAATGCGGTTTGTTATATACTTCGTTTACCTGGTAAATGTCTGAAATTTTCTCCGTGCCTGAATCTATCTCAAGTCCGGAGCGAACATCCTTATAAAACAGATTAATTTTAGAGGTTTGTTTCAATTTAACCGAAGGTTTGGTATTTTTAAGTCTGATCGTAAGCGGATACACATACTCCCTGCCCTGTTCTTCGGTTGTTACTTTAAGGAAAAGTTTGTATGAGTTCTTTGTTACATTTGATAAAATTCCGTTTCTGAAAACCACCTCATACGAATCCGTATTACCGATACGTCTTACATCAAACAAACTTGAAACCTTTTTAGTATCCTTATCCTCATATAAGGCTATTCCGCCACTGCTAATCCGGTTACCGTCAGCCGGCACTATATTTATTTTTGCTCCTACATCGGCTTTAAGCTTATTTAATGTAAGTGTTTTGGTGTTCATCTGGGGTGAATACCTTTTTACAATTACATCTATATTCTTAGTATACTTGCCTTTATCCTGCGCCGTAATTGATATTGTAGTCTTACCTGCATTCTTAATGCTTACCTCAATTACGTCATTCTTCCCTTTGACCGAACTTACCTTAACAATCTTGTTATTGTTGGACTTAGCTTTAAACGAAGCTGTTTTTGAATTGCCTTCTCCGTCCAGACCGGTTATATTAAGTTGGAATTTCGTCGCATCTTCATCAGCCTGTATTGAACCATCGCTCAGAAGTGATACTATTCCAAGGTTTTTGTCCTCTGAGTCTTCATCATCCGGATTTTCTCCATCTGAATTTTCATCTACCAGCGCAACTGTAATGCCGCTTATCAGTTCCGCATCTACTACCTGGAATGTATACTTTTTCTTATATGTGCCATAGGCCTTAGTTGAGGCTCCGTAATAGCGGCCATTTTCGTCTTTAAGTTTAACCTCTACTGTTACACTGCATTTTCCGCTTGATTGCGGAGTAAGAATAAGGGAAGTCCTTCCTCCTGAAGTCCTTTTCTCCACATTCATAACAGCCGGTTTATCAACCTGGTAGTTCACATCAAAAAATGCCGGATCCACCTCTTCTCCCACTGATTTTACAGAGGGTATAAGCTCATACTGTGAAAGCAGCGACAATTTCTGGCTGGAAGCAAGGCTCTTGCCATCCATACTGACAACCATTCCCGATACCTTACTGACAGATACAGGGATTATACAATCCTGCAAAATAGTTCCTTTGTTATACTGTGCCACAAAACTCTGAACCGGCTCTTTATCATTGGCCTTTAGTTTGGTCTGTGGTTCTTTCCATGAATAGCCATCGGGCAGTGTAACCTTAGCAAGCGTAGGAGATATGTTTGTAACTGCTTTTATACCTCCCGGCAGCTGAATCGTATTATTATTAGTTACTACCCTTACATTTATGTCGGCACTGACTCTTACTACATTATTGCTGTCCATTCCGGATACTGTTAAAACCGCATTTCCTGCCTTCAATGCAGTAATCTCCCCGGTGTTATCTTCGTCAACTGTAACCACCGCCTTGTTGGATGAAGATAATTGCACAGTGTCCGTAGTATTAACCGGCACTATTTGAATTGCAGGTTTGATGCTTTCTCCCTCATAAAGTACCAGCTCCTTGTCTAAAAAGCCTATACTCTGCATCGGAATCAGCGGGGCGTCATCAACTATAATTTTACAGATTTCTTCATCATCTACTACGCGTGCCGTAATTGTTGTAGTTCCTTTTGTAAGTGCATGAACGGTTCCGTCAGCCTGATAAGCTATAGCGTTTCCTTCTGTAGTAATCTTTACAAGATGCTTATAATCAGCCGGCTTTATCGTAACACCTGCATAATCCCAGTCACCGACTTCCAGATAGATTTCTTCGTCATCAAAGCCAAACTTTTCTATAGGCCAGCTTTCTTTCACTGCCTTAAATTTAATTCCTTTACTTTCGGCATATGTCTGGGCATATGAACCCTCTTTTCCACGTATAGTCAGCTTACTGCAACCGTCAAATGCATCATCTGCAATATAGGATACCGTAGACGGGATCGTAATAGTGGATAAGTTGCTGCAATCTTTAAATGCGCGATTTCCAATCTTTTCGTAACCAAATTCTATAGAAACATTAGTAACGTTCTGGAATATTACACTGGACAGGATCAGCGTTCCTACGATTGTTCCTTTTTCATCCGTATAAACGCCGATACCGACAGAGCGGTAATCATCGTTCATCATATTGTTATTATGCTCATTGGACTTTTTCCACTGATTATATAGATTCTCAGCGCTATTGGAATTATACTTATATGCTATATTCTCCGCCCATTTCTGCAACGGATAGCCACAATTGCGCAGCCAATCATATGTATAAACATTATCAGGATTTGGATGTCCAAAATAGTTACTGTTAAACATCTCCAAAGTCTTACGACGGGCGGTCTGACGCAGTGTATTGTTCACAACAAGCGGTCTTTTGCCCTCCTTGATCCTCGCCGCATTGAGAAGTTCAAGTATCTTGTTTTCGCCATCACTCTGAAGCTTTCTGTTGGTTGTGGACTGGGTGGGAAGTTTCGAAGTGTCAGAAGGATCCTTATCATCCATTCCTTCAAAAACGCCTTCTCCAATCTCTGTCATATATGTACTGCCAAGTTTATGAGGGAGCGATATAGAGCTTACATCGGAAATATATTCACTCAAAACTCCGAGGTGTTCTTTGGAATCTGTTTCAGTGTAACCAAAATACACACCATTTACATTTCCCATGCTCTTAGCGCTTACAGTATTCTCATCTGTATCAAAATATTGTTCAACATAAGCATACTGTATATTTGATTTACTTTCTACATTTTCTTCCTCAGCAAAATCGCGTTCCATGGATAGTGATCCCTCAGAGTCTTCCATCAGGAAACTTTCTGACACATCTGTCATATTTTGTTCTGTATCTTCTGTATCAATGGAATCATGATTTTCGTTGGAATCGGTATTCTCATCAGTGTCGCTATCGGAAGAAGCATCAGTATTTTCTGTTTCTTCTTGTCCGGTTTCTGTAGAAGAGTCTATACTTTCTTTGTCTTCAGTTTCGGTGTTGGAATCTTTATCCTCTTTGTCTACAGTCTCAGCAGAAGAGTCTGTACCTTCTTTGTCATCCGTATCGGCAGCGGAATCTGTATCGTCTTTTCCGTCTGTTTCGGATACGGAGTCCGCGTCACCTTTATCAGCTTCGGAAGATGAGTCAGATTGTCCACTATCACTGATTTCGGTCTCGCCGTTTTCATCAAGTGAATATGTGGAACCATCATCTATAGGTGTTTCCATAGTTTCTCCCTGTTCCGTTTCTACCTGAGTATATGATGGAAGCTCAGACGCAAGGACTAAGCCTGAATTCTGTATAAACATACATCCGGAAAGTATGAAAGCTAAAATTTTCTTTTTCATTTTTTTCTCCATTCCTTAGCGTATTAAATTACCGATTGAACAAATTGTAACACATTGATTAAAGTTCTTCAATAATAGTAGCATCAATTTAATATTTTTTGTTTTTAAAAACTCCCGAACGTTATCTGCGAACGCAAGGATAACCTCGATTCCGCTTTGCTTCATCTCGGTCATTCTTGCGTTCCTATGAACAGAGAGATATAAAAACGCCTTGAAATGCAAGCATTTCAGGGCGTTTCCATATCTCTCTGTTCGCAGATAACTGCTTATCTCTTTGAAAACTCGGAAACAGGTTTCCTCGTTCAGTCGATAAAAATGCTCGCAAGCGGCATTTATTATCTCTTTGAAAACTGTGGTGCACGACGAGCTGCTTTGAGACCGTATTTCTTACGTTCTTTCATACGAGGATCTCTTGTCAGATAGCCGGCTTTCTTAAGTACTGGTCTGTACTCAGGATCTGCCTGAAGAAGCGCTCTTGCGATACCATGTCTTACAGCGCCCGCCTGACCTGTGTATCCGCCGCCTTTTACAGTTACGATTACATCAAATTTCTCTACATTATCTGTAGCTACCAACGGCTGACGTACAATAACCTTAAGAGTTTCAAGTCCGAAATAATCGTCAATACTTCTCTTATTAATTGTAACATCACCTTTTCCCGGTACTAAGTATACTCTGGCGATAGATTTTTTTCTTCTACCGGTTCCATAATATTTTACTGCTGCTTTTGCTGATTTAGCCATTTTAATTTTCTCCTTTCAGTCCCTTTAATTAAAATGTTAATACTTCTGGTTTCTGAGCTGCCTGTTCATGCTCAGGTCCTGCATACACGTGAAGTTTTTTATACATTTGTCTTCCTAAAGGTCCTTTTGGAAGCATGCCCTTTACAGCATGTTCAACGACTCTCTCAGGATGCTTTTGCATCATTTCTTTTAAAGTAGTCTCTTTCATACCGCCTACATAATCAGAATGGTGATAGTAAATTTTCTGTTCAAGCTTCTTGCCTGTAACTTTAACCTTTTCTGCATTTACAACAATTACATAATCACCTGTGTCCATATGGGGTGTGAAAATAGGTTTATTTTTACCTCTTAAAACTTTAGCAACCTCAGATGCAAGGCGTCCAAGTGTCATATCTGTAGCATCAACTACATACCATTTTCTTTCGATAGTAGCTGGACTAGCCATAAAAGTTTTCATTATTTTACCTCCGTGATAATCAATCCAACCTTATTGTTGATCGTCTTCTTTAATTGTTCTTATGTTCTAACATGCAGATGTCCGGCCACACTTATAAAACACTCAAACAATCCTATTATTACTATATTAAAATGTCTCATCGGGGCTATGATAAGACATTTTTTATACTGTCACAGTAAAATATTATATTATACGCGTCCTAGCGTGTCAACCAATTTTTTTAATATTTTCCATCATTTTTCATTCAATATAATAATATCTTATCTACAAAAATTCATATTTTATCAAAGTAAGGCCACAGGCAGGGGCTGTCGGTCCGGCTGCGGTCCTGTCTTTTGCCTCTATAATTTGAACTATATCCTCAGGCATAAGCCTTCCTCTTCCCACTTCCATCAGCGTTCCTGCCATAATTCTTACCATATTATAAAGAAAGCCTCTGCCGGTTACCCTGATTGTAATAACATTGTCAGCCTTGCCTACTTCTACACTTTCTACCTGACGCACTGTATTTTCTACTTGGGTATCCGCATTGCAAAAGCTCTTAAAATCATGCGTACCAACAAAAAATCCGGCAGCCTCACGCATCTTTTCCACATCCATAGGAACATAGGTAAAATATGAATACAGGCGTTCAACCGGCATAGAAAACGTCGCATTATATATCCTATACTCATAAGTCTTACGGCTGTCACAGTGCCTCGGATGAAAATTCGCTTCAACCTCATCGGACTTCTGAATTCTGATATCTTCGGGAAGTCTTGCATTAAGAGCATATGCGACCTTTTTCGGAGGCATGAGTGTATCGGTGTCAAAAACCGCTATGTTTTCTCTGGCATGCACTCCGGAATCAGTCCTGCTGGCTCCGATAACTTCTATTTTTTCCTGCAAAAGTTCGGAAAGGCATCTGTTTAAGACGCCTTCTATCGTTTCGCCATTCGGTTGTATCTGCCACCCATGATAAGCGGTTCCATCATAGGCTACTTTTAACATAATTCTTTTCATAATTTTATATTACCATATCATTTAATTTGGGGGTTCTTGCTTATAATAATTAAAATTTCTTATTTTGCAGCTTTTTTAAGAATTTTTACAGAACAAACAACTACACATATACAATATATTCCCATCAAAATCATAGAAACTCTGCCTATAAAAAAGCCTATGGTAGCATCTATCGGAATACAAATGCCAAACCAACAGATAAAAGATAAAATAATCGATATAATTGGGTGTTTCTTTTTTATTAAAAAAGCAATACTTATAATTCCGCAAACAATACCTGCACAAAACAGCAGTGCCAGTGTAATTAAAATTATTAATACTACATCTTCCACATGAATGCCGCCTTTCTGCTAAATATCATACAATAACCCTGATTCCTATACATAGCGCAAGATAACATCCCAATACCAGATACGCTATCCCATCACACCTTTTATACTTAAGCGGCTTCATTTTAGTTCTATGTTCACCACCGCGGTAGCATCTTGCTTCCATCGCCATAGCAAGATCATTAGCGCGTCTGAACGCCGATATAAACAGCGGCACCAGCAGCGGTACAAGGCTTTTTGCCTTCTTTATAAGATTTCCGCTCTCAAAATCCGCGCCTCTGGCTATCTGCGCCTTCATGATCTTATCGGTCTCTTCTAACAATACCGGTATGAAACGAAGCGCAATCGACATCATCATTGCCACCTCATGCACCGGAACTTTGAAAATTTTTAAAGGGCGCATCAGCTTTTCCATACCGTCTGTCAGATTATTCGGGGTTGTTGTCAAAGTCATAACCGATGAGCCTATGATCAAAAATATCAGTCTTACTGCCATTAACACTGCGGTTCGCAGTCCTTCCTTAGTGATCGTAATTTTCCATACGGAAACCAGCGCTTCACCCGGTGTAAGAAAAAGGTTAAATACAACCGTGATCAGTAAAAGAAAAACTATCGTCTTCATTCCTTTTACAATAAAACGAAACGGTACTTTTGATAATTTAATGACCACTGCCAGAAAAATTGCTGCCACTAAGTAGCCCAAGGCATTATTCACAACAAAAAGCGAAATTATAAACGCAATTGTGGCTACAAGCTTTGCCCGTGGGTCCAATTTATGAATGACAGAATCTGCCTGATAATACTGGCCCAATGTAATATCGCGTAACATTTTATTACTTAACCCCTTTCACTCTAAGGATCTCATCCCTTGCTTCTAAAATAGTGGTAACCTCCGTATTTACCGGTAAGCCCCTCTCCTTAAGCGCCTGCATAATATAAGTAACCTGCGGCGCGGCAAGACCGACCGCCTCAAGCTCTTTATAGTGCTT
The DNA here is from genome assembly GCA_014804695.1 of Lachnospiraceae bacterium. Classification (GTDB taxonomy): domain Bacteria; phylum Bacillota; class Clostridia; order Lachnospirales; family Lachnospiraceae; genus UBA3282. The sequence goes on from JAAUZJ010000051.1 coordinate 51,300, forward strand.
AAATACTTCCTTGGGTGCAGCATCATAGAGTACGCTGCCTTTATTCATAACGATAATCCGTTCTACGTATTTAGCTACATCTTCCATACTGTGGGACACCAGAATAACCGTAATTCCCATCTCATCATGCAGCTTTGCGATCTGATCCAGAATTTCGTCGCGTCCTTTAGGGTCCAATCCGGCGGTCGGCTCATCCAAAACCAGAATATCAGGTTTCATGGCAAGTACGCCTGCTATTGCAACCCTTCTTTTCTGGCCTCCGGACAAATCAAAGGGTGACTGGTAAAAATATTCATCCTCCAGTCCAACCTGTTTTAGCGCCTCGTAAGCGCGAAGCTCCGTTTCTTTCTTAGAAAGCCCAAGATTTTTAGGGCCGAAGCAAACGTCGCTAAACACATCTATTTCAAATAACTGATGCTCTGGATACTGAAAAACAAGTCCTACCTTGCTGCGCAATTTCTTTTTATCAAAATCACTATCATGAATGTCTTCTCCGTTAAAGTAAATTGCACCGCTTGTCGGCTTAAGCAGTCCGTTCAAATGCTGCACCAGCGTTGATTTACCTGAACCGGTATGTCCAATAAGTCCGATAAACTGCTTATCGGGTATGACAAGATTGACGTCATTTAAGGCATGAACCGCAAGCTCGGTATCCCCTCCATATATATAATTCACATGGTCTAAAATTAAAGGCATAGTTTAAATATCTCCCAAATTAAATCAAAGCATCTATAAGTTCGTCCGTTGTCAGAATCCCATCCGGAATTTTCATGCCGCTTTTTTGCAGTTCATACGCCAATAATGTAACCTGCGGAACATCTAACCTCAGTTCCTTTAAACGCTCTACCTGTGAAAAAATCTCCTTTGGCGTACCTTCCATTGCAACTTTTCCCTTATCCATAACAAAAACCTTATCGGCATGGATAATTTCTTCCATATAATGCGTAATAAGTACAACGGTAATTCCCTCGGCAAGATTAAGCGCCCTCACCGCACGTATTACTTCTTTTCGCCCGTTAGGATCAAGCATTGCCGTAGGTTCATCCAGAATAATACACTTAGGATGCATTGCAATTACTCCTGCAATAGAAACACGCTGCTTCTGCCCTCCTGAAAGCTTATTGGGAGAATGTTTACGAAATTCATACATTCCTACAGCTTTAAGACTTTCTTCCACCCGCTCCCATATCTCGGCAGTCGGCACGCCCATATTTTCAGGTCCAAAGCCCACATCCTCTTCAACAACCTGACCGATTATCTGGTTATCGGGGTTCTGAAAAACCATTCCCGCGTTCTGACGTACATCCCACAGATTTTTATCCTCCGAGGTATCCATTCCATCCACCCATACAGTTCCTTCTGTCGGATAAAGAATTGCATTGATATGCTTGGCAAGCGTAGATTTTCCTGAGCCGTTATGCCCCAGGATCGCAACAAAATCTCCCTGCTTTACATCTAAGTCAACCTCGTCAACGGCCCTGGTTATGCCCTCTACATTGCCCTCATCGTCACGCCTTATATATTCAAATACTAATTTGTCTGTTTTAATAATTCCCATTTGTGTTATCCTGCTTTTATTGTAATACTTATCATTACTGCCTTCATACTGACACATGTGTCATTTTATATTATTACCATATCTTCCTGCATTTTTGAATTGTAACAAAAATTGAGTATAATTACAAGTCATTCGTGTATCATATTGGAGAGTTTTGTGGTAAACTAGTGTGAGTAATGTGAGAAGAACTTCTAAAGCTCACGCCATAGGGCGGATCTCACAAAGGCAGCACAGCTGCCTTAGAAGTTCTAAATCTCACATGAAAGAATGCCCAAAATGCGGGCATTCTTCCTATAAAAGAGCGAGGAGAACAAGCATTAATGGACAATAAATATATACGTCAACTTTTGAAACCGCTGTTTACTATAATGGCAATAATCATAGTCTGTTCCTTTCTTGTGCATATATTAATGGATTCAGAGACTTTATCCGACTATGCCGCCAAAAATCCTGAACTGGCATATGGTGATTCTGCTTTGCATATAGATGAAGAAACTGAAAAAAAAGAGAATGAAATGGAAATGAGTAATGCTAATAACGAAGAATTAGGTAGTAAAGAAAACGTCGCAAATGACAATCCTGCTCAGGATAATGCATCCGATTCGGAAGTTCAGGATAACACTCCTGAGGAAAATACCGCAGACGAAACTTCATCTTCTTCAGACCGTACCGTTTATAAGGAAGGCTTTTATTATGAACCATTAAATGAAGGTATCAAGGCAAAGATTACCGGCATTTCCTATCCTGTATCGGAATCGGAAGCATCCGCAATGGACATTCCGGTTTTTAACACTTTAGAGGACGATGTTGTTCCTGCAATATCCTATGAAGATTTATCTTACCTTTCCGTGCTATATTACGATTTTAACGGAGAAGTACAGTCGGGCGAACTTATATGTAATAAAGGTATTGCAAATGATCTGGCTGAAATTTTTTACGAATTATATATGAATGAGTACCAAATTGAAAAAATCAGACTCGTAGATGAGTATGACGCGGATGATACGGCTTCCATAACGGATAACAACACATCCTGCTTTAATTACAGGGTTGTAGACGGCACTACTTCCTTGTCTAAACATGCATTGGGCTGTGCCATTGATATCAATCCGTTTTACAATCCTTACGTTGTCTATAATAAAGACGGAAGCGGCGAGACCTATATATCTCCCCCCGGCAGCGAAATCTATGTTGACCGATCTAAAGATTTCCCTTATAAAATAGATGAAAACGATCTATGCTATAAACTTTTTAAGTCACATGGCTTTACCTGGGGCGGCGATTGGAATTCCTGCAAGGATTATCAACATTTTCAGAAGGTTATAGACTAACGTCTGCCTTGATTCTAACCACAACGTTCTTACTGTATTTGCAGTAAAATGCAAATACAATAAGAACTGTTACAATTATATGGCACTTTAAAACACAATTTTGTAATAGCATCTTGATGTAGTCTTAAAAACAATTAAGTAAATCACCGCAAAGACTGCCACAGTTCCTATGAGACACTGAATAAACAATGCTGTATTTGACAGTCCGAATATCAACATTATCAGCTTTAACATCGGAAATGATGCGATAAGATGAATCACTGCGACAGTAATCGGCATGAAAAATACAGTGCGCACCTGCGCGTTGATGGCCGCCTTTACCTCGTCCCTACCCATTCCCACTTTTGTCATAATGGCAAACCGCTCCCTGTCCTCGTAACCCTCTGATATCTGTTTGTAGTAGATAATCAGCACTGTTATCATTAAGAACATGCTTCCCAGAAAAAGTCCGAGGAACAAAAATCCGCCATTCATTTCCAGATACTCTTCGCGCTGTTCCGTTTTCGAATCAAGAAGGCTGACAGTAAAGCCTGATTCTTCCCTGCAAGCATCCAGCGCTTCCTGCAATGCAGATACATAGGCTTTTCTCTCTGCTGCTGTACCATCCACTTCCGCCGCGATATGGTACCGGCCGTCCACCTCTCCCCGAATCCTATTAAGTTCACTGTCGTCCGCCACAATGGCATACAACACGTTGGCATCACCCAGAAAGTCTGTTATATCCATTTCTGCATCCGGGCAATCTGTTAATCCTGCAACATGATATGTTTGTCCAAATATGTCTATACTATCCCAGCGAAATTCATTTGTCGCCGCTACAATCACGCTTCCATACTGAATTTCTCCAAGTTCCTGCCCTGTATATTTTTCATAGTCCGTTACGGTCATCGCATAAAGCATGCTCATTTCCTTAAAATTATAGGCTGGATCATCATTGTCATAGATTGCTACCCTGTTTTCTTCATTGTGTGTCAAAAACACGACATCCACATATTCTGACACATCTGTCAGTTTTCTATTTTGTTTTTCCGCCACCGTTTTAAGCTGCTCTACTATATAATTTTTCGCTTCGGTATCAGGCACACTCTTAAAGTAAACGGATAGCGTAATTTCCTTTTTAAATGTCCTATCCAGGGCATCTTCAATGCCCGCATACAGGCAGACAGTCGTCGAGACCATCACAAGTACCATCGTTGAGAGCACACAGATATTGGCAAGCCCGACGGCATTGCGCTTCATGCGGTACAGCATACCGGATACCGTGATAAAATGGGATGTTTTATAATAATATTTTTTATTCCGTTTCTGCAGCTTCAGGAATGCGATACTCACTGTCATAAACAGCTCATATGTTCCGGCAATCACTAAGATAACTGCCAGAAAGAATATATTTACCGCCTTGATTATATCCTGTGTAAAAATTGCCAGACAATATCCAGCCACTATACACGCAACTCCAAACAACGCCGATATCCATTTTGCCTTCGGTTCACGCTCTCCCACATTGCCGGAATGTAATAGCTCAATTGGGTTTGTAAGCTTTACCTGTATGAAATTATACAGCAGCATCAGAACATAGATTACAGCAAAAAGCTCCACCGTCTGTAAGCAGCTCCAGCCTGACACATAAAACGGAATTTTTTCTGACAGTCCTGTCAGTTTATACAGGAACATTGTCAAAAGTTTATTGAAAACTATACCAAATACAAGTCCGCCGCCAACCGAATCAACATACAGTATCACTGCCTCCCAAGCCATCACCTTTGCAATATGCTTTTTCTCCATACCGAGAATATTATATACGCCAAGTTCCTTTTTACGTCGTTTCATCACAAAACTGTTTGTGTAGAACAAAAAAACACCTGCACATATTCCGACAATCACGACCCCCATGTTAAGTACAATCCCCACTGTACCGGCACCGCGCATCATCTTCACTCCATCATTTCCCTTTATGGCGCGCATACAGTAAAACATCATGGCAGAAACGATTCCCACCAATATATAAGGCAGATAAAACTGTCTGTTATTTTTCAGATTTGTTACTGCCAGCCTGCAATATAAATGTTTCATATCAATAACCATGCTCCTTTCTCAGCCTGCAAATTCATCTTCCCTACCCGATTTACCGCTGCTCTGTGCCAACGTCAGCGTATCGGATATTTTTGTGTAAAGCAGTTCGTTTGTCAGATTTCCGCGGTACAGCTGGTGAAATACTTCCCCGTCTTTAATGAAAAGGATGCGGTTTGCATGACTTGCCGCAGTTGTACTGTGCGTTACCATGAGTATCGTCTGCCCAGCGCGATTGATATCGCCAAATACATTAAGCAATCCCTCCGATGCTTTGGAATCAAGCGCCCCTGTCGGTTCGTCAGCAAGAATCAACTGTGGTTTTGTAATGATCGCACGCGCTACTGCCGTTCTCTGCTTTTGCCCGCCCGAAACTTCATATGGATATTTTGACAACAGTTCCTCGATACCAAGCCTCTTTGCAATCGGTTCAAGCGCTTGTTCCATATATGTTACAGATTTTCCCTGCAGTACCAGCGGAAGCAGTATGTTATCCCTCAGCGAAAAGTTATCAAGTAAATTAAAGTCCTGAAATACAAAACCGAGATTATCCCGCCGAAAAGCAGACAATTCCTTTTCCCTGATTGCAGTCAGGTTCTTTCCGTCAAGCAGCACCTCTCCCTTTGTCGGTCGGTCCAAGGATGCCAGTATATTTAAAAGCGTTGTCTTGCCTGAACCTGACTCGCCCATAATTGCCACATATTCGCCCTCCTCGACGGAAAAGTTCATATTTGAGAGCGCTTGTACTTGGACCTGTTGACAAACTCATTTTTTCGATAATCTATACGAATGTTTTAATAAATTATAATAAAACGGATGGTAATTCAGTACTTTTAGACTGCTTTTACCATCCGTTTTAGGTTCAAT
>JAAUZJ010000052.1 GCA_014804695.1 Lachnospiraceae bacterium
TCACGGATATCCCGCCCTTTCTCGGCCTGAAACCCGGAACCTGCTGCATCTGTGCCTCCATCCCTGCAAGCGGCATGTCACTCATAAATTTAGATGCCATCTTCCTCCATCCTTTCTATCTTTTTTCTGACCGCCGCAGGGCAATAAAAAACGGCCAAGCCTCCGCCATAACAGAAAGCCTGGCCGCATCCTGCGGCAGCAGCTTGGTGCCATTCTTGTTTATTGCATTCCACCCATGCCTGTGGCCTGTGAGCCATATGGCTCTTGTGGTGCATCCACTCCCTCTTGCATTTCTGCATCCTTCTCCGGTACACCTTGTTGATGCTCTGATTCCTCCATCAGGGCAAATTTACGTTCAAGCAGCTTGAAACGTATTATACCTGCCGACATGACGTTGATCACTTCATCCAGCTTTTCAATATCGTTCTTTATGCCATTCCTGTTAAGGTAGCCCATGACATAATCTTCGAGTTTTTCCTTCACTTCATTGAACGCTTTCTCTTTCTTCCGGAATATTTTGTTCTGGCACTTTATTTCTTTTAATGTGATTTTTTCCGATGCAGCTTCCTCAAAATGGCAGGTATTTCCCTGGGAATTTGTCTGGTCTGTCTTTCTGCAGCTTTCTGCTGCCGCTGTTCCCTGTTCTTCTTCCTGCACTGGCTGCTGTTTTTCTTCATACTCCAGATCGTACAGATGGTCGAACAGTCTGTCCCGTAATCTGCTGTACGGCAGGAGTCCGATTATTTCCTCCAGCCGTATAACATCATTTAGGATATCATTCTCGGCAACATACTTTTCTGCCAATTCCAGCAGTTTTTTACGCTCTGTATGGTACATCTCCTCTTTTTTCCAATATGTCTGTCTCAAATCCTTTATCTCTTTCAGCACTTTTTCCTCTATCATTCTGCCACTCCTTACATCTGCATGGTCTGGGATTGGGCAGCTTCCGCAGCTTCTTTTAGCGCCATGCTGACAAGCTCTGCAAATTTTTTCCCATCCATGCAGACAGCCCTGAAACGTGTGCCAAAATCTTCCAGCAGGGACAGGCTGTCCGCATAACAGAAGAACCCGCCGGCTTCACAATCGTATTGTATCCTGCCGCCTTCTGGGTCTCTTTCAAAGACCTTCTCAAAGACGGTCTGCCACTCATACCCATTTCCATGGGTAAACAGCCCCAGATCATCCATAACCGGATCACCAATTTCCAGTGCATATCGGTCAAACGCATCCTGCCCGAAATGTTCATATTCCCCTTCCAGGAAAGAAAAAGCAAGGCATAAGCTGTATTTACCGTTCTCGTGATCGACAATATAAAAAGGGGCATTCTCCTGGTTAAATTCATTGATCCTCTGTTCGTTATCTATCCCGCTCCCTCTGTACTGCATGTGAATTTCCTCGGTCTGCCGTGCCGCCTGCAGCGATTTCACAATATCCTCAATCTTGCGGCAGGCATTTTCAATATCGCTCTGACACATTTCCCAAGCCTTCCCCATGCGCCTGATGACATCCGGGAGCTCCAATATCCTTTCTATTTCCTCCACGCCCTGGGCCGAAGCCATTTCCTCCGCATATCGACACAGCCCATTTACAGCCTTTATCCGGAACATGCTGGAGCGTCGCTGCGGTATGCTCCCTCTCTGCCTGGCCTGCTGCACCCTTTCATCAAATTCCCCCGTCCAATCCCTCTTTTCATCCACACCCCAATACAGGCTTAATGCGTCAACCAGGCTCCTGACCTGCCGTATTTCATCATCTTTCCCCTGGTGTACAATCTGCTCTGCATAAGCAGTCAGCCCCTTTATTGCCGCCCTTGCCAGTTCCTTATCCTGGCGAATGCTTTCCTCACCCATTCCATCCCTCCAATCTTCAAGATCGTTCAACCGCCATATCCTGTTCCACTGTTTTCTTCAATAAAAAGGCCATGCACTCCATAAACGAAAGTGCATGGCTTCTCTTTAAGTAAAGTTCACCATATTGACTGTCCGGCATATTTTCCGGTAACCATTCCCTTTGAGGATAATGTCTGCGCTGTGGCGCACTTTCCGTCTCAGGTATTTCTTGTTCAGTGAAATACCATGTTTCAGTTCCCCCCGGTAACTGTATGATCCGTTCCCCCGACTCCAGCTGTTGCGTTTCTCTCTTGCCGCACCGGGCATCCTTTTTTGCTGTGCCATAATGTTCTGCCTCCTTTCTTTTTTTCAGGACAACACTATACCATCTCCCCCGGAAAATGCTATCCGGAATAGTTCACAAACATCCTGCACCACTTTGTATAATTTAGGCAATAAAAAACGGCTTCAGGGCTATGCCCTTCCACCTGCTTCTACTTTCTTATATGTTGATGACGCTATACACAAATTTAGGCTCTATTTGTGTATAGTGTTCTCTTTTCCCTCTTTTTCTGAACGCTATGCACACAATACACAATAAAAACCATACTCCATTTTACATCCAGAATCAGAATTGGCGGACGTCCAATCAAAGCTCCTGCGAGTCCCAGACGCTGCTTCATTCCCAACGAATACTTTTTAGCAAGCCGATTACCAAACTCTGTTAAACCAACTAATTCTAACGCATCGTCCACCGCCCGCTCCGGTAAACCTAAAATCCTGCGGATAATATCAAGATTTTCCCGACCTGTCAGATTTGCATAAAAAGACGGTGATTCGATAAAAGAACCCACTTTCTTCAAAATGCTGATGCGGTCATCCGAAAAGCGCTCTCCGTCAATCACAAAACTTCCCTCTGTAGGAGATGTCAGCCCCAACAGCATTTTCATTGTGGTAGATTTGCCTGCTCCGTTAGGCCCCAGAAAACCATAGATACTGCCCTTCCGAATGTGCATGGAAACCTTATTGACTGAAATAAAATTCTTATATTTCTTTGTCAACTGCTCCGTTGTAATAATATAGTCCATAAAACCACTCCTTCTTTTTTAGTTTTGGGCAATTTCAAAAATGTTTTCAAGTTCATAACGCTTAATAATAATTTCGCAATTGCTTGTTCTTTAGTCTACACTCCCAAAATGACATTAACTTTCTCCTCTCCTTACTTTTACCTTACTTTTTTGTCATATGATTTCGAAAACTATTTTGCTATGCTATAATAAACAACGAACAGCACGCATTACGAGCTGTTCTTATGTTAGCAAAAGAGTAATTTTTGAAAGGTATATTCAAATGGAACATTCATTTTTACATTCAAAGAAAATTTTGTTGGTTGATGATGAAACGGAATTGCGTAAATTGGTGATTGATATTTTATCAGATGACGGATTTGCGAATATCATTGAAGCAGATTCTGTTCAAACCGGAATATCTTCTGCTATGCATGAAAAGCCCGACCTTGCAATCCTTGATGTCATGCTGCCGGACGGCGACGGATTTTCCCTTATGAAAGAATTGCGGACATTTACGGATATTCCAATCATATTTCTGACTGCAAAAGATGAAGCCGCCGACAAGCTTGCAGGCTTAGGACTTGGGGCAGATGATTATGTGGTAAAACCTTTTTTGCCACAGGAACTGCTGCTTCGTGTTCATGCGGTTTTACGCCGATGTTATAAATTGGATTCTCCATTATTAGAGCTGGAAGGCTGCACTATAGATTTCAGTCGTGCCGAAGTCAATAAAAACGGAAATATTATTGCCCTTACTGCCAAGGAACACGCAATGTTAAAAACATTATCCCGCAATGAAGGAAGAATTGTAAGTATTGACGCCTTATGCGAGGCATTATGGGGTGATAATCCTTTTGGATATGAAAATAGTCTAAATGCTCATATACGACGAATACGGGAGAAAATCGAAACCAATCCTTCCAAACCCGTGTCACTTATCACCATTAAAGGACTTGGTTATAAATTAGTTGTAAGGAAGTGAAAAAGCCATGAAAATATTTAGCAAATATATCTCAAAATACTTGCTGTCTTTTATTGGACTTATTTTAGTCCTTGTAGTATTAAACATTACTGCATTTGCTTTTACATTTTACAATGCAATATCAAGAAACTTTGAAAGCAACTCTCCACAGAATACACTAAAGGAAGTGGCAGAAGCTTCATCTGTTAATGGTATAACTGATGATGCAGAAAAAATGTTAACAGCCAACTCTTTATGGGCAATGTATTTGAATACAGAAGGCTCCTGCAACTGGACTGTAAATTTGCCGCAAGAAATTCCGACCGAATATACTATCCAGGATATTGCAATATTTTCCAGAGGCTATCTTAAAGATTATCCTGTATTTATATGGAGTGATGAAAACGGCTTATTAGTGATAGGTTATCCCAAAAACAGCTATATAAAAATTACCAGCAATTACTATTCCATTGATATAATTCGTAGAATCCCACTCTTTTTTCTTGGTATCCTTGTATTTGACTTAGCTGTTCTGTTTCTTGCCTATTCACATTCCAAAGCAAAAATCAGCAAAAACACTGAACCCATTATTTCCTCGATTGCAGCCTTATCGGAAGGGAAAAGCATAAATGTTACCGTAAATGGCGAGCTGTCAGAAATAGCTACCAGTATAAATAAAGCATCCAATATCATCAGCCGCCAGAATACTGCGCGGGCAAATTGGATCAGCGGAGTATCCCACGACATACGCACTCCACTATCTATAATCATGGGATATTCGGAAAGAATTGTGAATGACAAAGATGCCGGTAACCAGATTAAAGAACAGGCTGCTATCATATCCAGACAAAGTACTAAAATAAAAGATTTAGTACAAGATTTGAATCTCGTATCTAAGCTTGAATATGAAATGCAACCTCTACAGAAAGAAAATATCCGCCTTTCAAAATTATTACGTTCCTATGCTATAGACTTGATAAATAGTGGTCTGCCGGATTGCTATTCATTAGAAGTAAATATATCTCCTACCGTTGAAAACACCATGATAGAATGTGATGCCAAATTGATCACACGCGCCATAAATAATCTGGTTCAAAATAGCATTCACAGCAATCCAGAAGGCTGTACAATCATTTTAGCACTGCAGATAACGGATAATAAACTGCTTTTAACCATTCAGGATAATGGTATTGGTGTTGCTACTGAAAAATTAGAAGAACTGAAAAACAAACCACACTATATGGAAAGTACCGATGACCGCTTAGACCTCCGTCATGGTTTAGGGCTTCTTTTAGTACGGCAAATTGTTGAAGCACATCATGGAACAATAGAGATAGAAAGCAAGCTGCAAGAGGGTTATAAAACTAATATATATTTCCTATTCGACTTCAACCCGTAAATATCATATTATTTTTTACATCCAAGCATTTATATATGCTCTCTCAACAATTATTTCAGATAATTTTAAAAAAATAAACTAATTTACATAAAAAATAGCAAAAATAGTCTTGCTTATTACCTATAAATAATAGTACAATATAGATAATTACAATTATAAGACAAAATACATGTTAAAGGATATGTTGTCTGAAAACATCCTTTTGAGGGGAAGGAGAATGTGCTATGGGAATTGGCAGTATAACATCAACAAACAGTATGTCAAATATGCAAATGATTAAGGCAGCTTCAACAGATCCAAAAATCAAAAATATCCAAAATGAAATTACAGACATAGAGCAACAAGTGCAGAAGATATCTTCAAAGGAAGAACTTTCTGTTAATGAAAAGTCTGATGAGAAAAAGAAACTTAAGAAAGAAATATCCAGTCTCAATGAAAAATTGAAACAGCAGCAGGAAGAGCTTCTCAGAGCACAGAAAAGAGAAAGTATGCTGGCTGAGCTTAGAGAAGATAAGAAACCTGCAAAAGAGGAAGAATCAGAAGATAAATTACAAACACAAACGACATCCTCAGATAAGGCAGACGAAAAGAACCTGCCAGCCGACCAGCAGCAGACAGGTAGCCAGGAATCTGTCATAACCAGAAATAGCGATGGTGCAGTTGTTTTAAAGGCTGAAAAGAATCAAGATGATACCCGTGGCGTAGATACAGAAAAAGAACAAGCTGATAAAGCCAAAGAGGAAAGCGTCTCCGAAAAAGAAGCAAAAGCTACAGACAGTAATATGGCTGCAGATACCGGTCTATCTCACAAAGAGATTCGTGCAATGGTATCAGCAGACGCTTCTGTGCAGCAGGCAAATCATCAGGGAAGTGTCATAGCCAGAACCAGAGACGGCATTGCTATTTTAAAGGGCGAAATGAATCAGGACGAAAAGCGTGGTATAGATACGGAAAGAAAACAGAATGAGCTCGAAAAGATGGAGAAAAGGGAGCAAAGAGCGACAACATTCCAATCATCTATATTAGGCGATGCAAATAATACAATGAAATCAGCAACAGAGACTAATGTGGCTGGATCAAACGACAACAGTACACAGGTTACTGCTGACGGTAACGGTAACGCATATATTAACGCTTTGAACTTATCACAAGAAGACGATCAGGCAGCACAACAGCGTTTTTATGTTTCATTTAGTTAATCAAACTGATAAATAATAAATATTTTTGCAGACAGCTTGACAGCTTATAAAAAGAGGCAGATTCATTTCAATCTGCCTTTTATTATTCTATTTCAGAATATTTACCTTGTACGCTCTATTTTTAAATTTGCTTTTTTATATAGCTTGTGAAAAAATTAACAAATTACGTCCATAGCCCCTACTGCCTATTCGATAAAATTCTTATTTCTTTCCTACTCTTTTTAAATGTTACATCACGATACTCCGAATTCAGTTTCTCACGCATACCATTTATGATAATAATACATCCAACGTTGGCAATCCCGCCAACAATAATTTTTCCATCAGCAGAACGCTTATTGATATCAATCAACCGCTCCCGCTCCGTAGCAGTTTCCTTTAATTTTAACTGATAATTGATCTTTCTGCGCATCTGCTCTGCTTTTTGATTATTAAGCTCAGGGTTAGCAGGCTGTGACCTCAGTTGATAGGCAATACGGTCCAGCGTATGAATTGCATCCGTCATGTTGTCCTGATACTCTTCCATCAGGCGGTCAATTTCGCCCATCTTGGACTTGAAATCACTATCCAGACCGATAACCAGCTGCGTAGTCAATCCGGCACGGTTTCCGATAGAAGCTGCAGAAATCTGCTCCACCGCTGTAACAGTGCCGCCAATGATAGTCCCCCGGTCACCGGAGATTACCACATTATGTCCCGCTTCCACTTCACAATTCAACAAAGCTCCCGTGTTGATCTCATTTCCGGCAAATACCTGTGCCTGCTCTATAAAACGTGCCATAACATTACCACCCGCACGAATAACACCGTTTCCTGAACCCTGCATTCCGTTTTTTAAAATTACATCTTTTCCTGCAAAAAGATTTGCCGTTTCCACATGACCGTTTACGGTGATGTTTCCTGTTGTTTTTACGGTAACACCTGCAAATACGTTACCCTGTATCAACACATCCCCATGAAAATCCAAATCTCCTGTAGCGGCATCCAGATTACCTTCTACCACATAAATCGGCGTTACAGTCAAAAGGTTCCCTTCTATTGTGACATTCCCCTCAGTGCCGGCATAATATTTGCAGTCGGTCTCATCGTACTCACAGCGTTTACACTGTAAGGGCGGCAAACCTTTACCCTCATAGGCATCAATTGTATTACCCATAACATCTCTGCCGGTTACAGCAGGCATTTCCGAATGATAGGTTACAAGAAGCTGCCCTTTTGTCACAAGCTCTATCTTCCCAAGTACATTATAATCTACCGAGCCATCTGACAATATAATCGGCTTTGTTTCAGGATTTGGATTAAAGTGATATTCAAAAAATCCGTCACGTCCATCTTTTGCGGCAGTGCCGGTTGCTACAAGCGTTTCCTCATAATTCTGCTTCCCTTTTGCAAGCTCTTCCAATGCTTTTTCGATGATACCGCAAACAATGCCATTCTTTTCTAATATGCCCTGAAGTTCCTCTACGGAAAAACGTCGATATAAAGTAAGCATGGCCTCCATCTTTGTTTCACTTATACGCAAAAGATAATCCGAACCGTTTATAAAAATCGGCTCCCCATAAACAGTTCTTTCATTAGAGTTATCCGGCGTCGTTCTTTCTTTCTCCGAAGTTCGATGCCCACTCTTATCTTGGGAAATGTATTGTTCCTCCGGATTAAGAAACCTGCTTTTCTCAGGCTCATTTTTCTCCGAAGATAACGGTTCCGCCTCTGGAGCCTGAAGCATTTCCATCATATTATCGGTTTGTTCTTTATTCTTTTTCTTTCCTATATGATTAAAAAAGGCCATATCAAATCTCTCCATACATCAACTTGTCCTCTGAAAAGATAATGCCCTCCGGCCGTCCTCCCATGGCATTATACTTGTCTATGATTTCCAACAGAGTCCCACTTCCAAATATTTATTTACACTATTTTTCTTACCTCATATAATAACCATACGTTTCATCTAAAACCTCTCTCGAAAAGCCGTATTCCTCAACAAGGTATTCTAGCAATTCTTCTACACTGCTTCTATACATGTTTAGGTCGATATCAATATTCTCCACTTTTTCAGCCGCTACAAAACCATCCTGATCTACTTTTACATCATAAATATCAGCATATGACAAATCGGCACAATCAATCTCAGCAACAACTACATATAAACTACCGGAAGCCCTGCTTTCAAAGGTATAGCCAAATTTACTGTGCGCATACATCCTATGCCAATAAGATGGTGTATCAATTTCCTCAATAATTCCATCCTCAGAACAGAGATATATGGCGTGGCTTCCCCATTGATCAGCCCCATAGTTCATGATAGTCATCTGATTATCATGAACCGACAACTGTGGTATCATATTACAGCGAATTTCCTGAAATTTCTCTATGGCAATATATATGGCTAAAGCCAACACATACACAAGTACTACCTTAAACGCATTTTTTGCTAATTTTTTACTCTTTTTTATGGCTGCGACAATCATCATTATCAGAAATATGCCTGATGTTATTATACCAAAAAAAGCAATTAGAAAAAACACTAATAATGCATATCCATTCATACCAATCCTCTCCACGCTTCCAATATCCTGCGATGTTTGTATCGAACGTTGCAAACGTCAGCAAGGTTCAGCTTTTCTTCTGATCACTCTGGGGAAGGAAAGTTTTTCACCGACTCCGAAACATCGCTCCCATCTCCAATCTTCGTCAGCAGCTGCCACCATGCAGTACGCGCCTTAGACCATTCGGGGGTAATCTGATAATAATCGCCCATGTATGGAGTAAAAATGCTGTATTCTGTCATAAGCATATCATTTTCATATATATTATCCATATCCCGCACCGGCCAGTAAGAAGTAGCTCTTACAGCCCTGGTGTATGGAACATCATTTTCTGTCATATAACGGATAAAAGTTTTTGCTGCTGAAATCCGTTCTTCACTGCCGGTATCAAAAATACCAAATCCCCAGATACCACCCTGTAGCTTCGGTGTATCTTCGCTGGTCGGAAAAGCCATCGGAAAAACTTCAAAATCCAAATCAGGATGGTTAATAGTCTGCTGTACTTCCATAGACACATTCCAGCAGAAACACATAGCAGTTTCTTTTTTGCAGAACATGTCAATTGCATCCGCAGAGGTAAAAGAAGGTTCAAAGGTGATTCCATCTAAATCATAAAGAAGCTGCAGGGCTTTCCTGTTTTCTTCACTGTCAACTGTATAAGATGTATGTTCAGCATCGGTAAAAGAGCCTCCATACAGATTGTTCACCAAGGCTCGTGTTCCCTGATCGCCGCTTTGATTTTTACAATATATGATGCCCGCATTTATATTCTGCTCTCGGGCAGTTCCATAATCATTCAAAGCCTGAACCGCTTTGATAAAATCCTCTGTCGTCCAGGTGTGTGTTTCTTCATCAATGTACTGAAGTGCGTCGGCCTCTTTAAACAGATCATAATTAATAGCCATACAATGCGCAGACATACAGATTGGAAACACATAATAATCTCCGTTTCTGTGCTGACAGGCTTTTCTTATATTATCATATACTTCACCAGCCTTATCAGATTCCCACAAATCAGCCAGATCAACCATCCATTCATTTTCACCCCAGCTTGCCACAAGGCGCTCCGGTCCTTCCAAAATAAGATCCGGCATATTCCCGTCTAAAGCGGCCTGATTGATTTTTTCATCTCCGGTATCGTAACTTAAATATTCCACAGAAATATGGATATCAGGATATTCTTTATGAAAATCGGCCAACATGCTTCCTACCGACGTAGGATTTCCCCAGTTGCCTATTGGAAAAGTCCATAAAGTCAGTTCTGTATTTTCTCCGTTTTCGCTGTCTTCCTCCGATTCAATATTTGGATTTTTGCTACCACAAGAGGACAAAAGAAGCACAGACAATAGGCAGCCTATCAACACATATATTTTTTTCATATCAATAACCATACCTTCCGCTTAATCTTCGATGTTTGGGCGTAAGCGCAAACTCGCGGGTGAAAAATTTATTTTTCACCCTATATACCGGCATAACAGGGAGATAATTTCCTGTGGTTCTAAGGGTTTTGCCGTATGGGCATTCATACCACAGTCAAGACATTTTTGAACATCATCTTCAAATACATCTGCACTGACTGCAATAATTGGGATGGTTTGTGCATCTTCCCGACTTAGCTTTCGTATTGTGGTTGTCGCTTCAAAGCCTGTCATAACAGGCATTCTAAGATCCATTAATATGGCGTCATACCACCCCGGCGAAGAGCGTTCAAATAGTTCCACGCAAATCTTTCCGTTTTCCGCCCACTCTGCTTCCATGCCAAATTCGCCGAGTATTGCATTTATAATTTCCCAGTTCAATTCGTTGTCTTCCGCTACGAGTATACGTCTACCGGTTAATTCAATATCAGATTCATCTTTCTGTTCCTGATGTTCTACCTCTGCTTCTGCAAACTGACGCAGGGCATAATAAAGAGTAGAACGGAACAGGGGCTTTGAAATAAAACCACAGATGTTTGTTTTTTCAGTTTGTACCTCCAATTCATCCCATTCACCGTCAGTCAGGATTATGATAGGCAATTCTTGACCAAAGCGGTCAAACAATTCTTCGGCAGTCTCCATCCAATCCTGCCCCTGCATATCCCAATCCAGCAGGATCATGTGATAACATTCATTTTTGCCGCAGCGCTCCTCTATCATCCGGAAAGCCTGTTTGATATCTGTAGCAGCCTCTGCATTAAGCCCAATGGATTCTAACGAGGCTATAGCAAGATTTCCTGTTTTTTCATCATCATCTATAATTAAAACATTCCGCTTCGGCAAATGAAGTTCTTTCTCCTGGTGTACTGCTTTTTCCATATCCAGAATAATATGGAAATGACTTCCTTTTCCCTGCTCACTTTCTACAGTAATGGTACCGCCCATTGCATCTACAATATGCTTGGTAATGGTCAGCCCCATTCCGGCTCCGGCCTCTTTATCCACACGGGCGTTGTCTTCTCTGGCAAACGCATCAAATATTTTATCCTGAAATTCTTTGGACATACCTATGCCATTATCTTTTACATGTAAATGGGAGCGAATATATCCATTTCCTTTCGGAGAAGCCTCTTCATACAAGTCAGCCTCAATTTTTCCGCCTTCCGGGGTAAACTTGACCGCATTCCCGAGAATATTCAAAAGGATCTGGCTTAAGCGGACTCTGTCTGAACACACATTTTCATGATAGATATCATGTACATAAATATTGAAATGCTGATTTTTCTCCTGTATCTGTGGTTGGATGATTGTCTCAATATTTTGCATAATATCACGAATACATAGCGGCTCCATATTTAATATAAGCTTTCCATTTTCAATTTTGGACATATCCAGCATATCGTTGATCAGTCCCAGCAGATGGCGGCTGGATACATGTATCTTTTTCAAACATGAGCGCACTCGTGACGGATTATCTATACTGCCGATGGCAATTGATGTCATTCCCATAATGCCGTTCATCGGTGTGCGGATATCATGGCTCATATTAGAGAGGAATTCACTTTTCACCCTGTTAGAATGCTCCGCTGCTAACATTGCCTCTTCCGCGGTTTTTCTGGCTTCCTCCAATGCCCGCATATGTATTTTGGACAGACGGTAGTATCCAAAAAAGACAAAAAGTAGTGCACATATGATCAGACTGCCGCCGCCAACGGAAACATAGGACCATTTTCTTTGAAGAAGATTTACCGTCTCATTCAGTGTATTATGGGAAATTTTCAAAATAAGGTACCACTCTGAATTCGGAAGACTGGTACAATAGAGATTCCATGATTCGCCCGCGATCATAACTTCACTTGTATAATCCCTGCCGGCTTCCAATGCGCCTTGAAGTTCTTTAGCATACTGAGCCGGTTCTTTTCCATTGCAGGTTTCATAAAGGTTTTCAACACGCTCAAAATAATTTTCGTCTTCTACGTTATCGTTATTCAAAACATAGCTGCCATCCTTGCGGATAATCGAATATTCCATGATATTGCTTCGGATATTGGTCTCCAATGTATCATCGAGATATCTGCTTGGCAGTCCTGCAACCAGTCCAATGCTTGTGTTTCCGTCCCCAATGGGATAAACAGCCGGCACCCCCATTAAAACAACCGGAGTTCCTGTTGCATCCTTTCCTGCGCAAACATTATATTTACCTTCCTGAACAGAGCGGTGAAAACTCTCCGGAACATCTGCCGTCACCTGAGAGCCGTAGAGCATGTGAAAGTTTCCATCCTCTGTATAAAGAGCCAGATATTCAAATCCTATGGAGCGTGCATTATAGTTCAGCGCTATCCGCATAGAGCTTTCTTTCGTAGCACGTCCGGGTGGAACGGAATCTACAAGCGACTCTACCTGTGACAGGCGAAGCTCAATTGTAGTCCCGAAATGGGACGATACCTGTTCGCTGATTCCAGACATGTAAAAGACACCCAGCTGCCTGATTGCATCTTCTCCCATATGATTCACACAAATTGCTTGAATAACAAATATAATTATACAAAAAATCGATACCAGAACAAGGCTTACATTTAGAAAACGTGTTGTTCTTTTTTCCATAAATTCCTATCTCCAAAGTATTAATTAGAAGCAGTCCCTTGCTTCACCCTACGCGCTCTGTCCCAACTCAAATGCCTTCTTATTAAGCTCCAGAAATTTAGGCGGTACACTATGCTCAATTGCATCCATCCATTCTTCCTGTGTAAAGTCAAAGTGACCAGCCAGTTTGCCCATGAGCACCAGATTCACAGCCTTGCTGCTTCCTGCTTGTTCCGCCAGGGCGAGCGCATCAATCGCGTCCACTTTGATTCCAAGCGCTCCAAGCTTCTCTTCCAGCTTCTCGGGATAAACTGCCGTGCCTGCGATCACAGGCATAGGATTAACCTGCTGACTGTTGACTATAATCCTGCCGCCCGGCTTTAAATATTCCGTATAGCGGGCCGCTTCTAAAAGCTCAAAAGAAAGAATGCAGTCCGCCTGTCCTTTGTCTATAATGGGCGAGTAAACTCTGTCACCCCAACGTACATAAGTGACAACGCTTCCTCCACGCTGGCTCATACCATGCACCTCACTGACTTTTACATCAAATCCTTTGCCAAGGAGCAGACGTCCAAGAAGTTTACTTGCAAGCAGTGTGCCCTGTCCACCAACACCCACGATCATAATATTCTTAGTTTCCATATTTTATCTCCATTCCTTTCACCCTAGCCTAATGCGTCAAATTTACAGAGCTGTTTGCAGACTCCGCAACCCACACAGAGTGTATCGTCAATCTTTGCCTTGCCGTTCTCCATGCTTATTGCCGGGCAACCGATATTCATACACGCCTTACACCCCTTACACTTTTCAGGATCAGAACATATGGGCCCCGGATGCTTCACATATTTTAGCAATGCGCAGGGACGACGTGAAATTATAACTGAAGGCTCTTTCGCCGAAAGCTCTTCCTTAATCGCCTCCTGACAGGTTTCCATATCATAAGGATCCACTACTCTCACCCGTCTGATTCCAACAGCATGGCACAGACTTTCCAAATCGATCTTCGTACAAGGATCTCCTTTCAGGTTATATCCAGTGGTTGGATTCTGCTGATGTCCTGTCATACCGGTGATAGAATTATCCAATATGATCACGGTAGCGTTGGATTCATTGTAAGCAATATTGATAAGTCCTGTAACGCCTGAATGAATAAATGTGGAATCACCTATAACCGCCACAGTCCCTCCTGCCCACTCCTCATCACTCGCCTTTACAAAGCCGTGAAGTCCGGAAACAGAAGCGCCCATACACACAGTAGAGTCAATTGCGCCAAGCGGCGGTACTGCTCCTAACGTATAACAGCCTATATCTCCAAGTACCGTAAGTTTCATTTTTTTCAAAACATAAAAGATGCTACGGTGAGGACAGCCTGCACACATTACTGGCGGCCGCGCAGGGATACTCTCATCTAAAGAAGGTCCTGCCTGTACCGCTTCTCCTAATTTCTCCTTAACCAGATTCTGACTCAACTCCCCAATATTTGAAAACATATCTTTTCCGGATACCGAAAGCCCCAGATTTTTGCAGTGTGTCTCAATAAAGCCATCCAGCTCCTCCACTACCACCAGTTTATCTACAGAAGCTGCAAAATCTCTTATCTTCTGCTCCGGCATAGGCCAGATCATTCCCAGCTTCAAAACAGGATATGTATCCCCGCATGCCTCTTTCACATACTGGTAACAGGTAGAAGAAGTAATGATACCACAAGACTTATCGCTGCCCTCTTCTATCCGATTGATCTCTGCCGTTTCCGCCCAAGCTGTCAGCGCCTTGGTACGTTCCTCTATCTCCGGATGACGCTTCTTCGCATTACCCGGCATCATAATATATTTCCCGGGATTTTTCTCATATTTCTTCTGCTCCGGAAGTACCCGCTCACTTGTCTCAACTACGCTCTGCGAATGGCTGACACGGGTACACATCTTAATAAGCACCGCAGTATCAAATCTTTCCGAAATCTCATAGGCAAGCTTCGCAAAGCTAAGCGCCTCCGCAGAATCTGATGGCTCTAACATAGGTATCTTCGCCGCCTGTGCATAGTGGCGGGAATCCTGCTCATTCTGCGAGCTGTGCATTCCGGCATCATCAGCCACTCCAATAATAAGCCCCGCATTAACACCGGTATATGAAATAGTAAAAAGCGGATCAGCCGCTACATTTAAGCCTACATGCTTCATAGCGCAGAAACTCCTCTTTCCCGCCAAAGAAGCGCCAAACGCCGCCTCGAGAGCCACCTTTTCATTAGGAGCCCACTCTGCATATAATTCCTCATATTTCGCCGCACACTCAGTAATTTCTGTACTGGGCGTTCCGGGATAACTGGATACAAAGCTGCAACCTGCCTCATAAAGACCTCTGGCAACAGCCTCGTTACCAAGCATTAGTGTTTTCATAAATCATTTTCCTCCTTAATACCTACTCGCCAATGGAATCTTTTACTGAAACCGTTACCTTCTTATCATAGCAGGAGAAAATATTATCCAGAGTCTTCTGCTCAGGCGCCTTTGTTACCAGACTTACCACAGACACGATCACAAGTCCTGCCAGCATACAGAATGCACCGGCATTGATTGGTGACTGCAGGTATGCAGGAAAGCTTGAACGGAAGAAAATGTTAGCAAGCATCACAATCGTAGAGAATAAAAAGCTCACCCAGCATGCTGCCTTAGTGGTACGCTTCCAGTATAAGCCATATAGGAAGGGTGCAAGAAATGCCCCGGCCAATGCTCCCCAGCTTACACCCATCAGCTGTGCTATAAATGTAACGTTAGAACGATACTGTATAAGCGCAATTACGACTGAAATTGCAATAAACACTACCAGAAGAACACGCATCCATTTGACCTGTTTCTTTTCATCCATTTCTTTTATAATATTACCTTTAATGAAATCCAGTGTTAAAGTAGAGCTTGATGCCAATACCAGTGAAGAAAGCGTGGACATTGAGGCTGAAAGCACCAGAATGACTACCACTGCAATCAGTATTGTAGGAAGTCCGGACAACATGGTAGGCACCACTGAATCATAGCCGTTAGCTGCAATGTCAATCCTGTCACTGAAAAGTCTTCCGAAACCACCTAGGAAATAGCAGCCGCCGGAAACTATGGTTGCAAATACTGTGGATATAACCATACCCTTATTGATTGCACTCTCACTCTTGATGGCATAAAATTTCTGTACCATCTGCGGAAGTCCCCATGTTCCGAGACTGGTTAATATAACCACGCCTAAAAGGTTCAGCGGATCAGGTCCGAAGAATGAATTAAAAACGCCTGGGGCCGTAGATACCGACTCATCACTCACTGCTGACAGTGCATTAAGCGCCGCAATAAATCTGCCCTGACTATTCAATACCGCAGCAATCACGGCAATAATGCCGAAGATCATGATAATTCCCTGAATAAAATCATTGATTGCAGTAGCCATATAGCCGCCGGCTATAACATAAATACCCGTAAGCACTGCCATAGCTATAACACACACGCTGTAATCAATATCAAATGCCATACCGAACAGTCGGCTTAAACCATTATAAAGACTTGCTGTATATGGAATCAAAAAGATAAAGATGATCGCCGATGCTGCCAGTTTTAATGGTTTGCTCTCAAAACGATATCCGAAGAATTCCGGCATGGTGGCACTGTCCAGATGCTGTGTCATAATACGTGTACGGCGTCCCAGCACAGCCCATGCAAGAAGAGAACCTATGAAAGCATTACCCAGTCCTGCCCAGGTGGCTGCAATTCCGTATTTCCATCCAAACTGCCCCGCATAGCCTACAAAAACTACTGCTGAGAAATAACTGGTTCCGTAGGCAAAGGCGGTAAGCCAAGGACCTACGCTTCTTCCTCCCAATACAAACCCGTTGACATCAGTAGCATTCCGTCGGCAGTAAAGTCCAATTGCAACCATAACTCCGAAAAAAATAATTAACATTAAAATCTTGATAAAAAGATCCATTTTTGTTTTCTCCCTTAATTTTTAATTTGTACTTCAACGAGACTGCCATGACAGTATCGTTCTCTTAGAACGGGCTTCTCAATTTTACCCGTAGGATTTCTCGGAACATCTTCAAATATAATCTTTCTTGGTCGTTTATATCTGGGAAGCTCCTCACAGAATGTCATTATCTCCTCTTCCGTACAGGAAACATTCTCCTTAAGTTCTATAACAGCCGCCGCTATTTCACCAAGTCTGGTGTCCGGAAGCCCAATAACAGCCACATCCTTAATCTTTTCGTTTCGACGCAGGAAATCCTCTATCTGCACCGGATATAGATTTTCTCCTCCTGAGATAATCACATCCTTCTTCCGGTCAACCAGATAGATAAATCCATCCTCGTCCATTCGTGCCATATCTCCCGTATAAAGCCAGCCGTCTTTTAAAACCTCGTCCGTAGCTTCGGGATTCTTATAATAACAGAGCATAACTCCCCGTCCATGGACAATGAGTTCACCAACATCTCCCTGCGCGACCTCATTCCCCTGCTCGTCTACAATCTTAGCCTCCCAGCGATAGCCGGGCTTTCCGATAGCTCCTACCTTATGTATATTTTCCACGCCAAGATGAACACAGCCGGGACCTATAGATTCGCTGAGACCATAGTTTGTATCATATTTATGATGAGGAAAATGCTTCTTCCATCGCTGGATTAAGCTTGGTGGAACAGGCTGTGCTCCTATATGCATCAGTCTCCATTGTTCCAACAGATAATGCTCCATATCTACATTTCCGGAGTCAATGGCATCCAAAAGATCCTGTGCCCAGGGTACCAGCAGCCATACAATAGTACATTTTTCTTCCGTAACCGCCCTGAGAATCCACTCCGGTTTCACACCCCTAAGAAGCACAGCTCTTCCGCCTGAAATCAAAGAACCAAACCAGTGCATTTTTGCCCCGGTATGATATAGCGGCGGAATACACAAAAACACATCCTCTCTTGTCTGCCCATGATGATTTTGCTCTGTTTCACATGAAGAGAAAAGTGACAGATGATTATGCAGAATTGCTTTGGGGAATCCGGTGGTTCCTGATGAAAAATAGATTGCCGCATAGTCCGTCTCAGTCAAAGCAATTGGCGGTGCACTGGAAGAGCAGAATCCTATAAGCTTCAAAAAGTCCTCCGCATATGAAGGTCCTCCTTTTCCCGGGAAAAACATCATCTTCACATTAGGAAGATCATCTGCTATCACATCCATACGGCTGATAAATTCCGGTCCGAAAACCAAAACCTCCACATCTGCAAGCTCAAGACAGTATTTTATCTCATCAGCGGAATAGCGGAAGTTCAAAGGCACGGCTACCCCACCCGCCTTTAAAATACCGAAATAGATAGGCAGCCATTCCAGACAATTCATCATAAGAATACCCACCTTAGCGTTCCGCTCCAAACCGCGGCTAAGGAGCAAATTAGCAAAACGGTTGGCACGCCTGTCAAAATCCGCCCAGCTTAGTTCCCGACGATATGGAGCTCCGTTTTCCGCGCTCTCAATCAAGCTCGCCTCCCGCCATGTCACTGCACGGTCACGTTCCGATGAAGGATTAAGCTCAACAAGCGCCGTATCCGAACCATATAGACGCGCGTTTCGCTCCAAAAGTTCCGTGATTACCATTATATGGTACCTCCTTTTTATCTTATAATTGTATATTCGTTGCAGTATACCATTATTTACCAATCACATATCCTAAATTGCATCTGCTAGCTAATAACATAAGCATTCAAAACGGCATGAGCTACATAAGTGCCTAACTCATCCCTTACATCCGCCGTATATAATGCTGTGGTGCGTCCTTCCCTCAAACAGGATGCCTCTGCGATCAGGCGTTTCCCTTTTGCGGGAGCAAGAAAAGTAATTGAAACATTCTGACTGACCGTATTTCTCTCAGAATGTCCGTTTGCCGCAATGGCGCAGACAAAATCCGCCAGTGTAAAAATTGCGCCGCCCATTGGCACGTTATTCCCATTCATATGCCTTTCCTCCAAAGTCAAGGAACATACCGCCCTTCCGGGCTCCGCCAAGTCAATAACGATACCTGTGGCATCCGTAGCAAAATGATCGTTTTTAAAACGATTACGAATCTCTTCTAACGAAGACATAAACAGACTCCTTTTCTATATGAAAAATATAACTTAACTAATGCTTACATAAAGTCAATACATATCAAGTATAACATGGCAATGACTATTTTTCCATTATAATATTTTGTTAGTCTGATTTGAAAGCTTAGGAATTATATGCCCTGTACTATTTTTTTATAAGTAATTATCGTGTAAGTCAGCCAAAAACTGCCATTACCAATGTTGCCACCGCCATCAGACATAATCCGGCAAGTGCTTTTTTACTTAATTTTTCATGGAAAACAAGAAATGAAAATAATACTGTTACAAGAATACTCATTTTATCGATAGGAACAACCACGCTGACAATGCCATTCTGGATTGCATAGTAATAGCAAAGCCATGATGCGCCGGTTGCCAAACCAGACAATGATATGTAGAATAATTCTTTACGGTCAATCTCTCTAATCTGTTTATGCTTGCCTTTCATAAAGACAATAGCCCACGCCATCAAAAGCACCACACCTGTGCGCAATGCTGTACCTAGGTTGGACTCTACACCGACAATACCTACTTTTGCAAAAATAGAAGTCAGCGCTGCAAACAAAGCAGAAAGGACTGCATAGAACATCCATTTTCTAGTGACATCTTTTTTCTCCGTCTGCTTCTTTTCCACCATAAGGAAAATTCCGATGGCAAGAACTGCCGTACAACATAACTTTACCAGGAGATGCTCTGTTTCTTTGAAACATATAATTGCAAGAAGTACCGACAAAATTGTACTTGACTTATCAATGGGAACAACCTTATTCACATCTCCCATAGAAAGTGCCTTGAAATAGCAAAGCCATGATGCACCGGTTGAAAGTCCTGACAATACGAGAAAAAAGAAGGATTTTGGCTCAACACTCGAGATTTGACCATATGAGTCAACAAGAAATACCATCAGCCATGAAAATAACAAAACCACAACAGTCCGTACTGCCGTAGCTACATCAGAGTCCGTCTTTTTAATTCCACATTTCGCAAGGATGGATGTTAGTCCTGCAAAAAACGCTGACAAAACCGCCATGATCAGCCACATATGTTCATGCCTCCTGAGTAGGTTGTAGTATTAGAAGCATCTCCGGGTTTATGACAACACAAACTTTTCATTTTTTCAAGTTTGTGTTATCAATGTTCAAAAACTTTCTATTTTCATAAATTTATATTATTGTTGTTTAAATTTTTCTATTTTATTGCGGCATCCGTTACTTCCTCTTTCCCAGAACCATCTGTCCTGATTTTATACTTTTCCCCACCCTTTATATAATAAATCCAGTCATCTTCTATACTTTCAATTTCATAATGATAATCATCCACTCCATCCAATTCCATTCTTTCCGAACCGTCTTTTCTCGCTTTTATTAACCTGTTTGTCACATAATAAACCCAATCATTATCCCCGATGTCCTTAAAGACTATTTCTTCAAATCCATCTGCAGGATCTCCAACCTTCATTTTAAACGTTCCACAATCAACACAGCCATCTTCGACTTTATAATTAAAATGACTTGTACCCATATCTATTCCTGATACTTCGTAAGCAGCTATCATTTTCTCAGAACCGTCTAAATTCATTCTATGTAAGGCATGTCCTTCTAAGCCTACTCCGATCGTATCATAACTATATGTGTAATAAATATACTGTTCATCTACAATTTGAAAATCATACAATTCCTCTTCTAATAATCTTTCATCTGTTCCGTCTAATTTTGCTACATATAATGCTCCATGCGCCTGGGAATCCATCGTGGAGTCTAAATAATATAAATAATCGCCTACGATTTCAAAGCGGTAGCAGGCAGATTTATTGACGCGCTCGGCAATATAATCACCCTCTTTATAACAAAATAGTATCGGATAAACTACTGTATAATTGTTAAAAGTCTCCTCTATCATATATCTGAAATATACCCAACCTCCCATTTTTTGTTCGTCCATTATATCAGTGTCTGTTGGATATATTTTATCTCCGTTAATTTCAATAGTTAGTTCTTTATCTGTTAAGGAATCATGGTCGGCATCATCACTAATATCTATGTTATTCGTTTCTTTTGGGTTCGTATCCATATCATCCAAACTGTCTTTACTGCCAATATTCATAGTAAAAAGCAGTACTAATATTACTATTCCAATACAACCGAATACCCATACTTTGTTATTTCTCATCCTAACCCTTTCCTTGTTCTGCGACATTACTCTATTTTCAACTTATTCACCAGATAATGTACTTTCTGATAAACATCCTGTTTGATAAGCTCTTTTTCCTCTGCATCTGTTATACCCATAAATGATACAACATCTATCGGACCAACATGCGAAACGGAAGCAAATTTTTCATCCAATTTTTGACACATGGCTTGTACAAGTTCTTTATCTACATATGGCTCAAATTCACTTGCAAGTTCTCTTACTCCACCCTTATAATTATTAATCGTACAATATATGTCATATGCATCTTTAGGCTTTCCTCTTCCAAGTGCCGCTGCTTTCATAACAAGATATGGTACAACAGAAATAACATTTACGTGTCCGTTATCCAATGCTCCATCCGAACGAATATACTCTATTAAAACATCTGTTGGGGGAAATTCAAATGCAAAATTTCCTCCCGTTGCAGGCAAAGTTTTGATACCATCCACATGTTTACTTACGTTTTCACCGTCTCCACCATACTTTCCCGACAAAAAATCCACATCTACATCATAAGCAATTCCTTTCACAAAGACTGTCTTTACAAAAGTAAAATATTTTTCCAAATGGCGTTTATATCCATTTTGCTCCAAAAGGCGTTTGATTGTTTTATAACTTTCTGCCTTTTTTATTTGCAGTTGATTTAACAATACATCTACATCTATGGAACCAATATGCCCGCTATCCGGATACAAAAGAGTTGGAACCCATCCACCAATAATTCTTATATTATCTGAAAATTCACCCAGCAGATTTACAATTTCTCCCAATATCATATAAGCAGCCGTCTTTTGCCCTTCAGAATAATCTATAGCCTGCTTCAAATCTTCATCTCTAATCATCGATGTTCTCCCTATATTCTTTTGTTATAATTGCATCAGCAGCCACTTCTCCTCTTCCTGCATTTCCAAGCAAATCAATAACAGTCTGCACTGGAGAAGTTACTAATGAACCATTTATCATTTTGGCAAACATACATGGTGTTCCATCATGCGGAATGGTTATGACCACATTACCACCTGAAGTGACAGACTGCAAATCTAAGTCCTTGACAAATTCATCAAAGAATTGTGGTTCTACATACACATCAATCTTTTTATATCTCACAGTTGGCGCGTATCTTGCTGCTGCTGAAAAGCCACCCAATACTGCTCCATTATCATGAGATATACTCCATTCTGAGATTACCTGTTCCATTTCTGACACCGATTCGAATGAATAAAATTCATATGAACGAGCATCTTTCTTATGGTAATCTTTTGCCCATGCATATAGCAATTCTTTTATATTCTGTAGCTTAAACTCAATCGAACTCTCCTTTATCCAATCCCTGTCACGCAGAAAGCTTTTCACATTGGATACAGTTCCAATCGCCTTTCCGCTTTCATTAGCCAAGGTTACTACCTGCCACTGCCGTTGTGGTGCATTAAGCATTGTGCGTATAACAGTCGATGCTGCTCCGGAAGATTTTGATAAATAATTCTTTTTTTCCTTTTTTACAATGAATTTATTTGCCAAACCACTCACATATAAATAGATCCTCCTGGTTAAAATATAACAATTTCCCGACAAATCCATATAGCTGTATTTTCCATCTCTCATAGCTCCGGCAGATTCCTCAGAAATATAAGGTGCCATAAAAACCAGACAGGCGTCCTTATTATACCCGTCAGCTTTTTTCATAAACATATTAACAAATCGTTTTTCTCCATTGGATTTTACTTCTACTAAAAAGTGCATTGGTGATTCCTGATCCACGAAATGAACAATAGCATAAAAATCACCAAATTCCTTTTGCAAACCGTTTGATATAATTTCAACATCTGAAACAAAAGGAATTTCATTGATTGTTTTACAAAACTTCTCTTTTGCTAATTGCTCATATTGCATTTCTGTCAAATTTTGTTTCATCCTTTATTGCCCTTTCACCGTTTCGGTGAAACTATTATATTCTCTGAAACAAATATTGTCAATATGCTGACCGTTATTTTTCATTTTGCATACACAAAAAAGAAACCGTCTGCCCCATCACAAAACGATTTCTCTTTACTATCTCACTATATATCCTACTCCCCCGATGTTTGCCCTATCTGTCTTGGATGCAATGAAACGGCAATTGCCCATCTGATGATATATGTTTTCCTTGTAGGCTTTTACCCTGCCGTTCATATTTTTAATAAGCGCATAGGCCACCGCATCATTATAAACCTTTCCGTTTGCAGATACCTTGCCGGCATAACATATACTTCTTCCAGCACATTAGCCACTGCACTTACGCCGTACCCCCTTATTCAATCTTTAGCCTTACCAAGATAAGCCGCTTTGACTTCCTCGTTCTCCGCAAGCTCTTTTCCGGTGCCGCTAAGCGTAATTCTCCCGGTCTCCATAACATAAGCCCTATGCGCCGCTTTAAGCGCCATATTGGCATTCTGTTCAACAAGTAATATCGTCACGCCCTGCTTATTGATTTCTTTAATTATTTCAAATACGCCTTGGACAATGATAGGCGCAAGACCAAGTGAGGGCTCATCCATCATGATAAGCTTAGGACGGCTCATAAGCGCCCTGCCAATCGCTAACATCTGCTGTTCACCGCCTGACAATGTACCTGCAAGCTGCCATGAACGCTCTTTAAGACGCGGGAACAGATCATACACCCATTTTATATCTTCATCCAGTGAATCTTTTCTCATATACGCGCCGATTTTCAAATTTTCAAGCACTGTAAGATCTGCAAAAACGCGGCGTCCTTCCGGAACCAGCGTAATTCCCTGTGCCACAATCTGGTCTGTGGGAATTGATGAGATTTCTTTTTCGTTAAATACTATCTTGCCGCTTTCTGGTTTCACCAGTCCGACAATGGAACGAAGCGTTGAACTTTTTCCCGCGCCGTTTGCTCCGATCAGAGTTACAATCTCTCCTGCTTCTACATAAAAAGATATATCTTTAACTGCCTTGATTCCTCCATAGGAAACATTCAGTTCATTAATTTCCAATATATTACTCATCCTGTGCACCTCCCAGATAAGCCTCTATAACCCTCGGATTGTTACGAACTTCATCCGGCGTTCCCTCGGCAATGGATTTTCCAAAATCCAACACATAAATCCTGTCAGATATCTCCATAACCAGATCCATATGGTGTTCAATCATGAATATCGTCAGACCGAACTCATCCCGGATACGTCCAATGAACTGAGTAAGCTCAAGTGTTTCCTGAGGATTCATACCCGCTGCCGGTTCATCCAAAAGCAACAGTTCAGGCTTAGTCGCAAGCGCACGTGCAATCTCCAAATGTCTTTGTTTACCGTAAGGCAGCGAAGTTGCAAGCTCATCACGCACATCCTCAAGCTCCATTATTTTAAGAAGCTCTTCGGATTCTTTACGCATCTGCGCTTCTTCTTTAGCATTTAATTTGAATGTTGCGGTAAAAATATTACTCGTGCGAAGCATATGCTTTGCAATAAGAATATTTTCAAATACCGTCTGGCTTTTAAAAAGACGGATATTCTGAAATGTTCTGGCAATTCCCAAGCGTGTAACCTTATCCGGAGTAGGGGCAATAACATGTTTTCCCGCATACATATCTGCATTTTCTCCCTGATAAAGCTTCTTCATCTTACCCTGCGGGGTATTTTGGATAATCTTATTTCCTTTATAGTAAACCGCACCGTTTGTAGGCGCATAAACACCGGTAATCATATTGAAGGCCGTAGTCTTTCCGGCTCCGTTTGGGCCGATAAGTGAAATGATTTCGCCCTTCTTTACCTCTAAGCTTACGTTATCTACCGCGATAACGCCGCCAAACTGCATGGTTATATTTTCTAATTTCAACATAGCATTATCGTTTTTTCGATTATTATCTATCTTTTTTTCATTGCTCATTCGTACCACCTGCCTCTTTTACGCCTTTTTTTCCAAACTTCTTCTTAAAGAAGTTATAGACAGCCTCAACAGAGAATTCCTTCGTTCCCATAATTCCCTGTCGGTAGAACAATACCATAGCCATTATGACAATGGAAAAGACAACTTTTCTGAAACCTGCACGCAGCAGGGGCACATGGAAGCTGCCGATATAGAAATTTTCATTATCAAGAAAACGAAGCCACCATTCTGAGCAGGCAATAAACAAAAACGAACTGATACAGCTTCCGGTCACCGAACCGATACCGCCGATTACCACGATAAGCAGGATTTCATAAGTCATTGCCGACTTAAACATTGACGCCTGAATCGTAGTCTGGTACATGGCAAGAAGTCCGCCGGAAACGCCTGCAAAGAAAGAACTTATAACAAACGCAAGACGTTTGTGGTGAGCTAAATTAATTCCCATCGCTTCCGCTGCTATCTCGTCATCACGGATAGCCTTAAATGCACGGCCATAAGTAGAATTAATCAGCATAACGATCAGTGCAATACAGATGCCTGATACAATAAAAGGATATAATACCGACCTAAAAGTCGGAAAACTTTTAAGCAGGTTAGAACCGTTAGTTACAGGGCCTAATTTATCCCACTGGAAAACCGCCCTGATTATTTCCGCAAAGCCAAGTGTTGCAATTGCAAGGTAATCACTTTTAAGCCTAAGAACCGGAAGTCCGATTAAAAAGGCAAACAATGCTGCCACAAGTCCGCCCGCGATCAAGGCTAACGGAACCGGAATTGCAAAATTAATGATTCCGCCATCATAATACTGATATACGCTTGCCCTGGATTCTGCCGGAATTGTCAGGATCGCATATGTATATGCTCCTAAGAGCATGAATCCTGCCTGTCCTAATGAAAACAGTCCCGTAAATCCGTTTAACAGATTCATAGATACTGCTACTAACGCATAAATTGCGCCTTTTTTTAATACGGTAAAAAGCATGGAGCCTGAAGGCATAGTCTGTTCTAATATAAAGAGCACGATAAGCAGCGCAGCTATAAGACCAACGTTCCATGCTATTTTTTTAGTTTTACTCATTTTGAACGCCTCCTTATACTTTATCCGTTGCTTTTTCGCCAAATAGACCTGTAGGCTTTGCAATTAAAATTATAATTAAGAGGGCAAAGGTAAACGCATCGGAAAAAGTTGTCCAACCAAGCCCTTTGATAATATTTTCACAAATTCCGATAATAAACGCTCCGATGACAGCTCCCGGTATTGAACCGATTCCTCCAAATACCGCTGCCACGAAGGCTTTAAGTCCCGGCATAGCACCAACCGTAGGCGTTACACCGGTATAATTGGTAAAGAACAAAAGACTTCCGATTGCCGCAAGAAATGTACCAATGATAAAAGTCATGCTGACAACGGAATTAATCTTGATCCCCATAAGCTGTGAAGTTTCAAAATCCCTCGAAGCCGCACGCATTGCCATACCAATCTTAGTATACTTGATAAGCAATACCAGAATCACCACAAGTATTATTGTCAGAAACGGCGTGATCACCGTAACTCGCTTAGTCGTTGTCCCAAATATTGTTATTGTATCGCTGATCCAAGGAATTGCAGGATATTGCTGCGAAAGTCCGCCCGTTACATACAGGGCAAGATTCTGTAAAAGATAGGAAACACCGATGGCAGAAATCATAATTGACATACGCGGAGCGCTGCGAAGAGGTTTATATGCCACACGCTCTACCATAAAACCTATAAATACCGTTACTATAATCATAAGCGGTATAGCTATGTACATTGGCAAAACTGTTGCCGAATATACAAGTATAAGCCCTGCTACCATAAAAATATCACCATGCGCAAAGTTGATCAGACGCAAAATTCCATAGACCATTGTGTATCCAATCGCAATCAGCGCATACTGACCTCCCACTGAAATCCCTGCCATCAGATATGGCAGATTTCTTGAAATCCAATCCATAATGTTCCCCCATTCTTTAATCTAGCCCAAATAATAGGCATGGCGGGAGACTACTCCCGCCATTAGGTATCTCATTCTTAATTTACACCCTGAACGGCTACGAAATCCCATGCGCCCGTTTCAGTATTTGCGCATTTTACATAAGCCACATCACGAAGTGCGTCTCCGGTCTCATTAAATGCAATTTCTCCGGATACGCCGGTATAAGTAACATCCCAAAGCGCCTCGTTTACTGCTGATGCATCTGTGGAACCTGCTGCTTTTAATGCCTCTAATGCCACATAGTATGCATCATAACCCATAGCTGTTACAGCTGCGATAGTATCATCACCGCCGTTGTTTGCTTTTGCGGTAGAATCTGAATTGATCCATTCTTTAATACCGTTATCAAACTCTTCGTTACCACCTTCCTGATAGAAAGTTGTAACATAAACTTCAACATCTTTTCCTTTTGCTGCATTAAGTATAACGTTAGAATCCCATGTATCGCCAGCCATCAGCGGTATATCAAGTCCCTGTGCTGCAGACTGTTCAATAATAAGAGCTGCTGCCTCTGTAGATACCGGTGCAAAGAATACATCAGCGCCTGCATTTTTTGCAGATGTGATATAGGAAATAAAGTCGCTGTTTCCTTCCTGGAAAGTCTCTTCAACAACTTCACCGCCAAGATTTACAAAAGCCTCTTTGAAGTAATGTCCAAGTCCTGTAGAATAATCATCACCAAGTTTAGTTAAAATATAAGCTTTCTTTGCTGAAAAGTTATCATTTGCAAAGTTAGCAAGTACCGTACCTTGGAAAGGATCAAGGAAACAGATACGGAAATAATGTGTATTTCCTTCTGTAACCTGTGGATTTGTACAAGTTACACCAATTGCAGGAATTCCAGCTTCTTTAAATACGTCAGAAGCTGCAATTGATACACCTGAACCATAAGAACCAAGAACTACAGATACATTGGAACTTACAAGTGAAGATGCTGCAGAAGGTCCCTTATCGTTAGAAGACTCGTTATCTACGATTTCCAACTCTACGGTATACTCTTCTCCACCGATTTCTACGGTAGGAGTTTTGCTGTTCGCATACTGCATACCTAAGGTTTCCTGCTTACCGCCTGCACCGTTATCTCCTGATGCCGGCTCATATACACCGATTTTTACTACTTTTGCGCCATCGTTTGATGACGTATTGCTGTTTGCCGCATTATTACCGCCTTCGCCACAGCCTGTCAGCATAGTGCCAACCATTGCTACGGTAAGGGCAAGTGCCAATACTCGTTTTTTCATAATTGTTATCCTCCTGTCTGTACACCTGTATACATTTGTACAAGTTTAAATACAGCCCACAGTATAACACATTTCCAAAGTAATTTCAAGGAAAAATCTTCAACTTAACATTCCTCCCAGCATACCGCTGCCGCCGCACAGTAAGAATACTGTAACCAGACTGCTCGCAGCATCCTCAATTCCCCGATTTACGATAACCGAAACTGCCGTAAGAATCAGGAAGTAAATGCATCCCATAGCAAGCCCCCATAGAAACTTCTTCTCTCCCGCTCTTTTTCCTGCAATAAAACCGGCTAAAAAAGTAACAGTTATGTAAATGACTATTATGCCTATAGATACTACCTTCTCCGATAACCCAAAGCGATACAGCATCAATGCCAGAAATAATAAAAGCCCTGCTGTCAGAAGATAGGAAACCAGCATACATTTCACAACAAATACTATTTTTGTACTATCTGAGACCTTTTTCTCCATTAACTCATTCTCCTCTCTGCCCCTTATTCAATAAATTCCTAAAAAGATATTAAATATATATTCTCATCTCAGGAAAAACTTGACACAATATTCTATATAATGTAATATTTTCTACTAAGAAATAATATAGCAATTATCTAAAAGGAGTGTGAATTTTTAAATTGGATACCACAGGTGTCATACAACTCATATCATTATTTATTCTTATTTTACTATCAGCATTCTTTTCTTCGGCTGAAACGGCATTTACTACCGTAAATCAGGTTCGGCTCCGTACGCTGGCGCAGGATGGCTCTAAGCGCGCCGACAGGGTGATTTCCATTCTTGAACAATATAGCAAGATGCTCAGTACCATTCTGATTGGCAACAATATTGTCAATATCAGTGCATCCTCTGTTGCAACCACATTTGCAATAAGTCTCTGGGGAAATTATGCCGTAGGATTCATGACAGGCGCACTGACTCTTGTAGTCCTTATCTTTGGTGAGATCATTCCAAAGACCTGGGCTATGAACAATTCAGAATCAATTTCACTGGCATACAGCGGTGTAATACGGACATTAATGACAGTGCTTACCCCTGTTATTTTTATCATTGACAAACTGGCGCTTGGCTTTTTACGACTTTTACATATAAACTCCAATGATAATAACAAAATTATATCAGAAAACGAGTTAAAGACCTATGTAGATGTAAGTCATGAAGGCGGCGCTATAGAATCAGAAGAAAGGGAGCTCATATACAATGTGTTTGATTTTGGAGACGCTGTTGCCAAGGATATAATGGTTCCGCGAATCAGAATGACAACCTTACCTATTTCATCCACTTATGATGAAGTACTCTCAACTTTCCGTGCGTCAATGTTTACACGTATTCCAATCTATGATGACGATCCTGATGACATTATCGGAATTATTAATATAAAGGATTTCATACTGGTAAAAGATAAGGATAAGTTCCAGCTAAAAAGATTACTTAGAAAAGCCTATTATACATATGAGTATAAAAAGATTGCCGACCTTATGATGGAAATGAGGGAAAAATCACACAATATTACTTTCATCATGAGCGAATACGGCGCAACCGTAGGTATGATCACAATGGAAGATTTAATCGAAGAAATCGTCGGTGAAATCCGTGACGAATACGACGAAGATGAAGAAGAACTAATTGTCGCAACCGAAGAACCCGGGCAGTTCCTTGTGGACGCCGGAATGAAACTAGACGATATCAATGACGCTTTAGACTTAGAAACCAAGTTAGACTCCGAGGACTTTGATTCAATCGGCGGTCTGATGATTGAGCAGTTAGAACGGCTTCCGGAAGATAACGAGACAATACAGCTTGATGACGGCACTATCCTAAAAGCCCAGGGCATCAACAAAAACCGTATATTAAAGGTACTTATTACCCTTCCTGCGAAAGACTCTGAAGAAGCGGAAGAAGCTCCTTCGGAGACGTGATCATACGGGAAGCATCAGCTCCGGCATTTATAAGCTGGCTGCGGCTTCGAAAGCCCCATGTGACACTGATACACTTCATCGGCACATTGGCTGCTGTTGCAATATCCACATCAGAATCACCTACATATACAGCATTCTCTGCTTTAGCTGATAATTCTTCCAGTGCCTGATATACCGTATCGGGCGCTGGTTTTTTTCTAACATTATCACTTCCGCCTATTGATGTAAGAATACGATCTCCAAAATAAACTCTGCTAAGCTCTTTTACCGGTGTATCAGGTTTATTAGAAACAATACCTAACTTATATCCCTTTTCGCACAATTCATCTAGCATAGGCAAAATTCCGTCATAAGGTTTTGTTTTATCTTTACAGTGCAGCTCGTAATACTCTTTATAAACGCTTAATGTATCTTCGTAAAGTGGATTATCCTTCCCATTTGGAACAGCCCTTTCAATCAGCTTAGCTGCTCCATTTCCCACAAAGCTTCTGATTTCTTCTATAGTTCTTGCAGGAAAGCCAAAATGTTTAAGCGCATGATTAACGCTGTCTGATAAGTCTTCAAGCGTATTTAGTAAAGTACCGTCTAAGTCAAAAATTATTGTATCTATCATTATTTATATGCCTTTCATATATAACAATGTTAAGAAACTAACATGTTAGTTTCTTAACATGTTAATTTTTTAACACTAAATTCATGATTGCCTCTATCTCTGCCCCATTCTCCGGTACCGGTTCTACAATCTCATGTTTCCTATCCGCATATACCCTCGCAATCCCGCTGCCCTCTTCCTCTTTTTCTATGGTGTAGTAAAACATCTCTTCAGAATCCCTTTTCCATGCCACATAAATACGGCTGCACATTCCCTTGATCAACTCCTTGTCCGGCATGTCAATTCTGGTAATCTGCATATCTTCCGTAACGTTCAATGTCATAAATGAAAAATCATCTTCGGAATAAGGCACCTTTATCTCTTTGGGATAGACGGAAGTAAATAAGGATAAAATAAACTTTCCTTCTTCCTTCTGCATCTGCTCTAAGCCTTCACTAGTCTTTTCATATAAAAATACCGGTAAAAGCTCGTAAGATACACGTCTGTGGGCTAGCTGGTGGAATTGATTCTCAGTCAGCTTCACCTTCTTAGTAGTTGGCATACTGCTTCTCTTCTGCGCCACTTCCAAAACCTGTCTGTTAATAACAATGCTCTGTGTAAAAGGATTGAGAACAACAGTATCTACTTTATCGATGTTTGACATTACCATTGATACGCAGGTAAAAAACGGCATCGCAAGCACCGCCGGGCTTGTCTTATCAGCCGGAACCTGGCTTTTGGATGAAAAAATGGGAAGCGCCTGCTCGCCACTCTCCTTCTTTAAAAGGCAGGGGGTGAATTTGGCATCCTTCGTAAGTTGAACTTCCTCACCGGACTTTGCTTTTTCCAAATCTTCACTACTCATATTTTCGGGCAGCAATGTTGGTACAAAAACAGTGGATTTTTCTAACTGCTCCATGATTTTTACAAAGTTTTCTTTTGACCTGTCCTTCGCAAAGGCGGCGGTCAGGGTTTCTAATTCGGTGTTATCTATCATTTAGTCTGTGTACTCCTTTTTGTATATTTTCTCATGTGGGATTCGGGTGTCAAAAGGTATGTTTTAAGTTTTGTCACTCGTATCCTAATTCCATAGATTAGTATAGCAGAATTTATTGATATAGGAAAGAGAAATGATTTAATTGTGAAATTTATATCAAACTCCTGCAACAAAACCTTTTTTAAAATTATCTAATAAGTGTATAGGTGATACGATAATTATATAGACGACAATAATACATATGAACGGAGGCGAAAATATGTTATCACTTGTCAAAAAGGCTCTTGCCGGTGATGCGGAAGCATTTCTTAAACTGATAGATATCAATCAGCCTGCCATGCTGCGCATTGCCCACG
This sequence comes from Lachnospiraceae bacterium, assembly GCA_014804695.1. Lineage (GTDB taxonomy): Bacteria > Bacillota > Clostridia > Lachnospirales > Lachnospiraceae > UBA3282. The sequence goes on from JAAUZJ010000052.1 coordinate 32,328, forward strand.
GATATTTTTCACAGGAAGCGGATGTTGCCGATGCCATACAGGATACCATCTTAGATTCCTTCGAACATCTTTCCACCCTGAAGGAACCACGCCATTTTAAAACATGGCTTATCAGGATTCTCATTAATAACTGCAACCGCATTTATGACAAAAATAAAAAATATGCTTCTATGGATGAAGTAACTTCCGACTTAATAGACAGCAAGCAGGAAGCGGCGCCGGAGGACTTACCGCTTTATCGTTTCAATGAGCTGCTTTCATATGTTTCCAAGGAAAACCGACTATGTTTTCAGCTATATTACGGCGAGGATCTTACTACCAGAGAAATTGCTGACATCCTGCATATTAACGAAAGCACAATACGCAGCCGTATGCACAGGGAAAAAATCAAGCTTAAAACCAAATTATTGAAAGACGGATATCTGCCATCTTATGGCAAAGAAGGGAGTTTATCATGAAAAAAGAATACATTAATTCCGAATTATATGAAATACTGCACTTTACGCCCACTATTACTCCAAAAATCCAGGCTAGTATAGATATGGCCTACGGAGAAATCAGAAATAAAATTTTATCTTCCACAGAAATGCCACATCGAAAAATAAAAATGCAAAATCGCACTTACTTAGGTTTTGCGGCTGCTATATTACTCGCACTGGGCTTTATAGGTTTTGGCAATTCGGCTTTAGCTGCAAAAATCCCTTTTATCGGGGGAATATTTAATTTGGTTGAAACCAAACTCAGCTATCCTGGTAATTTTAGTGAAAATTCAGAGGAAAATGTGTATTCCCAGACGGTCGGTGACGTTACAATCACGCTCTCCGAGGCTTCATATACCGAGATGGCTTTATATTTGGCATTGGAATTATACAGCGAAGAAGGTTTCCCCGAGGACTTTAACCGTGTTAAAAACATGGAAGACTACATCCTTTCCTATGACGTACTCAATATGCAGAGCTGCCAGAGTTTTGATTTTTCGCAGGCTGATCCTAATCTATATAATAACGACATTCTGTCCGCTTCGGTAGAGGAAGGCGTTTACACACCATACTCAATTGAGGGCAACTTTGCGGATACACATACATTTTTAGGCGTTATCAGAATTGATTTGGACGCCATAAAAAGAGCATTTGAAATATCTTCTCTTCCGCCGGAATTTACTTACACATTTACTATCAGGAAATTCTGGGGACGTTTAAATGAAAGCAAGGAGATTAAATTAACAGATCCGGATACCGGAAAGATAAGCACTATTATGAATGCCGTACAAAAATATTACGAAGGGCCTTGGAGTTTTACATTCCCTGTAGCTTTGGATCCTGCCGGAACACAGACCAGAGAGATCATGGAGACCAACAAAGACGGCGTCGGCATTTCTACAGCTACCAAAACCCGTTATGAGATAAAAGCAGATCTTATTTTACCTGACGGAGCAGATCCAATTGATTATTTCGTATGTATTACGGATGCTGATGGAAAAATATTGGACTCTCAAGGAAACAATAATGCAGAAATTTATTCTATCTATGGAAGAAATACAGACACTGTGTATATATATGTTGTGGATTATTTCACATATATGGACGAGTGTAAAGCAGAAAACGCATATCTTCTCCCTGAAAAATCATTGTTTATGACTAAAGTTGAGTGGTGAGTGGCAAGTGGTAAATGATGATTGTTAACCTTTTATCATTTTTAGTTGACAATCCACTTTGTTATCTATATACTGTTTAAGAGTAAATACAATATAACAAATACATTTGTCTTGCGAAAATTGGTGCCTACGCACTTTCATCGCTACCCAAATATCGCAGATTGAAAGAAAGGCATGGTTATTTTTATGAAACAATTAATTAAATCAGAAACACACGAAAAAACTCTATCACAAAAGGAAACTAAAATTTCCACTAAGGAAATCGTATGCGTAGGGATGTTTGCTGCGGTTTTAGCAGTGCTCTCACAAATTGCCATTCCGATGCCCTCCGGTGTACCGATTACATTACAAACCTTTGCAATTGCTCTTACTGGTGTGGTTTTGGCATGGAAGCTTGGAGTTACAAGCACATTGGTATACATTCTATTGGGCGCAGTCGGGGTTCCGGTTTTTTCTGGGTTTTCAGGCGGCTTACACGTTCTTGTGAACTATACGGGTGGTTTTATCTGGGGCTTTATTGTCCTTGCCTTTCTTAGCGGTGTCGGTATTACGTTAAAAAATAAATTTTTAGGTGTATTACTTGGTTTTGTTGGGCTTGCTATTTGTCATCTGTTCGGTTCTTTGCAGTTTATGGTAGTTATGAAAATGAGCTTTTTGGAATCATTTTTGCTCGCATCAGCTCCTTACTTGATTAAAGATGCAATCTCTGTTATACTTGCTTTTGCGGTTGGATTACAAATCCGGTCGCGGCTTTTGAGAGCAGGATTACTCTCATGAAAATTGAGTAAGAGCGGATGATATATGAATAAATTTATTATAAGGCAGAGCTGCCTTTTGTTTCTAACAGCATTTATATGGGGAGTTGCGTTTGTGGCACAGAGCGCCGGAATGGATTATGTAGGACCGTTTACCTTTAATGCGGTACGCTGCATCCTCGGCGGCATTGTGCTCATTCCCTGTATTAGAATTTTGTCATTACATAAAAAACGAAAAAGTGACGTTTCGGAAAATAAAAAGACATTATTAACAGGTGGAATCATGTGCGGCATCCTGCTTTTTACTGCCTCCAGCTTACAGCAGTTTGGTATACTGTATACTACGGCGGGAAAAGCGGGATTTATTACCGCATTGTATATTATTATAGTCCCGGTTCTTAGTATCTTCTTACATAAAAAGGCAGGTATGAAAATCTGGATAAGCGTCGTCATTGCCCTCTGCGGACTGTATCTGCTGTGTATGAAGGAGAACCTTCGTTTATCTCAAGGCGACATCCTGCTTCTTTTGTGTTCCCTTACTTTTTCTTTTCACATCATGGTTATAGATTATTTTGCGCCAAAAGTAGATGGGGTTAAAATGTCCTGTATCCAATTTTTTGTGTGCGGAATATTATCGGCCATAGGTATGTTAATGTTCGAAAATCCGGATATCGGCCAGATCTTCTCAGGATGGCTCCCGATTCTTTATGGGGGTATCATGTCATGCGGCGTGGCTTATACGCTGCAGATTGTAGGACAGGAAGGTATGAACCCAACGGTTGCATCCCTGATCTTAAGTATGGAATCGGTTATTTCCGTACTTGCCGGCTGGGTGCTTTTACACGAAACCCTTTCAAGAAGAGAATTGATGGGGTGCGTTTTTATGTTTGCGGCGATCATACTTGCACAATTGCCGGAAAAGCAAAAAAAATAAGATTAGTGTGTTAAAATACACACTTAAAATATTTATTTTTTGTACCCAAACCGGTTAGCTACAAAAAATGCTTGCGACAGTCTGAAGCTTGTGATATATTGAACATAAAGAAGGACATCTGCGCCAACAGATGCCCAACAGGCGCTACCGATAGACGGTTAGCCCGATTAGTTAAATGTTAAAAATAACCGCATCCTTTGGTCGGGGGCGGTTATTTTTGTGTCTTGTTACTATCCTTACCGATAGAGTATCCTATTCCAAAGTAGGTCAAGATTCGACAGGAAATTCAAACTGCTTTTCCCCTCTGCGAAAAAACTACCTTACCTTGACATTCAGCTTACATTATAATGATTTAAGGGCGGGAGCATTTTATGCCACCGCCCTTGATTATTATTTTATACGAACTGCAAAACAGATACTTGTATCTGTTCTTATTCTACACCTGCTTCCTCTTTATTATCATTATCCGGAACAATTGCTATACACAGTTCTTCTAACTGCTTCTCGTCTACCGTACCAGGCGCCTCAGTCATAAGACATGAAGCATCCTTAATCTTCGGAAATGCAATGACTTCACGTATATTGTCGGTACGGACAAGCAGCATCACAAATCTGTCCAATCCGTAAGCAAGGCCTGCGTGCGGTGGAACACCGTACTTAAATGCGCTTAATAAAAAGCCAAACTGTTCCCATGCTTTTTCCTTGGTAAAGCCAAGCACTTCAAACATTTTTTCTTGAATATCATTCTGGTGTATTCTCACCGAACCACCTCCAAGCTCCACGCCGTTTAAAACTATATCATAAGCCTTGGCGCGAACGCGTCCGGGGTCGGAATCAATGTAGCGCCAGTCTTCCTCCATCGGCATTGTAAAAGGATGGTGCATAGCCATGAATCTGTTTTCTTCGTCACTCCACTCAAGCAGCGGGAACTCGACTATCCAAAGGAAGTTAAATTTGGATTCGTCAATGAGTCCAAGCTGTTTTCCAAGCTCCACACGCAGCGCGCCAAGCACACTGTATACGATTGAATTTTTATCTGCCGCAAATAAGAGCAGATCGCCTTTTTCTCCATGCATTATATTGACTAATGCAGTCAACTCTTCTTCCGTCATAAACTTGGAAAAAGATGATTTATAGCTGCCGTCTTCCTGAACACATAAATATGCCAGACCTTTTGCACCGTAGCCTTTTGCAAAATCAACAAGTGCGTCTATTTTCTTACGCGGCATTGCTGCCTGACCTTTTACATTAAGACCGCGTACTGAACCGCCGTTATCAAGTGCGGAAGTAAATACGCCAAAACCGCAGCCCCTTACCACATCGGAGACATTTACAAGCTCCATCTCAAAACGTGTATCCGGTTTGTCCGAACCGTAACGCTCCATCGCTTCATGCCATGTCATTCTTGGCAGCGGAAGGCTTACCTCTAAACCTATTGCCTCGCGGCATACATGTTGAATCAGTCTCTCATTTACCTCAATTACATCATCTACATCCACAAATGACAATTCCATATCAGCCTGAGTAAATTCCGGCTGCCTGTCGGCCCTTAAATCCTCGTCACGGAAACACTTGGCAATCTGGAAATATCTGTCATATCCAGAGCACATCAAAAGTTGCTTATACAACTGAGGAGACTGTGGAAGCGCATAAAAATTCCCCGGATGAACACGGCTTGGAACCAGATAATCCCTTGCTCCCTCAGGTGTAGATTTACACAAAATAGGCGTTTCAATTTCAAGAAAACCTTCGTTTGCCATAAATGAGCGCATTTCAGAAACAATCTTACTTCTAAGCATCATTTTCTGTTGTAAATCAGGTCTTCTCAAATCAAGATAACGATATTTCAGACGAATTTCTTCTTTAGTCCGTGAATCTGACTCAACCGGAAACGGCGGTGTATCTGACTCCGATAAAATACGAACCTCTTTTGCACGGATTTCAATCTCACCGGTTTTTAAGTTTTCATTGACCGCACCCGAACGCTTCTCTACTTTTCCCACAACTGCAATAACATACTCGCTATGCATCTTTTCAGCCTTGGCAAAGCTCTCTGCGCCACAGTCGCTTTCTTCAAAAATAATCTGCAAGATACCTGAGCGGTCTCTTAAATCAACGAATATAATACCACCTTTGTTTCTCTGCTTCTGAACCCAGCCCATAACGGTAACTTCCTCGCCGACATTGGCAAGTGAAAGTTCCGTACATCTATGGGAACGCTTCCAACCTTTCATGGACTCTGCCATAATTTTATCCTCCTAAAATATATATTTTGACTTATACGTAACTACTTAAGCGGCTCTTTATAAAATTCTTTAATTTCTTCATACCCCTGAGCCGTCAGCTGCTCCTTCTGGAACTTCTTATTCTTATTCATTCTGGCCACCAGCACCTGATTTCCGGTCTGTCTCTCCTCATTTGCCTTCTTCATTACATCACAAAGCATATCAGAAGGCATACCTTTTTCCATCAAATATGCGACCTTTTTCCCTGCTTTGGGAATCTTGAATCCGCTCTCTAAGAGCAATAAAATAATTCTCTCAAAGCCAATCGAAAAACCGCACGCCGGCACGTCATTTCCGGTAAACTTAGACACCATCTTATCATATCTTCCGCCGCCTCCGCAGCTTCCGCCAAACTCCGGCATGGCAATCTCAAAAATCGTGCCTGTATAATATGACATTCCTCTCACAAGCGTCGGATCGAATATTAATTCAAAAAAGTCGCCCTTAACCGCTTCTACACTGTCTATAATTTCAATAAATCCCTCTTTGACACCTGACGGAAGTATATCAGCCAAAATATCGGTAATGTATGAAATGGCATTATCCGCCGTCTCCATTCCTTTAAATAAACCAAGATACTTATCAATCTGTTCCTTGGTGTAACCTGACTCAAACAGTTCGGCTTCTACTCCTTCCAAACCTATTTTATCCATTTTATCCAGAATAATGAAAACCTTATCGTAATCATCTTCTTTAAAACCACTGTAAGCCGCCATCGCTTTTAATATCTGTCTGTCATTGATCCTAATCTGAAAATTCTTAAAGCCAAGCTTTCCAAGCGTCGTGGTGGTAGCCAGAATAAGCTCTATCTCCGCAAGATTAGAAGGCTCTCCGAGAATATCTATATCACACTGCATGAACTGGCGGTAACGTCCCCTCTGAGGCCTGTCCGCTCTCCAGACATTTCCCATCTGCAACGCCTTAAAAGGAGAAGGAAGTTCATTGGCATGATTTGAATAATAACGCACAAGCGGCACAGTCAGATCATAACGCAGACCTCCGTCTACCAAATCTTCTTCCGACTTAGCATCCTCAAGTTTAAGCTTGTCTCCTCTTTTTAAAATTTTAAAAATCAGCTTCTCATTCTCTCCGCCTGCCTTGCAGTTTAAATTTGCAATATTTTCAACGCAGGGCGTTTCAATGGAAGTAAAACCGAAATCTTTATATGTTTCTTTTATGACATTCATGACATAATCACGAATCTCCATTTCCTCCGGTAAGATATCCTTCATACCGGTAACAGGTTTCTTACTTAATGCCATATTAGTACCATACCTTTCCCTCTGTTCGTCTGTGTAAGATTCTACACTTTTTTTCCGATTTTTTCAAGCTATTCCTAATTGATGTTTGACTTGATATTTGACTTCTCAATTAATGTAGCCTGTATTTTTCTATTACATTTGTAAGATTTAAAGTACAAGCGAATTGCATTTTCTTTATTACGACACAACATAAAAACAGCTTTTGACGGCTTTATAAAAAACTATCAAAAGCTATTTGTAGTTAGAAATTCAATAATTTACTTTAATATATCACTTACTTCTATACTTCGAAAATAATGGGTTTTCCATGACAAGGCAATTTACCTTCATATACCTCTATGCTACTGCCATCCACAAGATTAATATATCTGCCATCAGGTACATTTACCGGAACCAGTGCAGATTCGCCGCGCATACTAAATATACCTGACAACTGATGGTCTTGTGCATGGTGAACTGCATATATAATATCGTGTGTAAAGGCATTCACCTCATATTTACTATCAGTCACAAGAGAATTTTTCTTTATTTTGCCCAACCTTTGAAGAAGTTCAGACAGATCACGTCCACTGTCCCATATTATAGTGTCTTTGTCAAATAAATCGGGACGATGCGCTGCTTCAACCTCCTGACCTGCATAAATTAATGTCATTCCTTTTTGAAAGTAAATAAATGCCGTCCAGTTTATAAGCATTGTCCTATCCGGAATTATGAAAGCCGCTCGTGGGTTATCATGGTTTTCCAGGTAACGCAGCTTCACATAGTTCGCAGGATAGATATACTCCTGCTGATTGATACTTTCTGCGTATCGGCTTAAAGGAGCTTTACCCTTATGATAATCGCGGAACCTATCAAATATATCATAATCATACGCAATATCAAATGCCTGAAAAATCTCTGAATCAGAAAGAACTGATAGTCCGTCAGCACGACCCTCTGTAATAAAAAAAGGTTCCACTGATTCGCTCAGCCAGATGCAGTCCGGACATATCTGCGCTACCTCTTTCCTTGCCCTAAGCCAGAATTCCAGCGGAATCAAAGGAGCTACGTCACAGCGGAAACCATCCACGATAGCCGCCCATTGTTTAAGCGTTTCAATCTGATAATCCCATAATTCCTGTTGGCTATAGTCCAAATCTATTACATCATACCAGTCAGCAATCCGGTTCCCAAAGCTGCCGTCCGGCTTATGGTAAAACCACTCCGGATGATTTTCGGCCAGCCAGGAATCGGGAGAAGTATGGTTGTATACAACATCTATAATACACTTCATACCTCTTTTATGGATATCATCTATCAATCGCTTAAAATCTTCCAAAGTGCCATACTCAGGATTGATACCACGATAGTCCTTAATGGCATAAGGACTGCCCAAAGATCCTTTGCGACATTTTTCTCCAATAGGATGGATTGGGAGTAGCCAGATAATATCTACTCCCAATCCACATATACGGTCCAAATCACGTCTAAGAGCTTCAAATGTACCCTCCGGGCTGTAATTTCTTACAAAAACTGAGTACATAACCTGATTTCTTAAATTTTTATATGTATTAACAGCCATTGTATTACTCCTCTAAAATAATAGTTTTGCAATACTATTTCTTTTTATATGTTATAAATTTACTATTTCTATTTTTCAATAATACGAACACTTTCGCCATTGACAATCTGAAAAGGTACAATTTCATGGACAGTCTGTCCGTTTTCCGTCTGGTTAAGCAAAATATCTACGCCTCTTCTTGCAAGCAGCTCAGCATTTTGCTTAATGGTTGAAAGCCTTGGAATACAGAAGTTGGCCTGTTCAATACCATCATAACCGATGATTGAAATATCATCCGGTACTCGTAAACCGCGGTCAAGAATCGCCCTCATTGCACCAATGGCCATTACATCAGACATCGCCAAAATAGCAGTCATATCAGGGCAGCGATCTAATAATACCCCAGCCGCTTCATAGCCTCCTTCCATAGAATAACGTGAAACAACCAACTGATAATCAGGTTCAAATTTCACTCCATGTTGAAGACAGGCCTGTTGAATTCCGATAAAGCGCAGATGACTGGTGTTATAACCTAACCGTGGATCAATTTTGTAGTTTTCACCGCCAATAATACCAACCCTGCTATGTCCTGCATCCAACAACACTCCCATAGCCCGGGCAGCTCCCACCACATCATCGGTAGACACGCTGGAGAGATTAGGAAACCCCAGCGTATCTGCACGATTAGTCACCAGTACACAAGGACAGGTGATATTTTTAAAATTTCGTGAAAAGTTGTTTAGATTACCGCCCAAAAACATAATTCCCAAAGGTTTATGTTCCCTATAGATCTGAATCGCCTGTTCAACTTCATCATCATCTTCATCCAGGTAATGTATCGTCACTGAACGACCCAAATCCTTAATATGGCTCTGCAATTCCTCTACTATACTCGCAAACAGAATATTATGTGTACCTTTTACAATAATGCCGAACTCATTTCCTTCGCGTTGTTTCAAATGACGTGCATTGCTATTGGGCTTAAATCCAAGTTCATCTACCACAGTCATTATTCGGGCACGAGCCTCTTCGCTTACATCCGGATGACCGTTCAATGCTCTGGACACCGTGCCTATCGCATAGCCGGAACGTTGTGCTACATCTTTGATTGTCATCGGCTATACCTCCTATCTAGAATCAGCTTTACATTTTATCCTTTAACCGCGCCGGCAGCCACACCCTTAATGATATGTTTCTGGCATAAAAGATAAAGAATAATAGTAGGTATGATACTCAACATGATAACTGCCATGGTAGCTCCCAAATCGACGCTGCCATAACTTCCTTTGAGGTACTGTACCAGAATAGGAATCGTCATATATTTAGTACGATCCAATACCAGATAAGGAAGCAGGTAATCGTTTAACACCCACATGGTCTCAAGGATTCCAACAGAAATTAATGTAGGTTTAAGCATAGGTAATATTACCAAAAAGAAGGTACATACCGGACCACCGCCGTCAATGGCAACTGCCTCTTCTACCTCTAACGGAATACCTTTTATAAAGCCGACAAACATAAAGATTGCCATACCGGCGCCAAAGCCCAGATATACTACAGGGATGGTATAAGGTGTATTCAGTTTCAATTGATCGGCTGTAAAGGTCAGGGTAAACATAACCATCTGGAAAGGCACGATCATTGAAAAGAGGCACAAATAATAGAAAATTTTGGAGAACGTCGAATTAACCCGTGTAATATACCATGCAGTCATGGAAGTAAACAACAAAATCAATGCAACGGATGCTATTGTGATAAGTAAACTGAAACCTAACGCTTTCACAAAAGGATAGTTTCCAAACGTTACTCCTTTAACATAATTTGCCAGACCTACAAATGATTCCGAATTAGGAAGCGCAAATGCATTAGTATTAACAAAATCATTTGATTTAAAGGAATTAATAAGTACTGCAACAATTGGTATTATCCATACAATGCATATAAGTGTAAAAAGCACTGTGAGAATTGTGTCACCTATGGAATGATTTGAATTTTTCATTATTGCTGCACCTCCTTGCTTCGTGTTGCCGTAAGCTGCGCTATGGCCAAAACTGCTACGAGCAGGAAGAATACGACTGCTTTGGCCTGAGCCACACCATGCCAGTTCTTGTTAATATTATACGTACTATAAATATTCAACGCCAAAAGTTCTGTCATATTAACCTTGGCTCCATTCATTATAACAGACGGCGCTCCGCCGGTCAAAGCCAAGTTTTGATCGAACATCTTAAATGAGTTGGTAAGAGTCAAAAATGTACAGATGGTAACGGATGACATTATGTTTGGAATAATTATCCGGGTTAGTGTCTGCCAATTATTTGCTCCGTCAATTCTAGCCGCTTCCAGCATGTCGCCGGGAACAGCCTGAAGTCCTGCAATGTAAATGATCATCATATATCCAATCTGCTGCCAGGCTACCAGAATTACAAGTCCCCAGAAGCCATATGTTGCATTAGCAGTCAGATATGTGTCATATTTTTTTAATATTGCATCAAAAATCATTGACCATATGTAACCGAGTACCACGCCGCCAATCAGGTTTGGCATAAAGAATACTGTCCTGAACAGATTTGCTCCTGCCATATTCTGAGTCAGAGCATAAGCAATCGCAAATGCGAACAGATTTATAACCAGAATGGAAATTACGGCAAATCCCGCAGTATTCCAAAAAGCGTGACCAAAGCTAGCATCGCTGAACGCTTTTACATAGTTATCCATCCCTACCCACTTTGCATCTTTGGGTACATTAAAAGTACAAAAAGACAGATATATACCCTGAATAAATGGCCAGACAAAGCCAATTATAAAGCAGATGAATGTAGGAAGAACAAACAGCGGAAACCAACGCTGGATCGGTCGTCGAATCAATTTACTATTGACAACTGTAGCGTCATTATATTTCTTTGCTTTCTTTTTCATTGTTATAACCCCTTTCTACAAGACATTCTGTGCCGGAGAAGAAATTGTGACATCTGATATCACTTATCCGACGGGTTGCATAATAGTTGTCTTGATATAGCGAGGGCAGCCATATAGCCGCCCTCTTTATTAAGTCTGGTTCAAAATTATAATTTAGCCATTCTCTGCAGTATACTCAATTGCCCAGCCGTCAACAAAGGCCTGAACAACCGCATCCCAGTTTGCATCACTAGGATCAGCGGAGTATGTAGCCAAAGCAGTAACAACAGTTGCTCTCCAGCTATCTACGTTAGGAGTATGGTTAAACGCCCATGACAATGTATAATTTCCAGCAGAAGCATATGCTTTTGCATTTGCGCCGAATACATTAGCGGAATCTTTAGCATTCTTAAAAGGAATTCCGCTGAACTGTTCAGCCAGCATTGAAGTACCTTCATCAGAGGTTACAACCCAGTACATAAAGTCCAAAGTAGCCTGAATGTTTTCATCGGAAGCCTGGGAATTTACTGCCCAGCAGTTCTCTGTTCCGGAGTTAAGACCAGCCTTTTCCTCACCTGCAACACCACAGTAAATCGGAATCATAGCTATATCATCAGCGCTCATTCCAAAATTACCTGTCAGATTGGAGAACTCCCAGTCACCGTTCTGATAGAACACAGCCTTGGCATTACCGAATTCTGCTTCAGATTCATCACCTGTGCTGGTTGCAAGACTTGTTGGAGTTGCAGCAGTATCCGTAATATAAAGATCCCAGATATTACGGAAATTATCCAGATAAGCACCGGTAATAGTTGCAGGCTGCTCAGTTACATTATCATCCCTAAATTCATAAAACAGCGGTACATTAGCGAGATGTCCTGAGAAACGCCAGCTTGAAGATCCATCAAGACCAGGTGCTGAAAATGCGTCAAATCCCAACTCACCTGCACGTGCATGAATATCATCAGCCACATCTTTAAGAGAAGCAAAATCAGTAATATCATCTAAGCTATATCCAGCCTTATCAAGCAGTGCCTTATTCACGATGATACCAAAAGATTCATAACAATAACCAAGTGCTTTAGGTGCTCCGGTTTCATCAAACAATACATAATCATCATTAACGCGCTCATCATAAATGGCAGTTCCGCTTAAATCAAGAGCGTAATCATTCCAGTCGTTAAGGCCGGACATATTACCGATATTATAAAGGGTTGGAGCGTCGCTCTTAGCCATCTCTGCAGTAAGGGTATCTGAGTAAGTACCCGAAGCAGCTGTAACTACTTTTACAGAAACACCGGTCTGCGATGTGTATTCAGCAGCCAGCTGCTGCCATGCTGCATCAGCTTCAGGCTTGAAGTTCAGGTAGTAAACAGAACCTCCTCCAGCAGAAGCATTGCTGTCTGCAGCTGCATTATCGGTTGTCTGTGAATTGTCACTTGTCTGCGCACTGTCATTAGTACCAGAAGAAGAATTTCCGGATGTATTTCCGGAATCACCACAGCCGGTCATAAGAGAAAGCGGCAATGCAGCAACAAGTAAAAGTGATAATAATTTTCTTTTCATTTTGTTTTACCTCCCAAAATTTTTTAGTTTGATTGAAAACGTTTTCGCCGCATGTAACTTTATTTGTTACACACGGCGAAAACGAAAATATAATATATAATGTCTTCTATTGTATACTTTCCATCCATTTCTTTTTCTTAAATACAATAAACGAAATACCTAACCTTGCGCACTCTTCCATAGACAATACAAAATACACATATTCTATAGGCATTTTCCATACAAAAGCAGCTAATAGACCTAATGGAACGCCTAACCCCCAAGTCCCTATAATATCAATCCACATGGTATATTTCGTCTTTCCTCCACTTCGTATAATTCCGCCTCCCAGTATCATGTTCAAAACCTTAACAGGTGCAATTATCGCAATCACTATTAAAAGCCGCTGTGTTATGTCCTGTACAATCGTATCCACATTATAAATCTTCACATAAAATGAACTGAGTGCCACAAGCAGCATTGACAATATTATGGAAGCAGCGAACCCATATTTCATCAGCTTTACAGATTCTGTGTATGCCTGATCATATTTATTTGCACCAAGAGATTTGCCGATCAATATTCCTGATGCCTGTGATAATCCGCTCAAGGCTCCAATCACAATTGTCAGAATCGGTATTGTCATTGTCATAGCCGCGCAAGCATTTGTTCCTATGTTTCCATATATTGCCGTATACACATTTTCACCCATACTCCATAAAAACTCGCATATCAGCAATGGGCAAAGGATTTTCAAATATTGCTTTGTATACTCTCCGGGATTAATAGAATTATGCTCTTTCAATATTTCTTTCCCATGCCAATTAACATTCAGTTTCACTTCCTGCCTGTTCTTATATGTGATAAATAAAAGAAAAATTATAACACATGATATAATTTGAGCTGCCACACTTGCCAATGCAGCTCCTTCCACTCCCAATTCAGGAAATATCCATTTCCCGAAAATCAGCAGATAATTCAATCCTGTATTTAAAAGCAGTGCAAAAATGCTTGCATACAACGGTAAAGCAGCAGCTTCCATACATCGAAGCATCATAGTTAATATAGAGCTGACCGCCATAGGTATAAATGAGATTGCTAAAATGCGTATGTATTTTACTGCCAATATTTTAGTAATTTCATCTTTGGTATAAACGGACATAATAATTTCTGGAAACATTATGCAAAGAAGCATGAACGCTGCCGCTAATACGATTGACAACGCCATATTTGTATAAAAACTCCTGCCAATCGATTCTTCATCCTTTCTTCCCATATATTGCGAAATCATAATTCCGGCTGCAGATGCTATTGCAGCAAGAACTACAGAATATAGTGACGCAAATTTACCACCTAATCCAATACCAGCAATACTATTACTTCCAAGCTGACCAATCATTACCTGGTCAATAACACTGAATGAAGACTGTAATAAAGATTGAAACGTTACCGGTAATGCAATTCTTAACACGGTCCTTTCAAATGTTTCCTTTTTATCCATACTAATATCCCTGCCCTTCCCCTTAATTTCGCATATTACATATTTAAGTTTTTTACGCTGTTTCGTTCTATAAGTGAAACGGATAATTTTACAGTAACGCGCTCCTCTGTTCCCATTTTTAAGTTCTGAAGAATGCTAATTGCATTTTTCGCTCTTACACCGGAATCCTGTCTTACGGTAGTCAGTGATGGAATACAAAAATTACACAACGGACTGTCATCAAATCCCACTATAGATATATCATCCGGCACACGGATTCCTCTTTTTTGCAGATAAAGGATTAATTCAATTGCATAAAAATCAGATACAGCAAAAATCGCAGTATGTGTTAAAATCTCTGACTCCTTATCCTTATAAAAACGTATCCTCTCTTTTTTTTGCATAGGAATCCTCATAAAGCTAACCAAATTATCACCCATAGCAGCTGCACATCCATTTATACGTTCAGAATCCATGCAGGCAAAATTATCTGATATGCAAAGAACCTTGTTGTGTCCCATATGCTTTAGGTATTTGCCCACCTGATAACCGCCGTCATGATTATCCGATATCAGGTTACATATTCCCTGACTTTCTTCAAAATATCCGTCATATACTACAAACGGTATATGCATATTCTCACGAAGCTTCTTATAATCCTGTTCGCAAAATCCGATTATTACTAAGCCTTCCATGTTCCACATAGAAGCAAAAAGGACAATTTCATCCCACTTATCCGTCACTTTTACCATCATAAAATAACCTGCCAAGTCAAGCTCTTTGGATAAAGCATTTATTGACGCCGAAATAAAACCATCTTCCAGAACATGACCTTCGTATTTTTTATGATCATTTACTACAATTCCTACAATTTTAGAATTATTCCGTGCCAACAAAATTGCCGCCATACTTGGAATGTAACCTTTCTTTTCAACAAGTTCCTGAACCCGCTTTACAGTTTCATCAGAAACCTTTTTGGTTTTTCCGTGAATTACATTGGATACAGTTGCCGTGCTAAGGCCAAGTTCTTCAGCAATATCAGATATTCTGATTCGTTCATTCTCCATAAGCTAATAATTCCTTATCTCTTCTATTCATAATTTAGTATAATTAAGAACTTCTTATTTTTCAAAGGTTAAACGCATAACCTCATACAAAAAGAACAATGCCATTTTGTATGTATTGCACAATGTCTGTATTAATTTCTATATAGTTTTCTTTATTGGCATCTGTCTTAGTATATGCATTAAACAACGTACATCGCACATTGCAAACTGCCCTTATGTAACAAAAGAACAGCACGCGTTTCGAACTATTATTATGTTAAAAAAAATACGCCGCATCCTGCTTCTTTATGAAACGGGATGCGACGTATTTAAAATATTGCTATTAGTAACCATGAAAGACCTGACTCAGTTAATTCAATTTCCAGATATCTTTATTATACTCCGCTATTGTCCTGTCTGAGGAGAAAAATCCTGCTTTTGCCGTATTTACAAGCATTTTCTTAGCCCACTCTTTTCTATCCTCATAATCTTCCATTATCTGCTCTTTTACACTGATATATTCTTTGATATCCAACAGAGTCATAAACCAGTCCTTGTTGATAAGCTCTTTATAAAGTCTTCCAAGGTTTGCGGGATCGCCTATCTGTATCAGCTTCTTGTCAATAATAAAGTCTACAAGCTCCTGTACCTGTTCATCCTCGTCATATATTTTTCTTGAACTGTATCCGCTTGTTTTATATAAATCAATTACTTCATCACTGGACTTTCCAAATATATAGATATTATCTTTTCCTACAAGATCATGGATTTCTACATTTGCTCCATCCATCGTACCCAGTGTTACCGCCCCATTCAACATAAATTTCATATTGCCGGTTCCGCTTGCTTCCTTTGATGCAAGTGAAATCTGCTCAGAAATATCACATGCAGGTATCAGTTTTTCTGCCTTGGTAACATTGTAGTTTTCTACCATTACAACTTTTAAATATGGATTTACAGTATCATCATTTTCAATCAGCTGCTGCATACAGATGATCAAATGAATAATGTCCTTTGCAAGTTCATATGCCGGTGCGGCTTTTGCACCAAAAATCATTGTTATCGGTGTTTTAGGAAGTCTGCCTGCTTTAATCTCCTTATACTTATAGATAAGATAAAGTGCATTCATCTGCTGACGCTTGTATTCATGCAAACGTTTAACCTGTATATCATATATTGAATCATCAGGTATGTCTACATTCTGCGTTTCTTTTAAATACTTCTTCAACTGCTTTTTATTATCCGTTTTTATTGCGAGAAGCTTCTCAAGCACTGCATCATCCTCTTTGTATTCAAGAAGTTTCTCAAGCTCATCTGCATTCTTTTTCCATTCCGGACCTATAAGACTGGTTATATATTCCGATAATTCCGTATTGCAGTGCATAAGCCAGCGGCGGAAAGTGATACCATTTGTCTTATTGTTGAATTTGTCAGGATAAATGTCATAAAACGCCTTTAATTCCGATTCCTTCAGGATATCCGTATGCAATGCAGCCACGCCGTTTACACTGAAACCATAGTGAATATCCATATTCGCCATGTGTACACGATTATTTTTATCTATGATTGCAACCGCTTCATCAGCATATTTTGCCTTTACTTTTTCATCCAGCTTTTTAATGATAGGGAGCAGATGAGGCACTACTTCTGCAAGATAGTCAATCGGCCATTTTTCAAGAGCTTCCGCAAGTATTGTATGGTTTGTATAGGCACAGGTTTTACTTACTATATCTGCCGCATCGTCAAAGTTTATGTCTCTCTCCTGCAAAAGACGTATTAATTCAGGAATTACCATAGATGGATGTGTATCATTAATCTGAATTACAACATGCTCATACATTTTTCTGACATCATATCCGTTTTCATCCATTTCCTTAAGAATCAGCTGTGCGCCATTGCTTACCATAAAATACTGCTGATAAATTCTTAAGAGTTCTCCTTCTTTATCGCTGTCATCAGGATATAAGAACAATGTCAGGTTCTTTTCAATCTCCGTTTTATCAAAAGATATTCCATCTTTTACCAGACTCTCATCAACTGTATCAACATCAAAAAGATGCAGTTTATTTATACCACTGTCATAACCCGGTACATCAATATCATACAATGTTGAATTCATAGTAAAATCCTTAAATTGTACCGGAAAATGAATTCCCGTATTCACAAGCCAGCTTTCTTTTTCAATCCATTCATTTTTGGTTTCTTTCTGCTTGTTGTTCTCAAATACCTGTTTAAAAAGCCCTAAATGATAATTAAGCCCTATACCGGCACCATTCATCCCGAGTGTAGCTATGGAATCCATAAAACATGCTGCAAGTCTTCCAAGACCGCCATTTCCTAAAGATGGTTCAGGCTCAACTTCCTCAATCTCAGTCAGATCCTTATCATTTTCTTCCAGAATATCCCTAACCTCATCAAATATTCCAAGATTGATAAGATTATTAGACAGAAGCTTTCCAATAAGAAATTCTGCTGAAATATAGTATACCTTTTTGCTGCCGCCATTCGCCTCTTTATTCTTGCACATTTCTTTTACAAGAGCCAGGAGTGCATAATAAATTTCCTTATTGTCTGCCAGTCTGATTTCCTTTCCAAGCTTTCCCTCAATACATTTTTTTAAATCCATCTTAAAATCTCCTTCCTTATTTGCTATTTTGATAATACTGTTCTACGGAATGCTTACCGATGTATCCCGTCTCTAACGTCTTCCCTTGTGTTATGCTCATTATAAGCAGCCATTATCTCTTTATCTTGCACAATATAATGATAAAGTGATACAATACTATCAATTCAAGTATCAGGAGAAAGCCTATGAATAATTTTGACTATGAATACTATCATGAAAAAAAGACTCATGTAAAAGAAGATTTTCCATATAATACATATCTCTGCTCCATACCGCTTGATTTTACACGCATCAATACTCACTGGCATGAAGAAGTTGAGCTTATTATTATTAAAAAGGGCTGCGGAAAGGTTTCGGTCGCTTTAAAACAGTATACGGTTAAGGAAGGCGATATTATACTTGTGCTTCCCGGTCAACTTCACTCCATAAACCAGCTTGATGAAAATATAATGGAATATGAAAATATTCTTTTTAAACCACAGCTTTTATATGGAATCGGACATGATTTCTGCACTTCAAATTACCTGCGCCCAATTTTTGAGGATAAATTTACATTTGATGCGCATATTAACCCTGAACTTGAATATTACAATAAGCTCTATTCATATATAGACGATATAGACACACTGCGCTCCCAGCCTGTGTTTGGATATGAGCTTGGTATAAAGGGAGATTTATTTAGTTTTTTCACAATACTTTTCTTCCACCACATTGATGCAAATACTCCTAAATCCATAAACAAACATGCCATAAAGTTAAAGGAAATCCTTCATTTTATATCCGGTGCCTACAACCAGCCTCTTACACCTAAGGATGCAGCTGACGCGGTAGGTTTCAGCACATCTCATTTTATGAAGATTTTTAAGCAGCATATGGATTGTACTTTTACGGAATACTTAAACGACTACAGACTTTCCATAGCCGAAACACTTCTTACTTCAACAGACAAATCCATTCTTGATATTTCATATGAAATAGGTTTTACAAATCTTTCCTATTTCAACCGGCTTTTCAAAAGAAAATACGGTATCTCTCCAAGAGAATACCGTAAATCTTTTTACTAAATACTAATTATTCTATGTTAAAACGTATATATTCTTACAATCTGAAGTATAATTTTGTAATCTTCCTTATACGCAGTGCAAGTTCTTCATCAAAGGCATTCGGGAGCATTCTCCATTTCCAGTTAAATCCAAGCGTAGAGGGAATATTAATTCTTGCTTCTGCTCCAAGTCCAAGATAGTCCTGCATTGGAATGATGCAGGTATCGGATACACTTGCCATTGCTACTCTTATAAATTCCCATTGTATGTCCTTATTTTTCTTTATATTCAGATATTTCTTTGCATAAATCCTGTCACTTCTACTCAAAGTCTCAAACCAGCCAAGTATGGTATCATTGTCATGGGTTCCTGTATAAACCACGCTGTTTGGTGTGTAGTTATGAGGAAAATAGTCACTCTTCTCCCTCGAATCAAAAGCAAACTGTATAATCTTCATACCGGGATAACCAGTTTTTTCAACAAGTTTTAATACCGAATCTGTCAAAAATCCCAAATCTTCAGCAATTACTGCTTTTTTGCCAAGCTTTGCCTTCATGGTCTTAAAAATATCATAACCCGGTCCTTTCTCCCAATGACCAAATTCCGCGGTCTCATCCCCATACGGAATGAAATAATACTCATCAAAGCCCCTAAAATGGTCAATCCTTACCACATCATAGAGCTTATAACAGTAAGCCATCCGCTTCATCCACCACTCATAGTTCGTCTCTTTATGATATTCCCAGCGGTATAAAGGATTACCCCACAACTGCCCTGTCGTGGAAAAGGCGTCCGGTGGGCAGCCCGCAACTCCGATAGGCTGCATATTATCATCTAACTGAAACAGCTCAGGGTTCGCCCATGTATCAGAGCTGTCAAAAGCCACATAAATAGGAATATCACCAATAATCTTAATCCCCTTTTTATTGGCATACTCTTTCAGGGCAAACCACTGTTTGGCAAATATAAACTGCTGAAACTTATAAAAATCAATCTCGTCCTTATATCCTTGACTATATTGGTCAACAGCTTCCTTTTTACGCAGTCTGATATCCTCATCCCACTCTATAAAGCTAACACCGTCAAAAGAATTTTTTACAGCCATAAAAAGCGCATAGTCCTCTAACCAATAAGCGTTTTCTTTAATAAAATCTTTATAAGCTTCATCATCTTCTAAATGGCTGCTTTTACTGTTTATAAATGCTGTCTTAAGTACCTTAAATCTTGAAAAATATATTTTCTCATAGTCAATATACTCATCATCATCACCAAAATCATAGCTGTCACAATCTTCTTTGGTCAGATATCCTTCTTCAATCAGACTTTCCAGATCAATATAATATGGATTACCTGCAAAAGTAGAAAAGGACTGATATGGTGAATCTCCATAGCCTGTCGGGCCTAATGGCAATATCTGCCAATAGGTTTGACCTGCCTGCTCCAATAAATCTACAAAATTGTATGCCTGCTTTGAAAACGTTCCTATCCCATACCTGGATGGAATACTTGAAACGGGCAGCAGTATACCGCTTTTTCTCATATCCGGATCCCCCAATATAAATATTTACTAGCACTATTCTACTATTCTTGGAAAAAACTATCAAGACTTAGAAGTGCATTAATTTCATCCGGATTATTTTTCTGGCTTAAGCGCCCCGTAAAAATAACTTGCTGTTGCACCGCCGTCAATAAGGAAATCGGCTCCGGTAATAAAAGCTCCCGCCGGACTCATCAGAAGTTCCGCCACATTCGCGACCTCATCTGCCGTACCAGGTCTGCCTGCCGGACATTTTGCAAACATATTTTTATAAAAATCTCCACGAGGCCCGTTGAATTCATCAATAGCAAGCGGTGTCACAATAATTCCCGGAGAAATGGAATTAAGCCTTGCCCCTCTTTCTCCCCATTTTACTGATTCTGCCATGACACGTTTTTCATTACAGCGTTTTGCCATTTGGTATGCGTGAAGTGTGTCTGTTATATTCTCCGGCTGCAAAATTTCAAGATTTAATAATTCTTCTGTCGGTGTTATGGCAAGCTGCTCATCTTCCTCAGGTGTGAGCTGCTTCATACGATGTCCTGACTGGCTAGAAATCGTTACTCCAACACCGCCCTCTGCAATCACTTTTCCAACTTCTTCTAGTAACACCGCAGTACCATACAAATCCACTTTCAATATAGCTTCAATAGGAGCCTGGCTTGGAGATACCCCTGCAGCATTAACAAGCATTTTAATTTCTCCGTAGCTTAATGCTTTATCTATCAGTTTCAAAATAGACTCCCGTGACGATAAATCCATTTTCACAGGCTCTGCATCAAATCCTGCATTATTCATAATTTTTGCAATATCTGTTGCATTTTCAAAGTTTTTGTCACCCATGACAATCTTTTTTCCATAGCCCATGCGTCTGGCAATCGCCATGCCGATTTGTCCTGCACCTGTTAGGATCATAACTTCTTTTTGCATTTTCACACGTCCTTTCTTCTGCCATAAATAAGAGAAACATGTTTACAATACTAACAAGCCGTGTTTTTTACGCTTCCAGCCATTGTTTCAAAGCAGCATCACATCTGCCTACACTGCTCCCCTGTATTGCCAGACCTTTTTTGATAACTGCACCCGGACAGCATTTCTTTAAATCTGCTTCACTTTTACCCATTCCACTGCCCTCATGGGTACATACTGGGCGGACTGTTTTTCCCTCAAAATTAATCTGTTCAAGAACTGTAAACATATGCATCGGCATTGTTCCCCAATAATTCGGGTACATGACTGTGACCAAATCATACTGTGACATATTCTCCGGCATTGCCACAACTTCAGGACGCACACCGCTTTGCAAATCTTTTTTCGCCTGTTCAATACAGGTATTGTAGTCTGCGGAATATGGCTTTACAGGTTCAACTTTGAATAAATCCGCGCCTGTAATGGCCGCCGCTTTTTCCGCCACCACTTCGGTATTGCCTTTTTCAATGTATTTCAGGCTCCCGCCAAAATAATTCTCATCTGCTCTTGAATAATATAAAATAAGTTCTTTCATTGTGCTCCTCCAATCAAATATATCTTTTATTTTGTTACAATTACATTCTAAACAGAATCAGCTTATCAATCAATTCGATTTTTAACAGCATATAATAAGTTTTTCTTATATAAAATCAGAACCGTTTTAGACAAATGAGCTAAAACGGTTCTGATTGATATATTCTTTAGTATATTGTTATGTAATAATCACATTTCAAACTTACCTTTTAAAATCCCGGCAAACTCTTCTGACATACTTTTTGTATTTTCTTTTTTCCAAAAAACACAATAATTCCTCTTAACCGGCTCGTCTCCACGATACAACGGAATCCTCACGATATTTGTTCCAAGGCTGCCCTCTATAGGCGTTCCTTCACTTGGCATAAATCCTTTTCCGCTGATCACAAGCGTCCTTGCCTCTTCCATGTTATCAGCAAATAATTTTTCTCCCTGAAAACCGATAATCGTTTGATAATATTCTGCTTCGGTTTCTTTTTCCGCATCCGACGATACAAGGATACATGGCATATTTTTTAATTCCTGCACTGTTACTTTGTCCAAAGACGATATCGGATTCCGGCTTGCAATCTCTATATGTGTAACAGAAGATGTAAGGATCATATTGATATATTCACCTGAAAATGCTCTGCGTTGATCATTAAATGCCAAATCTATTTCATTTAGCACAAGCATATGATACAGTTCATCATGGTTGCCGTAAAAAACCTCCACCGGAATATCCTGATACTTTCCCGTAAATTCCTCCAGTGCAAGATGAAATTCCTGACCACTGTAACACCGTAAAAATCCTACCTTTAAGCATTCCTGTTCCCCACCCGCCAATCTTGTAGTTTCCCTGACAATCTGCTCATAATCGGCAATCAGCACAAGACTTTTTTTGTAAAAATATTCACCTGCGGGCGTCAATTCAAATTTGCGTTTTTTCCGTTCCAGAAGCAAAAATCCCAATTCTCTTTCCAATGCCTGTATCTGCTGTGATATGGCGGATTGTGAGATATTGCACTCATAAGCTGCCTCCGAAAAACTTCCCAGCCTCACAACAGCCTGAAAATATTTCATCTGCCTTAACAAAATGTTCACCTCTATTCAGCGTTCATATTGCTTTTTATTATATTCAATTGAGCAAAGGCTTTCAACAGCATCTTTATCGCAATATTTTTTTGCATAATAACTTTATAAAATAATTGCATAATTCACTTATCGCATATATACTATAGTTAATAGATAGGCTATATGCCTATCATGTGGGCTGACACAATAAATCCGAAATTCTTTCCGGACTTCGGGTGCCGGACAGTTGGCTGGCAACAGAAAAACCAGAATTTCTTATCGGACTTCGGGTGCCGAGCAGTTGGCGGACAACAGAAAAATCAGCCGTTAAAAGAAGATGTTATCAGCTACGGCCGATACATCTTCTTTTTAAATTTAATGACAAAAGGATACAATGCTTATGACAAAAAAACATGCAATTAATATCATTAGCAAATGTGCAAAACATATTCAAAAGCAACAATCTAAATATTATTAAAAAATGCCTTCCAAAAGAATTCTTGGCTCAAATCGAGCCCTCTCTTTTGAAAGATACAAAATCAAACTTATGATCTTATGTAAATCCTTGAATACCAGAATTTTATCCCTAAGCAGAATAGAAATAAACACTTCATTGACATTTCTAACTTTTCAAGCTAAAATATATATTACAAGTGTAATATTTAAGGAGGACTCATAAGTGAAAACATTACCTCAAATTTCCGAAGCCGAGTTCGAAGTTATGAAAATCGTATGGAAATATG
Organism: Lachnospiraceae bacterium; assembly: GCA_014804695.1. Classification (GTDB taxonomy): domain Bacteria; phylum Bacillota; class Clostridia; order Lachnospirales; family Lachnospiraceae; genus UBA3282. Next base: position 56,232 of record JAAUZJ010000052.1, read on the forward strand.
CTCCCATCAACACAAATGAAATAACCGAACGCTTAACTAAAACAACAAACTGGAGTCCCAAAACGATTCAAACCCTGATTAAACGTCTGGTAACAAAAGGTGCGCTTACATACGAAAAGCAAAGCCGGATATTCGTTTACACTCCACTAATAAAAGAACAAGAATACATCGGACAGGAAAGCAATACTTTTCTTGAGCGATATTATGACGGAAATATTACTTCAATGCTTTCTGCCTATATAGAGAATGATAAGCTATCCGAATCTGAAATAGATACCCTGCGTTCGCTTCTCCGAAAGGGCGCCCAAAAACATCACCTAAACTCACAAGTTGAATAAACATGGAGGCTTAACATGGCAGATTTCGGAATACGTTTTTTTCTTTGTAATATTTTAATTTGCCCTATCATAGGCATACTTCTTATGATAAAACAGGTATTGAGAAATCATCTGACCAGCCGGATACAGTTCAATTTATGGTTCCTGCTGCTTGGACTGTTGGCAGTTCCGTTTATACCTATTCGTCCGGTTGGATTTTCACAGATTTTCTCATTGATTGACAAGTGGAAAAACGCTGCATCATCCAACACGAAAACTATTACGGAAACGGCAGTAAATGTGAGTGCGATTGGCACTACAAAACAGATAAATGACTTTGCGCTGTCCGTAAGCAGCAAGACGCCATCTGTTATCGGACTCATACTGTTTGGAATATGGCTGATTGGCATCTTTGCAATGCTGCTTTTAGTAATTAAATCGAAAGCTCGTCTTAAAGCCTTGAAAAAATCTGCGCTTCCTTTGCAGAGCAGGAAAGTCCGTATGTTATACGGCAACTGTCTGAGCGAACTGAAGATAAAACGGGACATTCCCATTTACAGCACCGCCTTTTTGAAATCCCCTATCATTGTAGGCTTATTCAGACCTTGTATTTATCTGCCAATCCACCTGATCTCGGATTTCAATGCTGCGGATATGCGGTATATGCTGCTGCATGAATTACAGCATTACAAACACAAGGATGCCATTGCAAGCTATCTTATGAACTTTTTTGGCATACTTTATTGGTTTAATCCTTTGGTATGGTATGCGCTGAAAGAAATGCGTAATGACAGGGAAGTTGCCTGTGATACTTCTGTCCTGAAACTCCTTAACGAAAGTGATTATGAAAATTATGGCAATACATTAATAAATTTTGCAGAAAAAGTTTCACTAACGCCTTTTCCCTTTGCCACCGGAATCAGCGGAACCATGAGACAGATGCAGAAAAGAATCATCAATATTTCCTCTTATCAAAAACCTTCTGTCTGGACAAGAATAAAGGGAACCGGAATTTTTGCTATCATTGCGGTTTTGCTTTTGGGGCTTACCCCGATGCTCTCCACCTATGCGGCAGAACAAAGTTATTATAAATGGAACGTATCCTCTGAAAAAATTGACTTGATTGACTTGTCTGCATATTTTAATGGATATGAGGGAAGTTTTGTCTTATATGACCTTAAAAATGATACATGGAGCATTTATGACATGGATCATGCCACTTTACAGACAGCGCCAAATTCTACATATAAAATATATGACGCACTGTTTGGATTGGAAGAAGGCATTATCACACCAAAAGATTCTTTTATGGCATGGAACGGAGCAGATTACCCATTTGAAGCATGGAACGCTGATCAGAATCTGTATTCTGCAATGCAATCCTCCGTCAACTGGTACTTTCAGGAAATAGACAGACAGCTCGGCACATCTGCCCTCCGCAGTTACATTAATCAAATAGGATATGGAAATGAAATTATAAATTCAGACCTTTCCTCTTATTGGATGCAGTCAGCACTAAAAATTTCCCCGGTGGAGCAAGTTGAACTTTTGACAAACTTATACAATAATGACTTTGGCTTTTCCCCGGAGAATGTAAATGCTGTAAAGGATTCCATCTGCCTTTTTTCATCTAAAAATGAAAGTTTTTACGGAAAGACCGGAACCGGACGGATAAATGACAATGACATAAACGGTTGGTTTATTGGCTATATAGAAACCGCTGACAGCACATACTTTTTTGCCACCAATATCCAGTCCACAGAAAATGCCACCGGCAGCAACGCATCAGAAATCTCCTTCTCCGTTTTATCCGATATGGGTATATGGAAACAATAAAAATCTGATCTACAACTATCCATTGAAGAAAATAATGCTCCTTTTTCTTTCAACGCCAGGCAATACCCATAATTACTCTCTGATAATCCGGTATTGGTATTCCGGTATATTTGAAATCCCATCATCCAGAATTTTGTTCCCCAAATACTGAAAGCTGCCATCTTCTGCAAACTGCACTGTAAGTTCATGCGTTATCACTGCATCATCACATAAAATCATGCTGCACACTGCATCCACAGTTAAAGTGATCGTCCCATCATCGTTTTCCCTGATGTCCGTAACCTCTGGAAGGGAAGTTCCAAAATAGGTAGGAGAATAATTTAAACAGCCTAACCATGCCCATACATAAGTCTGTTTTTCTTCGTCAAATACCGCATAGTCTTGTATCTCCGCTGCTGTTATAGGAAGATATTCCATAATAAGCCTCTCAAACTCATCTTTTGGTATTCCGTCCGGATAATCCTCCGAAGGAAACTGCTTCTGATATTTCATTGCATATAAATATTCATACATCCCATTATAGTCCAAATCTTCCATATGATCAGTATCCCAATTAGAACACAAAAGGTTATTTCCCTGATAAGCTATTCCAAGTACACACTTCTCAGACATTTTCCTATTTTCATCTGTCATAGGCTTTATTCTGAGCATACAGCTTCCATCCACAATCTCCGTCACTTCTGGCAGTTCCGGCACACATAACTCATAACAAAACCAGCTTTTATCTGTATACTTCCATTCTTTTATTTTGGTATAGTAAATATATGACATAACAGGTTTGCCATCATTTCCCCATGTAAAGTTTGAAGCCACAACATACATATCATTGCCATCACAAATATATTTTTCCCTGCTAATACTTCCATCAAAATGTATTTCATAAATTATCTCAGTACCGTCATTCCCTTCCGTACACGAAATTAAGAAATTTTCAAATTGCTCATAATTCTCAATATTGGAATATACTATATTCGTCCGGACAGGGTTTCCTGTTTCCTTAATCTTTTCCGTCATTTTATAAAGTGCTTCATCTGAAAGCGTATCATTTGATGCGTCACCTATACATACATCTTTATAAATGTCTGCTATAAGCTCCATTATTCTCTTACAGTCAGTTTCCGCTTCTTCTCTCTCATCAGCGTTCACCGGAAGATCATATCCCTTTTCTATCTGCCTGTCTATGTCAGATGCAACCTCATCCGTCACACCTTTTTGATTTTCTTCCTCTTTTCCACAAGCACATATTAAAGCAACGCATAGAATCATATTAGCTAATATAATACGGTTTTTCGTTAATTTCATAACGCTGACCTCGGTTTCTTCATTATATCCTCTTTTTAACTGCAATATTTTCTCAATATTTTGTTCTTCCTACCTTCGGCACTTCAAGCTCCTTCTGCTCTATTGAATTGGACAGATACCTGAATGTTCCATCATCGAACGGCTGCACCACAATCGTATTAGCAAATGCACAGTCAGAATTGTAATCCGCCCAGACTCCATCAACATAAAGCGTGATTGTTCCATCCCCGTTCTTTTTATAATCCACTACTTCTCCAAATGGGGGATACTGCCTTGGAAATATCATCTCATATTCATAACTGCCCGTGTTCGCATTATAACCACAATATTCCCTCACCTGCTCTATTGATACCGGAAAGCAGGTTGTCATGATACGTTCATAAATTTCTGCCGGAATCTGACCTTTTTCTGATTTAATTTCTTCACCTGTGTAAATCCGATATATATCCTCAAACATACATGGCATCAAAATTTCTTCAACATTACCGGCATCCCAGTTTGTTACGAGCATATCATAGTTTACATAACTAAGCCCATATATATACTTTTTTGTCATTTCCCTACAATCATCAGATAATGGTTTTACTCTGTAATATTCCCGCAGGTTTCCATGCATAATCGTCTCGGCATATGTGTAAATAAAATATCCTTTCTCCGTCAATTTTATTTCTTCCAACTCATTACTTGTAACGCTTTTTATTTCGGGTATGCCGCCTTCCTGCCAACCGATTGAAACATGAAAAGATTGTATTTTCCCGCTTCTGTGAATAAATGTCACCGCACCTATATTTCCATCTTTGTTTACTTTAAATATCGTAACCATCGCATCCGCACCGGAAGAATAATGGGAATAAAATTCTTCTATTTTCTGATAATTTTCCATATTGATATCATCCGAAACACTTACAAGCCCCTGTTTTCCCAAACATCTTACTACACTTTTTCTCTTTTCATCAGAAAAATTCTTAATACGGGAGTAATCGTTTCCGTAATATTCAACTTCGGCATCTTTGTAAAACTCCATGCACTGATTTGCCGCTGACACTGCCTCAGTCTGTAAACGCTGTTCGTCCTCCGCACCAAGAGTTATTCCTCCATAGTATTCCTGCCATTCATCATCAGACAGCCTTTCCGTATACCATGTAATCTCCACATTTTCCGCTGATGAGATTACATGATTGGATACATACTGAAAACCGCCGTCTTCCAATGGCCTTATCACCACTTCATGGCAAAATGCATTCTCCAGATTTTTATCCGGCCAGACTGCTCTCACAGTAAGTTTGATTGTTCCATCCTGATTTTCTTCATAGGCTGTCACTTCGGGATATGGGATACATGGCGTAGGTGCAAAGTCATACGCTCCTCTTGCCCTGTACCTGTATGTTTCAGTATCCTCATGGTATATTGTATATTGTTGCAATGTTTGACTGTCTATCTGAAAAAAAGTTTGAAACACACTCTCAAACTCTGATTTTGTAATTTCATAATTAATGCCTTGCTCAAAGATCTCGAATGAAGCATACTGCCCATCCTTCATCCGATACAAAACCTCGTATAAATCATAAAAATTAAGTTCTTTAAAATCTTTTTCACTCCAATCGGAAGTAAATAAATTATTCAGTTCATATCCTATTGTCCTTACATATTTCCGGGTAAGTTCCCGACACTTTTCATCTAGTGGCTCTATCCTGACTGCCGTATGTCCGGATGGCCCGTCAAATCCCGGCATATGGTATTCCTCAAAAAACAGATATTCTCCCTCGGAATAATCCCATGTATATGCCGGATAATCTTGGTTGCTTATAGTTTCCAAACTGCCCCCTTTATACAGATAATGACTGCTCTCTACCTCCACATTTCCGTCTTTTGCTGTGAATTCATATTTTAAAAAACTAATTCCTGATATCACAACAATAAGCTCTGCTTTAGCTTCTTCTCCTGCCTCCACGCTTCTGCAAAACTGCCTTATCTGCTCCGGACAAACCATGTCTATCTGGTTCTCACTGTCAACTGCCGCATATCCATACTCACCTAATCGATTTACAATGTTGCGTATTACTTCCAGACTGCCTATTGTATTTTTTTCTATCGCTTCTTCATTAATATCCTGGCAAATTGCTTCTATATCCTCTATCGTTATTGTACTTTCTCCTGCGTAATTGCTTTCTTTAGAAATATCAACTTCATTGTTTATTTCCCCTACATCTAATGTTGTCTTTAACTCATTGCTCTTTTCTTGCCACATGGTAATGCTAAATCCTGTCATCACAAATAATATAATGAATACGATTATTAATAGCTGCTTTTTCTCTTTTATCTTCATCTCCTATGTTTTACCTTTCACTTAACTTTCATCATATAGCGCTAATATAAATTTTCCACAAAAATATTACACTTGTAAGATTTTAATATATATTACAGCTGTAAGATTTGAAAGTCAAGTGAATTATATTTTGTTTTTTATAAATAGAACTACAATAAATATACCTCTTATATTAAAAGAGGTACAGGAGAATCGTCACATTTATTCAGTACAATCATTATTTTTCAACATAAATTCAAAAATTTTATTACTTTATCTGCACACTCAACCTCTTCCCCAATGATTCAGCTACTTTTACAAGAAAATCAAGACTAGGATTATAATTACCACTTTCAAGTCTGGAAATGTTACTTTTTTGTGTACCTACTCTTTTAGCAAGTTCTGCCTGTGTCATATTCAGTTCTTTCCTCGCCATTATAATTTGTTCAATAGCTTCATATCTGGGCTTTAATTTTTCATACTCTGTTTTAAACTCTTCATCTTCTAGCATATCCTTTTTCATTTCATCAAAAGATATCCCTGTTCTATTCATAATTCAATCCTCCTTTTATAATCTTCCATATATTTTCTTGCTTTATTTATCTCTTTTTCAGGAGTTTTCATGGTCTTTTTGATAAAACCATGCAATAACACAAATTTATTTTTATAATATGTAAAGTAAAATATCCTTGCTATATCACTCGAAAATTTTATCCGTAATTCATACATGCCTTTATTATTCTTTCCTTTTAACGGCTTTACATACGGTTCTTTTAATTCATTCCCTAACTTTTTCAACAGTTCTATATCACTAAATGCTTTAGCTCTTAATTTAGGATTGAGCGAATATAAAAAATCTTGTACCGGAATTTTTCCATTTTCTTTCATGTAAAATTCTAATTCAAAAACTTTAATCACTTCCCTTCTTGTCATCATGTTATCGTTTATGATAACTTCTGTCAAGTAAAAAACAATTTCTTCCTCTGTAAAGTGAAATTTTAAATTCCACATTTTTAACATCAAAAATACTAATCTGGAATTTACTCTTGCACATAGTTTTTGATATGATGAAACGTGGTCATCTGTCTGTCAGAAAGGAATAA
>JAAUZJ010000053.1 GCA_014804695.1 Lachnospiraceae bacterium
GCATTAATGATGCAGCTTGGTGCAGAAGGTGTATTTGTAGGTTCAGGAATATTTAAATCAGGAAATCCGGAAAAGAGGGCTAATGCAATCGTAAAGGCAGTAACTAACTATACAGATGCAAGCCTTATTGCTTCTCTTTCCGAGGATCTTGGGGAAGCAATGGTAGGCATTAATGAGCAGGAAATAGAACTTTTAATGGCAGAAAGAGGAAAGTAAAATGATAATTGCGGTTTTGGCGGTACAAGGAGACTTTGCCGAGCATAAAAAGATGCTCGAAAAGTTAGGTGTATCATGTGTGGAATTGCGAAAGAAAGAGGATTTGTTTCAGGAATACGATGGTATTATTTTACCGGGAGGGGAAAGTACTGTACAGGGAAAGTTATTAAGAGAGTTGGATATGTTTGATTCTTTGAGGCTGCAAATAGAGGACGGATTGCCTGTTCTGGCTACTTGTGCAGGATTAATTCTTTTGGCGGATAATATAGAGAATGATGATAGAAGATACTTTAAAACGCTGCCCGTTACTGTAAAACGAAATGCTTATGGCAGACAATTGGGAAGTTTCCACGTGGAGAATGAATTTAAGGGTATCGGTGTCATTCCAATGACTTTTATAAGAGCGCCATATATCAAAAGTGTAGGTAATGGAGTAGAAATACTTGCAAAAGAGAAGGAACATATAGTTGCAGTTCGTTATATGAATCAGCTGGCAATGTCTTTCCATCCCGAGTTAGATGAAGATGAACGAGTACACAAATATTTTATGGAAATGGTTCAGGAATATAATAAAACGAGCAAGTCTTTGTAGTTGTAAAAAAGAGATTTTTGGCGTATAATAATAAAAGAAATTAGAGGATTTCGGCATTTTCATATATAAAAAAATGGGGATTTTCGGCAAACTGGTATTTCGGATATGAAAAGGAGCTTCTTTAGTTATGGTATTTAAAAGGAAACTTTACGATAAAATGCTGGAGTGGAAAAAAGAATTTGATGGCAGGACTGCTCTTTTAATTAAAGGTGCACGAAGAGTCGGTAAATCAACCCTTGTAGAAGAATTTGCAAAAAATGAATATGAAAATTATATACTTATTGACTTTTCAATTGCTTCAAAAGAAGTCCATGCATTATTTTCTGACTTATCAGACTTAAATTATCTTTTCCTGCGTTTACAGATGATTTATCATGTGAATCTTGTTGAGAGAAGATCTGTAATTATTTTTGATGAAGTGCAGATGCAGCCATTGGCGAGGCAGGCAATTAAGCATCTGGTGAAAGATCACCGGTATGATTATATTGAGACAGGGTCGCTGCTGTCAATTAAGAAAAATATAAAGAGTATCGTGATTCCGAGTGAGGAAACACGGTTTCAGCTGTACCCGTTAGATTATGAAGAGTTTAGATGGGCATTAGGGGATACGGCTACTTTACCATTGCTTTTGAAAACTTATGAGAAAATGCAGCCTGTTGGAGATGATATAAACAGGCGGCTGCTTCGGGACTTTCGTTTATATATGCTTGTAGGCGGTATGCCGCAGGCAGTGGGTGCTTATATAGAGACGAATAATTTGAGCATGGTTGACCAGGTAAAAAGAAATATTCTGGAATTGTATGAAGATGATTTCAGAAAAATAGATCCTTCCGGGAGAGCAGGAATGTTGTTTGACGCTATCCCGGCTGAACTTAACAAGAATGCATCACGTTATCAGGTGTCCAGCGTGATAGCGGGCGAGAAAGAAGAACGTGTGAGGGAAATACTTGCGGATATGCAGGATTCAATGACGGTATATATTTCATATCATGCAGATGATCCGGGAGCCGGTATGTCTCTTCATAAAGATCCACGTAGATACAAATTGTTTCTGTGTGATACAGGACTATTTGTAACTCTGGCATTTAAGGATAGGAACTTCACAGAGAATGAAATATATGAAAAGCTTTTAAATGATAAGCTAAATACTAATCTTGGTTATTTATACGAAAATATGGTAGCCCAGATGCTAAAAACAGCAGGAAATGAATTATTCTATTATACTTTTCCAAAAGAGACATCAAAGCATAATTATGAGATAGATTTTTTGTTGGCCAGGAAGAATAAAATCTGTCCGGTTGAAGTGAAATCTTCCGGCTATAAGACGCATGCTTCATTAGATGCATTCAAGGATAAATTTTCTTCACGGATATTAAAAAGATATTTGATTTATACAAAGGACATGAGGAAGGATAAGGATATTTTGTGTCTGCCGGTTTATATGGTGACGTTTATATGATTGGGGTAAACTTGTCTGGGATGTATTAGGGAGGATAAGGCTGAGAGAGGAGCATGGTTATAAGCATGAGAGAAATGGAATTTAAGATGGAACGCCCCGGACTATTAAAGGAAGGGGACCATATTACAGTGACCGAAGGCGTTCTGCCAAGCAGTTATTATTATACGATCGATCCTTCACTTGCCATGTCCGGAAATTTTCCTTTTAACGAGAGGATGCTTGAGAGAGAAGGGGAAGTAGTGGAAATAATTGAAAATGACAGAGGATTTTATGTGAAAGCCAGATTTGGGAATTGAGGTTTATCTATTGGCACGAACTAATACAGCATAAACAAAAAACAAAAATATAAAATAAGAAAAGAGGAAAAAATTATGTTGAAAAAAATCGCAACAGACAAAGCACCGGCGGCAATCGGGCCGTATTCACAGGGAATTATTGCAGGAGATATGCTCTTTGCATCAGGACAGATTCCTATTGATCCGGCAACCGGAGAAGTAACAGGAGATGATATTACAGCTCAGGCGCAGCAGGTAATGAAGAACGTGGGCGAGATTCTTAAAGAAGCGGGAACAGATTATACCAATGTAGTCAAAACTACCTGTTTTCTTGCAGAAATGGCAGATTTTGCAGCGTTTAATGCGGTTTATGAGAAATATTTTACCGAAAAACCGGCAAGAAGCTGCGTGGCAGTAAAACAGCTTCCCAAGGATGTATTGTGCGAAGTTGAAGTTATCGCATATCTTGGGGAATAAGTGAGTGTGAAACTGTTATCAATTGAAAAAGACGCATAATATTATGACATATTGCAGAAACTATACATATTCTATAAATTTCAAAGTGAGGTTTTGCAAATGGATTATGTTATATCTTTCTGCGTAGGTGGATTGATCTGTGCACTTGCACAGATCTTACTGGAAAAAACTAAAATGATGCCGGGGCGGATCATGGTGCTGATTGTCTGTCTTGGAGCAGTGATCAGCGCTATTGGCTGGTATGAGCCTTTTATGGAGTTTGCCGGGGCAGGAGCCAGCGTACCGCTTCTTGGCTATGGTAATATTCTTATGAAGGGCGTAAAAGAGGCTGTTGACCAGGATGGTTTTATAGGCTTATTCAAAGGCGGATTTACAAATGGCGCCGTAGGATGCAGCGCCGCGCTTATTTTTGCATATCTTGCAAGCCTTGTGTTCCGCTCTAAGATGAAGAAGTAGCTTGCTTAAAGCCATTTTAATGTAAAGAGGCAAGTTGTTTGATTGACTAAACGAGTCTACAATAAACATGGCCTTCGAATTCATTAAAAAGGCTTTCTTCTTTTTTGCGCATAAATACAGTCAGGTCATCTTTGCCGAAAGCAAGCTGGAAATGCACGGTTCCGACATAGGCGTCAATTATATGTGCCATAATATAAAAGGTGCCGTCTGAAAGCCATGCGCCGCTTGCACAGTAGTTCATGTCATGTATTGGGAATAGGCCGGTCTGCATACTGCCTATTCCGAATTTGACACAGTAGGATTCTCCTTTGTATATGAAGGATAGGCATCCGGCGCGTTGACTATTGTGGTCAGTTTTGTTGTCAAAATCCAATTTGAAACTCTCAAAAGACAGCACCGGGTTAAAAACGGAGTCCTGACTTGAATCGGGATTTTGGTTTGAAGCCGCTTTTTGGTTTGAAATTGAATTATCGGTTACCACAGAAAAAGTTTTCCCATTGATTATGTCCGCAAAATCAGGAGCCAGACAACTTTCTAACGGCTCAACCCTGAGGGATGCAAGCGTATCATCCAGCAATCCGATCGATTCTTTACTGACAGGGATCGCGCTTTCTTTTATATATGGAAGAATTTCTTCATACAGGGCGTCATAAATCTGCTGGTTCCCTCCGCCTACATTCTGTGTGTCCGCAGTGGTTATGCAGATCAGATCATAATCGGGCAGGAAGATTATAAGCTGTCCGCCCATGCCGTAGCAGGTGAAACCGTTTTTTTCACCGCGCCAGAACATAAGTCCGTAACCCTGGGCCTCGCTTGGCACCGGAGCGGTAACCTGTGTTGCGGTGAGACAGGCGACTGCCATATCTATATAGGAAGAAGAAATAAGCTGCTTACCCATGACATTTCCCTTATGCGAAATAAAATACCCCAGCTTTAATAAGTCCATTGGCAGCGCAACATAGCCTGAACCGCCCATTGAGACGCCGAATGGATCTTTTACCATATATGAAGAATCCGAGAGTCCGAGGATATCTAATTTTTCTTTAATATAATCAAGTATGTTTTTGCCGCTTATTTTTTCAACTAAAGCACAAAGTGTGTGCGAAGAAGACGTATCATAATGAAAAAGTTTTCCGGCAGGATGTGTGGGCGGCGTGGTAAAGAAACTTTCTACCCAGTCGGCATTCATATTTTTTTTATAAGTGGTAGAAGCATGACAAGTGCGCATCATAAGCATATCCCTGATTGTCATTGAGGCTATCCAGGGATGCACGTTATCCGGAAGTTTTTCCGGAAAATATTTTACGATCGGGTCATCAAGTGAAAGTTTACCTTCATCGATAAGCAGACCGATGGCAATAGCGGTCAGACTCTTACTTATAGAAAACATACGATGCAGAGTATCTGCACTGCACGGTTCATAATATCCCTCAAAAATCAGTTTATCGTGTCTGGATATGAGAAGGCTGTGCATAGGAATACGCCGCTGTTTCAGCCTTTGAACAAATCGACTGATACATTCAGCCGGAATTCCTGTTTCTTCCGGGAGCGCCTTTTCAAATTCTAATTTCAACATACGTTCTGCCGCCTTTCGTAAATAATTATATTTCATTATAACAAAGCGCATAAAAAACTGCATACTATCAAATGAGATATTTTTTGATTTTCTATACATAATGCAAATTTGTATAAAAAAAACAGAATATTTTAGTCATATTGTTGATAAATTTTCATAATATATTTCTAAAAAAATTAAAAATTTGTACCTCTTGACTAAATATATCCATAGATATATAATGTATTTATGATGTAAAAATGTTTACGTCTAAAGAAAAAATCATAAGGAGGTCAATATGAAAAAGAAATTAGTTTCCTTACTTTTGTCAGCTTCTATGGTAGCTGCATTAGTAGGATGCGGCGACGGTGATTCTACTACAGCACCGTCAACCGACAACAGTAACAGCAACGCATCAACAGATTCTTCTGCAAGCAATGCAGCAGATACAGGTGATGCAGCAGCAACTAGTGATTATCAGTTGGATACGCTTACTATCGTAGTAGACGGTACTCTGACAGCAACTCTTGACAATGGTCAGCCTGAATTTGAGGCTCAGTGGGAGGCAGCTGTAAGCGAGGCAATGGGCCATGATGTTGATCTGGTTATCCAGCAGTTAGACCACTCAGGCTATACAGATGCAATCGGACGTCTTTTCGCAGGCGGTGATTATCCGGATGCAATGATCATGCCTGCTGCTATGTTTAAGCAGTATGCACCTACAGGACTTCTCTGGGATATGTCAAGCGCATATGACAATGCAGAGTTCCAGTCCAGAATGATTCTTCCTTCAGTCAATGAAAATATGAAGGACAGCCAGGGACGCCTTTACGGTTTCGCTTATGGCTATGGTAACGGATGTGTTACTTATGTTAAGCAGGCTTGGCTTGATGCACTTGGCATAAATGCAGACGACATCAAGACATATGATGATTACTATGATATGCTTCTCAGATTCCACAATGAAGATCCTGATGGAAACGGAACAAATGGTGATACTTATGGTGTTATCGCAGCAGGTTTCATCGGAAACGAAGCTCCTTACATCAACTATCTGCCTGAGTTCTGGCAGGATGCTTATCCGGCTATTTATCCTGATGAGAGCGGCACATGGGTTGACGGATTCCAGTCAGAAGAAACCAAGGCTGCTCTGTTAAGATTACAGCAGGCATATGCTGATGGCGCTATCGATCCTGAATCTCTTACAGCTTCTACCAAGATTGCTCGTGAGAAATGGTTCTCAAATGACCAGACAGGTTCTTCAGGTGTATTCACATACTGGGCAGGTACATGGTATCAGACACTTACAGATAACCTTGTAAAGAACGATGTTGACTCTGAATTGGTACAGTTAGCTCCTATCGCAGAAGTAGGCTCATATCTCAACAGAGAATCACCGGTATGGGTTATCATTGATGACGGTGACGGCGACGATGCACGTGAGCAGGCAATATTCGATACATTTATCGAGACCATGATGGATGGTGACGTAGTACAGACTCTTTGGACCTATGGTGCAGAAGATCTTCACTGGTCTACAAAGGCTGAAACTTTCGTAACAAATCCGGACGATCCTGATAATAAGAAAGAATATGAGTATGCAGACGGTGAATTCCATCTTAAACCTTCACCAAACGATGCAAACTCTATCTGGAAGAAGAACCTTATCGATCCCGCATTGGTAGTTTGTGAATTGACAAACGGTTATGCTGATGCAAGTGAACTTGCTGTTGCAGGTAATAAGTTCTTTACAGAAAACTGTGTAGATGCTCCTTCATCACCGACTTCTGAGACTTATACAAATGAAACAGGTAATATCTATGATGCACAGCTTGCTGTTGTTACAGAAGTAGTTGTAAACGGCGGCGACGTAGATGCAGCTATGGCAACATACGTATCTACAGTAGGCAGCACTGTTGAACAGATTCTTGCTGAACTTAATGCAGCAGAATAATATCTGTTTGTAAATGAAATAAGTATTATGATGATAGCTGTTCTGCAGCGGCAGGGCAGCTATCATTGAATAAAGAGAAGATATAATTAATAAAATATTGTTTTTGGACTCATAATGCCATATGAGGGATTAGGGTGTTTGGAATTTGTTATTCAGTATTTCCGGCCACCATATTGTTCCGGTGGCTGAAATAATGGGGATAATGTATTAGGCATGAGAAAGGAAGAGAACGGTATGAGTAAAAAAAAGCAGGTAGTTACATCTACGGGCGTAGTGGTAAAACCAAAACCGTTAGGGACCCGTATCTGGAATAACCGTGGATATTACGTAATGTTTATTCCGGTTTTGATAACTGTACTTATCATGAATTACTGGCCTATGTTAGGTGTCAGGTATGCATTTTATGATTATAAGCCAGTAGGACAGCCGACATGGGCGGGCATAAAGCACTTTTCCAATATGTTTTCAACGAGCGCGTTTTGGACGGCATTTGTTAATACATTGCAGTTGAGTATTATGAAGTTGGTTCTTGATACTTCGGCTGCGGTAATTGTATCAGTTTTCCTTAATGAAATGGGTAATCTGCTTGCAAAGAAGACTTTGCAGACAGTTATTTATCTGCCACACTTTATGTCATGGGCAGTAGTTGCTTCCATCTTCAGTTTGCTCCTCTCTCCTTCCAGCACAGGTATGGTAAACGGCTGGCTGAAGGATTTGGGAATTATAGCAGCGGAGGGGTCGGGAATTTACTTCCTTGCAGACTCCAGATGGTGGAGACCTATTTTCTATGTAATTAATATCTGGAAAGAAACAGGTTGGGGAACTATTATCTTCCTTGCAACACTTTCCGGTATCAACCCTGAATTATATGAGGCAGCGGATATTGACGGTGCAACACGTATGCAGAAGATACGTTATGTCACAATGCCGGCCTTAAGCAATACAATCGTTACAGTTTTGGTTTTGAACCTTGCAAAGGTTATGAATATTTTTGAATCTGTATTCGTACTTTATAACAATGCAGTATATGATGTATCAGATGTTATCTCTACATATATTTATCGTCAGACATTTGCAATTGCCTTGCCTAACTACGGCTATTCTACGGCTGTTGGTCTTTTTAAATCCTTAGTGGGCGGCGCTCTGGTAATTATTTGTAATCAAATAAGTAAAAAGACACGTGGTCGTGGTATTATATAGGAGGTAGGGATATGAAGTCAAAAAAGAAGATAAAGACATTTGATTTAGTCAACTATATTGTATTTGTAATAATCGGATTAATCGTTTTGGTTCCTATCTGGAAGGTATTGGTTGACTCTCTTAATGCCGTAGGTGTATATCAGTTCAGACTTTGGCCTAATAGATTTACACTGGATGGCTATAAGACAATTATCGAGACTAAGTTGCTTTATAAACCGTTCCTTAACTCTGTTATTACAACATTGTTTGGAACATTCCTTGGTTTGATGCTTTCCACATTGGCAGGATATGTGCTTGCACAGGAAGAACTGCCGGGACGTAATATACTCGCATATATGTTGCTGTTTACCATGATTTTCTCAGGTGGTATGATTCCGGAGTACTTGGTAATGAAGAAATTGGGTCTGGTAAATAGTATGTGGCTTCTGGTAGTTAAGCATGGAGTTAACGTATATAACTTCGTACTTATGAAAAACTTCTTTGAAGGTATTCCGGGAAGTCTTTATGAAGCAGCTAGGATTGACGGATGTACGCCAATGGGTATTTTCTTCAAGATCGTACTTCCTCTTTCAAAAGCAGCTCTGGCATCCGTTGGTTTGATGTTTGCCGTTACAGTTTGGAACGATTATTCAACAGTTAAGATTTACATAACAGATCCTAATCAGGTTAACTTCCAGTACAAACTGAGAAACATGATTATGGATGGTGATACCCCTACAACGGCGTATAACGTATCGCAGACTACGTTGTTTAACGCAGGTATCATCGCAGCAATCCTTCCGTTCATGGTATTATATCCGTTCTTACAGAAATACTTTGTAAAGGGTGTTAATATCGGAGCAGTTAAGGAGTAAATTTAAGAATCAGAAATCTTATAATCTGCAATGTTTGCACTGGCGTTTATGGCGTCCGGTATGCAGGCATTGCAGATTTTGATAAATGGTAGAAAGGTATAATTTATATGGCAACGATATATTGGGCTGGTGATTCCACCGTACAGTATAATGGTATTAAGACATATCCCCAGACAGGGATCGCTCAGGTGTTCAATCTTTTTATAAAGCCTGAAGTACAAATTTCGAATCATGCCAAGAACGGCAGAAGTACAAAAAGTTTCATAGATGAGTCCAGACTGGCTGAGATTTATGATAAGATAACAGAAGGAGATTTCCTTTTTATCCAGTTTGGGCACAATGATGAAAAGAAAGATGACCCTGCCAGATTTACCGAACCTTTTTCGGAATTCATGGTGAATCTTGAGAAATTTGTAAATGTCGCCAGAAATAAAAAGGCATATCCGGTAATCATAACGCCTGTTGAGAGAAGAAATTATATAGATAAAAGTGAGCCATGCGAGTTTGATCATACTGACTATGTTGCAGCAATGAAGCAGACAGCTGAGAAGCTGAATGTGCCGCTTATTGATTTAAACAGCATGAGCCGCGCGGAACTTGACAGGATTGGATTAGAGGCATCTAAAGACTGGTATATGCATTTACCGGTAGGTAAGTATCCTTATCATATGGAAGGTCTTGCCGACAACACCCATTTGAAATATGCGGGTGCAGTGGCATATGGCGGATGTATTGCAAGAGGTCTTAAGGAACTTGGCGGAATCTATGAGGATTTATTATTAGAAGATTTAATATAGGAAAAATTAAATGGCTTGGACTTTTGTCTGAGCCATTTTTGTTATATAATGATTGTAGATGATTGTGAAATGATATTCAGTGGCATGAACTTAGACAATAATAGTTTGGTAAATATATAGCAACGAATAAAACGAGAGGAGACGATTGTAATGGAACATTTATGGAAAGCAGATTTAGAGGACGGTAATTTTAGGAATCCGGTATTATTCGCGGATTATTCGGACCCTGATGTAATCAGGGTGGGGGATACATATTATATGACGGCATCCAGCTTTAATTATGTGCCGGGGCTGCCTATTCTTATTTCTAAGGATTTGGTCAACTGGAAGCTGGTAAACTATGCTTTGGATAATATAAATTATGACAAATATGATATTCCTCAACATTCTAAGGGAGTATGGGCACCGGCAATGAGATATCATAACGATTGTTATTATATATACTACGGTATGCCGGATGAAGGAATTTTTATGGTGAGGACCAAAGATCCCTTGGGTAAGTGGGATGAACCTGTACTTGTGTTAGAAGCAAAGGGGTTGATCGATCCATGTCCTTTCTGGGATGAAGATGGCAAAGTTTATCTTATTCATGGATATGCCAAGAGCCGCATCGGTTTTAAGAGTTACCTTGGAATCTTCGAACTTTCGTCCGATGGAAGCAAGGCAGTAACAGAGGATCACATTCTTTATAATGGCGTTGAAACCCAACATACAATAGAAGGTCCTAAGGTATATAAACGGAACGGTTTTTATTACATTCTGGCTCCGGCAGGCGGAGTAAGGAGAGGGTGGCAGACTGCACTGCGCTCTAAGAATATTTACGGACCTTATGAAGAAAAAATTGTTATGAAGCAGGGGAATAGCAAGATTAACGGCCCTCATCAGGGCGGTTTGGTAGATACAATTAACGGAGACGAATGGTTTATTCATTTTCAAGACAGAGGCTTATATGGACGTATCGTGCATATGCAGCCTGTAGTATGGGAAAATGACTGGCCGGTGATGGGTATCAATGCGTCGGATGGCTGTGGAGAGCCTTGTGAGGTCTGCCATAAACCTAACACCGGAATTGTTGAAAAAGCGGCCTCTTTGGGAGCATCCGATGATTTTGAGGACGATAAACTTAATCTGATGTGGCAGTGGCTTGGAAATTATAAGGAATCATTTTATTCTCTGACCGAAAGAAAAGGCTTCCTAAGGTTATATGCCTTAAATCCTTCCGGTAAGTCCGAACCTATTTTATGGGAGAGTCCTAATGTGTTGACTCAGAAACTGGTGTGTCCGTTTTTCAAGGCAACAGCGGCATTAAATCTGACATCTCTGTCAGAAAATGAGCAGGCAGGTATGGTAATGATGGGCGGTCACTATGCCTATATTGCGGGGAGAATTATAAACGGTAAGAAGACGGCTGTGTTTGCTGAAGCCTACGATGAAGGTGAAAATGTTAAGGAAAGACTTACTTTGTTAAAAGAACTTGCGGAAGGCGAGGAAAAGATATATATTTCATTTGTAATGGAAGATAGCGGCGATGGTCCGGTATTTAAAATGTATTATTCATTGGATGGAAAAGAAGAGATAAATGTTCCGACAACATTTATGCCATCGGATCATACCTGGGTTGGAGCAAAAATCGGACTTTTTGCTAATGTAATGGAAGCAAATGAAAAGGGCGGATATGCTGATTTTGAGTATATTCATGTTACTGCGGTTTAATGCCACGAACTTAGTGCAACAACAGATAATTTACGAAGTAAATTTTCTGTTGTTGCACTAAGTTCTGGTATTGAAACAAGCATAACTATTAAATAAACAGAAAGGATCAGCATATGAAATTACAGGAAGCGATTAAGGCACAGGATTTAGATGAAGTAAAACGTATTCTGGAAATTGAGCCTAACCGTATTGATGATAAAACCGATGACGGTATTCCTTTATGTCTATACGCGGCTCAGATTGGGAATTTTCCGATTGTGAAATATATTGTTGAGTATACGAGGGCAAGCATGAATACGGTGGATGATGAGAATCGTAATATTCTTCACTATGCTGCTATGTCAGGCAATATCGAAATGAACCGGTATCTTGTGGAAAAAGTCGGAATGGATATTACTTCAGGGGATAAGAATCTGGTGACGCCGTATCAGATTGCGTGGGAAAAAGATCATAAAGATTTGCTTGCCTACTATGAGAAATGTGTTGGTGCAGCTTATGAGGATATGTATCACAATCCAGTCCGTACAGGCATGTTTCCTGATCCTTCTATTGCAAGAGTGGGCGAAGATTATTATATGGTAAATTCTTCGTTTATCTTCTTCCCGTGTATTCCGGTTTCGCACTCTAAGGATTTGATAAATTGGGATATAATAGGATATGCCATAACAAATCCCGATTGGGCAAAGTTGGACGAGCTTGAAGGCGGAAGAGGTTATTGGGCACCGGATATTTCATATGATAACGGAATTTTTTATATCACGGCGACCTATCGTTTAAACGATACCGGAACCGTTTACAGAAAGCAGATTGTAGTTTCTTCGGACAAGCCGGAGGGACCGTATTCGGAACCGGCAATTATAGAGGAGGACGGAATAGATCCATCTATTTTTCATGAGGATGGAAGGCATTATATGCTGCTTAACAGAGGTGCAAGGATTTTTGAACTCAGCAGCGATTGTAAGGAGAAGATAACAGAAGCCGCTCTGTTATATTATGGTGACCACAAACGGGCACCGGAAGGACCGCATATTCTGAAAAAGGACGGATACTATTATCTTTTCCTTGCAGAAGGCGGGACAGGACCTGGACATAGAATTACCGTAGCCAGAAGCAGGGAGCTTATGGGAAATTATGAACCCTGCCCATACAATCCGATTATGCGGCAGATGGACGAAAAGGCGGCAATACAGCGCTGCGGGCATGGAAAGCCGGTATGCACTCAGAATGGTGAGTGGTACATGGTGTATTTATGCGGAAGAAGGCTTGATGATAAGTATAGTATATTGGGACGGGAAACTGCGATTGATCCTATTACATGGACGCAGGATGGCTGGCCGATAGTTAATAACTTGAAGGGACCAAGCGTGTTGCAAATAAAACCAAATCTGACAAGAACGTCAGAAACGACAAATATGTCAGAGGAAGGATTGACCGACAAAGTCAAAATATTTGAAAATGGGATGCCCAAAGATTTTCTTACACCAAGACCACCGGAAAAAGACGGAATAAGCTTTAATAATGGAAATCTTATACTAAAGGGAAGTCGTTATCCGCTCTCGACTGTAGATTCCAGAAACATCCTTGTAAGAAGGCAGAGCGCCTTTTGTTTTAGGGCGGAGGCGGATTTTAGGGTTCCTGAACTTTCAGAGGGGCAGGAGACCGGGATTACATGCTATTATGATGAAAATACGTGGGTATGCTTTTTCATTTCAAAAGAGAAAGATTCTTACTTCCTGCAGGTAAAGGAGCACATTGGAAAGGTGGATATACCTCACGATAAAAAAATGATCGATAATCCGGTGAGCGGGAAATATATGCTTGGGGTTGAGACTAAGTATTTGCATAGACGCTTTTATTATGGTAAATTGGAAGGAGAAACAAAAACGATAACGGAGGTGCCCTGTGTATACTACTTATGCGATGAAGGCGTTTCAATGGGAAAACGTTTTACGGGAGCAATGGTAGGGATGTATGGATATGCAGGAGATAAACCGCTTTTCATAGAATATGAAGATTTTCGCTATCAGGAATTATAGAGGTTGCAATAGACTGAATGAACAAAAAGAATAATCGCGAGATTTTGCTAAGTGGAAGCATGATAAAAGCAATTCTGATCCTTACGGTTCCGGTTATGATTAACAGCTTTTTACAAACGATGTATAATCTTACGGATACGTATTGGCTCGGGAAGCTGGGTACGGAGGAACTTGCCGCAATTAATCTGGTAACGCCGATGCAGAATATTGTAATACAATTTGGATCGGGAATTACGGTGGCAGGCTCGGTACTGATTTCTCAGTATCTGGGAGCTAAAAGAGACGATGATGCAAGAAGCATGGCAAACCAGATATTTGCCTGTGCGATAATTTTTTCACTTATATGTGTGACTGCCTGCGTTATTGCAACGCCGGCTATTGTAACGTGGCTTGGCGCCACGGGAGAGACTTGGAGCTGTGGAAAAACTTATTTGCAGTTTGTTATTATTGATATGCCTTTTCTGTATACCGTAAATATTTATGCGGCGATCCGTCAGGCACAGGGCGATACTGTTCGTCCGATGTTCTTAAATCTTGGCGGTATCATAATTAATATGATATTGGATCCGCTGCTCATGGTGGTATTTAATCTGGGAGTGATGGGTGCAGCCCTTGCTACGGTGGCAGCTAAAGCAATTCCGGCAGTTGTCGCATTCATTTTATTGCATAATAAGAAAGATGACGTTCACTTAAATTTAAGTAAACTTAGATTTGAAAAGGAAAAAATAAAAAATATCCTTGTAGTAGGGCTTCCTACCGCGATAGGCGGAAGCACAATGCAGTTTGGCTTCCTGTTGATGACCAGAAACGTACTAAAATATGGTACTCAGGCGATGGCGGCTTATGGAATAGGAAATAAGATCAACAGCCTTATAACTTTGCCGACAAATGGAATCGGTTCGGCAGTTGCCACAATCGTAGGACAAAATGTGGGAGCTGAGCAGTACGAGAGAGCTGAGGAAGGCTATCGTCTGTCCATGAAGATCAGTGTTGTATTTTTGTTTGTGGGCGGTATGATTTTATCGAGGATGCCAATATC
The DNA here is from genome assembly GCA_014804695.1 of Lachnospiraceae bacterium. Taxonomy (GTDB): domain Bacteria; phylum Bacillota; class Clostridia; order Lachnospirales; family Lachnospiraceae; genus UBA3282. The sequence continues at coordinate 14,624 of JAAUZJ010000053.1, forward strand.
GACTGCTATAGTCAAAATCTTTTCAGATGATGAGCAGGTAATCGCTATGGCAGCGGAGTTCCTAAGCATTATGGCGTTCTGGTGTTTTGCCAACGGAGTCTACAATTCGAGTATGGGCCTGTTTCAGGGGAGCGGGCATACCGAAGTGACGATGATCATAGATGCCGCAAGGCTGTGGGTATTCCGCTTTGCCACTCTTTTTATATGTGAAGTGTGGCTGCATATGGGAGTACGCAGTGTGTGGTATTCGGTTGTAGTAAGTAATGGACTGTCAGCTGTGTTCTTGTATATAGTTTATAGAACGGGCTATTGGAAAAAGAAGCGGATTTAGGTGACTGCGAATTATAAAAAATATAGATAACGAAAGGAGTACAGTTACAAAATGAAAGCAGAAAACTTTATCGATCAATATCTGAAGGGGTATAATAATTACAAGAAGTACTGGAATTATGAGGACGGCTGCGTACTCATGGGAGCAAAGAAAATGTATGATGCTACTAAGGATGAAAAGTATTTTACATTTCTTGAGGAATACCTTAAACCTTTTGTTTTGGAGGATGGTACGATAACAAATTATCAGACAGATAAATTCAGCATTGACAGTATAAACTGTAGTAAGATTTTGTTTTTCATGTATGATAAGACCGGAGATGAGAAATATCGTAAGGCGATTGAGTTTACGATGGAATTTTTGCGTAAGCATCCAAGATGCGGCTGCGGGAACTTTATTCATAAGCAGGTTTATCCCAGTCAGATATGGTTGGACGGAATGTATATGGCGCAGCCTTTTTATATGGAATACGAGACCAAATATAATAAAAAGGGTAATTACAAAGATATCGTAAAACAGTTTGAAAATGTTCAAAAATACATATACGACGAGAAGAAAGGCCTGTGTTATCACGCTTATGATGAAGCAAAAGAGCAGTTCTGGGCAGATAAGACAACTGGCTGTTCACCTAATTTCTGGCTAAGAAGCATGGGCTGGTATCTTATGGCGCTTGTAGATGTTATGGACAAGATGAGTATTGAAATTTACGAACAGTACAGAAAGATTCAGGATATTTTTAAATTAATGCATAAGGGTATCATGCAGTATCAGGATAAAGAAACCAAACTCTTTTATCAGGTAATCGACAGAAGCGACGTAGAGGGCAACTATCTGGAAACTTCGGGAAGTGCGATGATAGCTTATGCTATTATCAAAGCATGCCGCCTTGGGGCTTTATCAAAAGAAAAGTATGCCGCTTCGGGTATGGAAATTGTGGAAAGCCTGATCAATTATAAGATGATAGAAGAGGGCGGAAGTCTTCATTTGACAGGAATCTGCAGCGTGGCAGGACTTGGACCGGATGACAGACCGGAAAGAGACGGAAGTGTTGAGTATTATCTTTCTGAGAAAATTGTTTCCGATGATGCTAAGGGTGTTGGACCGTTTATGATGGCTTATGGGGAGTATTTGCAGCTTAAGAAGGAGCTGGAGGATTAAGTTGGGTTCGGCTGAGAGTTAAGTTGTGAGGTCAAATCGGACAATAGATGTGGCTGCGGCGAGGGTGTGGCGGCTGTATAATAAGCTGTACAGGTGTTGGATGTACGGAAATAAGAAATTCTAAACATTCCTATTGGGAGTGTTGGTAACGGACGCAAGCGGGGCAAATTCGCCATCCATGGCGAAGCTGCCCCTTTTCGGAACATCGTGTTCCGAAATTGCTGGGTACTTAGTCGGAATGTAAGAATTTCTAAATTCCTTCCATAGACACCAGTACAGCTTATTATACAGTCGCCACCCCTGCCGCAGCCACATCTATTGTCCGATTTGACATTTACAACTTTTGAATGATACACTGTTGGTCACCATGGGCTATTGGGGGGCGGAAGGTTGACGTGGCAGAATTAGAAAAAAATATAAATAAATTTTAAAAAGTTGAAGATAATGTGGTGGGTTTTTCGTTTTAATATGTAGAAAGCCCATGGTGATTGTCGCAGCCTCTTTTGTCGAGAACCAGAACTTAGGTAATATAAATAAAAACGGGGCGACCTTCGCTCCCGCGGTTCGAGCCCCGTTTTTATTTATATTACCTAAGTTCGTCACTCCACACAACCCGGCTTCACAATCATCCATGCAGAGGGAGGTGGTCGTATACGCAGGGAAGAACAGTTGAGCGAATTGATTGATTCTTACCAAAATCTTGTATTTTCCATTTGTTATAAGATGACGGCAGATTATTTTGCCGCAGAAGACCTTGCGCAGGACACCTTTCTTTCTGCATATGAGCATTTAAGAAGTTTTGACGGAACTAATGCTAAGGCGTGGATTTGCAGAATTGCAACCAATAAGTGTCTCGATTATATGTCCAATTCCGGTAGACGGAGTATTCCTACAGAGGATATTTATCTGGAGGGTGAGAAAAAAGTCGCACCGGTCGCGGATACGCCTGAAAATATCTGTATGGAGAATGAGGTAAAAGAGATGCTTCTTCTGAATTGTCAGAGGTTGAAGCCGCCATATAATGAAATTGCGAAAGCATATTATTATGACGAAATGGATGTAAACGAAATTGCCAAAAGCAGAGGGCTGAAGATTAAGACAGTGCAAACCCAGATTTACAGGGCAAGAGCCATGCTTAGAAAAATATACAGAAAGGAGGACAGTGCATGAACAACATAAGGGATATTGAAAATAAGACCGTTCATAGAAATAAGAGAAATCAAAGCTTACAGACGGACTACAGCTTTACGGATGACGCCTTAGAAGATCTGATCGCCAGTGTCGAAGCAGAAGGCATGCTGCATCCGCCTAAAGGATTTCATGACGATGTTATAAGCCGGATACGCCGTAAAAGAAAGTATAAAAAGAACTTACAACTGTTTTCCTACAGTATGAAGGTAATTACAGCTACAGCAGCGGCGGTTGGTATAGTGCTTATTGTACCGGATAACATCAGTACACAGGAGAGCAATATATTCGGATTTGTATCTGAATGGCAGGAAAGCGACGGTACGGACAAACAGAAAACGTCGCAAAATGAAAAGGCAGCTGAGGAAGAAAAAAAGGCGCAGGAAAAAATACAAAAAGAAATTCAGAAAAAGTCGCAAAAAGAAGAGGCGCGCAGGGAAAGAGAAAAGAATCAGTACGCTCAGGAAAAAGAAAAATTACAAAACGGTAACTTTATTCATCGTGTCAATAGGCAGATGGATGGATATGTTGATATTGTGAACGAAAAATTGAATCAATTTATACGAATGGAGGTTAATATTAATGAGAAAGAAGAAAAATAGGTTTTTATTATTTTGCTGCTCGTTTATTCCGGGTGCAGGAGAGTTATATCTGGGTTTTATGAATATGGGGCTTAGTCTGCTTATGTCATTTGCAATCTTAACAGTAATTGTTGGTTTTATGGAAATTGGTATCCTTGCCTTTATGCCGGCGGTGCTTTGGGTATACAGCTTTTTCCATGCAAATAATCTTGGCTCCTTAACTGATGAACAGTTTTATAGTATGGAAGACACTTATCTGTTTGGCTTTAGTAGTACTGATATGGAGTCGATCAGAAAGTCATTATCCGGACGATATAGGAAGGCGCTGGCTATTATATTGATCATTCTGGGAGTTTCAATGTTATGGAAGGTTGCAATGAACTGTATAAGTCTTACTGTTGGCTATGACTTCTATTATACTTATATATTGCCATATACCGGAGTTATTCAAAGAATAATGCCGCAGCTTGTTATAAGTATAGTTATCATTTGGTTTGGAATTAAGCTGATAAGCGGTAAAAAGGTCGAGTTGGATATTTTGGATGAAAAGAACGAGGAGATGGGAATGAAAAATGAAAACATGGAGTCAGGGGAACAGCGGAGATATGATAACGAGTAGTCTATGTTAGGAGACTGAGTAAAATTATAATTCATAGGCTGTCCTGATAAGGATTGAGAAAGGTAAGGTGTAGTATGGAAAAAATGATGACAGGTGGGCCGACAGACCAGACCGGAGAAAATAGTAAAGAAATACGTCGCACGCGCAGGGTTGGTTCCTTTACCTGTGGGATGATGCTGGTCTTGTATGGAATATTGTTTTTGATTCATATAGTACAGCCCAAATTAGACTACTCCATAATTTTTGAATTGTGGCCGCTTATTCTGATTTTTCTTGGTGTGGAGATTCTTGCAAGCTGTACTAACAAAAATCAGGAAAAAAGAAAGTTTGTCTATGATTTTTGGGCAGTTATCCTTGTTTTTGTAGTTGCATTTTTTGCAATGATAATGTCTGTGATGAATTACTTTTATGAGACTTATGACAATCCCTATAACGACACAGTCAGCGGTGGGATCGAGACTGTCAGCGGCTCTAAGGATTTTGCGGCAAAAGATGTTAATTCCATAACTTTAAATAATGAATTATGGGATATTAAAGTAATGCCATCCAATGATAATGCCATTCATGTCAGTTATAATGGAACGGTGTGGGGAAATAAGGATGCAGTGCAGTTTAGCCAGGTGAAAAATGATATAGTGGTGGATATAAAGGATATGCGGGAGCACATAAGCGGCAGTTGGTTCTTCTATTGGAGCTCGAACAGTTATAATAAAATCCGGGGAGAGATGACGCTATATCTCCCCGAAACGGATTCTATAGTCTTGAAACTTGATAATAGTACCGGCAATATGAGCCTTCAGGATATCTCTTGCAAAGAACTTGTATTAGGCAATGATTATGGCAACGTAAAACTTGAGAATGTTGCCTGTGCGGCGGCTTTTTCATATGATAATGATTCAGGCGATGTGAACATTAAGAATGTTTCTTGTGACGGACTTACATTAAATAATAATTATGGCAACGTGAAACTGGAGGATATTACCTGCGCGAATTCTTTTTCATATGTGAATGATTCAGGGAGTATCAAGTTTACAAATGTTACCTGTAAGGGCCTTACACTTAGTAATAACTATGGCAGTTCTAAATTTGAAAACGTGGCATGTACATCATTTGATTTTACTAATGATTCCGGAAACATACAGATTGTGAACAGCTCGTGCGGAGACTTTACATTAAGTAACGGATATGGCTCTTTGGACGTTGATAATACTTCGTTTGGGGGATTTTCATTAAGTAATGATTCAGGTTCCGTTTCTATAAAAGAATTCAGCGCTAAGGAGGTTGGGATTACTACGGAAACGGGAAATGTAGCAATGTCAGAGGGAACCATAGAGGGGGCTAAAATAGAAACGGATTCAGGTTCACTGACATTTAATAACGTTTCAACAGGATCTATAGATATTGATTCCGAATACGGAGAGGTAAATTTAAGAAATGTCGATAGCCAGGCCGAAACATCTATATCCAGCGATTCCGGCAATGTACGTATCAGATACAAGGACAGACCGGAGAATCTTGCTTTTGATGTAAAAAGCGATTACGGTAATATAAAAATCGGACTCGAAAATGTGAAATATGATTATAATCTGGATACAGATAAAAGAGGTATGATCGGAGACGGCCTGTATCATACTTCGATCACAACCGAAAGCGGCGGAATTGTTCTGGAAGACTAGAATATATGAAAGCTTCTACGAAACTTTCTATAACTCTTCAAATTCAATTTCACGCTTATTAAGAAACTGTTTGATGGCACTGCCCCAAAGCGATTCGACACTTTTATCCATAACAAAAGTATGGAAAGAAGTTCCGGTAATCAGGGTAAGGGTAGTGCCATCATATTTTATTGTAATGACAAGAGCCTTAAGCTGATCAGACATGACATTAGTGTCACCTTTTTCCAGAACTGCCTGCACATGCTCAGGAATCAGATGAAGAATAAACTTAAACGCACTTGGCGTTCTGGTCCCTTTAATAAGCGAATAACAGATAGGCCTTACCTGCTTCCAAGCACTGAAATCATAAGGCCGGATTTCCTTATCCTCCCATTCTTCAGTGCTATAGAAATCTTTATTCTGGTGCCCGTCAATTATAAAAGTATTATATGTACTTATCGAAGCCTCTTCCAGCATAAATACATCGAAAGCCTCTGAGGCTAATAGTTTGCTCATAAATTGTTTGACGTTTTTTATTTTAAATGCTTGCATATTATATACTCCTTTATTCGTTGTTAATTGATATGGATTAAGGGGTGTTTACCTAGTATTGTGTGCATATGATTACGGAAAGGTTATTCCAGTACCCAGAGCCCGCTTAACATAAATAAAAACGGGGCGACCTTCGCTCCCGCGGTTCGAGCCCCGTTTTTATTTATGTTAAACGGGCTCGTGCCACTCCCACAACCTTCCTTCCCCCTCATTATACCACAAATTTTCCCCAAATACTATTTACAACACAGCGCAACCATGTTATTATAAGTAGTAATTAAAACTACATGGAATAGTTGTGGAGGCCTTATGAAATACAAGATTGTGGTAGATAGTTGTTGTGAATTACCGGAAAAATACAGTAAAGATGATAGATTTCAAATAATTCCGTTAGGTCTGGAAGTAGGGGATTACAGTATCATGGACGATGAGAATTTTAACCAGGCCGAATTTTTGGCACAGGTTGCAGTATATCCCAAGTGTCCTAAATCCTCTTGTCCGTCTCCGGAAAAATTTATGGAAGCATATAAAACCGAGGCGGAGAATGTTTTTGTGATCACCTTATCGTCACATCTTAGCGGAAGCTATAATAGTGCTGTAGTGGGAAAAGAACTCTACCATGAGCAGTACGGCGATAAGAATATTTATGTAATGGATTCGGAAACTGCTGCCAGTGGTGAGACTCAATACGCATATAAAGCCCTTGAGCTTCAGGAACAGGGACTTTCTTTTGAGGATACGGTTAAAGAATTAGAGGCTTTCCGCGAGGAGATGAAGACATACTTTATTCTTGATAATTTAGAAACACTGCGCAAAAACGGCAGACTCAGCGGAGTAAAGGCTATGGTGGTTTCCACACTTAATATTAAACCGATCATGTATGGGGATCATGGTGTAATAGCGCAGAAGAGTCAGGCAGTAGGAATGAAGAAAGCAATCAGCAAACTGGCCGATATCATTAATAAGGAAGTGCCGGATGCCAAAGACCGGATCCTTATGATATCCCAGTGTAACTGCCCCGAAAGAGCTGAATTTATGAAAAAAGAACTGCTTGCAAGAACCCAAGTTAAAGATGTGGTAATTATGGACACCAGAGGGATCAGCAGTATGTATGCCAATGACGGCGGTATAGTCGTTACAATATAGTAAACTGAATCGGCGAGTATATCAGTACCACAACAATGGCAATCTGAATCAGCAGGATTGCCGGCATGCCATAGAGGAAGTACCAGTGCCGCGTTTTATGGTGGAAGACATGCATACCAATTGTGGTGCCAAGACTCCCGCCAATCAGCGCAACAACAAAGAGCGTGGATTCCGGAATCCTCCATGCTCTTTTTTTTGCTTTCAATTTGTCAACACCCATTATGACAAATCCAATCAGGTTGATTATTATCAAATATGAAACAATATATGTAATAACGCCCATATTAATAACCTCATATATCGGATACGCTGCGATGTTTGAGGCGACGCCCAATGCGTCAGCTCAAACTCGCGGGCGAAAAATTTATTTTTCGCCCTGTTGAAGTTTCATTGCGCGAACTTTACATGACAGACCGAACAGATTGATGAAGCCTTCGGCATCATGGTGGTCGTACATATCACCGGTTGTAAATGAAGCAATGCTCTCATTGTAAAGAGAATATGGTGATGTGGTTCCTGCTTTTATGATGTTGCCCTTGTAGAGTTTAAATTTAACTTCGCCGGTAACATACTGCTGTGTAGATTCAATAAAAGCCTGAAGCGCTTCACGCAGCGGTGTAAACCACTTACCTTCATATACAACCTGTGCAAATTTATTGCCTAAATCAGCTTTGAGTGCATAGGTGTCGCGGTCAAGGATCAATTCTTCAAGCTGCTGATGTGCCTCATACAGAATTGTTCCGCCGGGAGTCTCATATACTCCGCGGGATTTCATTCCTACTACGCGGTTTTCTACAATATCAATGATACCGATACCATGTTTTCCGCCCAGTTCGTTTAAAGTTGCAATAATTTCAGATACTTTCATCTTTTTACCGTTTACTGAAGTAGGGATTCCTTTTTCAAAGGTCATAGTAACGTATTCGCCTTCGTCAGGAGCTTTTTCCGGAGTAACGCCAAGAACTAAAAGATGTTCGTAGTTAGGCTCGTTAGCAGGATCTTCAAGTTCAAGTCCTTCATGACTTATATGCCACAGGTTACGATCGCGGCTGTAGCTGCTGTCTGCCGAGAAAGGAAGGGTAATGCCATGATTACGGCAGTATTCAATTTCCTCTTCGCGGGAATTCATAGTCCATTTCTCGTTTCTCCACGCTGCTATGATTTTTAAATCGGGAGCAAGCGCTTTGATTCCGAGTTCAAAACGAATCTGGTCATTTCCTTTTCCGGTTGCACCGTGGCAGATTGCGGTTGCACCCTCTTTGCGGGCAATTTCAACCAGTTTCTTGGCAATTACCGGTCTTGCCATAGAAGTTCCGAGCAGATACTTGTTCTCATAAACGGCATGTGCCTGAACACAGGGCATTATAAAATCGTCACAGAATTCGTCTGTCAGGTCTTCAATGTACAATTTAGAAGCGCCACTTGATAAAGCTCTTTCTTCAAGACCGTCTAACTCCTCAGCCTGTCCGCAGTTTCCGCAGACACAGATTACATCATAATCAAAATTTTCTTTTAACCAGGGGATGATAGCTGTAGTATCAAGACCGCCGGAATAAGCAAGAACTACTTTTTCTTTCATAATAACTCCTCCATTATATAAAATATTAATTAAATTATTGTTTATCAGCTTGATTTTAGCATACATAATTTGTAAAGACAATGATTTTTAATAAAACTATGCTCTATACGTGAGCAAAATAGTGTGATAAAATAGAAAATGTTTGAACAAAGCATGGTTTTATTACGAAAGTGAGGAAAAATAGATGATCAAAGTCGGAATCATAGGAGCGACAGGCTACGCCGGCGGGGAACTGGTCAGGATCCTGATGGGACATAGAGAAACAGAAATTAAATGGTATGGTTCAAAAAGTTATATAGATAAGAAGTACTGCGAAGTGTATCAGAATATGTTTCAGATCGTAGACAGTGTGTGCATGGACGACAATATGGAGGAGTTAGCTGATCAGGTGGACGTGATTTTTACCGCAACACCGCAGGGCTTATGTGCCTCTTTAATTAATGAAGAAATTCTTTCTAAAGTAAAAGTCATAGATTTGAGCGCGGATTTTAGAATTAAAGATGTAAAAATTTATGAGCAGTGGTATAATATCGAGCATAAGGCTCCTGGCTATATAGATGAAGCCGTATACGGACTATGCGAGATTAACCGGAACGATATTAAAAATGCAAGACTTGTTGCCAATCCGGGGTGCTATACAACCTGCTCCATACTTACTGCATATCCGCTTGTTAAAGAAGGTATTATTGATTCTGATACTCTGATAATTGATGCCAAAAGCGGTGTTTCCGGAGCAGGACGCGGCGCTAAGGTTGCAAATCTGTACTGTGAAGTAAATGAAAACATCAAGGCATACGGAGTGACAAGCCACAGACACACACCGGAAATAGAAGAGCAGCTTGGCTATGCAGCAGGCAGGAAGCTTACATTAAATTTCACCCCACATCTGGTTCCGATGAACAGGGGAATTCTGGTGACTGAGTATGCAACCCTCAGACAAGACTGTTTTGACGCGGGTGCATCTAACATAGAAAAATATGAAAAAATTAAATCTATATATAATAAATACTACGGTGACGAGAAATTCATCCGTGTTCTTGAACACGGAGTATGCCCCGAAACCAAATGGGTTGAAGGCAGCAATTACGTAGACATTAACTTTGTAATCGATGACAGAACCGACCGAATCATCATGATGGGAGCCCTAGACAATCTCGTAAAAGGCGCCGCCGGACAAGCCGTACAGAATATGAATCTTGTATTCGGGATTAATGAGGACGAAGGACTAACAATGGTTCCAACGTTTCCGTAATGTACTAAATGAATAAGTTGAATAGGAGGCCCGCACTATATATTATATGTGAGGTCCTATGCAGGCACCGGTACTTAGCGAGGTATTTTCGAGCTTAGTACCCGCTGTGCCGGAGTCGGAGCGCAAGCGCGCCTCACATATAATATATAGTGCGGGCCTCCGCAGCTATAGCATATGCCTCCGCCAATTTAGCAACAAAACACTTGCATGTTAATAGAAAGGCATTATAATAATATGAAGGATTTAACTCCGGTAACCACCAGACCGTCTCCGGAAGGAAGACCTGAGAAGGAAATGGCGGTATATGATCTGTTAGAACAGTTAAAAATCCCATATGTAAGAATCGACCATGAGGTGACGGCATCCATAGAGGACTGCCATGAGGTGGACAAACTGCTTGGTATTAATATATGTAAAAATCTGTTTTTATGCAATTCACAGAGAACCAATTTCTACTTACTATTGATGCCGGGAGATAAGAAGTTTGTGACAAAGGATATATCGAAGCAGATAGGCAGCGCCAGACTCTCATTTGGAGAAGCGCAGTATATGGAACAGCTTTTGAATATTACACCGGGCTCGGTCAGTATTATGGGGCTTATGAACGACAAGGAACATAAAGTACGGCTTCTGATTGACAGTGATGTGCTTAAGGATGAGTATTTAGGTTGTCATCCCTGCATTAATACTTCGAGTCTGAAACTTAAGATGAGTGATGTGTTGGAGAAATTTCTTACTTTTACCGGTCATGAATATACGATAGTTACACTATAATTGTATACTGCATTGCTTAAGCAGGTATGCAGTACAGGAGGTTTACATAACGTGATACGGACGATGACGATAGATGATTATGATGCAGTACGCAACCTTTGGATGTCGATTAAGGGCTTTGGAATCCGCAGCGTAGATGATTCCAGAGAAGGCGTGGAAGCATTTATAAAAAGAAATCCGACAACCAGCGTGGTAGCTGTTGAGGATAATAAAATAGTGGGCGCTATTTTATGCGGGCACGACGGAAGAAGGGGCTGTCTGTATCATGTATGTGTTGCAGAGGGCTATAGAATGCGCGGAATCGGCAAATCAATGGTTGTTTTTTGCATGAATGCCCTAAAAGAAGAGCATATCAATAAGGTATCACTAATTGCCTTTACAAAAAATGATATCGGAAATGCGTTTTGGAGACAAATAGGCTGGACAAAGCGTGAGGATTTGAATTATTATGATTTTACGTTGAATGAGGATAATATTACGGCATTCAATAAGGAGTGAAGTTTCACTAAGGCAGCAAAGAACGCTGCCTAAGAGAAACTATGTCACTCCTGAAAGAATCGTCCGCGACGATTCTTCCGGGTTGAGAAGGGAGAAAGGAATAAATAATGAATATTATAGATGGCGGTGTGACCGCGGCGAAGGGATTTGAGGCAGCAGGCGTAGAGGCCGGTATTAAGTATCTAAACAGGAAGGATATGGCGCTTATTTATAGTAAGAAGCCTTGCAGAACGGCAGGGGTTTTTACAAGTAATGTAGTTAAGGCGGCACCGGTGTTATGGGATAAGGAAGTTGTCTCACATTCGCCATATGCCCAGGCTGTTGTAATTAATGCGGGTATAGCTAATGCCTGTACAGGCAGACAGGGGTATGAGTGTTGTAATAAGACCGCACAGGCTGCAGCGGATTGTCTGCAGATTCCAAAAGATGCGGTTTTAGTAGCTTCTACGGGAGTGATCGGCATGCAGCTTCCAATAGATAAGCTGACGGAGGGCGTTAAGAAACTCTCGGAGACTAAGTCTGATACTCTTGAAGCAGGACAGCTTGCGGCAGAAGCTATTATGACAACGGATACTATTTCCAAGCAGGCGGCAGTCACCTTTGAAGTGGGCGGAAAGACCGTAACAATGGGCGGAATGTGCAAGGGCTCAGGGATGATACATCCCAACATGTGTACAATGCTTTGTTTTATTACCTCGGACGTTTCGATATCCAAGGAGCTTATGCAGGAAGCTTTGAGTGAAAATGTGGTAGATACTTTTAATATGATATCGGTAGACGGTGATACTTCTACAAATGACACACTTGTCATATTAGCGAATGGAATGGCAGAGAATCCTGAGATTACCACTAAAAACGAAGATTATTATAAATTTGCAGACGCACTTAATTATATCAACACAACACTTGCCAAGAAGATGGCGGGGGACGGCGAGGGAGCGACGGCATTATTTGAAACCAAGGTCATCAATGCAGGAACCAAGGAAGATGCAAGGCGTTTAAGTAAGTCGGTCATTTGCTCAAGTCTTACCAAGGCGGCCATTTTCGGACATGATGCGAACTGTGGAAGGATCATATGCGCACTTGGGTATTCGGGAGTTGATTTTGATCCTGAAAAAATAGAGCTTTACTTGGAAAATAAGGATAAAAGCATTTTAGTATATAAAGACGGTCTTATGACGGATTATGATGATGACGAGGTTTCAAATCTTCTTGCATCAGAGGAAGTCAGAGCGCTTGTGGATATGAAGATGGGAGATGCGAGCGCGTGTGCATGGGGCTGCGATCTGACGTATGATTATGTTAAGATTAATGCGGATTATAGAAGTTAGAGCGATTGTGGGAAAGGCATGGTTATCAAAATGGAACAAAAAGAGATGAGCCGTATCTTAGGAAAGGCGGAGACTTTAGTTGAAGCGCTTCCTTATATACAGAAGTACAACCGGAAGATCATAGTTGTAAAATATGGCGGAAGCGCCATGAGCAATGAAGAATTGCAAAAGAATGTCATAAAGGATATAACGTTGCTTAAGCTGGTTGGCTTTAAGCCTATTATTGTGCATGGCGGTGGTAAGGAAATAAGCAGATGGGTTGGTAAAGTCGGCAAAGAAGCAGAGTTTGTCAATGGTCTGCGTGTGACTGACGCAGAGACTATGGAAATTGCGGAAATGGTCTTAAATAAGGTAAATAAGAGCCTGGTAAGCATGGTGCAGGAACTCGGCGTTAAGGCTGTCGGAATAAGCGGCAAGGACGGCGGGCTGCTCAACTGCGATAAAAAGTATGTTGACGGAAAAGATATAGGCTTTGTCGGGGATATTAAAAGCGTAACCCCTAAGATTCTATATGATCTGCTGGAAAAGGATTTTCTTCCGATTGTGGCTCCGATTGGTCTGGATGATAATTTCGGTACTTATAATATAAATGCAGATGATGCGGCATGTGCAATAGCCAAGGCCGTATCCGCGGAAAAACTTGCTTTTCTTACGGATATTGAGGGACTTTATAAGGATATTAATGACAAGTCCACTTTTATTTCAAGACTTACGGCATCACAGGCCGAGGAGCTTGTGAACAGCGGATATATCGGCGGCGGTATGCTGCCTAAACTTATGAATTGCGTGGAAGCAATAAGAGAAGGTGTAAACAGGGTGCATATTCTGGATGGAAGAATCCCGCACTGTCTCCTTCTTGAAATCTTTACCGATCATGGAATTGGTACGGCAATCATTGCGGATGATGATAATTAGTATAATAACATGTGTTATAGAAAGGGACGTTAGAGTATTATGAAGATGCAGGAATATATAAATGAAGCCGAAGAGGCGCTTTTGCATACTTATAACCGTTATCAGGTAGTGTTAGACAAGGGCGAAGGCGTATATTTGTATGATATAGAGGGCAAAAAATATTTAGACTTCGTATCAGGAATTGCAGTATTTGCGCTTGGATATCAGAATAAAGAGTATAACGATGCACTTAAATCTCAGATTGATAAGGTTATACACACTTCAAATTATTATTATAATGTGCCTGCGATAGAAGCTGCTAAGAAGTTAAAACAGATTTCCGGAATGGACAGGGTATTTTTTACCAACAGCGGAGCTGAAGCAGTTGAAGGTGCAATTAAAGCGGCGAGGAAGTATGCATATCTTAAGGATGGTACTACAGATCATGAGATTATTGCCATGAACCACTCGTTTCATGGAAGGACTATGGGAGCACTTTCTGTTACGGGCAATTCGCATTACAGGGAAGCGTTTGAGCCAATGATAGGTAACATCCGTTTTGCGGACTTTAACGATTTTGACAGTGTGCTTGCCAATGTTAATGAAAAAACATGTGCTATTATATTTGAAACCATTCAGGGAGAGGGCGGAATACATCCTGTACAGGAAGATTTTATAAAAAATGTCAAAGCGCTGTGCGAGGAGCGCGATATTCTGCTTATTTTGGATGAAATCCAATGTGGAATGGGAAGAACAGGTTTTATGTATGCATGGCAGAAATTCGGCGTTAAGCCCGATATTATGACTACTGCTAAGGCTCTTGGCTGCGGCGTGCCGGTAGGAGCTTTTATGATGACTGAGCGCGTGGGGCAAAATTCCCTTAAAGCAGGCGACCATGGAACAACTTATGGCGGAAATCCGCTTGCGTGCGCGGCAATCTGTAAAGTGCTTGAATTATTTGAAAAAGAAAATATTCTTGACAACGTAAGGGAAGTTGGCACATATCTTGAAAGCAGCCTGGACGAGTTGGCGTCAGAGTATAGTTCCTTAATAGAGACAAGGCGCGGTGCGGGTCTTATGCAGGGACTTGTATTTAAAGAGCCGGTAGGGGACATTATCAATGCGGCAATGGATAAGGGGCTGATATTAATAAATGCCGGAAGCAATATAATCCGTTTCCTGCCTGCCCTTGTTATAAATACGCAGCATGTGGACGAGATGATTGATATTCTAAGGGAATGTCTGACTGAAAGAATGGAGAAATAAAGGTGAGGCTGAAAGGAAGAATAACAACTGTTTTGTCAATTGCCTGCATAGTAGGAGGTATGTATGGCGCAGCCTGTTTGGGCTGGCTTGATAAGACAGAGGATGAAATGAAAGTGTATGAAGATAATACACTTTTTGGACATAGGGATACCTTATATTTATGGTATACGGATGAAGCCCTGACGGATTACCTTAACAGCGTTGTGGTTTCATATAGTGAATATCAGGATGATACGCGTGTTATTCCGGTATATACTTCCGGTTCGGAGTATCTTGAAACGATCAATCAGGCTTCGCTGCAGTCAGAGGAAGTTCCTGATTTATATATAGTAGGAAATGATTCTTTGGAAAAAGCATATTTAGCCGGACTTGCATCGGAAGTCAGAATACCTGATGAAAACGGCAGTATGCAGGACTTTTTCCCAGAACCTGCGATTAATGCGGTTACCTATCATGATAAGCAGATTGCTTATCCGTTTTACTTTGAGACAAGCTCCTTTTTATATAATAAGACCTACATGGAAGATTGGGCGCGTGCACAGTTAGAAGCTGAGCGGGATGCAGCTCTTGGCGAAGCAGCTCAGGAACAGGCGGAGCGGGAAGAACCCACTGAGGACGGTGAAAATGAGCAGGGAGAGGCAGATTTAGACATAACAGATGTTATTGACGAAGCTGCCGTGGCTGCTCGCGTAGAGGAAGCGCTTCCAAAGACAATAGATGACATAAGGGATTTTGCGGATGAATATGACGCCCCGGAGCAGATGGAAGCGGTATTTAAATGGGATGTATCCGATATATTTTATAATTATTTTTTTGTGGGAAATTATATTGACGTAGGCGGAGCGGCAGGAGACAGCGATAAGTCGATTGACATTTATAACGAAGATGCAATTCGTTGTATGAGGGTTTATCAGAATCTGAATCAGTTCTTTTCAATTGATACGGCAGAAATCAGTTATGCGGATATTCTGGATGATTTTATTGAAGGCAAGATTTTATATACCGTAGTGACAACAGATGCGCTTGCGAAAATAGAGGAAGCTAAGGAAAATGGGGATTTTCAATATGAATACGGAACTTCCCTGATTCCTGATGTCAATGAAGAATTGGTGTCAAGGTCATTGTCGGTTACCCAGTGTTTGGTGGTAAACGGATATTCCGAGCGCAAGGATATGGCTAACGATTTTGCAAGATATTTATCATGCTACAGCGTAGATAATCTGTATGACAGAACCGGCAAACTTCCGGCATTATCCGGTGTTGGCTTCACTAATCCGTGCGCAGATGCTTTTGTATCGGAATATCATAAATCCATTCCTAATCCCAAGATGATAGAGACCAGCAACTACTGGGTAGAGATGGAAATTGCGTTCGCCAGAATATGGGACGGCAATGATGCCAACGCTGAATTAAAAGCTCTGTCGGAGAAAATTATGACTCAGATAAGCGGAGAAGATTATACCGAGGAGTATATAGATGTTCCGGAAGAAGTGGAAGAAGAGGATATACTGGAAGAAGGCGATGAAGAAGTGCAAAATTAATATGCATATTTCTATAATAAAAAGGACAAGATAGTACAAGGTGACATTTATAGGTCACCTTGTATTTTTTTGAAAAGGGAGCTGTTTTATATGATCGGTTTTTTTATTGCACTGTTATCGGGCGCCTTTATGGCAATCCAGGGTGTTTTTAATACGGAAGTTACTAAGTCCTCAAGCATATGGGTAGCAAATGTTTTTGTACAGTTTACGGCGCTTTTGGTGTGTTTGTGCGCATGGTTTGTGACTGACCGCTCATCTTTTGGTGCGCTTGCAAAGGTTCAGCCTAAGTATATGCTGCTTGGCGGTACGATCGGAGCGTTTATCACCTATACCGTAATTAAGGCAATGGAACAGCTTGGACCGGCGAGGGCATCCATGCTTATTGTTATAGCCCAGCTCATTGTCGCATACCTCATCGAGATTTTTGGACTTTTTAATGTAGAAAAACAACCCATAGAGGTAAGAAAATTTATCGGTATGGGAATTGCAATTGCAGGAATTATTATTTTTAAGTGGACATAGCCGCAAATTTATTTTACAATTAAAATACGATGCATGATGGGGACTCCTAAGCCTTCAAAATAAGAAAGGCAGGGAGAATTATGCAGAAATTCATAAAAAACATTTGTAAATTGGGAATATTTCTGATGGTCCCGATGTTTGTACTGACTGCATGTACCGGTAAAGAAGATATAGTGCTTGAACTTGGCGAAACTCAGGATATGAGTTCGCAAAATATGCGGGACTTTGAAACTGAAAGTACGTCAGACGGCGATTGGAATCAAAGTGACACTGGCGAAAATGCAGCGTCTGAAGCAAATACGGCAGCTGATTCAAACGCAGCTTTGGATGTGAGCATAGATGCTGTCCCGGAACAAATTTATGTACATATATGCGGAGCAGTTGTGAATCCGGGTGTCTATGAGCTTGAAGCTGGCAGCCGTGTTTTTGAGGGAATTAATGCAGCCGGCGGTTTTAGTGAAACAGCCTGTGAGGATTATGTAAACCAAGCGGGGCAATTAAGTGACGGAGAGAGACTTGTCATACCGACTGTAGAAGAGGTTGAACAAGCTAAAGAAGACGGTACATATCAGGTATTGTGGGCAGCAGGCACAGCAGATAAAGTGACATTGGATACAGGAGAAGATAAAACAGGCAGTTCAGGAAATAGTGACGGTCTTGTTAACATAAATACAGCCACAGAGAGCGAACTTGGAAATGTAAATGGTATCGGGGCTGGCAAAGCTGCGGCTATAGTGCAGTATAGGCAGGAGAACGGTAACTTTGCATCCACCGAGGATATTATGAAAGTAAGCGGAATCAAAGAAGGTACATACGAGAAAATAAAGGACAAGATTACTGTAAATTAAGGCATATAGAGGTGTGAAATGGGAAAAAGAGTGTTGGTTGTTGATGATGAGAAATTGATTGTTAAGGGAATCCGCTTTAGCTTAGAGCAGGATGGCATGGAAGTGGACTGTGCCTATGACGGAGAAGAAGCTTTAGAGTTTGCGAAAAATAATCAATATGACATGATTTTATTAGATGTTATGCTTCCTAAGATGAATGGATTTGAGGTGTGTCAGCAGATAAGGGAATTTTCTAATACTCCTATAGTTATGTTGACCGCAAAGGGGGAGGATATGGATAAAATTCTCGGGCTTGAATATGGTGCGGATGATTATATTACCAAGCCTTTTAATATTTTGGAAGTAAAAGCAAGAATTAAGGCAATCATGCGAAGGACCGGAAGAAAGAGTGAAGAAACCTCTTCTACATCGAGAGTGCTTGAAATACGCGATATGAGGCTTGACTGTGACGGAAGAAGAGTATATATCAAAAACCGCGAGGTCAATCTGACGGCAAAAGAGTTTGAGGTTTTGGAGCTTCTTATGAAAAATCCTAATAAGGTTTACAGCAGGGAGAATCTGTTGAAGATCATATGGGGAAGCGATTATCCGGGAGATGTGCGCACTGTAGATGTGCATATCCGCAGGCTTAGGGAAAAAATTGAGGAAATGCCCAGCGAGCCTATATATGTACATACGAAATGGGGAGTAGGTTATTACTTTGCTTAAAATAAATTTTGGTAAATTAAAGTTTCTGCGTAGTATTAAAATACGTATTTTTTTGATTGTCTTTATAGTCGGGATAATTCCCTCTACAATAACCAGATATGCAATTGTCAGGAATTATGAGCAGCGGGCGGTAGCTTTGCGTACCTCAGATGTTCAGACTCAGCTGCAGATTCTGGCAAATCATTTGATTTCTTACCGCTATTTGCAGGATACATCTTCGGAGGTCATAGACGCCGAGCTTAAAATGCTGTCCAATTTATATGACGGAAGGGTTCTTATCATTAATAATAACTTAAAAGTTATTAAGGATACCTATGGCATAAGTGAAGGTAAGACAATCATATCTGAAGAGGTAATCCGCTGTCTTAAGGGTACTAACACCAGTAATTACGATTCTGACAACGGATATATCGAAATGACAATCCCGATTACGGAAATAACGGATGTGGATACGGCTGCCGATTCACCGGTAGAGAGCAGCATAGCAAGAGGAGTTATGTTAACCAGCGTTTCTACCGATTATATTACGACAACTATGGAAATTCTGAACAGGAAAGCCATGGTTGTTGAAGCCTTGGTTGTTTTGGTGATTTTTATTGTTTCTATACTGGCGTCCTATGTTATAATCAGACCATTTGAGAAAATCACAGATGCCTTGAGAAAGGTAAAGGAAGGCTACACCAGTGATCCGATTTCGGTACAGGATTGCTTGGAAACCGAGCATATTGGAGATGCATTTAATGAAGTGCTGGGCCGAATGAAGGTGCTTGATGATTCGAGACAGGAATTCGTATCGAATGTATCCCATGAACTTAAAACTCCTATTACATCCATTAAGGTACTGGCGGATTCTTTGCGCGGGCAGGAGGATCTTCCAATAGAGCTATATCGGGAATTCATGGAAGATATTGCCGATGAAATTGACAGGGAAGATAAGATTATCAATGATCTGCTTGCCCTGATTAAGATGGATAGAACCTCTTCGGACTTAAACATTGACCAGGTAGACATAAATGTACTGGTAGAACTTATTATGAAAAGACTCCGTCCCATCGCATTTAAGAAAAATGTTGAGCTTGTCTACGAGAGCATCAGGCCGGTTGTGGCAGCAGTAGACGAAGTTAAAATAACACTTGTTATAACAAACCTTGTAGAAAATGCTATTAAATACAACAAAGAATTTGGCTGGGTTAAAGTAACCTTAGATGCGGATCACCAGTTCTTTACGGTTGAAGTAGCAGATTCCGGCATCGGAATTCCCGCCGAATCAATAGAGCATATTTATGAGCGTTTTTACCGCGTGGATAAATCACATTCCAGGGAAATCGAAGGTACGGGGCTTGGATTGGCGATTACGAGAAGTGCGATATTGATGCATAGGGGGTCTATTAAGGTGGTTAGTGAGGAAGGAGAAGGGACTACGTTTACGGTGAAGATTCCGCTTACGTATATTTCTGTGACGTAGAATAGGGCGGGCGGTGCCTACAAAACTCCAAGCCGGGCATGACGGCGAAAAAGGTTACCGCTTTCAGGCACCCCAAACTCTCGCAATCATCGTAGCATTAGACAACCAACAAGGAAAGGAAATTCATATGAAGTTGGGAAAGTATAGAACATTCAACAAAATATGGTTTATCGCGTCACTGATCATCCTATGCTGCCTGGCGGCGTGCGGCAGTAAGGAGACGGTGAGCAGCGGTAGAACGTATGACGTATATTATGTAAACAACGAAGAGACCGGCGTTTTTTCCAATCAGTATCAGACGGAGACTGAGGACGAGGAAACCCTTTTAAACGAGCTTATTGAACAGCTTGGGGCAGTGTCTGCTAAGATGGAGTATAAGGCACCGCTTGGGGAGAATTTCAGGCTGTTGGATTATAATTTGGATGGGGAACAGCTGACTGTTAATTTTGATAATAATTATAAAGATATGGACAGTATCAAAGAGGTACTGGTGCGTGCGGCCATTGTGAGGACCTTGTCGCAGGTTGGAGATGTAGGCTATATTTCCTTTACAATACAGGGCGAGCCGCTTATGGACAATGGCGGGGCAGCGGTTGGAACTATGTCTGCGGATATGTTTATTGATAATGCCGGAGATGAAATTAATACTTATGAAAAGGTGAATCTGCATCTTTATTTTGCAAATGAGACTGGTGACAGACTGGTGGAGGAAAACCAGCGCAATGTTGAATATAATAGTAATATTTCGGTGGAAAAGCTGGTAGTGGAGAAGCTTATTGAGGGACCTAATTCAGAGGGGCATTATCCGGCAATTAATCCGGCGACAAAGGTAATCAGTGTTACGGTAAATGATAGGATTTGTTATGTAAACCTAGATGAAAATTTCTTAAATCAACCATACAATGTAACTTCGGATGTTACAATATATTCAATCACTAATTCGCTGGTGGAACTGCCTAATATTAACAAGGTACAGATTTCGATCAACGGAGAGACTGCGCTTTTTTATAAAGAAAGCGTAAGCCTTACAAATTTATTTGAGAGAAATCTGGATTTAATTGAAAGTGAGAATTCTCCTGCGGAATAAATCTCTGTCCTGAACGGAGGATTTAAACGGAAAGAGAGGTGTCATTGAGAAGACCTATATGTATTATCGGTCTTGCCTTTGTTATTATAATTGTGATTTATATGTATATAATGCCGCTTCCCGAGCCTTCGTTTGAGGCGCTTGAGGGAAGCATGGCAGTTTTGACAGGGCAGGTCGATAAGAAAGAATATCGCATTTCTTACGGAAAAGAAATTCTAATTATTTATCTAAAAGAAGTTCAGATTTTAAATCCAAAACCAACAAATTCAAAATTAAATTTAGATTTAACATCGGATGTATCGGAGATTAAAGGCGTCTTGTGCTATATGGAAGATACGAAAGAGCCGAGACTTGGCAGCCACGTAAAGGTTCAGGGGAAGTTCAAAGAATTTGCCAAGGCTACTAACTACGGAGAGTTCGATGCGCGAAGTTATTATGAAATCCTGGGTATGCAGATCAGACTGCAAAGCGGCGTAATAATAGAAGAGAGCGCTGAATATGATATGCTGCGTGAGAAACTTTGGGAATTGAAGCGATATCTTTTATCACTTAGCGAGTTATGCTTTGGTGAAGACGCCCATATCATGAAAGCCATGCTGCTTGGTGAAAAAAGTGGTTTGGATGAGGATACGAAGCAGTTGTATCAGCTTAACGGTGTTATTCATATCCTCAGTATCAGCGGTCTTCATATTTCTATTATCGGCATGGGGCTTTATAAATTACTAAATAAGCTAAGAAATCCTAAAATAGCAAGTGTTATTATTTCTATATGTTTTATGTATTGTTACGGAATGATGTGCGGTATGAGTGTTTCTGCACTTAGGGCAATTGTTATGTTTGGATTTAACATTGCAGCAGGGGTGTTTGGGCGTACCTATGATATGCTTACAGCTATGGCGATTGTGGGTATTTCAATTCTTGCCGGGCAGCCTTTATATTTATACCACAGCGGCTTCCTTTTTTCCTTTGGGGCAATTATTGCGATTGGATTATTTTATCCGGAAGTGGAAGAAAATCTGCTGGGTGATACTAAATTAAAAAAACTTATGTCAACCAGCCTTTCAATATCAATTGTTACTTTACCGGTATATCTTTGCTTTTACTTTGAATATCCGCTTTATTCCATATTTTTAAATTTGATAATCATTCCCGGAACCACGTTTATTGTGACTGATGGCTTGATATGCCTTATTGCAGCAGTGTTTTACCTTCCCCTTGGGAAATATCTTGCTATTCCCGTCCATCTGATGTTTAGGTTCTATGAATTGTGCTGCAACGCAGCGCTTCATCTTCCGGGAAGCAGAAGTATTCTGGGAAAACCGGAGCAATGGCAGGTGGTTGTTTTTATACTGATAATATCGCTTGTAATTCTTGCGAACAAAAAACTGACTAAACTGCAGTTTTGGCAGTG
The DNA here is from genome assembly GCA_014804695.1 of Lachnospiraceae bacterium. Classification (GTDB taxonomy): domain Bacteria; phylum Bacillota; class Clostridia; order Lachnospirales; family Lachnospiraceae; genus UBA3282. The sequence continues at coordinate 37,030 of JAAUZJ010000053.1, forward strand.
GGTTATGGCGGCAATTTTATGTATAACCATGAGGTTTCAGAGTGGGCTTACAATTACGGCGCTGGATGTAGGTCAGGGAGACAGTATTTTTATTTCAGATTCAAATAGCGGACGTTATCTTATTGATGGTGGGAGTTCCAGTAAAAAAGATGTCGGAACCTATCAAATACTACCTTTTTTAAAAGCAAAAGGGACTGACAGGCTGGATGCGGTCTTTGTGACACACATGGACAGCGACCATTACAATGGGATTCAGGCATTAATTGATGATATGACACAGGGCGGAATTAAAATTAAAAATCTGATCATGCCGGAGATTGGCGAGAAAAGTAGGAGTGAGGCATATCACGAGCTGGTGGATGCGGCACAGAAGGCCGGAATCAAAGTGGTTTACATAAATAAGGGTGAATCATTGCAGCATGGAAAATTGAAACTGACATGTCTGCATCCCGAAGAAGGGGAAGAGAGTGAAGATACCAATTCTATGTCCACAGTCCTGTATTTGGAATATGAAGCCTTTAGTGCGCTTTTTACCGGAGATTTGGAAAAAGAGGGGGAAAAGGCTGTTACGGAATATATCTCTGGAAATATAGAAGAGGCGGAAGGATATTTGACAGAAAATGGAATAAAATATACCCATATAAAGGATATAAACAATATAACTTTATTAAAAGTAGCGCATCATGGCTCCAGAAATTCCACAGCGCAGGACTTTATAGAGCTTGTATCTCCGCGCATTGCCCTAATCTCCGCAGGAAGAGACAACAGCTATGGACATCCCCACGCCGAGACATTAGAACGGCTTGAAAACGCCGGAAGCCTTATTTACCGGACGGACAAAGGCGGAGCTGTTACAGTGACGTATCGTGACGGCAGGGTAAGTGTGGAGTGCTTTCTAAATGATAGTGACTAGCCAAAAATGATATCGGATGATATAATGAGCGTTAGTGAGGAGAGTATGAGATTTAGGAGACAGCACATATGCAGAAGCTTAATGAAGAAATAAAGTCCGGACAGCTTAAGCCCCTCTATCTGCTTTACGGTGAGGAGGATTACCTTATAAAGCAGTATAGAGACCGGCTTAAAGATGCGCTTATGAATGGCGGCGACTCGATGAACTATCATTATTTCGAGGGAAAAGATGTAAATATCGGAGAAGTGATCGACCTGGCGGAAACGATGCCGTTTTTTTCTGACAGACGTGTCATAATTATTGAGAACAGCGGTCTCTTTAAGCGTGGAGGAGAGCAGCTTGCGGAATATTTAAAGGAGCCTTCCGAAACTGCATTTTTTGTTTTGGTGGAAAAAGAGATTGATAAGCGCAGCAAACTTTTTAAAGCGGTATCTGCAAATGGGCGTGCCATAGAGTTTAAGGCGCAGGATGAAGCGGTGCTCAAACGCTGGATTCTTGGAATTTTAAAGAAAGAAAATAAAAAAATCACGGAAAGGGATTTACAGCATTTCTTAGAGAAAACCGGAACCGATATGGAGAATATCAGTAAGGAGTTAGAGAAGCTGATCTGTTATTGTATTGATAAAGAGGTAATTGACAGAGCGGACATTGAAGCGGTCTGTATCAGACAGATAAATAACCAGATCTTTGATATGATGAATGCAATTGCTGAAAAAAAGCAGAAAGAAGCGATGGAGCTTTACTACGATCTGCTAACATTAAAAGAACCGCCTATGCGGATTCTCTTTCTTCTCGCAAGACAGTTCAATATGCTTTTGCAGGTTAAGGAATTAAATAACAAGAGTTATTCTTCTAAAACCATAGGCGAAAACGTCGGCCTGCCTGGCTTTATTGCCGGAAAATACGTGAATCAGGCCGCGAAATTCTCCACTGCCGATCTGCGCCTTGCCGTAAGTGACTGCGTAGAAACGGAAGAGGCTGTAAAAACCGGTAAGATGAATGATGTACTCAGCGTGGAGTTACTGCTTATAAAATATAGCGCTTGACTATTTTTAGTTCCTAGCCCTGACCATAGCCTCCAAAATATCCACACACCCATCCACACCAAACGCAGCGCGGTTCAAAAGTATGTCCTTGCCTTCCTTCCTATCCCATTTTCCATTGGAATAGTAGGTATAATAATTACGTCTTTCATTATCCATTCTTTTTACAAGCTTTTTGGCCTCAGCTTCCGATATGCCATGCTTATTTTGTATTATTTCCACTCTTTTTTCAAAAGGTGCGTAAATAAATGCCTTAATGCAGTTAGGATTATCCCGAAGGATATAGTCTGCAAGACGGCCGACTATGATACATGAGCCTTTGACTGCAAGGTCATTGATTATATCTGTCTGGAGTTTGAAAAGTTTATCACCCATAGATGGGCTGAGTCTGCCAATAGTTAAGTATGGGCTGAGGGCATGACCGTAATAGGTTTCGTCGGAAGGCGCAAGTACCTTTATATCAATTCCGCTCTTCTGGGCCGCAAGGGCAAGCATATCCTTATCATAGAGCTCAAAACCTATGCGTTCTCCCAGTTTTTTGCCGATTTCGTGACCTTCGGCGCCAAATTCCCTTCCTATTGTTATTATCAGTTTTTCGTTCATTTCTACCCCCTACAGCACCTTATTAAGAAAACTTATCGTCCGCTCTTCCTTAGCATGGTTGAAAATCTCATCCGGTGTGCCTTCTTCCACGATATAACCGCCGTCCATGAAGATAATACGGTCTGCCACCTCTCTTGCAAAGCCCATTTCGTGTGTGACAACTATCATAGTCATTCCATCCTTGGCAAGCGCCTTCATTACATCCAGTACTTCACCGACCATTTCAGGATCGAGAGCAGATGTGGGTTCATCAAAAAGCATGATATCAGGCGACATGGCAAGAGAGCGTGCAATCGCGCAGCGCTGCTTCTGACCGCCTGAAAGCTGTCTTGGAAAAGCATTGGCCTTGTCTTCAAGACCGACTCTTTTAAGAAGCTCCATAGCTTTTTTCTTGGCATCATCCTTGCTCATGAGCTTGAGTTCTACCGGAGCCAACGTAATATTATTAAGAATAGACAGGTTTGAGAAAAGATTAAAATGCTGGAAAACCATGCCTATATTTTCGCGTACTTTATTGATATTAATCTTTTTATCCGTTATATTGTTTCCGTCTACGATTATTTCCCCGCCGTTTGCCTCTTCCAATTTGTTTAAGCAACGCAGGAATGTACTTTTTCCTGAGCCGGAAGGCCCGATCAGGCATACTACCTCGCCCTCATGGACTTCTACGTTCATATCTTTTAATACTTCCAGTTCCCCGAAGCACTTTCTTAAGCTTTTAACAGAAATCTTAACGGGTTTTTCCGATAAATTCTTATTTTCCATGTGATACCTTCCTTTCTACTATCTGGGCAATTTTAGAAAGAACAGTGCAGATTACCAGATAATAAATCGCTACCGTTAACCAGATGGGCATGGATCTGGCAGTTGCATTGGCTACCAGAATTTTGCCGTTCTGCGTCAGTTCGCGGATACCGATGATTGAAATTAAGGAGGTATCCTTCAGGGAAATAATAAACTGATTGATAATTGCGGGAAGCATAGTGAAAAATGCCTGAGGAAGCACGATTTTACGCATTGCCTTGCCATAGGAGAGTCCAAGGCTTCTTGCTGCTTCCATTTGGCCTATATCAACAGACTCAATACCACCCCTTACAATCTCCGCCATGTAGGCGCCCGCATTCAGACTAAGCGCTACCGCACCCGCAGTAAAAGGACCGCCTATCAGTTTCCACTGAAAACCATAGGGCCTGAGTGTCTGGGCCAGACCGTAGTAGATTATGAAAGTCTGTACCAACAGGGGGGTACCACGTATAATTCCTATGTAAATTTTGGATATCCACTCCAAAATCCTGACTTTTGACACTGTAAAAAGTCCAAAAATGATGCCAAGAACAGTAGCGGCTATCAAAGATACGATTGCCAGTTTTACAGTTTCTGAAAGAGCCGCCATAAAAGTATCGAAACTCCCGGTTATTACCTCCCAAAGTACCATGTTTACACCCCTTTGTTAAAATATTAATCAGAAATCTGCCTGCAGGCTGTGACCCCCGCAGGCAGCAGTTACCAAACATTATCAGTTCAGTAAATATACATTATGAATACTATTCGGTTGCAATATAAGTATTGAGAATTTCATCATACTTACCGCTTGCCTTTAAGTTCGCAAGACCTGCATTGAACATCTCAACAAGCTCAGGATTTTCACCCTTCAAAGTAGCGAAACCATAAGAAGAACCTCTTTCCATATCAAGTGGAAGTGCTAAAGCAGTACCTCTTGAAATTTCATATCCAAGTACCGGATAATCATCGAAACATGCTGCGCTTGTACCTGATAAAACGTCCTGATACATAGTAGCGGAATCCTCAAACTGTGTAATCGTGAAACCATACTCGTCTGCAATAGATTCTGCAAATGTACAGCCTTCTGTAGCAATCTTAGCAGCTACCTGTAAGCCTGCAAGGTCTTCATAAGAAGCGATGTCAGAATCAGCAGCTACAGCCATACCTACACCTGAATCATAGTAAGGTTCGGAAAAATCATATAATTCTTCTCTTGCTTCGGTAATTGACATACCTGCGATAACACCGTCAGCTTCACCGGTCTCCATAGCGGTTACTGCTGCGGAGAAACCTACAACCTGTAACTCATACTCAAAGCCCTGATCTTCTGCGATTGCTGCTAAAAGGTCAAGGTCGATTCCTACCATTTCGCCGTTCTCATTCTCGAACTCAAAAGGCGCAAATGTTGTGTCGGTTGCAATAACATAGACTTTGCCTTCAGTATCAGCAGAGGTATCTGCCGGAGCTGCTGTTGTATCTGCTGCAGCGTCTGTGTTAGCTGTTGTGTCAGCAGAAGTGTCTGCGTTGGTTGTGTTAGCATCAGTTGTGCCTGCATTTCCGCTATCGCTGTTTCCACAAGCGGTTAAGGAAAGCATCATAGCTGCTGCCAGTGAAAGTGCTGTTAATTTTTTCATAATATAATCCTCCTTAAATCTGATAGTAAAGTTAAAAAAGCGATAACGCCTGTAAGGGTTATCGCCTTTGATAACTTGACTCTTTTACCATCTTATATCATATGTCTATTGTTTGTCAACTTATAAATTTTTTTAAAAAAGGTTTAAAAAATATAAAAATTAGAATTTAACTGCAACTTTTTATATTATTTTGCTCTCTATCATATTGTGATTTTTATAAAAAGAAGTCATAATAAGATGTAGACGTACTTACAGTAGGTGAAGGGAGATAAATACGAAATATGAAAGCACCGGAAGAACTGCAAAAGGCAGTCGAGAGCTACAAAGCTGGGAATGGGGAGGCTTTTGAACAGGTCTATAACCTGTCCCACAAATATCTGTATGTCTGTATAAGGCATATAGTAAGGGATGATGAAGCAGCAGTGGATATGCTGCAGGAAACTTATCTGGAGATAAGCAGAAACATTGGACAGTTGAACAGTATTGAGGATTTCCTTAACTGGGCGGCAGTGATAGCCAAGAGGAAATGCTATGCTTATATGAATAAAAGTGACAAGTATGTCATTTTTGGCTCGGGAAAAGATGAAGAAGAACAGGATATTATTGAGAGTGTTGCAGATAATGAAGCCTTTATACCGGAATCCATCATGCAGGACAGAGAGAAGAGCCGCTTGATAATGGAGATCATAGACGGCTTAAGCGATATGCAGAGGCTGTGCGTTATAGCCTATTTTTATAATGAACAGACGCAGGAGGAAATAGCCGAGGAGCTGGGAATACCGGTAAATACCGTTAAATCCCACATAAACCGCGCCAAAGTTAAGATAAAAGAAGAGGTACTGACCTTAGAGAGAGAAAAAGATACAAAGCTCTACGCTATCATACCTTTTATGCTGCTTTACTTTGCGAAAGAAGCTCAGGACTGCGAAGCAGTGCCTATGCCGGATACACTTGCAAACCTTATAGTGAAGCCGGAGAGCGATTCATCAGAGAAAAAAGGAGGAAAGCTTGCTAAACTCAGCACAAAAGCCAAGCTTCTTATAGGAACATTGGTATTTATCGGTGCAGCAGCCATAACCGGCGCGGTAATAATGAATGCTACATCCGGTAACGAACAGCCTGCAGAACAGGAACTTGCCTTGGCGGAAGCAGAGAATACAGGCACAGAGGAGGAAGAGCTATTGGAAATGGAAACAGCCGAAGAGACGGAGCTTCCTGCTGAGAACGAAGAGGAAGGGTATGCAGAACTGCCAATCTCTGGCGTATATGATGAACTGCGGGAAGGCAGGGATGGAATCATAGTAGCCCGCAACGGTGAAAAATGGGGACTTGTTACTTATGATAATGAAATCCTCGTGCCGTTTGAATATGATGAGGCATGTCAGGCTCCTAATGACGACGGACAGACCTTTTTCGGAAATGAAGGCGATTACAGGGTTTTTGACAGGGAAGGGAATGAAATCTTTACGACTGATAAGCCCATAAAGGCAGTCAGTGAGGGAGTCGTACTCTGGCAGCAGTTGGATGAGAGAGAAATATTCATTAATTTTGGTTATGTGAAGCTGGACGGTACGGTTCTGTATGAGTCTGACGGTGAGGATGTTTATCGACAAAGCGGAGCTGTTGGATTTAATGAAGGCTTTGCTGTATTTGCCACCTATGATATAGAGGAGGGAGAGTCGGAATACCTCATGGAGGCAGATGGAAAGTTTGTGGATATTTTTGACAAGCGGGATAGGAACATCTTTCCGGAGCGGTATCAACCGCATGAAGCTTCAGGAACAATGGGTGGTTCCGGAACTGGTACGAATTTCATTACTTCTTATCCTATAGGAGCATGTTATAAGGAATATTATGTAAACCGAGGAATGGCTTTTGAAGATCTTTACTCGATGTTTTGGCTGCATAATGTGGAGGGAACAGAGCAATATAGTTTTGATATGCATGACTTCGCCGATTATGCCGGTTATTCGTGGGGAGACGGTGTGAATTGGGGCGTAACAGCTTTTTATAATAACGGAAATTACTGCTACAGCGCGGAAACTGTCATAGCAATATATATGGGAAGCGATGAAGAAAGAAAATATTATTTGATTGACACTGCCAAACAGGAAGTGGTTAAGGATGGATACAGTCATGAAACCATTTTAACCGATTCGGCAATTTTGGCACAAGGCGAATACATTGAAATCAGCGACACAACGTACTGGCTGGCTAAGCAGGATGGTAAGTGGGGGTATATGGATCATGACGGCAATTTAATTGCGACGTTTGACGATGCATCCCGGTTCTATAACGGTCAGGCTATGGTGATTGAAGACGGTTACGCGCACTTCATTGATGAGGATATGAACCTCGGAGAATGGAAAATACCGGCTGATTCGGTAGGCGGCTATGGTGAGGTCTATGTTTTGGAGACACCGGAAGGGCAGAAATGCTTTGTGGCGCCGGAGACGTGAAATTAAGGGAAGTTTAGAAAGATAATAGTAATTAATGCAGGTGGAGAAGATTCTGCCTGCATTTTATTTATAAAAAAATAACATTTTTTTACAAAATTTTCAAATTAGGTGCAACCTTATGGCTGTTAATGCTCTCTATATATCTATATGTAGGAACTAAAAAATGAAAAATGGAGGATAACATTATGAAAAAAATTAAATTAAGGATAGGTATAATAGCAACTGTTATGGTATCAGTATTTATGACGGCGTGTTCGAAGGAGGAAATTGAAGAACCGCTGCCTATAGAGTTGTCTGAATCAGATGGGGCAGAAATGCCAGACTTTATTCCTGAACCATACGAGTCGTTGCAGGAAGAGTCTGCCGGGAGCGTGGAAGATGAGAACGAAATACCTGACTGGGTGACTGTGTACAGTGACTTTTTGTCTGAACATAAAAACTTGCTTTCATTGCTGATGGAAGAAGGCGAAGGCGGTATCAGAGGGTTCATAACAGGATTTTATCTGTATGATTTAAATGATGATAAAATACCGGAATTGTTTGTGCAAAAAAACATGATAGCGGATTATATTTATACCTATGTGGATGGGAATGTTGAAATGAGAAACCGGATAATATACGATGCGTTCGGTAAATCTTATTTTGGTTTTGATTCGGAGAGTGGGGATGTGTATTCTTTTACACTGGATTTAGGAACAGGAACTGACAGGTGCACCGAACTGTCTAAGTTATCGCTTATAAATAACACAGATGATATATATGATGGGGTTGAACGAATATATTCTGCACTCTATGGTGATATGGAAACGGCAGACGGTTATTATTCTGTAGAGTGGGAGAATGCAATTCCAAGCGAAAATAATCAGATTACAACAGAGGAATTCTATAAAATTGCAGAGCGCTTTGTTCCATTTGATTTCCATCAAATTACAGATGAAAATATAGAAAAGTATATAACTTCTGATTATATGGATGTTGTACAGGAGTATTCGTTAGAAGATTATGCCGGGAAAATGCAGGAGCTGATTCAGGAATTTAATGATAAAGGCCACCCCAGACCGGTAAAAGGCGGAAAAGTCGTGACTCCTGAGAATGCAATCATGGGGGAAGACTTTGTCGGGAAAGTATATTGTGATCTGGATAGTCTGGAATGTTACCGGGAAAGTGATATAGTACCTGAATTTGATGAAGCGTGGAAAAATATTTATTGGAAATGGGAAAAAGATAATGAAAAGTTTGACGGCAGTTCGGAAATATGGGAAGACAGGGATTTTTCAAGTTTTGGTTTCATTGAGTGGCCGGGGCACGAAGCACCGATTTTATACATAAATGTTGGGGCGGCTGCAAGCCTTTATAATTATTATGGAATTATAGATAACAATGTAGTACAGATTGCGTCATCAGAGATAGAGGGAATGGCCGCTAATAAGGTCAGACTGATAAATAATACAGAATATTATGTTGTCCATAGCTTCTATGACGGAATGAGCTTTGGCTCGCTTCATGGTAGTCTGTACTGTATTAAATCAGGAAGTGTGGAAAATATATGGAGTTTTGATTGGAGTTATGAATTCGAAGATAATTCAGAAATAAATTATGATAATATCCCTTGGAACAGGTCTTACGATAATTTGGATTCTACCTTCCTCGGTCAACAGCTATCCGCATATGAAGGAATGGCAAAGATTGACGAACTGCTTGGAAAAGGCGCCAGTGAACAGATTATGGCGTGCGTTAAATATACGGATGGTAAAGACAATGGACCGCTGTCCTTTAGTGATGATGACAGTATCACTGATATGTATACATGGGATGAGTGGATATATGCGTTAGATAGTTTTTAATTGGGCTGTTAAAAAATTTGGATATTTGGTAAAAAAAATTTTAAAATAGTTCTCTCTTCTATGATATAACATCAAAAGAAATGAGGGAAAGTGAATGAAACTTATAAGCAGACTTAGGGGATATGCGTGGAATGTTATGCAAGCTTATATTAAATAAAAGTGGGAGAATGAGACTTATGGATAGAAGAAATGTAGTGAAAACAATATTTATTATGATTGTGGTAGTTGTAGTCTGTGTTGGATGTTCAAATACAGGGACAGATACAAATCCCGGACAGAGCACACAGCAGGAGAAAATACAGAATATGCAAGAAGAGAAAGCACAGAATGTGCAAGAAGAAATAACACAGAGTACACAACAGGAAAAACGCAGGATGTATATATTTCTATGGATGATTACAATCCGGATAGCAGTATAGCTCCTAAGAGGACGTTCTTTTATGATGGTAAAGAAATAAGTATGCCACGCAAAGTAAGGGATCTTGAAAAGCTTGCAGGATGTGAAATTAAGCGTCTTTCTGTAGATAAAATGGGTGATGCAAAAATTTGGTTTTCCGGTGAAGAAGAAAAGGCTTCCCGCATTTCTGTAACAATTGATACGTCGGAGCTTGATGAATTCAATTCAGACTTAGGCACGGGAGCAAATTTCGAAGATAAACCAGAATTTATGGAAAAAGTGAAGGATGCGCCGATTACAGGACTTTATTTTAGTAGTTACTATTTTATACCCGATACGGTGTATGAGAATATATCCCTGATTCCTGACTATGCAATTTTTGATACGGATTATTCAAGCAGTGAAATAACAGAGCATATCGCAGATTATTATAGCAGCATAGTGGATTCCGGAGACAACCCGGGTTTAGATAGTGAAGCAATCGAATGGTTTAGTGAGCAGTATCCGGAAATGGATCTGAGTGAATATATTGTAGATGATAATTTAGATAGAGGTTTTGTGGATTGGGATGAGAAAAACAATTCACTGGATTTCAACAGCTTTGATAAAGGCTATACCTTTTCATGGTCTGGCGGTTTGAGTGAAGACAGTAGAAGTGTGCATATATATTATTTTTCAGATTCAGTTCTGGCTTATCGTGAGTTTATAGATAATAAAAGACCGGCATATATGAATAACGCGTGTTATTACTGTTCTGATATTATCCCTGATATCGTAGACGATACAATAGATGAGTATGAATATGATGAGTATGAGGAAGAGGACAAGGCACGTAAATTTAGTATTGCTCTGGCTGATTTAACAACAGATGGAATCGGAGAACTTATTATATATAATGGAGAAGCTACTTATGCCATAGAGTTAGATAAAAAGACTCAAGCGTTGAACGTAATCGCTTATGATGAAGGACACTGCTATGTAACAGAACATTGCGCATGGGCACGGAATGCCTCCGATGCTGAATTGCAATCCGGCCCTGATGGTAATAGATGTGAGTATAGACATTATTATTATATGTTTGATGAGCATGGAAATCGCTGGCAATTAGCAGATATAGCTCAAAGATACAATGAATTTTGGATTAATGGCGAGAAAAAGTCGGCTGAGGAAGTTCAGGTTTTTGAAAAAAAATTGGGATATTCGGATGGGTATTATGTATCTAATCCGACATATGATGAAATTATAGAGTTTCTTGAAGAAAAGGATAAATTTACCAGAATCAACATCGATTATGCACATGAAGATAAAAGAAATGGTGAAGTGCTCGTACTTGAGGACTTTATCGGACAGTAGTCTGAAGAAGATATGTTGGATAAATAAATGTTCCGGAAGAGATAATAACCATAATTAAATAACTATTGTAATTAAAGTGTAAAGTCTATTGAGTTAAAGACTTTACACTTTTTTAATTGTACCTTTTGATAACTTATTTTGTAAAAATGAACAATTTTTATAAAAAAATAAAAAAATTTTAAAATTACTGCAACCATTTTAAAAAAGTTTCTCTCTATTATAGTGTGCCATAGGATTAGACTTGATTTTATATGGCTCAAATTATGAAAAAGAGGAAGGGAAACAAATGAAAAAATAAAGATCATTAAACAAAAAGGAAAAATACTAAGAGAAGAATACTAAGAAAAAAAAACGGAGGAATTATGGAAAAAATATGTAAAAAATGCGGTGCTGAAATTCAGGAGGATAGTGTCTTCTGCGAAATGTGCGGCGCGCGGATCAAGGAAGAAGTTGTATCGGAGAAAGAGCCGACATCAGAGGGAAAAGATACACCGGAGGAAAACGGAGAGGAAATTTATTTATTTCACCCGATAAAAATGGCACGGCGTCTTGCAGCAAAATATACTATAGAGGAGCAGAAAAAGAGAAAGAAATTTTTGCGGTTTTTCATTGTTTTGTTTGAACTCGTTCTTTTGTGCGGAAATATGGTTGCCTGTGGTGACACTGTCTATACCGGCAGGGAGTTGATACGGCAGACATTGAAGGTTGATTTCAGCGGATGGAACCAATGGGGAAAAGCGGTAGTACCGGTGCTCTTTCTGATTTACGGCTATGTTCTGATTCGCACCTTTATGGTGAAGGAGAGGGAGTTTCAAAAGCATATCAGAACAGTCTGGAATGCAAATCTTCTACTATTCATTACAGTGGTGTTTTATACAGTGACAGATTATTTTGAACTTAAGTCGGGAGCTTTTGTGTGTCTGGCGATCGGCATTGTTGTTAATGGACTGATGATCTATGGGACGGCATATGAAATACAAAACGGACTGGAACCTGCACCGGGAAGAATCCATGCGTGGTTTGTGCCAAAAGAAGTGATTTTGAGCTTAGCCTTATTAGAAATAACTCTATGTGTGATCATGCATATGAAATGCTCAGATGAAGATTTACAGAAGCTATTTTGGGTAGCGGTTGCAGTGAAAATTTTTTCAGCAGGAATTTCCTGTTTAAAGAGAGAGAAGAGCTATCAGGTGATGAAGCTGCAAAGCTGTGTTGATCTGCTCTGCTGCGTGGTGTTGTTCTTATATTGTAAGACTTACATCCATTCTGACAAGTATTTACTGGACAGTGGTTTGATGCTGGCGATGGGAGTGATATCTCCGTTTGGTTTCAATTATCTGTTGCAGCGACAGGGGCGGGAAGGCAAGATAAGGAATATACATAAAAAGATGTTACGCCTGACAATATTGCTGGCAGCCGTTGTGAGTATTGTGATTTTTAAGACGTCCTATGACCAACTGGCCAGAGAGGAAATGGTCAAAGATTTTTATTCATATAATTTCGCAGGCATATGGGATTTGGAGGGCATTAACGGTAATCTTGTAATCTATTCCGAGGGTACTCGTTATATCGAACGGTATTTCCGATGCCATATAGATGGGGATACGTTAACCGGCTCCCTGTATAGGTCATCGGAAACGCTGTATTCAAGTGACAATGATTTTGAACTGGAGATAAAAGAAGAAATTGATTGGAATACTTATTTGGTTGATATAGATTATATTTCAAGGTATGGGGAGCGTCTTAGATGCGAGGATGTGACAATGACGAAAACAGATCCGGAGGAAGTCAGTTCGTACATCTTCCGGAGTATTTCCGATCAGGCAAAGAAAGACATTAGAGAAGTTTATGTGCCTTTGAAGATTACATTCTTGTATGACGAAGGGGAAATGTCCTATGAGTCCCTTGGAAGATCAGGAACGGATAATTTGAATAAAGTTCTGAATTATAATGACGGAATGATCAAGGGATACAGTAAGATGCAATTTACACAAAACAGCGCGTTGCTCTACCATGCTCCGATCTATTATGTCTACTATGAGATAGATCCGGCGCGGGAATTTAACTGCGTTAACGAATACAGTAAGACAGAGTATAGCTATTAAATAATGGAAGGAGGATAAAATGATATGGATTCTTTAATTAGGGAACTTGTGTCGATGTTTAGGGAAATTTCTAACGTACTAAGCATTCCATGTATTATTTTTGGAGCTTTAAATTGTTTTTTCGGTTATAAAATTTTTAAGATCATGTGTGGAATAAAAGGGTTTTTTACGGGTGCAATACTGGGGATGATCATTGGATTGTTTTCGCTGAATGGTGGAGTAACTGTGCTCTGTGCATTGATTGGAGGTATCATTGGTGCGGTCCTGGCATATGCGGCGTATTTGCTCAGTGTATTTCTCTCCTGCTTTGGAACTGGTGTACTGCTGGGAACGGTATTAATGATTGCTTCCGGGAATTCTTCCGGAGTTGTTCTCGGTGCTGTAATGTGTGGATTACTATTTGGCGTATTGGGAGTCTTATTGACGAAAACCTTGATCACATTGCAGACAGCAATAGAGGGAGCATTATGGATCGGAATAGGATTTTCTCTGCTTACATACAATGTAACGTTTGCGCTGGCTGTCATGGTAGTGTTTTGCGTGTTGGGACTGGTTATACAATCCCGCAATGGTGGCGGAAAAGCCACGGTTCTTCCGTCTCAAGCAGACCAGGGAAATATAATTGTTCCTGAGACGAGTGCGCCTGTACCACAGGAAGCGGCCCAGAGTGTAGTGCAAGGAGTGATACAGAATGTGGCACAGGAAATACAGAGTACGCTGCAGGAAGCGGCGCAAAGAGAGCCTCACGATAGAAAAAAAGATATACAGGATATGGCGCAGAATACACAGCGTGTAGTGAAGGAAACAGCAAGTACACTATGGGAAATGTTAAAAATGGCAAAGGACGGCAGAGGGAAATTTATTGATATCGCTGCTGCACAGGAAAAAAAGGCAGAGGCAAAGATAGAAAAGGGAATTTTGCGTTTGCAGAAAAATATTGAAAACGTTTGGGATTATTTTGAAAATAACAAAAAGGCATTTTTCCCGATGATGTGTGTGATGTTAGTCGTGGCATCAGTCATAGCTATAATTAAATAAATTGTACCTTTTTACAAGCGATTTTGTAAAAAGAACAATTTTTATAAAAAAATAAAAAATTTTAAAATTACTGCAACCTTTTTATAAAAGTCTCTCTCTATTGTAATAAGCCATAGAATTTTACCCAATTTTATATGGCAAAAATTATGAAAAAGAGGAAGGGAGACAAATGAAAAGACAAAAATTATTAAGAAAGAGGATTCTGGCGCTTGCTCTCAGTGCAGCTATGGTGTTCGCACAGGTGGATACATACGCTGTGCTGGCGGCAGCACCGGAAATTTCAGGGGAGGAAGTGGAATATGACGAATCCCAGGCTGTCTTAACAGAGGATTTAGAGGCAGAAGAATCAGGAACAGAGGAAACAGAATCAGAAGGCACTGTGGATTCGGGTACGGCGGATTCTGACACTATAGGAGATGCAGATGGTGCATACGACGATGACGAATCGTCAGATGACGCAAAAGAAGCGGAAGAAACAGAACTTCCAGCGGAATCTTTGACAGAAGAATCGTCAGAAGGAGAACAGGAAAATAACATTGCGGAAGTAAATGAAGATGAGGCAGAAGAGCCGGGAACCGGAACTGGTGATGGCGGAGCCGGAGAGACAGGTACAGGAGAGACTGAAGAAACCGTAAACAGTGGAACCATTAACAGTATTTCGTGGAGTATTGATGCAGACGGTTTGTTGACGATAGAAGGTACAGGGGATTACATAAGTGGTTCAGTCGATTTTGATTATCTTCCGCCATGGGCGGGCAGAGAGGATGTTAAATCTGCCAAAGTAGATGTGTCGGGAATTACACGCACTGATAGTATGTTCAGGGATTGTGTAAACCTGACTAGCGTAGATTTATCAGGGTTGAAGACTGATAACGTAATTCGTATGAGACGTATGTTTGAATCCTGCAGCAGTTTGATCAGTCTGAATGTAAGCGGCTTTAACACAGTAAATGTCTGGGATATGGGTCGTATGTTTTGTAATTGCAGCAGTTTAAGCAGTTTGGATGTAAGCGGCTTTGATACAAGAAATGTTGGATATATGTATAATATGTTTTGGGATTGTAGCAGCTTAACCAGCTTGGATGTAAGTAAGTTTGACACAGGAAAAGTTATAGATATGGTAGGGATGTTTGGAGGATGCAGCAGTTTAACCAGCTTGGATGTAAGTAAATTTGACACAAGTAAAGTTACTGCTATGGGTAGTATGTATGCAAACTGTAACGGTTTAAAAAGTCTTGATTTAAGTGGATTTGATACAAGAAATGTTACAGATATGGGTAATATGTTTCTTAATTGTAGCGCTTTAAGTAGTCTGGATTTAAGCAGTTTTGATATGCAAATGATTGTAGATGAATACAATGAAATGCATACCATGTTATATGGGTGTGACAGTCTAACTTACATATGCACCCCAAAAACTTTGGCATTAAGTGTGAAACTGCCAATTAGTAATGAGGAGTCAGACAAGTGGTATGGTGAATCAGGTAATACATATACAGAATTGCCTAAAAACTTAGACTACAGTATAGCTCTGTATAAAAATGGCTATCCGGATGACGGCACAAGCTCCATGAAAAAGGTTGTCTTCATCTCAGGAATAACCATAGAAGACAAATCTTACGACGGCACACCTATCTCATACACCGGAACTCCGGTTGTAAAAGATTCATCCGGAAATACAATAACAGGTGTTACGCCAGCTTTTTCATACACAGGTACTCTTGCAGACGGCAGCAGTTATGAGCAGAATACACAGCTACCTTCACAGGCAGGAAATTACACGCTGTCTTTTGACATTTCAGGTAGTAACAGCTATATCTTATCACAGACTTCATATCATTTTAGTATTAAGCCTGTTGCATTAACTATAACTGCCCCGTCACAATCAATTAAGACCGGTGAAGCCTTACCGGCATTGTCATCATTGACTGCCACAGTAGAAGGCCTGTTAGATGGGGAGGCACTTACAGTACAGCCACAGCTTAAATACGGCACAGATAATATCCAAACCAACGTGGCGGGTACTTATAACATTATCCCATACGGCGCCGATGCGGGAAATAATTACAGCATTAATTATGTAAACGGAACCCTGACCATAACAGCTTCCGGGGAAATACCGGGTGATGATCCGAATAAAGAGCCAGACAAGGAACCGGAGATAGTCCATCAAGGCTCCAGCAAAAACAATAAACTTACATGGACAATTGACGATACCGGCAAGCTTACTGTTAAGGGTACCGGTAATTATCCTACGATAGATGTTGATGAGTATGGAATTATGCCGGCATGGTACCCGTGGGCGGAAACCATTACGTCTGCTGAAATAAACGTATCGGGTATTACCACTACGTCAGATATGTTCCGAGACTGCACTAATCTGAAAAGTATAGATTTGACCAATTTGAATACAAGCAAAGTCACAAGCATGAGCAGTATGTTTGAGGATTGTAATGCGCTGGAAACGCTTGATGTAAGCGGTTTTAACACAAGTAAAGTCAAGTCCATGGGTTATATGTTTGATGGTTGTAATGCACTGGAAACACTTGATGTAAGCAGCTTTAATACTGGCAATGTTACTGATATGATAGCTATGTTTAGATTCTGCAGCGGTGTTATAAGCTGAAAAAGACTTATTCATCAAACAACAAAAAAATAGCTGAACAGCCCGAAAACAGGCACACAGCGGAAAGGAGGATTGATTTATGAGTCAAGAGATCACAGCATTGTATGAGCGTTTATCACATGATGATGAATTGCAGGGGGAAAGCAACAGCATATCCAACCAAAAGCAGATGTTAGAGGAATACGCAAGGCGCAACGGTCTAGGGAATATCCGGCACTTTACGGACGACGGAATATCGGGTACACGCTTCGACCGCCCCGGCTTTGTTGCCATGTTGGAACAGATTGAAAAAGGGAATGTAAAGGTTGTCTGTATCAAGGACATGAGCCGTTTAGGGCGTGACTACCTCAAAGTCGGTATGTACATGGAAACCATGCGGAAAATGGGCGTAAGGCTTATTGCGGTCAATGACGGTGTGGACAGCTTCAGCGGAGATGATGATTTTACCCCGTTCCGAAACATCATGAATGAATGGTATGCAAGGGACACAAGCAAGAAAATCAAGTCCACTTTCCAAGCCAAAGGGCAGGCAGGAAAGCACGTTGCAAGCTCCCCGCCCTACGGCTATCTGAAATCGCCGGAGGATAAAGAAAAATGGATAATAGACGGGGAAGCCGCCGAAATCGTCCGCAGGATATTCCGCATGACAATGGAGGGATATGGACCGTATCAGATAGCGAAAAAACTGTCAGAGGATAAAATACCAATCCCCGCATACCACCAAGCGCAGTTAGGCGTGGGATTGCACCAAAACAGGGAATTTAAGGACATATACCATTGGGGAAGCTCTACGGTGTGCCATATCCTAGCCAAGCAGGAATATTTAGGGCATACGGTAAATTTCAAGACAAGGAAGCATTTCAAGGACAAGAAAAGCCACTATGTATCTCAAGACCAGTGGCTGATATTCGAGGACACCCACGAACCGATCATAGACCAAGAAACCTTTGACAACGTACAGCGGATAAGGGGGCAGGTAAGGAGATACCCCGACGGTTGGGGCGAAGCGCACCCATTAACAGGACTGATGTATTGTGCGGACTGCGGGGGCAAGATGTATGTCCACAGGGTAAACAACGGGAAGCGCATACCGCAGTACACTTGTGCAAATTACAGCAAAACGCCGATTGGGACACGCTGCAAGTCAGCGCACCGCATCAAGGCGGATAATGTCATGGAGATTGTTTCGGAAATGATACGGGAAGTGATACGCCATGCGAGCGTTGACAGGGAAGCCTTTGCAAAAGAGATACAGGCAGAGCTTGAACAGAAACAGACCGTTGACTTTACTGCACAGAAAAAGCGTATGTCCGTATGTGAAAAGCGTATCGGGGAACTAGAAATACTGATAGCGAAAATCTATGAGGACAACGTACTGGGGAAACTTTCAGACAAGCGGTATGAAACACTGTCCAACCAGTACGAAAAGGAGCAGGAACAGCTAACACAGGAAGTCAAGGAATATAAGACCATGCAGGAAGATTATGAGAATGACAGGAAATCGGCGGCACGTTTCCTTGCGCTTGTGAAGCGGTACGAAAACTTTGAACAGCTAACGACCGTCATGCTGAATGAGTTTGTTGAGAAAATCGTTGTCCATGAGCGTGAGAAGAAAGGCAGAGCCGACAGCCCGCAGAAAATAGAGATACATTTCAACATGATCGGGCAGTTCATACCGCCCACTATGGAACAGCCGGAGCTAACGCCGGAACAGTTGGAAGAACAAAGGAAACGGGAAGCCCGAAAAGAAAAGTTGCACCAAAACTACCTAAAGCGCAAGGCAAACGGAAAGCAGAAAGCCTATGAGGAACGCACAAAGGCAGAAAAGAAAGCACAGATTGACACCCAAAAGGAAGCCATAAGAGCCGAGGACAGGGAAAAGGGAATTTATTATATCGTGTCAGACAAGGGTGTACCAAAGATACCAAGAGCAAAGGACACAGCCATTGTTTGATATATCAACAAGGATTGCCGACTGTACAGACAGTTTGCAGTCCTTTTTTGTAGGGAAAGGAGGACACCAAGACCATGAAACTGTTAAAATGCGAGCAGGAAGTACATATCAGCTTCTGCGCTGATGAAGAAACCGCCACCCTCTACACTTCCTATCCGGCATGGATAAGGAA
>JAAUZJ010000054.1 GCA_014804695.1 Lachnospiraceae bacterium
ATATCTGAAATGAGTAAATTTGAAGCAGAAGAATCTGAAAAAGGTGTCAACCGTCGAATTGGTAGTAAAAAATCTTTACACCAAGTGGTGTAAAGATGGTGTAATTTCTAAAAATCAACTCAATAAATCCTTATTTTTCAAGGAAAAATTCCCACAATTAACATTTCAGAAACAAAAATTAAACATTATGCAAATAATGTGTTGTTATTCTTGTATCATCAAATGAAACAAAAAATATTCAAAAAGAAGAGGAGAATAGAATTATGGCAAAATTAAAACTGGTAAAGGCAAATGATAAAATTGCTCAAGGAGTAGTCGGCGGCTACAAAAAAATAGATGAAGGCGTGGTCAGCGGTTACAAAAAAATTGAGGATGGAGCAGTTGGAGGATTTAATAAAATCACTGATAAGTTTGTGGACAATTTTCTGACGAAGGAAGGCGAGACCGTGGAAGAAGCAAAAGCACGGCTTGCAGCGGAGCAAAAAGAAAGAGAAGAAAAAAATAAAGCATATTAAAAAGGAAAGGCAGGTATTAATTTATGAAAAAGAGTACATTTGTAGCAATGATCTTAGGAACTATCGGAGGAATTTTATTTTCACTGGGAATGTGCATGGGGTTGGTAGAGGAATGGAATGCACGAAACGAAGGCATTATTATGGGAGTAATCGGTCTAATTGTATTATTCATTATGGTAGCAGTGTGGAGGAAGATGGAAAACAAGGAACCGATTAAGCTGTCAGGAAAGACAATAGGTGCGACACTGATAGGGATTGTTGGGGCACTGCTTTTAGGTGTAGGTATGTGTCTAACTATGGTATGGAGCAATATGGTGGTCGGTATCATAGTTGGTATTGTGGGAATTGTAGTTCTCCTGTGCTTAATACCGTTTATTAAAGGTCTGAAATAATTGTGTGTGGAATGTGCAGTGGAAAACAAATCTGCTGCACATTTCTATTGCTTGTTCACAATTTGGACACAAATTATAAACAAAACATAAACAATAGCAGTGTATAATGCGATATACTGAAAAGTACCCCAAGTTTATAAAACGGGAGATAGAAGGATGAATTTACAACGGATGACAGGTATTTTAAAGAAGATATTTATGCTGCCGCCAATTCCTACAATACTGATTTCTATTCCATCATTTGCATTAGTCATATATGTACTTGCAAATGATATGGATAATACGGCGATTTCATATGCTGCCTACATACTGTCGGCATATGCCTTGATTATTACTATTACAGGTATGGCAGGGATTGTACGCCTGATAAGACAGGGAATAGATAAACAGCCGCTTGTAAAGAAGGCGCTGGATAATCCGTTGGTTGGCAGGTATCTGAGGGAAGACATGTTTCGGGCAGAGGCTGCTTTGTATCAGGGATTTTTCATTAATCTTCTATATGCAGGGATAAAAATGTTTTCGGGAATTTTTTACAGATCCGTATGGTTTGCAACATTGGCTGTTTATTATATTCTGCTTGCCGCCATGCGTGCCTCCCTGCTTCATTATGTTAGAAAAGATGGGAAAAATAAGGTTTCCGAATGGAGTAGATACCGCTTATGCGGAATTAGTTTATTGTTTATGAATATAGCGTTGTCAGGTATTATCGTTCTTGTGATACAGCAGAACAGCGGTTTTGTATATCCGGGAGTATTGATTTATGTTATGGCGATGTATGCATTTTATGCGACGATCACGGCTGTTTGGAATGTGGTAAAATTCAGGAGATATGGAAGCCCTGTTATGTCCGCGGCAAAGGTGATCAGTCTGACGGCAGCACTGGTGTCCATGCTTTCATTGGAAATAGCCATGCTGACACGGTTCGGGTCAGATAATGATAGGATGTTCAGACTGATAATGACAGCATCCACAGGGGCCGGCATAAGTATTATTGTACTTGGGATGGCGGTCTTTATGATATGGCGTTCCACAAAACAGTTGAAACAGAGCAAACAGGAAAAGGAGATTTGACGCATGATAAATATTCTTGTAGTTGAAGATGATGCAAAATTGAACCAGATTGTGTGTACTTACTTAAATGACAGCGGATTTCATGCAAAAGGATGCTTGAATGCCAAAGATGCCTATGATGAAATGTATAACAATATTTACGAGCTGATAATATCCGATATTATGATGCCGGAAATTGACGGGTTTAAGTTTGCGCAGACAGTCAGACAGGTTAATAAAGCGATTCCTATCCTGTTCATGTCAGCAAAAGATGACCTGCCATCCAAACAGAAAGGGTTCCAGCTTGGAATAGATGATTACATGGTAAAGCCCGTTGAACTGGAGGAACTGCTGTTGCGTGTCAGGGCGCTTCTGCGCAGGGCGAATATTGAAATGGAGCGGAAAATCACGGTTGGTAATCTGAAAATGGATGCCGATGGTATGAGTGCGGAGATTAACGGCGAGGAAATAAACCTCACCACAAGGGAGTTTAATATCCTGTATAAACTATTGTCCTACCCGAAAAAGACATTTTCCAGAGCACAGCTTATGGATGAATTCTGGGGTGTGGATAGCGATACCAGCCTGCGGGCGGTAGATGTCTATGTGACAAAGCTGCGGGATAAATTATCAGCCTGCGACGGCTTTAAGATTGTGACGGTAAGAGGACTTGGGTATAAGGCGGTGTTAGTGTGAGAAGGAAGAGTGTCAGCCATAATAATACAATGAAAAAAGTACGGTTCGTATTGTCCCTGTTTGCGGCTTATTGGGTGGTTTTACTTCTGATGTCAGGGGTACATACCGGCCTGCTGGTGCTTATGGATAGATTTCAGTGCGGGGGAGTTGTCCAGTCAGCCGTGGCTATGGCGTATTGGGGGATCGTGGCGGCAGGCATTGCATGGTTTGCAGTGGGCAGGATAAAGAATACTTATGAAATCCCCATGCAGCAGCTTGCAGATGCTACGTCAAAGGTGGCGGCAGGAGATTTTTCAGTGTATATTCCTACACTTCATACGGCAGATAAGATGGATTATGTGGATGTCATGATTAAGGATTTTAATAAAATGGTGGAGGAACTTGGGAGCATTGAGACATTGAAAACAGATTTTGTATCAAATGTGTCCCATGAGATGAAAACTCCCATTGCCATCATGAAGAATTATGCGGAGCTGCTTCAGGCAGACAGAATAGAAGATGGGCTGAGGAAAGAATACGCAGAGTCCATTGAGAACGCTGCAACACGGCTTTCAGACCTGATCGTCAATATACTGAAATTGAATAAGCTGGAAAATCAGAGGATTACGCCGGAGGCAGAGGATTATGATGTTTGCAGGCAGCTATGTGAGTGCATCCTGCAGTTTGAGGATGCGTGGGATGAGAAAGTGATTGAACTGGGAACAGATATTGAAGATGTGGCAATGGTAAGGGCAGACGCAAGCCTTATGGAACTGGTGTGGAACAACTTGCTTGGCAATGCGGTAAAATTTACGGAACCGGGAGGCAGCGTCACCGTCAGGCAGACATCGGATGAAAATTACATTAGGGTTTCTGTATCAGATACAGGCTGTGGAATGAGTCAGGAGAGCATGAAACATATTTTTGATAAATTCTATCAGGGGGATACCTCTCATTCAAAAGAAGGGAACGGGCTTGGTCTGGCACTGGTAAAGCGGGTGCTGGAGCTTATGGATGGAGATATACAGATTGCCAGCGAGGAAGGAAAGGGAAGCGTCTTTACAGTTACGCTGCCTGTGGATGGTATGAATGAAAACCGGGAGGTGTATGTTCATGGATAATGTGGCAAAACTGCAGAGAAATTTTGTAGGATATGAGTATAAGGAGCTGTTCACGGAGGGTAGCAGGTTTTCTTTCCTGCTTGACGGGTATGAAAATTTTGGATGGGAGTTGGATGAAAATCTGCCTGAGGATGTGGAGAGAAGGAATCCGGTTTCACAGCAGAGAAAAGTGCTGAGATTGAAACGAAACCGTAAGATTGTTAATAAAATGGAACTTACAAGGCTTGAGAGAAATTTTGAGGCGTGTGTCAATGAAATTGATAAACTGGAAAGGGAAAAGACCTCTATAGCAACAGTGTATGCGCTCGTGCTGGGCATTATTGGAACAGCGTTCATGGCAGGATCTGTTTTTGCAGTGACAGCACAGACGCCAAACTATATTTTATGTATCATTCTTGCTGTGCCGGGATTTTTGGGATGGATATTCCCATATTTTCTCTATAAAAAAATCGTGGGAAAACAGACAGAGCGGGTGACGCCGCTGATAGAAGAAAAGTACGATGAAATTTACGAGATCTGTGAAAAGGGTAATAAGTTGTTATATTAAGAAGCAATATTCATCTGAAGAATACTCATCTTACACGCCATCTTGTCCATATCGCACATTCTCATACTTTACATGAAGCCGCTTCATATCTTCGTCCTCAAACAGCCCCGCGTTTTTCTCAATCTCCGATGGCGACTCATACTGTGCGGGAATTTCTTTTCTGTGCTTTCTGATCGTTCTCCTATACGTGCGTCTGATGCGCTCCGCCTCGGTGTCAGCCTTCATACTGCGCCTTAAGCGAAGCCGTTCCTCCTTTTGTATAGGTTCATCGTCCAGATTCTCTACCTTATCGCCGTTTTCATCATAGCTGTCCCAAAATTCCGCAAAAATCTGACGCAGCATTTTTACTGCCCAATATACCATAAACGCAATGCATGCCGCTGTAGCAAGCCAGCCAATATATGACCAAAATTTAGAAGGCTCCGGCGGCGCTTCCATGTCATCCATCATAATCCAATAGTCATCCGCATAAACGTCCCCGCCTGTCTGTGGTAAATTCATTGGCTGATATTCCACAAGCTCTATATCGTCAGACCAAGTCCTGATATCAGTATAACGCCGCTGTCCCGCAAGGAAAAACGAAGGCAGTATCGCAATCAATACAAGTACAGCAAAAAGTCCAGCCATTGCCGAGCTGATCGCATAGAGCCTTTTTCGGGGAAGGCTTTTCGTCCATTTGTTTAATCCAAGATAATGATTTGTGGCTTTGAGATAAGTATAAGCGAGCGCGACAAAAAAGTAGATTGCAGCATTCCAAAATGCGATATCACAGAGCGGCTTGGAATTAAAAACAATTCCGATCATATACATCACTGCAAAGTACCATAAAAATCCAAACGACGGCTGATTGATCAAGCTGACTGCAGGCACCGCGTAAAA
>JAAUZJ010000055.1 GCA_014804695.1 Lachnospiraceae bacterium
TTCAGTTATGACGGGGAAAAAGATATATGCGTTGTATCACAGACGACATATAATTACAATAATTTTCAATATTTAGTTGAAATTATTGAGCAAAAAGGTTACAATGTTATTGTTGTGAATACTATATGTAATGCTACGGAAGTAAGACAAGCTGAAGCGGCGAAGATAGCTGCTCGGGTTGACATAATGATAGTAATAGGTGGTAATCATAGTTCTAATACACGGAAACTATATGAAATCTGCATGAAGGAGTGCCAAAACACTTATTTTATACAGACATTGGATGACTTGCATTTAGAGTTACCTAAATCTGTCCGACTAGTGGGTATTACAGCAGGGGCATCTACCCCAAACAATATTATTGAGGAGGTTCAAAATTATGTCAGAATTAACTTTTGAACAAATGTTAGAAGATTCATTAAAGACAATACACACAGGAGAGGTTGTTGAAGGCACAGTCATTGATGTAAAACCGGACGAGATTGTCCTCAATATAGGATATAAATCAGATGGAATTCTTACAAAAAATGAATATACAAACGAGCCAAACGTAGATTTGACAGCCATAGTTAAACCTGGTGATAAGATGGAAGTTAAGGTATTAAAGGTAAATGACGGTGAAGGACAAGTCCTTCTTACCTACAAACGTCTTGCAGCCGATAGAGGTAATAAGAGAATTGAAGAAGCATATAATAATAACGAGGTGCTTACAGCGAAGGTTTCACAGGTATTGGATGGCGGTCTGAGCGTAGTTGTGGAAGAAATCAGAATCTTTATTCCTGCGAGCCTTGTATCCGATACTTATGAGAAAGACCTTTCTAAGTATGCAGGACAGGAGATACAGTTTGTAATAAGCGAATATAATCCTAAGAGAAGAAGATATATAGGTGATCGTAAACAGCTTCTTGTTGCGGAGAAGGCTGAATTACAGAAGAAACTTCTTGAGAGCATCCATGAGGGTGACACAGTAGAAGGTACCGTTAAAAACGTTACGGATTTTGGTGCATTTATAGATCTCGGCGGAGCTGATGGACTGCTTCACATTTCAGAAATGTCATGGGGCAGGGTTGAGAATCCTAAGAAAGTATTTAAAGTTGGTGACGTGCTTAACGTTCTTATTAAAGAAATTTCAGGAACCAAGATTGCACTCAGTCTTAAGTTTGAAGACCAGAATCCATGGAAGGATGCAGCACAGAAGTATGCAATCGGCAATGTGGTTACAGGTAAAGTTGCACGTATGACAGACTTTGGAGCATTTATTGAATTGGAGACAGGTATTGATGCGCTTCTCCATGTTTCACAGATATCCAGAGAGCACATAGACAAACCGGCAGATGTACTTAAGACAGGTGAGGAAGTAACGGCTAAGGTTGTTGATTTTAACGAAGAGGATAAGAAGATCAGCTTAAGTATTAAGGCGATGCTTGCTCCCGAACCGAAGGAAGAAGTGGTTGAGAATAAAGAAGATGCAGATGCGGATGTTGTATCTGTAGACATTGAGTCTGTTATCGCAAATGAGAGTGAAGAAGAAAATCAATAATAAATAGAGAGTGGGAATTCAATATGGCTTATGATTATGAATATTTAAAGAAGGCCGTTTTCGACCTGACTAAGATTGATTTGAACGCATATAAAGAGAAACAGATGAAGCGTCGTATAGACACTCTGATTTCTAAGAATAAAATTACCGGCTACGATAATTATGTTGCTGCTTTGAAAAAAGATCAAAGGTTGTTTGAAGAATTTGTCAATTATTTGACAATTAACGTATCTGAATTTTACCGTAATCCGGATCAGTGGGCGATTATGGAGAAGGAGATTATTCCGGAGTTAATTGGTAAATACGGCAAGAATCTTAAAATATGGAGTGCAGCGTGCTCTACAGGTGATGAACCTTATTCTCTGGTTATGGCATTATCCAGACATCTTCCGTTAAATAATATTAAAATATTTGCTACGGATTTGGATAAACAGGTTATTGCTACGGCTAAGACCGGTCTGTATTCAGCGAAGAGTATAGCGAGTGTGCCGGATGATTTAAAGAAAAAGTATTTTACAAAGATTGGTCCGTCATTCCAGATTTCCAATGAAATCAAGGCTAGGGTAGAGTTTAAAGAACATAATCTGTTAAAAGATACATATCCTACGGACTGCCACATGATAGTATGTCGTAACGTGCTTATCTACTTTACCGAAGAAGCTAAGGAAGAGGTGTTCCGTAAGTTCCAGAAGAATCTTAAATCGGGAGGTATACTCTTTATCGGAAGTACGGAGCAGATCATCAATTACAAAGAGATTGGTTTTGATAGGAAGAATTCGTTCTTCTATGAGAAACCCTAATAGAGATTAATATGAATGAAAACCACCGGCAAACGTGATGTGCCGGTGGTCTTTTTGTTAACATAAGAGTAGATTGCAGCGCGTGCTGTTCGTTGTTTGGAATATTACTAGATTTGTACCATCTTATTCAATATATGGCTCGCATATGCGGAAAACAGTCCACGATTCTTCTTTATTTCGTCCGTAAGTTCAAAGAACAATTCTTTACTCTTATACTCCCTCTTAAAAAAAGGCTCAACCAAGATATCCCACTGCGGAAGGTAGGAAGAGTACTTGCGCGTATAGCAGGTTGAAGCAGTGGCCTGTACACGGTGTTCTTTATCCACATATGAGGCAACTGCCTTGTGCATTGCAAGGTCCTCTGTAGGAAGATAGTAGTAATCTTTATAGTTGGAGTAGAAATACTTCAGTTCCTCATCATAAATCGGCACTTTTATAGTGCCTTCGTCATTCTCAGCATTAAAATAACAGCCGTTTGACATAACGGAAACCGGATGTGGCAGCGCCTCAGGCAGCTTTATTTTCATAAGAAGCACATGGCGGTCATTTCCATGATAGTCCTGATATGAATTGGCTTGTACCTTTTTAGCTTTGAGCTTATCGTTAAATAAATCATGATAGGCAAGAAGCGGAACTATTTGAAGCATCCCTTTTATATCGTCACTGTTATGTAAGAGCAGTAGATTTAGGCCTTCGTCTGATTGCTGGTTTACATAATTATGATAAACGCCTATGAGATCGCCTCCGCTGTATTTGTCTTCGCGCTCAATGCCGAGCAGGGCTTCAAGAGTCTTTTGTTTACAGTTTGCCACATTCAGGAAAAATTTATATGGCGAAATCCGTCGATATAAGTCGATGCCTTCATATGCGTCAAAGTTGTATGGAAGATGGTAAAGGCTGCATTTTTGCATTAAAAAGGGTAAATCAAAATTGTTGCCGTTAAAATGTATGAGATGGGTAAACGAAGAAGCAAAGGAGAAAAATGCTTCCATGATTGACTTTTCTTCCTCATATTTTTGTGCAAACCACTGTTGGATACGCCAACAGCCTTCTCTGTAATAAGCCGCGCCAATCAGGTATAGATTGGAGCCTTTGGCAGTAAAGCCTGTTGTCTCTATATCCAGAAAAAGGATTTTCTCTAATGGTGCAATACGATCCAATGGGTATTTAACTTCAAAATTTTCTAATTTAATTTCTTCTATACGCATATGCTTCCCATCCGTTCATTTATTTTCACCCTATATAATATCACAATTTTTGAAATAGAAGTAGTATTTTCCGTCGAAAAATAGTATATTTATTATATGAGATTTTTCGGAAATTACAAGTTTGGAAACTATTGAAGAAAGCGAGGCAGCATATGGCAAGGTTAACATTTGTAGGTGGAATTCACCCATATGACGGCAAGAATCTATCTAAAGATAAGCCGATTAAAGCTGTATTTCCCAAAGGAGATTTGGTATATCCTCTGTCTCAGCATATCGGGGCGCCGGCTAAACCCATAGTGGAAAAGGGCGACCATGTACTGACGGGACAGAAAATAGCGGAAGCAGGAGGCTTTGTGTCAGCTCCCATATATGCGACCGTATCCGGAACGGTTAAGGCGATTGAACCGCATCGTGTTGTGACCGGAGACAGTGTGATGAGCATTATTATTGAAAATGACGGCTTATATGAGGAAGTAGAATATCCGGTTAGAAAGCCGTTTGAAGATATGAGTAAGCAGGAAATAATCGAATGTGTCAAAGAGGCAGGAATTGTGGGCATGGGCGGCGCAGGCTTTCCGACTCATGTCAAACTTTCTCCCAAGGAACCTGAAAAAATTGAATATGTGATCACTAACTGCGCAGAGTGTGAGCCATATCTGACGTCCGATTACAGAAGAATGATTGAAGAGCCGGAGAAGCTGGTTCAGGGACTTAAAATTTCTCTTTCATTGTTTGATAATGCCAGAGGAATTCTTGCGGTTGAGGACAATAAGCCGGATTGTATTGAAATCCTTAAGGATTTAACGAAGGATGAGCCGCGTATCAGCGTAAAGGCTTTGAAGACCAAATATCCGCAGGGAGCGGAGCGTCAGCTTATATATGCCGCTACCGGAAGAAAGATCAATTCATCCATGCTTCCGGCGGATGCAGGCTGTATAGTAAATAATGTAGATACTGTTGTGGCAATCTATCATGCCGTAGTCGAGGGGAAACCGCTTATGAACCGTATAGTTACGGTCACTGGGGATGCAATATCTGACCCGAGGAATTTTATCGTCAGAATAGGCACTAATTACCATGAACTGATAGAAGAAGCAGGCGGCTTTAAGAAAGATCCTGTAAAAATTGTTTCAGGCGGGCCTATGATGGGTTTTGCTATTTTTGATCTTGATGTACCGACTACTAAGACCGCTTCAGCGCTGCTTTGCTTAACGCAGGATGATGTGTCAGATATGGAGCCGAGTGCCTGTATTAACTGCGGACGCTGCGTAGATGTGTGTCCGGGAAGGGTTGTGCCTAAGCTGCTTGCAGATTATGCCGAGCATTATGATGAAGAGGCTTTTCTTGCACATGACGGCATGGAGTGTTGTGAGTGCGGCTGCTGCAGTTACATATGTCCGGCGAAGAGACAACTCACGCAATCGATTAAGTCCATGAGAAAAATGATGCTTGCGAAAAAGAAAAAGTAGGAGGCAAGTGTGAAAAATAAATTTTTCACAAATGAACTTGTTCATTTTGCGAATATTGTGCCTGCGGCCCAAATATCGCAGGCTGAGAGAAAGGAAAGGTTAATTAGGATGAGTGATTTGATGAAAGTGTCATCCAATCCCCATATTAGGGCTAAGTCATCTACCAGTAGCATTATGTTGGCAGTTGTAATTGCCTTGCTTCCGGCTGCGGGGTTTGGAATCTATAACTTTGGAATGAACGCACTGATTTTAATTCTGGTGACGGTTCTATCCACAGTTTTGACGGAATATATATTTGAGAAAATTCTAGGTAAGAAAATAACGATAGGCGACTATTCGGCAGTTGTAACAGGACTGCTTCTGGCGCTTAATCTGCCGCCGTCAGCGCCCTGGTGGATAGGAGTAATAGGTGGTATTTTTGCAATTCTGGTGGTTAAGATGCTGTTTGGAGGTCTGGGGCAGAACTTTATGAATCCAGCGCTTGGCGCAAGATGTTTTCTGCTGATATCCTATACTTCTATTATGACTGATTTTAACTGCGATGCTTATACCGGAGCAACGCCGCTTGCCGAGTTAAAAAGCGGAAAGGCAGTAGATGTTTTAAGCATGGTAATAGGTAAAACTTCGGGAACCATCGGAGAAACCTCGATGATAGCGATAGTGATTGGAGCATGTATACTGATCATGTTGGGAATAATCGATTTGAGGATTCCCGGAAGTTACATAATAACATTTGTTATTTTTATCGTATTATTTGGCGGCCACGGTCTGGATGCGGCATATATTTCAGTCCATCTTGCAGGCGGCGGTCTTATGCTTGGGGCCTTCTTCATGGCGACGGATTATGTTACAAGGCCTGTTACGATCAAGGGGCAGTATGTATATGGAATTGTGCTCGGAATATTGACAGGAATTTTCCGTATTTTCGGAGCATCGGCTGAAGGCGTTTCTTATGCGATCATAATCGGCAACTTACTTGTACCGCTTATTGAAAGAGCAACTTTTCCTACAGCATTCGGGAAAGGAGGGGCCAAAGCATGAGTGACAAACGTGAAATAAAAGATATAGAAATAGAAGATATAGAAATAAAAGACGAGGAAGTAAAAAATGGCAGCGATATTTCGGGAATGTTTAAGGATACCGGAATCTTACTTGTGATTACCCTTGTAGCGGGACTGTTGTTAGCCCTTGTTTACCAGATTACCAAGGAGCCGATTGCCGCTCAGAAGGAAAAGGCAAAGCAGGAAGCCTGCAAAGAGGTTTTTGCGGACGCTGCGTCATTTGAGGGAGTTGAGTTTACTCAGCCTGATACGGCAGCATGGACTGAAGCCGGATATGCGCAGGAGTCCATAGACGAGATCATGGCGGCAATGGATGGTTCGGGAAACGTACTTGGATATGTAATAACCGTCACGACTAAGGAAGGTTATGGAGGGGACATAAAGTTTAGTATAGGAATCAGGCAGGACGAACTTGTTAACGGAATTTCCATTCTGGAGATTTCGGAAACGGCTGGTCTTGGAATGAGAGCTGAGGAAGTGCTTAAGCCGCAGTTCACAGACAAAAACGTAGAGCAGTTTGAATACAGCAAATCCGGAGCGGTCTCCGAAAATCAGGTAGATGCAATTTCCGGAGCAACGATTACAACCAACGCGGTGGTAAACGGTGTAAATGCAGGCCTGTATTATTTCCAGACTGAGTTGAAAGGGGGAAGCGGTAATGAATGATGTTAAAGAACGTCTGGTCAACGGATTGATTAAAGAAAATCCTACCTTTGTGCTGATGCTTGGCATGTGTCCGACGTTAGCGGTAACCACTTCCGCAATTAACGGTTTGGGAATGGGGCTTACTACTATGGTAGTCCTGGCGCTTAGTAATGCTTTTATATCCCTGCTTAGAAATATTATTCCGGATAAGGTAAGAATTCCGGCATTTATAGTTATTATCGCATCTTTTGTAACAATGGTGGAGCTGCTTTTGGAAGGCTTTATTCCAAGCCTGTATGATGCACTTGGCATCTATATTCCGCTCATCGTGGTAAACTGTATAATCCTTGGAAGGGCGGAAGCCTATGCATCTAAGAACCCTGTGATTTCCTCACTTTTTGACGGAATCGGAATGGGACTTGGCTTTTCATTTGCGCTGACCTGTATAGGTGCGGTCAGGGAGCTTATCGGCGCAGGAACACTGTTTGGATTCACGGTAATGCCTGACAGCTATGTACCCGCTACAATTTTTATTATGGCTCCCGGAGCATTCTTTGTTCTGGCGGTACTTACTGCAATTCAGAATAAGATTAAGATTGCCGGTGAGAAAAAGGGAAAAGACATGTCGAAGATCCAGTCGGGCTGTGGCAGCGATTGTATGAACTGCAAGGATACCGCCTGCAATAAGCGTATATATGATGAAAAAGGGGAGGGAAAAGCGAATGGTTAAGGATTTACTCATTATTTTGATCAGCTCCTCTCTTGTGAGCAATGTTGTACTGAGCCAGTTTCTCGGACTGTGTCCGTTCCTTGGAGTATCTAAGAAGACCAGTACTGCAAGTGGTATGGGTGTTGCGGTTATCTTTGTTATTACGCTGGCGTCAACGGTAGCAGGTGTTATTTATAAATTTATACTGGTACCGCTTGATATTACATATTTGCAGACTATAGTGTTTATTCTCGTGATTGCCGCATTGGTGCAGTTTGTGGAAATGTTTCTTAAGAAATTCATTCCAACACTCTATGAGTCGTTGGGAGTTTACCTTCCGCTGATTACGACCAACTGTGCCGTTCTAGGCGTGGCGCTGACCAATGTACAGAAGAATTACGGAATACTTGAGGGTATTGTAAACGGATTTGCAACGGCTGTGGGCTTTACCATTGCAATTGTAATTTTGGCAGGAATAAGAGAAAAAATGGAGTATA
This sequence comes from Lachnospiraceae bacterium, assembly GCA_014804695.1. Classification (GTDB taxonomy): domain Bacteria; phylum Bacillota; class Clostridia; order Lachnospirales; family Lachnospiraceae; genus UBA3282. The sequence goes on from JAAUZJ010000055.1 coordinate 7,930, forward strand.
ACGATATACCGGAATCCTTTAAGGGAATGCCGATAGTGCTGGTTACGGCAGGACTTATGGCAATTGCCTTCTGCGGCTTCTCCGGATTGCTATAGAAGGGGGAACTATTATATGGAAATAACCGGAATCCTGGTTGCAACAATGATAGTAGGAGGCGTCGGCTTATTTGTCGGACTTTTCCTCGGAGTTGCAGCAATTAATTTTAAAGTGGAAGTAGACGAAAAAGAAGAGGCGGTACTGGGGGTACTGCCGGGGAACAACTGCGGCGGCTGCGGTTATGCAGGCTGTTCTAATCTTGCTGCGGCCATTGCCAAAGGCGAAGCACCGATCAATGCCTGTCCTGTAGGCGGTGAAAAAGTCGGAAAGCTGATTGCTGATATCATGGGCGTAGAGGCCGGTGACAGTGTAAAACAGGTGGCTTTTGTACAATGTATCGGAGACTGTAACAAGACAAAGCAGGACTATGAATACCACGGAGTCGAGGACTGCCGTATGCTCGCATACGTGCCAAACGGCGGAGCTAAATCATGCAACTACGGCTGCCTGGGTTATGGAAGCTGTGTGAAGGCCTGCCCTTTTGACGCAATACATATTGTAGATGGTATTGCTGTAGTTGATAAGGAAAAATGCAAGGCCTGCGGCAAATGTGTCGCAGCCTGTCCTAAGAACCTGATTACCTTAATTCCTTATGACGCTAAGCATATGGTGGCATGCAGTTCCCATGATAAAGGTCCCGTCACAATGAAAGCTTGTGAGGCCGGCTGTGTAGGCTGCCAGCTCTGCAAGAGAAATTGTCCTGCAGATGCGATTATAATTGAGGAGTTTAATGCAACAATAGATCAGGAAAAATGTACCGGCTGTGGTACATGTAAGGAAAAATGCCCGAAGAAGGTAATTGTATAAAAAATGAACATACCAAGAAAGGAATAGGATATAATTATGGATGGACAGTTAAAGAGCGGTACGATCCTTAAATCCGAAAGCGGCAATGAATACAAAGTTGTAAAATTGCTTGGTTCCGGCGGCCAGGGAGAGGTATATTCGGTAAATGCCAATAATAAAACATACGCTTTAAAATGGTACTATAAAAATACTGCCACCAAAAACCAAAAAGAAATTTTAGATAATCTCATCCAGACCGGCGCGCCGGATCCTTCTTTTCTCTGGCCGCAGGACATGATTTTTAAAACACATGGTGAGTCTTTCGGATATATTATGCCGCTTCGGCCAAAGAACTATAAAAGCATTGTAGATATGATGAAGAGAAAGGCGGAGCCTTCTTTCTACTGTTTATGCAAAGCGGCATATAATCTTACAAAAGGATATAATGCATTGCATGGGAAAGGATACAGCTACCGTGATATTTCTTTTGGGAATGTATTTTTTGACCCGGATACGGGAGATGTACTCATATGTGATAATGATAATGTTTCATATAACGGAGCCAAAACCGGTATATATGGAACTCCACGGTTTATGGCGCCTGAAATTGTTATAGGCAAAGCGAAGCCTTCAAGAAATACGGATCTATTTTCACTGGCAGTCCTGTTGTTTTACATGTTTATGCTGAATCATCCGTTAGAAGGAAAGAGAGAAGCACAGATCAAATGCATGGATATTCACGCTATGAATCAGTTGTACGGAACCGATCCGCTGTTTATATTTGATCCTGTTAATAAAGACAACAGACCACTTGCCGGATATCAGGACAATGCGCTTATCTTCTGGGATCTGTATCCGCAGCAGTTAAAAGAACTGTTTATTATATCTTTTACGGTAGGCTTACAGCAGCCGAACCGGAGAATAACGGAAAGCAAATGGATGGAGACATTTTCAAATCTTATGTCCGGGATTATGCTCTGTCCGACCTGCAGTGCGGAAGTATTTTACGACCCGCAAAAAGAAGAAAATGGTGTCATGCATACATGCTGGGGCTGTCAGAATACTGTACCTGTTCCGTCTAAACTTGTGATTGGCAGAAGTATTATATTACTTATGTCAACCACGAAAATTTATAAGCATCATATAGACGGAAACCGCGATATGGAAACCGTAGTAGGAGAAGTGGTGCAAAATCCGAACAATCCGAATCTCTGGGGAATAAAGAATCTATCAGGGGATAATTGGACATATATAAAAGCGGATGGAACACAGGTTCCTGTAGCAGCGGGACGTTCAGCCGCCATTGCCAAAGATGCGAAGATTGACTTTGGACAGTTGATAGGAGAATTTCATTAAGGAGCATAGATTAAAAAATCAGAGATTTTTTAATCGCGAATTTGTGCCTTACGGCGACAAATGTCGCAGGTTGAGAGAAAGGCATGGTTATTAGTATGGAAGATTATAAAGTTTTAGAACAAATTATACAGGATTATCCGGATGCTCTTTCGGAACGGAAGAGACTTCAAGCCCTGTTTTCGGATTTTTTCCCTCAGGACAGGCTTAAGAGAAATACTTTGTTGATGGTGTTTGACGATGGTATCGTAAATGAAATGAAAGCGCTGACACAGATTGACAAAGTGGCGCTGCACCGGTTTGTCAGGTCTGTTGAGCAGGGATATGGCATAAGGACGAGGAGCGCAGAGAATGCGGTTATGACATGGGCGCAGGCAATGGGCTTATCACTGGAAAATGTAATGAACTCTCCGGGGACCAATGCTGCATCTGCCAGAATGCCGGAGGAAGAACAGGCACAAACAGAATGGGTTGAAGTGGAAAGCGACAGTTTATATGAATATGAGGAAACGCCAAGAGGTATTAAGATTCTCCGGTATGATGACTATGATGAATACGAGGTGGTAATTCCCAATGTTATTGAAGGAAAAAAGGTAATTGCAGTTGGGAACCATGCGTTTAAAGGCTGCGTCGGAATTGAAAAGATAATTGTCTCAAACGGTATAGAGATTTTGGGAAACGGAGTGTTTTTAAATTGTAAGGGCCTTAAAGAAGTGGTTTTGCCGGGAACCCTGAAACGTATCGGAACCACAGATCCGTCCGGTTGTCCGAAGATATTGGGCAGCTTAACAAAATTTGATGGCGCATTTGAATATACCGCTTTAGAGAGTATAGACATACCTGATAGTGTGAAATATATTGGTGAGCATACTTTCTCAAGCTGTGGGAGATTGAAAAAAGTTAAACTTCCGTATAAATTGGGGGAGATACACGAGAACACTTTTCATTGGTGCAGAAGCCTTGAAGAGGTAGTGTTCCCTAGAGAACTGGAAGTTATCAGAATGTCAGCCTTTGAGGGCTGTGATTCGATTAAGACAATTGACTTGCCGGAAGGTGTGAAAAGCATTGAACAGGGAGCTTTTGCAGGCTGTAAAAGCTTAAAAAGCATTTATATACCTAGGTCCGTAACTGAAATCGGCGGCGGAAAGAAGAGCGGATTTTTACAGACCTTCGGTGAAGTCGATGAAAGACGTGAAGATTTTACTATTCTGTGCGAGGCAGGCTCTTATGCAATGCAGTATGCCAGAGCACAGCAAATAAGATGTGCAGGAACACAATATTAAGGCATATTTATGTGTCTAAAAATATTATATGAGGAGGAAATATTATGGCAGGATTGAAAAGACCGGGAGGAGAACTGGCAAGCAGACCGTTACATTTTTTTTGGATTGTGGATTGCTCCGGATCAATGTATGGTGAAAAGATTGGTACTGTAAATCATGCAATACAGTCAACGATACCGGAGATGGTATCGGCGGCGGAAAACAATCCGAATGCGCAGTTGATGATCCGTACTTTGAAATTTTCAACGGGCGCGTCATGGGTGACAAGTAATCCGGTGAATGTGGAAGATTTTGCCTGGGATGATCTGGAGGCGGAGGGTGTGACCGATTTGGGAAAAGCGTTTGAACTTCTGTCGGCACAGCTTACCATACCGCCGATGTCAGACAGAGCGCTGCCACCGGTATTAGTGCTGTTATCTGACGGACAGCCTACCGATGATTATAAGAAGGCGCTGACAGAGCTCAAAAAGCTTCCTTGGGGCAAGAAAGCCGTAAAAATTGCGATTTCCATCGGTCAGGATGCAGATGATGATGTTTTGGAAGAATTCACGGGAAATAAAGAACTGGTATTGCAGGCAAATAACGCGGCGGCGCTTACGAAGATGATCAAATGGGCATCTACGGCGGCTTCACTGGTATCTGCACCGGCAAGTATTGCTGCAGATGTGGATGCTGCGGACGGAAACGGAGAGACTAATCCGGTTATCGTGGATATGGGCGGCAGAATTCCCGATCTTGATGATATTGATGAGGGTGATGTTTGGTAGAAAGGACGTTGCATATGACACGAAGGGTATTCGGTGAATCAGTGCAGGGAGCATCTCATATCAGAAACGGCAGAGAATGTCAGGATAGTTTGAAGAAGGTTGAAAAGGATGACAATACACTCATACTGGCAGTGGCGGACGGACACGGAAGCGATTCATGTCCGTATAGTAAGACCGGTTCAGAGGTAGCTGTTAATGTATTCTGCAAAATTCTAGGCGATTATTTGGAGACATATTCAGGAGAGCCGGAACTGCTTTTAACATTTTTGAAACGCGAAGGTGATACAAAAGTTGCACAGGCGATAGATGCTGAGTGGAAACGAAGAATATTAAAGATCCATTCCAAAAATAAGCGGGAAATCATTCCAAATCCGGAGGATAATGCTCCGGGTGCAGGGCGCGGCGTTTCGGATGTAGAGCGCAATAAAGATAAAGCAGCAATATATAGAATGTACGGCTCTACGTTGATCGGACTGGTAATTACTAAAGAATTTCTTTTTGCTTTTCAGCTTGGCGACGGAGATATTGTAAAAGTATCGGGAATGGGCGTGCAGAATATAATTGAAGCGGATAAGATCCTGGGAACGGAAACGCATTCACTAAGCAAATCTGAATCCTGGAAAAAAGCGATTACTTTTACAAAAAAGCAGGAAGAGAACGAGACGCTGCCTGTTATGTATATGCTTTCTTCGGACGGAATGGCAAACAGCTATAAAAATGACGATGAATTTAGAAAGACCTGCAGTGATTATTTTGATTTGCTAAAGGAGCATGGGGCGAAGGCCGTATCCGATAACCTTAAAGCATGGCTTAGCGAAACCAGCGAATTGGGATGCGGTGATGACATTACGGCTCTTTTTGCCTACTTTGAAAAGGGGGATTGTCTTGTTTGAGAAAATGGAAGCCCGGGTTGCACTTTGTAAGTGTAAGGAGGGCAAAAGAACATATGGGATACGCTTTGAAAGAATGGGCGAAAGGTGGAAATATACATGGGCGTTTCCGGTAAAGGAAGCCGCCGCAAAGAGAGAAAACTATGACCAAACGAAAATTGTTGGAGGGATTGAACCGGATAAGGATTATCCCGGCTGTCCGTTCTGCAAAGCAATGGCTTTTGTTATCTGCCAGTGTGGTAAACTTAGCTGCTATAATGGAGACGATTCAAATTTTATATGTAATTGGTGCGGGTTTACCGGTATACTGGAGGGATATAAAGGTTCCGGCTTTGGCTCGGGAAGCGATATATAGATGAAATTAATATATGCTGTGCATATATGAATATATTAAATGGCATTAAAAGGAGGACGAATTAGTCATGGCAAAACTTATCATAACCGTTGAGGGTGGAAAAATAACACAAACACTGAATTTTCTGGATAGGAATATCAAGGATAACAGATATGTCTATGGTAATGGAAACGAGTCGGGAATAATGGAGAATCCTGAAGAAATATATTCCGATATTCCGGAATGTGGGCGAATAGCCGAAACCTATAATGAATTGTTAGATGCACTGAACTTAGGCAAAAGCCAGATCACCAGCATTATGCGTCAATTAAACGAGTTGGAAAAGGAGATGGATCCTTATGTTATTCCAAGTGATGAAAGTGCCAGGGAACATGTTATTACACTTAATAATGCTGATTTGAAGAAGCTTGCTGAAACTCAGAATTCAATTGAGATGGTGAATGATAAAAATGTTGAAGACGCGATTAAGAAGCTGATACATACGACTTAAAGCTTTGAAAACATATATGGAAAACAAATATAAGGGTGTAAATTCAACTGAACTGGTTAGAATTTACACCCTATTTTTTAGCTAAAAATCCCCTATAAATAACAATCGTTATTTTCTAACTATCTAACGCATCCTCTTCTCTGTTATTATACTTAGCAAGTATGCTATGTATTTTCTCAGTCGGCGTATAGATATTTGACATAGAAACATCATGGTTCATAAAGTTAATGATAGTAGCAATAAACTTGCTCATGTCAGCTTCCTGATAGTAGGGCCTGTCCTTTAGTTCTGGCGGCTGATAGCACAGGTTGGTCGTAATAATACGGTCGAAGTAGCACTTTTCATAAGCCTCATCAAATGAAGAGAGACCGTCGGTAAAAAGACCGAAAGCAGCGCATATGAACACACGCTTGGCATTCATTTTCTTTAACTGTCTGGCGGTATCGATCATACTTCCGCCGGAAGATATCATATCGTCTATGATGATCACGTCTTTGCCGTCGATATTGTCACCGAGAAACTCATGCGCCACAATAGGGTTCTTGCCGTTTACAATGGTTGAGTAGTCGCGACGTTTATAAAACATACCGGTATCTACGCCGAGTACGTTGGCAAAGTACACAGCCCTGTCAAGAGCGCCTTCATCGGGGCTTATTACAATAGTATGTTCTTTATCGATCAAAAGGTCGCTGTGTGAATGTAAAAGCGCGCTCATGAACTGATAATTCGGTGAGTAGTTGTCAAAACCTTTTAACGGAACAGAGTTCTGAACCCTTGGATCATGAGCGTCAAAAGTAATGAAATTAGACACTCCCATATCCATAAGCTCTTCAATCGCATAGGCGCAGTCGAGTGATTCGCGTCCGTTTCTTTTGTGCTGTCTTCCTTCATAAAGGAAGGGCATTATAACATTGATACGATGGGCTTTGCCGTTTATCGCTGATATAATTCTTTTTAAATCCTGATAATGGTCATCAGGAGACATATGATTTGTAAAACCGTTCATCTGATAGGTAATGCTATGATTGCAGACATCCGTAAGGATAAAAATGTCATTGCCTCTTACAGATGTGTCTAAAACAGCTTTTCCTTCGCCGCTTCCAAGTCTTGGGCATGAAACCTCGGACAGGTAGTTTTCTTTCACATATCCGTAAAAAGCAGGATCTTTTTTGAAGCTGTTATTCAGATTCTGTCTAAACTCTACCAGATAGGCATTGATCCTATTAGCAAGTGGAAGAGCAGCCTTAGTTGTTAATAATTTAATAGGCGCAACCGGCATCGCGGTCTCTAATTGTTCTATATTAGGCATATGTTTCTCCAATCTGTAAAAAGTATGTCAATTATTTTATATCATTACGGTAGTGACACGTCAAGAAATTTCGGGTATTATTAAATAAAAAAATGAGGGATCTATGAATAAAATATCACATGTTATAAAAAAAATAGCCCCCAATTCCATTGCCGGCGAGCTCGGTATAGAGCCGGGGGATGTTCTGCTTAAGATTAATGATAATGAAATAGTGGATATATTTGATTATCAGTATTTTATGCAGGATGAATATATAGAGGTTTTAATCCGCAAGGCAGATGGGGATGAGTGGCTGCTTGAGATTGATAAGGAATATGACGAGGATTTGGGGATAGAGTTTGAGAACGGGCTTATGGATGATTACCGTTCCTGTCATAATAAGTGCATATTCTGTTTTATAGATCAGATGCCAAAGGGTATGCGCGATACGCTGTATTTTAAGGATGATGATTCGAGGCTTTCTTTTTTACAGGGAAATTATGTGACGTTGACAAATATGTCGGATGATGATGTGGAGAGAATAATACGTTATCATTTATCGCCGATCAATATATCTTTTCAGACGACGAATCCGGAGCTTCGCTGTATGATGCTTAATAATCGTTTCGCAGGAGAGGCGCTTAAACGTGTGAAAAGGCTGTATGAGGCAGGAATTACCATGAATGGGCAGATTGTACTGTGTAAGGGCATTAACGACGGCGAGGAACTGGAACGCAGCATATCGGATCTGACATCGTATCTGCCGCAGCTTGAAAGTGTGTCTGTGGTTCCGGTCGGGCTGTCTAAATACAGGGAGGGCTTGTATCCGCTTGAACCTTTTGAAAAGGAAGATGCAGTTAAGGTCTTAGAGTGTATACATAGGTGGCAGCGCAAAATTTATTCTGAGTATGGAGTACATTTTGTACATGCTTCGGATGAATGGTATATAATGGCAGGCGAGGAGTTACCGGAGAGTGAGAGGTACGATGGTTATTTGCAGCTTGAAAACGGTGTAGGGATGCTCAGACTGCTTAGAGAGGAATTTGATGACGCGGTTTCTAAACTTCTGGCTTTGGAAGATATAGATATTATTAAGGAAAAAGCAAGTGAGGAGCTTTCAATTGTAACAGGAAAGTTAGCATATCCTTATATTCTTGAAATGGCGGAGGAGATTATGCGACTTTTTTCTAATATGACTATACATGTATATGCAATCACCAATGACTTTTTCGGGGAGATGATTACCGTCTCCGGTCTTTTGACAGGCCAGGATATAATTAAGCAGTTAAAAGGAAAGAAGCTTGGGGCACGTATACTTTTGCCGCAGAATGTTCTTAGAAGCGGTGAAGACTATTTTCTGGATGATATTACCATTTCAGAGGTGGAAAAGTCTTTACAAGTTAAGGCAGATATTGTAAAATCAAGCGGATATGACTTTGTTAACACTATATTAAACATAGAATAGGAAAATGGAATAAAAATGGGAAAGAAAAAAGGCAGACCAATCGTTGCGGTAGTCGGACGCCCCAATGTAGGGAAATCAACCTTATTTAACGCATTGGCAGGAGAAAAGATATCTATAGTAAAGGATACGCCGGGAATTACCAGAGATAGGATTTATGCGGATGTAACATGGTTAGATATGTGTTTTACTATTATTGATACGGGCGGAATCGAGCCGGAGAGCAAGGATATTATCCTTTCACAGATGCGCGAGCAGGCTCAGATAGCCATTGATACCGCGGATGTTATAGTTTTTATGGTAGACGTAAAACAGGGGCTTGTAGATGCGGATTCCAAGGTCGCGGACATGCTGCGGCGTTCTAAGAAGCCGGTTGTGCTGGCTGTCAATAAGGTGGATGATTTTAATAAATATATGCCGGATGTTTATGAGTTCTATCAGCTTGGAATAGGCGAACCTTTTCCGATTTCATCGGTAAATAAGCTCGGATTCGGGGAACTTCTTGATGAAATTACCTCATATATTGATAAAGATAGTGCAAAAGAGGAAGAAGAGGATGAGCGTACCAAGGTAGCGATTGTCGGTAAACCGAACGTGGGTAAATCGTCTATCGTTAATAAGCTGATTGGGGAAAAACGGCTGATTGTATCGGACATTGCAGGCACCACAAGAGATGCGGTCGATACGGAGATCGTTCATAACGGAAAAGAATATGTTTTTATCGATACGGCGGGACTAAGGCGTAAGAACAAGATTAAAGAGGAATTGGAGCGTTATATGATAATCCGTACAGTATCGGCGGTGGAGAGAGCTGATATTGTGGTGTTGGTGATTGACGCTACCGAGGGCGTTACCGAGCAGGACGCCAAAATCGCAGGCATTGCCCATGAGAGGGGTAAGGCAGCAATCATTGCGGTCAATAAGTGGGATGCGATTGAAAAGGATGATAAGACAACCAATAAGTTTACTCAGAAAATAAGACAGATACTTTCGTTTATGTCTTATGCCGAGGTTACATTTATTTCCGCTGTTACGGGCCAGAGACTGAATAAACTGTATGAGCTTATAGATGCGGTAGGTGAAAATCATGCCATGAGGGTTGCTACAGGCGTTCTCAATGAAATTCTTGCAGAGGCCGTTGCCATGCAGCAGCCGCCTTCTGATAAGGGAAAAAGGCTCAGACTGTATTATATTACGCAGGTTTCGGTCAAGCCGCCTACTTTTGTTATTTTTGTAAACGATAAGGAACTTATGCACTTTTCCTATACAAGATATATTGAAAATCAGATTAGGGAAGCCTTTGGCTTCAGGGGAACGCCCCTTAAGTTTATCATAAGGGAGAGGAAGGATAATAAGTAAATGGAACGGATTTTTTGTTTATTGATAGGTTATGTGTTTGGACTTTTTCAGACGGCATATATTTATGGAAAGCTGCATGGAATAGATATAAGAGATTACGGAAGCGGCAATGCCGGAACAACTAATACAATGCGCGTTTTAGGTACGAAGGCAGGGCTGATCGTACTGCTTGGCGATATCTTAAAATGCATATTTGCAATTGTCATTGCAGGGCTTTTATTTAATGACACTCACCCCGATATGATTTATCTGTTAAAAATTTATGCTGCAGCAGGGGCTATACTTGGACACAATTTCCCGTTTTATCTGCATTTTAAGGGCGGAAAAGGCATTGCGGCAACCGCAGGACTTATCCTTGCTTTTCATCCATACTTTATACCGGTAGGAGTTGTACTGTTTTTCGGTATTTTCTTTACGACGCACTATGTATCGCTTGGCTCGATACTTGTTTATGCCGGTTTTATGATTGAAATTGTGGTGCTTGGACAGCTGGGAATATTCGGAATGAGTCAGGAGCATTTGATTGAAATGTACATAGTTGCGGCCTTTTTGACAATTATGGCATATTACAAGCATAGGGAGAATATTATGCGCCTGGTCAAAGGCGAGGAGAGAAAGACTTATTTGACACATAAAAAGAAAGACTAATGCCACGAACTTAGGCAATATAAACAAAAGACGGAGTTCGGACGCGGGAGCGTAACTCACCCCTTTCTTTTGTTTATATTGTCTAAGTTCTGGGTATTGGAATGGAGTTTGCAATGAAATATTACTTTAAAGGAGAGTGAAAAAATGGCGGATATAGGAGTGATCGGAGCAGGAAGCTGGGGGACTGCGCTTGCGCTTTTACTTAGTAATAACGGACATAAGGTGACTGTATGGTCAATTGTGGAGTCGGAGATAGAGATGCTTAGCAAGGAGCGTGAGCATAAGGATAAGCTGCCGGGGGTTAAGCTGCCGGAGGATATGGAATTTACAACGGACTTGGAAACCACAGTTAAAAAATCCGAGGTGCTTGTGCTGGCGGTTCCGTCGCCTTTTACCAGAGAGACTTCTAAGAATATGTATCCTTATGTAAAAGAGGGACAGATTATTGTCAATGTTGCAAAAGGTATTGAAGAAAATACATTAATGACCTTGTCAGAGATTATTGAGGAAGAAATACCGCACGCTGAGGTTGCGGTACTTTCAGGACCTTCACATGCGGAAGAGGTGGGAAGAGGTATACCTACAACAATTGTAGTGGGTGCTAAGAAGAAAAAGACCGCCCAGTATCTCCAGAACATATTTATGAATAAGGTTTTCCGCGTTTATATAAGTCCTGATGTTCTTGGAATAGAGCTTGGAGCCGCACTTAAGAACGTAGTTGCCCTGGCTGCCGGTATTGCCGACGGGCTTGGATATGGCGATAATACCAAGGCTGCGCTTATAACCAGAGGAATATCCGAAATCGCGAGACTTGGAACTACAATGGGTGGCAGATGGGAAACTTTCACCGGACTTACAGGAATCGGCGATCTGATTGTTACCTGTGCGTCCATGCATTCAAGAAACCGCCGCGCCGGAATCCTGATTGGTAAAGGTTATACTATGGACGAGGCGATGAAAGAAGTCAATATGGTGGTAGAGGGCGTTTATTCCGCCAAAGCTGCTATGGGGCTTGCCGAAAAATATGGCGTACAGCTTCCGATCATTGAGCAGGTCAACGAGGTTTTGTTTAATGGGAAATCTGCGGCAGAGGTTGTGGAGAGTTTGATGCTTCGGGATAAGAAGGTGGAGAATCCGTTGATACCTTGGGAGGAATAAATTTAGTTACTGTTGAAACTTATTATATCTTTGAATCGTATTATTTATAGAAGAGCATGTGTTTATGGGATAGCAGTTATAAAAGGCTATCCCAATATTTTTGCAGATAATTTATAAAAAGAAGGAGGATTCATAAATGAGTGTCAACAGAATTGGAACAATGCCTATTCCGGCAGCAGGATATACGACAGGAAAGACCAAAAATTCGCAGATTGAAAATGGTTTTGCCCTACAGAATCATACTGTTCAAAAATCCCAGATGTCCGGTGGCGCGTTTGTATTACACTATTTTGATAATGAGGAAGGCGAACGCTCACTAGGAGCAGCATGCGGAACAGACTATTCGGTGACTGTTTATGAGCCAAAGGACTATGACCCGGCGAATCCGGTATATAAAGTAAAGCTATGGGATAAAGATGGAAACGTAACTGAGCGCATGGTTGATGTTACCAAGGTTGACCCTGCAAACTGCGACTACATAGACATGTACGCATATTCTTGTTATGTAACCCAAACTGGAAGCTGCCCCAATGCGGAGTCTGCTTTTATGGGTGCTGATATGGGAAACTATGGCCCTGACGGGCGCACTTATAAAGATTTATCTACTGTTAAAAATTGGATAAAAGAAGTGGGCAATATGATGGATACGCAGTATTATGCCGGTAATATGCAGGGATATCTGTTTTATAAGCAGTTTTATGATTTTTTACTGAAGGATAAGTCAGGCAATGAGGATTCTGAAACAGAAATAATTGATTCAAAAGCAGATGAGAGCGAATCAAGATCAGAAGTAGTTGTAAAGCCGGATGGCTCAAAAGTGCTTTTGGTGACTACGCAGGTAGGCGGGTTGCAGACAATAACAAGCGTGGAGCTTTCTAAACCTGACAAGCTGAAAGATAGGGGTATGCAGGATGGGAGTATAATAAATGATAGTGTGAAGAATGTGGTTGGGGATGAGGATAATACAAATATTATAAAGTAAAGGCATAGAATGTAGAACTGAATATTTATTTAAAGATTAAAGCAGCATATCCATAAAAAATGGTTTGCTGCTTTAATTTTTTTTAGTAGTTCTTCCTACTATATAGTCGAGGCTTACGCTGTAATAGTCAGCCAATTTAATTAATACTTCAATGGGTATATTGATCTTACCGAGTTCATATTTTGAATAAGTGGTCTGCTTGACATTCAAATAATCAGCAAGTTCTTGCTGCTTCTTATCATTATCTTCTCTTAAATTTCGGATATTTTCAAATACCATTATAATAGTACTCCATGTGTATAGATTTACTTTTAATTATAAATAGTCTTATTATGACTATTGAAAAATAGTCGTATTGCGACTATAATGTTTTTATGAAAGTAAGAAAAAGTCAGGTGTTTCAGGATATTTGATTTACATTGAACGTGTAATAAATTATATAAATACACCATTATGTTGTGAAAATTATTGATTGATACGATGGAGGAGGAAATATTAGGGTTAGGGTAAAAGTAGGTTTGAAAGAAAGAACTCTGACATGCTATCGAAATCCTGCAAGCTATTGTGTCATATTGGAAATTGTAGAAAATTTGAAGAAAAAATTGTTTCGCAAAGTAGACTTTGTGAAACAAATATATTATAATGAAAAAGCATGATTTTCCGCGATATTTTTATCAGAAAAATGCTTTTTCGGACTGTTTCAGAAAGTCTACTTTGTGAAACAGAATGGAATGTCAATAGATTACATGGAACATATGATAGATAAACTGATTACATTAAAACGCGAAGGAGAAAAAAATTAAGAAGAAAATTTTGCAATTAACCAAAGCGATAATATTAACACTGGCGGCAGTAATAATGCTTTTAAACACTAATGTATTAACAGCATTTGCTGGAACAATGATGTTTCCGGGCATGACAA